>CANMVD010000003.1 GCA_947501275.1 uncultured Tateyamaria sp.
GGCCCCAATCTCCTGGATCGGCTTCTTATCCGCGTCGCGCGCAATCTCAATATCGCTCTTATAAGCCATGATGCTTCCCTTGAGTCCGTGGTGGGCAGTTCCTTTGTTAAGAACTGTCTGCGCCTGCATACAGGTGCATGCCCATAGGGAATGCGTGCAATTCCGACATTTTGAAGCGGACTTGCGCCTCTGATCACTCCGCCGGTTTCATTTCGGAAACGGAAGACCCGAGATCGGAACATGTGTTTCGTTCCTTGAGAACCGATTCCAATCGCGCGTTGGTCGCGAGAAGTTTGGAGGAAACACTGCTGGACAAGGCGTAATCAAGGTGAGGACCCAGCTCGGGATTGCGTTTCACGAGCTGCCGGAGCATGTCCGAACTGATCGTGAAATAGCGGCTCGCACGGCTCAGGCGGACCGTCGCGCTGGCGGGCCCGCTTTCCAGACATGCGATCTCTCCGACAAAGTCACCGACCTGCACCATCGCAATGGGTCGTCCGTTGACGTAGACGTCGGCCCCGCCATCCGCGAGATAACTCAGCTGCTTTACGGGGGCCGCTTGCTGAGTGAGCATGTCTCCTGCCTCGCCGCTGTACCATGCGCCGGCATTCAGGATCTTGCGCGCATCCACTGGCCGCATCGTGGCAAAGCGCTGCTCGACCAAGCGGCGTTCTTCGGCGTTGAAGCGCAACCCGCGTGTCACCAGCCACATGCGCGTCATGCCGACTATGGAAATGGTGATCCAACTGATCTGTACAATGGCAGACCAACGGTTCCATGCCTGAACGAGTGAAACAAGCACCAGAACAGACGCCAGAAGGTTCATGATTGTGTACGCGTAACTGCTGCCTTTGATCACGCCGAATTGCAGCAGCGCATAGGCGCTGATGTAGAAAAAAACGCCGAGAAAGCCGGCGATCTCGAATAATATTTCCATCAAAGATGCAATCCGCAAAAGTCGAATGCAGCCTTACGAGCAAACCACCATAAATCAAGCTTTGTTGTACGATCAAGGACGTCGCTATGTCGCTTTGACAGCAGCCTTGTGCGGCCAAACAGGTTGGTCTGGCACGTGCAGCGTCAGAACGTCACCCACAGCCAGCCGTCCGCCGTGTTCGATCCACGCCGTAACACCGCGCCGTCCCTTGGCCGCGGGTTTATATAATTTGCCAAAACCTGCGGCTTCTGCCTCGATTTCCTTGCCGGGATAGATGCAGGGACGGTTTGCCATGTCGATGGCAATGCCCACACCATTGTCCGACATCAGGCGCGACGATGGTGGGACATGTGTGAAGTCCGGAATGCCCTCGATAATCATGGAAGCCCCGACCCAAGCCGGGTCAATGGCATCAAGTCCCATGGTCGCGGCCGTTTGCGCCAACTCCTCTGCGCTCAGGATCGTGAGCTGGCGGACGTTGCGGATCTCTGTGCCTTGGGGATATTGCGTTTTGACCCGGACGCAAGAGGCGCGCGTCGCCCCACCATGGTCCTCGCCCGGGAACCCATCAAGGGTTGCGTCCACCGCCTCGACGGGGACGGCGCGCAAAGAGGCTGCGCGCGACGGGACATGCCCCAACCACGTGATACGCGCCGTAAAAGATGTGGGGACAAGGGCGGGCATGGCAGATCACTCCAAACAGGTTGCAAGCGCTCTATGACCGGTTCGCTTCAAAACCGCCAATGACGATTTGTGGCGGCTGTTTCAAACCCTGTGATGAGTGAATGCACTCGGCAACGACAACCACGCCTGCAAAAGAAAAGGCCCGCCAAAATGACGGGCCTTGGTTTGGTTCTGGGCGCCGGCTTAGCCTGTTGGCTCCGGTTCCATCCCGCCATCGCCCCCCGATGGGCCAGATTTCTTCTTGGCTTTCGGGATCGCCGTGAGGCTTGGTTTTTCTTCTTTGACAGCGGTGCCGCCATCTTCATCATCTGGCGCTTGGGGCGGTTCGCCACGCATCACGCGCTTGATCTCTTCACCGGTTAGCGTTTCGTACTCCAGAAGACCCTGCGCAAGCCGCTCAAACTCTTCCATATTGTCTTGGATAATCTTGTAGGCGGTGGCATAGCCCTCATCGATAAAGCGTTTCACTTCGCTTTCGATCAGCGACTTTGTTTCAGCCGAAACCGAAAATCCACCCGCGCCGCCGTTGGCCTGATAGCCTGCCGCCGCTTCCTGATAGTCGATGTTGCCGACCAGATCGGACATGCCGTAGCGCATGACCATGGAACGGGCGAGTTGGCTGGCCTGCATGATGTCACCGACCGGGCCCGAAGACACAGAATCAGCGCCATATTTCAGGATTTCGGCGGCCTTGCCCGCCATGGTCATGGCGATCTGCTGTTCCGCTTCGTCCTTGAACAATTGCAATTTATCCATTTCAGGCAGGCTCATCACCATACCCAATGCACCCCCGCGCGGAATGATCGTCGCCTTGTAGACGGGATCGCATTTCGGCAGCTTTATACCGACAATGGCGTGGCCCGCTTCGTGATAGGCTGTCTTTTCCTTCTGGTCTTGCGTCAAGACCATCGAACGGCGTTCAGCACCCATCATGATCTTGTCCTTGGCCTGTTCAAAGTCGACCATGGACAGGAACCGGCGTCCGATACGCGCGGCACCAAGGGCTGCTTCATTCACAAGGTTGGCAAGGTCCGCCCCCGAAAAGCCGGGCGTGCCGCGTGCAATGATGCGCAGATCAACGTCAGGGCCCAGAGGAGTCTTGCGCGCATGCACGCCAAGGATCTTCTCGCGGCCCTTGATGTCAGGGTTGCCAACGGTGACCTGACGGTCAAATCGACCGGGGCGCAGCAAGGCAGGGTCCAGAACGTCCTTACGGTTGGTGGCGGCGATGATGATGACACCTTCGTTCGCCTCAAAGCCATCCATCTCGACCAGCAGCTGGTTGAGCGTTTGCTCGCGTTCATCATTGCCGCCGCCATAACCGGCACCACGGTGGCGGCCCACGGCGTCAATTTCGTCGATGAATACAATGCACGGCGCGTTCTTTTTGGCCTGTTCGAACATGTCGCGCACACGGGACGCACCCACACCCACGAACATCTCAACAAAGTCAGACCCCGAGATGGTGAAGAACGGCACACCCGCCTCGCCCGCAATCGCGCGGGCCAACAGGGTTTTACCAGTGCCAGGAGGGCCAACAAGCAAAGCGCCCTTGGGGATCTTGCCGCCAAGACGCGAGAATTTCTGCGGGTTGCGCAGGAATTCCACGATCTCTTCCAGCTCTTCCTTGGCTTCGTCGATACCTGCAACATCATCAAAGGTCACGCGGCCATGCTTTTCCGTCAGCATCTTGGCTTTGGATTTGCCAAAGCCCATGGCGCCACCTTTGCCGCCACCCTGCATGCGGTTCATGAAATAGACCCACACACCGATCAGCAGCAAGAAAGGCAACAACGACAGAATGAACGTCTGGAAGCCGGATTGCTGTTGCTGTTCAGCCCGCACAGGAATGTCATTGGCAATCAACAAGTCTGTCACTTCAGCGTCTTCAGGCTTGATGGTCACAAAGTCTTCCGTGCCACGACGAAAGCGCACTTGCTCTCCATCAAGCGTCACGTTGCTGACCGAGCCGTCCTCGACCGCGTCAACAAATTCCGAATAGCTGATTTCGCGGCTTTGCATCGTGTTGCCGGAACCGCCGAACAGGTTGAACAAGGCCAAGATCAGCAAAAACAGCACTACCCAAAAGGCGATATTGCGTGCGTTACCCAAGAATACTCTCCTGATGAAGTCTGATGTGCGGACATAGCAGCACAGTTAGTGATAAGATAGGGGGACTCGCGTCAGGTTCAATGCGATAAAAGCGCCGCAAAGAAGGCATCTGGCCCACCTTCCAACTCTGCGCTCCACTCATCGTCAGGTGCCGCGATGGGTGCCGCGACCAATCTCCCCTCGTACCAGACCGATGGTGTGACGGCGATTGCCGCCCTCGGCATCCCGGAGTCGCGCCAGTTCTCAAGCTCCGGCAGGATGTCATAGCCCAGGGCGCGCACCTCAATATCGGGGTCATCGTCGGGCCCATCCACGAACCAGCGATCATCCCAGACATCGCCCACTTCCACGACCATTTCTGCGACAGCTTTCAGTTCACGGTACAGCCAGACAGTCTGGTCCTCGGTCGAGATCTGACAGCCATTCAATGTGATGGTTTGCCCTGTCTGAACAGCCTCCAGCGCTCGGCTCATCGCGTCGCGGCGCGGTGGATATGTGCTGCCGGAAAGCCATGTCAGGCAGTGAACGAGCAGGCGCCGCTTGATCTCGGTGGGCAAAGTCCGAAAGCGACGCACCTCAAGCGCAATCGCCCCGTTGCGCACATCGGCCAGTTCTCGGGCGGCAAGGAATGTTTGCCAATCCAGCGCTTCGCGCGCCTGGGCCATGTGGCCTGCGACTTGCGCCAAGGCTTCTACACCAATCCCGAGCGTTTCCAGAACAGTCAGCGCATCGCGGATGCGGATACGTTCAAAATCGCGGTTGAGGTTGCTTGGATCGTCAATCCAGAGCAATCCGGCAGCCTGCAAGTAAGACCGCAGGTCAAGTCGCGGGATAGCCAGAAACGGACGCACCCAAGTGATCCCGTCACGAATATGACGCGGCGACATTGCACTCAGCCCGTCAACGCCCCCGGAACGCGCCATCCGCATCAGAACTGTTTCGGCCTGATCGTCCGCCGTGTGACCCAGTGCGACATGCGTGATCTGGTGGGCATAGGCCCAGTCAGCCATCAGCGTGTAACGCCCATCACGTGCCTGCGCCTGCAAATTGCCATGCCCGTCCCAGTTGGTCCAATATTCGAGGTGATGTTGCAGACCAAGCTTGTGGCAAAGGCCTGTCACAACCTTGATTTCTTCCTTGGTTTCAGGCCGTAAACCGTGATCAACCGTTATGACATGCAGTTCGATACGTTGCTCATAGGCGTATCGAGCCAATATGGACAACAGGGCGATCGAGTCACCTCCCCCTGACACAGCCACCCCCATACGCTCGGGTGGTCGCGGACCGAAAGCCGCCGCTACCGCATCAAGGAGCCGGTTTCCCATCGCCTTACGAGCACCCGATGTTCTGCATAGCTGACTGTGCGTCTGCAACGGCAGGGGCAGCGGGAAAACGCACGCCAACTTCTGCAAGTGTCACACACGCTTCCTGAGTTTGGCCCAAACGCCCCAATGCTGCGCCCAGACGGAATAGCGCCTCAGGTGCATTTTGGCCTTGTTGATCCTGACTGAAGGCCGACAGATAGGCCCGCGCGCCTTCGCGCACATCACCCAGACCTTCAAGCGCCTCGCCGCGACGCAACTCTGCCTCTACTGCGAGGGGTCCGCCCGGGTAGGTCGTATTAAAGGCCGCAAACTGGTCTGCGGCGGCGCGAAAGTCACCGGAGGCGAGCGCCCCCTGCGCCCGCTCAAAATCTGCTTTTTCCTGTGCCGCCAACTGCGTGCCCGGCTGTTCCGGTGTCGGGGCCGGTGCAGGTGTCACCGCTCCCGTCTGAGGGGCCTCGCCGCCACCCAGCGTCGGCGTATCTCCGAGATTGGCAATGTCACATGCGTCCTCAAGCTCACACAGACGGAATTCCAGATCGCCGACGCGATTTGTGCCATCACGCACCACGCTTTCGATGCGGAATTCAAGCTGCTCAGTCTTGCCGGTCAACCGCTGCAATTCAGCCTCGATCGCGTTCAAACGATCCAATGCTCCAGCCCCGGCAAGATTTGTCGATGCCCCGCCTGTCGTTGACAGCTCGCGTCTGAGGCGCTGCACTTCGACATACAGAACGCTCAATTCCTGACGAATGTCCGCCAGCGTCTGATCATCCTGCGCAAATGCGGCAGGCGCTCCACCAAGGAACGCCGCCACTGCTGCAACTGCCAGATACCGCACCATAGTCACCATCTTTCCTAGCTGGTAAGACCACCCGCCAACACCGTCACCGCGCGACGGTTCTTGGCGTAACAGGCCTCTTCACTGCACACTTCGATTGGGCGCTCTTTACCATAGCTTACAACTTGCAGGCGACCCGCTTGAACACCTTGAGACACAAGGTAAGCGCGGGCCGCATCTGCACGGCGCGCACCCAGAGCGAGGTTATATTCACGTGTTCCCTGTTCGTCTGCATGGCCTTCAATGACAGCGGTATAGTCTGCATTCTGCAGCAGCCACACAGCCTGCCCGTCCAACGTCGCCCGCCCTTCGGGTGACAGTGTCGACTGATCCACGAGGAACAGGACACGATCCCCTACAGTCTGCTGAAAATAGGCTGGCGAAGCGGGATCAGACGCGCTGCCCGGGACAATGCTGCCCGCGAGCGGGTCACTGACGCCACCATTTGCGGTGTCGTCTGCCCCAAAACGGTTGGGGTTGGTACAGGCCGCTACGCTTAGCGCCGCACATAGCATGAGGATTGTGGATTTCATTTTCATCTCTTCTGCCTCTGTTACTCTCGATTCGAGTGTTCTTTTGTAATTGCTCGTTAATGAAGGTTACCACGAACGGGGCCGTTTGGAAACGCGACCACTTAACGCTGCAATGGCCCCCATGACGGGTCAGACCCGCCTTCGGGCGTGCGCACGGGCCGCAGGTTCCGACCGGTGATGTCCACGGAATACAGAGTCGAGCGCCCCGCCGCCCCTTGGGTTTCGCGCGCAAACATGATCACGCGGCCATTTGGCGACCATGTTGGTCCCTCATCAAGGAACGATGCCGACAACAAACGCTCTTCGGACCCGTCCAAGCGCATCACCCCAATATGAAAACGCCCCTGCGATTGCTTGGTGAACGCAATAAGGTCCCCGCGAGGCGACCACACGGGGGTACCATAGCGCCCTTCTCCGAAGGAGATCCTGCGCGCTTCGCCGCCACCCGCTGGCATGACGTACAATTGTTGAGATCCAGAGCGGTCACTTTCAAACACGATCTGCGATCCGTCCGGGCTGAAACTTGGCGCTGTTTCGATGGACGGAGCGCTGGTCAGGCGCTTTGTCCCGCCGGACGCTATATCCATGGCGTAGATGTCAGTATTTGCGCCTTGGGACAGTGAATAGACCACCGTTTGCCCATTGGGCGCAAACCGCGGCGCAAAACTCATCGTGCCTTGTTGGCTTTCCAAGACGCGGCGCTGCACCGATCCGACATCCAGCACATAAATGCGCGGAAACCCCGTCTCGTAACTGGTATAAAGCACCCGGTCACCATTTGCCGAAAAGCGTGGCGCCAGAACGATGGATTCCGACCCGGTCAGATACTGCACATTCGCACCATCATAATCCATGATCGCCAGACGTTTACGGCGATTGTCCTTTGGACCGGTTTCACTGACATAGACAACACGGCTGTCGAAATAGCCTGTCTCGCCAGTGATGCGGGAATAGACCGCATCTGCCACCTTGTGCGCGATCCGCCGCCACGCATCCGTGGTTCCTGCAAATTGCAATCCATCGCCCATCTCGGCCCCGGAAAATACATCATAGAGACGGAATTTTACGGTGACTTGGTTGCCTTGCACATTGACGGCTCCCGTCACAAGTGCCTGCACGTTGATCGCTTTCCAGTCGGCATAGAGCACAGGGCTGTTGAAGTCGGACACTTGCGAGATGAAACTGGAGGACGGTACCTCACGAAACAGGCCGGTGCCTGCCAGATCAGCAGCAATCACGCGCGCCAGTTGCTGGCCCATTTCGGCACTTCCCGCGGTTTCAGGCACCAGATTGGGCACCGCCACGGGCAAGGGTTCGATCACCCCTTCCGTGATTTCGATCCGCAAAGGACCATCCTGCGCCGTCAGCGGGGCCGTCCAGACCACCGCCAAAACCATTAAAAGCACTCGAACCATCATTTGATACGCATCCTTTCGGGATTGAACGTCATCTCGATTTCTTTCCATTGACCGTATTTTTCAACAGGCAGGCCGTAGCCGTCGCGGGTGCAGCGGATGATCGCTCGCCGGGCCGCACCAAAGGCGTCATTTGCCGCCGATTGAGATCCGCCCGACGAAGACACCAAGCGGATCGAAGACACCACTGGTTTGGCGTCCTGTGTCATGTCCACGGCAACGACAACCGTGGTTTGCAGCGCCTCAGAAGACAACGAGCCAACGTTCCAACACGACGACACGGCAACGCGCAGCGCATCTTTTTCCCCGGCGGACAGCGGCGGGCCTTGTGGGACATCCTCGGCGCCGCCGCCTTCAAGGGCAGCACGTAAGGCATCTTCGACATCACTGCTCGTGTCTTCAGGTTCAGATTGCGGTTGCTCTGAGGGCTGAGGCGTTTCCTCGGTGGGTGTTTCCGCTGTGCGCGCAGGGGGCGTCGGACGCCGGGCAGGCGGGCGCGCGGAGGTCAAAGGCGCGCCAGCTGGTTCTTCCGCCTCGGTGACAATTTCTTCTGTCGCTTCTTCGGGCGCCGTTTGTTCCTGTTCCTCGGCTTGCGTTTCGCCCCCCTCATCGGGCGTCACAGCCTCTTGCTCGACTACGTCAGGTGCGGCCTCTGGTTCCGGGGCTTCTGCCGCTTCTGGAGCGACACGGTCTGACGGGCGCGGAATCGGGCGCGGTGCAAGTTCGGGCGCTTCCACGGCCTGCTCTTGGGGTGCAGGCTGCACAGGTGCCTCATCCACGATTTCCGGCTCGGGCTGCGGAATCGGCGGTTCGGGCACAACTTCCGGTTCTGGCTCAGGTGTTGGCGTAGGCTGCTCGACCACAACGTCTTGGTCAGGAGTCGGAGTTTCAACAGGATCAGGCACGATCTCGGGCTCGGCAGGCAACGCGATATCTATAGGTGCTGCCGGTTGCGGACCGTTTGTCAGCAGGGTTTCAAAGGCATCTGACGAGATCACCGACACCTCCGTCACTTCAAATGGCAACGGCTCTGACTGAAAGCTGCCGCCAAAGATCAGCCAGCCAATCAGCCCGGCATGGCCGACACCAGATATGACCTGCCCGACATGCACCGCTTACTGCCCCTCACCGTCCAGCGTCGGGCCGCCAATGTCGGTCACCAGGCCAATGTTGGAAAACCCGCCCGCATTGAGCGCACCCATGACCTGCATGACCTGACTGTAAGGCACTGACCCGTCAGCCCGCAAAAACACACGGTCGCTTGTACGCTCGGACGCGATGGACCGCAGGCGCACCACCAATTGGTCGCGCGCCACGGCAGTTGTCTGGATCTGCACCTCGCCGCTCGCCATCACGGTGACGGTCAATGGTTCTTCCTGATCTGCGGGCAAGGCGCTCGCGGCGGTTTTGGGCAACTCGACCTCTACCCCGACCGTCAACAGCGGTGCCGCAACCATAAATATAATGAGCAACACCAACATCACGTCCACGAAGGGCGTGACGTTGATTTCAGACATTGGACGCGAACGAGAACGCCCACGACGCCGCCTGCCTCCGCCTGCGTCCTTTTGTACAACACCAGCACCCATGACTCAGCCGTCCAACTGGCGGCTGAGGATGGTCGCGAATTCATCTGAAAACGCCTCGTACCCCGCCACGATGCGATCACTGTCCGCACTCAGCTTGTTATAGAAAATAACAGCTGGGATAGCGGCCAAAAGACCAAGACCCGTGGCAAGCAAAGCCTCGGCAATGCCCGGCGCGACCACGGCCAGATTGGTATTTTGTTGTTCCGCGATCTCGATGAACGCGTTCATGATGCCGATTACGGTGCCAAAGAGGCCGATAAACGGCGCTGATGAGCCCACTGTCGCCAGCACGGTCAGCCCGCCTTGCAACCGCTCCGCCTCTTTGGTGATCGCCACATCCATGGACCGATCAATGCGCGATGTTGCGTTTGCAATCAGGCCGCCGTCTTCGCGGTGACTGCGCTGCCATTCAATCATGCCGGAGGCAAAAACCTTTTCCGCCGCTCCGGCTGGGTCAGGCCCAACCTGTTCGAACAGACCGTCCAGTGGCTCGCCCGACCAGAAAGCACGATCAAAGCGTGCAGCCTCGGCCCGCGCCCTGCGGTACATCAGTAGTTTTTGAATGATAATTGCCCAAGCCCAAAACGACGCGACAATCAACATGATCATCACCAGTTTCACCGTCAGGGTGGCACGTGCGAAAAGGCCCCACATAGAGAAATCAATCTCCTGCGCCAGGGCGAGGGTTTCTGCTTCCATACTGCCTGCTCTTTGTTATGGGCACGTTTTTCGGCCCTTATTGAATTTGAACATAAGGCAGACAAAAGGGGAAAGCTATCACTTCGGCGTCAGAAAGCCTTATTTCTTGGACATTGCGCGGATTTTCGCAGGAAGGCGCGTCGGCTTGCCGGCCTCTGTCATGCAGGCAGCAACGACATGCGCGCGAAAGATCGCTTTGCCGTCCCGCTCAACTGTTTGGTCAAATGCCCAGCGTACCGCGCTTGTGGCCTGATGGGTTGTGACCACATCCAGCCGATCCCCCAGCTTTGCCGCGCCGAGGTAGTCCGCCTCGACGCGGGTGACCACAAACACAATGCCATCGGCCTTCATTGCGTTTTGATCGACGCCCAACTCTTCGACAATGGTCGAGCGCGCGCGCTCAATGAACTTCAGGTAGTTTGCATAATAGACGACACCACCCATGTCGGTGTCTTCGTAGTAAACCGTGACCGGGAAGTGATGGGACATAAGGGGGCAGCCACTTGGGTTTGAGATCTGGACGACGCAGTGTCGCCCAGAACCCACTGGATCAGCAAGACGCGAAATCAGGACTCAAGATCATATCCGCGTGCATTGTGCACAGCGATATCAAGGCCTGTTTCTTCCGTGTCTGGATCAACCCGCAGTCCGACAACCCCCTTGCAAAAGAACACAAGGATCAGGGTCACGCCTGCCGTGTATCCGGCGATGATGGCCATACCACCCAACTGTGCTGACCATGAAGCAGCCCCCAACGCCGCCAGCATCATCGTTCCAAACATGCCCCCGGCCCCGTGCACCGCAAACACGTCCAATGTGTCATCAATTCCCAGCTTGTCGCGCAGGAAATAGATCGTCTCCTGACACAAGATACCTGCAACTACGCCGATCATGATCGCATAGGTGGGCCCGACAAAACCCGACGCCGGGGTGACAGATGCAAGGCCCGCAATCGTCCCCGTCGCCATGCCCACCAAAGTCACCTGTCCAGTTTTGATATACTCCCAAAACATCCACGTAACCGTCGCGGACGCGCCCGCCAGAACAGTGACCGACAAGGCCATGGCGGCAGTTGCATCCACCGCCAGAGCGGAACCACCGTTAAACCCAAGCCAACCAACCCACAGCATGGACGCACCGATCATTACCATTCCGGGATTGTGCGGTGCATGGCCACGGAACGTGCGCGGGCCAACAACCAGCGCAACCATCAACGCAGAAATACCTGCCGCTTCGTGAACAACCAAACCACCTGCAAAATCACGCACGCCCGTTTCGCCAAAAATCCCGCCATCAGACAGGAACCCACCACCCCAGACCCAATGCACGATGGGTGAATATACAAGCAGCATCCAAAGGCTCGAGAACAGCAGCACGAACCCGAATTTGACCCGCTCGGCAAAGACGCCCAGCAAAATCACCGGCGTGATGATGGCAAATGTCATCTGGAAGGAAAAGAACGCCATTTCGGGCAATGCACCCAAAAGACTGTCAAGCGTGACACCCTGGAGGAACAACTTGCCGATTCCGCCCCAGTAGGGATCGGTATTGCCAAAGGCAATCGAATACCCGGCAGCATACCACAGGATCGCCATCAGGCAGGCCACGGCGTAGCACTGCAAAAAGACGCTCATGACGTTTCGCGCCCGAACCATGCCGCCATAAAACAGCGCCAAGCCCGGCAATGTCATGAACAACACCAGCGCCGTTGCAACAAGTATCCATACAGTATCGGCTTGGTTCATAATAACCCCCAAATATACCAAATTCCCTTCGGGGCACTCTACTGACGCTGTGAGCGGGTAGAATGATTCTTTTCACGATTGTGGATAACCTGTCGATCAAGACAACCGCAGCTTGTTTTCTGAAGAAAAGCTGTGGATTACTGCATCTTTTCCAAACGCGCACTCAGCCTCAAAGCGTGACTTGCATCTTGCGCGGCGACCGGCATCACCGGGTCGTAAGCCGCCCTGATCAAGGCAGCTATGTCAGGTCTCAGCACCGTTGTCCCGCCCGCAACCGCAAGCGGCGAACGGTCGCGAAATGCGAGATCGGACCACAACAACATCGATTGCACAACCTGAGACAAGGCCAACGTCTCAGCCGGAACGTCAGACAAGTGCTGATCCATTCGCAAAAAGACGAAACACGCCTGAATGGCCCCTGTGTCGTCAAATCGAAAAACGCGGTACTGGTTCGCGTCTGCCGCTTGCAGGCGATCCACAAGCGGACCGAGGTCGGGCACCAGTCGGTCGAGGCCCGGCACCTCTGGCAACTCGGACCATTCCTGAAAAAAGAACCACATAAAGTTGGCGCCCAGTTCAGGATCGGTTTCAGCCATGTGATGGCCTGCCAGATGGCAGACAGCCTCCATCGCTCCTTTTATGGTGCCCAGCGTTGTCTCTTCCACACCAAACACCACCGGGGACAACGGGCGCCCCCAACGGGCAAAGGCATAGTCACCACTTTCGCGCGTAAACAGCGCCTGAATGTCATCTGCATGCATCATGCGGCTCACCTACTGGCAGCCGCGAAAAAGCTCAACCGAAACACAGCGATTGTCGACCTACAGAAACAACAAGGCACGAGAGGGCCAAAGGGACGGTGGGCGGGGCGTCGTTCGCAGAACGCGCGTCGCGCTCCGTCACACATCAATCAAACAGATCGCCTGCGGGCTTGGGTGGCTCAAGCCCCAAATGACGCCACGCCCTCGGTGCCAGCATCCGCCCACGTGGCGTGCGCTGGATCAAACCTTGCTGCAACAGATACGGCTCAATGACCTCCTCCAACGCATCCCGGCTCTCACTCAGCGCGGCACTTAAGGTTTCAACGCCAACAGGACCGCCGCCATAGTGCTCCGCCATCAGCCCCAGATACCGCCGGTCCGCGCCATCAAGGCCCAATTGATCCACTCCCAAACGGGTCAAGGCTGAATCGGCCAACTCCTTGGTCACACGGCCATCACCATCAACGACAGCAAAATCCACGACACGGCGCAGCAACCGACCAGCGATGCGCGGCGTGCCGCGCGCGCGTTTGGCGATTTCGCGGGCGCCACCTTCATCTGCCGGAGCGCCCAGCTTGCGGGCATTGCGCTCCACGATCGTGTAGAGTTCGTCTTCGGTGTAAAATTCCAGGCGTGTCGGAATGCCAAAACGGTCACGCAGGGGTGTCGTCAAAAGACCCATCCGGGTGGTTGCGCCAACCAACGTAAAGGGCTGTAACTCGATGCGTACCGTGCGCGCCGCGGGCCCCTCTCCAATCACCAGATCCAGCTCAAAATCCTCAAGAGCCGGATAAAGAACCTCCTCAACAGCCGGGTTCAACCGATGAATTTCATCGATGAACAACACATCCTGCGCTTCAAGATTGGTGAGAATGGCCGCAAGATCCCCCGCTTTGGCAAGCACTGGACCAGACGTCATGCGAAAGCCCACCCCCAGCTCACGCGCCATGATCTGCGCAAGAGTTGTCTTGCCCAGTCCCGGGGGACCATGAAACAACGTGTGATCCATCGCCTCGCCGCGCTGACGCGCCGACTGAATGAAAACTCGCAAATTTGCGCGCGCTTCAGCCTGCCCTACAAAATCCTCCAGCATTTGAGGACGTAACGCACGGTCGACATCCTCAGGAAGCGGTTGCGGGCGCAATGTCGGATCAGACGCATCGCTCATGATCCTACCCTTTCGGTGCCAAAAGCTTGAGGGCAGCGCGGATCAAATCCGGCGTGTCAGCCGATGGATCCTCGCCCGCAGCTTGCGCAACGGCTGCCGCGGCATCCGATGGCCCATATCCGAGATTTCCCAAGGCGGATAACGCATCGGCTTGCGCCGAGGACGTTGGCGGCGCAACTGCAATCGGCTCAATCACAGCGTCGTCGCCCGGCACCTCCTCGGCAGACTGCGCCACACCACCACTCATGGCCATGACAGTCGGGGCCTTGTCCTTGAGATCCAGAACTATCCGCTGAGCGATCTTCGGGCCAATTCCCTTTGCGGCCTTGACGGCATTCCAATCACCAAGAGCGATGGCGCGGCTTACCCCGTCCGGTCCCAATGTACCAAGAATGGCCAACGAAGCTTTGGCCCCCACGCCTTGAACGCTCATCAGCAGCCTGTGCCATTCCTTTTCCGCCAGCGTCGGAAAGCCAAACAGCTGCATGAGATCTTCGCGTACAACCAAATCGGTGAACAATGCCACGGCCTCGCCCACGCCAGGTAAAGTCGCCAGTGTACGATCCGAGCAGTACACAAGATACCCTACGCCTCGAACATCAATCAGGATGTGATCCGCCGCCTTGTAGTCAATGCGACCCGATAGTTTGCCAATCATGCCCGCACCTTTGCCAGCGCAGCAGCCAAGCCACCACCGCCCCCATGATGGGCATGGCAAATCGCGATGGCCAAGGCATCTGCCGCATCTGGCCCTGCAAGGACAACTCCGGGCATCTGTACACGGACCATATGGGCCACCTGACGCTTGTCAGCATGACCAACACCCACAACGGTCTTCTTGACCGAGTTCGGAGCGTATTCACCCACCGTCAAACCAGCACGGGCCACTGCCAACATTGCAACACCGCGCGCCTGCCCCAGCTTCAACGTGCCGGCACCGTCCTTGTTGACGAAGGTTTGTTCAATTGCAGCTGTTTGCGGTCCATGAGTGGCGATCACTGCATCCAGTTGTTCGAACATGCTCAGCAAACGGGCTGCCAGATCATCGCCACTGGAGTGACACACGCCATTTGCGATGTGGCGCAAACGCGGCCCTTCGGCATCAATCACGCCCCAACCCATATGGCGCAACCCCGGATCGATTCCCAAAATGCGCATGATATCCGCCCTTGCCCACTGCCCCGCTACGCGCGGTTGTCGCTTTTTTCACGCACTAGCACGAAAGGCGAACATCCGCCAAGGGTTAACACGTGTGACGCCTCCCGCTAAGTCACTTTTCAAATTGCACACTTTTTGCGCAGAAACCGACACGGAACGGGTTGAAATGGACTGAAAACGACACTTCTCTATTTTGAATTTCTCTTTTTTTCCCAGACTGTTAACCTTGTTTCCAACCCATGCAAAAAGAGCATAGCAGGCATGATCTTTTGCAGCTTGTGATGTCGAATCCAGAGCCCTAGATGCCCCTCATCGGTTGGCAAGACCAACACACAATCTAACAAAAGGACTGCTGCAATGGCTGCTTTCGACACTTCTCGCCCGCAATACGGTGCTGCCCCAGTTGCAGGCCACATCAAAGGTATCTTCCAAGCGCTCGTCGCAAAATTCGAGGCATGGAATGACGCCCGCGTGACCCGTAACGCACTTGGTGCGCTGACAGACCGCGAACTCGAGGACATTGGTCTCGTGCGCGGTGACATCGAAGATGTGGCTCAAGGCCACTGAACCCTGCTCAAGACTGCCGGACACAACCTGATAGGTTGGCGTCTGTCATCGCAGATGCCACAACAGCGCACCTCGTCCGGCCTGCCTTGAGAACACGACTTTCGCGGCACCACGCTTGATAGGTGCCTCATAAGAAAAAGCCGCGTCGCCTTTTGGGCAACGCGGCTTTTTTTGGCCTGTCAGACCGGCCTTTAACAAACGCAACAAGACAATTCGTTACTTTGGAGGGAAATGACGAACTCCGAAATTACTTGGTGAAGGGTTCAGCAAATCCGGCAACAAAAAGTGTCACCGTGTCGGCTTGCATCACCCATGCCCCGGCTTGTTCGATCACGGTGCTGTTGCCCAGTTTGGCAACACGTTCGTTGTAGGTGATGTCACCCAGCGACGCGAACATGATGCCCTTGAACACAAAGAAACCGGCAATCAGAGCAAGCAAACCGAAAAGCGGGAAACCGCGGCGCGAAGCGCGCTTGGGCTTCATGACGATCAGGCCATCACCGCGCAATTGCGATGTATACCCATTGGCCATTTGTGCGTGTTTGCGGCTCAGCGTCTTCAGACGCCTATCAAATTGCGCGTGAGTGTCCATACCGGCAGTCTCTTTAACCTCGAACAGAGCCCCCGCCCTTTTCGATGTATCTAAGGTGCGGGCCAATTGTGGCAAAATCTGGGCAAACCCCTAAAATGTGCCGAAAATACGCCGTCAATTGTGGCTTTTTTCCAGAGTGAGCGTGGTCCATTCACCAATCTCTTCTCTGTGGGCCACACTGTTTCCGAACCTCGCATAAACGTTAACTATTTCGTCTGCCTGTTCGTTCAAAATGCCAGATAAAACCGCGTATCCACCCGCACTGAGTCGCGCAGACAGATCCGGTGCCAGCGCCACAAGCGGCCCTTTGAGAATATTGGCAAAAATCAGATCGTAAGGCCCCTCGAGTGCCGCGTGATCAAAGCCAGCAGCCTCGACCACAGCCACCCGATTTTCCATGTCATTGGCCCGAAGATTTGCAACGGCGACATCCACAGCTTGTGCGTCGATGTCGCTGGCCGTGACGTCGACAGACCACAGATGCGCGGCTGCCATTGCCAGCACCGCCGTACCACACCCGATATCCACAACGCGTGTGGCTTTGACGTCTTGGTCGGCAAGACGATCCAACGCGCGCAGACACCCAAGCGTTGTCCCATGATGGCCTGTGCCAAACGCCATGGCCGCCTCGATCAGCAGGGCGTGTTTGCCCGCGGGCACCTTGTCGGCGTCATGGCTGCCGTACACAAAGAAACGCCCGGCTTCGACCGGTGCCAGCTCGCGCCGAACATGTGCAACCCAATCAGTATCAGGCAGTTCGGACACCGTAAAAGGTTTGGCCCCCATCGCGGTAGACAGGATCAACAAAGCCGTTTCATCAGGGGCATCGGTGAAATACCCCCCAACTTCCCATAAGCCCGAGCCATCTTCGACTTCGAACACGCCGATGCCCGTCGGCGCGGGGTCGATGTTCTCCAGCGCCTCGCCAAGCGCATCCGCCTGCGATTTTCCTTCCAGCGTCGTCAGTGCAGTCCAGGTTGGCATTAGCGTCTCCGATATCTGTCCGGGTTGGCCCCGGGATGAAAGCGCGGCGGCACCGGTTGAGGGGCGGATCCGACTGTGGACCCAAGACGCGCCACATAACGCCAGCCCCATAGGCCTGCAAGCCCGCCCATGATCACGCCGGCCAACGCCTGTCCGTAGATCACCCCAACAGCGCCGAAGGACGCGGCCAGCCATGTCGCCGCCGGCCAGCTCAGCACACCATCCTTGATCCAGTTTACGAGGGTCGAGCGCATCGGCTGCCCCAGATTGTTGAATGCCGCGTTGGAGACGAACAGGGCCCCCACAAAAACGAAGGCGCCGACACCGACAGATGTGAAGGCGCGCAGCACCTCTGCGCCCTGCCCCGACAATTGAAACCCGTCAATCACCAGCGGTGTTGCGGCGCTTAGAACACCCCACATGACCATGGTGTAGACGCCGCAAAAGATCAGCGCGTCCCGGTAAGTGCTGCGCAGCCGATCATATTGGCCAGCGCCGTAATTCTGCCCAAAGATCCCGCCTATCGCGCCGGACAACGCAAATATGCCACCAAAGGCCAGCACCGTCAGCCGCCCCACCACCGCCCACGCGCCGACAGCGTCGTCTCCGAACGGTGCCATCACAGAGGTCAGAATGTAATTCCCGGCAGGCGTTGCCATTTGTGTAGCGATCCCCGGCAGGGCGACGGCCATGTACGGCCGGAACGTATCGGACACAGATCGCCAATCAGGCCGCGCGATCAGTCTGTGCTGGTAGACCGCAAAGAAAAGTCCGAGCCCCATCAGGCAACACCGGAATAGAACCAGACCGACCGCCGCGCCATCTAGTCCCCACCCCATCCAGATGATGAAAATCGGATCAAGAACCATCAAGACGGCACCGGAGATCAATGTGACATACATCGCCTTGGCGCCCAGCCCTTCGGCACGTAAGGCACCTGATGCCGTCAGTGCGATCGCCATCGGCACAAGCGAGGGCACCGTGAGGCCAAGGTAGCGCGCCGCGAGGGCGGCAGTTTCCCCTTCGGCGCCGACAAGGGCCACAAGGTCATGGCGGGCCAACACAATCACAAGCGCAACAAGGCTTTGGATCACGGTCGAGATGATGATCGCTGCACCCGCCTGACGGCGCGCGGCCTCGCGATTGCCCTCTCCGATCCGGCGAGAGATCAGAGCGGTTGCAACGATCATGAGACCTACGCCGGACGACACAGAAAAGAACTGGATCGCATAGGCAAATCCAATGGCCGCGATCAACTTTTTCTGTCCCAGTTGGGCCAACCACAACAGGTTCGCAGCGTCGACCAGAAACACAAACGTGATGCCAAAAGCACCCGTCGCGGTCATGCGCACCACATGACCCATGGTGGATCCTGTCAGAAAGCGGCCCCTGCTGTCCGCACTCATTCTGCAGGTGTGGGGTTTGGGCCGCGCAAGCGTGTCTCAAGGCCCGGGCTCGGATGACGCGGGATCAACAAAGCGAGTATCAGGGATGTTGCCGCCATTCCCGCAGCAAGCAGGAATACGGCACCTGGAGAGGCAAGCCATAACAGGCCCAAAGGCACAGGCAGCCCCACAGCCGCAATGTGGTTGATGGTAAACGCTACTGCCGCAGTGGGCGCGATGTCCCTTGGGTCTGCGATTTTCTGAAAGTAGGTCTTGAGCGCCAGCGCCAGCCCGAAAAAGATGTGATCGACCACGTAAAGCGTCGCGGCCACAATCAGACCCCACCCAAAGAAATACACGCCCCCGTAAGCCAAAAACACCAGTACAAGTCCGCTATATTCAAAGGCGAGAGCTTTGCGTTCGCCGTATCTGGCAACGATCCCACCCAGCAGTGGCGCGACAAGAATGTTGACCACAAGATTGATGAGGTAGAGGGCCGTAAGCTCGTGGACCTCAAAGCCGAACTTTTCGACCATCATGAAGCCTGCGAAGATCATGAAAATCTGGCGCCGCGCCCCGGACATGAATTGCAGGGCGTAGTACAGCCAATAGCGACGGCGCAGCACAAAGGTCTTCAGCTGCGGCGTCGGGCTTTCGAATTGCGGGTAGGCCAGCACGGCAAACATGGCGATGGCAACCGTCAGGCCACCCCCGACCATGTAGACCGTGTTATAGGTCAGCCCCCACGGCTCCCACAGGACCATGATCACAAAATAAACGAGGAAGGTCGCGGTTGAGCCCGCCGCCAGCAACCACCCCAGCATCTGCGGCGCTTCGGCTTTTTTCAGCCACTGCAATTGCAGCGATTGGTTGACCGTTTCGTAATAGTGAAAACCAACCGAACTGATGAATGTAAGCATCAGGATGCCACCCATCTGCGGAAACTGCGCCGTCAGTGCGGTAGCAAATCCCAACATGATCAAAGAGATCAGACCCAACACCTGCTCGCGCACGAACATGATCACGACGATGACGCCCACGGCCAGAAAGCCGGGGATCTCGCGGATGGCGTGCAAAAGGCCGATATCCGCCCCGTCAAATTGCGCCGCCTCAACCACAAAATTGTTCAGCAACGCTAGCCACACCGAGAACGCAATGGGCATGGCAAATGCCATCAGAAACAGCAGCGTCACTGGCCTGCGCCAACGCGGAAGGCCTTGGGCGTCTGAGAGGGCAACATAACGCATGGGGACGCACATAGTTGAGTCCCGTGTCGTTGGCGAGGGCCAGCATGCACAATTGGATGTGCAAGACGCAGGTTTCGGGTTGCCCTTACCGCTCATGGGGCGCGAAGATCGGAACATGAAACAGCATGATGTAGAGACCCGGTTTGGATCACTTGTGGTGGTCGAGGAAAATGACGCGATTATCGCGCTTCGCTGGGGACACAGCGGGCGGCAAGATAACTCGCCCCTGCTGGCCAAGGCGATTACGCAGCTGCAAGCCTATGATGCGGGTCAGTTGACGGAGTTTGATTTGCCGTTGCGGGTGGCTGGCTCTTCTTTTCAACGCGACGTCTGTGACGCGATGCGGGCCATTCCTTTTGGCGACACGTGCACATATGGAGACATCGCCAAGGCGCTTGGCGTACCTGCCCAAGCGGTTGGGCAGGCCTGCGGCGGCAACCCCATTCCCATCATCATTCCGTGTCATCGTGTTATGGGTGCTAAGGGGCTGACCGGGTTTTCGGGCGCTGGTGGCGTCGAAACCAAAGTGGCCCTTCTCAGACACGAGGGCGCGGGCGGGTTTCTGATCTAGGGTGCATTTTCAGGCCCAACAGCGACCGTCTTGAGGCAAAGCGAGCGCCGCTAGCGGGCTGGGATTAATTGCTGTGCGACACCGGCAAACAGCAAATAGATCGACGTCAAAACCAGCCCCCAATGCGCCCAGCTTTCGGGGTGGAAATCGACCCACGCGGCCCATCCCGCGAAAAAGGTCCACGCCAAGGCAATGGGCAAGCTGACGCTGCGCCAACGCTCTGTGCGCACGGGGTGAATGAATTTGAACGGGACAAACATCGCGATTGCCAACAGTGTGACAACCAGCAGGCTAACCCAGAAATTCGGTTCCAGTGCAAAAATGACCAGAACCACCATATTCCAGCATCCCGGAAAGCCGGAAAAGGAATTATCCTTTGTTTTCATGCGGGTGTCAGCGAAATACATGGCCGACGCAAAGGTGATGACAATGATGGCCGCCCATCCTGTCCACCCATCCATCAACCCCGACGCAAACAACGCAAAGGCGGGGATGAACACGTACGTCAGGTAGTCGATGATGAGATCAAGCAAGACACCGTCAAATTCGGGGGCGTTTTTCTTGACATCGTATTTGCGCGCGAGGGGACCATCTATGCCGTCCACAAAAAATGCGACAACCAACCAAAGGAACATCAGGTCCCACTTGGCCTGGACTGCAGCAAGCATTGCCAACATGGCAAAGACTGCGCCGGTCGCAGTCAGGAGATGAACGCCAAGCGCGCGCATTCGAAGTGTCATACAGTCGTCATGCGGTATCACGCGAGGTGATGCAAATACAAAAAACCGCGCCCATTGAGGGCGCGGCCAAAAGGCATCTGTCGCTTGTGCGTTTAGTTGGTGTTTGCGCCGACCCGGACTTCTTCCAGCGGATAACCCAAGTGGTCCTGCGCTTCCCAACCGACATGGCAGTCATGGCAGAAGGACTGTTTGACCTTCATGACCTTCCCGTTTGGCTGCAAACCTGCATAAAGCCAGCCTGCAGTGTCAGGGGCCTCGTCCGTGCCAACCTTGGTCATGATGAACAAAGGACCTGGGCGTGCTGCTTTCTTCTTGATCGAGATGCTGATCGATTCCTTGGCCAGAACTGATCCGACGGGCATTTCAAACCCTTCTTCTTCGAACTTCAGATACTGTTCAGCCGCGATATCGTTGGCAAAGGTGTTCAACAGGCGGTTGCCATGGGGGCCCGCAACGGCCGGACGCGTCGCTGTCGCAGCCCATGTGCGATATTCCGAACCCACTGCGTCGCCCTGCTTGGCATAGCCTGTGGCCATTTTTTCCTGCAGGCAATCGTACAGAACGTTGATCGCTGCTTCGTCGAGATCGAATGCGTCTTCAACGGAAATGGCATTGCACTCTTCTGCGCTGGCTGCGCCGGCCGCGGCTGTGCACAACGCAGCAGCAATCACTAGTTTGCGGATCATGTCGTGTCCCTTCCTGATGTCAGGCCATGGCATTCGGCCCGGGTGTGACTTTTGTATACAGATGTATGCTTAACCAAGGGTGCACTATACCGATACCATCACTGGATCACCTTTTGTGCACGTTTGCGTGAGGGCTTACGCCTTGGGATGGGCCTTGGCGTAAACTTCCATCAATCGGACCGTGTCAACAGCCGTGTAGGCTTGGGTCGTGGACAAAGAGGCGTGGCCCAGCAACTCCTGAATCGAGCGCAAATCACCGCCAGCATTCAGCAGATGTGTCGCAAAGCTGTGCCGCATTGCATGGGGCGTTGCGCTGGCCGGTAGACCCAATTGCATGCGCGCCTGCGCCATGACCTTCTGAATGGCACGTGGAGCCAGAGCGCCGCCGCGCACGGCACGGAACAGAGGCCCCTCAGGTGTACAGGCATGCGGGCACGCCGCCAGATAGTCATTCACTGCCGTACGGGCTGGATCAATGACCGGCACGATCCGCTCCTTGCCACCCTTGCCCGTGATCCGCAGCACCTGCGGCAAGGGGGCATCTGCACCGCTGAGCCCCAAAGCCTCGGATATGCGCAAGCCACACCCCCACAACAAAGTCAGGACAGCCGTGTCGCGCAACCCGACCCACGGGCGTTGGGACTGTAATGGTGCAATCTCCAAAACGTTTCTTGCAGCGTCTTCAGCCAAGGGACGTGGCAATTTCTTGGTGAACTTCGGGGCGCGCACCGACAGCACTGCCGTCGGCTCAAACCCTTCCCGTGCGGCCAACCATTTGTAAAAGGACTTCACAGCCGACAGTTTGCGTGCCAGCGACCGTGCTCCGACGCCAGTCGCCCGGGTTTGTGCCATCCATGACCGCATATCGCGTGTGGATATCCGCGCTAACGCACTCAACCCTTGGGTTTGGCCACTGTGACTGGCCATGAAAGCAAGAAACTCCGCAACATCACGGCTATAGGCGGATACAGTGTTTTCCGCCGCCCCGTTGATGGCGCGTTGATGGGACAGGAACAGTTCCAGCGCATCGCGCGCGGCTGGCGATATCAGGCTCATCCCAGCCAGCGACGCATGGCCCGTTCAAATACACCGGCAAAAAAGGCAAGCAGATCTGTACCTTGTTGCGGTCCAAACATATGCGGATCTTCTGCCCCCATGACGAGCAAACCGGGCAGACGGCCCTCGCCAAAGTCCAGCTTGAGGCAGGCCTCGGAACGGACCCAATTGCCGTCTCCGCCATAGATCTCAGGTGCCGGGTCCTGCACTTGGCGCAGCGTCACCTGACGTACCGCACCACCGCGGCCATGGCTCAGGTAAGTGTCGATAAATCCGGGCTCGGCGACATTCAGAACCTCGCCCAATCGCTGAACAGCCGGATCGTCATCATTCTGGACAGATTCCAAAATGAGTTTGACGGCGTCGACCCGCAGGATCTCGGCAACCTCGCCGCGCAAATCACGCAGAAATACCTCAAACTCCAGCGGATCCAACATGCGCAAAATCGCGCGATGGATCTGATTGGTGCCCGCAAGGTTTTCATATGCCGCGGCAATAACCGAGCGATGCGTATCTTCGAGACGGTCAAGACGCGCCTCAAGGCGTTCCATGGCAAGGCCACGCAAGTCCACGATATTGCCACCCATGGCACGCTCGTTCGCGGCGATCAGGGCGTGCATCAAATCCTTGTCGTCCAGAATGACATCAGGGCGCGAAATAATCGCCTCTCGCAAGGTGTCTTCAATCTTGGGCTGACTGCTCATCAACATACTCTTTATCGTTTTTTGGGTGCATAGCATGCAAGGCAGCCAAAATCTGCCCCGATCTTTCAAAAATTCTCAAAATCGATCTGCCTGTTGCGCTTTGACGTCAACGTAAAGAGGGGGAAGGCAGCCGATCTTCTCCCCGTGAAGCAATCGCCGCATCGCGCCATATGGAGCACATGACACGAACGACCCAAGCAAATACTCACGGAACTGGAGCCAGAATTTTTCCTCTGGATCCGTCCATGCTTCGGGTGTTGTTGTGGCGCGCAGGGAAGTCCTGACCCCTAGAGGTTTTCCGACCCGCCACGACGTAACGAGAGATGTCAGAAGCGCAAGTCCGCGCGCCTTAAAACCGCCGCGCCGACGTTGGGTCTATACGATCTTGATGTCGGCGCTGGCGGCGTCTTTCATGAATTGCGCCAGGCCCTTGTCCGTCAGCGGATGCCCTGCCAGTTTCTTGATCACATCCGGTGGCGCTGTCATGACATCCGCGCCGATCTTGGCGCAATCCTGCACATGATTAATGGAGCGGATCGAGGCCGCGAGGATCGCGGTCTCAAAGCCGTAATTGTCATAAATGGTGCGGATGTCTTCGATCAACTCCAGCCCATCGATGCTCATGTCATCCAGACGCCCGATGAACGGGGAAATGAACGTCGCACCGGCCTTGGCGGCCAACAGTGCCTGGTTACCAGAGAAACACAAAGTCACATTGACCATCTTGCCTTCACCGGACAGCACCTTGCAGGCTTTCAGGCCGTCCCAAGTCAGGGGCAGCTTGACGGTGATGTTGTCCGCAATTTCGGCCAGTTTGCGCCCTTCGGCAATCATCGCGTCCGCTTCGAGCGCGACAACTTCTGCACTGACGGGTCCTGCGACCAGCGCACAGATCTCTTTTGTGACTTCAAGAATGTCGCGCCCGGACTTCATGATCAGAGACGGGTTAGTTGTCACCCCGTCCACCATGCCAAGTTCGTTGAGTTCTGCGATGGCGTCGATTTCCGCCGTGTCGACAAAGAATTTCATGTGTAGGCCCCCTTGATGGCTTGGCGTTTGCTGGTTGAGGCTTTACCTCATGACAGGTGAAGTCGGAACCCCTGATATGTTGGCGCTAACGTGACCCCGTCGTTTTATGATGAAGGCGCATTGGTTGGTGTCCTGACAACCCAACCTCTGGATCGCATACTGGACTACAAAGCACCCGAGGGCGGCTGCCACCTCGGCGCGTTTGTAGAGGTTCCGTTGGGTCCACGCAAAGTGATAGGTGTCGTGTGGGGCCCCGGAAAAGGGGATTTCGACTATGCCAAGGTCCGATCTGTCATGCGGGTGCTTGATGTAGCGCCCATGCGTGATGAGATGCGCACCTTCCTGCAACGTGCAGCAGACTACACGTTGACCCCCATGCCTGCGATGCTGCGGCTCGCCACCCGCGCGCCGGGGCTGGGTGATCCTCCGTCGATGCGCAAAGTGTATCGGCGCGGCGCGTCAGAGCCGGACCGCATGACAGATGCGCGCCGCCGCGTGCTGGAGTTTCTGCACGAATACGGTGACTTGTCATTCACACTTAAGGAATTGGCTGAGCTGTCAGGGGTGACATCGTCGGTTGTCAAAGGGTTGGTGAAACAAGGAGCCGTCGCAGAGGAAGACAGCCCACGCGATCTGCCCTTTCCACCGCTGGACCCAAACCGAGCGGGCAAGGACCTGACAACCGATCAAGCGCAGGCCGCGACACAGATCGGCGCGGCCGTCGCATCGCACGCCTATGGCACAACTTTGCTGCGCGGTGTCACCGGCTCGGGCAAGACCGAGGTCTATCTCGAGGCAGTCGCCGCCTGCCTCAAGTCTGGCCGGCAAGCCCTTGTTCTACTGCCTGAAATCGCCCTAACAGCCGAATTCCTGAAACGGGTTGACGAACGATTTGGCGCACGTCCAGCCGAATGGCATTCCGGTGCAACAATGACTGAGCGTCGGCGCATCTGGCGCATGGTTGGCACAGGACAGGCACAATTGGTGATTGGGGCACGTTCGGCACTGTTCCTACCCTATCAAAACCTCGGGCTGATCGTCGTGGATGAGGAACACGACACGTCATACAAACAAGAAGACGGAGTTTTGTACAATGCCCGCGATATGGCTGTACTGCGCGCGTCGCTGTTGGGCGCGCAAGTTGTACTCGCCTCTGCAACCCCGAGCCTCGAAAGCTGGGCCAACGCGCAAAGTGGCAAATACAAACGCCTCGATCTTGAGGCCCGCTTTGGCCCAGCCGTTATGCCAACGATGCAAACGTTGGACATGCGCAGCGAAAAGCTGCCGTCGCACCGCTGGGTATCGGACGCTCTGAAACGGGCAGTGGATCAACGCCTCGCAGCGGGCGAACAGGCGATGTTGTTCCTCAATCGGCGTGGTTATGCTCCGATCACATTATGCCGTGCCTGTGGTCATCAGGTGGGATGCGATCAATGCGACGCCCGCATGGTCGAGCATCGTTTTCTCAAGCGTCTGATGTGCCACCAATGCGGTGAGACCAAGCCGATGCCCACCACCTGCCCTTCTTGCGACGCAGAGGACCGCATGGCCCCGGTTGGCCCCGGTGTAGAGCGTCTGGGCGAAGAGGCGGTGGAGCTGTTTCCGGACGCCCGCGTGGCGGTACTGAGTTCTGATATGTATGGCTCTGCCCGCGCGTTAAAGGCGGAAATCGAGAGCATCGCGGACGGTGGCGCGGATGTTATCATTGGCACGCAATTGGTCGCCAAGGGGCACAACTTTCCCAATCTGACGCTTGTGGGCGTGATTGATGCGGATCTTGGTCTGCAAGGGTCGGATTTGCGCGCTGCGGAACGCACCTTTCAGTTGATGAGGCAGGTTGCGGGCCGGGCTGGTCGGGCGGAGAAGCCGGGCACCGCGTTGTTGCAGACCTACCAGCCAGAACATCCGGTTATCCGTGCCATTCTGGCCGGGGATGAGGAAGGGTTCTGGCGCGCCGAAGCGGCCGAACGCGAGGCCGCAGGCGTGCCGCCCTACGGGCGCATGGCCGGAATTATCCTAAGTGGTCCGGACGTTGCGCAAGTATTTGATGCGGCCAATGCACTGGCCCGCAACACAGCCGCGTTAGCCCAGGTGGGTGCGCAGGTCTTTGGCCCTGCCCCGGCGCCAATCGCGCGCATCCGCGGACGTCACCGGGTGCGACTGTTGGTCAAGGCGGGCAAAGGCGTGGCCTTGCAAAGGGCCATTGCCCAATGGGTCGGCCAGTTGCGCCTGAAAGGCGAGCTGCGACTTGCCGTCGATATCGACCCGCAGAGTTTTTACTGACGTGATTTTGGCGCGGCAGATCTGCGGCCATATCACCCAACTCTGCGTATGAAACGCCAATAGCCCGCGAGCCTGCGGCAACCGCTCAAACGGCTGGGTGGTCTGTCAGGCAAAAGGCGGGCATGTCGCCCGCCCCTCCCGGATCAGTCAAGTGCCGCGTTGCACCGCTCGCACACACCGTCATGCGTGTGCGTGCCCACATCCGGCAGCACCTTCCAGCAGCGCGCGCACTTCGCGCCTTCAGCCTTTTCAAAAACGACCGAGATCCCGGCCGTTTCGGGCATCCGAAACGCCTCATCCGGGGCCGGATCAGACGTGACAGAGATTGCGGACGTGATGCAGATGTCTTCAAACGGGACAGTCCCTAGGGCCGCCGCCACATCTGCATCCTCCACATGGACAACCGGACCAGCCTCAAGCGAGGCGCCGATCACCTTGTCCGTCCGCTGAACTTCAAGCGCTGCCGTCACGACACGGCGCACCGCGCGGATACCTGCCCATTTGGCGGCCAAGTCATCATTACGCCACGCGGCGGGCGTTTCCGGCATATCCACCAGATGGACCGAGCTGTCCTCGCCCCCGAACCGTTCCAGCCAGACCTCTTCCATGGTGAACACCAACACCGGCGCAAGCCAAGTCGTGATGCGATGGAACAGGATGTCCAGCACCGTGCGCGCAGCGCGCCGCCGTTCGGTGTCACCATCGCAATAAAGCGCGTCCTTGCGGATATCGAAGTAGAAGGCCGACAAATCGACCGTGGCAAAGGTGAACACGGCAGAGAAGACGCGTTGGAAATCAAAGGCGGCATAGCCTTCGCGCACCGTCACATCCAATTCTGCCAAACGATGCAGCACCCATTGTTCAAGCTCGGGCATGTCCGCCGGATCCATCCGGTCGCTTTCGGAAAAATCCGCCAAGGACCCAAGCATGAAACGCATGGTGTTGCGCAAGCGGCGATAGCTGTCAGCGACCCCTTTCAGGATCTCCGGCCCGATCCGCTGATCCGCGGTGTAGTCGGTCTGTGCCACCCAAAGCCGCAGAATATCTGCGCCGTATTGTTTGATCACTTCCTCGGGCACGATGGTGTTGCCGATGGATTTGGACATCTTCATGCCCTTCTCATCCAGCGTAAACCCGTGCGTGACGACGTTGCGGTAAGGCGCACGCCCTGTTGTTCCCACGGATTGCAGCAGCGACGAGTGGAACCAACCGCGATGCTGGTCCGTGCCCTCCATGTAGACGTCTGCAATGCCGTCTTCTGTCCCGTCTTCGCGGTCGCGCAACGTGAACGCATGGGTCGATCCGGAATCGAACCACACATCCAGAATATCCATCACCTGCTCATAATCATCCGGATTCACGATCCCTTCGAGGAAGCGTTGTTTGGCATCCTCATCATACCATGCATCCGCCCCTTCGGCTTCAAAAGCCGAGGTGATGCGACGGTTGACCTGCGGATTGCGCAACAGGAAATCTTCGTCCGTCGGCAGCGCGCCCTTTTTGGTAAAGCAAGTCAGTGGTACGCCCCACGCCCGTTGACGGGACAAAACCCAGTCCGGACGCGCCTCCATCATCGAATGCAGGCGGTTGCGCCCCGATTGCGGCGTCCAGTTCACATTGTCGATCTCGGTCAGGGCCCGCTCACGAATGGTCTTGCCGTGCGTGTCCTGCCCATCGCCCACGGGCTTGTCGATGGCTGCAAACCACTGCGGCGTGTTGCGATAGATCACCGGCGCCTTGGAACGCCACGAATGTGGATAAGAGTGCTTGATCTTCCCGCGCGCCAACAATCCACCGACCTCGGCCAGCTTGTCGATGACAGCGGCGTTGGCGTTACCCTCTTTCCCGTTGGGTTTCAGGATCGCCTTGCCGCCAAAGAAGGGCAGATCATCCCGGAAGCGCCCATCCGGGTTCACGTTGTAGGTGATCACCTGCTCAAGCATGCCGAGATCGCGGTAGAGGTCATATTCCTCCAGACCGTGGCTTGGCGCACAGTGAACAAACCCTGTGCCCTCGGTATCGGTCACAAACTCTGCTGCACGGAAATCACGGATATCGTCCCATTCCCCGTTCGCACCGTCTGCGCCGTTCAGTGGATGGGCCAACGTGATCTTGACCAAGTCGTCATTGGTCACATCGCACAGGCGACGGTACATTGTCTCATCAAGGCGCGCGCGCCCCAGCACGTCCGCCGCAAGATTGTCGGCGAGGATGTAGCGTTCACCGATCCGCGCCCAACACTCTTCGGGGCGACCAATCACCTCATAAAGCCCGTAGGAGATATTTTCGCCGTAAACGACAGCCTTGTTTGACGGCATCGTCCACGGTGTGGTTGTCCAGATGACAACTTGCGCTGAATCCAGCGTGGCATCGCCTGTGCCCACGACTTTGAACTTCACCCAGATCGTGAAGCTGTCCTTGTCGTGGTACTCGACCTCCGCCTCGGCCAGCGCCGTCTGCTCAACGGGCGACCACATCACGGGCTTGGAGCCTTGATAAAGGGTGCCGTTCATCAGAAACTTCATGAACTCCTCGGCAATCACCCGTTCGGCATGGAAATCCATGGTCAGGTAGGGTTGTTCCCAATTGCCGGTGATGCCCAGACGCTTGAACTCTTCGCGCTGGATGTCGACCCAGCCCGCGGCAAAGTCACGGCATTCGGCGCGGAATTCGTTGATCGGCACCTGATCCTTGTCGCGACCTTTCTTGCGGTACTGCTCCTCGATCTTCCACTCGATCGGCAAGCCGTGACAGTCCCAACCGGGGATATAGCGTGCATCATATCCCATCATCTGATGCGACCGCACGATCATGTCCTTAATGGTCTTGTTCAACGCATGTCCGATATGGAGGTTCCCGTTGGCATAGGGCGGGCCGTCATGCAGCGTGAAAGGGGTCCTGCCCGCCTTCTCGCGCAAACGCTCATACACCCCGATGGACGCCCAACGCGCCAACCATTCGGGCTCACGCTTGGGCAGGCCCGCGCGCATCGGAAAATCGGTGCGGGGCAAATTCAGGGTATGTTTGTATTCAGGGGTCTCGGCACACATGGGTGGCGTCCTCTATCGGTCAGTCAAAAGGGAAATGGCATGGTTCGGTGCGCTGGCTCAAGCACCTTGGCCCGGCGGCTCGTCTGTCAGATCAGAGCGCCGGGGATATAATTCGCCGAATGAGGATCATAACCATCATGGGCGGGCTTATAGGCAGGCGGACAAAGGCTCACAAGCCCCCGCTCTTCTTCCGTCCAAAAATACCACAGAGCGCGAGGCAGAGCCTCGCCAAAACGCACGCCCCGGAGGGGCGTGCAAACATCATGTGCGCCGCAAGGCGCTCAATCAGATGACGGCTCCTCGGGTGATACACGTGTCTGTGCCCACCGGTTGAGCCACGCCAACCCGGCCAGAGACAGGCCCAGCACAACCAGCGACAAGACCCGGATCAAGCCCTGCAAATCCGAAATGTCGATCAGAAACACCTTTGCCACAGCAACGCCGATCACAACCAGTCCCGCACGCCGCAGCCATGTCGAATGACGCGCCAGTGATTGGTAGAAAAGAACCGCGCCCGTCACCAGAATGGCGACCGTGTAACTGTAAAGTTCCGGTTGCAAGAAGCCGTCAGCCAGATCCATTCCAGCAGGCCCCTGCCAGACATGGCGCAACGTGGCGAAAGCCCAATGGACGGCCAGCGCAATGCTGATCACGCCAAACAGACGTCGAAGGACGGCGGTGCGCAGCCGCCAGGTGGCATAAGCCAACACCAGCACCGGCAAAAGGTAAGCCACAAGAAGCGTGTTCAGAACCGGCGGCCCGGCAACATCGCTGCCCCAATTGTCAACCAGCGGCGAAAACAGTGTGAGGCTCAACAAAACCGCGCCAGACCCGATCAACGCGAACACGGCCGCCAAGGCGCCGCGCACCCAGATCAACCAGCCTCCAAGGGCCTCCAGACGTATCAGCTGGGTCACCATCAGCCCCAGCCAGATCACGGCATAGAGCCCCATGGCCCAGTGCGAGTTGTTGTCGTTGCCCGGAATGACGTCGTCGATCAGTCGGAACAGAAGCAACGAGGCAAGAATGCCGCCCGCGGACCATGCGCCCGTGTCCAGCATCAATTGGGCGGGCAATCGCGCCTTGCCGCGCAACATCCAGAACGCGGTGCAAAATCCGGCCACGGCCCCGCCATAGGCCAATAGCAACTCCCACAGTCTCGCATCACTCAGGGCCCATTCAAGCCCCGGAAACGCCACGAGCCTCGCCCCGACAACAACCACACCGGCCGAGATGAAGACCTGCATCAAGGGCAAGTCAAATCGTCGGTCCAACGCTGCAGCGGCGACAACAGTCACAACCAGCGCCACCGTCAGGGCTGCGTCCGAAAGTATCAACACAATCGCGAATGTGATGGCCGACAGTGCCGAGAGCACAAAGAACGACACACGTGCGCGCGCCGTTCCGTCCACGCGCGCAAACCGGGCCGCAAAAACGACCATCACAGTTGCCAGCCCGATCGCATGCAATGCCCACGGGTAGACGCCGATCACCTCGGCGGGGCGCCATGTCACCTCAAGCACAATAGCCAAAACCGGCGCGATCAAAGCTGCGCCAAGTGCCCACGCCAACCCAAATCCCGGACGCAAAGCACGACCTGCCGCCAAGGCACTGAGCCCAAGACCCGCGCCGCACAGCAGCGTAATCACAAACGGAAAGTCTGCCTCTGGTGTAATTTCATAGGCTTTGGAGAACACCACCCACACGTCGCCCCTCTCCATCCCATGGCGCGCTACCACAGCCAAAAGCCCAATCACAGGCACGACGGCGAGGTCTTGCAAGGCAAGCGCCTTGAGCGACCAGACGGTCAAGGCGGTGGCCAACAATGCCAGCCCCAAGACACCCAGCCAGAAGGTGTCGGGCCGCCAATCGAAACTGACGAACGTGACCGCGCCTACTGCAAAAATGATGGCCCCGCCCGCAAGAAGCGTCGGAAATCCCGGTAGGCCGTATTTGGGGCGGAGCGCAAATTCCGAGATCAGAGTGCCTGCGTGATCCGGCCAAAGACTGCGCGCCGGAATGAGGATCGCCAGCATTGCAATCGCCAGAACAAACAGCTGAAAGGCAAGGGCAATCCCTGCATCGGGCGTACCAACATAGGTCAGGCCACCCATGCCAAAGGCCAAGACAACGCTCAGCACAGACACCCACGCCCAACGCCGGATCGTGTCGATGCCGAGACCGACCGCAGCCACAACCGCGAAATACACATACAGCCAAGCCGTCGCAGGCACATCGCTGCCAACAAAAAGCGGTGCCGCGAACGCACCGATCACGCCAATACCTGCCAGCAACGGACCGTGCAGCCAGCCCAGAAGAACGCCAACAGCGCCGACCGCGGCCAAACCTGCAAATGCGATTTCAACTCCGATCAGGCCATATAACAGCCGCGCTGCGGTGACAGCCCCGAACAGCGTCACCAATCCTGCGCCCGAAAACACCGAGGGCAAAAACGCTGTGGCCACATCAGGTGTGTCGCCAAAACGGCGGCGAATGACTTCGCCACCGCCAATCAACGCACCGCCAAACGCCAGCGCCGCAAGAACCCGCGCCGCTGGTGGCAAATACCCGTTTTCAACGCCGTATTGGACCAGAAACAGGCCCGCCAAGGCCAAAGACAGGGCCGAAACCACGTAGAACCAGTTCGTGGCAACCCAAGCAAAAATCCGTTCCGGCCAGCCCGGTTCCTTGGGTTCTGGCGGTTTGGGAGGACCAAAAGGCGTGCGCGTGGTGTCGGCGCTTCGACGTTCGGCAATCACCCGCGCGGCGGCGGGCGGTGGGTCTTGCGCTGCCTCGTTTTCCTTGTCCACGCGTGGTGCCACCTGGCGCACAGCGGCATCGGCCTGACGATCACGCGGCACGACAGCCCTCGGGTCCGCCGCCAGACGCGCAATCTCTTTTTCAAGATCTATGACGCGGGATTTCAAACCAGACTGGCTGATCAACAGGTAAATCACCGCCACAGGGATGGCGATGATCACCAGACCCAGTAAAATCAACAGACCTTCCAAGATCGCCCCTCACGCTAATGTCACTGCTACGTTAACGCAGGCCGTGAAGGGGCAAAAGCAATGAATTCCAGACCTTTGCGCTTTGCCGCCGATCCGATAAGCCCAGCGCGCAAAGCGGTGCGTCGTTTGCAAATACCCGCCACCGCACACTGCTAGAGGTTGATGTGGTTCCAGACGGCGGACATGACCACTGAACCTTCGCCGACCGCACTTGCGACCCGTTTCACGGATCCTGCCCGCACATCGCCTACGGCAAAAACGCCCGGGCGGGAGGTTTCGTAAGCTGTCGCCCCGCCAACGTCCTGGCCTGTACGCACAAACCCCTTGTCATCCAAGTCAACCAGCCCGGACAGCCACTCGGTATTTGGCGCAGCACCCACCATGACAAAGACAGCCTTGGCGTCCAACGTCCATTTCTGGCCAGACGCTGCATCGCAAATTGTGACACTTTGCAACCAGGTGTCCCCGTGCAAGCATTCTACCTGGGTCTGGGTGTGAATGGTAATTTCCGGATGGTTTTCGAGCCGCTGAAGCAGATAGTCGGACATGGACGCCGCCAGCGACGTGCCACGCACCAAGACGTGTACATGCTTGGCTGTGCGAGCAAGGAACATGGCTGCCTGCCCTGCCGAGTTGCCGCCGCCGATCACAACCACTTCCGTGTCTTTGCAATATCGCGCCTCCACATCCGTGGCCGCGTAATAAACGCCACTGCCCTCCATCGCCTCCAAGCCTTCAAGCGGCAAACGGCGATACTGGACGCCCGTTGCAACAATCAGCGCCTTGGCAGACACCCAGTCGTCATTGTCCAATTGAATGTGGAACAGCTTTTTGTTGCATTGCTCCAGCGCAACGGCGCGCACCGGAACGGCAAAGCGGGTGCCGAATTTCATGGCCTGTACTTCGCCCCGCCCAACCAGATCGCCACCTGAAATACCCGTGGGAAAGCCCATGTAGTTTTCGATGCGACTGGATGTGCCGGCCTGTCCACCCACGGCCAGATCCTCGAGAACCACGGCGCACAGGCCTTCAGCACCTGCATAAACAGCCGCAGCGACACCGCCGGGGCCTCCGCCCACGATGGCGACATCAAACACATCCTCGCGGCGCAGGGCCATATCAAGGCCAAGGGCGCGCGCCACGCCTCGGGGCGTCGCCGGGTCGATCACCTGATGCTTGCCAAATACAACGGCGGGGTGGGCGCGTTCGATACCGCACATTTCAGCGAGACCTGCACCACGGTCGCTTTCGATCTCGACCTCTTCGAACGGAATGCGGTTACGCGCCGCGAAACTGGCGATACGGCGCACGTCGCGATCCACCTCGCCACCGATCAACGTCAGACCACCTTCCGACAAGTCGACCATGCGGCGGCGGCGCGCAGCGAAAACGGTGATGATGATGTCGGACATCTCGGGGATATCTGACATCAGCTTGAGCATATCCGTGCGCGGCACGCACAACAGCTGTGTGTCCTGCACGGCGCGGCCCGTCATCAGGGCGCGCCCGCCCGTCAGAAACGCCAACTCGCTGAAGAACTGGCCCGGTCCCAGCGTCGCGTTTCCATAGCGATACCCCGTGGCCGCGTTGACGGCCTCCGTCTCTCCCGTCACGAGGTAGTGGAATTCCACTATGCGCTCGCCCGCCTTTTGGAACACGTCCCCCGCCTTGATATCGACAAGCGTGCCAATCTTGCGCATGGCGCGCACATGTTCATCCGTCAGAGGCGTGCGCACCATCGTCGACAAGTCAGCGGCAAAGGTTTCCATGTTCAATCTTCCTTTCTGGAGGCGCCTTGCCCCTGAAATAGGCCGCCAAGCGCTTGTTTCACCAGTGTTCTGACCCGGGGACGCGCCGTTTCGCCAAATGCCATGGGGCGACACACCTCCATCGCGGCAACCCCGACCCGCGCAGTAAGCGCCCCGTTGACCAGACCTTCGCCAAATCGGCGCGACAATTTCCCGAGGATCGAGCCACCAAGGATCGGCTCCAACATGTCATCGCCCACCGCTACAGCACCCGTTGCAACCAGATGGGTCATCACCGCCCGCGTCAGCCGCCAACTGCCCAAAGCCCCGCCGCGCCCGCCATAAACCTCGGCGATACGGCGGATCATACGCAGGTTTGACGTCAATGCAGCGATCACATCCGCCAGCGCCAGCGGAACAAGGGCTGTGACCGTGGCCACCTGTCGTGCCGCCGCTTCGACTTCGCGTTCGGCCAATGCATCCAGCGGTGCCAGCAATTCGGTTTCAGCCAGTTTCAGCAATCCATCGGCATCCAGCTGATCATCACGCAGGTCTGCCAAACGCGTGCGCCCCCACTCGGTTTCGGGCCGCGCGGCGTACAAACCATCAAGGCGATTTACGACGCTTTTGGCCGCGCTCAGATCCTGCGTTTCACGCGCAACGGCCGCGGCATGGCGCAAACCGTCGATACGCGTCAGACGTCGCAGCGCAGAAAGCTCGCGCAGGGCCATGACCAACAGGATTGCTACAAAGGCAGCCATCAACCCGGTAAAGGCCCATCCGACAACGGGTTGGCGTTCAATCCAGCCCGTCACGAAATCCCATGCCGCCGCACTGGCCAGTGCAACCACCAAAGTCACCGTCACCGACCAGAACACCCGCGCGAGGCGCGATGGTTTGCGCGCGGCAACCCGGGCAGCCATTTGCATCGCCTGCCCCGTCGGAACCGGTGCAGGGGTGTCAGGAACAGGCGGTGCCTGCGCAACAGACGGTGCCGCTTCCTGCTCCAGATCTATCAGAACCGGGCCTTTGGCCATCACAGGCCCTCCTTTCGCCATTCCAGTTGGATATCGGGCAATCCCTCTTCATTGTTTGTGCCGTCCGTGCGACCGATTTCGCGAAACCCGTGCTGCGCGTAAAACGCCTGCGCGCGGATATTGGCGACAAAGGTCCACAGCTTCAGGTGCGCATTGTGGGCCTGCGCCTGCGTTATCAGCGCTGCCCCAACCCCCTTGGAGCGGTGCTGTGGCGCGACATAGAGGGCGTTGATATCCACACCATCGCGCGCCATGAATCCAACGACATGTTCTTGGAGAGTTGCCACATTCACCCACCCGCTCTCAATCATGCTTCCTGCAAATCCAATATCCTGAGCGCGTGTGTACAGGCGCGGCATCCAGTCTGTTTCGTCAATAAAGGCCGACAGGATCGCGCCTGTCGTCCCGGCATCCGTGCTTTGGGCCGCGCGCAGCACAATGTCGCTCACAACCGGTCTCCGATCAGGAACTGCGCTGCCCGGTCCAGACGAATATGGGGCGGGCCATCACCGGGGCGCAGCGTCAGAGGTGCGGGGGCAAAGCGCATCACGCTGTAATCCCCATCAAGCCATGCGTCCGCCCCCGACTGCGCCGGGTTGAGAATGCGGCCCGGATCATCGGGCAGTTCACCGGGGTAGAACGCGGCCTGCTTGCCCGTGTCCAGCAACGCACCGCGCACCACGTCCAACGGGGTGCCATCGTGGGTGATCGTGTCCTCTGTGGTTGCGCGCAAGGCCGCCAATGACAGCGCCTGTGTTTCAGCGCCTGCAAAGCGCGCGCGGTCACGTGCTTGGCGGGTCAGCGCCTCCATGATGGCCGTCAGCCGCGCATGTTGGCTGTGGTGCAGGTGATCGGCCTTGGTTGCGGCAAACAGGATCTTTTCCACGCGCTTGCCCCGGAACACCTGCGTCAGAAACGCATTGCGCCCCGGCCGGAAGGCACCAAGGATCTCTGCCATACCCTGGCGCATATCCTCGACGGCGGCAGGGCCGGAATTGATCGCGCCAAGCGCATCGACAAGCACAACCTGACGATCAAGTCGCGCAAAGTGATCGCGGAAGAACGGTTGTACCACACGTGCCTTGTAGGCTTCGAAACGGCGCGCCATCTCTCGGCGCAAGGAACGGCGCGGGGCATCCCCCACCGGCAAGGGTGCGAAAGTCAGCACTGGCGATCCGGCAAGGTCCCCCGGCAACAAAAACCGTCCCGGTGTGCAGTCGTAAAACCCGGCACCACGGGCCGCATGAAGATAAGCCGTAAAGGCATCGGCAAGTCCGCGCGCCTGCACTTCATCCAGTTTCGCAGACCCATCCGCCGCTGATACCGAAACGGCGTAGTCCGCCCCTACTGCGCGCGCATTGACCCGCTCGAGAGTTGTCGCAGACCACTCCTCATAGCTTTGCTCAAGCAGCCCCAGATCCAGCAGCCATTCACCGGGATAGTCGATGATATCCACGTGAACAGTACGCGGGCCCTGTAATCCGGCCAGCAACCCATTTGGCCTGACGCGCAGTGACACCCGCAACTGGCTGATTGTGCGGGTGCTGTCCGGCCAAGTCGGCGGCGTGCCCATCAGTGCAGCCTTGTGTGCTTCGTAATCAAAGCGCGCGACGGTATCGTCTGGTTGCGGTTGCAGATAGGCGGCGGCGATCCGTCCTTCGCTGGCCGCCAGCAGATGGGGCATGCGGCCCCGGTCCAGCAGATTGGCCACAAGCGAGGTGATAAAGACCGTCTTGCCCGATCGCGCAAGGCCGGTGACCCCAAGCCGAATCGTGGGCTCACCCAACAAGTCGGCTCCGGTGTCGTAGATCCCCAGTGCCGCGTCGCGTACGCCGTTTGCAATTGTCGTCAGAACCACCCGCGGCCCCCTTGTCAGTTGAAGGCAACATAAGGAGGCGAGTGACCGTGTACCATAGCGGGCATTGCGTACTGTACGGATAGACGTTGTGAAGCCCAGTTCGACAGGCCCGAACCTGATGCATTTGCCAAGCCTCGTGACCGTTGCGAGAGCTCAGGTTTGGCAGTAGGAGGAGCGCCATGCCCCGCTATGCCATGAAAATCGAATACCACGGTGCGCCTTTCAACGGGTGGCAACGTCAGACGGCCCAGAACACCGTACAGGGCGTAATCGAGGCGGCGTTGGCCAAACTTGAACCGCGCGAACACACAATCGCAGCGGCAGGACGCACCGACACAGGGGTCCATGGCCTTGCGCAGGTGGCGCATGTCGACATGGAGCGTGACTGGGATCCGTTTCGGATTTCAGAAGCGTTGAACTATCATATGCGCCCCCATCCTATTGCGATTCTGGACTGTGTGCGCGCACCAGACGACTGGCATGCCCGGTTCTCTGCACGCGAGCGTCGCTATCTGTTCCGCATCCTGATGCGCCGAGCACCCGTCACGCACCTGCGGGATCTCGTTTGGCGCGTGAATCACGAGTTGGATGTCGATGCGATGCAAAAGGCAGCACAAAGCCTTGTTGGCAAACATGATTTCACCACGTTTCGCTCTTCCATCTGCCAAGCAGAGAGCCCGATCAAAACGCTTGATGTGCTGAATGTGACGCGCATCGAGGGCGCCCATGGCCCTGAAGCGCAATTTGATGTGCGCGCCCGGTCATTCCTGCACAATCAGGTACGCAGTTTTGTCGGCTCACTGGAGCGTGTCGGAGCAGGCTCTTGGGCGGTTGAAGATATGGCTACGGCTTTGAACGCTCGGGTACGCAGCGCCTGCGGACCGGTTTGTCCGCCCGGTGGGTTGTACCTTGCTGGGGTTGGCTACCCTGATGACCCTTTTGCGACCTAATCGGTGTCCATCAGACCCGCCCCTGCGCCCATGGCCCGAGAGGCGGCACTGTCGGGAACGTACGTGCGGGCGGCCAATTTTGTGAGTTTGGCCATAAGGCTCGTGCTGACCTGAAGCCGCTCTGGCCGTTGGCGCGTACTGGGCGATGTCAGATCAAGCGCCGCCAGAACGGTCGATCCCTTCACTTCGACAGCTGCACGACACGGTAGTCCAAACAGCCAACTGACCAGCAAAGTACGTATAGTGGCATCTTCTTCGCCGGTCGCAACGGGCCGGGGCGACATTGAGGCCTCTTCGATGATTTCCTCTACCCGGTGCGCTACAGCCAGAATCTGGTCAGGAGAGTCCAGGGCAGCCTGAACAGGCACCTCAGGGCCACCATCCGCAAGATGCCGGGCCAACATGGCTCCGAAGGCAAGCGACTGCGCGGCCGGCACCCCGGCACCCGTGGCAGCACGTACGCCCAGCGCCTGAACTTCCGTCCAAGACGCGCTCACGATGCCATCACCGGTAGCCACCAATCATCCATGTCCAACGTCAATTCATCCCCCAGCGGCGCTCCCTGCGCCAAAGTGATCCGTGTCCACAGATGTGATTTAGGATCGAACTTGGTTGCACCAAAGAAGCTGAGCTTACATCGGAGCATATCTATGGGGCGACATGTCGCCGCAATCAGATTGTCCCGGATTTCGGAATACGGATGTCGTGAAAGGATAGAGACCCTTGCAACAGCATGTGCGTGCTGGGGATGGTCGGCGAGAAACTGCGACACCGGCATGTCGTCCCGAGGCAAATCCTTATGCAATTGCGTGACCCTGCGCGCGATATCAAGCGGGCTTTCCAGCTCTGCGCCCGCTTCGGCAAATCGGTTACCGATGCGCGGTTCCAACTTGGCCGCGCTTACATACCAGAACCGTTCGCACTCAGGTGCCGCGTTGTAGTCGAGCTTCATCGCCCACGTCCAATCATCCTCGATGGATTTGCGCAACGCCTCCGTGCCGCTTTGTGCAACAGGCAGCGCACCAAATGGATCAGCCATGCAATCTGCAAGCCCGTCTACAACCTCGGGCATCACCTCAAGCATCAGGGAAATCGCCATCTCCTGCACAGGAATGCTATGCCTTTGAACGACTTGCCAGAACGCCTCAAATGGCGATTGATCCGGTAGATCGGGCAGACAGCCACAAAGAACGTACCAATCCTGCTCGGCTTGACGCAGCACTGCATCATGTTCCTGCGCGGGCACATGCCACTCACGCAGATGACGCCCCGCACGGGCCGCCAGGCTGATCATCCGTGTGCGGGTTTCGCTGCTCACCTGATCAATGGCCCGTACCCGCGCCAGCGCCGTTTCCCGCGCCACCATCCAATTGTTGAGCAGCACCGGATGGTTCACGAGGAATGGGGCCATCCCAAGCCCTGTGGCGTTTCCGATGCCAAAGTGCCGCGCGACCGAACGCTCAAGCGTGCCCTGCCCGACATGCTCGACCAGATCGATTGTAAATTGACGAATAAGGTAGACTGTCAACATTTCGGCTGCGAATGCGCCGGACATTTCCGGGCGGTCCGAGATCAAATAGCGGTCCGCAATGCCGAACTTGCCGTTTCCGTAAACGGCAGTGGTGCGCATAAGGTATCCGATGTCACGTACCAACGCGGGATCAGGCTGTTGCCCTGCGCGCAATGCCCCTACCGTCGCAGTCCAAAGCCGCATCGATTTATTGGCGCGGCTCAGAACAAGGTCACGCGGGCCGAACCGTCCAGCTTCTTGCAAGGGTGCGTTGGCTTTGATCCGCGCGATGTCGTCAGTTTCTGGCACCCCGTCGAAAAGAACAAATGCCGCGTCCCATGCTGTCGCGATCACGCGGTCGCTGCGCAATTCAGGCGGTAACGGTGTGGTGATGGCGACCAGCGAATAGGTGTGCCCGTTCAGAACGACAGACAGGACTGCGTGGCCAATGCCATCTTCGTCCATCTGCCACACATCGCGGCGAACCTTTGCCTGTTCCTTGCACAAACGCCGTACAAGCACCCGTAAAAAACTAAGCCGCGAAGGCATCATAGCCCCCATACGGGAAAGCCGCATCACCGTTTCGGGGGCACGCAAGGGGGCCATATGATCAACGCTGTCTCTCACGCCTTAGATGTGGCGTATTGAGGCCGCGTGGCGCAAGCATTTTCCGGCACGCAATGTCGCCGGAAAACGACACTGTGTCTGGTATCAGGTTAGGCGGGGGCCGTGGTCAGACAGGCCTCTGTGTATACTTTTTCAGTTCAGCCCGAGCGACTTGCCGGCGGTGCACCGCATCTGGTCCATCGGCCAGGCGCAGAGTGCGTTGATGCGTCCAGGCATTTGCAAGGGGCGTGTCTTGACTGATCCCCTGACCGCCATGCATCTGTACAGCTTCATCAATCACCTTGAGAGACACGCGTGGCGCGATCACCTTGATCTGGCTGATCCAAGGTGCCGCCGCCCGCGCATCGCCCTGATCCATCATCCACGCCGCCTTGAGACACAGCAGACGCGCCATTTCGATCTCCATCCGGCATTCGGCAATGATATCGTAATTCGCGCCCAGCTGAGCCAAAGGCTTGCCAAACGCCTCCTTGGATAGCGACCGGCGGCACATCAGTTCCAGTGCAGCCTCAGCCTGACCGATGGCGCGCATACAGTGATGAATGCGCCCTGGTCCAAGGCGACCCTGCGCAATCTCAAAACCACGCCCCTCACCCAGCAGAATATTCTCGGCCGGAACCCGCACGTTGGTAAAGCGGATATGCATATGCCCGTGGGGCGCGTCGTCATGCCCATAAACAAGCATCGGGCGCAGGATCTCGATTCCTTCGGACGCAGCAGGCACCACAATCATCGACTGCCGTTTGTGTTTGGGGTCTTCATCATCGCCCGTTTTGACCATGACGATGTAGACCTTGCAGCGCGGATCTCCGGCACCAGATGCCCAGTACTTTTCGCCATTCAGGACATAGTGATCGCCATCCCGCACACATGACATCGAAATGTTGGTGGCGTCCGATGAAGCAACATCGGGTTCGGTCATCAAGTAGGCTGAGCGGATCTCGCCCTCAAGCAGCGGAGCCAGCCACTGCTGCTTCATCGTGTCCGTACCGTAACGCTCAAACACTTCCATGTTGCCGGTGTCCGGGGCTGAACAGTTGAACACCTCGGCTCCAAGCGGGGTTTTGCCCATTTCTTCGGCGAAATGTGCATATTCCACAGTGGACAGTCCAAAGCCGCGCGCGCTGTCTGTGAGCCAGAAATTCCACAATCCTGCAGTCTTGGCCTTGGCCTTCAGGCTTTCCAGAATTTCGGTCTGGCGGTCCGTATAGGCCCATCGATCCCCTTTGGCGACCTCGGCCGCATACTCATCTTCGAGAGGTACGATTTCATCGCGGATCATCGTCGCGACACGATCAAGCAATGCGCGATTTTCAGGCGCAAGGCCAAAGGTCATATCCATGTAAGTTCCTCCCTGATTGCGTGTAGGGTCGCGCGAAACTCAGCCATTGTCCACAGGCGACGCTTGAGGGTTGCAGCAATATTGTGAGACCAAAAAAGGGGCGTTTTTTACCACCCTCTGATCTGGTCGGAAAGCGATCTAAGCGATGATATGTCATCAGTTTCGTTGTTCGCTACATCGCCAGAGCGCTTGTACTTGCGCAGCTCACAATGGCACGCCTGTATCCTTGGGCCATTTCGCGCTAAGCTATTGCCTATATACCTTCTGCGATCGGGGACATCCGCAGATTTTTTGATAACTTATCTGACGAAACGCTTATGGAACATAGAACAAAGCTGAATGCGCCGCAGGACCTGAGCGATTTTGTGACGTTTCGGCTGAACCGGCTGCAAGCTACATTGAACAGCCAGGCCCAGCACATACTGAAGCTGTGTTCCGACATCGGGCAATCGGAATGGCGTGTCCTGATCCTTGCCGTGGATCGCGGCGAAAGTACAATGGCCAAGATCGTGCGTGACGGGAGAATGGACAAGGCGCAGGTCAGCCGCGCAGTCAAGTCGTTGATCCAAAAGAGGTACATGTTGAGCCGTGTCGATCCGGACGATCAACGCCAAAGCATATTGACCCCAACCGAAACGGGTCAGGCTTTGCACGCCGAGATCATGCCACGGATGAAGGAACGACAGCATAATCTGTTGGCGGGTCTGAGCGACGATGAGATCGAAAGATTTTACGCCGTTCTGGATCAATTGGAGATGTCGGCCCGAGCGCGCGACTTCTGATATCGTTTCAAAAGCCTTGAATGGCATCGCTCAGAACGTTCCTGCTCACTTGCCGAATTATGGATCACAAGATCTTCAGTGCATGTTCGGTGGCAGGTAGTTGCGGATGGAACTGGTTTTACGGCTGAAGTCCGGATCAAGTTCGCGCAGTTCCAGCGACAGCATAAATGGTGCCTGTGCCATGTGAGCCGCAGTATAGTCCTGCGCCGCGGCAAAGACCGCGTCAGTCGCTCGCGACTTGGCCTCGGGCGCTCGTCCTGCCGCAAGCCGGATGGTGATGTCGACAAATCCATGTCCAGGATCACCATCTGCAATGACGACATGTTGCGCGCGCATGGCACGAACACGAATGCCTGCGGGGGGGAACACGCCTGTCGCGCTCGCTGCATCTTTCAACGCCACACATAACCCGTGCATGTCCAATGCATCATCAAGGTTGGCAGAGTATTCGATGGATATATGCGGCATGGTGCCAGTGTGTTCATCCACTCTAACGGGCGCAAGCCAAAAGGGCATCTATGTCCAAATGCGCCTCCAAGTGGTCGGCCAGCGCGTCCAACGTCGCCTCGACCGTTGCGCCATACTCGCTTTCGCTGTGGACTGCGAAATCCGCCAACCATGACCGGCGGAAGGCATCATCGCGAAACATTCCATGCAAATAGCTGCCCTGAATGCGCCCATCTGCGCTGATCGCGCCATCATCCTTGCCCGCAATGCGCGCAAACGGACGCGCGCAGTCCGGCCCCGTCGTGCGCCCCTTGTGGATTTCATAACCGAAAATCGACTGGCCCGACGGGACATGCCGCGCCGATGTCTCGGTGAGCCGTTTGTCCCCTGTCATCTGCGTTTCGACATCCAGAAGGCCCAGACCAGCCTCGCGCCCCGCCGCACCTTCGATCCCGTCGGGGTCATCAATGAAGTGGCCCATCATCTGATACCCGCCACAGATCCCCAAAACATGCCCGCCCCTGCGCACATGCGCTGCGATGTCACCATCCCAGCCTTGTGCCCGCACAAATCGCATGTCCGCCCGCGTCGACTTGCTGCCGGGGATAATCACAAGATCCGTGTCACCGGGCAAAGGCTGCCCCGCATGCAGCATGGTGACCCGCACGTCCGGCTCTTGCGCCAAAGGGTCCAGATCATCGAAATTGGCGATGCGTGACAGCTTCAGGCAGACAACGTGCAAGCCCCCGGCCCCGGCGCGTGTGCGGATATCCAACGCGTCTTCGGCGGGCAATTTCCACGCATCGTCAAACCACGGAACCACTCCGAATCCACGCCAACCGGTATGATCGCTGATCAACGCGTATCCGTCGTCAAACAATCGGGGATCGCCGCGAAAGCGGTTGATGAGGAACCCGGCAATCATGTCTGCGTCCTTAGGGTCGATCACCTCTTGCGTGCCGACAATCTGGGCGATCACTCCGCCCCGGTCGATGTCTCCAGCCAAAACAACGGGCACATTGCCAGCCCGCGCAAAGCCCATGTTCGCGATGTCACCGGGGCGCAAGTTAACCTCTGCCGGGCTGCCTGCGCCTTCGACAAGGACAAGGTCATGGCGCGACTTGAGACGTTCAAAGCTGTCCAGCACCGAAGCCATCAATTGTGGCTTCAGGGCGGCATATTCCCGCGCCTTAACGGTCGTCAACCGCTTACCCTGCACAACCACCTGACTGCCCACATCCGTTTCGGGCTTGAGCAGTACGGGGTTCATATCCGTATGGGCAGGCAGGCCACAGGCGACGGCCTGCAAGGCCTGTGCACGCCCGATTTCGCCGCCATCCGATGTAACCGCCGCGTTGTTGGACATGTTCTGCGGTTTGAATGGCGCGACAGACAAACCAAGCCGGACCGCCGCCCGGCACAAGCCAGCCACCAACATGGACTTGCCCACATTGGACCCGGTGCCCTGCAACATCAAAGCGCGGCTCATGGGCGTGACCTGCGACGCCAGAATACCACTGCGGCCACACAACAGATCAGCACCTCAAAACCAAACGTCCAGAGTAACAAAAAGGACAACACCCAATGGCTTTGGCTGGCGGGCACCTCAACGAGCGGGCCCTGCCATGAGACATCACCAAAACCCCATCGCACGGCCCCGGCAATGCTGCCCAAAGCCAAATGGATGAGGCCACCAAGACCCAATCCAAACAGAACGCGGATCGAAAGTGTAAGCCCGATCAACAAAATCGCCGCCCACAGCGCGGGGGCATGGGTGATATAGGTGTGGTGATGCACGGCACCGTGATCCACAAACACAAACCACACCATGTCGAGATCCGGCAAAACCGTGCCAGCCAACAGTGCCCACCAGATCACCGTGTCACGGGCCCAACTGCGTTCCAGCGTACAGGCCGCCAAATATCCGGCAGGTAGGTGACCGACAATCATTTCAACCCCTCTGAATGGCGCACGTCCTGTGCGCCGGGCTCAGAACTCGACACCCTTTTGGGCCTTCACACCAAGTTCCTTGAAGGGATGCTTGATCAGGGTCATCTCCGTCACCAGATCGGCGGCCTCGATCAGTTCGGGCTTGGCATTGCGGCCGGTCAGAACGACGTGGGTCATCTGGGGCTTTTCGGTCATCAGGAAATCGACAACCTCGTCGATATCCAGATAGTCATAACGCAGCGCGATGTTGATTTCGTCCAGCAACACAAACTGGATCTCTGGATCAAGGATCTGTTCCTTGGCGATGCGCCAGCCGTTCTCGGCGGCGGCCACGTCACGGGCGCGATCCTGAGTTTCCCACGTAAACCCCTCACCGGACACGAAAAACCGGCACTCATCAGCAAAGCGGTCGCGCAGAAATGTCTTTTCACCAGTGTCCCAGTTTCCCTTGATGAATTGCACAACCGCACAAGGCATCCCGTGGGAAATACAGCGCATGATCATGCCAAAACCCGATGATGATTTGCCCTTGCCGGGGCCTGTATGCACCATGATCAGACCTTTTGTTTCAGTCTTGGTCTCCATCATCTTGTCGCGGGCCGCCTTGATCTTTTTCATCTTGGCGTTGTGGCGTTCGTTGATGTCGGTCATGGTGTCCTCCGGGATTGCGACCCTTGTGGTGCCACGGAATGGCTGTGCGCGCCAGAGGGTTCGACAGGCGCGGCCAGACTGTCCAGAAAATCCGGCAAGCCTGCGCGCGTTGCATCGGTGAAATGGTAGGCCTGCCATCCCCGGGCTTGCGCGGCGTCGATATTCTTTTTGGTATCATCAATCAGCGCATGGGCGCGAGGTGGCGCGCCGCTCCACGCCTCGATTTGAGCGAAATAGGCCCCGTCCGGTTTTGCGCACCCCATGCGGCCAGAGGCAAACACCCGTTCGACCAGTTGGCCAAAGCCCATCTCGGTTTCGATATATGCGGCCCGACTGGCTTCGTTGTTGGTGCCGATCACGTGGCGCAGCCCCGCGCGTTCGAGATGCGCAACAATGTCCGGATCAGGATGCGCATCTTGTGCAAACCAATATGCCAGAAAGGCCACAGAATCGATCTTTTGGCCGACCTGTGCGCACCATGCCTCAAACGCGGATTGCAGAGTGATCTGTCCACGCATAATCCGCCCGATGCGGCTGGGATGGAAAATGAAATTGGCCATGTCATCGCGATCAATGCCCCAGTCCTGCGCCAGCCGATCCGCCCAGATAAAGCGACCATCAACGACATTGGCGTTCAGCACACCGTCGAAATCCCAGACAAGAACAGGTTGGACAGCCATCTGTGTACCTTTCGGATTTTGCCTGCACGTGAGATATCGCGTTGCAGGCCAACAGGCCACGCCAAACGCGCTTGACTCTGTTTATCGGCGGGCGCACTACGGTTGCGCTGGTGCCCATGGCTTGCTGTGGGTGAAAAGGGAATGCCGCGGTCCTTGAAAAAGGGCCAAACGCAGCCGCCCCCGCGACCGTGACCGGAGATGGGTGCCCCCGCACCACTGGCCAAAATGGCCGGGAAGGTGGGGTAGCCGACAGGGACGCCCGAAACGGCGCTCTGACATCCGCAAGCCGGGAGACCTGCCAGCTGACGTGACGAAACCGGACGGGGTGTTCCGGGTGTCGGGACGCTTGGCCACGTGCCGCCCGCCATCCAAGCTGCCGTTCCCTGACGATGGGACAAATAATGAGTGATCCTGAACGCGCGGCACTGCCTCCGGTGGAACTGTTGGTATGCGTCAAATGCCGCCGCGAACTTGACGTGCCCGAGGGTGGCATTCGCCCGGGCGAAGCACTGCATGCGGCACTGGCCGACCGGGTCATGCCCGAGGGCGTGACCCTCAAGGCAGTTGAATGCCTGTCCAATTGCTCTTCGGGTTGCTCTGTTGCCGTGCGCGGCGGCCCCACCCGCTGGACCTATGTTTATGGCAATTTGATCGAGACCGAAGATGCCGACACCGTTCTCGACGGCGTTACCAAATACGCGGCCACAGCGGACGGGCTTGTTCCGTGGCGCGAACGCTCTGACCATTTCCGCAAAAACTGCATTGCACGCATCCCTCCGCAGGAGTTCTGAACCCATGGCAAACCTCAACAAAACACCCGTCACTGTCATCACCGGCTTTCTTGGCTCCGGCAAAACCACCCTTGTCCGCCACCTCATGCAGAACCCGCAGGGCAAGCGCCTTGCGGTCATCGTGAACGAGTTCGGGGACGTGGGCGTGGATGGAGAGATCCTGAAATCCTGTGCCATTCCCGACTGCCCTGCGGAAAACATCATGGAGCTGGCGAACGGGTGCATCTGCTGCACAGTGGCCGATGACTTCATTCCCACGATCGAGGCGCTGATGGCGCTTGACCCGCAGCCGGAACATATCCTGATCGAAACCTCCGGCCTTGCCTTGCCCAAGCCTTTGCTCAAGGCATTTGACTGGCCCGATATCCGTTCGCGTATCACCGTGGATGGCGTCATCGCACTGGCGGACGCCGAAGCGGTTGCCGCAGGGCGGTTTGCGCCGGATGTGGCAGCAGTTGATGCGCAGCGAGAGGCCGATGACAGCCTCGATCACGAAACGCCGCTGTCCGAGGTGTTCGAAGATCAAATCAGCTGCGCCGACATCATCCTTTTGACCAAGCCCGATCTTGCAGGTCCGGATGGCATTGCCAAGGCCAAGGCCGTCATCGCCGCCGAAGCGCCCCGCCCACTGCCGATTGTGGAAGTGGCCGAAGGCGTCGTTGATCCACGTGTTTTGCTGGGGCTGGAGGCCGCCGCAGAAGATGACATGGATGCCCGTCCTTCTCATCACGATGGGCACGACGACCACGAACATGACGATTTCGAATCCGTCATCATCGACATTCCCGAAGTGTCCGACCCAGCCGAGCTTGTCTCGCGCATTGAGGCCATGGCCAAGACGCAGAACATTCTGCGCGTCAAAGGCTACGCGGCGATTACTGGCAAGCCGATGCGTTTGCTCGTTCAAGCCGTTGGTGCGCGCGTCCGTCACCAATATGACCGCCCGTGGGGTGCAGACGAGGCCCGTCAGGGGCGCCTGGTCGTGATTGGTGAGCATGACGACGTGAACAGCGCAGCGATTTCCGCAGCCCTGATCCAAACTCCGGCAGCTGCTGAGTAAGGTATAGAGGCGCAAATGCACGTCGTCTTTCGCGAAAGCCACGGATTGGAAGAGACCGAAACACCCACTGATCTGGGGCAAACGCCCGCAGATCTGGTGGTTTTGTCGTTCTCCGATAGTGATCTGGGGGCCTTTGGTGCGGCGTGGCACCGGGGTGGAGGTGTGGTGGGCAAATTGCCCACCCTACGGCTCGCCAACCTCGTTGGCCTAAAACATCCCCTGTCGGTTGATACCTACATCGAACAGACATTGAGCAATGCCAAAGGCATCCTGATCCGCCTGATCGGCGGTGTGCCCTACTGGTCCTACGGGTTGCAACAGGTTGAAAACCTCTGTCGTGCCAAGGGCATTGCACTGGCCGTTTTGCCTGCCGACGGACGCCCGGATGAACGGCTTGACGCGATTTCGACCCTGCCGGTATCGACCCTGCGCCGCCTTGCGCATCTCTGCGATACCGGGGGCGCAGTCGCAGCCCAGGCAGCCTTGGCCCAGATGGCTTTGGCATCCGGCCTCTATGCAGGGCCCGTGGCAGGAGCCAAAAGCTTGCCGATAGTTGGGGCATGGACGCCTGAACACGGCGTTTCCTGCCCGCTGATCCTTGCGGACCGCCCCAAGCCGCTGGTGCTGGTCACCTTTTATCGCGCCTATCTCGCCGCCGCTGATCTGTCCCCGATTGAGGCCCTGTTCGACGCGCTGCGCCAGCGCGGTTTTGACGTCTTGGGCCTGTTCGCACCCTCCCTCAAGACACCGGACGCCGCCGAATGGATGGCGCGGCAAATCACCCATCTGTGTCCGTCCGCCATCGTGAACGCCACGGCCTTTTCCGGCAAGGGCAGTAGCGGCACATCTCCCCTCGACGCAGGCGAAGTACCTGTCTTTCAGGTCGCTTTAGCGACATCCACCCGCGACATGTGGGCGGAGGCCGAGCGCGGGCTGTCGCCAACCGATCTGGCGATGCATGTCGTTTTACCCGAGGTCGATGGACGCCTGTTTGGGGGCGTATCTTCGTTCAAGGAACCACAGCCACGCGACGAACACCTGCAATTTGCGCGCTATGCCCATGCCGCTGATCTGGAACGGACCAATGCGGTTGCCGATCGCGTGAAGGCATGGACCGACCTTGCCGCGACGCCAGCTAAAACCCGCAAGCTCGCTCTGATCCTCAGCACCTATCCCGGCAAAGACTGGAATATGGCCCATGCGGTTGGCCTTGATCCGCTGGCTTCAGCCGAGGCGATCCTGAGTGATTTTCACGACGCAGGTTATGACATCACACCGGATGAAACCCCACTTGAAAAAGCGCTCGGTCAAGAGACACTGACATGGCCTGTCGCGTCCTATCTGGATGCGCTGACCAAATTGCCCCAAAGCCTGCAAGACGACCTGCATACAGCCTGGGGCACCGCGGAGACAGACGCCCCCGACGGGCTGTTCCGCTTTGCTGCGACGCGCCGGGGCAACACGCTGATTGCGCTGCAACCCGAACGCGGCACACCGAAAATGCGCGACGACGACTACCACGATCTGTCGCGCACCCCGCGCCACGACTATGTCGCGTTTTATCTTTGGCTACAGTCCGAGACCCAGGCCCTGATCCATATCGGCGCACATGGCACGCTGGAATGGCTGCCGGGCAAATCCGTAGCCCTTTCGGCCGCGTGCTGGCCCGATGTCCTGACGGGCACCCTGCCCGTCATTTATCCCTTCATTGTCAACGATCCGGGTGAAGCGGCTCAGGCCAAGCGGCGCATCGGTGCGATGACGCTTGGCCACCTGCCCCCCCCGATGAAGCACAGCGCAACGCCAGACAGATTGGTGCGTCTGGAAACGCTTCTGGATGAATTTTCGAATGCCGATGGGCTTGATCCGCGCCGCCGTGACCGCTTGCAGGACGACATTCGCGACGAAGCGCAGGCACTGGGCGTTGAAAATGATCTTGGCCTCGACCAGGCGTCTTGCAGCGCCGAAGCCATCACCCGCATTGACCGGTTTGTCTGCGATATCAAGGAAAGCCAATTCGGGGACGGGCTGCATGTCTGGGGTCGTGGGGCCCCGGATGCCGGCATATCCGGTCAGATGCCATATGACGCCAGTGCCTCGGTCATGTCGGAGCGCACCAGCCTCCTTGGCGCGCTTGATGGCCGTCGCATTCCCGGCGGGCCGTCCGGGTCTCCTTATCGCGGGCGTCGCGACGTGTTACCGACAGGGCGCAACCTGTTCACGACTGACCCGCGTTCCGTGCCCACCCGCGCCGCCTATGCGCAAGGCGTCAAGCTGGCCGAAGAGTTGGTGCGCCGTCACTTGCAGGACGAAGGGGATTACCCACGAGGTCTGATCGTCGATCTCTGGGGCTCCGCCACCATGCGCACAGCAGGCGAGGAATTCGCCATGGCGCTGCACCTGCTGGGCGTGCGCCCGATCTGGGACGATGGGTCCGAGCGTGTCTCCGGCATCGAAGTGCTGCCTATCACCGATCTTGATCGCCCGCGCATTGATGTGACCTTGCGGGTGTCGGGCCTGTTCCGGGACGTGTTCCCGACCCTGTCGGCCCTCTTTGCCCAAGCGGTTCGCGCGCTCAGCGCACGTGATGAAGCCGCTGACTGGAACCCTTATGCAGGCCACGCCGCGTCACCGCGTGTGTTTGGCCCTGCGCCCGGCCAGTTTGGCCTTGGCATGGGTGCCGATATTGAAACTTTCACCGAGGACAGCCGCGCCGCTGCGGGTGCGGCATGGCTTGCCGCGAGCGCATACGCATTGGATGGCACCTCTGCCGCCAAGGACATGGATGCTATACGCGCCCGTGTTGCGAATGCCGATGCCTTTGTGCACCTGCAGGATTTGCCGGAAACCGACGTGCTGCTTGCGTCCGATTATGCGGCGCACGAAGCTGGATTTGCCGCGGCGCAAGCCGTGACAGGGGGGAAGGCCGCGCTCTATCACCTTGACAGCACTAACCTAGAGACTCCGCGCGCCCGCACCCTGCCGGAAGAGATTGCGCGAGTCGTCCAGGCCCGTGCCACGCAACCCGATTGGCTTGCAGGTATGATGCGTCACGGCTTCAGAGGTGCTGCCGAAATTGCGGCCACACTGGATCACATGGCCGCATTTGCGCATCTGGCTGGCGTGGTTGGCCCGCATCTCTTTGATGCCTATCACGACGCCACGCTTGGTGCACCGCATGTTGCGGCCTTCCTAGAGGATGCAAATCCCGGTGCCTATCAAGCGATGCAGGACCAGTTCGCCGCCTTGGACGCGGCAGGGCTGTGGCATACTCGTCGAAATTCGATCCGGGCCGCACTGGAGGCGGCACAATGAGCAGCGCGGCACAGGTCAAGGGATGGTGCCCCGGCGCTTATCGCCCGATGATGTCCGGTGATGGCTTGATTGTACGTGTGCGCCCTAAACTGGCGTGCCTGTCGGCGGCGCAGGCCGTGGAAATGTGTGATATCGCAGATCGTTTCGGCAACGGGGTGATCGACCTGACAAGCCGCGCAAATCTACAGCTGCGCGGAATTGCCCCCGAACAGCATCAGGATGTGTTGGACGCCCTTCTCGATCTTGACCTGCTGGATGCCACACCCGAGCTCGAAGCGCGCCGCAATATCGTCGTGACGCCATTCTGGCAGGCGGGCGATCTGACAAGCCGCTTGCATGACGCCTTGTGTGCGCAGCTTGATCGGTTGCCGGACCTGCCCGCCAAAATGGGAATCGCGCTCGACACAGGGGCGCACCCGATACTGCAAAACGCCTCGTCAGACTTTCGACTTGAGCCTTCAGAAACGACGTCGCTCATCCTGCGCCTCGACGGTCTGGACGCTGGCCGCGCCGTCACCGAACACACGGCTATCGATGCGCTGGTCGAGATGGCACAGTGGTTTTGTGAGAGTGGTGGTCACGGGGCCAAGCGTATGGCGCAGCACGTCTGGGCCACGCCTCGCCCTGCGGATTGGACCATGCACCGCCCCAAGGCTGCGCAGCGCCCGCCAGAGCCAGGAGGCAACATTTTTGGCGCAGCCTTTGGCAGCATGAAGGCCGCCGACCTGTCGGCTCTGATCAAGGAAAGCAACGCCACCGCCATGCGCATCACGCCGTGGCGTTTGTTCCAGCTGGAAAATGCTGTGCCCACTGCCACGCACGGCTTTGTCACACTCCCCGACGATCCGCTTTTGCGCGTGCACGCTTGTCCCGGCGCGCCCGCGTGTGCTGCAGCCACCGTGGATACACGCACATTGGCGCGCACACTTGCGCCAACCCATCGGGAGTTGCACGTGTCGGGCTGTGACAAGGGCTGTGCACATCCCCGCATCGCTGCAACCACGCTTGTGGGGCGCGATGGTGCATATGACCTTGTGGAACAGGGCCATCCATGGGATCAGCCGCGCCAGCGCGGACTGACCCGCCAAGACCTTTTGACGCCTGCGAGCTGACCCATGCCTTATGAATACCAGACCGATGGTGCAGCCATCTACCTGCAAAGCTTTGCCACCATCCGGGCTGAAGCCAATCTGGCCCGGTTCGCCCCGGACGAAGAGCAAGTGGCCGTGCGCATGATCCACGCCGCAGGGATGGTTGGACTTGAAGAATACGTGCATTTCTCGCCCGGATTTGTGCATGCAGCCCGCACCGCGCTGGAGGGTGGCGCACCGATCCTGTGTGACGCGCGCATGGTCTCCGAAGGGATCACACGCCCCCGTATGCCCGCCGATAATGCAGTAATCTGCACACTGCATGATGCAGGCGTTCGCGAGATGGCCGCCGAGATGTCCAATACCCGCTCCGCAGCGGCGCTGGAGCTTTGGCGCCCACATCTCGCCGGGGCGGTTGTGGCCATCGGCAACGCGCCAACCGCCCTGTTCCATCTGCTGAACATGCTCGAAGACCCCGACTGCCCCCGCCCCGCCGCCATTATCGGCTGTCCCGTGGGTTTTGTCGGCGCGGTCGAAAGCAAAGACGCCCTGTGGGCGGACCAACCCGTACCGTGCTGCATCGTGCAGGGCCGCCTTGGGGGCAGCGCAATCACCGTCGCGGCCGTCAACGCCATCGCGAGCCGCAAAGAATGAAACCGGGGACGGTCTACGGTGTCGGGCTGGGGCCCGGCGATCAGGATCTGCTGAGTGTGCGAGCGGACCGACTGTTGCGCGGGGCCAAGCATGTCGCGTTTTTCCGCAAGGCGGGTCGGCCCGGACAGGCACGGCGGATCGTCAACGGGATGTTGCCCGACACGGCTATCGAGTTTCCGATGGAATACCCCGTCACCACAGAAATTCCTCTGAGCGACCCGCGCTATAACGAGGTTCTGAGCGCCTTTTACAGCGCATGTACTGCCCATGTGCAAAGCCTGGCCGAGGACGGGCAAGATGTCGTGGTGCTGTGTGAAGGGGATCCGTTTTTTTACGGCTCTTTCATGCACCTGTACACCCGTCTCAAAGACAACGTGCCGGTGGAAGTGGTGCCGGCCATCACCGGTATGTCCGGCGCGTGGACGGCCACGGGCGCTCCGATCACTTGGGGCGATGACATCCTGACCATCCTGATGGGAACGTTGGACGAGGACACGTTGGCCGCCCGCATGGCAGATGCTGACGCGCTGGTGATCATGAAGATCGGGCGCAACATCGACAAGGTGCGGCGCGCCCTGAAGACGGCAGGCAAGTTCGAGCAGGCCTACCTGATTGAATTTGCGACCATGCCCAACCAGCAGGTCCAGCGGTTGGCCGAAGCCGACGGCAAAGTCACGCCCTACTTCTCCATTATCGTGGTGCATGGACAAGGGCGTCGGCCATGAGCGGGTGGGTCTGCATCGCAGGCCTTGGGCCGGGCAGTGACGCGCTGGTCACACCAGAGGTCACAACCGCATTGGCGCAGGCAACGGATGTTGTCGGTTACATTCCGTATGTCGCACGTGTGGCTGAACGCGCGGGGCTGACCCTGCACCCTTCTGACAACAGGGTCGAAATAGACCGCTCGCGCCATGCACTCGAGATGGCGGCCGCGGGGCGGAAGGTTGTTGTGGTATCCTCGGGCGATCCGGGCGTGTTTGCCATGGCCGCCGCAGTGTTCGAGGCCGTGGAAAACGGACCGGCCAGCTGGCGCGCCTTGGATATTCGCGTGCTGCCGGGCATCACCGCCATGTTGGCCGCCGCGGCCCGGGCGGGTGCGCCGTTGGGGCACGATTTCTGCGCCATCAACCTAAGCGACAACCTCAAGCCCTGGGCTGTGATCGAACGGCGTTTGCGTCTCGCGGCCGAGGCCGATTTCGCCATGGCGTTCTACAATCCCCGCTCCAAATCGCGGCCCGACGGATTTGTGCGCACGCTCGAGATTTTGAATGCCGCGTGCGCGGACGCGCGCCCGATCATTTTTGCCCGCGCTGTGTCTACGCCCGAAGAACACATCCGTGTTGTGCCCTTGCCCGACGCCACTGCGGACATGGCCGACATGCGCACGATGGTCATTGTCGGCTCGTCCCAGACGCGCATCATCGACACCGGGGCGACCCCGATTGTTTATACCCCCAGATCGGCCCCCGCATGAGAGATCCACGCCAATACCTCGGCCACGCTGTGCGCCTCAGTGCGCGGTGGCATCGGCGGTCGGTCGATCATGATCACCGGCAATTGCAGACGGCGCGCTGCGGCAATTTTAGCGTAAGCGCCTGTGCCTCCAGCGTTTTTGGAGACGACAAGGGAAATGTCATGCGCCCGCATCAAGGCCGCGTCATCCGCTTCGGTGAACGGCCCGCGCGACACAAGCACATGGTGGTGTGGGAACGGCGGCGGCACCCGGGGCGGGTCGACCAGACGCAACAGATACGTATGTTGCGGGTTGGGCGCAAAGGCGTTCAGGTGCATACGCCCGACGGCCAGCATGACCCGTGTGGCCGGTTGAGCCAGCGCCGTCACGGCGCCCGCGATGTCCGGCACATGTGTCCACTGATCAGCGTCCTGCGCAGCCCAAGGTGCCCGCGTCCAAGCGATCAACGGCACGTCCGCTGCTGTGCAGGCCGCAACTGCATTGTGGCTCATTTGCGCGGCAAACGGGTGGGTTGCGTCAATGACATGGGTGATCTTGTGTTCACGCAAGTGATGCACCAGACCGTCCACGCCGCCAAAGCCGCCAATCCGCTGGGGCAGCCGCTGGCGTTTGGGCCGCTCAACCCGACCGGCAAAACTGACGGTGCCTGTCATGCCCGCTTGGGCAACGGCATTGGCCAAGGCTGTCGCCTCGGTTGTTCCGGCCAGTATCAAAAGGTTCGGCGTCATGTCTGACCCTTGGTTGACGATCATCGGCATAGGTGAGGACGGGGTTGCCGGGCTAAGCGACGCAAGTCAAGCCGCACTGGACGCCGCGCAGGTGATCATGGGGCCGCCACGGCACCTTGCCATGGTTCCGACCGGTGACGCCCCCCACATCGCTTGGCCTGTGCCATTTTCAGACGGGATTGCACGCCTGCAAAAGCTGCGCGGACAGCGGGTGGCCGTGCTGGCCTCGGGCGATCCGTTCTGGTTTGGGGCTGGGTCAGTGATTGCACGCCATTTCGACGCAGGAGAGTGGACAGCCCTGCCTGGCCCGTCGTGTTTTTCCCTGGCAGCCGCCGAAATGGGATGGGCTGTGCAGGACACCGTGTGCCTTGGCCTGCATGCGGCGCCTTTTGCCCAGATGCGGCGCCACCTGAACAGGGGCGCGCACCTGATTGTCACCTTGCGCGATGGCGCGGCTGTGACCGACCTGACAACGGCCCTCACGGATCTCGGTTTCGGGCCAAGCATTGTGACCGTAATGGAGCGTCTTGGCGCACCGGAGCCACGCCTGACCGCTGCACCGGCTTGCGCGTTGACGGGTACGTTTGAGCACCCGCTCGTTGCCGCCATCGAAGTTCAGGGCGACGGGGTCGCGCTGAGCGTTGCAACCGGGCAGGACGACACGATCTTTGAGTCGGACGGTCAAATCACCAAACGCCCGATCCGGGCCATTACGCTGTCCACACTGGCCCCCAAAGCCAACGAGCATTTGTGGGACATTGGGGGCGGGTCAGGTTCGATTGCGCTGGAATGGGTGCTTGCGCATCCCCACACGACAGCCACATGTATCGAACCTCGCGCAGAGCGGGCCGCACGGATCACCCAAAATGCAGCCGCTTTGGGCGTGTCACATCGACTGACGGTGATCCAAAGCGCTGCCCCCGACGCGCTCAACGGCCTGCCTCCTGCAAACGCAATCTTTATTGGCGGTGGGCTGAGCCGCGAGATGCTTGCGGCTGTCATTCCGCTGCCTGCGCGTTTGGTGGCCAATGTTGTCACGCTGGAGGGCGAGGCGCTGCTCTCCGAAGCACAGGCGGAGCACGGCGGCACGTTGATGCGGATCGCGCTGTCCAGCGCAACGCCGCTGGGTCCCAAACGCGGTTGGTCCGCCTCTTATCCCGTTGTGCAATGGAGCCTGTCGCGATGATCGTTGCCGGTTTCGGATTCACCACGCGGGCCACGGCCAGTAGCCTAGAACAGGCGCTTGCGGCGACCGGGTACAAGGGCCCGATTGATCTGTTGGCCTGCCCGGATGACAAGGCGCTGTCCAATGCGATGCTCGACTTTGCCAAGTCACGCCGGATCCTGATCAACGCCGTTCTCCCCAGTAAATTGCAGCGCGCCCAGACACAGACACAATCTACGCTCAGCCGCCTGCTGCGCCAAACCGGTTCAGTGGCAGAGGCCGCCGCCATAGCCGCTGCCGGTCCGAATGCTAGACTGCTGATCACCCGCAGGATCTCGAATGACGGCATGGCAACCTGCGCGATTGCCCACGGAGACAAGACATGACAGTCCACTTTATCGGCGCAGGCCCCGGCGCGCCTGATCTTCTGACCCTGCGCGGGCGCGATCTGATCGCAGCCTGCCCGGTGTGTCTTTATGCAGGGTCGCTGGTGCCAGAGGCGATCCTGAGCCATTGCCCGGACGGGGCCCGCATCGTGAACACGGCGTCCATGGATCTTGATTCCATCATGGCAGAGATCGAAACCGCCACAGCAGCAGGTCAAGACGTCGCGCGCCTTCATTCCGGCGATCTGTCCGTCTGGTCGGCCATGGGGGAACAATTGCGGCGCATCAAAGCGGCTGGCATCGCCTTTACGGTCACGCCGGGTGTGCCATCCTTCTCTGCCGCGGCAGCCGCATTGGGCGCAGAGCTGACCTTGCCGGGCGTAGCGCAATCCGTGGTGTTGACCCGGACGCCGGGGCGCGCGTCTTCCATGCCTTCCGGCGAGACGCTCACGAACTTTGCCGCAACCGGCGCAACACTGGCGATTCACTTGTCTATCGGCAACCTTGATCAGGTGATCGCGGATCTGAGTCCGGCCTACGGTGCCGACTGCCCTGTCGCCGTAGTTTACCGCGCCAGTTGGCCGGACGAGCAGATCATTCATGCCACGCTCGACACGCTCAGGGAGGCAATGCGCGACGGCATCTCCCGGACAGCGCTTATTCTGGTGGGCCGCGTGATCGGCACAGAGCAGTTTGACGAAAGCTGCCTTTACTCCACGGAATATGATCGGCGGTATCGCCCCCAAACCGCGGACAGTCCTTGGGCAAGTTGGAGCCACGGCGATGACTAAGGGCCTCATGATTTCCGCCCCTGCTTCGGGCACGGGCAAGACAACCGTCATGCTGGGATTGCTGCGTGCATTGCGCGATGACGGGCTGGTGGTGCAACCCTACAAGTCCGGGCCGGACTACATCGACCCGGCCTTTCATCTTGCGGCTGCCGGGCGGTCCTCATTCAACTTTGACACATGGGCGATGGATCCCTCTTTGCTGGCTGGCGTGGCTGCAAAAATGGATGGCGCGGACATCTGCGTTGCCGAAGGGTCGATGGGCCTGTTTGACGGTGTAGCAACGCGCGGGCAAACCGGGTTTGGCACCAGCGCCGAAACTGCCCTGCACATGGGATGGCCCGTTGTGCTGGTCATTGATGTCGGTGGGCAGGCGCAATCGGCTGCCGCCACAGCCCTTGGCTTCAAAAGCTACAACCCGGATCTGCCCTTTGCCGGGGTGATCCTGAACCGGGTCGCCAGCCCACGCCACGAACGGCTCACGCGCCTTGGCATGAAAAAGGCAGGTGTCAAAGTGCTTGGTGCCCTGCCCCGACGTGGCGACCTGAAGCTGCCTGAACGTCACCTTGGGCTGATCCAAGCGGTCGAGCATCCCGACCTTGAAGCAGCGATTGCGGGTTACGCCGCGTTCCTGCGCGACAATGTCGACCTTGAGGCTCTGAAAGTCGCCGCACAAGGCGGTCCGAGCGGGCCAGCACAGGCCCTGCCGACTCCTCCGGCACAACGCATCGCGCTGGCGCGTGATGCGGCATTTTCCTTCACATACCCGCATCTTTTGGAGGGGTGGCGCGCAGCTGGGGCCGAAATCCTGCCATTCTCGCCGCTGTCTGATCAAGCCCCTGACCCAAGTGCCGATCTGGTCTGGTTGCCGGGTGGTTATCCCGAATTGCATGCTGGGACGTTGGCAAATGCACAGACTTACCTGTCTGGTTTGCGCAAGCATGCACAAACCAAGGCGGTGCACGGCGAATGCGGAGGATACATGGCCCTCGGCAACACGTTGATCGACAAAGACGGTGTGCGTCACCAGATGGCGGGCCTGCTGGGTCTTGTGACCAGCTACGAGAAACGCAAATTTCACCTTGGGTATCGCCGCGCTGTGCTGCAAGCACCTCTGCCCGGGTTCGCCACAGGGGCCGCCTTGCGCGGCCACGAGTTTCACTACACTTCCATCCTCGACGAACCCGATGCCCCATTGGCTCATGTGTTTGACGCAGACGGCAACCCGGTGCCCGAAACTGGGTCGCGTGTTGGCAACGTTACGGGCACGTTCTTCCATCTCATCACTGGAGAGGCGTCATGAGCGGCTTTGTCAGCTTTGTCGGTTCGGGTCCAGGCGACCCGGAGCTGCTGACCCTCAAGGCGGTGGATCGACTCAAGCGGGCCGATGCAGTCTTGTTTGATGACCTGAGTGCGGGCGCAATCCTCGATCATGCGCGCAATGGGGCTGATCTGGTTGGCGTTGGCAAGCGGGCCGGTCGCCCGTCGCCGAAACAGAACCACGTTAGCCAGTTGTTGGTGGATTATGCACAGACCGGGCAGCGCGTTGTGCGCCTGAAATCCGGTGACGGCGGCACGTTTGGACGCCTCGAGGAAGAAACCGATGCGCTCAAGGCAGCCGGTATCGATTATGAAATCATTCCCGGCGTGCCATCGGCCTGCGCTGCTGCCGCTGCTGCCGGTATTCCGCTCACCCGCAGGCTAACTGCACGCCGGGTGCAGTTCATCACCGGGCACGATGTGCGCGGCGCATTGCCAGAAGATCTCAACATGGCCGCCCTTGCTGACGCGCAAGCGACGACGGTTGTGTTCATGGGGCAGCGCACCTTCCCCGGACTGGCACAGATGTTGATGGACGCAGGGCTGCCGGGCGACACACCTGCACTGTTGGCCGAGGGAGTATCAACCGATGCGCAAGCCCTGCACCGTACGACCATCGCAGAGCTCGCAGAGAAACTTGCCCATAGCATCAGCGACGCCCCTGCGCTGATCCTCTATGGGGCGCTGGCCGAGGGGTAAGGCAAACCTTTCTCGGACCAAGATGCATGCGCCCTTACCGCCGCCTGCAACCGGCACGACCCAAATGAATTGGGTGGCAGGCGGTTCGGGTGGCCCTAAGCGTCCTTCAAATGCCGCTATCTGACTTGTTCGCCCGATGAAACGGTGTAAACCTGTCTTTACGATGGTGATCCGCCAAGGATCCAAAAGGGAACCCGGGTGAAAATCCCGGACTGCCCCCGCAACTGTGACCGGCGAGCGGCCCGGCATGCACCACTGGCCAAGCACCCCAATCGGGGCAATGGCTGGGAAGGTCCGGCCCCGTAGCGACCCGCAAGTCAGGAGACCTGCCATCGTGGACTGCAACCTGGCCGCGCAGACGGCCACCAATGCCGCCGGGGTGGTGGTGAGGAGAAAGAGAATGCACATCGAACCGGGCGTCGTGGACGGCGCAAAAATGGTCTTTGCCTACGGGACCGCCGCCGCCGCTGCGGGGTACTCCCTTAAGCTGGCCGCCAACGATCTGAAATTCGCCAAGGTGCCTGCCTTTGCAGTGCGCGCGGCTCTGGCCACCATCGGGACGTTCATTTTCTTTGAAGTGATGCCGCATTTCTCCGTCGGCATCTCCGAAGTGCACTTCATTCTTGCCACAACCTTGTTCTTGCTGCTTGGCTCCGGAGCCGCCGCAGCCGGGCTGACCATGGGTCTGCTCATTCAGGGGCTGCTTTTCGCGCCGACCGATCTGCCTATGTTTGCCGTGAACATGACAACTCTGTTGGTGCCGCTTTTTGCACTGGACGCTTTGGCCAAACGGATTGTGCCAACCGCGCGGGCCTATGTCGATCTTGACTACACCCAAGTGCTGAAAATGTCGGCTGTTTATCAGGGTGGCGTGATTGCATGGGTCGCGTTCTGGGCCATCTACGGTCAGGGCGTTGGCGCGGAAAACATCCAGTCTGTGCTGGCCTTTGGCGGCGCCTACCTGCTGGTGATCGTGGTAGAGCCTGTTGCCGATCTGGCCATGCTGGCCATTGCCAAAACACTCAAAGGGCGCAACCCTGCGGGCATCCTGACACACCGTTTGATGAATGCCGCCTGAAGCGTCACGCATGTCTGACAAGGAGGGGCCGCTTTATCAGCGGCCCTTTTCACATAGATGACCCAGCTTTTCCTGATCGGCATCGGCACTGGCAACCCAGACCACCTGACGGGCGAGGCCAGACGCACCATCGCGGCAGCCGATCTGTTTTTGATCCCACGCAAGGCGGGCAAATCCGATTTGGCCGATCTGCGCACCCAGATCATTGACAGCGTCCGGCTGGATGCACGCATCGTACCCTTTGATATGCCTGAACGGGATCCCTCCCTGCCCTATATCGAGCGGGTCGAGGCGTGGCACGACGCGATTGCCGACATCTGGGCTGCCGCGATGGCGCAAAACCCCGATGCGCGGCGCGTCGCACTGCTGGTCTGGGGCGATCCGTCCCTCTATGACAGTACGTTGCGGATTGCGGCCCGGCTGGAGCCGAAGCCGCAGTTGCAGGTCGTGGCTGGTATCACTTCGGTTCAAGCTCTGACGGCCGCCCATGCGATCCCTCTCAACACGCTGAACGCGCCGGTCACGATCTCAACCGGGCGCCGACTGCGCGATCACGGCTGGCCTCAGGACTGCGAAACACTGGTGGTCATGCTGGATGGAAACTGCGAATTTCAGTCTCTGGCTGGTGCAGACTACGATATCTGGTGGGGTGCCTATCTGGGGATGCCTGAACAGATCCTTGCCCACGGGCGCCTGCAAGACGTTGCGGATCAGATCGTCACCAAGCGTGCAGAGGCCCGCGCGGCACATGGCTGGATCATGGACACGTACCTGTTGCGGCGCGTGACCGCCTAAAAAAGCGGCACGCCGTGCACGAAAATCAGGCGATGGACCGGCAAGACTGGCCCCTTGGCGCAGGGAGTGGTCAACTCTGCATCAGAATCGACTGCCCTGCCTCAACGCCCGAGACTGAATGACCCTCCACGCCGTGCCAAACACGCCCCAATCGACAAAACCGCCCCGGGCGATCGGGATGGTGCGGCTGTCGACCAAGATGGTTGCAGGGCGCACGGTACTGGACGATCTGTATCAGCAAGGCGCGGCCAAGGCGGTGTTTCCGCGTGCCGACAAAGGGGCAACCGCAGTGTTGCTGAACACATCTGGTGGTGTGACCGGCGGGGACCGGTTTGACTATCAGGCCTCTGCCGGGGCGGGAACGCACCTGACCCTGACCACACAGGCCTGCGAACGGGCCTACCGCGCGATGCCAAATGAGACCGGGCGGGTATCTACGACCCTCGATGTGCAGGAGGGCGCAAGCCTGTGGTGGTTGCCCCAGGAAACGCTGGTTTTTGACGGCTGTGCGCTGGACCGGGTGTTGACCTGTGACGCGGCACCCTCTGCCAGAGTGCTAATTGTCGAACCGCTGTGCCTTGGGCGGCTGGCCATGGGGGAAACCGAGGTGCGTGGCCATATGAGCGAGCGCATCACCCTCACCCGTGAAGGCCAACCACTGGTGCAGGATGCGTGGATCTTGTCCGGCGACATGAGCGCGCAAATGACCCGTGCCGCCGTCGGCGGCGGGCACACGGCCATGGTCGCTCTGACCTATGTGGCACCCGATGCAGAGGCGCAATTGGCTGCCGTTCGCGCCCTGCTGCCTGCCACCGGGGGGGCCAGTCTGCTGGGCCCGGATACACTCGTCATGCGCTGCCTCGCCGAAACAGGCTACCACCTGCGCCGCGCCCTTTTGCCCATCCTTGACCATCTGACAGGCGGCCATCTGCCCCTGTGCTGGAGACTCTGACCTATGCAACTGACACCCCGCGAAAAAGACAAACTGCTGATCTCGATGGCCGCCGAGGTGGCACGCAAACGGTTGGCACGAGGCGTCAAGCTGAACCACCCGGAAGCCATCGCACTGATCACTGACGCCGTGGTCGAGGGGGCACGCGACGGACGGTCCGTCGCCGAGATGATGGAAGCAGGTGCGCAGATCATCACCCGAGACCAGTGCATGGAGGGCGTGCCCGAAATGATCCACGACGTGCAAGTCGAGGCGACCTTTCCCGACGGCACAAAGTTGGTCACCGTTCACAACCCCATCCGCTGATACCACAGGAGCATCCCCATGATCCCCGGAGAAGTCATCACCGCCCCCGGCAGTATCGAGCTCAATACAGGCGCGAAGGCGATCACGCTGCATGTGGCCAACACCGGCGACAGGCCAGTCCAGATCGGCAGCCACTACCACTTTGGCGAGGCCAACAGCGCGCTCGACTTTGACCGGGACGCCGCGCGCGGCATGAGACTCGACATCGCCGCGGGCACCGCCGTACGGTTCGAGCCTGGCCAGGCGCGCGACGTGCAACTGATCCCGATCAGCGGCAAACGCGAGGTCTACGGCTTTAACCAAAAGGTCATGGGCGCGCTGTGACGCATCCCAGATACTGACCGAAGACCCAGACGGAGGAAACGATCATGTGTGACGTATGTGTGATGAACGCGGTAAAAGACAGGATGCTGTCGCGACGGGAATTCTTTAAATCCACAGCCGCCGTGGGCGCTGCCGCCGCGACGGTGGGAATGGCGACCGCACCTGCTGCCATGGCCGCAGGTCATGGTGGAGTCTTTGACATGTCCCACCCGCTCAGCCCCGATTTTCCGACGTTTTTCGGTGTGCCCGGCATTTCGATGGAACAGCAGTTCAATTTTGCCGAACATGGCTTCAACCTGATGAACCTCGCTATCAACGAACACACTGCCACCCATATTGACGCGCCCCTGCACTTTTCTGCCGACGGCAATTCGGTGGACGAAATCCCCGTCAGCGATCTGGTGATCCCTTTGTGCGTGATCGACATCGCGGCCAAGGCCGCCGAGAACCCGGATGCCCAAGTGACGCCTGATGATCTCAAGGCATGGATCGCGGCGAATGGCGAGATCCCCGACAAGGCCTGCATCGCGATGCATTCCGGCTGGGCAGCCAAATCCGGCGACGCGGCGGCCTATGTGGGCAATGACGATGCGGACGTAAAACACTTCCCCGGCTTCCATATCGAGGCAACCAAGATGTTGCTCGAAGAAACGACCGCCGTGGCGATGGCCGTGGACACGTTGTCACTCGATCATGGCCCCTCGCCCGACTTTGCAACCCACTACGCGTGGCTGCCTGCAGGGCGCTACGGCATCGAAAACCTCGCCGGGCTTGATCAGGTGCCCGCTGCCGGAGCAACCCTCGTGGTCGGCGCACCCAATCACGTAGGCGGCACAGGTGGTCCCGCCCGCATCTTTGCGATGGTTTAAGGAACTTTGCTGACGGATCGCAACATAGGATCACGCCGGACCCGAGGGTGGGCGTATCACGCCCGCCCTGGGGGGCGGGTCGGGCGTGATCCGGTCCGCTGCGCGGCCCGGGAGCATATCTCAAAACCAGCCACGATACAGGCCCACGATGGTAATCAGGAAAATGGTATAAGCGATGGCTTGAAGCCAGAAAGCTGTGGTCGACATTGGTGCCTCGTATTTTGCGATGCTCGAAATTGTTTTTTCAAATCAGCACATCACCGACATTCTAACCAGGTGGAAAAAACCGGGGATATTGCTGTGGATAACTGCGTCAATTCTAAATTTGTTTGTCGCGTTTCGCTAAGGTTTTCACTTGCATCACAAAATACAGGCCTTAACGCAGCGTGCTCAAAAGCTGGCCACATCGCGGCTAAAATGTACACAGGCAAGTTTTGCATTCTTTTCCACAGGAATTTTGTGCCGCTGCACAGCTTATCCACAAGGAAAGACGTTCTAGTCTCAAAAAGGTATCCCTAACATGCCCACATCCATCCCCCGCTCTGACTACGCTGCCATGTTCGGCCCCACCGTGGGCGACAAGGTGCGTCTTGCCGATACCGACCTGATTATCGAGGTCGAGCGTGACCTGAGCGCCGAAGCCGCAGGCGCGGCAGCCACTGGAGGCTCGGGCGACAACGCCATGCTTTATGGTGAAGAGGTCAAATTCGGCGGTGGCAAGGTCATCCGCGACGGCATGGGGCAGTCTCAGGTCACCCGCGCCCAAGGTGCCGTCGACACTGTCATCACCAATGCGCTGATTGTGGACTGGACGGGGATCTACAAAGCAGACGTTGGCCTGAAAGACGGGCGCATCGCCGCTATCGGCAAGGCGGGCAACCCCGACACGCAACCCGGCGTCGACATCATCATCGGCCCCGGCACCGAGGCCATCGCGGGCGAGGGTAAGATCCTGACCGCTGGCGGGTTTGATTCACACATCCATTTTATCTGCCCGCAACAGATCGAGGATGCGCTGCATTCCGGCCTCACCACGATGCTGGGTGGCGGCACCGGCCCGGCCCACGGCACACTGGCCACGACGGTCACGCCCGGTCCGTGGCACTTGGGACGGATGCTGCAAGCCGCCGACGCCTTCCCGATGAACCTCGCCTTTGCGGGCAAGGGCAACGCCTCGCTCCCGGCAGCGCTGGAGGAACAGATCAAGGGCGGCGCTTGTGCTTTGAAATTGCACGAGGATTGGGGCACCACCCCCGGCGCTATTGATTGCTGCCTGTCTGTGGCTGATGCGATGGACGTGCAGGTGATGATCCACACCGATACGCTCAACGAATCCGGATTTGTCGAAAACACCGTGGCGGCCATGAAGGGGCGCACCATCCACGCCTTTCATACCGAAGGCGCGGGCGGTGGCCATGCCCCCGATATCATCAAGATCTGCGGGGAAGAGCACGTCCTGCCCTCGTCCACCAACCCCACACGCCCATTCACCGTCAACACGCTCGAAGAGCACCTCGACATGCTCATGGTCTGTCACCACCTCGACAAATCCATCCCCGAGGACGTGGCCTTTGCTGAGTCCAGAATTCGCCGCGAGACCATCGCCGCCGAAGACATCCTGCACGACATGGGCGCTTTTTCGATCATCGCGTCCGACAGTCAGGCTATGGGCCGCGTCGGCGAAGTGCTGATCCGCACGTGGCAAACCGCGGACAAGATGAAGAAACAGCGCGGCCCCTTGCCCGAGGAAACGGGCGACAACGACAACATGCGCGTGCGCCGTTACATCGCCAAATACACAATCAATCCGGCCATTGCGCACGGGCTGTCCCATGAGATCGGCTCTATCGAAGTCGGCAAACGCGCCGATCTGTGCCTGTGGAACACGGCCTTCTTTGGGGTAAAGCCCGAGATGGTCCTGTTGGGCGGCACCATCGCCTGCGCCCAGATGGGCGACCCCAATGCCTCCATCCCGACCCCGCAACCCGTCTACACCCGGCCCATGTTCGGGGCTTATGGACGCTCTGTCGAACGCTCGGCCGTGACGTTTGTATCGGCTGCCGCCCAAGCCGAAGGGATCGGCGCATCGCTTGGCCTGCACAAGGACACGGTGGCTGTGCAGAACACACGGAACATCGGGAAAAAGGACCTCAAGCTGAACGATGCGACCCCACATGTCGAAGTGCACCCAGAGACATACGAGGTGCGCGCGGACGGAGAGTTGTTGACCTGCCAACCTGCGGAGGTGCTTCCCATGGCGCAGCGGTATTTCTTGTTTTGAAACTCCTGCCAACAGGTATTGGGCTCACCATCATTTCTTTGCTCGGCTGGTCTTCAATCTCGTACGCGGCCTGCGTGCAAGCCGGAGATTTTGAGCGAGAAGACACTTTGACAGCGATCAGGCAAGAACCTCGGTTTGTCTCTGAATTTCAGAAATTTCGCCATGGCGCCGTGCGTGAGACACGTTCCATGTCTCGTAATGGCAAGATGGAGAAGATCACGACCGAATATGTTGCTGGCCTGTGGATCACTTCGCGCAAAAGCACGTCAGGCACGTTGTCATTGGAATATGGGAACGGTTTGACAGGCCTGTTCGATTTCAACCCAACCCGAGTTGGCGAAAATGCGGACGTAGCTGTGGCACTATTTTCCAATGGCACGGAAGTTGCGCAGGGCCGTTTTAGAGCGAGCGTGACACAGCAAACCACAACAAAGATCGGGCTGTGCACATATCAAGTATTTGTTGTGCGCCGAACCATTGCCCTAAACGGACGCGATCCAATTAACGAGGAAGCCTTGTATTCGCCCATGTTAGGACTGGTGATTGCAAACGTTACAATGACCCAGGATTGGCAGCCCAAGACCGGTGTTTTCTTTGATCGTCTTGAGGTCCGCAAAAACGAGTAGTGCCCGACATGCCTTCCGCCCGGCCACAAGCCGGGCAGCCCCCGACCGCCCCCCCCGGGCGGGGGCTTCTCCCCCACCCGGCGGCCGGGGCCCGCCCTTTGTTTTGAAACACCATGCTGACCGCCCAATCCTATCACAATCACACCCACGCAACGCCCGCCGACCACGTATCCCTCACCTATGAGGACCGGTTTTTGCGGCGCAAAGTGCTCACCCTCGCCTCCGGCACGCAGTTGCTCGTGGACCTGCCCCAGACCACCTCACTGGATCACGGCGGGGCGCTGATCACGACGGACGCGCGGGAAATCCGTATCGACGCCGCCTCCGAACCGCTGCTTGAGGTGACCGGAAAGGCGCTGCACCGCATCGCGTGGCATATCGGCAATCGCCACACGCCCTGCCAGATCGAGGACACGCGTCTGCTGATACAGCGCGACCACGTGATGGCCGACATGCTGGCCAAAATCGGGGCCACAACGCGCGAGGTCACCGAACCCTTCACACCCGAGGGTGGCGCCTATGGACATGGGCGCACCCACGGGCACGACCACACGCACAGCCACACATGAGCGCCAGCCTGATCCTTATGCAGTGGCTATCTCCGGCCTTTCCGGTCGGGGCTTTTGCCTATTCGCACGGGCTTGAACAGGCCGTCGCGGATGGCACCATCGCTGATGCAGACACGTTACAGGCATGGCTGACAGCGCTGATCACGCAAGGGTCCGGTCGCAGTGACGCGATCCTGCTCGCAGCGGCCTACACCGCGCAAGACACGCATCACGTGGATGCGACCGCGCGCGCTTTTGCGGCGAGCGCCGAGCGTCTGCAGGAAACCGTGCTGCAAGGCACCGCCTTTTGCGACACCGCCCGCGCGGTGTGGGGGATCGACATCGCGGACCTGACCTACCCGGTGGCCGTGGCCCGAGCCGCGGCCGCGATGCAAATACCGCTCGCCGAAACACTGCCGCTCTACCTGCATGCATTTGCCTCTAACCTAGTGTCGGTAACTCAGCGGGCCCTTCCGCTTGGGCAAACCGACGGGCAACGGGTTCTTGCTGCCCTGTCCCCCCTTATCTCAGATGTGGCAAAAGAGGCAGAAACGACACCGCTCGATGCTCTCGCATCAACCAGCTTTGCCGCTGACATCGCCGCCATGCGGCACGAAACCCTGCAACCACGGATTTTTCGCACATGACACAGCTAAATGGCCCTTTGCGCATCGGAATCGGCGGACCCGTTGGCGCTGGAAAGACCACACTGACTGCCGCGCTGGCCACCGCCCTCAAGGACACGCATTCGATTGGCGTCATTACCAATGACATTTACACTCAAGAAGACGCCGAAGAGCTGATGCGCCGCCAAATCCTGCCTCAGGACCGGATTATCGGCGTAGAAACAGGTGGTTGCCCGCATACAGCCATCCGCGAGGATGCATCGATCAACCTCGCCGCTGTGGCTGAAATGCGCGCACGACACCCCGAGATCGAAGCCATCATGATCGAAAGTGGCGGCGATAACCTGTCGGCCACGTTCTCACCTGAACTGGCCGACATCACGCTCTATGTCATTGATGTCGCCGCAGGCGAAGAAATCCCTCGAAAGGGTGGCCCTGCGATTACCAAGTCGGATCTGCTGATCATCAACAAAACCGATCTCGCCCCGCATGTCGGCGCCTCACTTGAGGTGATGGATGCAGACGCCACGCGTATGCGTGCAGGGCGTCCCTTTGTTTTTGCTGCGTTGCGCCATGGCACCGGCGTGGATGACATCGTTGGGCATATCCGCGCCCTGTCGGGCCTCGGGCTGACAACGGCCTAACCGCGCAGAGACGCAGGACAACTGCACCAAAAAGCGGTTGTATCGCCCTTGCCTACGTCGCTCACAAGCAATTCGCTTCGCCTACAGACAGACCTGATAGGCTGAAACAGGCTTGTCTGGACTTGGTCAGGCAAGGAGAAGCCACATGACAACGACACGCACCCGTTCGGGAGGGCGCGCCAGCCGCCGCGCAGCCCGTGCCGAACCCGATGTTGCGATGTTGCCCGGCCTGACCAACACGCTGCCGTGGTGCGAGATCATGGATGGCAACCAAGTCGAACAGATCGACGCTGCTTCGATGGATATTCTCGAAAATGTTGGCGTCGTGTTTCGCGATGACATCGCTTTGGCCGACTGGAAAGCGGCAGGCGCAAAGGTCGATGGAGAAACAGTTTTCCTTGACCGCGGCCTTGTGCGGGATCTGATTGCAACCATCCCCTCCGACTTTACCTACCAAGCCAGAGACCCGAACAAAAACGTACGGTTGGGCGGACGCGACAGCATATTCGTGCCCATGACAGGCGCTCCCTATCTGCGTGATCTCGAAGACAAGCGGCGCAACCCTTTGCTGGCCGATCTGGCGATGTTCCACAAACTCAGCCACATGATGCCCGCGTTGCATTCCTCGGCCCATCATATCGTGGAACCCTATGATCACCCGATCAGCCAGCGGCACCTGCGCGTCACCTATTCGTCGATGAAATACTCGGACAAGACATTCATGGGGATGACGACAAGCCCCAAGAATGCCGAAGATGTGCTGGACATGTGCGCCATTCTGTTTGGGGCCGAATTCATGGAGAGTCACCCAGTAACCACGGGAAATTGCAACGGAAATTCGCCCCTTGTGTGGGATGAAACCATGCTGGGGGCGATGCGGGCCTTCTGTCGGCGCAACCAGCCTGTGCTGTGTTCGCCCTTTGTGTTGGGCGGGGCCAACACGCCCGCTTCCGTGGCCGCATCCGTTGCACAACTTAACGCCGAGGCCCTTTCGGCGCTGGCCTATACCCAAGTGATCCGGCGTGGCTGTCCGGCGATCTATGGTCACTACCTGTCGACAGTGTCGATGAAATCCGGCGCGCCCATGGCCGGAACGCCCGAGATTTCGATGATGAACTTCATGATCGGCCAAATGGCGCGGCACTACGGCGTACCGTGGCGGACTTCAAACACGCTGGGTGGGGCCAAGACCTTTGACGCGCAGGCTGGATATGAAAGTGCTACGACTCTGTCTGCCGTCATGCATGCAGGGGCAAATTACATTTGGCATTCAGCAGGTTGGAACGAAGCGGGGATGCATTGTTCTGTCGCAAAATTTATCGTGGATGCGGAGCAATGTGCCATGGCCTATCGCATGGCCGAAGGGGTGAATTGGGAGGATTTCGACACTGCATTGAGCGCGGTCCGCGACATTGGCCCCGGCGGGCACTACTTGGGACATCCGCACACGCAAGAGAACTTTCAAACAGCATTTTTCATGCCGGAGATGTTTGACAACAATTCAATCGAACAGTGGCAAGCTGAAGGCGGGCAAGAGATTACGGCGCGCGCGCTGGTCCATGCGGAAAAGCTTCTGAAGTCCTATGAAGAGCCAAAGCTGGATCCGGCCGTGGATGAGGCTTTGCTGGATTATGTCGCCCGACGTGAACGTGAGATTCCGCCAGCTGATGCGCTGAACCAGGATTATTGAGGCCCAAAAACCTGCACATTTGGACCGGTGACTATCAGGTTGGCGAAAGGCCAGTGTGCGACCTTCCGCAGGGGGTAAGTGGATCAGACAGAGCGCAGAAAGAGACTTATTCCATCGCGGCCCGTGCCTCTTTCCAGCGTAGGTAGGCATTGGCCCCCCAAGTGGCAAAGGGCTGCGGCGGGAGACGCTTTGGCTCAACCTCATTGTCGAAAAACCGCGTGATATCAGAGTGATGCCCGCACGCCCGTTCAGCAGCCGCGATCCCGGTCAGGGTGCCGCGTGCCGTTCCGAGGCCGTTTTGCACACATGCGCTGTAGACGCCGTTGTCCACAGCGCGGGCATGGGCCACGCCATTCAGGCTCAGGCACAAATGCCCACCCCACATATATTCCTGTCCAACGGATGCGAGTTGAGGGAACCGTTCTGCGAACTTCTTGCGGTGTTGCGCTGCTGCATGGGCCATATCCCGCGCGGTCGGCACCATGTCAGGGCGCACCGCGGCGCAGGTGCGTGTCACAATCCTGTGCCCTCCCTGCCCGTCATCAATCCTACGTACCGTTGTCCCCATCGGATCGGATGGTGTTATGCCCCATCGCGTGGCTCCGCCAAGGGCCGCCTGTGCAGTGTCCGTCAGTTCATTGCTCATGGAAGCAAACAGAAAAAGCTGCATAAGGCGGCCGCGTGCCACCCCAAAACTCTCCAGATGCCCATTCACCGCAAGGATCACGCGGCGCGCCGTGACACGACCTTTGGGGGTTTTTGCAACCCAGCCGCCGCCGACAGGCGAGAAGGACAAGACCGGAGATTGTTCATATATGTCAGCCTGTCGGGACAAGCCTTGTGCAAGCCCGCGCACATATCCGGCGGGCTGCAACATCACTGTGCCGGGGGTGTAAAGGCCGCAACGGTAATGCCGCGATCCGGTCAGTGCGTGCATCGCTGTATCGTCCAGCCATTCGCACGGCTCGGACAGCGTTTCCAGATGCCTAGCATAGCTGCGATTGTGCGCCTCACCCGCCGCCGAAGCCGCGCCATTGACCTTGCCCGCGCGTTCGAAAAACGCGAGGGGAATCTGGTATTCCTCAACAGCGTCACTCGCAAATTCAATCGCTTGACGGTTCAGCCCTATTAGCGCGCGATCATCGCCTGCCCCGGCATAATCCTGCGAGGCCAGATCGTGCGGCAAGTCAATCATGAAGCCGGAATTGCGCCCCGCCGCACCTTCTGCGATCTGGCCAGCTTCGAGCACGACAACCCGCGCCTGCGGGTCAAGTTGCAGCACCCGTCGTGCTGCGGCGAGCCCCGCAAAGCCAGCCCCAACCACCACCACATCCGCAGTGATGGTATGTTCAAGCCGTGGATACCGCCTGCCTTGCCCCAAAATGGTTGCCCACGCGGCGGGCCCGCGGTGAGACGGCAGGCGCCGCGCGGAATAGCTCACTCCACGCTCTCGTCGGCGTCGTCGGTCAGATCCAGCCAGATGGTTTTCAGTTGAGTATATTGGTCATGGGCGTGCACCCCATTGTCCCGTCCACCAAAGCCGGACATCTTCATACCACCAAAAGGCGTTGCAATGTCGCCCTCGCCATAGCTGTTCACGGTGACTGTTCCCGCTTTCAACATACGTGCCCCACGGACAGCCCGCTTGGCATTGGCCGTGAACAAAGACGCACAGAGCCCATATTGCGTGTCGTTGGCCACCGAAATCGCCTCATCAAACGACGCAACAGTTATGACAGAAAGCACTGGCCCAAAAATTTCATCTGTTTCCAGCGCTGTACCACGTGTTGTTGAGACAATGGTTGGAGTGACATAAGGTTTATCCACAGACCCACCCACAAGGATATCCTCGGCTTTGCCCACATATGCCGCCACTTTGGCGAAATGCGCGTCGCTGACCAGCGCGCCTTGACGGGTTTCCGGATCCAGCGGATCTCCCACCGGCAAATGGCGCATGTGAGCCCCGATCCGCGCCAACAAATCTGCGCGCACATCTTTGTGCACAACCAACCGCGAGATGGCCGAGCAGTTCTCGCCCATGTTCCAGAACGCGCCATTCACCACGTGCTGTGCCACACGGTCCAGATTTTCGGCATCTTCCATGACAACGCAGGGGTTCTTGCCGCCCATCTCCAGCACCACTTCCTTGGCATTGGACTCGGCCGCATAGCCAAGGAATTTCATGCCGGTTTCGGTGGACCCGGTAAAGCTGACCATGTCGATGTCCATATGGCGGCCAATCGGTTCACCCACATCCGGCCCCAATCCAGGCACGACGTTCAGAACACCGCGCGGCACACCTGCTTCCATGGCCAGTTCAGCCACGCGCAATGCACTCAGCGACGTTTCCTCGGCAGGTTTCAACACTACAGAGCATCCCGCCGCCAAAGCTGGTCCGATTTTCCACGCCAGCATGAGCAGTGGAAAATTCCAGGGCAGCACCAGCCCCACGACACCCACCGGTTCGCGCACGACCAGCGCAATGTGATCATCTGACGCCGGAGCAACAGAATCGTAAATCTTGTCAACGGCTTCTGCGTGCCATTTCAAACAGGCGATTGCTTCGGGCACGTCCACGGTTTCGCAATCATAAATCGTTTTGCCACTGTCCACGCTTTCCAGCACAGCCAGTTCACGCGCATTGCGAGTCATCAATTTGCACAAACGGATCAACACGTCTTTGCGCGTAGAAGGATGCAGACGCGACCATCGTCCATCCTCAAAAGCCTCGCGCGCTTTGGTGACAGCAACGTCAACATCCTCCGGGCCGCAGGCTGCAACTTGCGCCACGGGTGCCCCGGTGGCCGGGTTCACGCTGTCAAACGTTTTACCCGAGATCGCGGGGCGAAAGCCGCCATCGATAAAGGCTGATGTTGGCGGCGACAGGGTGTCGGCGATGGCCCTGTATTCATCATGGGTCAGCATCCACTCACTCCTCTTCGATCTTGGCAATGGTGGTTTTCAGCACGCGGATCACCTGTTCGAGCGCGCGTTTGTCGTCCTTGTTGAGCCCCTTGAGCGGAGGGCGGATGGCCCCTGTTTCGATCCCCTCAAAGGTCACTCCGTATTTGATGCTCTGCACAAATTTGCCGCCCTGTTCGAGAACGCGCATCAACGGCATCATCGCTGACATGATACGCCGCCCCTTGTCAAAGTTGCCCTCGACAGCGCAGGCCCGCCACAAAGCCAGATGCTGTTCGGGCAGGAAATTCGATCCACCGCAGACCCAGGACTGCGCACCCCAGGCAAAGAATTCCAGCGCCTGATCATCCATACCACATGACATTTGGATATGTGGGTAATCGCGGGCCAGAGTGTGCACCCGATTTATGTCACCCGAACTTTCCTTGATGGCACAAAAGTTGCGAGACCGGCCGACGCGGTCCAGAAACTCTTCGCCCATGTTCACCCCCATCCGGCCCGGGTAGTTGTAGAGCATGATGGGCATGTCAGCCGCCGCATCAATGGCCAGCGCGGCCAGCGCATTCTCTCGCTCGGTCGGCACTGCATAGGGGGGCGTCGCAACCAGCAACGCATCTGCGCCCATATCCTTGCCCCCCATCGCCAGCGCCATTGAATCGCTCGGCAACATGGCCCCGGTGCCCATGATAACCGGAACACGCCCCGCGATGATGCGCACCGTTTCGCGCGCGATATCAAGACGTTCCGATACACTCATGGCATAGTTTTCGCCCGTAGATCCGCCTGAGATCACCCCATGGACACCCGCCGCTATCAAACGTTCCAACACAGCCTCCAAGGCCGCAAAGTTGGGGCTGTAATCAGCATGAAACGGCGTCACAACGGGTGTGTAAATCCCGTTAAACTCCATAATCGGCGTCATGTCCGCGCCTCCTGTGGTGGGGTTCCCAGCGGCAGGTCGAGGCCACCGGGGGTCACAAACTGCGTGATCTGGTCGCGAGACAACTGCCAGTGATCAAGCGCCAATTGACCGGCCTGCTCTGTATCCTGCGCGGTAATCGCAACTATGATCTGGTCGTGATGCGTACGCGCTTTGACGACGTTTTCGCTCTGAATGGCATCGCGTGGTTGGTAGAACGTCATCGAAATACGCGCATGATCCAGCAGCAGACGGTGAAAGCTGGGCGTGAGGTAAAGGTTGTCCGCCATGTCCCCGGTGATGCGGTGAAACAACGTGTTCGAAAGGGCACGTTCAGCAGTCGTTCCCCCGTCAAGTGCTGCACAAAACCGCGTTTGAGCTTCTTGCAACTCTGCGATCTGGGGAGTCGTCCGATTTGCCGCGGCCAGACGCAATATAGCTGCGTAAATCATTGGCGCTGCGATGAAAAATGCGCGCAGCGACGTGTGAGACATGTCGGACACCTGCGCGCCGCGGTTCTGGCGCAGCACCACATATCCCGCGCCGGCAAGTTCCCGCAGCACCTCGCGCATGGGCGTGCGCGACAATCCGTATTGAGCACATAATGCAGCCTCGTCCAGATCCGAACCAGGCTGCAATTCAAGCGTCAGGATGGCCGCGACAAGGGCGTCATGGGCGGATTTTTTTGGAGATGAGTCGGGCTGCATACAATATGTATACACAAAATCGACAAACCGACAAACGATTAGAACACGTCGCTCAACACGCTACGGGTCAACGCGCTTGGCTGTCGCGCCTTGACCCGTATGAGTTGTTAGACAAAGTCGATCAGTTTATTCATCGGCATTTCGCGAATGCGCTGTCTTGTCGCTGCAAAGATCGCATTGGACAGGGCAGCCGCGGCGGGTGGCACCATCGGCTCACCCATGCCACGCACCTGATCAGCGTTTTCCAGACCACGCACCATGATCTCGGGCGTTTGGAACATCCGCATGCCCTCGAAATCATAATAGTTTTGTTGCTCGATCATACCGTCTGAATAGGTGATCTCGGAGTTGATCGCATGGCCCAAGGCCCAGACAATGCCGCCCTGCACCATGTTTTCAAAGTTGATCGGGTCGATCACCCGACCCACATCTGCGGTCACCCAGACTTTGTCGATGGAAATGCCGCTATCGGTGTTCGTCACCTCGATCACCTCTGCCGTTGGCACGCCGAAAGACATGCAGAACGCAACGCCGCGCCCTTTGTTGGGGGCCAATGTACTGCCCCAGTTCGACATCTCGGCCACCGCCTCGAGCGTTTTGCGGGAGGCGTCATGCCAGCACAAACGCAAGCGTTCTTCCATGGGGTCCGCGCCTGCGGCATGGATCAATTCATCAAGGAACACATCGTGAAAAAACCCGTTCGTCGATGCCCCAACCGAGCGCCATGATGAGATCGGTGCAAGCTCAGGCGCGCGGTATCCCGACACGCGATAGTTCGGGATCGACATGGGTTGTTCCCAAGCCCCCGCTACGATTTGCAGGTCCGGACCCGGAGCGGATATGTTCTGTCGCCCCATCTGACTGCCCACAACCGAAGGCATTGCGATACCCAGATCATAGGTCTCAACCCGGCCATCCTTGATCGCGCCACGACCACGCGCCATGGCGATTTGACGTGTGTCGTTGTGGGTTGTGTCCTCTTCTCGCGAATAGGTCAGCTTGACTGGCGTGCCTTTCATTTGCAGTGCAATTTCAGCGGCTTCACGCACAACACGGTCTTCGAGGCGGTGGCCAAAACTGCCGCCCATCATCAGCACGTGGACAAATACCTGATCGGTGTCCAGCCCGGCGATCTTTGCGATATTGGTCTGGATAAAGCGCGGGATCTGCGTGCCTGTCCACACATCGATCCGATCATTTTCGGCCAGAACAGTTGCCGTAATTGGCTCAAGCGGCGCGTGTGCCAGATAGGGCGCGCGGTATTCCGCTTCGATCACTTCGGTTGCAGCGTCCAAGGCCGCTGTCACATCACCATCATCGCGGTTGCGACTGTCGAGCAATTCCGCGTCAAAGCTGTCAGACAGGGTCTGCCAATGCGCGTCCATCTCAGCGGGATAAGGGGCTGGGCCCCAATCGATCTCGATCGCGTTGGCGGCCTGAATCGCGCGCCACGTGTTGTCCGCCACCACGGCGACGCCGTTGGAAATCTGCAATACGTCAATGACACCGCGCATCTCGCGGGCATCGGCGGCATCAAAACCGTTCATCATGCCGCCGCGGCGCGGATTTGTGCGCACGGTCGCATGGACCATGCCGTCAAGCTCAAAGTCGATCCCATAGCGTTGGGTGCCCGTGGATTTGGCAACGATATCAACACGCTCCATCGCCTTGCCGACCAGACGCCACGTGCCTGGATCGCGCAAGGTCACATCGTTCACCGGGTTCAAACCAGCCGCAATCGGGGCCAGTTCCTCGTAAGACAGCATGCCGCCGCCGGGGAGTTCGACCATCCCCTTGGCGGTTTTCAGATCAGCAACGTTTGCACCGGTTTTCTGTGCCGCTGCCGCCTTGAGTGTCTCGCGTGCAACGGCCCCTGCAACGCGCAGTTTCTCAAAACTGTCTGGCACTGTCGTGGATCCGCCGGTGATCTGCATCCCCAAAAACTTCAGCAACGCGTCCATCACGCCACGAGTTGTGTTTGCGGCAAAACTGTCATCGGTCGAGCGAAACGGGGCCGCTTCTGTACTCAGGGCGGTGTTGTAATAGGCCGGGCTGGGCATGCCGGGGTCGACGCGAATCTGATCCAGCTCGACATCCAGTTCTTCTGCGATCAGCGCCGCCTGCACGGAATAGGCACCCTGCCCGCTGTCAGCACGTGGCGTGATCAGGGTGATGCCATCACCGTCAATGCGCACATAAGGCGTCAGCGCGGCCTCACCCTCGGCCAGGTCATCGAGCAGCGGATTCGCGACAGGGCGCTTGTACATGTAGTAGCCAAACGCGACACCACCGACGATGGCTGCAGATCCGACGAGAAAGGTGCGGCGGGCGATTTTTCCGATACGGCTCATGACCTTACGCCTCCTGCAACTTGTTGGCAGCCGTTTTGACAGCGGCCCGAATGCGGGGATAGGTGCCACAACGGCAAAGGTTCCCGCTCATCACGTCGTCAATATCTGCATCAGACGGGTTGGGAATGTCGGACAAAAGCGCGGCCGCTTGCATGATTTGCCCGGACTGACAGTACCCGCATTGGGCAACTTGATGCTCGATCCACGCCTCCTGAACCGCGTGCAGGGTCTCGGGTGTGCCCAGCCCTTCGATTGTTGTGACAGGGCCATCTACATCGGACACAAAGGTCTGACAGGACCGCACTGCAACCCCGTCAATATGGACGGTGCAAGCGCCGCATTGGGCAACACCGCATCCATATTTCACGCCTTTGATGTTCAACTCATCCCGCAGAACCCAGAGCAGCGGCATATCGTCTTCGACATCCACATCGTGTTGCGTGCCATTGACCGTCAATTTCATTGGACTGCTCCTGTGAACGGGGGGTGTTCACGTCAAGGTAGGTCATACATGTCTTGGGAAAAACCTGCAGATGACGCCAAAACGCTACGTCATCGCGCCAGAGCAAAAATATACGGCAGGCGCGGCATTTACCGCGCCCGACCACTGGCAGAATATCGCTGAAGGCAGAGTATCCCTCTGCCCTCAAGGGCTGTGTTCAGAATTCAACGACGGCGCGGATCGACTTGCCTTCGTGCATCAGATCAAAACCGTGGTTGATCTCGTCCAGCGTCAGCTTGTGGGTGATCATCGGATCGATCTCGATCTTGCCGTCCATGTACCAGTCGACAATCTTGGGCACATCCGTGCGCCCCTTGGCCCCGCCAAAGGCAGTGCCGCGCCAGACCCGGCCCGTGACCAGCTGGAACGGACGGGTCGAGATTTCGGCACCTGCAGGTGCGACGCCGATGATGATCGACTCACCCCAGCCCTTGTGGGCGGCCTCAAGCGCCGTACGCATCACATCGACATTGCCCGTCGCATCAAAGGTGTAGTCTGCACCCCCACCCGTCAGTTCGACCAGATGGGCCACCATATCGCCTTCGACCTGTGATGGGTTCACAAAATCCGTCATGCCGAAATGCGTCGCCATCTCGACCTTGCCGTCGTTCAGATCAACGCCGACAATCTGATCACAGCCCGCCAGTTTCAGACCCTGAATCACGTTGAGGCCAATGCCGCCAAGTCCAAAGACAATGCAACGGCTGCCGATTTCGACCTTGGCGGTGTTGATCACCGCACCAATGCCGGTGGTGACACCGCAGCCGATGTAGCAAATCTTGTCAAAAGGGGCGTCCTTGCGCACCTTGGCCAGCGCGATCTCAGGCACAACCGTGTGGTTGGCGAAGGTCGAACAGCCCATGTAGTGGTGGATCGGCGTGCCATCGAGCATGGAAAAGCGGGTGGAGCCATCAGGCAGCAGTCCCTGCCCCTGGGTCGCACGCACCTTTTGGCAGAGGTTTGTCTTGGGATTGAGGCAGTATTCGCATTCGCGACATTCGGGCGTGTAGAGCGGTATGACGTGGTCGCCCACCTCAAGTGTGGTGACGCCCTCGCCCACTTCGGTCACAACGCCTGCACCTTCGTGCCCAAGGATCGCAGGGAAAATGCCTTCGGGATCAGCACCCGAGCGGGTGAATTCATCGGTATGGCACAAACCTGTGGCCTTGATCTCGACCAGAACCTCACCGGCGCGGGGGCCATCAAGGTTCACCTCCATGATCTCAAGGGGTTTGCCTGCTTCCATAGCGACGGCGGCGCGTGTTCTCATCATGGGTTCGTCCTCGTGTTCTGTGTTGCGCCATCAAGGGCAAGCGCAGCCCGTTCTGTCAATGGGAACGGACAGAGAAACCCGCAAACGGATCCTTCGGAGAGGACTTTTTTGGAACAGAGAAAGGGCGGCTGTTTGCGTATTCCGCCTAGGGCAGGACGGCCCAGACCATCACCAGATACGTCCACTGGTGCAGCGCCTGATCCACGCCAAAGGCACGCCAGTATCCGGCCTGTTCAGGGCCGTGGCCCGTGTGATCCGACCAGCGCCCCTTGCCCCAGTCGATGTGGAAGTGGACAATCCACTCCAGCACTGCGACCACAAGCGCCCATACAACGGGCACACCCATCAGCACCATAGCAACAAGCGATCCCACCGCATGCAGCCCTGCGTGTTGCAGCCGACCAAAGTGCACATAGCGCCCGCGATCCATCAACATGCGGGGCGTTTGCAAATAGAAATCCGCAAACAAATGCTTGGCCTGCAACAGGAACAGCAACACAAAAGCGAATATCACAGGGTCAGCCACGCGCGGTCTTTCACCATCAAACTTGCCTCACCCTAAGACGCTCTGGCGCGGGCTGCAACGGATGCGCGTGCAGCATGTGTCGAGGCAGCCATTGATTTGTGCAACACCGCGTTGCTAGTGTCACCGGCAGGGGGGGCACGATGTGCCAACAATTCTGATTTTTGGACGGGTCTCATAGAACGTACGCTATTTGCCTTCATCTGGGCCTATTCCAAACGCGACCAACTGATCCTGCTGGTGGTGACGCTGGCTCTTTTCCCGCTGCTCTATTTCACTCTGGAACTGCCCAAACGCATCATCAACGAGGCGATTGGCTCAGGCTCTCCCGTTATCGACGTCTACGGTTACGAGATGACGCAGATCGGCTATCTTGGCCTTCTGTGCGGGGGGTTCTTGCTGGCTGTGCTGTGTCATGGCCTTCTCAAAATGCGGATCAACACCATGAAGGGTGTGCTGGCCGAACGCCTGTTGCGCCGGTTTCGCTATACTCTGATTGCACGCATTCTGAGGTTCCCCCAGCCCTACTTTGAACGCACGTCGCAGGGCGAGCTTGTCAGCATGGTCACAGCGGAGAGCGAACCCATGGGCGGGCTGATGGGCGACGCCGTGGCGCAACCTGTGCTGCAAGCCGGACAGATGCTCACCATCCTTGGCTTCCTGTTCTTCCAATCCGTCGCTTTTGGTATCGCGGCCTGTGCCCTGATCCCCTTGCAGGCATGGCTTATCCCCAAGCTGCAGCGCCAGATCAACCTGCTGAACAAGAAACGCGTGGTTCAGGTCCGTGCTCTGGCGGCCGAGATCGGCGAAGCAGCCGCCGGCGCAGGCACCCTGCGCAAACATGGCGGCTGGCGTTACCGCATGGCCATGATTGGTGACCGTCTGGGGCGTCTCTATGCGATCCGCTTCGAGATCTACCAGAAAAAGTTCTTTATGAAGTTCATCAATAACTTCATAACGCAACTTACACCTTTTTTCTTCTTTTCCATTGGGGGTTATCTGGTCATCCAAGGCGAGGTGACACTGGGTGCTCTTGTGGCTGCTCTTGCCGCTTACAAGGACCTGTCGAGCCCATGGAAAGAATTGCTCGCCTATTACAACCAAAGCGCAGATATGTCGCTGCGTTGGGATACAATCACTGAACGCTTTGCGCCTGCGGGCATGATCGATGACGCACTGTTTTATGGCGATCCGGGCACTGTGCCGCATCTGACTGGCGACATCGTGCTCGATCAGGTCACGGTGCGGGATGCCGACGGAAACGCCGTACTCGAAGACATCACGGCCACCCTGCCGCAAGGCCAATTGATCGGCATCACCGCCCCCAACGACGAAGACCGCCGTGCGTTGGCCGAAGTTCTGACACGCGAAACACTTGCCACCAGTGGCACCGTCAGCGTGGGAGGCACGGACATTCGCACCCTGCACCAAGCCGTTATCGCCAAACGCATTGGGCACGCAAACTCACGCCCTATCCTGTTTCAGGGCAGCTTTGGTGACAACGTGATGATGCCCGTGCGCTTTGCTCCGCTTGGCGCTCCAAGCACGGACGACGCTATCCGCGAAGCCACGCGCACAGGCAACAGCACCGACGCACTTGGGGCAGAATGGCTAGATCCGGCCATCGCCGGGGTCGCCTCGCCCGAGGATCTGCGCAGATGGTGGAGCGACCTGATCGAAGGGATCGGCAGCCGCGATGCGCTGATCCGGCGGGCCATGGACCAGTGCTTTGACGCAGCGGATCACCCGGAACTCAGCGCCGCCCTTATTGCGCTGCGCCCCAAGGTGGCCGAAGCCTTGAAAGCCGCCGGGCTGGAACGCACCGTGCATCGCTTTGACTTTGACACCTACAATCCAAGCCTGCCGGCAACCGACAACCTGTTGTTTGCCACACCCAAGATCGAAATCACGCCCGAAGTTCTGACTGACAAGGTTGGCTTTCTCCGGCGCTTGCAGGACATGGGGCTTGGCAATGACCTCGAACTTCTGACGCGGGAAATGATCGAGATGTTGCGCCAGATCTTTGGGGCGACCGGTGCCGATCACCCATTGTTTCGCCGTGTTGGGCTGGACCCGGCCGTATACGAGGCCGCGCTTGAACTCGTTGCTCGCAAGCCGCAACGTTCCGAAATGAGCGACGCTGAACTGGCTTTGCTCTTTACGATTCCTGCCAAGATTACGGCCGAGCAGGTTGGCCCGTCTTTCCCGGTCGGCGTCGCGGGGCAAATCCTCGCAATGCGGCGCGGTCACGGCCAGACCCTGCGCGAAGAGATGTCGGACCTGTACGCTCCAATCACCCCTGACGGGCACATTGCAGGCCTCAGCGTGCTGGAAAATGCGCTCTATGGCAAAGTGTCGGATGCGGGTGGCACCAAGATCGAAGACCTTCGCCGCGTTGTTGCCGATGTTCTGATGGCTGAGGGGGCGGCATCTCTTGTGCTGGAACTGGTTTTCGAGGTACCCGTCGCCTTGGGCGGCGCCAACCTGCCGGCCCTTTTTGCCGAACCGCTATCGATCAGCCGTGCAACGATCAAACGGCCCGATGTCGTTGTTCTGGATTCCGTCATGGCCAGCTTTGACGCTAACGCCCAAGAGGCCTTGTTCTCAAACCTGCGCCACCTGCTGCCGGATGCAACGCTGATCTATCTGAAAGGCGGATTTGAGGATGAAGGCGTCTTTGATCAGCACTTCGAGATCCAGCAAGGGCGGATGGTTGGCGCAGAAGGCGCGCGCGCGGGCGCAGACAGCGACGTCGGCGCTGACCTTGCCCGAAAACTGGAGGCTCTGAGCCGCACGCCTCTGTTTGCCGGTCTCAAGCGCAAGCAGCTGCGCCTGCTGGCCTTTGGGGCGCGCTGGTATACCGCACATCCCGGCGAATACGTGTTCCACAAGAACGATGATCCCACCGATGGCGCTTATATGGTGATCGAGGGCGAGGCCGATCTGGTCCTGCCCGCCGAAGATGGCGGCGACGAGCGCCTGATCGCCACCGTGGGCGCAGGTGCTTTGGTGGGCGAATTGGGCCTGATCCGGGGCGAACCGCGCGCCCTTGATATGCGCGCCAAGTCCGACCTTAACTGTCTGCGGATCGGTGAAGAGGAATTCATGGCCGTCGTCGAAAATGATGCCGCCACGGCTTTCCGGCTTTTGCAGGTTGTCTCAGGCTATGTCAGCACCTGACGCTTTGGCATAGTGTGCCGCGCCCTGCCCGGCTTGCCGTCCAAATACAGCACCCGAGGTCAGGCCCGATCCGCCCGGGTAACCGTTGTAAAACACACCTCCCACCAGCTCGCCACAGGCAAACAGCCCCTCGATCGCGCGGTCTTGCGTGTCCAGAACTGCGCCCGCGTCATTCACCTTGAGACCGCCATAGGTAAAGGTGATCCCACCCGTCACGGGGTATGCGCGAAATGGGCCTTGGTTGATTTTCTGGGCCCAGTTCGACTTGGCCAGTGCCAACCCATCCGTCCCCTTGCCGTCGAGCACCGTTGGGTCAAACGGCACATCTTCGCGCACAGCGGCATTGTAAGCGGCAAGCGTGTCGCTTGCTGCGGCCTGATCCACGCCTTCCAACTGGGCTAGCAGCGCCTCGAGCGTATCGGCCTCAACATAATGCGCATCGTGGAAATGGTATTCGCCGTAAAGCAGGTCAAACACCTTTGCGTCAAAGATCTGCCATGCAAAATGGCCCGGCTGTTCCAACACCGCACGACCAAACTGCGCATAAGTGTAGTTGCGAAAGTTGATGCCCTCATCGACAAACCGCACCCCATCGGCATTCAACATCACCCCAAGGAAGTAACAGATCTTGCGGTAATTCTTGCGTTCCCCATGGGGGATCTCGAGATTTCCGTAATTGGCCATGTGCAGATCCATGGGCGTGGCGTGACAGCCGCCATAAAGCCCGTAATCCTGCGCCCCAACCTGTTGCGCCATGACCAACCCGTCACCGGTGTTCAAGGGCGTGCCACGTACCTTGGCCTTGGCCCAGTCGGCCCCGATGTATTTGGCGCGCAGATCGTCATTGGCTTCAAACCCACCGCAGGCAAGGATCACAGCATCCGCCATCACCGCCTTGTCGCCGACATGGACGCCCGCAACGCGCCCGCCCTCTTGAATCAAACCGGTCACGGCACTGTCATAGCGGATAACACCTCCAAGACGTTCAAAGGCTGCCAGTTCCATGTCAAACAGGCCCACGCCTTCGTTCTCGGCGGCCAGCGTCAGCCCGCCCCAAAACACGTGACGCCCATCTTTTTCGAAACTTTGGCGGCTGTAGATTGGTTCAAACTTCACGTCATGGGTCGCCAGCCACTGCATCGTCGCGCCCGAGCGGGCAATCAGTTTGTCCTGTTCTGGGGACAAAGGTCGCCCGTCGTTAAAGCCTAACAGGTCGGACGCAAATTTTGCCTGCGTGTAACTGCCGAAATCCGTATGCGGCAGGCGCGCATCATCGGGATTGCGCAGCAGTTTTTCAAACGACTCACCGCTATCATAGGCAAACCGCATCGCACCTGCCGTGTATTTGGTATTGCCCCCAGCCAGATCCCGGCCGCCCTTTTCCAGCATCAGTACCTGCGCTCCGCTCTCAAGGGCTGCAATCCCTGCGCACAGGGCGGCGTTGCCGGATCCAACGATAACAACTTGCTTTGACATCTCGGGCCTCCTTGAGTAGCTTCTGTTTTGTATCCAGCCGTATACAATTTGGAAAGAGGCGAAATGACATCTCGTGACATGTCGCAAGGCGAAGCTGCTTACGCACGCTTGCTCAATGCCATCCGCGCCGGAGAGTTCCAGCCCGGTGACCGCCTGCGCGAGGTCGAGGTCGCAGCGCAGTTCAACCTGTCTCGAACACCAGTGCGAGAGGCCCTGCGCAAATTGGAATCCGACGGAATTGTCGAACACCGCCCGCGTCTTGGGGCGGTGATCCGGCGACTGAGCCATGGCGAGCTTGTCGCGCTGTACGAAATGCGCATCGTGTTGGAGCGCACGGCGGCGGAAATGGCTGCCAAACATGCCGCCGAAGCAGAGATCGACGCGCTGTCGGATATCAACAAGGCGTTGGCCAGCAGTGATCCAAGCGGTGCTGCAGCCCTCAACCAAGACTTTCACCGTGGCATCTATCTTGCTGCACGCAATGGATTTTTGCTGGAGTCCGCCCGCGCACTCAACAACGCACTGATGTTGATGGGGCCGACAACGCTGGACGATGCCGACCGGATCAAAACGGTCAGCGCGCAGCATCAAGATATCCTAGATGCCATCGCCGAGGGCGACACCAAAGGTGCAGGCGACGCCGCTGCAGCGCATTTGCAAACCTCTTTGCGCCACCGGCTCAGGGTGTCGCGGGAATGAACCGGACCAACATCGGGATCATCGCGCAAACCTTTGGTATTGCGGGGATCGGTGTAGCCGTCTTCCTGTATTTTGATCTGCCACTACCATGGCTTCTGGGGCCGATCATCGCCTGCCTCGCAACCGCCTTGTGCGGGATCAAACTCATGGGGATCAAGGCGCTGAACGACGCGATGCGCACCATTCTCGGTGTGGCAGTGGGTGCAACATTCACCCCCGTAATCCTGCTGTCGATGCTGACCATGTGGCCGACGCTGGCCATGATCCCAGTGATGACATTCCTGATCGGGATGATCGGGGTGCCCTACTTCCGGCGCATATGGGGTTATGACTTTGCAACCGCCTACTACGCTGCTATGCCCGGCGGCTTGCAGGACATGCTGATCTTTGGCCAAGAGGCCGGAGGCAATCCGCGCAGCCTGTCCCTGATCCACGCGACACGGGTGATGGTGATCGTGGTGGCGTTGCCGTTTATCCTGCAAGGGTTTTGGGGCGCTGATCTGTCCAATCCCCCGGGCGCACCTGCCACCAGCATTGCCCCGGGGCAGATCGCGCTCATGGTCGCTTGCGCGCTTGTCGGCTGGCAAGGTGCGCGTGCCATTGGCATGTTCGGCGCCTCCATCCTCGGCCCGCTGATCGTTGCCGCGATCTGCGCCATGACCGGGCTGTTGCAACACCGCCCCCCGGTCGAAGCGATTTATGCCGCGCAGTTTTTCATCGGCCTCACAGTCGGTGCACAATATGCCGGGGTCACCATGGTCGAAGTGCGCCGCGATTTGGTGGCCGGTTTGGGGCTGTGTGTGATCCTGTTTGTGCTAACGGTGATCTTTGTCGAAATCGTCTACGGCTTTGGCCTTGCGCCGGGGATGGAGGCGCTGCTGGCCTTTGCACCCGGCGGTCAGGCGGAACTGACTGTATTGGCGCTGATCGTGGGAGCAGACGTGGCTTTTGTGATCGCGCACCACGTCCTGCGGATCTTTGTTGTAATTCTTGGCGCACCCGTCTTTGCGCGGATGTTCAGGTAACGTCCGGGTTGATCACGTGGATCGGCGCGCCTTCGTCGAACGCGTTCACTTGGTCGAATATGTCACTGAATTGCAAATTAAATTCGTCCTCGGTCACGTATCCGATATGGGGCGTTGCGATGACATTGGGATGGGTCAGCAACACGTTGTCCACATCCCGCATCGGCTCGGTATCAAACACATCAACGGCCGCATGAATACGCCCGCGGGCTATTTCAGCCTCCAGCACACCGGGCGCGATCAAGCCAGACCGCGACGTGTTTACCAACAGGCTGCGCGGTGCCATCGCGGCCAAGTCGGCAGCCGTCACGATGCCGCGCGTTTCGGGCTTCAGACGCACATGCAGGCTGACAATGTCCGATGTGGCAAAGAACGCCTCCCGGCTCTCGGCAACCTGCACACCATCCGCTTCAGCGCGCGCACGGCCCGCCTCGGACGCCCACCATTGCACATTCATTCCCAACGCAGCTGCATACCCGGCCACCGCGCCGGCAATCCGGCCATAGCCATAAAGACCCAAGGTACGGCCCCGCAATGTGCGCCCTACCCCCATTTGCCAATTACCGGCACGCATCGACGCCACCTGCGCCGGGATCTGACGATAGCTGGCCAAAATCAGCGCCAATGTCATCTCGGCCGCGGCGTATGAGGGCGTGCCGCCATGCATGTTCGAACACAGCATAACGCCGTTGCGGCTGCAGGCGTCCACATCGACATGAGGGTACACACTGCGCTGAGATATCAGGCGCAACTTAGGTAGACGATCCAGCAAATCCGCACCAATCTTGGTACGCTCGCGAAACAGCACTAAACACTCTGCTTCGGCCACACGGGCCGCCAGCGCTGCGGGATCGGGTTCGTGATCCGTCCAAACGGTGACTTCGTGCCCAGACAGTTTTTCAAAACACGGCAAGCCGCGCAGCGTGTCAAACCAATCGTCCAGAATGTGAACCTTCACCGGCTTTCGATCCGCGACTGGGGCGTTGGCATACGCGGCGTCGGAACAAATACGGATGCGTCCAGTTGTGCCAAGGCGCTTGTGACCCTTTGGCGTTCTTCAAGCAGGTGATTGAACTGCGCATCACAACCCGAAATCGGCGTGGGATAGGCACGGATCTCTGACACCAAGAGCCGTAGGGCGGTGCTCAGCTCGGCCCGCGCAACCGTCATACAATCAGAATAGCTGTCCTGCATGAAACACTCCTTCGACAGATTTTGTATACAATTGCATACCAAAGTGAAGAACTGTTGGCAAGAATAGGAATCATTGCTGATCGAAGACTTGGGAAACCGCGCAATGGTGGAAAACTACACTTTTAAATCATTGTGTTCCGTCAGATGCCGCCTAACGCATTGCCAAACGCGCCCAAGTAGAAAACACTCCCCCCAATCACCAACCGGGAGACTCTCATGAAATTCACAACCGCACTGTCGGCTGCCCTTTTGCTGTCGAGCACCGCAATGGTCAGCGCCGAAACGCTCAAATGGGCGCGCGCAGGGGATGCACTGACGCTTGATCCACATGCCCAGAACGAGGGGCCAACGCACACCATTCGCCACCAGATGTACGAACCGCTCATCATCCGCGATGTGACAGGTGCATTTGAACCTGCGCTGGCCACCGAATGGGCACCGTCCGCCGATGATCCAAATGTCTGGATCTTCTATCTGCGCAAAGGCGTGAAGTTCCACGACGGGGCAGATTTCAACGCCGAGGACGTGGTCTTTAGCTTTGAGCGCGCAAAGCAGCCCAACTCGGACATGAAGGAATTGATCGGCTCCATCACCGAAGTGCGTGCCGTCGATGACTATACCATCGAAATCGTGACAGATGGGCCCAACCCGATCCTGCCCTCCAATCTCACGAACCTCTACATGATGGACAAGGGCTGGACCGAAGCGAACAACACCGTGAACGTGCAGGATTTTGAGGGCGGCGAAATCACATATGCCACCACCAACGTCAACGGCACAGGGCCTTATACGCTGACCAGCCGCGAACCCGATGTGAAAACCGTCATGACGCGCAACGAAGACTACTGGGGCCGCGACCAATTCCCCATGGAAGTCAGCGAAATCGTCTACACCCCCATCCAGAATGCCGCGACCCGCGTCGCGGCCATGTTGTCGGGTGAAGTGAACTTTCTCCAGGATATGCCGGTGCAGGATCTGGATCGGGTGAATTCTGCAGAAGGGCTGACGGTCAAGCAAGCACCGCAAAACCGGGTGATCTTCTTCGGGATGAACCAGGGCGCAGACGATCTTGAGGCCGACAATATCGATGGCAAGAACCCGTTGGCTGACGTGCGTGTACGCAAGGCGATGTCCATGGCCATCAACCGTGACGCAATCCGTCAGGTGGTGATGCGCGGCCAATCCGAGCCTGCGGGCATGATCGCGCCACCCTTTGTCAACGGCTGGACCGCCGAGATGGACGGCGAATCAAGCACGGATATCGAAGGCGCCAAGGCTCTGATGGCCGAAGCGGGTTACGGCGATGGATTCTCCATCCGCCTCGACTGCCCCAACGACCGCTACATCAACGATGAAGCGATCTGTCAGGCAGCCGTGGGCATGCTGGGCCAGATCGGCGTGAACGTGAACCTTGATGCGATCCCCAAGGCTCAGCACTTCCCCAAGATCACCGATGGCAAGACCGACTTCTACATGCTGGGCTGGGGTGTTCCGACCTACGACTCCGAGTACATCTTCAACTTCCTTGTCCACGGACGGGAAAGCGATATCGGTACGTGGAACGGGACAGGCTTTGACGACGATGCCACGGACGCCAAGATCAAGTCGCTGGCATCCAATACAGATCTCGCGGCACGCAACGCCGACATCGCAGCGATCTGGCGAACCATTCAGGATGAGCAACTTTACATCCCCATCCACCACCAGGTGCTGAACTGGGGCATGGCCGAAGGTGTGGGGATCGAAGTCGACCCGGAAGACCAGCCCAAGGTCAAATACTTCACTATGAACTGATCCGCGTCACGCGCGACACTCGAGACAGGCGGCACCGTTTGGTGCCGCCTTTTTTGTGCCCGGTGACCTCCGTGGCGACCAAGCGGTTGCGATACGGCACCACCGAACACCGGCACTTGGCGGTGTCCAATCCTGCCGGGCCGGGCGACTTTCTGAAATGAGCGGCGCAGATCAAAGCCACCCGCATCTGGTGCGGGGTGTAAGAATTACCCCTTTGGAAAGATCCCGATTATGAAAAGACGCACCTTCAACGTCATCAGTCTCGCAACCGTGTTGGCACCTCTGCCTCGCTTGTCGCTGTCCCAACAGCCCAAACCCGGATTTCCCGGCCACCAGATCGCAGAAATCAGAGACGGACGCCTCACCACAGCGCATCGCGGCATGGCGACAACAGATACAGCCGTTGATGATGATACTCTGTTCCAAGCGGCGTCCTGTTCGAAAACCGTTGCGGCGCTGGCCGTCCTCACCTTGGTGCGGGATGGGCGTGTGGATCTCGATCAACCGGCAAACCGCCACCTCAAACGGTGGAAACTGACCGGACCACGCGGGGCGACGGCAACTGTCGCCGAATTGATGTCGCATACAGCGGGCACGTCCGTCAGCGGTTTTGCCGGATATGGGCCGGACGCGGCTCTGCCAAGTTTGATGCACATTCTCAAAGGTCGCCCACCCGCCAATTCTGATGTCATACGCACGCACCGCAGGTTCTTTGGGCGCTACAGGTACAGCGGCGGTGGATACACTGCCTTGCAGGCCTTGATCGAAGACGTAACCGGCACCGAATTTGCCACCTACACGACACAGCATGTGCTGAAGCCTGCCGGAGCAACCCGGGCGACATTCGATATCGAGCCGAGCTTACCCATTGCGCATGGCCTTTACGACGATGGCCGCCCCCTGCCCGGCGGTTTCAAACGGCATCCCGAAAGCGCTGCGGCCGGGCTTTGGGCAACGGCGACGGATCTTGCAAAGATCATGCAGTCGGTGGTGCAGGCCCTGCACAGCGACCAAGGCGCACTGCTGCCCGCCACTCTCGCGCAGCGCATGATCACGCCCATGGGTGGGCAGTCCGGTCTCGGGCTCTTTGTGTATCCCGGCCCGATCATTGCGCATAGTGGACGCAACGACGGGTTTGACTCCGTTATGACGGCAGATCTTACGACGGGACGCATCCGCACGGCTCTGACAAACCAAAACGGTGCGATTGACAGCTTTATCAACAAGGTGACGACAAATTGATCCGATTGCACCGCTGCGGCACGAACAGTCCGGCCGGGCCACACTCGGCTGCAAAAAAAGGGTATTCAGATTTCATTGCATTGCTCCTCTGGCGTGCATCGGCTGTTTGGGACAACGAGAGACATGGACCAGATCATCACTGAACTCACAAGCACGGCCACAATCGCCATCGCGGTCTTCGGCATCGCTTTCTGCCTCATGCAGACCAAATACTCCCGCGTGAACCAGAGCTTTGCGATGTTTCTCGGTGTTGTCGCGCTCAACAACATCCCAGACGCGCTGGCGCGTATATTCGAGGCCGTGCCAGACCACATCATACAGCGCGGCGAACTGGTGATCTGGTTTCCCAGTGGCCTTGGCCTTGCGCCGCTTTTTTGGGTCTATGTCTTTACGCTGACATCACCAACTCAACAACGCCCGACAAGGCTGGGCCTGCACCTCGCGCCCATGGGCCTTGCTGCACTGCTCGGGATGATCATTGCGTCGGCCCCGCCAGAGGTTTCCACACTCTTCTTCTCGGACGACCCTGCGCCGATCCCTGACTGGGCGATTGCCCCGATTGTTGTTTTCGGAGTGCTGCAATTGGCGGTGTTTCCACAAATCGCGATCTACCTGTTTTTGATCGTACGGCGCTTGATGCGCTACCGGGTGATGCTGCGCGATGTTTATGCCAGCACGGAAAAACACGAGCTGCGCTGGATCTATGCCATTGGTGGGCTTGGCGCGGTGTTCTGGGGTATTGCTGTTGTGATCCAATTCCTTGTTTTTGACCCGGGTCAAACCGCAACGACACAAATTATCCTAGGGTTAGCCGGGATCAGCGGCCTTGCCCTTGTAGCCATAACGACGTTGTGGGGATTGCGGCAGCGTCCGCCATTGGTGCCAAATTTCGATGACGCGAACATAGAGCCAATCAGCGACGAACAAGGTCCACAAAAGCAGTCGGAGAAGTACGAAAAATCCGCGCTAAGCGCCGAGGCATCGGCGCGCATTGCGCGCAAGCTGCTTGCTGCTATGGAGCAGGATCGGCTGCACCGCGACCCCAATCTGTCGCTCTGGGTGCTGGCACGACACATCGGAGCGTCCTCCAACTACATCTCCCAAACCCTAAGCGAGGTGATCGGACAAAGCTTCTTTGATTTCGTGAACGCCTACCGTATCGCAGAGGCCAAGGAGCTGTTGGCCGCAACCGACGAAACCGTTCTGGCCATCACGTACGAAGTCGGCTTCAACGCGCGTTCTTCCTTTTACAATGCTTTCAAGCGAGTCACCGGGCAAACCCCGACAAAATACCGACAAGCGCTGTCTCAACCTGTTGGGATGGACGACACGACGAGCTGAACACGCCAATCCTGATTTCATCACGACCGATCAGGAGACGTCGACACCAGGGCCACCGCTCACAAACACCACCCCAAGACCAAACCGATCTCACCGCGTGCAGCACGCCATGTCCGACGTGACTGCTGGGGCTGCGCAACTGCGGGATCAGACCAAATCACACCAAGAGAGAAACACAGATGAAACGATACCTTATACTGGCCATGCTTGGCCTTTGCGCTTGCGAAAGCCCTGCCGAGATTGCCGCGCGCGAGCAGCTTGATGCCGCATGTCTGGCCGGAAACCTGCAAGCCTGTGCCGCTGTGCAAGACCGCGTCGCTGCTGAAAATCAAGCCCTCGCAACCTCCGTGATAGGCCTCTAAATCCTCCGGCCCACCTCGTCAGGTCACCTAACGTCAGATCCGGAACACCTCTGGGCCAATGGAGCGGTCACAGCACGAACGTAAACCGTGCCGCGACCGCTCCACCTTTTTGGGAACATCTCAAGCGCCGACTTTGGATTCACGGGTGCGCAGCCCCTCAAGCAGTTGCGCAATAGTGTCCGCATCGGCAACGTGCTAGGTGACCCGCATGAGCACCAAACTGGATCTGGCGCGACAGGCTGCCCACAACAACGCTGATCTGTGCAGCGCAATCATGGCGGCACATCGCGTGCGCACACAACGCGACAGCGCGGCGTTTCTATGCCTTGATCCGCCGCCGCCTTTTTACCCCGAGATGATTACGTTGGACCCGAACGCGCATCATACATGCGACACCCATGCCCGGACCAAACACACCGTCAAGGACAGCTTTGCATCGCTTGATGCAGATGCGCTGGGGCTGCACGTGGCCATTGAGGCCACGTGGATCTGGTGCGCGTCCAAACCCGCCGAAATGCCAACCAATTGGGTACACATCACATCTGCCTCGGATTTGTCTGTCTGGCATCAGGCATGGCGCGGAGGTGACGTGCCCGCAGATCAGGTGATCTTCACAAATGCGTGTTTGGATGACCCGAACCTCGCATTTATCGCGCGCGTTTCAGGCTCAACTATTGAGGCAGGTTGCGTCGCCAACATTTCGAGCGATGTTATCGGACTCTCCAACGTGTTTTCAGCGGATACGAACGACGCTGCAGTATACGAACAGGCATTGGCGGCCGTCTCCACATTCAGCAAAGGTCGCCCAGTGGTTGGATATGAACAGGGAAAGGACCTTGAATCCGCGTGCCTTGCCGGATTTCAGCAAGTCGGGCCACTGCGCGTTCTGATCCGACCGACGCACGAGATTTGACCAATGCGCCCAGCGCGCAGCGGTCGTCTTTTTCAGACACGACCGGGCGCGGCGCAAAACGGCATGGAGACCCACTTTCGCGCGTCCCAGTGCCACATACAGCCATTGCGCAGCGCATCGTTCCCTATGCACCCGCCTCTTCCATTTTTGCGCGCACTCCGCTCTAGTGCGCTGATAGGACTTTCTCGCACCTCAAGGAAAGGATGCTCATGTTCCGCTACATTCTCCCCATTGCCCTCAGCCTCGGCTCGGCCCCGGCCATTGCTGCCGAATTCAAGTGGGCCGAAACGACTGACCCACAGACCATGGACCCACATGCGGTGAACTCCGCCCCGGTTCTGGGATTCCTCAACAACGTGTACGAAGGACTTGTACGGCGCGGCAAGGACATGGCAATCGAACCGGCCCTGGCAACCGCCTGGGAACCCATAGGCGAAGGCGAAGGCTGGCGCTTTACCCTGCGCCAAGGCGTCAAATTCCATGGCGGCGAAGACTTCAACGCAGACGATGTGATCTTTTCCTACCAACGCGCCAGTAACGAAGCCTCCGATACACGCAGCTGGTTTGCCCCCGTCTCGGATGTGGTCAAAGTCGACGACTATACCGTCGATATCCTGACGACGGCCCCCAATCCGATCTTCCCTGACAGCATCGCCAACTGGATGATCATGGACAGCGGCTGGGCCACAGCCAACAACACCGCCCTGCCCGACAAGGAAAGCGGCAACCACGCCACGCTCAACACCAATGGGACAGGCGCCTTTATGGTGACGACGCGCGAACCCGGCCTGCGCACGGTGCTTGAACCCCATGCGGGCTGGTGGGACACGACCGAACACAACATCACACGCGCCGAACTGACGCCGATCCAGAACTCGGCCACCGCCGTGGCAGCACTTCTGTCGGGCGATGTAGACCTGATCAACCCGGTGCCGATTCAGGACGCCGCGCGTCTGGCGGGCAATGACAGCGTCAAGGTAATCCAAGGGATCGAGGCCCGCGTGATCATGCTCGGCTTCCCCCACGAGGCGGACGCGCTGAAATACTCAGCCGAAACCACCGACGCGAACCCCTTTGCCGATGCACGCGTGCGCAAGGCCGTCGCCCAAGCGGTGAACGTGCCCGCCATCCTGCAAACGATCATGCGCGGCAATGCGGAACCCGCCAGCCAACTGGTCAGCCCAGCCATGCGCGGCTACTCCGCCGCTCTGGCAGAGCGTCCCGTCTTTGATCCCGCCGCCGCCAAGGCCCTGCTGGCCGAAGCAGGTTATGCCGATGGCTTCTCCTTTGGTCTCAAGTGCCCAAATGACCGTTATCTGAACGACGAGGCCGTGTGTCAGGCTGTCACTGGTATGCTTGCGCAGGTCGGAATCACAGCGGTGCTTGACGCGATGCCAGTGCAAAACTATTGGCCGGAACTGCGCGCCGACAATTACGACATGTACCTGCTGGGCTGGTCGCCCGGCACATTCGACGCCGAACATCCGATCCGCTTCCTTGCCTCGACCCCGAATGAGGAAAAGAAACTGGGCAGCTGGAACTTTGGCGGCTTCTCCAATGCCCGGGTGGATGAATTGCTGCCCATGATCCAGTCGGAAATCGACGACAGCAAACGTCAGGCCATGTTGGATGAAACCACCAAGATCCTGCAGGACGAGGTCGCCTATGTGCCGATGTATGTCCAACCGTTGGTCTGGGGAGCAAAAGCCAATGTGGATCTGACACAGCGTCCGGATAACTTCTTTATCCTGCGTTGGGTCACGATCAACTGAAGCCGGACGCCTCCCCCACCGGGCGGCGATCCCCATAACTCAGGTTCAAACACTTTCGGGTGCCCCACGCAGGGCACCGTTTTTTTTGTGTAGTGCGAGGGCGGCATTAGCTCTCGCTTATCCAGCCCTAGCCTACCAGCGCGTTGTCGGCCCGCTTGACAGTTATGATGGACGAGCGCGGCAACGATCCTTCCCCATCCGGGAAGGGAGCACCGGGGTGCTGGATGCCCACAAACATCGTGCGGCGATCCGCAGACCATGTCAGCCCTGTCACTTCCGACCCGTTCGGGCCTGTCAGAAAGCGGCGGATCTCGCCCGTTACCGGGTCTCCGGCCAGCATCTGGTTGTTACCCATGCCGGAAAAGTCACCTTCGTTGTCATCATCGCCATCGGTCTGAATCCAAATCAAACCTGTGGAGTCGATCTGCATACCGTCAGGAGAATTGAACAGATTGCCCTCGTTGATATTGGCCGATCCGGCATAGAGACCTTCTGTGTACACCGTCGGATTGCCCGCCATCACATACAGATCCCAGTCAAAGGTTGACGCCGCATGGTCATCATTGTGCGGACGCCAGCGCACGATCTGACCATAGCGGTTGACCTCTCGCGGATTGGGTGCATTGGGCACCATCGGTTCTCCGGCGGCATTGGTGCGCACATTGCCATCGTCGTCCAGCGCTCCGCGGCGCGAATTGTTGGTCAGACAGCAGTAGGCTTCAACCGACACAGGGTTCACCGCGATCCACTCCGGGCGGTCCATCGTCGTGGCACTGACCTCGGTGGCCGCGATACGGGTGAAAATTGCGATCTCGGCAGGGGACATGCCTGTGTCTTGAGGAGTCAGGGCAATCCACGTGCCTGTCATGTCATCGTTGAACTTGGCCACGTGCAACTGGCCCTCGTTCAACAGGGTCGAGGTGTCGCCACCCGGTGTGTACACATCGCGGCTGACCCATTTGTACATGTATTCGCCACGTTCATCATCACCCATATAGACAACCACGCGACCATCCGGGGCCACAACACAGGCTGCGTTCTCGTGTTTGATGCGCCCAAGGGCCGTGTGTTTGATCGGGGTCGAATCTGGGTCACTGGGATCGATTTCCACGATGTAGCCAGCCCGGTGGGGTTCGTTCGGATTGCGCGAAATATCAAAACGGGGGTCAAAGTTGTGATAGTTGTAGCGCCCCGGATCGATCTTTGTGGATACGCCATAGCGGCTGTAGCCAGCGACGGTCGCCTCTTCCAGAACCGTGGGTTCGGTCGCTCCGAAATAGCCGTTAAAGTTCTCTTCGCAGGTCAGATAGGTGCCCCACGGCGTGCGCCCCGAGCCGCAGTTGTTGAACGTGCCAAGCGATTGCGTACCGGTTGGGTCAGCTTCTGTTTTCATCAGGTCGTGACCCGCGGCAGGGCCTTCGATGATCATGGGCGTGCGGTGGTGAATGCGTCGGTTGTAGGGGCTGTCGACAACAACCTCCCACCCGTTCGGGCCTTCGGCCACTTCCATCACGGTCACACCCTGAAAGTTTTGCAAACGCACCACGTCTTCTGCTGAAATCGGCTTGCCCTCTTGCTCTGCAGGCAGGTTCACTTTGGTGTTGGCATATTCTGAATTCACCACCAGCAATTCAGTATTCCCGACAAGGAACAGTTCCATGCCGTCGGTGTTTTCGCCAAAGACACGATCCGATCCGTCTGTCGGCACCCCCGTTTTAGGATCAAAGGCAGGGGCATCCGAAAACAGTGGATCACCCCACCGCATCAACACGTCCCATTTGTACCCACCCGGCACATGCACGGTTCCGTCGGTTTGGGGGGCAAGCTGGTCAAAGGCAAATCGTGAAGTCTGTTGGGCCTGCAGAGCAGAACTGTTCAGCAACCCACTGCCCATCACAGCCGCGCCCGATCCAAATGCCAATGCACCACCCAGAAAGCCGCGGCGCGACACCGCGCGCTCAACCACCCGGTCAAATTCGTGTACCGTCGGGCGTGGGAACTTTAGTTCGTCTTCATCATCAAAAGACAACTCATCATAATTGATCTGTGACATTGGGTGCTCCTGTTGGGTATCAAATTCCGATTCCTAGTTCTCGTTATGCGAGTTTAACTGAAACAGTTTTGTGAAACACGCGTCGTGAAATTGAACCCCCAGCGCAAAGGCTGGATGGCACGACGCACGCGGGCCCGATCTCCCTTCAGGGTTCGTTAACGTTGTGGCCCGGGCCCCGTCCTAATACCGCTTTTGTGCACATAGCCCTGCACAGCATGCGCACATTCGGTGCAGGGCTTGTGACCACCAGTTTGCCTTGTTTTATGGGCGTTGTTCCCTGTTTCGGGGCAGTGCATGCAAAAACACCACCTCGCGTTGCGCGCACATTCTATGCAACGCCGTTGCAAACGCGCCCATGCGGGGCCGCTTTCCACTTGACCCCTCCGCGCGCCCGCTATCTGCTGGGCGTATGCTCGCCTACACCATCCAACGTGTCTTTCAATCCGCCATCGTCCTTCTGGTCGTTGGTCTCGTCGCATTCTCCATGTTCCGCTTTGTCGGTGATCCCATCGACAACATGCTGGGACAGGAACGCACTATGGAGGATGTGGAACGCCTGCGCGCCCAACTGGGACTCGATCAGCCGTTTGTGGTGCAATACTACAAGTTCCTCGAAGGGGCCGTGCAAGGCAATTTCGGCGTCAGTTTCCGCCAGGGACGGCCTGTGTCCGAGATACTGCTGGAACGCGCGCCCGCAACTTTGGAACTGGCCGCTGTCAGCGCCCTACTGGCTATCTCACTGGGCATCGCTTTGGGTGTTTTCACGGCAATCAGGCGCAACGGGTTCGGAGCCAATGTCATCATGTCAGCCTCCCTGATCGGAGTGTCACTGCCTACCTTCCTGATCGGGATCCTGTTGATCTACCTGTTCTCCGTAAAACTCGGATGGCTCCCCAGTTTCGGGCGGGGGGACACCGTTGATATCGGCAGTTGGACCACGGGGTTTCTCACATCAAGCGGGCTCAGGGCCTTGATATTGCCGTCAATTACGCTGGGGCTCTACCAAATGACGCTGATCATGCGGCTGGTGCGTTCCGAGATGCTCGAAGTCCTGCGCCAGGACTACATCCGCTTTGCCCGCGCCCGTGGCCTGCGCGAACGGGCCGTCAATTTCCGCCACGCGCTCAAGAACACGCTGGTCCCGGTGATCACAGTTACGGGGCTACAACTTGGCTCCATCATCGCTTTTGCAATCATCACCGAAACGGTGTTCCAATGGCCCGGTGTTGGGTTGCTGTTCATCAACGCCATCCAGTTCGTCGATATCCCCGTGATGGCCGCATATCTTATGCTGATCTCAGTGATGTTCGTCGGGATCAACCTGATCGTCGATATGCTCTATTTCGCAATCGACCCGCGCCTGCGCGTGGACCGGACCGGAGGGCACTAGGATGGTCGACACCCCCCTGCCCCAAAAAGACCCGTCGCGCCTGTCACTCGCCCTGCAAAGCGACTTTGTCTATCAGTTCAAACGCTCGCCCGTTGCGGTCGTCAGCTTTGTGGTGGCTCTGATCCTTGTGCTGGGGGCGGTGTTTGCGCCGCTGATCGCACCCTTCAACCCGTTCGACCCTGCATCGCTGAACCTGATGAACGGGTTTTCGCGCCCCATGACGCCCAATGCATTCACCGGCGACAGCTTTTGGCTGGGCACCGATGACCAAGGGCGCGACGTGTTTTCGACCATCCTGTACGGTATGCGCATATCGCTGTTTGTCGGGGCAGCTGCCGTGCTGTTTGCCATGGTGTTGGGCATTACACTTGGTCTGCTCGCCGGTTATATCGGAGGATGGACCGAGACGATCATTATGCGCATCGCAGACGTGCAATTGACCTTCCCTTCCATCCTCGTGGCCATGCTGATCTTTGGCATCGCCAAGGGTGTGACGCCGGTGGAATACCGCGACCAAATGGCGATCTGGGTGCTGATCATCGCGATTGGCTTGTCGGACTGGGTGCAGTTCGCCCGCGTCGTGCGCGGCGCAACACTGGTCGAAAAAAACAAGGAATACGTGGCCGCCGCCAAGCTGATCGGGCGCACCAGCCCCGCGATCATGCTGCGCCACATCCTGCCCAACGTGCTCAGCCCCGTGCTGGTGATCGCGACCATCTCGCTGGCGCTGGCAATCATCGCAGAGGCGACACTGTCCTTCCTCGGTGTAGGCGCCCCGCCCACCAAACCGTCGCTGGGCACCCTGATCCGCATCGGTCAGGATTTCCTGTTCTCCGGTGAATGGTGGATCCTGTTCTTCCCGGCCATGACCCTTCTGGCCCTCGCCCTCAGCGTCAACCTACTGGGCGACTGGCTGCGGGATGCACTAAATCCGAGGTTGCGGTGATGGTGAGAGTGACGATCTTGTGCACGTTACTTATGACTGCACCCATTACAGCAAAAGCAGATTTTTCTGAGATGTCTGAAGGTTGTCGCTGGTTAATGCTGAATTATCTCCGAAATGCAGAGTCATGGGCAAGAGCATGCAAGCCAAATAGAACCTTTGAAATCGCTGGGTTACAGGACCGCATTTCAGAGGTTGCGGCTGTCGGCGCCGCGCTGGATGGATGGAGCGACGACTTACTTGAAGTATTGGATAGTATTTCTGCGAACCCAGATCTAGCCAGCGGTTTCGATTGTTCTGCGGACCCCGATCTGGACGCCATGTCTTCGGTTAAATTATCCAGTTTCGACGATTTACGACACCATGCACTCGCGTTGGCTGAAAATGATGAAACTCATGGCATTGTGGGGTTGTGCTTCAAATGACCACCCCAACCCTCTCTATCCAAAACCTCACCGTCGACATCCCCACGCGGCATGGCATTCTGCGCCCGGTCCAGAACGTATCCTATGACATCGCGCCCGGTGAAATCCTTGGAGTCGTTGGGGAATCGGGCGCGGGCAAGTCCATGGCCGGTAACGCTGTCATTGGCCTGCTGAATCCGCCTGCGCATATCGCATCGGGTGAAATCCACCTGAACGGCATCCGCATCGACCACCTCCAAGGGGACGAGATGCGGCGCTTGCGCGGCAAGCAGATCGGCATGGTGTTTCAGGATCCGCTGACCTCGCTCAACCCGCTGCTGCGCATTGGCGACCAGTTGACCGAAACGATGCTGGCCCATCTCGACATCTCGCAATCAGAAGCACGTCAACGGGCCATTGCCGCGCTGGAAGAGGTGGGCATTCCCGGTGCAGCCGAACGCGTTGACAGCTACCCGCACGCGTTCTCTGGCGGGATGCGCCAACGGGTTGTGATCGCGCTGGCCCTGTGCGCTGAACCCAGCCTAATCATCGCCGATGAACCCACCACCGCGCTCGATGTCTCGGTGCAGGCCCAAATCATCGCGCTGTTGAAAAAGCTCTGCCGAGAGCGTGGCACAGCCGTCATGCTGATCACCCACGACATGGGCGTGATCGCCGAAGCCGCCGACCGCGTGGCCGTCATGTATGCAGGGCAACTGGCCGAACTTGGCCCTGTGCGCGAGGTGCTGACCGCGCCGCTGCACCCTTACACAGATGGGCTGATGGGCTCGACCCCGCTGGCCTCGCGCGGCAAGGACCGCCTGCACCAGATCCCCGGCGCGATGCCGCGTCTGGACAGTCTGCCACAGGGCTGCGCCTTCCATCCTCGTTGCCCGCGCACAGAAGCCGATTGCAAGGTGAGCCCCGGCCCGCAACTCATTGATGGCGCTGCCTGTTTGCACCCGATCGCACGTGAGGATGTCGCTTAATGGCCCTCGTATCCATTCGCAATCTCACCCGCATCTTTGACGTCTCCAAACCTTGGTTGAACCGCGTGGTCGAACGCCGCCCCAAGGCGCTGCTCACGGCCGTCTCAGACGTCAGTTTCGAGATTGAAGAGCGCACCGTCTACGCCCTTGTCGGGGAAAGCGGGTCGGGCAAATCCACCATCGGCAAGATGCTGGTGGGTCTGTTGGGACCAACCGAAGGGGCTGTGGAGATCCGCGGCGTTGACCTCGCCCGTGAAACAGATGCCCAGAAAATCGACGACGTGCGCGCCGACATTCAGATGATTTTCCAAGACCCCTATGCCTCGCTCAACCCGCGCTGGCGGGTGCGCGATATCATCGCCGAACCGGTTGCAGCGCGGGGCGGTGACACCAAGGGGCTGGCTGAGAAACTGCTTGAACAAGTCGGGCTAAGTGCCCGGGATGCAGGCAAATTTCCGCATGAATTCTCCGGCGGGCAGCGCCAGCGCATCTGCATTGCCCGCGCGCTTGCCTCCGAGCCCAAACTGATTGTCTGTGATGAGCCGACCTCGGCGCTGGACGTGTCGGTGCAGGCGCAGGTCCTCAACCTGATGAGCGATCTCAAGGATCAGTTCGGCCTCACCTATCTGTTCATCAGCCATGATCTGACGGTGGTGCAGCACATGGCTGACCGCATCGGCGTGCTTTACCTAGGGCGACTGGTGGAAGAGGCCGATCCCGACACGCTGTTTGACGACCCCAAACACCCCTACACACAGATGCTGCTGGCCGCTGCGCCGCAACTGGACGGTTTCGGACGCGAGGTTGCGCCCCCCACGGGCGAGATCCCGGATCCGATCAACCCACCGCCCGGCTGCGCCTATAACCCGCGCTGCCCACTGGCCCAGGACATTTGCCGACAGGAACGCCCGCACCTGCGCAACGTGAACGGCGCACGGGTCGCCTGTCACTTCGTCGACTAAGGGCGCCTGCAGCGTTTTTGGAAACGACGCGACACCGGGCGTGTCACCTGACGCTTTGAGATCGTTGACTTCGGGCAGCATCATGTGTGGTTTTCAAAGGGCGGCCATCAGCGCGTCATCTTGAGGGACAATGCCCCCGCCAAAGCCGTCAGGCCAATGAGCGTCCAGACCGACATCCCCCAGCTTGCCCACTCGAACACCCGTCCGATGACGAAGGCCCCGCTGATGCCGCCGAGATAATAGCTAGCGAGATACAGCCCATTGGCTGCCGCATGATCATGTGTAGCTGTGCGCCCGACATAGCCCGTTGCCACGGATTGTGCGAAAAACAGCCCCGCGCCGACCATGGCCAATCCCGCAAGAAACAGCGCCAGCACAGGCGTCAACAACAGCAATAGCCCCACCAGAGACACGATGATCGCGCCGTGAAAGCTGGCACGCGCTCCGTAGCGCTGCACAGACGCGGCCGCCAAGGGTGTGGTCAGGATCGCAGGCACAAAGACAAAATAGACAAAGCCGATATACATCTGTGGCAGGGCAAATGGTGCCTCTGACAGGATGAAGTTTGCATAAGTAAACGTCGCGACAAAAACGAAAAGCAGGATGAACCCGATACCGACCATCGCCACCAGCCGGGCGTTGGTCAGATGATCGCGCCACGCCTCGATCACTGATCCACCATCCGCAGGCACATGCCCATGGCTGTCGCGTGCTCCGATATAGAGATAGGCCGCCAAGGCCCCTGCAAGGTTCAGAGCGGCAAAGCCATAGAAACTCTCGGCCAGCCCCAGATTGTCCGCAAGCCCAGAGGCCAGCAAACGCCCAAACAGGTTCGAGGCGACATTGCCCGTGATGTAGGCCGCCATGGCCCCACCGACAGCCGTGATCGAACACTCCTCGCTGAGATAGGTGAGCGTCAGGGTGAAGGCCGCAGACATGAACACGCCCTGCGCCACCCGCAACAAGGTGAAAGTCGTCAGATCCGGTTGCTGGGCCAACAGCAATGTCGGAACGCTCAGCATCGCCAGACACATCCAGATGCCGCGCTTGCGATCGATCCTGCGGGCAAAGACCGCGACCAAAAGGCTCGCCAGTGCCATGCCTATGGTGGATGCGTTGACGGCAAAGCCCATGGCGGCGGGAGACACGCCGTACGTCTGTACCAATGTCGGCAACAGCGCCTGAGAGCCGAACAGATCAATCAATGTCAGAAAGGCGATCAGCGCGATCATGGTGGAGCGGCGGATCACCATACGGCGATCCTCCGCTGACTTGGCGGCCAGTTCCGGGGCCATCCCGGTCATCTGGGTGGCGGTCGACATAGCTTACTGCCCGGAATGGTGCGCCTGGAATCCAACCTGTGGCACACCCTCCGTCTCGCTCAGGGGCTCAACCACGCCAAAGAACAACTCGGCAGGGACATCGCCCGTGTTTTCCCAGTAGGCCTGCGCGCCAGAACCCAGATGCGCGCCCTGTTCGGCAGCCAATATCACGGGGCCGTCCGTGTCGGAACGATGCTCATTCACAGCGCCCTGCCACACCCAGACCTGCAACGGCTCGCCCGCTGCAACAAAGCTGGGCAACACACCCCCGGGCTCGATCACTGCGCGATACGTGGACAGGACAAGGCCCTCGCCCTTCTCACCACCGTAGTGCGCCTCGATATCGACAAGGCCCAGCAGCTCAAGCGTGGCACCGCTTTGGGCAGGCAAATCAAAGTCTTGCTGCACTGGCGTGTCCGCAACGTTCGGCGTGCCCCGCGCCTTGTAGACGTCAAAGGCGATCAGACGCACATCATCCGGCCCTTCATTCAGCCACCAGTGTGTCACATCGCCTTCTTCAAGGCTCAATCCGCCTGCGCTGTGCAGGATGCGCTCCTTGGCGTCGCTGCGATATTCGTAGATCTCACCGGTCAGGGTGTAGACAATAGCCGGGCGATCGGCATGGCTGTGGATGGGCACGATGCCCATATCCCCTGAAATGGTCCACGACCGGGTCCGCAGGTTGTAGCCCACGATCTGGCCCAGCCCTTCTTCGGCCAGCGGCGCGTTTGCGATTGCGACATTGGTGATGTTGTTGGGGCCGGACGGTCCTTCGAGGCCATTCAGAACGCGCGTCTTCACGTCGTCCAACTCAACGGCAAAGGCTGTCGTGCCGAGCGCCGCAAGAACGAGCCCGAGTGTTGCTGTTCGCAATGTCATTGGTCTAATCCTTTCTGGATTTCAGCTCGACTGCGTTGCCGCCGTGTGGCGCACCGAAGTCGTCAAACAGGACCCGCAGGTCCAACGTGCTTTCTTTTTCGATCTTGTCGAAATTGGCGGCCAGCCAGCGATCCGCGTGGGACCGACCCAAGTCGCGCAAATGCTCCAGAAACGCCCATTCCGAGTTCAGTTTCGAAGATGCATCAAGCGCAAGCATGTCATCGCAGCCGTCAATCATGTGCATGTTCATGCGGCGATATTCATTGTCCGACAGCGCTCCGTCTTCGATCAGGCGGTGGATCAGATCGATGGTGCGCAAATCACGCAACAGCGAGGCGTTGAAGGTGATCTCGTTCACCCGATTCTGGATGTCGCGTGCGCGCCGGGGTGTGCCTGGACGCTTGAGCGGGTTGATCTGGACGATCACAATGTCCGACGAAGGCGAATGGTCAATGAAAGGAAACAGGACCGGGTTGCCCATAAAACCGCCGTCCCAGTATGGCACGCCATCGATCTCGACCGCCTTGAACATCGTGGGCAAGCAGGCCGAGGCCATGACAACATCCAACGTCACTTCTTCGCGGTGGAACACACGTGCCCGCCCCGTTTCGACATTGGTGGCCGAGATATAGAGGCCCATATCACTGCAATTGGCGACCTTGTCGAAGTCAATGAAGCCTTTGACCACATCACGCAGCGGGTTCAGCCCCAAAGGGTTCAGATCATAGGGCGAAGCCATGCGGCTCATCAGGTCAGCCATCACATAGCCCGGTGACATGTCCAGCGACCATGACCCCAACAGCATATCCATAGGTGTGCGCTGGATCGGGCTGCCCTGCCCGGCCAGACTGACGGCGCGCCAGAACTCTTCGAGGGCACGGCGCGCGCCCTTGGCACCGCCATCATACATGCCTTGTGTGGCGACAACCGCGTTCATCGCGCCTGCCGACGTCCCGCTGATACCTTCAATCCACAGGCGGTCTTCTTCGAACATGCGATCCAGCACACCCCAGGTAAAGGCGCCGTGGGACCCGCCCCCTTGCAGGGCAAGGTTGATCGATTTCTCGTGCCGTTTGGAGCGGCCTTCTGCCTTGGACATGGTCCCGTTCTCCTTTGCAGGCGCGATGCGCCGGACGTGGTGTTATTGCGCGACCCAGCCGCCATCGACGGGCAGTGCCGTGCCGGTCATCGAGGCCGCAGCCTCGCCTGCAAGGAACACGCATAGAGCGCCCAATTGCTCGACGGTGACAAATTCCTTGGTGGGCTGGGCGGCCAGCAACACATCCCGCTTCACCTCTTCTTCGGTGATGCCACGGGCCTTGGCTGTGTCGGGTATCTGCCCTTCGACAAGTGGCGTCAGAACATAGCCCGGGCACACTGCGTTCACGGTCACGCCGTGCTGCGCGGCCTCAAGGGCGATGGTCTTGGTCAATCCGATGATACCGTGCTTGGCCGTCACATAGGCCGATTTGTAGGGCGAGGCGACAAGCCCGTGTGCCGAGGCCACATTGATGATGCGCCCAAATCCGCGGGACTTCATGCCCGGCAGCGCGGCCCGGATCGTATGAAAGGCAGACGACATGTTGATCGCGATGATCGCGTCCCACTTTTCCAGCGGAAACTCTTCGACCGGGGCGACATGCTGAATGCCAGCATTGTTGACGAGAATATCAACGGCACCGAACCGGGCCTCTGTCTGGGCCACAAGATCCGCGATCTGATCCGGCTTGGTCATGTCGGCACCATGATAAGCGACTGTACCTGCCGCCTTGGCATCGAGCGCTGCGCGGGTGGCTTCGATTTCGTCCGCATCACCAAAGCCGTTGAGCATGATGTTGTAGCCCTCAGCCGCATAGGCCTCGGCAATCCCAAGGCCAATACCGCTGGTCGATCCTGTAATGATGGCTGTGCGTGTCATGTCTGTCCCCTCTTGGTGCTGTGCCAGACAAATCCGTCTGGCGTTGACGACAACCTAAGGGGGCAGGTTCAGATCAACAATGCTGCACTGCCGCATATCTCCGCGACGTGAGGCGACAGGCGCAATTATTTCAGGTTTCCCGGCGGATTTCCTCGCAACGCGCGGCTTTTGAGCACATTAGACCTGCATTTGTTACAGGATCGAGTGCTCAGACATGATGTTGCAGCGCCGTTTCGTAGGTGCGCACCGTCTTTGCTGCAATAAGGTCTCCTGCTGCCTGCCCGAAGGCGGCGTAGTGCGGCATGGTCTGGTGGTGCTCAAAGGCTGCCAGATCCGTATAGATCTCGTAAAGGAACACCTGATCCGGCAGGCTCGGATCAATGCAAACGTCGAATTGCAAACACCCCGGCTCGTCGCGCACTGACGCTGTCGCATTTTCACGCATCAGAGGCAAAAAGGCCGCCATCTGACCCGGCGCAATTTCAAAATGAACGGTGACGGCGTAAGGCATGCGAGTTCTCCGGTTCTGGGCGTGGTGTTCTGGTAGCAGGACCATTACTCTAGGCGGCGGAAAGCGGCGCGTCGAGGCGCCAATGCGTGCGGAGACCTGCGATGACGATCAAAGTCGCCTGCCTTGGGGCCGGATACTTCTCTCAGTTCCATTATGGCAGTTGGGCGCGCTGCGAGGAAGTCACGGTTGTGGGGGCCTGCGATCATGACGCTGCGCGGGCGGGCGAAACGGGCGCACCGCCGTTCACATCCCTCGACGCGATGCTGGCCGAAACACAGCCTGACCTGCTGGATATCATCCTGCCTCCGCCCGCGCATGCCAGCGCTATCCGCACAGCCCTTGCCGCAGGAATCCGCTGGATCATCTGCCAAAAGCCGTTTTGCACAAGCATCACCGAGGCCGAAGCCATGACAGCCGAGATCGAGGCCGCTGGCGCAACCCTTGTTGTCCACGAAAATTTTCGATTTCAGCCGTGGTATCGCGCAATCAAAGCCCAGATCGAGGCTGGCGCAATCGGAGACGTGCTGAACGCCACCTTCCGCCTGCGCCCCGGCGACGGGCAAGGGCCGCGCGCCTATCTTGATCGCCAACCCTATTTCCAACAGATGGAGCGGTTCCTGATCCATGAAACGGCTGTGCATTGGGTAGATACGTTTCAATATCTATTTGGCCCGACGCGCTCGGTCTATGCAGATCTGCGCCAGATCAACCCGGTGATCGCAGGTGAAGATGCGGGGCACGTGATCTTTGACCACGCCAGCGGCGTGCGGGCGCTGTTTGATGGCAACAGGCTGTTGGATCATGCCGCTGACAATCACCGCCGCACGATGGGCGAAGCCTTGATTGAAGGCACGCAAGGCACCCTGACCTTGCGCGGAGATGGATCTGTGGGCCTGCGCCGTTTCGGAACGTTGGCGGAAGACGAAGTGCTGGCGCCGGATACGTGGGATGGATTTGGCGGGGACTGCGTGCACACACTGAACTGTCATGTACTTGAAGCCATGCGCTCAGGCGCGCCAGTGGAAAACGCGGCGGCGGATTATCTGAGTGTCGTGCGGGTGGAAAACGCGATTTACCGCGCCGCACAAGAGGCGCGCAAAATCAGTCTCTAGGGCGTTTCTGGTGTAACCAAACACGTCCTGCGTCACTTAACGCATTGAAATCCCTGATTTCAGGCCGCGTAGAGATCACCGGATCTGATCAGAAACTGCTCTAGTCCTGATCGTCTGCATGCAGTTGTGTCAGCTGTTTGGCTGCACTGTGCAGGGCGGGCAGACAATCCAGCAGGCTTTTGATGGCGCGGCGCTGCATGGGCGCATGCACCGACAACGTCGCCAGCAACTTGTTCTGGCCATCCCAAACCGGCACCGCAACAGCCGTCATGCCGGACATGAATTCTTCATCATCCGTTGAATAGCCACGCTCGCGGATCAGCTGCATTTCCTTCTGGATCGCCTTGACGTCTGTCAAGGTGTGCTCTGTGCGGGCTTCAAGCGGGCGCGCTGTCACGATAGAGCGCAAGATATGCGGGCGCAGGGTCGACAGGTACATCTTGCCGCTGGCTGTACAGTGAAACGGAACTTGAGTGCCAATGGGCAACTGGATGCGCAGCGGCCACTCGGTTTCGACCCGGTCGAGATAGGTCATTCCCTCGCGATCCGCTGTGGCCAGATTGCAGGTTTCACCAATCTCCTCGGCCACACCGCGCAAAATGCTCAGACGGGCTGAGCGCAAATGCTCTGATGAGATCGTCTGCACAGCCAAGGCCCGCAAGCGCGGGCCCGGACCATAAGATCTTCCATCCAGATCCCGTTGCAAGAACCCTTCGGCTTCTGCGGTTTGCAACAGGCGATGCACGGTTGGCTTGGGCAAGCCCAGAGCCTCGATCAACGCTGCAGGTTTAACAGCCACCCCCCGCCTGACCACCTCCTCCATCACCATCAACAAGCGAAGGTTGGTGGGGATTTGGCCAGGTTTGCGCGGGCGATGATCGTCAGGCATGGCTTTGCTAAATTACTCTTACTGGTTTGGTAACAAGAAGAGTGCCAACTCAGGTGTAAGGGCCACAAGGAACCAGACAGCCAGCAGTGACACGAGATACATTGTCGAATACCGCAGCAATCGGAAATATGGAACACCCGTCACTCCGGACGCCACGTAGAGGTTCAGGCCATAGGGCGGCGTGATAAAGCCGATTGACGCACCCACAAGGAAGATGACCGCAAAGTGGATCGGATCAACGCCCACAGATGCAGCAATCGGCGCCAGAATGGGCGCCATGATGATGGTCACGGGCAGTGATTCAAGGATCATGCCTGCGACAAACACCATCGCCATTGCCGTGAACAGAACGGGATAGTAGCCGCCCATGGAGGTCACGAAATTGCCGATGACCTCTTGGGCACCAAGCAACGACAGGATCTGCTGCATCACAACCGACACAGCGATCAGCGGCGCAAGGATACCCGAGATCTGCGCAGAACGCACAACGATGGATGGCACATCCTGCAGACGGAAACCTTCGACCACGAACATGGAAGTCACCGACTTTTCCTCGATAGGCGTGTCCGCATCCATCCCCAGCATCTTGTTCGCCGGGAAGCTGAGCATACCGACGATGATACAGAAACCAACCGTCACGCCTGCCGCCTCTGTGGGCGAGAATTTACCGGTGTAGATCCCCCAGAGCACGAGGCCGATGGCAAAGAAGCCAAGCCAAGCACCAATACCGGATTTGAACACCCGCATGAAGGACAGCTTGATCAGATAGCCCCACCCATTGATGGAGCAAACGATGAAGCAGGCCGCCATCATGGCAATAACCATCAGCGTTCCGGGAATGATGCCCGCGATGAACAGGTCTGAAATCGGCAGGTTCATCAGGAAGCCATAGACGATGAAGATGATCGAGGGCGGGATGATGATCCCGACCGTACCACCCGCAGCCGCAGTGGCCGCGGAGAAACGCTCGTCATAACCACCCTTCACCATCTCAGGGTGCAGCATTGACCCGATGGTGGCTGTGGTGGCCGAGTTCGATCCCGAGATCGCAGCGAACAATCCGCACGCCCCAAGCGAGGCCATTGCCAGACCGCCGCGCAGCCAACCCAGACAGGCATAGGCAAAGTCCGACAGTCGTTTTGCAATGCCTGACTTGTTGATCAGGTCCCCGGTCAGAATGAACAGCGGCATCGCCATCAGGGCAAAGCCATCCTTGAACACGTTGAGCAGTTCAGCCCCCGTGTTGTCGAGTGTCAGGCCCAGCACAAAGCTGCACCCCACCACCCAGTAGAAGATGATCAGCAGAACCGGCGTCCCCATCATGAACAGGAACGTCACCGCCAGCGAGATAATGGTAATCCATGTTGCGTCGGTCATTAGGTGTCCCCCCCGATAACGGCTTGCTCGATCATCGGACCATCGCCTTTGAACTTGGTGAAATCTTCGATCATGTTTTCGATGGCGCGGGCGGCCAACAGGATAAAGCACAGCGGCATCGTCAGCAGGAACCACCAGCGCATGATGTCATCCGTGCCGAGCACGATGGCAAAGTTGTCGTAAGTGTTCACCGTGACACGCGACGTCGTGGTGACTGCAATAACGCAGAACAAAAGCCACAGAACGTTGTCGAAGGTCAGCCAGAACAGCTGCCCCTTGCGGCCCAGCTTTGTGCGGAATTCGGAAAAACTCAGGTGCGTGCGAAGGCGGATGTTCAGCGCGCAGCCATACCATGCCATGACCATGAACAAGAGCGGCGGGATGGTTGTGGACCACGGCACCTGCACCGAAAACACGAAACGCTGGATCACACCGACAAAAATGATGACGGCCATAATGATGTAGCAATAGACAACGATGGTCCGCTCCGGGGACCGCTCGAACAGGATCAGCAGGATCGGAAGCATCACAAGCAACAGGCGGTGATTGTCGCCTGTGGCTGATTTCAACGCCTCTGCCACCGGCGGCAGGAATGCCGCGCACAGGGCAATCGTAAGGATAATGGCAATGATCGGATGGGTGTATTTCGTCGTCGATACCCCAAGACGTTGCTCAAAACCTTCGGCAAGCCGCTCTCGGTAGTAAAACAGGACAGCGCCGATCAACGTCAGCGGGGCAAAGACGTACCATGCCGCATCTGACCTGTAGGCTTTGACCACATTGAAATTAATGTCACCACTCAACGTCGCTGTGACGATGGTCGACATATCCGCCAAGATTGACATCTCGCGCCCCTCCCATTGATTCTGGTTTTTGCCAACTATGACGTCTTTTTGCGTCTGGTGACAAAAAAAGCCGACCCCGGGATCCGGGATCGGCTTGGTCGTTCAACCTAGATTTAGGCTTTCCACCAACGACGGGGTTCGACGTTCTCAGGCAGTGTGTCGCCTGGGATCGTGCGGACTTCGTCGTAGATTTCCTGGTAGGTGTCTGCGCCACCCTGCCAGCCGTTGATGCGCTCGCGCCATTCTTCCCACAGCTGTGGCTGGAATTCTGGCGAACACATTTCTTCGGCCTTCTTGAGCTCTGCGTCGGACAAGAATGCGTTGCGCACGTTGTTCTCGGCAAAGATCGTTCCGGGCAGTTGTGGATCGGACTGACCAACAGTCTTGATCAAGGCGACTTCGTTTGCCGCCTGAACGTGGACCTGCGCCCAGTAGGACGATTCCATCACTTCGTCCTGCAACTCGCCACCAAGGCTGTCAAAGACACCCGCGTTCATGGCTGTGTGCTCTGTACCGCAGAAGAAGTTCAGGTTCACTGACTGGCTAACCACAGGCGACATGTTGGCATATGCCACGGCCGAGGCCCATGTTTCTGCACCATCGATCAGACCCTGCTTCAGACCGTCAAGCGTTTCTTCCCATGCAACCGGAACCGGGTTCAGGTTCAAAGCAGTCATTGCGATACGGCCAAGCTGAGTGCCCGTGACGCGGTTTTTCGTGCCGAACAACTGCTCGACAGATGTAACTGTTGGCTTGTCTTCCCATGCCAGACCCAACTGGATGCCGCGCAATTCAGCGTGGCTGAACAGGAACTTCAGGCCGTGACGACGCTCATAGGGCTCGCGCAGCAGCGCTTGGCTCTTGGGCGAGTACAGGAAGTGGAACTGGTCGGCGCGGTTACGGAACATGTACGCATAGTCCAGCACGTTCAGATATGGTGCACCACCGGCAGAGTTCTGAGTCGAAGCCGCATAGATATCGACGATACCTTGCTGACACTTCTCAACACAGGACACCTGACCACAGATCTGGTTGTCGCCAATGAACTCGACGCGAATCTCACCGTCGGTGCGGCTTTCGAGGTCGCGCGCGAATTCCAGCGCACCGGCGCGTTCGATCAAAAGGTTGCGCGCGTTGAAGCCCGCAGCGCCGAATTTCAGCGTGAACTTGGGCTCTTTGGCAAAGCGTTTTTCGTATGTCGATTCTGCCGCAGATGCCAAGTTTGCAAGGCTCATCGCCCCACCAAACCCTGTCGCCGCCATGAGCGTTGAGCTCATGCCATAGCGTCCTGCAACCCTAAACAAATCGCGGCGGGAAATGCCGTTCAGTTTGTTCCCTAATCCCATGCTATCCTCCCTGATGCACATTATTGAGACGTTTTATCTCAGAAAAGGCTAGCGCAGGAATTACATTCTGCATAGTCTTTTCTTACAAAATGTCACGGGAGGGGAAATTTTGGAGGCCGACTATATCGTCGTGGGAGCGGGCTCAGCAGGCTGTGTGCTTGCAAATAGACTCAGCGCAGACCCAAAAAACAAGGTTATTCTCCTGGAAGCAGGTGGTCGTGACCTGAACCCTTGGATTCACATTCCAGTGGGTTACTTCAAAACGATTCACAACCCGAACGTCGACTGGTGTTACAAAACCGAGCCGGATCCCGGGCTGAACGGACGCTCGATCGAGTGGCCGCGGGGCAAGGTGCTGGGCGGCTCGTCGTCGCTGAATGGCTTGCTCTATGTCCGCGGACAACCCCAAGACTATGACCGCTGGGCCCAGATGGGCAATCGCGGCTGGGCATGGGACGATGTGTTACCCCTGTTCAAACGCTCCGAGAAAAACGAGCGTGGGGCTGACGAATACCATGGTGATCAGGGCGGGCTTTCGGTATCCAATATGCGCATTCAGCGCCCAATCACAGATGCATGGGTCGCGGCGGCGCAGGCGGCGGGCTATCCATTCAACCCGGATTACAACGGCGCCGAACAGGAAGGCGTCGGCTTTTTCCAACTGACAGCGCGCAATGGGCGACGCTGCTCGTCTGCTGTGGCGTTTCTCAATCCAGTGAAATCGCGGGAGAATCTACAAATCATCACCCGCGCGCAGGTCGAAAAGATTGAAATCACCGACAAACGCGCAACCGGCGTCACCTACAAGGATCGCAGCGGCAATTGGCAAACCGTCACGGCCCGCAAGGAAATTGTGTTGTCTGGCGGCGCGATCAACTCGCCCCAACTGCTGATGCTGTCGGGAATCGGAGAGGCCGCGCAACTTCAGGAGCATGGCATTGACGTGGTGCATGATCTGCAAGGCGTCGGCAAAAACATGCAGGACCACCTGCAGGCACGCCTTGTCTACAAGTGCAACGAACCAACGCTCAATGACGAAGTACGCAGCTTGTTCGGGCAGGCCAAGATTGGCTTGAAATACCTGATGTTCAGGGCTGGGCCGATGACAATGGCCGCCAGCCTTGCCACCGGGTTCATGAAGACGCGCAAGGAGCTGGAGACACCGGATATTCAATTCCATGTGCAGCCTTTGTCGGCGGAAAATCCGGGCAAAGGGGCCGATCCGTTCTCGGCCTTCACCATGTCCGTCTGCCAATTGCGCCCGGAATCAAAGGGCGAGATACGTCTGGCCAGCAAGGATGGGCGGGCCTACCCCAAGATCATTCCGAACTACCTCAGCACGGAAACCGACTGCCGCACCATCGTCGAAGGCGTCAACATCGCCCGTCGCATTGCGCGGCACGCACCGTTAACGTCTAAGATTTCGGAGGAGTTCCGCCCTCATGCGGATTTGCCGATGGATGACTATGATGCAACGCTGGACTGGGCGCGCAACAACACTGCTTCAATTTACCACCCAACGGGCACCTGCCGCATGGGCAGCGACAAGTCAGCCGTGGTGGATGATGCTTTGCGCGTGCATGGCATTGCAGGGCTGCGTGTGGCGGATTGTTCGATCATGCCTGAGATTGTCAGCGGCAACACCAATGCGCCGGCCATCATGATCGGAGAGAAAGCATCGGATCTGATTCTCGGGCACGCCTGAGGTCAGATCAACCGTCGCTGCGCCACTGGGCTTTTGGTTCGCACAAGGTTTGCAGGGACTGAACGGGCGCACCGCCGAGACGTGCGATCAACAGGCGTGCAAGTTCGCCGCCAGTTTCGACAAGGTCTTCTGCAACTGTGTCGATGGCCGGGTACAGCAGCGGCAGCAGGTCGGTTGTCTGACGACAAATCAGCTCGTAATCCGCGCCGAATGTCATGCCTTTGTCCCCCATCCCCCCCATCAGAGCGAGAGTCGCAAGTTCATTGTTGCTGATAATCGCATCATAGCGGTGTGACTGGCTGGCAAGCCTCTGCCCAAAGGCACGTGCGGTTTCAGTAGATACGAGAATGCCAGTATCCGTCGCCACTTCACCCGTCAGACCATGACGACCCAGGCTGCGGTGAAAGCTGCCAGAAATCTTGGCGAAGTTGGTGGTGCCATCATCCTCTGCCACCAACAGAAAACGTGTACGACCCCGCAATTGCAGGCGCTCTACGGCCACTTCAACAAAGCGTTCGACGTGAAAATCGTGAAACGGGTGCGGGGCGTAGAATTCGGTGCGGCCATGGCAGACAAATGGAAAGTCTGCATCCATCAGCATCTGTACGCGCGGGTCGCGCGCACTTGTGTGGGTCAGGATCAAACCGTCAGCTGTACGATTCTTGAGTACGTAGCGCACAGACGTTTCGGGATCGGCGTCCGCTAGATCCGGAATGACGTTGAGATGGAATTTCGTGCCACGCAAATGCGCACCAATCCCCTCGATCATCTGGCGGGTGTAGTCGATGGTATTCTTGGCCGGCGACTGAACCAGCGTCAGAACATTGGTCTGGCCCGTGCGCAAGCGCACCCCCGCCCGGTTGGGCACATATCCCACCTCCTCGGCGGCACGCGCGATCTTCTCACGCGTCTCTTTCTTTAAACGGCTGCCATCGCGCAGAGACAGCGATACCGTTGACAGGCTCAGCCCCGTCAATTCCGCAATCGTTTTCAGCGTCGGTGGTTTCTTGTTTGCTTCGGTCACAGGCTCAACACGGTTTGACTGAGTATAAGTGGTACAGGGACAGCCGCTCAACACAACCACGAATCGCGTTGCATCGATGCAATTGTTGCACTGCGCCATCAACGCTGCATCGCAGAAAAATCCATAAAATGCTGCGATTTCAATTGATTTTGGCCAATTCAGAAATTTGTTGCATCGTTGCAATAAATTGACGCAGGATAAGCGCGTGACCGGAGCCGCCCAGCCTGGGCCGGACCCGAAAAACGATCAAACAGACACCATGGGGGAGGAAACACTCATGACACCGACCAAAGGCCTAACGGGCCGATTGCTGCTTGGCACCGCGCTTGGCCTTGCCATCAGCGCGAGCGCCGCACTCGCGGACGACATTCGTTTCTGGACAACCGAAGAACAGCCCGAACGGCTGGCCAAACAACAATCAATGGCGGCGGCGTTTGAAAAAGCGACAGGCAACAAGGTGGAGGTCATTCCCGTCTCCGAAACAGATCTTGGCACGCGCACAACGGCAGCCTTTGCCGCGGGTGACCTGCCGGACGTGATTTACCACCCTCTGCAATATGCGCTGCCATGGGCTGAGGCCGGCATTCTGGACACCGAAGCGGCAACCGAGGTTGTGGATGGGCTCGGCCGCGATACCTTCGCCTCTGGTCCGTTGAGCATGGCCGCATATGATGGCGATATCGCCTCGGTGCCTGTCGATGGCTGGACACAAATGGTGGTCTACCGCGCCGATCTGTTTGCGGAAAAAGGTCTCGAGCCTCCCAACAGCTATGCCAATGTCGAAGCAGCCCTTGCGGCGCTGCACAATCCACCGTCCATGTACGGCTTTGTGGCTGCGACCAAGGTGGACGAAGGCTTTATGAGCCAAGTGCTTGAGCATGTGTTCCTTGCAAACGGTGTCAGCCCGGTTGGCGACAATGGCTTCCAAGAGCTGGACCCTGCCGCAACCACCGAAGTTCTGAATTTCTACAAGGCGATTGCCAAGGCATCCCCTCCCGGAGAGCTGTACTGGAAGCAGTCGCGTGAACTTTATTTTGCAGGGCAAGCTGCAATGATCATCTGGTCGCCCTTCATTCTTGATGAACTGGCTGGACTGCGCGACAGCGCCGCCCCCACGATCAACGACGATCCAACCACCCGTGAACTTGCAGCAGCAACGGGCATCGTGACCAACTTTGCTGGCCCGTCCAACCCTGAGGGTGCGGCATGGGGTGACGTCCGTTACTTTGGGATCACGAACGACGCCGACACGGAAACCGCGCAAGCATTTGTCGAATTCTCGATGAACGATGGCTACATGGACACGCTGTCCATCGCCGCCGAGGGCAAGTTCCCCGTGCGCACAGGCACTGCGGATGAACCCGGCAAGTTCTCCGCAGCTTGGTCGGAAATTCCAGTCGGTGTAGATCGCAAAGCCCCGATGAAAGATCTCTATTCTGCTGAGATGCTGGATGAAATCGTGGGTGGTCTGAAGGTGGCCAAACGCTGGGGCGTCGAGGAGAATCAGTTGGCGCTGGCCTCCAAGATGATCAACAGCCAGGCAATCAACCGCATTGTGCGTCAGTTCATTGATGATGAGATTGATGCAGCGGCAGCAATCGCAGCCATGAACACCGAGCTGGCAGCCGTCAACTAAGGCACCAGCAAAGGTCAGTGCCATCAGCGGCAGATCTTGTCGCGGCCCCTGCTCTGAAATGGGCCGCGACCATGTCGCAGATCGCATAACGATTATGAAAACTGAAAGACCAACTTTCCCGGGGGCGGGCCTGCTTGCCCCCAATCCCTCCCTTCATCCGAGATGATCCGATGACAGCTCCTACTCCTCCCACCACACGCGGCGCCCTTGAACGGCGCGAAGCCCGGCTGGCATGGGGCCTTCTGTTGCCTACCATTGCAATTGTGAGCCTTGTCATCATCCTGCCATTGCTCTCGATTTTCTGGATCAGTTTCAAACCTGTTGGCCTTGCAGACCTGCGCCCTGTGGCCCCAGTTCTGCGGGAAAGCCTGCGCCAACGCGGCGGCGTGGATGTGATCGAATACAGGGTGCGCAATTCGTCTCAGCAAAAGGCGATTACGGGACTGGGATTCAGCGACGAGATCCCCGACGGCGTGACCTTCACCGAATTGCCCGAAATCTGTTCGCTGGATGGGTCCAACCTCACATGCATCTATGGCGATGTAGAAGGTGGATTCAACGAACGCCTGCGCCTGCCGGTTACGCTGGACGGCGACCCCGATGCGTTGGAGGAGATCGTCGAAGGGTCTGAACCACGTGGTTTTGGCTCAGGAGATAACATTCTCACCAATTCGGAATTCACATTGAAGAATTTCACCCGCATCTTTGACGGGGCCGAGTTTTGGGCCGTTTTGTGGGCCACCATTTTCTACACGGTGGTTGGTACGGTTGGCGCGCTGGTGGTCGGTTTGTTTGCCGCCATGCTTTTGAACAAGGAATTCAAGGGCAAGGGCGTGTTGCGCGGCTTGTACCTGTTTCCCTACGTCTCACCGATTATCGCTGTCGCTTTTACCTGGGTTGCCCTGATGGATCCCTTTTCGGGATCACTCAATGCGCTGTTGATCCAGATGGGCGTGACTGACAGCCCGATCAATTTCTTTGGCCAACGCCCGCTTGCGTTGATCATGGTCACCGTGTTCGAGATCTGGCGCTACTTCCCGCTGTCGTTCCTGTTCATTCTCGCCCGGATGCAATCCATCGATACGGATATGTATGAGGCGGCGGACATGGACGGGGCGTCGCCGTTCCAGAAGTTCTGGTACCTCAGCCTGCCCATGCTGCTTGGCATCCTGTCGGTGCTGTTCCTGCTGCGCTTTATCTGGACCTTCAACAAGTTCGACGACATCTTCCTGTTGACAGGTGGCAATGCCGGGACGCGTACCTTGACGGTGAATGTCTACGAACAGGCCTTTGCGATTTCCAACATTGGTGCCGGTGCGGCTGTTGCTGTGGTGATCTTTGCCACGCTCCTTCTCTTTAGCGTCTTCTTCTTCAAATACATCAGCCAGGAGGAAGGATTGTGAGCACGTACGCAAAACAAGTTTGCTGTTCGCCTGCGGCGGGCGGGGTCAGGGGCGCTGCCCCTCGGCCTGTGGCCTCACCCCGAAGTTTACATGGCAAGATGAAGGAGGATCAGAGATGAGTCTGTTGCGACAAGGCGTGTTCACGGCTGGCCTTATCGGTTTGTTCTGGGCCTTTGTGATTGCAATAACTGTTGCTGTCACCCTGTCTTTTGCCAGCGGTCTTGGTTTTCGCCCGGGGTCTTTCGGGTGTCTTTTTCTTGGCATTGGTGGTGGACTGGCCGCCCTGTTTGTGCGGGACAGAAAACTGCTGATTGGCGGATTTGCGCTGCTGAGTGTCGCCTTCCTGTTTACGCCCCTGTCTGCACTGCAATTTGGCGAGGATGTTCCCTTTCTTTGGCAATTGATCGGGGTATTGGCCTTTGCTGTCTTTACGATCTGGCCACTTGAGCGGATGCTTGTGGAGGCCCATCCCGGGGCCATGAACCGCCATGCGTTCGAAGATGCCGTAATCCGTTTTCTCACCGGATTTGGATACATCGTATTCACGGCGATTGTGCTGATCCCGTTCTACGTCATGGTGATGACCAGTTTTAAGTCGCAACAGGCGCTGCTGAAGAATCCGCTCGATTTCTCGATTGACCTGAGCCGCGGCATGGATCTGTTTCGCAGCTATATCGAGCTGTTCGGGCAGTTTGGATTTGGCGGCTACTTGTGGACCAGTTTTTACGTATCGGTACTGACGGTGTTGATCACGCTCGCCTTTTCGGTGCCCGGGGCCTACGCCGTTGCGCGTCTTCGTTTTAAAGGTCGGGCGGCGTTTTCGCGCTCCATCCTTCTTATATACATGGTGCCGATGATCGTTTTGGCCTTGCCGATTTACATCGCCTTTTCGATGACGGGCCTGCGCAACACTGTTCCCGGCCTGATCCTCATCTATCCGGTCACCACCATTCCTGTCGCCCTGTACATGCTTCAGGGGTACTTCCGCGGCCTGCCCGTCGAGGTGGAGGAAGCCGGGCTGATGGATGGGCTCAGCCGGTTGCAGGTGATCCTCAAGATCACCCTGCCCCTGTCGCTGCCTGCGATGGTGTCGGTGTCGCTTTACGTTTTCATGATCGCATGGAACGAATTCCTGCTTGCCTTCATGCTGCTGGATGATCCGTCAAAATTCACACTGACGCGTGGGGTCGCCATGCTCAACTCCTCTGAAATTCCGCGCCAGCATTTGATGGCAGGCGCGGTCATTGCAACGCTGCCGATCATGGCCCTTTTTCTGGGACTTGAACGGTTCATGACAAAAGGGCTGACCGCCGGGTCGGTGAAGGGATGATGCGAGATACAAGTGCCACAGATGCCCGCGATGAAGAGGCGCGGTCGATCCTTCAGCGTAATGACAGGGGTGGCTACACCATCCCGACGTCGGGCCTCTATCCTTACCAGTGGAACTGGGACAGCGCCTTTGCTGCGATAGGCTTTGCCGAGTTCGACATGGACCGCGCGTGGGCGGAAATCGAAACCCTGTTCAGCGGGCAATGGTCCAACGGTATGGTGCCCCACATTCTGTTCCATGTGGAGGACGAAGGGTATTACCCCGGGCCAGACGTGTGGCAGGGGATCGGACCGATACCGTCATCGGGTATCAGCCAACCACCTGTTGCGGCCACCATGGCGCGTATGATCCATGCACAGGACCCGGATGCTGGCGCTCATCATATTGCCGCACTTTATGAACCGATGCTGCGTTGGCACCGCTGGTTTATGGAATGGCGACTGGACCGGGGCGCCGTGTGCGTCACACATCCATGGGAAGCGGGTCGGGACAACGCGCCCGATTGGGATGTCGGTCTGGCGGCCATCGACCCAGTGGGTGTCGGCACATACACCCGCCGTGATACGTCTCATGTCGACAGCGCCATGCGCCCGACGAAATACGACTACGATCGCTATATCTGGCTGGTGCAGCGCGGTGTGCGACTGGGTTGGGACGAAGCGGCCATGCTGAAGGACACGCCGTTCCGCGTCGCGGACCCCACCATGACGTTTATCCTGCTGCGGGCTTGCCGTGATCTGGCCGTGATGGGACGTGATCTGGGACGCGATGTGTCCGAGATCGAGGGGTGGATCGCAACACTTGAGGCGGGAGCCGAGACGCTGTGGAACCCCGCCCTTGGGTGTTATGATTCCCGCGACGCCGTTGCCGGAACGTGGTCAGGAGCGATCTCAAATGCGTCCTTCCTCAACTGGTATGCGGGCATTGACCGCTCTGAGGTGCTGCCGGTGCTCAAGACCGTGCTCAGCCAATCCAAGTATGGGGTGCCTTCACTTGCCTCAAGCGATCCGCGATTTGACGCCAAGCGCTACTGGCGAGGCCCCGTTTGGGGCATGATGAACCTGATGATCGGCACTGGCCTCAGCGAGTTCGGTTATTCAGAGGGCGAGGATTTGCGCGTGCTCACCGGGGATCTGATCGCTGAACATGGCTTTGCTGAATACTTCGACCCCACCGACGGCGCACCGGCGGGGGGCAGCACCTTTACCTGGACAGCCGCTGTGTGGCTGGGCTGGGCCTCTCCCAACAAGACAGGAGCCTGAGCAATGGGCGCGATCCAACTCAATGCAGTCGAAAAGTGGTATGGTGACGTGCAGGTCATCAAGGGCGTGGATCTGGCCATCGACAATGGTGAGTTCATCGTTTTTGTCGGCCCGTCCGGGTGCGGGAAGTCCACCCTGCTGCGCATGATCGGCGGTTTGGAAGATATCAGCCGTGGCGCTCTGGACATTGATGGCACGGATGTGACGGATCAGCCCCCCTCCAAGCGGGGCCTGTCCATGGTGTTCCAGTCCTACGCGCTTTACCCCCACATGTCGGTGCGCGACAACATGGGCTTCTCGCTGAAAACAGCAGGCGCGCCCAAGGGCGAAATCGACACCAAGGTCGGGGCTGCCGCCGAAACGCTCAAACTTGAGCAATATCTTGATCGCCGCCCCAAAGATCTGTCAGGCGGCCAACGCCAGCGTGTCGCCATTGGCCGCTCAATCGTGCGCGACCCTACAGCGTTCCTGTTTGACGAACCGCTGTCCAACCTTGATGCAGCCCTGCGGGTCGAGATGCGCCACGAAATCTCAAAACTGCACAAATCCCTTGATGCGACGATGATCTACGTCACCCACGATCAGGTTGAAGCGATGACACTTGCCGACCGGATTGTGGTGCTGGATGCGGGTCGCATCATTCAGGTGGGCACGCCCCGCGACCTCTATAACAACCCCGGCAACGTGTTTGTTGCGCAATTCATCGGTTCGCCCAAGATGAATGTCTTTGGCTGCTCTGCGTCGGAGGGCAGCTATACCGTCCCCGGTGGGCGCACCGGACCCTACACAGCAACCCAGCCCGGTGCCACGCAGATGGGTATTCGCCCTGAACATATCGGCGTGGGCGATGCCGGCACAGGGCAATGCGACGGGACGGTCGATGTGGTCGAATACCTCGGCGCCGACACGTTTGTGCTGTTTGACTGCGGCAAAGCCGGTGCGCTCAATGTGCGGATCACGGGTGATGCAGGGCTTGAGGTCGGCGATCAGCGCGGGCTGAGCTTTGCGCCCGAATGCACCCATTTCTTTGACAGCGAAGGCGTCACCCTGCCCCGCTAGACCTTAGTCCGGATTGCGATAAACGCGGCACAGACACCCCGCACGCGCCAAGGTGCGGCACAATTGATCAGCCGCAGCGCGACCCGAACGCCCAATGCGCCCCATCACGTATGGGGGACGCCCCCGCACGCGCGATTTGACCGGGATAAACTCGACCCGCTCTTGAGACACGACAGCGGAACAGGCGCGGGTTTGGCGGGCCACGTTAGCTTTGGCCAGATCCTTGGTCTTGCCAAAGCCCACTTGCACACCCCACCGCTGCCAACGCGGTGGTGGGGGCGCAAGCGGGCTCACTTTGCGGTTCTTGGCCATAGCCAGACAAGCATTCATGAACGGCACATCGCCATCCAAACGGAAATCATGTGCCTCTGGCGGCGCATCGCGCCAGATCTCCGCGCTCAGGCCGGTGATGATGGGCACGTAGTTGACCGTCTCGCGCGCAAGTCCGCCACCTTGCAAAAACCCGTCCGCACGGCGCTCGCCCCCGTTGTAGGCAACTGCCGCAAGCCCAGGATTGCCATAGATACGGATCAATTCACCCAGATAATGGGCTGACCGCTCCACTGCCTCTGCCGGATTGTAAGCATCTGTAAATCCGCGTATTTTCGCCGTACCCGGCATGAACTGTGCAATCCCCTGTGCGCCTGCAGGACTGAGTGCATTGGGATCAAACCGGCTTTCTTGCCACAACAGACGCGCAAAAAAGCCTGCGGGCAGGATGTGCCTGCGCGCGGCACTTTCGATGTGCTGGCAAATGTCGAAGGCCACATGTGCGGGCCGGATACAGGCCACTGGCCCAAGACGTCCGTCACTGCACAAGGTTCCGGGAGCCGCCTCTGAATGCTGCGCAAAAACGGAGCGCGGCCATGCCAAAAGCACAACCAAGGCCAACATGGCCCACAACTCATACCTTTTCATAGCGCGGCACCCGTATTAGGTCAGACTCAACGACGAAGTATCGGGGCATCATGGCATTTTTCAAGAAACTCAAGGACCGTCTGTTCAAATCCTCCTCCAAGATCGACGAGGGGCTTGAGGCGATTGTCGAAGATGGCGGTGTGCAAGAGCCGCTCGAACCCGACGCTTACGTTGCGGATGCAGATGCCCTCGCCCGCAAGGAAGAAGAAGAAGAAGAAGAACGCGCGCAGGCCGAGCGCTTGGCCCGCGCTCAGGAAGAGGCCGAACGCGCCGCTCAAGAAGCCGAAGCGGCGCGCATAGCCACCCAAGCCCGGATCGTCGAAGAACGTGCCGCAGCGCAAGCCGAAGCACAGAAGCAGGCAGACATTGCCGCAGAGGCAGAGCAACGCGCACAGCGCGAAGCAGAAGCGCAGCGGCAGGCGCAATTGCAGGCCGAGGCGCAGCGGCAGGCAGAACGGGAAGCTGAGGCTGAACGACAAGCGCAGCTAAAGGCAGAAGCCGCGCGACAGGCGGAGATCTCGGCACAGGCTCAACGCGCGGAAGCGGAACAAGCCGCGGCAGAGGCACTAGCCAAAGCGGATGCAGATCGCGCTGAAGCGGAACGTCAGGCGCAAGCGGACGCTGAGGAGCAGGTGCGGGTTGCGGCTGAAGCCGAGCGCATCGCCGAAGCGCAACGGCAGGCAGAGATCCAAGCCGAAGCGCAGCGGCAGGCAGAAATCGCAGCCGAAGAAAAACGCCAGGCCGAGCTGAAGGCACAGGCAGAACAACAGGCCCAACGCGCTGCCGCCGCAGCCAAGGCCGAAGCCGAACGCGCCGAAGAGGAAGAACGCGCGCGCATCGCTGCCGAAGAAGCCGCCCAGCGCGCCGCCGAAGCCCGCGCCGCAGCGGAACGCGAAGCGGCCGAAGCCACGGCCAAACCCGGACTGCTCGGGCGCATACTCGGGCGCAAACCCGCCGCCGCCGTGATGCGGCGCACGCTTGACGACGATATGCTCGAACAACTCGAGGAATTGTTAATCGCCTCGGACATGGGGGTGGACACAGCGTTGCGGGTCACGGCCAACATGGCCGAGGGGCGCATGGGGCGCAAACTTTCCGTCGCTGAAATCAAGGATCTGATGGCGACCGAAATTGCGCGGATCATGGAACCTGTGGCCAAGCCCCTGCCCCTGTACCCACAAAAACCACAGGTCGTACTGGTGGTCGGCGTGAACGGATCGGGTAAAACAACCACGATCGGCAAGCTCGCCAGCCAGTTCCGCGCCGCCGGGAAAAAGGTCGTGATTGCCGCCGGTGACACGTTTCGCGCCGCTGCCGTCGAACAATTGCAGGTCTGGGGAGAGCGCGCAGGCGTGCCTGTGCTCACCGCGCCGGAAGGATCGGACCCCGCAAGCCTCGCCTTTGACGCCATGACCAAAGCGCAGGAAGACGGGGCAGACCTGCTGATGATCGACACCGCCGGACGGTTGCAAAACCGTCAGGATCTGATGGAAGAACTTTCCAAAATCGTCCGCGTCATTCGCAAGAAAGACGAAAGCGCACCGCACAACACGCTGCTGGTGCTGGACGCCACAACGGGACAAAACGCGCTGAACCAGGTCAAGGTGTTCCAAGAGGTGTCGGACGTCTCGGGCCTTGTGATGACCAAACTTGACGGCACCGCCAAGGGTGGCGTTCTTGTGGCACTGGCCGACAAATTCGGGCTGCCCATCCACGCCATCGGTGTAGGTGAACAAATCGACGACCTGTCGCCCTTTGATCCCGAGGACTTCGCCGCCGCACTCACCGGATCAGAAACCGCGTGACACACCCCTTCTCTGTTCCAAAAAATCCTTGGGGGGTCTGGGGGGCAGACAGCCCCCCAGCCTGACGTCATGACGGATTGGCTGATCAGTATCGAAGGGACGCAGACCGGGCACCAGGTTGCCCTTGGGCTTGCCATTCTCGCAGCCTTTCTGCACGCAGTCTTTGGCGCGCTGCAAAAAGGGCGCCACGATCCCTGGCTGACACGTGGCGCGATTGACGCCTCCTACGGGCTGATGGCCGCACCGTTTGCCCTTTTTGTCGTGCCCTGGCCCGAAGCGCATATGTGGCCGATCTTCGCCGTCGTCTTTGTCATCCATGTGATCTACAAGTGCCTGCAGGCCTGGGCCTACACCAAGGGGGCCTACACGGTCGTCTACCCCGTTGTGCGTGGCACGGGGCCTTTGTTCACCGTGATCGGGGCAAACATCCTTTTTGCGGAGACCTTCAGCCTCGTGCAATGGCTGGGTGTCGCCACGTTGCTGTCAGGTATCTTCGGGCTTGCAATCTACAACCTGCGCTACCTTGAGACCGAACGGGACACGCTGCCGCTGGCCCTTGGATTGGCTGTGATCACGGGGCTGTTTGTTGCGCTCTACACCACCTACGACGCGTACGGCATCAGGGCTACTGCAAACCCGTTCACGTTCCTTGCGTGGTTCTTCATGATCGACGGGATTTTCATGCCGCCGGTCGCCTTGGCACGCTGGCGACGGATGAAAGACCGCCCAACACTGGGGCCGCTGGCCATTCGCGGGATCATCGGTGGCATCGTCGCCTTTTTGTCTTTTGGTTCCATCATGATGGCCACACGGCTCGACAAAGTGGGCGAAGCCGCGGTCTTGCGCGAGACATCCACTGTCTTTGCCGCCATTATCGGTTGGCTGGTGCTGAAAGAAACTGTAGGACCTCGCAGAATTGCCCTGATGGCGCTGATCGCAGCCGGGGCCGTCATCGTCGAAATGGGCGGATAAAGGGGCAAGACAAGATGAGTGATGCACGCGAGATCAATCCGATCCTGAAACAGGTCCTCGAACTGGGGCCGACGGTTGTCTTCTTTCTCATCTATCTGCGGATGCGAGATCACACTTATACTCTGGCAGGCACCGAGTATTCAGGGTTCATCGTTGCAACGTTGATCTTTGTGCCGATCCTGCTGATCGCCATGGCCTGCCTGTGGGCGCTGACCGGCAAACTCAGCAGGATGCAGATCTTTACAGCCTTCATGGTGATCTTTTTTGGGGCGCTCACGGCCTATTTCAACGATGAACGCTTTTTCAAGATGAAGACCACAATCGTCTATGGGCTGTTCGCCGTTCTGTTGGGCATCGGGTTGCTGCGCGGGCAAAGCTGGCTGGCCTATGTGTTGAACGACGCCATGCCGATGAAACACGAAGGCTGGATGATCCTGACCCGCCGCCTGTGCGGGCTCTTTGCCAGCCTCGCAGTGGCCAACGAAATCATCTGGCGCACCATGTCCACAGACACGTGGGTCAAATTGGAAACCTTCGGCTTTCCTATCGTCATGATTGGTTATCTGTTCTGGCAGATCACCGCCCTCCAAGAATACCTGATCAACGAAGACGGGGACGCTGAAGACGGCGAAACCGCAGACAAGAGCGAAAACTAGGCGGCATTCTGGTTGTGGTGGGCAGGAACCTGCCACCTCAGCCCTTGTGCATTTTACCCCGCTCCGTTCGGCAAGATTCCGTGCGCGGTCGCATGGTCTTACGCATCTTTTTGCCCAATTTCAGACGGTGGCGTCTGCTCGCTGGGCCACGGCACAACAACATAAGACGTTGCCTCCACAACAAGCCCGCGTGCGCGAAATGCCGGGCAAAGTCGCGAGGGACATCACATGCAAAACACAACTTATACAGTTGGATTCACGGATACGAACACCATTCAACTGCGTTTTGAGCTGGGTGACGTTGACGACTCCGCCCAGACAACGGACGTCCCCGATGGGCTTTCCCCGGATGATGACGGCTATGTCTATGACAGTTCGGTGCCGGGTGGTTGGCGCGGACGCATCACTGGCGAAAACGGGCAGTACTGGCAGACTTTTGACACCTATAACGCCTCTCCGATTGACCCGCTTTTTGACGTGTTGGATGGCGACACGCGCGCAGCCATCGTGGATGATCCGACCAAGTGGACCGTCTCTGTCAACGGCGCGGCAGTTGATGTGACGGGCCTCTCGCGCAAGGCCAATATCCTCGAAACAGCAGAAACGTCCCTGTTCAGTTTCGAGTTCCGCACCGCGCAACATGTCTTTCTGGATCTCGGGATCGACCTCAACGAAGGCGACGACATCCAGATCAGCTTTGAGGATCCGTCCTTTGAAGCGATCACCGCGACATTCGACACCGCCACGACAATCTCCGAAGCGGTGCATGTGAACCTGACGGGTTATGACCCTGATGACCTGGTAAAAAAAGCCTATCTGAGCAGTTGGAATGGCTGGGAGGTGGACGCATCCACCCCCGATGGCGGCACCCGTATCGCCCAAGACTACGATCCCGGAATGACATTCAGCGTGATTGACGCCAACAGCGGCGCTGTTGTCAAAACCGGGGACATTACGCTGGCCCAAGCCGTCGAAGATCCAAACAACTTCTGGAACAACTTCAACGGCACCGATGTGTGGGAAATGGATTTCTCCGACATCACGACGGCCGGGGATTACTATGTGGCCGTGGACGGAGTTGGAATATCGCAATCCTTCACTATTGAAGACAGCCACTGGAACGACATTTTTGACGTGTCGTTCTCCGGCTTCTATCACCAGCGCAGCGGCATCTCACTGGACGCAGAACACACCGACCTTGTGCGCCCCGCCTCGCTGGTGCCCGGCGATGACCTGCAAGTGCTGCGCACCACTGTCAAGATCTCGGAGACGTCCGAAGGCTCCCCCGATGGGTCGGGCGGCAAACCCTTTGACCGCTTCCCGGATGAGATCACAGGCGAAACCGTAGACGCCTATGGCGGCTGGCATGACGCTGGCGACTGGGACCGACGCACGCAGCATCTCGAGGCCGCGCGCAACTTGATGGAACTGGCCGAAATGACAGGAGACTGGGGCAAGGCCGATGACCTTAACATCCCCGAACGCGGCGACGGTATCCCCGACATCCTCCAAGAGGCCATGTGGGGGATCGAAGTCTTCAAACGTCTGCAAACCGATGATGGCGGCATCCCCGGCGGGATCGAGCAAGAGAGCTATGACGGCTTTGGCGGCTCGAGCTGGGCCGAAGGGCCGGTGATCTACGCCTATGCCCCGGATGTGTGGTCCAGTTGGGAATACGCAGCCGCAGCGTCCAAACTGGCCCACAACCTCGCCCCCTATGACGCAGATCTGGCGCAGGAGTGGCTGGACACGGCCATTGACGCCATGGCCTACGCCGAAGCCAACTGGCAGGCCGAACTTGGCGACAGCCCGCACCCCCGCGACATCAATGCCCGCAACATCGCTGCGCTCGAGATGTACCGCGCTACAGGCAACACCGACTACCATGACGTGTTTGTCGAAACCTCGTCCTATGCAGATGGCACGCTGGACGCGGTGACATGGCAAACCCACCAATACGAGGCCGCATTCCTTTATGCACAGATGGGCGACATGGCGCTGAACGACACGATCAAAGACACTGGACTGGCCGACATGCAGGGCGAAATTGACTTGCTGATAGATATCGGGTCGCGCTCTGGCTTTGGCAGTCTTTACAACCCCTATGCGCCCTACGGCTGGGGCAATACGGCAACGCAACCCAACCTCACACAGGATGTCTTTGTGCGGATGCACCACCTGACGGGTGATCCTGATCTGCTCAAGGCCATTCAGGGCGATGTGCAATACACGCTTGGGGCCAATCCGCTGAACATGGTCTATATGACAGGTCTGGGCGACATGCGCGGCCCAGAAGAGATCCTGAACATCGATGCCGAGACACTGGGCTATACGCCGCCGCCCGGTATCACTGTCTATGGCGACTTTCACATTCACGATTACGGATGGGGTTTCTACCACGACATCATGTACGCCGATCAGTGGCCAAATGTCTGGCAGGCCCCTGTGTCCGAAAGCTGGCAGGGATTCAGTGTCTATGTCCCTGTCACCGAATATACGGTCCAGCAGGGGATCACCGACATGACCTATGTGACCGGCTATCTGGCCGCGCTTGGAACGGATAGTGCCCCGGTGGTTGATGGGATTGTCGGGGTCGGCACGGATGAGGGAGACACCCTTACCGGGTCAAAACGCAATGACATGATAGATGGTGCGGGGGGCGACGACGCAATTCAGGGCCGCGCGGGCGATGACCAACTCTTTGGCGGCGCGGGCGGCGACATGGTGATCGGTGGCGGCGGTGCTGACACACTTGGCGGAGGCACAGGAGACGACACATTGCGCGGCCGGGACGGCGATGACGTCCTGCTGGGTGACAGCGCGCTTGGCAGCCTGGACAGCCCCGACACCACCGGCGCCGCGGGCAATGACAAGTTGATCGGCGATGCAGGCAACGACACCCTTGATGGTGGGGCCGGAAATGACGAGCTGACCGGGGGCAGTGGCGCTGATGTCTTTGTGTTCGGCCTTGGCTATGGCACCGATCGCGTGCGCGACTTTGACGGGGCAGAAGACGCGCTGCATTTCGCGGTTGGACTAGAGGAAGTTGATGAAAACATTACCCAGTTCCTTGCCGATCACGCAACACTGACCGGAACAGCGCGCGCTGTCGTGTTCAACTTCGAAGATGGTGACAAGCTGGTGATCAAAAGCAAATCGGACATAAGCATGGACATGATCGAAGATGCGCTGACCTTCATCTGACCCAACGGAACCGGTGACACCGACAACCCTCGCCCCGCGGTGCCCGGCGCGGCGCGGGCTGCACCCGATCTGCGGCCGCTTCGGCCATTTCCCGAGCAAAGCCAACGCCATGCGGGCTGGCGATCCAGTACACCACACTTTGGCACCCCGCAGATCGCCATACCAACGAGGTCGCGCCACACATCTGCGGGCTCTTGCGGCGTCCATGACGGGCAAGTAAGTTCGCACAACCTGACCAGAAGCCTGAAAAGGGGCGCGTTCCGTGGCATATTCTCCCGTCATCTCCGGGACCGGTGTTTTCACCCCGGACCAGTCGATCTCAAATGCCGAGTTGGTCGAGGCGTTCAATGCCTACGCGGATCGCTATAACGCCAAGCACGCAGACGAAATCGCCGCAGGTACAGTGACAGCCAAAGAGCATTCGTCAGAAGACTTCATTCTAAAAGCCTCCGGCATCGAACAGCGCTATGTCATGAACAAAAGCGGTGTGCTCGACCCTGATGTCATGCACCCCTTGCTGCGTCAACGCGGAGACGACGAACCCTCTATCATGGCCGAAATGGCACTGGATGCAGCAAACAAGGCGCTCGCTGCCGCAGGCAAAACAGCAGAAGATGTTGATGCTGTAATATGCGCCGCATCCAATCTGGAGCGCGCCTACCCCGCTGTGGCAATTGAAATTCAGGAGCTGCTCGGCGTCAAAGGGTTTGCATTCGACATGAACGTTGCCTGCTCTTCAGCGACATTCGGCATTCAGGCAGCCGCAGATATGGTGCGCTCCGGATCCATCCGTTCGGCGCTTGTGGTCAACCCAGAGATTTGTTCAGCGCATCTGGAATGGCGTGATCGCGATTGCCACTTTATCTTCGGAGATGTCGCGACAGCCACGCTGATCGAACGCGCCGAAGATGCAAACGGCCCCTATTTCGAAATTAAATCGACGCGCTGCGCTACGGAATTCTCCAACAACATCCGCAACAACAACGGCTACTTGCGCCGTTCCCGCCCAGACGGGATGCAGGACAGACGCGACATGCAATTCATGCAAAACGGGCGGAAAGTATTCAAAGAAGTCCTACCTCTCGTCAGCCAGCACATTGCAGGGCACATGGAAGAAGAAGGGGTCAAGGCAGATGATCTCAAGCGGCTCTGGTTGCATCAGGCCAACAAATCCATGAACGATTTTATCGGCAAAAAAGTGATGGGGCGAACGCCCGAAGCCGGCGAACAACCCAACATCCTGCAGGACTATGCCAATACATCGTCCGCCGGATCGATCATCGCCTTTTCCCAATATTCCGAGGACCTCGCCCCGGGAGATGTCGGCATTATCTGCTCATTCGGAGCCGGGTATTCCGTCGGGTCGGTGATCTTGCAACGCCACGGCTGATCAGCCACCGCGTCAGGGCACGAAAGAGCGCCAACGAACACCTGAAAAATAAACAGGTTGGCCCATGTGATGTGCCTGAAACAGGCCCAGACTTGCGCTAGCGTGTCGTCAGTCCCAGCTGGGCACCTACATCGTTGATCTCGGCGGATGCCGCGCGCAGATGCGCCATGCGCCCGGCATCGGTTGACGTATCTGCATCCTCGACCGCATCCAGAGCCTGCACCATCTGCACTTGCGCTGTCTCGAATAGGGCGCGCCCCTTGCGCCAGTCCATAAAGCTCATTTCCGGCAACACCGACAGGTTCAGCAATACATCTGTGCCCACATCAACGCGCGACAGCAACCGACGCGCATTCACGACCATCGACCGGGCCAACACGTTAAACGCCGTCGGGTGACGCGGCGTGTCTTTCCCTGGCCTGCGCAGCAAGGACGCTAAAGCCTGCCAGCGATTTGGCAGATCCTCGTACTTCGCCTCGACGCGCCAGGCTTGATCCAACAGGAAATTCAGCACGATGTTCGGGCCCGACTTCAAAGCACGCATCTCGTCCAGCGGCACATTGTCGATCAAAGACCCGTCAATCAGGACCTCACCGTCTGGCATCAGCATCGGTGGAAAGATCCCCGGAATGGCGGTTGAGGCGCGGATGGCTTGCCACAAAGGACCTGTGCGGATGATGCGCACGTCGTTCTTGGTCAGGCTGGTGGCAACGGCAAAGAAATTCAACGGCAGATCCTCGACGTCGTAGGCACCATAATGGCGCACAAAAGCAGCATCGAGCGTATGGTGATCCAGCAGCGCATGACGCGGCACAGTCAGCTTGGACATCGCTTTGGAGCGCAAGAAAATATCCTCGCATTGCTCCATTACGTGATCCGGATCAATGCCCATCGCCAAAGCCCCGGCCATGGCCGACCCAACACTGGTTCCACCCACAAAATCAATGTGATACCCGCGCTCCCGCAACACTTTGATTGCACCCAGATGCGCGGTGCCAAAAGACCCGCCACCACACATGACAAGACCTACGGCTTCTCCGCGCACAAACCGCCCCAAACGGGCAAAATCATCGACCCGATCCAGGGCAATGTGGTGATGCAATCCAACAAGGCGATCTTCCAACCACGCCGCCGTGCCGGTCGTGGGGGCATCATAGGTCTCGCGGTAGAGAACCAGTTGGACATTGGCCTCCATCTTTGCCTGATAGACCTGGCGCTCCAACGGAGAGGGCAGATCACCTGGACCAAAAGCAGCACCTTTCGGCACGGCCACAAAGATCGTATCGCAATTGTTGGCCACGGCACGGCGCCAGGCAGGGAACATGAACGGATCGCTGCACAGCAACAAAACAGAGCCATGGATCGCTTCTTGCGCCTCCAGCCACTCCGCAATCCGGGGCGTATCGTCACCGACACCATGCGGGTAATCCTTCTCCGTCAGCACTTTCCACGTCGCGTGCGACTCAAACGCAACGCGCAACCCGGCCATGAGCGCAGGGGGCAAGGGCTGCCCTGCCCCAGGCAATACCGCGCATACGCGACCGGGCTGCGGGCGCAGTCCAGGACTGGCGGGAATGGCACGCACCAAACGGCGCGAAAGAGCCGTCAGAATGCCATTGGCCAAGGCAGGCGTCCGTGCTGTCAGGGCATCATAGGCGCGCCGCGAAAAACACATGACAGAACTATCGCGCGCCGCAATCACAGTGGCCGTGCGCGTGCCGCCCGCAAAAAAGGCCAACTCTCCAATCGGCTCACCACGCTGGATTTCGGCAATGGCCAACGCGCCCGCCAAAACCGTAAACCGCCCCTTCAGAACGATATAGAGCATGTCCGCCGGATCGCCTTCGCGAATCAGGGCATCCCCCCGACCAACGTTCTGAACATGCGCGGTTTCGGCCATCTGAAGCAGAATATCATCATCCAGATCGCTGAGACCCTCGATGGTCTTCAACAATCCAAGCAAGGCGGTCTGCTGTGCCGCTCCAGACATGGACACCCCCCTTGTCACCATACACCCGCTGGTAGAGTGCATTGCCCAAACGCCCGCTGCAAGTCTTGTTGCACGCACAACAATTTCTGTGGCGCGAAGCCGGGTCGGCGGGCGGGCGTCTTTTGGTACCGTCAGGGGACAAAACAGAGCCGCCCGACGACGTCAGCTGTCCTTGCGCGACACCCTCTTGTGAACCGCTTCAACCGATTCCACGCGTTCGGAATAGCGATCCACCAAATAAGGTTGCCGGCCGCGCACCATCCACGTGAACTTGACCAGTTCCTCCATCACGTCGACCACACGGGCATAAAACGGCCCCGCCGGCAAACGTGCGCCGTCAAATTCCAGCCACGCCTTGGCGATGCTCGATTGGTTCGGAATCGTCACCATGCGCATCCAACGTCCTAAAATGCGCATCTGGTTGACCGCGTTGAAACTCTGCGACCCACCGGACACCTGCATGACGGCAAGAGTCTTTCCCTGTGTCGGGCGAATACCACCAGTGAGGGACAACGGCAGCCAGTCAATCTGGGTTTTCATCAGCCCGGTCATGGCACCGTGACGTTCCGGGCTGGACCACACCATCCCTTCCGCCCAAACCGCCAATTCCCGCAATTCGGCCACTTTGTGGTGATCGGCGCTCTCATCATCCACCAAGGGCAAACCTGCTGGATCAAACAGGTGTGTCTCGCATCCCAAATGACGCAGAACACGGGCTGCCTCTTCGGCGGCGCGGCGGGAATAACTGGCGTCGCGTAACGAGCCATACAACAGCAAAATACGGGGCGGGTGGCCCGGATCATCCGGCGCCTTCAGGGCATCGACATCCATCTGCGGCAACGCCGCCCGCACCAGCGCAGGCAGGTCATCCGAGACTGCCGATTCAGCCACTCTCATCTTCCAGATGCAACTTCATGTCGATCAAGACCTGTTGCAACATGGTTGTCTCTTTAAGCAGACGCTTGGCCTCATTCACAGTGATCACACCATCTTCAATGGATTGCTGGTACTCGCTCATCAACATGGCAAACCGCTGGCTCAGGGCAATGACATCTGAATTCACGCCCCCCTTGCGGTCAGAATTGGGACGTCGGTCGTCATGACTCAGGGTGATCCCCTGCAATTCGGCCAGCGCGCTGGTGACATGAGGATAGCGCGCCGCCTTCTCCAAAGACACAACCGCGTCAATTGGCATGAAACGATCCGAGTGCTCGGGGTTGTCAGAATAGTATCGCCCAAGCGTGGCCTTGGACTTGCCAGTCAACGCGCAGGCAGGTTCGATGCCCACATCTTTCACCAACGCCTCTGTGTGTTTTTTCAGATAGCTGCCTATCGCCGCCATGTACTTGCCCTCTTTGTCCTTCACCGTTCACACAACCCAGAGTTTGGGGAACCTTCAACATCTTTTCCCATTAATTGCATGATCAACAAATGTCATTGGTTAATCGTCCCTCGGGTTACGGGACGTCATGAGTAACCGATGTCCCCAACATCGGTCCCGGGTAGGACCCGCAGTGACTTCTACCGATGTGGGGACGGTAGGCCTGTCCATGGCAGTCGGTTCTGCGGGTCACTTGACGGTAAAGAGTGGATGGGCCGTGTGCGATCCCCAACCGGAGGTGATTTGCCTCCCACACGGTCCATTTTTTGTCATCAAAGCCTTCGATGGTCTGACCGGGCTGACCCGCCTACGTCAGACCGTCCCCGGAGCCACACAAAGCGCGCCACACACACTTGCCCGATGCGGACACGCACCGTAAGAAACGCGCCATGGCCAAGCTCTACTTCCACTACTCAACCATGAACGCGGGTAAATCGACAGTCCTGTTGCAAGCCGCGCACAACTACCGTGAACGCGGGATGACACCTTATTTGTTGACTGCACGGATGGATCACCGCGCAGGCCAAGGTCAAATCGCTTCTCGCATCGGGATTTCGGCCCCGGCAGACACATTCGGGCCTGATGAGGCCCTGTTTGAAAAAATCGCAACCCGGCTTGATCAGGGAAAAGTGGCCTGCATCTTTGTGGATGAGGCGCAGTTTCTGTCCGCTGATCAGGTGTGGGACCTCGCCCGCGCTGTAGACGACCTCGGGGTGCCGATCATGTGTTACGGCTTGCGTGTCGATTTTCGCGGACAGCTCTTTCCCGGCTCGGCCACCCTGCTCGCACTGGCCGATGAAATGCGCGAAGTCCGCACAATCTGCCATTGCGGGAAAAAAGCCAGCATGGTGATCAGACGTGACGCAGACGGCAAAACCGTCAGCGACGGTGCGCAGGTCCAGATCGGCGGTAACGAAACCTACGTTTCACTGTGCCGCCGTCACTGGCGCGCGGAAATGGGCAACACCTAGCCGCAAAAGCGCTGGTACGCTGCCCGTCTCAGACCGCGTTTGGAACGTCCTTGCCTGCAACAAAGGCTGCGATGTTGTCGACCGCCATCAGCCCCATGGCCGTGCGCACCTCCAGCGCGGCTGTCCCCAAATGCGGCAAAAGCGTTACGGTCTCAAGGGTCATCAAGGCCTCGCTGACGTGTGGTTCAAATTCGTAGACATCAAGGCCTGCACCTGCAATCTGGCGCGCCTGCAGCGCGGCAACCAAGGCCTCCTCATCGACCACATCACCCCGCGCAATATTCACCAGATGGGCGTGTGGTTGCATCGCACCTAGAACAGCACCATCAATCAAATGATGCGTCTCGGCCCCACCCGGCACCGCCACAACCAGAAAATCCACCGCTGCTGCCAATGTGGTCAGGTCCTCCAACCGCTCTGCCGGGAAACCCAACACCTTGGGCGACCGGCTGACATAGGCAACATCCATGCCAAAACCAAAGTGACAACGCCGCGCAATCGCCTGACCGATGCGTCCCATCCCGACTATGCCCACGCGCTTGCCCGACATGTGCAAACCCAGCATCTGCGTCGGATGCCAGCCCGGCCACACGCCCGCGCGCACCATCCGTTCGCCTTCGCCCGCGCGGCGGGCCGACATCAACATCAACATCACGCCAATATCCGCTGTCGCATCTGTCACCGCCCCCGGTGTGTTGGTGACAACAACGCCTGCAGCCGATGCTGCAGCCACATCGATATGATTATAGCCCACCCCAAAATTCGCCAGCAACTTGCAGCGCGATGACGGGACATCTGCAAAAACCTCTGCCGAAAACATGTCCCCCAATGTCGGCAAAACCACATCATAGTCGCGCAAGCAGGCACGCAATTCTTCGTGGCTCAGAGGCAATGTTTCGGTGCGCACAACAACTTCGCCCGCACAGGCACGCGCCGCATCTACCACCACATCCGGCAACGGCCGGGTAACCCAAATGCGCATTAATGCAGCCTCCCGCCCACAGGCACATCAAGGCTGGGCGCCGCCAACACAATGGCTCCATCCGCATCCGGAAAGCCCAAAACCAACACCTCGGACATAAAAGGGCCAATCTGGCGGGCCGGGAAATTGACAACAGCCATGACCTGCTGGCCCACCAAGCCCTCGGGGCTGTAGTGCACCGTCACTTGGGCCGAAGTCTTCTTTTCCCCGATCTCGGGGCCAAAATCGATCCACATCTTTATGGCGGGTTTGCGGGCCTCCGGAAATGGCTCGGCGCGCACAACACGGCCCACACGCACGTCTACTTTCAGAAAATCGTCAAAGGAAATCTCAGCCATGCGCCAACTCCTTGGACCGCTCCGTTGCTGCCGCAACCGCGCGGGGCAATAGGGCGGGAAAACCATGCGTTTCGTCCATCAGAACCTCCAACGCCGCCTGCGTGGTGCCATTCGGGCTGGTGACGTTTACGCGCAATTGACCGGGGTCATCTTGCGATGCCATGGCCAACGCTCCGGCGCCAGCCACCGTAGCTTTGGCCAATCGAAGGGCCAGATCCGCATCCAATCCCTGCGCGACACCTCCTGCGGCCAAAGTTTCGATCAGATGAAACACATAGGCCGGGCCGGATCCGCTGACGCCAGTGACCGCATCCATCTGCGCTTCCGCCTCCAACCGCACAACGTCACCCACAGCAGACAGCAACATCTCTGCCTCGCCCAAAGCCGCCTGTCCGGGTGCGTTGGCGCAGATCGCCGTTATGCCCTGACCAACCGCTGCGGGGGTGTTGGGCATGGCGCGCACGATCGGGGTGGCCGCACCAAACGCATTTTCGAAGGCCGACAACGGTGTACCAGCAGCAACAGAAACAAAAACTGTTTCGCCACCGCCAAAGGCCGCAATTGCGGGCAACGCATCACCCATCATCTGTGGCTTCACGGCAATCAAAACAACAGCCGGAGCGTCCGGCAAATCAGCGTTAATATGCACTCCGGTCTCACGGACCCAATCCGAGGGGGCTGGATCCTGCACCCACACTGACCTGGGCGGCAACCCACGTTCCAACCACCCGGCCAACATAGCCGACCCCATTTTGCCACAGCCCAAAAGCACAAGGCCCTGGGCTGCGATACGACTGTCTTTCATGGAGATCCCCCGATGTAACTCAGGGGCTCAGATTACGCGCGGCCATAGGCCTCCGCAATGGCGACCTGAAGGGCATCCCGCGGGGTACGATCCCCCCAGATCAACAGCTGCAGGGCGGGGTAGTAGCGCTCTGCACTCATGACGGCCGCGCCAATCATCGTGTCGATCTGGTCGGGACTGGCCACCTGACCACCTGCCAGAACCAGACCATAGCGATACACCATCAACTTTTGCTCAGGCCAGTAAGTGAAAGCACCCGCCCAACACTGATCATTGATCAGGTTCAACAGCTCGTAGAGGGCTGGCAACTTCTCTTCGCTGGGTTCCATCTCAAAGGTGCAAACCTGGCGCAACGTCTCATCGTAACCCGACCAGGCCAGGGTGATGGAATAGGTCCGCCACTGGCCTTCAACGGCCATGGCGATCTGATCGTCTGCAATACGGTCGAAATCCCACTCATGGTGGGTTGCGATATGCTCAACGATATCAATCGGGTGAATGTCGTCTTCCAGAAACTGCTCGGAAAGTGCCATGATGCCACCTCTTATTCGCTTTAGCGACTGGGGCTGGCAGCGCCCCAAGCGCTAGGTGCCTGCTCTAGAAACCGGGGCTATTCCCCGTGCCTCTACGATATATGGTGGACGTGGGCACCAGTTCTGGCAACCCTTTATTTGGGGATAACAGCAATAAGTTGGGGACAAGACGGCAAAGCGCACAAAATAAAGCGGCACCTTCACGCTTTTGGGGGAGACGGATCTAGGCTGCCCAGTCCACGCGTCTTCTGACCGAAAATACCACCCCCGGAGGGTCCACCGGATCCCGAAAGCACCCCAACAACCTGTCCGGGCGCACATTCTCAGCCTTCAGAATATAGAATGGCGCGGCAGCGCCGCCATTGGATCAGCCCTTGGCTTCCAATGCATCCAGACGGGCCTTTAACGCTTCGTTCTCTTCACGCGCCTTCTGGGCCATGGCGCGCACTGCGTCGAACTCTTCGCGGGTCACAAAATCACGATCAGCCAGCCAGCGGTCCATCATGGATTTCATGGCTGTCTCGGCCTCGTCCCGCGCGCCTTGGGCCACTCCCATCGCATTTGTCATCAGTTGCGAGATATCGTCAAAAATCTTGCCGCGGGCTTGCATGGTATCGTCTCCTGTCCATCTACGGCGTATATGGTGCGCAAAGCAGCCCGCCGCAAGGTTGACACTTTGCTTCAAGCAGAGGCATGAGGACGCAGATGACAGGCATGATCCCCTTCCCCGACATAGCGCCCGAGATTTTCTCGATCACGCTGTTTGACCGCGAATTCGCCCTGCGCTGGTACGCGCTGGCCTATATTGCCGGGATCATCATTGGCTGGCGACTGGCGGTGATGACGGTCAAATCACCACGACTTTGGCCAAACAATACGCCCGTGATGACACCCGCGCAGATCGAAGACATGCTGACATGGCTGATCCTCGGCGTGCTTCTGGGCGGGCGGCTCGGCTATGTGGTGTTCTATCAGCCCCAGGTTTATCTGCAGGACCCGCTTTCGATCCTCGCCATCTGGAACGGCGGTATGGCCTTTCACGGCGGGTTGCTCGGCGTGATAATTGCCGCTTGGGCCTATACCCGCTCCAAGGGTCTCAACAGATTCAGCGTCGGTGATCTGATTGTGCTGGGCGTGCCGCCGGGGCTGCTGCTGGGACGGTTTGCCAACTTCATCAACGCCGAATTGTGGGGGCGTCCGTCCGAAGTGCCGTGGGCCGTCGCCTTCCCGGGTCAGGCGGCCCAATACTGCCCCGACATCGTTGGGATCTGCGCGCGACATCCTTCGCAACTCTACGAGGCAGCACTAGAAGGGGTCGTTCTTCTGATCCTGCTGCTGTGGATGGTGTGGCGGCGCGGCGCATTTCGCAAACCGGGATTGGTCTGCGGCACCTTTCTCGCAGGCTACGGGCTGGCCCGCTTTGTCGTTGAGTTCGTCCGCCAGCCGGATGCGCAATTCATCTCGCAGGGCAATCCGCTTGGGCTGGCTCTGCATGTTGGCGGATATGGGCTCACCATGGGGCAGATCCTGTCGCTGCCCATGATCGGGATCGGGCTGTGGCTCATCCTGCGAGCCCAGTCGCGCGGCGCCGCCCAACCGGCATGAGCCTCAAGGACACTCTGATCACCCGGATCACAGCCAGCGGTCCGCTGTCACTGGCCACCTATATGGCCGAGGCTCTGCTGCACCCCGCGCATGGCTATTACACCACGCGGGATCCGCTCGGGGCGCAGGGCGACTTCATCACGGCCCCCGAAATCAGCCAGATGTTTGGCGAATTGCTGGGTCTCAGCCTTGCGCAATCCTGGCTGGATCAGGGCGCGCCTGCCCCTTTTGCGTTGGCCGAACTTGGGCCGGGGCGTGGGACGCTGATGGCCGACATATTGCGGGCCACGCGGTCGGTGCCGGGTTTTCACGCCAGCGCGCAGATCACATTGGTCGAAGCATCGCCCACCCTACGTGCTGCCCAAATCGCGACATTGGATGGGCACAACATCACTCATGTCGACAGCACCGCACAATTGCCTGACGCCCCGCTCTGGCTTGTCGCCAACGAATTCTTTGACGCGCTGCCGGTGCGCCAATTCGTGCGCGCGGGGGATGCCTGGCGCGAGCGCTGCGTCGGCGTGCAAGGAGACGCGCTGACCTTTGGGTTGGGGCCTGAAGGGCCGCAACCGGACCTCACGCACAGGTTGGACGACACGAAAGACAATGACCTGATCGAAGTCAGCAGCGCCGCACAAAACGCAGTACGCGAGGTCGGTGGACGGATCGCAGTCTATGGCGGCAGCGCACTGATTATCGATTATGGTGACTGGCGCAGCCTTGGCGACACCCTTCAGGCGGTGCGGCAACACGCCAAGACCGACCCGCTGGAAAGTCCTGGCAACGCGGATCTGACAACACATGTGGACTTCGAAGCCTTGGCCGGCGCCGCCGCCCCGGCAGCACATAGCAGGCTCACGCCTCAAGGCGTTTTTCTGGAACGACTCGGGATCACCAAACGCGCGCAGGTTCTGGCCCAGGGGCTGACAGGTGACGCGCTGGAAACCCACATCGCAGCACATCGGCGGTTGACGCACCCCGACGAAATGGGAAACCTGTTCAAAGTACTGGGCCTGTTCCCAACCACCGCTTCTCCACCGCCGGGATTGTCAGAATGACACTCGAAATCCTCACCGCCGACAGTCTGGCGCCCCTGCGCCATGGGTTCTTTACACGCAAGGGCGGCGCATCGTCCGGCGTGTTCGAAGGTTTGAATTGCGGCACGGGCAGTTCGGATCAAACCGAAATCGTAACCATCAACCGTACCCGCGTGGCCGAAGCGATGGGCACGGACCTGTCTAATCTCGTCGGCGTGCACCAGATCCATTCCGCCGATGCCGTTGTCATTGATGGCGCAACGGATGCACGACCCAAGGCTGATGCGCTGGTTACAGCGACGCCCGGTGTTGTGTTGTCGGTACTGACCGCCGATTGCCAACCCGTTCTGCTGGGCGATGCCCAGGCCGGTGTGATTGGCGCGGCACATGCCGGTTGGAAGGGTGCGCAGGCAGGCATTCTTGAGGAAACCGTCGACACGATGGTGCGGCTTGGGGCGCAACGCAGCAACATTCACGCGGTCATCGGACCCTCAATCAGTCAACGGGCCTATGAGGTCGGACCAGAGTTTTTCGACATCTTTCTGACAGAAGATCCCGAAAACACGCGCTTCTTTGCAGGCGGGGACGGGGACAGGATGCACTTTGACCTGCCGGGCTATGGATTGTCACGGCTGCGTGCGGCGGGTGTAGGATCCGCTGAATGGACGCGCCATTGCACCTATTTTGACTCTGACAGGTTCTATTCCTACCGCCGCGCAGTGCACGCCAAGGATCCCGATTACGGTCGATTGATTTCGACCATCATGCTCTAGATCACGGCACAAATCGGGCAAATCCCGCCCTCTGGTGGTCGCAAATGCCAATTCGGTGCAAATGCCAAAGGTGCTGCCAGCCCTGTAAACAAGGGCGCTGAGCACAGTTTTCACAGCAGCCACAATGCGGCCCATTCCATAGATTCATTTTTCAAAAAAATCTTCGCATCAGCCCTAAACCTGCCCGAATGGGACGGCATTGTTGAAATTAACGAAATCACAGACCACACCCCGAACCGGGCAGAGGAATAGATCAATGGCAAATGCACGCTTTATCAAGTCGATCACCAAAGCATCCGCCGCAGAGATGCCAGCCATGCCATGGGCACGTGGCAAACGGCGCGCTGACTTCATTGCCAAACGCCATGCCGTGTTCGGTCTGCAGGACATGCGCCAAAGCGCCTGACGCCAGACACATTCCCGCCAAAATACGAATCAAATTGTGGCCAACTGGCCTGATCTGATCGAACAATCCTGCATATAGGCGCGCCATTGGTGCGCCTTTCGCGATTAATGTCTCGCAGTTTTTGACAATTTGCGGCAAATTCCAAAATTATGAACCATCACTTTGACACATGGACATGTTCCATCTGTCGTCGTCGGTGGGGGCCGACGCAGATGTGACCAACAAGACGAGGTTACATATGGCGATCCCTGCTGCACTGCGCGTTCCACGCGCAGACTACGATAGATTTGCGGCACCGATGGCGCGGCCAGACGCGGCACCTCTGCGCACGTTTGAGGTTGCGGCACTCCGCGCGGACAGCACGCGTTCCATCGCAACATTCAAGGCCCCTGCCCTGCCCCTTTTTGAAAGCGCATTTTCTGCCTTTGCGCGCGGAGCGCTCATTTCTGCCCCCGGCGGCGCCATCGCGGTCGAAGACCTGCAACCCGGCGATTGGCTCGATACGTCTTCTGGCAAACCGGCTCAGGTGCTCTGGATCGGCTCGTCGAATTTCATACCCGCAGACACCGGACGACGGATGCCACTGATCCGGATCATGGCAGACAGTTTTGGACAAAACCGCCCCGGCTCTTTTGTCACTGTCGGGCCAGCGGCGCGCTTGCTCCAGACGCCTGCGCATCTGCGCGGCTCGACCGGCGGAGCCGCGATGCTGACACCGGCGGGTGAATTCGTGGACAATGTAAATGTGATCGAGGTGGTCCCTCCAACCCCTATCCGTCTTTTCCACATCTGCCTGTCACGTCATGCGGCTGTCGATGTTGGCGGGATACAGATGGAAACCTTTCATCCGGGCATGGGCGCTACGCGACAGGTTACACATGCGCAACGAGACCTGTTCTTGTCGATGTTCCCGCATATCGCGCACATCACGGATTTCGGACCGCTGGCGCATCCCCGCGCGCCCGAAGCCGAACTCGAAGAGCTCGCATAATAACGTGCAGGGCGCGTCGCCCTGCAGGTCCATGCGCAACCGTTCTGAAATTCAGGCAGACTTCGCCAAACGCTCCTCGAGCACATCAAACGGCACGCCAGGATCATCCTTGGCCTGCCGGATCACCAGAGACGTCTTGACCGATGCCACATTGGGTGTGGTCAGCAACTCTCCCGTCAGAAAGCTCTGAAAACTCGACAGGTCGGGAGCCACGCATTTCAGGATGAAATCGACCTCTCCGTTCAGCATGTGGCACTCACGTACCAAAGGCCACGCGCGACAACGTTCCTCAAAGGCGCTCAGATCCGCCTCGGCCTGGCTGGACAGACCAACATTGGCAAATACCTGCACCTCAAACCCCAATTCATGGGAATCAACGTCTGCGTGATAGCCGCGGATGTAGCCGCTTTCTTCCAGTGTACGAACACGGCGCAAGCAAGGCGGAGCCGAAATCCCTACACGCTTGGCCAACTCAACATTGGTCATGCGGCCATCTGCCTGCAATTCTGCGAGAATTTTGCGATCGATTGGATCGAGCCGTGTACTTGCCATAACGCCCCCTGATTTTCGGTTCTTATAGCACGCAGCATGATGTGCGCAATAATATTTCACAGTTGCGCAATTTTCCGAAACTCCAGCCGGGATCCCGAGTATAGATACCTTGTGAAGCAGCGTCACAAGATCAGGCTTCAATCTGGGGCATGACGCGACTATATCGGGCGAAACGCTGCTTGTGACATTTACGGGGATTCCATGGCTGATACCAAACGCACCAAAGTCCTGATCATCGGCTCAGGCCCTGCGGGCTACACCGCCGGTGTCTATGCCAGCCGGGCCATGCTGAATCCGATCCTTGTGCAAGGGATTGAACCGGGCGGGCAATTGACCACGACAACCGAAGTCGAAAACTGGCCCGGCGACACCGAAGTGCAAGGTCCCGATCTGATGATCCGGATGCAGGATCACGCCAAGGCGATGGGCTGCGAAATCATCGGTGACATCATCTCATCCGTGGATTTCTCCAAACGCCCCTTTGTGGCCCAATCCGACAGTGGCACGGTTTACGTAGCTGATGCTATTATTCTCGCAACCGGGGCGCGGGCAAAGTGGCTGGGTCTGCCAACCGAAGAGAAATTCAAGGGCTTCGGCGTCTCTGCCTGCGCAACATGCGACGGGTTCTTCTATCGCGGTCAAGAAATCGTTGTGATCGGCGGTGGCAACACAGCGGTAGAAGAAGCACTGTTCCTCACCAACTTCGCTTCAAAGGTGACATTGGTGCACCGCCGCGACGAGCTGCGCGCCGAGAAAATACTGATCGACCGGTTGATGAAAAACCCCAAGATCGAACCGCTCTGGTTCCACGAGTTGCAAGAGGTCTACGGCACCGACAGCCCTCTTGGCGTCGAAGGGATCAAGGTCAAACACACCAAAACCGGTGAGATCATAGATATCGCCGCCAAAGGTGTCTTTGTCGCCATCGGACACGCGCCGGCCAACGAATTGGTCAAGGATGTGCTCGACACGCACATGGGTGGCTACGTGGTGACCAAACCAGACAGCACCGAAACGTCGATCCCCGGCGTTTTCGCTGCAGGTGACCTTACCGATCACAAATACCGCCAAGCGGTCACATCTGCCGGCATGGGCTGCATGGCCGCTCTCGAAGCAGAACGGTTCATCGCCGAAAACGAAGACAGCACAGATCTCGCCGCCGAATAGGCGGTCACGATTGGCACGCCCCACCCCTTCTCTGTTCTCCAAAAATCGCGGGGACGCCCGGAACGGGCGGGGTCAGAGCCCCTTTGCACGCTTGACCACGCCCCGAGCGCCCGCCACTCTGCATGCCTAGACCAAAACGGCAGGATACGGCTCAGCATGACAACGGTACTCTGGCGCGGCACATGGGCGACACGGATTCGGATCGCGTCGGGCCTTGTGCTGATGACCTATGTCACGCTGCACCTGCTCAACATTTCGGCGGTTCTGATTTCCCCTGATGTCGCCGAAGCGTTTCAACGTGCACGACTGGCCGTCACCCGCACCGATGCAGGCGAAACCGTCATGGGCCTCGCTCTGCTTGCGCATTTGATCCTGTCCCTTTGGAAAGTCGTGGCGCGGCGCACATGGCGGATGCCGTTGGTGGATTACGCACAGATCGGGTTGGGGCTGGCGATCCCGCTTTTACTGTCCAGCCACGTCATCTTTACACACATTGCGCATCAGGCAATCGGTGTGGACACGCGGATTGGCTATCTCGTGTCGCTGATCTGGGGCACCAGCGCAGGCTGGACACAGGCAACGCTGCTGCTTGTGGTCTGGACGCATGGCGTGATCGGGCTGAACATGTGGTTGCGCTCGGCTCCTTGGTGGCCACGCGCACTGCCTTGGTTTGTCGCAATTGTTGTCATGATACCGACGCTGACACTGTTGGGTTTTGTAACTGCGGGGCGCGCCATCACCGGGCTGCTGACCGATCCAAGAGCGCGTGATCTGGCCTATGACGTGTGGGGCTTCCCCGACGACCAAGGCTTTGACTACCTCAACATGGTGGATGGTCGGACCGATGGGGTGATCCTCGGTCTGATGGGCGCACTGGCGTTGATCGTCGTGATCCGGCGGGGCGTGGCAGCCATCCGCAAGCCAGTACGAGTGACCTATGTGGACGGCCCCATCGTGCGCGCAGCACGCAACCAAACCGTGCTTGAGACCTCGCAGGAAGCAGGCGTGGAACATACCGCACTGTGCGGCGGGCGGGGGCGCTGCACCACCTGCCGCGTCATCGTGGAAGAGGGCGGCGAAAACCTCGGCCCTCCCTCAGCCGCCGAATTGCGCAGCCTCAAGGCGGTCGACGCCGCGCCGGGCACGCGACTGGCGTGCCAAATGCGGCCCACTGGGCCGGTCACTGTCTTCCGCGTGTTCCGCGCAGACGGCAAACGCAGCCGCGCCCATGCCAGCCAAGGGCAAGAGGCGCAACTTGCCATCCTCTTCCTTGACATGCGCGGCTTTACGGCGCGCACCGACGGGCAACTGCCCTATGACGTCGTGTTCCTGCTCAACCGCTTTTTTGATCAGATTGTGCCTCCTATCAATAAGGCAGGCGGGACAGTGGACAAATACCTTGGAGACGGGCTGTTGGCTGTGTTCGAGCAAGACAGTCCCGCCGCGTCTGCCCGTGCAGCTCTGGCAGCCGTCGAAGGCGTCGGTGCAGCACTTGAGGCATTTAACGCCACGCTGACTGCCGAAGGCAGCCGCCCCGTCGCCATCGGCATGGGTGTCCACCTTGGCAATGTCGTGCTGGGCGAAATCGGGGCTGCTGGGCAAGCACCCCGCACCCTGATCGGGGATGCCGTCAACACCGCCTCGCGGCTGGAAGGGCAAACCAAGGAACTCGGGGTCGAAGCCTTGATTTCGCAGGACGCACTGAACGCCGCTGGCGCGTCGGTGCCAGAGGCTGAAATGGTAGCGCTGTCTTTACGCGGGCGCGACAGCCTGTTGCCGTCCCTGCCAGTAAAGGACGCTAGCCAGTTGCGCGACGTGCTGCGCAAACTGGGTCAGGCTGTCCCGGCCTGACAGGGCCGATAGACAACCGTAACAATGAAAATGGGTTCAGTGGCTATGCGGCTCGTCGTCCAGTGACCCGTGGATTGCAAACTGATCCAGACCAGCATCACGCGACTCGATGATGCGAAAACTTTCTTTCACACCCGTTTCCGTCAGTTCCCGTGCCACGGTCAGCAATGTGTTGGGGTCCTGACCATCGCATAACTCAACCATGTGGCGCAGCTCATCTTCGGCCACACCGGCCGCCGCCTCAATGGACGGAGCGCCATACATCTGGACAAAATGTGCGGCCAGCGCCTGCTTGAGACTGTCAAACTCAGAAGGTTCAATCTGGGTCACTGCCACAAAGGTGACGCGCCCAAATGTTTCGACCCCAAGCCATCCGTTGCTAAAGGCCTGCCGGGCCTTGCCACTCAGATCCGCCTGAGACCAGTCCGAGAACTCAAAGCCCCCCGAGATGCACCACTCTCCAGTGCGGGCAGGCGAGTGAAAGACGTTGCGGTCGCTTTCATCGAAATGAATCGCGCGGGCCAGCATCATGTCAGGTTGCCTCCAACAGTTTGGTCAAGGGGATCAGATGAGTTGTTTCACTGTCACGCACCAACATGCCAAAGCGCTCATCCACACCGAGAAAGGTACCTGAATGCCCACACATCGTGATGTCTTCACCAATGCCATGTGCCAGCCCGCGCCATTCTTTGTGCAAGGGAACTGCCCCCTGATCCAGCCACGTGTTGATGCCTACGAGCGTGTGTTTGACCCAACTCTCCAGCAAGGCATCGGCCTGCACATCAGCGCAGCCCTCCGCATACAGCGCCGTTTGATCCGGCGTCTCGCCCGGGGCGTCACTTGTCGGCCACAAGGGCAGCGTCAAACCAACAACCAGCCACGCTGGTTCGCGTGTGGCATCCTCATCCGATGCGGCCACCTGCAGCCGCCCACAGGATGCGCCATTGATGCGCAACCCGCCGTCCCACTCAAGGTGCACGGCGACCTCGGGCGGAGCCAACGCGCCCAACGCGTTCTGAAAGCCGACACCGCATAACGGCAACATTGTCATAGCGTCTTGCAGGGCCACTTCGGGGGCAAAGACAATAGCTGCGCGCAATGCGTTTGACCCAAGATTGTAGACCACAAGTCCCGCATCACATCCGCGCACGGCCTCAACACAGGCCTTGTCAAAGGGATCAATGGCCCCCTCAACGGCCAAACCACTGAACAAGGGGGGGAAACTCGGCGCGCTCATGCTTTGCCAGCGGCAATCAGGGACTTGGCGACCGCCCGGAAGCCCTGCGCCTGTGCGCTGTCGGGTTTGGACACAACGATAGGCGCGCCCCCATCTGCAGCCATCCGAATATCCAAGTGCAGCGGAATTTCACCGAGCAAAGGCACACCCAGTTTCTCGGCCTCCGCGGCGACCCCACCGTGGCCAAAAACGTGTTCTTCGTGACCGCACTGCGAACAGATGTGCGTACTCATGTTCTCGATCATGCCAAGGATGGGTGTGCCCATCTGATTGAACATATCAATGCCCTTGCGCGCATCCAGCAACGCCACATCCTGCGGTGTCGATACGATAACCGCCCCATCAAGATGGGCTTTTTGGGCAAGAGTCATTTGCACGTCGCCCGTCCCGGGTGGCAAATCAACGATCAGGACATCAAGCGCGCCCCACTGCACCTGGCTCAGCATTTGCTGCAAGGCGCCCATCAACATCGGGCCACGCCACACAACCGCCTGATCTTCGTTTGTCATCAAGCCGATAGACATCATTGTCACACCGAAATTGCGCAGCGGAAGGATCAACTTGCCATCCGGGCTTTGGGGGCGGCCTGACACGCCCAGCATCCGTGGCTGCGAGGGGCCATACACATCCGCATCCAACATCCCCACACGACGGCCCTCGGCGGCCAGTGCGCAGGCCAGATTGGCCGCAACTGTGGATTTGCCGACGCCCCCCTTGCCCGATGCGATGGCAATGATTCGATCCACGCCGGCAATCTTTTCCGGGCCCGCCGGTTCTGCCGCGCGATTGGGCTTCAGATCGGGTGGGGGGGCCTTTTGGCTGTGTGCCGTCATGACAATTGTGACCGACGCCGCACCCAACGCCTTCAGCGCATCCTCGGCCTGCGCTTTTGCAGGCAGGAAAGGATCCGGGCTGTCGACCTCCATGACGAAACGCACCGCGTCGCCGTCCACATTCAACGCGCGCACAAGACCCGCCTCAACCAGATCCACGCCGGACGGGGCCGTGATGTCCTTGAGACAGTTCAGAACGGCTTCGCGGGACAGCCCCATTTATGCGCCTTCAATCTTGCCGGTGACGGTGTGCTCAAGATCGATCCCGTCGACCGTCAGCACCATCTTGGCTTCAAAGCTCTTGCCCGCAGTCTCACCCGCATTTCGCATCGCTTCTTCGATGGCCTGTTGGGATGTAACCCCAACCTGCTTGAGGAATTTGCGCATCGACATATTGAAATCGTCGCTCATGGTTCTGCTCCTTGGGCAATCGGAAAAATTGACGTGGTGACCCTAGCGGCTCTAGGCTGACTTGCAACCAGATGCACAGAATTGGAGCGGACGGCATGCTGAAGTACCTGATCTTTGTCGCTGTGGGCCTTGTGGCCACTCCTGCCTTCGCCCAAGACAAGGCCTTTGATCTGCAAATGCCGCAGGCGCTGATCGACACGGGGTTGCCCCAACATCTGTTGCCGCGCTTTTCGCTCAAGACCAGCATCCGCATTACCGTGACCACCGACAGCGGCGCAGCGGCGGCTTTCGGGACATCCGGAACACCTGTCTTTCGCCAAGGCAACACGACCTGGCATCTTGCCAAAACGGACGGCCCCCATACGGATGCGTTCGAGGCATGGCTTTTGTCTGATATCGGCAAGCGCACGATCGAGGCTTTTGCGCCCGACGGCGAGGCCCCGTTCAGCGCTGATCTCAACGTCAGGCAAGAGGTTCAAACCGCCACGCTGACGGGGGATCTGGTGCGGGGCGAGCAGATCAGCCTGCAAACATGTGGACGCTGCCATGTGGTCAATGAAAAGAACCGGATGAATGGGGTTGGCTCCACCCCTTCTTTTGGGTTGATGCGCACGTTTGAGGACTGGCAAAACCGGTTCGAGAGTTTCTTTGTGCTCAAACCCCACGCAGCATTCACACAGGTAGAAGGTGTCACAGCACCCTTTGCGGAAAACCTGCCCTCGCCGATTGCGCCGATCAATGTCTCGCTGGAAGACATCGACGCAATCACCGCCTATGTGGGCTCGCTTGCCCCGGCAGATCTTGGCGCGCCTATCCAATCTCAGTGATCCTTGCGCTTGGACAAATAGTCTTCTGTTGTGCGCACCCGTGGACGTTCGCCGCCCTGAAACGGATTGTCGGTCGAATGAAACTGCGCCTGAATGCGACAGTTTTCGCACATCTGGATCATCCTGGCCGCTTGAGAGGTGGCAAACATCGCATGGTTGCCCGCCAGTTTTTCGGTAATTTTCTCCACCGTCGATTTGGACCCAAAGAGCGACCCGCATTCGATGCAAGCGAACGGCTCCTCTTCGTTCAGGACCTGCTGGGTGAAGGCCGCATCCGTCAGGTTCATCTGCGGGGCAAGGGTAATGGCCTGTTCCGGGCAGATGTTGCTGCACAGACCGCATTGCAGACAGGCATCTTCCTGAAAACGCAACTGCGGTAGATCCGGATTGTCCCCCAACGCGCCGGACGGGCAAAGCGACACACAAGACAGACACAACGTGCATGCATCTGTGTCCACGACTACCGCGCCATAAGGCGCATTGTCAGGCAGCGGCACAACGTCGGCATCGGGCTGCAAGGCCTTGGCTGCAAGACGTGTCACCTGACGGCGACTGCCCAAAGGCAGGATTGGTTCACTGCCCGGGGCGACCTTCGGCGTGTCATAAAGCGCATCGCACAGGGCGTCCGGGTCGGCGGCATGCAACAGACGAACGTCTCCCGCTGCTCCGGCCAACGCTACCGCAAGCCCACGTTGCCCTTCAATCACCTCAGCATCCGTCTTGGGCGACATCAGAATATCCACACCGCCAAAGCCGCAGGCCAGTGCGGCCAACATCTCGGCATGCCCGAACCCCGACAGCGCGTCGACCTCCAGCGGGATCACATGAGCGGGCAAGCCCCGCCCAAAACGGGCCGCAAGCGATATCATCTCCAACCCATGATCCCCATCATGCACCAGCAATCGGGCCTCGGTGCCGCCTGCCTTTCGGTAGGTCGCGGCCAACGTGTCCAGTCGCTTGAACATCGTATCAACAGGAGGGGCATCATAGGCAATCGCGCCGGACGGGCACACCGCCGAACAGGACCCACACCCGGCACAGATCATCGGATCTATCGCCACGTGCTCTCCTGCGGATGTGATGGCCCCGGTCGGGCACACGTTGAGACAATTGGAACAGGCAGCCTGTTCTGCGCGGCTATGGGCGCACAGGCTTGTCTCCAAGCGAACATAAAGCGGCTTTTCAAAGGTGCCGATCATCTGGGACGCGGCCAACACCGCTTCGGCAACAGAAGGTGCATGGGACGGATCAGCGCGCAAATACCCTTCGCGTTTTTCAAAGGCTGGGAACATCGGGGTGCCACCGCTCAAATCGAGGATGATGTCACAGGAAGACGTCGCCGTCGCCACGGGGTCGGCCATTTCAAAGGCGCCGCGCCCACCCGGGCGGACCTCTTGCAGATTGGCGAATTTGACTGTGAACCCGCCAAAGGCACCGGTCGCACTGCGCAGAGAGCCGAGAACGCAGTCAAAGCGGCGATCCAACGGGATCAGGCTCACATCATCCAAAAGGACGGTCACCGCCAATATGTCACACAATTCGGATGCGGCCTGCACGGCCGCAGCCCCCCCAATCAGCAGACATGTCCCTTCGGATACAACGTCAACGGACTTGCCCGTTGTCAGGGGCAACACGGCTTCGGCGGCAAGGGCTGTCATCTTGGGCACAGGATTGCCCTCGCCCCACCCTGCCCGGTCGCGCAAATCAACAAAAGCCGGGGCCGCACTACCCAATTCCTCAGCCAATTCTTCAAAGCGGGGGCGTTCCTGTTGGCACGCAATAATCACATCGCCTTGGGAAATCTCTTGGGCGGCCTGTTCCAGCTGGTGCGTGCACAGCCCGGAATAGACCTTGGAGCAGTTGAGGCCGCTGCCTTTGGCGATGGCATCTGCATCCAGTGTCTGGCTGCCGAGGCAGTCACACAAGACAAGCTTCTGGGCCATGCTGATTTCCCCCCACCGGCACCCGCAAAGTCGGCATTGCGAACGTCACGCTAGCCGTGATTCACCACTGGGGTAAACCTCAATTATTCAATACCCCCTGCGTTTCGCGACATGCTGCGCGTGCAAAGTCAAAATGTGATTTTTGTCCGTTGCAGATACAATTTTCGCGCAACGTCAATGACTCATGGCGCAGATCAAATACAATTCACCGCTGCATCGCAGCATGTCGCTGTTTGCAACTCAACTTCTGCCAAAAAACACTTTGAGAATGGCAAACCGCATCGCAATATGATCCCAGCCACATTTTTAACCCGAGATCCTCTTGGAAGCCCAAGACCAAAAATCGATTGATATACCTTTGGGGGTCGTGATCCGCAGGGTGCCGGGCGTGACCCGCTGGGTATCGCATGTCTGGAAGGCTGTTGCGGTCTTGCCTGGCGCGGGGTCTGCCGACTGGAAAGAGTTGCGGCGTGATGGCGATGCCGTGGAATTCCACGCCGCGACCCTTCCGCTTGAGTTGTTCCGCACCGATACCGAAGCCTACCTGCATGGCCTGTCTGCCAAGGTCCCGGCCATCTACGTGGTAATGCGCGAGGGCGCGGGCGCGCATCCGCTGGATGTCGTGCTGGTTACGGCATCACCTTACGAGGCGCAGGATTACGCAGACACGGGCGAGGAACTGGTCGAAAAAGTCCCTATGCCCGAGGGTCTGATCGCGTGGATCCGTGATTTTGTCGACCTGCACCACGAGGACGAAGTATTCATCAAGCGCCGCCGTGACAAAACACGTGTGGACCGGCGCGAGGACGGCATCGGTGATGCCCGCATCCGTCAAGTGGCCGACGTCTACCGCGCACCCGGGTCCAAGGAAACGGTGCATTGAGCGGGGGTGGTGATTTCTGGGCCCGGCGCCGCGCCGGTGTCGCCGCCGAAGCCGAGGCCGAAAAGGCTGCGGTGCAATCGCAGGCTCTGGCCGAAGAACACGCCGCCTATGATGACATGAGCGACGCAGAGGTTCTGGCAGCGCTCGACCTGCCTGATCCTGACACGCTGGGCCAGGGCGATGACTTCACCGTCTTTATGGCCAAAGCAGTGCCAGACGCGATCCGCCGTCGTGCCCTGCGCACGCTGTGGCGCTCGAACCCGGTGCTGGCCAATGTGGATATGCTTGTCGATTACGGCGAGGATTTCACCGACGCTGCAACCGTCGTCGAGAATCTGCAAACCACCTATCAGGTTGGCAAGGGGATGCTGAAACACGTCGAGGAAATGGCCCGTCAGGCCGAAGAAAAAGCCGCGGCAGCTTCAAAGCAAGACGATGATCCCGACGACCAAGCACAAGACGTGGCCCAAAGCGAAATCGCGGCTGAAGAGCCCGAGCCAACGCCGGATCCGGTACCTTTGGACACCTATGCAGACGCGGAAATTCCCGTAGACCTTGACGATACCTACACCACCCATGCCCCGCGCCGCATGAAATTCAGAATTGAGGAAACCGCGTGAACGTCGCCACCGATATCGCCATCGCGCCAGAAGATCGCCTGCGGGCAGATCTTTACAACTTTTTGGGGCTGATGCTGGCGGGGCCGCCGGACCAGTTGTTGCTGGACCAATGCGCAGGCTTGTCGGGGGATGACAGCGCCATGGGGCAAGCCATCGCGGGCCTTGCGCGTGTGGCCAAGGCGACCAAACCGGGCAAGGTCGAAAGCGAATTCAATGCCCTGTTCATCGGATTGGGGCGCGGAGAACTCCTGCCCTATGCCAGCTACTATCTGACAGGTTTCCTGAATGAAAAACCGCTGGCCACGCTGCGCTCTGACATGGCCGTGCGGGCCATGACGCGTGCCCCCAACGTCTATGAACCCGAAGACAACATCGCCTCGCTGATGGAGATGATGGCGGGGATGATCGTGGGGCGCTTTGGCACACCAGCCACGCTGGATGATCAAAAGACGTTTTTTAACAAGCACATCGCGCCGTGGGCGGGCCTGTTCTTTTCAGACCTCGAAGCGGCCAAGAATTCCATCCTTTATGCGTCCTTGGGCGCTGTGGGGCGCGAATTCATGGATATCGAACGCGAGGCATTTCGCATGACTGCGGCCTGAGGCTGCGGACACATTTGGCGGGGATGCCCGCCACAACAAGGGAGGGAGACATCCCCATGACCAAGAAAGAAGAAGGCACCAATCGCCGCGACTTTCTCAAACTGGCCGGAACCACCGCGCCGGTAGCTGCTGTGGCACTTGCCGCAGGCACAAACACGGCTGAGGCTCAGCCGGTCGATCTGACATCTGAGAAGATGCAAGACACCGCGCACACGCGCGCCTACCTCGATAGCGCCCGTTTCTAGGACGCTGTAGCTGACGACCCGCAGACGACTGGTTGCGTGACGCCCGACTGTCTGTGGTTTCAAAAAAACCAAGCAAGCAAGGGGATTTCCCCACGCACGCAAGGGAGGAACGACACATGCTGAAGAAAAAAACCAACGGGGTTGCGCGACGCCCCCAGCGGACCGGCATACTATCAGACATCGCTGAAAAATCCGTAGACCGCCGTGCATTCCTGCGCGGATCAGGGCTGGCCATTGGTGGTCTTGCCGCGATTTCCGCAACAGGCGGCACGGTGACGCAAGCCAACGCGGCCACCGCCGCGAGCGGCGCGGTTGATCTGGTCAAATCCGTCTGCACCCACTGCTCGGTCGGATGTACCGTAGTGGCCGAGGTCAGCAACGGCGTCTGGACGGGGCAGGAACCCGGATGGGACAGCCCCTTCAACCTTGGTGCCCACTGCGCCAAAGGGGCCGCCGTGCGCGAGCACGCCCATGGCGAACGCCGCCTGAAGTACCCTATGAAAAAAGAGGGTGGAGAATGGAAACGCATCAGCTGGGAACAGGCGATCGACGAGATCGGCGACGGCATGATGAATATCCGCGAAGAAAGCGGTCCGGATTCGGTCTACTGGCTGGGCTCTGCCAAACATAACAACGAACAGGCCTACCTGTTCCGCAAGTTCGCCGCCTACTGGGGCACGAACAACGTCGATCACCAGGCGCGGATCTGTCACTCGACCACTGTTGCGGGTGTGGCCAACACATGGGGCTACGGCGCCATGACAAACAGCTACAACGACATCCACAACTCCAAAGCGATCTTTATCATCGGTGGCAACCCCGCCGAGGCGCACCCTGTTTCGCTGCTGCACCTGCTGCGCGCCAAGGAACAGAACAATGCGCCTGTGATCGTGTGTGATCCACGTTTCACCCGCACGGCGGCCCATGCTGATGAGTATGTGCGCTTCCGTCCTGGTACGGACGTCGCACTGGTCTGGGGTATCCTGTGGCACATCTTCGACAACGGGTGGGAAGACAAGGAGTTCATCCGCACCCGTGTCTGGGGCATGGACCAGATTCAGGAAGAAGTCGCCCGCTGGACTCCCGAAGAGGTTGAGCGCGTCACCGGCGCCCCCGGATCGCAGCTCAAGCGCGTGGCCCGCACGATGGCCAACAACCGTCCCGGCACCGTGATCTGGTGCATGGGCGGCACACAGCACACCAACGGCAACAACAACACGCGTGCCTACTGCGTGCTCCAACTGGCGCTTGGCAACATGGGCACATCCGGCGGCGGGACAAATATCTTCCGCGGCCACGACAACGTGCAGGGGGCCACAGACCTTGGCGTTCTGTCCCACACCCTGCCCGGCTATTACGGCCTGTCGGCAGGATCATGGGCACACTGGGCCCGTGTCTGGGGTGAAGACGATGACTGGCTCAAGGGCCAGTTCGCCATGACCAAGGATGCGGATGGCAAGGACAAGTCGCTCCAGCAACTCACGGGCATCCCAGTGTCACGCTGGATCGACGGCGTGCTCGAAGATCCTGAGAACATGGACAACCCCAACAAGGTGCGTGCCATGGTGCTCTGGGGACACGCGCCAAACTCGCAAACCCGGATGAAAGAGATGAAAACCGCGATGGAGCAGCTGGATATGCTGGTCGTCGTTGACCCCTATCCAACCGTGTCTGCTGTCATGCACGACCGTACGGATGGCGTCTATCTTCTACCGGCCTGTACCCAGTTTGAAACGCGCGGCTCCGTAACGGCCTCCAACCGGTCATTCCAATGGCGTGACAAGGTGGTCGATCCGCTGTTCGAATCGCTGCCGGACGAGGTCATCATGGCCAAGTTCGCCAACAAGTTCGGCTGGGCCGACCGCTTCTTCCGCAATATCGAAATGGAAGATGCCGAAACGCCTGTGGTCGAAAGCGTGACGCGCGAGTTCAACCGCGGCATGTGGACGATCGGCTATACCGGGCAGGACCCAGACCGCATCAAGATGCACATGGCCAACCAGCACACGTTCGACAGAACCACGCTGCAAGCCATTGGGGGGCCCGCAGATGGCGACTATTACGGTCTGCCATGGCCGTCGTGGGGCACAGCCGACATGAAGCACCCCGGCACTCCCAACCTCTATGACATGTCCAAACGTGTCTCCGAGGGCGGGCTGACGTTCCGGGCACGCTTTGGCGTGGAGCGGGACGGCGACAACCTGCTGGCCGAAGGGGTGTACTCGCTGGATTCAGATATTCAGGACGGATACCCCGAATTCACCATGCAGATGCTGATGGATCTGGGATGGGACAGCGAGTTGACGGACGAAGAGCGCGCCGTCATCGACGGCATTGCCGGGCCAAATACCAACTGGAAAACCGACCTGTCGGGCGGCATCCAGCGGGTAGCCATCGCGCATGAATGTGCGCCCTTCGGCAACGCCAAGGCGCGCGCCGTGGTCTGGACCTTCCCCGATCCGGTGCCAGTCCACCGCGAGCCGCTCTATACCAACCGCCGCGATCTGGTTGAGGATTACCCAACATATGAGGACCGCAAGTTCTATCGCTTGCCGACCATGTATGCCTCGATCCAGAAGAACGACTTTTCCAAGGATTACCCGATGATCCTGACGTCAGGTCGTCTCGTCGAGTACGAAGGTGGTGGTGACGAATCCCGTTCGAACCCATGGCTGGCTGAACTTCAGCAGGACATGTTCGTCGAGATCAACACGCGCGACGCCAACAACCTTGGTATCCGCGATGGCACCCAAGTGTGGGTTGAGGGCCCGGAAGGCGCCAAGGTCAAAGTGATGGCCATGGTGACCGAGCGGGTCGGTGAAGGGGTGGCATTCATGCCGTTCCACTTTGGCGGCCACATGGAAGGTGTGGACCTGAGGGACAAATATCCCGACGGTGCAGACCCCTATGTACTGGGTGAAAGTACCAACACCGCCCAGACCTACGGCTATGATTCAGTGACCCAGATGCAAGAGACCAAAGCCACTCTCTGCAAAATCTGGACAGCGTAAGGAGGAAAGACACATGGCAAGAGCAAAGTTTCTCGTCGACGCCGAACGCTGCATTGAATGCAACGCCTGCGTCACAGCCTGTAAGAACGAACACGAGGTGCCATGGGGCATCAACCGCCGCAAGGTGGTGACCATCAATGATGGGAGCCCCGGCGAACGGTCGATCTCTGTGGCGTGTATGCACTGCTCAGATGCACCTTGTATGGCGGTCTGCCCCGTAGACTGCTTTTACCAGAACGAGGAAGGTGTGGTGCTCCACTCCAAAGACCTCTGCATCGGCTGTGGTTACTGTTTCTACGCGTGCCCCTTTGGTGCGCCGCAGTTCCCGCAGGCAGGCAACTTCGGATCGCGCGGCAAGATGGACAAATGTACCTTCTGCGCCGGTGGCCCCGAGGAAACGCACTCCACCGCCGAGTTCGCCAAATACGGGCGCAACCGCATCGCGGAAGGCAAGCTGCCCATCTGCGCGGAAATGTGCGCAACCAAGGCTCTGCTTGCCGGTGACGGCGACGTGGTGTCGGGCATCTACCGCGAGCGCGTCGTCGCCCGCGGCTTCGGCTCCGGCGCCTGGGGTTGGGGATCAGCCTACGGTCAGCGCGACGGCTAAGCCGCCCTGACTTTGAGAAAAAATCAGGGCGGCCCCGACGCGGGCCGCCCTTTTTCGCAGACATGAAACAAGAGGATATCCGATGTTTCGCCTTGCCCTTGCACTGCTGCTGTCCCTGACTTTTGCAACGATGTCCCCCGCGCAAGAGGCCGCACCCGCGCCGGATCGCTCGGCCACAGGCGGCGCACAAACGCTCGAAGACATCATGGCCCGCCAGCGCGGCGAAGAGGTCGACAACAGCTTTCGCTCAAACGCGCTCGGGGATCCCGACAGCGCGGCTGGCATGGCCAATCAGCTAGGCACACTCGGCGGATCGTCTGACCCGGAACTCTGGCGCGCCCTGCGCTTTGGGGAGGCCAACGTCACCTCCACTTCTCGCGGGCCTGCGGCCACCACCCTGATCCAGGACGGTGGTATGCGCTGGTTGCTGTTCCGCCAAGGGCCTCTGGCGACCTATGGCAGCTACCTCTTGGGCGGCACCCTTGTCCTGCTAGCGTTGTTCTACCTGATCCGCGGGCGGATCCGCATTGACGGTGAAAAGACGGGTCGCAGGATCGAACGGTTCAAGGCCATCGAACGCTTTGGCCACTGGATGCTGGCCGGATCGTTTATCCTGCTCGGGATCACCGGGCTGATATCACTGTTCGGGCGCAAGGTGCTGATCCCGGCCTTTGGGCATGATGCATTTTCGACCGTCGCTTTGGCTTCGAAATGGGTGCACAACAACGTCTCATGGGCTTTCATGATCGCGCTGGTGATGATCTTTGTGATGTGGGTGATCCACAACTTGCCGGATCGCACCGACATCAACTGGCTGCTCAAAGGTGGGGGGATCTTCTCAAAAGGGCATCCACCAGCCAAGAAATTCAATGCCGGGCAAAAGCTCATTTTCTGGTCAGTGATCGTACTGGGCACCTCGATCTCCGTGTCTGGGCTGTCGCTGTTGTTCCCGTTCGAGATCAACATGTTCGCCGCCACCTTCGACAAGCTCAACAGCTTTGGAATTTCGGCGGCACTGGGTCTGGGGGAATTGCCGACCACGCTTGCCCCGCATGAGGAAATGCAACTGGCCCAGCTATGGCACGCCATCGTCAGCTTTGTGCTGATGGCCATCATTTTCGCGCATATCTACATCGGCTCAGTCGGGATGGAAGGCGCGTATGACGCCATGGGCTCGGGCGAGGTCGAAGAACAGTGGGCGCGCGAACACCACTCGCTGTGGGTGGACGAGGTTAAGGCAAAAGAGGCGGCAGCCCCCGAGAGTGCCACCCCCGCCGAGTAAATGCTGCGCGCGCTGGCCATATCCTGTTTGCTGGCAAGCCCCTTGGCGGCGCAGGAGTTCTTTACGCTCAAAGGGCACGGTGGGCCGATCATGGACATTGCCGTGTCCGACAACGGCACCATCGCCACAGCCAGCTTTGACAACGCGGTGGGGCTGTGGGACGGCTCCACCCCCACCTGGCTCGACGGTCACGAGGCCGCTGTCATCGCGGTCAACTTTTGGAGCGACACATTCGCTGTGTCGGGGGGGGACGACTTTTCCGTGCGCTTGTGGATCGACGGGCAAAAAACATCGCGCATATTGGGGCAACACGCGGCCAAGGTCACCGACCTTGCCATGTGGCGCGACAAGGAACTTGTCGTCAGCGCCAGTTGGGACGGCACCCTGGGATTGTGGCCCCTGTCGCGAGACTGGAACAAAGTTTTGTACCCGCCGCTCGGCCAGAACGGCACGCAATTGCGCGGGCACAAACTTGGGGTGAATGCCGTCGCTTTCGGGCCTGATGGTGCGCTTTATTCCGCGTCCAGTGACGGCACCATCCGGCAGTGGGACATCGACACCGGCAACAGCCGCGCCATCGTCAAGAACGGCTTTGCGGTGAACAAGCTGGTGGTGGATCCTGAAGGTGCATGGCTGGCCTACGGAGCTGTGGATGGCGTGACCCGGATCATTGATCTGAAGACGGAAACGCAACTACGTGATCTCAGCCTGCAGCGGCGCCCGATCCTTGCCATGGACTTTGATCCCGTGGGCAAGCAACTCGCGGTCGGGGACGGCGAGGGCTATATCATGGTCGTGGACACGCAAACCTGGCGGATCACGCGAGATTTTCGCGCCACCCAAAGTGGACCCGTCTGGGCATTGGCATTTTCACCGGATGGGCAAAACCTGCACGCGGGCGGGATTGAGGACATCATGTACTCATGGCCCGTGGCCACTATGGATGAACATGAAGGCATGACAGGAACCACCCGCAGCTTTCTGGAAAACCCCGATACGCTGCCCAATGGCGAACGGCAGTTCAAACGCAAATGTTCTATCTGTCACACCCTCACTCAAGGCAGCGCTCGCAAGGCGGGGCCAAGCCTTTATGGCCTGTTCGGGCGAAAAGCGGGAACTGTTGGCGATTATACCTATTCCCAAACACTCAATGGCTCCGAAATCATCTGGTCAGCGGAAACGATCAATGCTTTGTTCGACATCGGGCCAGATCATTACATACCGGGTTCCAAAATGCCGATGCAACGCATCGTCAAACAGGGCGACCGGGACGATCTGATCGACTTTTTGCGCAAGGCGACCACAGCCGGGGAGAACTGAAATGAAAGTGATGCTCATCGCGTTTGCAGCCATCGCAGTGATTGCTTTCGGGGCGAACTACATCCTTGGGCAGGCAGGCTTCTCCAGCCAGGATCAGGCCGCCGCCCCGTCCGTGCGCCTCGACGACTGATTCATCGCGTGCAAGGCCGAGCGACCAAGACATGAATGAAATCTGGGCCGGTATAGCGGCAGCATTCCGGCTGATTGTGACACTTGATGCGGATCTGGTGGATATCACGCTGCGCTCCCTGCAAGTGAGCCTCTCTGCCCTTGTGATCGCGTCGGTCATTGCGCTGCCATTCGGCACGTGGCTGGCGATCCGACGGTTTCGCTTTCGCCGCCTGACCATTGCAACGCTGAACGCGCTGATGGGGCTGCCCCCGGTGGTGGTTGGACTGATTGTTTACTTGCTGTTGTCGCGCTCAGGGCCTTTTGGGGTACTTGGTCTGCTCTTTACGCCAACGGCCATGATCATCGCGCAAGTGATCATCATCACACCCCTGATCGCATCCATCACGCATCAGGCAATGCGCGAACTCTGGGCCGAATACCATGACCTGCTGATTTCACTGAACACCACCAAAGGCCAACGGATCATGACGCTGATCCGGGACGGCAGGCGAACACTGCTGACGGCCGCGCTGGCGGGCTTTGGGCGCGCCATTGGCGAAGTCGGTGCGATTATGATTGTGGGGGGCAACATCGACAATGCCACCCGTGTCCTGACCACCGCCATCGCGCTTGAAACCGGGAAAGGCGACTTTGCCCTCGCACTTGGCCTCGGCTTCGTGCTGATCGCGCTGGCCCTTCTGGTCAATTTCGCGATCCACGCCCTGTCGCGTACAGAACGGGAAGGGCGGTGGTGATGAAACCCATGTCTGTCGTCCTGAAACAGGCGGTGATCCGGCGGCGAGGGACGCAAATCCTCGGCCCGATTGACATGACTTTGGGCGAGGCCGGGTTCAGCATCGTGATCGGCCCCAATGGGGCGGGCAAAACCTCGCTGCTCAAGGTGCTGCATGGGGTGGAACGGCTGTCGAGTGGCACTGTCACATGGTCAGTCCCGGACGAAGACGCACGTCAGTCGCAGGCCTATGTGTTTCAAAAACCGATCATGCTGCGACGCTCGGTGCGCCAGAACCTCGCCTTTCCGCTGCACCTGTTAAAGGTGCCAAAGGCCGAAATCGCTGAGCGGGTGCAGGACTGGTCGGGACGGATCGGGCTGCACGCAGCTTTGGACCGCCCCGCAACACGCCTGTCTGGTGGCGAACAGCAAAAACTAGCGCTTGCCCGCGCTCTGATCCGCAACCCGCAAGTGCTGTTTCTGGATGAACCCTGCGCCAATCTCGACGGTCGCTCGACCCGCGAAATCGAAACGCTGTTACTCGCCTCTTATCACGCGGGAACACGCATCATCATGACAACGCATGACCTTGGGCAGGCGCGACGGCTTGCCAGCGACGTTGTGTTTCTTTTGAATGGGCACGTGCGCGAACAGGCAAGCGCGCAAGCATTCTTTGCCGCGCAACAAAGCGACGAAGCCCGCGCGTTTCTCAACGGGGATATCATCGAATGATCCGCATTTTGACCGCTGTTCTGATCCTGCTGGCGGGGGCTGTGCAGGCCGACACAATGCGCCTCGCCGTGACAACCAGCTTTCACAATTCGGGCCTTTCAGACGTGCTACTGCCCGCTATTGAAACCGACACCGGCATCGACGTGCAATTGCTGGTGGTTGGAACCGGGCAGGCCATAAGGTTGGGAGAAGCAGGCGACGTCGACGCAATCCTCGTGCACTCCCGCAAAGCAGAAGACAGGTTTGTCAGCGCTGGCTACGGCACGCATCGCCGCGAAATCATGTACAACGATTTTGTGTTTATAGGGCCCGCCGCCGATCCCGCCGAAATCGGGGACGCGGGCAGCGCAGTAACCGCCCTGCAACGGATCAGTCAAAGCAAAGCGCCCTTTGTGAGCCGAGGCGACGACAGCGGAACCCACAAGAAAGAACGCGCGCTGTGGGCCGCCGCAGAGCAGGACCCTGCAACCTTCGCAAGCTGGTACAAGGCCGTGGGCGCAGGCATGGGGGCCAGCCTCAATACAGCCTCAGGACTTGGGGCATACATAATGGCGGACCGCGCGAGTTGGCTCAATTTCGGGAACAAGCAGGATCTGGCGTTGCTGTTTTCCGGGGACCCGGCCCTGTTCAATCAATACGCCTATATTCCGGTCAATCCCGCACGCCACAGCCACGTCAAGGCCAGCGCGGCGCTGCAACTGGAAACATGGCTGACCTCGCCCAAGGCCCAGGGCTTGATCGACGGCTATACAATCGGGGGTGAAACGCTGTTCACTTTCAACGCCACGCCCTGACGGGTCGAGCTTGCAACCGTGACCGATTAACCACTCTTGCGAAAAGCTGCTCATGCGACAATGTTTGTTCTTTCATGAACAAACATCTCGTGACATACGTTCATCCGTGAACAGTAATTCCGAGTCGGACACATGCGCAGCGCGGCTATCAAAGCCAGTCAGGATAATGAGGACCAGCTATTCAAGCTGCTGCGTCAGCTCGACCTTGCGCCAAGTGCTTCGCAACGCGCCATGGCACAGGCCATTGGCGTGTCACTTGGACGGCTCAACGCGTTGCTGCGCGAGGCCACGACCGCAGGCTTTATCAGCATCAGCAAACAAGACAATCCTGACAAGCGCAAACGCGTCGCCTATGCCCTCACCGCCAAAGGCGCCGGGGAAAAGAACCGTCTCACGACCCAATTCCTTGCCCGCAAAATGGCCGAATACGACGCGCTCTATTCCGAGCTGATGGGCACCTCTCCCAACACGACCTTACTGAAAGACAGGACCAAATTGATGGAACACAACCTCTCTCCGATCCCAGAACTGTACGTCTCGTATGACAGCGCGCAAAAGCTGAAGACCGAAGCGGCAGAGCTGACGAGCTGGGACCTGACGCCGCGCCAGATCTGCGATCTGGAATTGCTGATGAACGGTGGCTTCAATCCGCTCAAAGGCTTCCTGTCCGAAGCAGACTACAACAGCGTCGTAGACACGATGCGCACCACCGACGGGCATCTGTGGCCTATGCCTATCACTCTGGATGTGAACGATAAATTCGCAGACAGCCTCGAAATTGGCCAAGATATCGCCCTGCGCGACCAAGAGGGCGTGATCCTCGCCACTATGACAGTGACCGACCGCTGGGAACCCAACAAAGCCCATGAGGCTGAAATGGTGTTTGGCGCGGATGACGACGCGCATCCGGCCGTGAACTACCTGCACAATCAGGCAGGCAAAATCTACCTTGGCGGACCCGTCACAGGCATCCAACAGCCGGTGCATTACGATTTCCGCGCCCGCCGCGACACACCCAACGAGTTGCGCGCTTACTTCCGCAAAATGGGATGGCGCAAGGTGGTTGCGTTCCAGACCCGCAACCCGCTGCACCGCGCGCACCAGGAACTGACGTTCCGCGCTGCGCGTGAAGCACAGGCAAACCTTCTGATCCACCCTGTTGTAGGTCTGACCAAACCCGGCGACGTCGATCACTTCACCCGCGTGCGCTGCTACGAGGCAGTGCTCGACAAATACCCGCAGGCCACAACCTCCATGTCGCTACTGAACCTCGCCATGCGTATGGCAGGCCCACGCGAGGCAGTCTGGCACGGGCTGATCCGCAAAAACCACGGCTGCACCCACTTCATCGTTGGCCGTGACCACGCAGGCCCCGGCAAGAACTCTGCCGGTGAAGATTTCTATGGCCCCTATGACGCGCAGGACCTGTTCCGCGAACATCAGGAAGAAATGGGCATCGAAATGGTCGACTTCAAACACATGGTCTGGGTGCAGGAACGCGCCCAATACGAGGCCATTGACGAGATCAAGGACAAGGATGACATCACCATCCTCAACATCTCGGGCACCGAATTGCGCCGTCGTCTGGCCGAAGGTCTGGAAATCCCGGAATGGTTCTCTTTTCCCGAGGTCGTCAAGGAACTGCGCCGCACCAAACCACCACGCAGCCAGCAAGGCTTTACTGTGTTCTTCACAGGCTTCTCCGGCTCCGGCAAATCCACCATCGCCAACGCGCTGATGGTGAAACTGATGGAGATGGGCGGGCGTCCCGTGACGCTGCTCGATGGCGACATCGTGCGCAAGAACCTGTCCTCGGAACTAGGTTTCAGCAAAGAGCACCGCGACCTCAACATCCGCCGCATCGGCTATGTTGCTTCTGAGATCACCAAGAATGGTGGCATCGCGATCTGTGCACCCATCGCGCCCTATGCAACGACACGCCGGGCCGTGCGCGAAGACATCGAAGCCTTCGGTGCCTTTGTCGAGGTCCACGTGGCCACCTCAATCGAGGAATGCGAACGCCGCGACCGCAAGGGCCTCTATAAGCTGGCACGCGAAGGCAAGATCAAAGAGTTCACAGGCATCTCCGATCCCTATGACGTGCCCGCGAACCCCGAACTGAGCGTCGAGACCGAGAATGTGGACGTGGACAACTGCGCCCATCAGGTCTTGCTCAAACTGGAAAGCATGGGTCTGATCGCGGCTGAATAAACCGTGTGACAGGGGCGCACCAAAGGGTGCGCCTTACAAACTGCTTGCAAAAAAGGCGCATCCGACGATGCGCCTTTTGACTTCTGCGTCCACTGATTTAATCAAACCAATCGTGCACAAGGTTTGACACTCTTAACGCGGCGTCCTCATCCACATAAATACAGGACGATGCAGACGGTCAGGCTCAAAGGTGCAAAACACCGCTCATCAACACATGTGCAGCCCCTTGCACCACGACGCCGGTGATCGCATCACGCGGTCCCAAGACCTCTACCTGCGCCTGCCCGGGGCGGCCCAATCCATGACCCTGCTCAGCTAAAAAGCGTGGTTCGGTAATCAACCCTTCGGCCCAAAGGTAAGATGCCATAGCCCCCGTTGCCGACCCGGTGAACGGATCTTCCGGCGGGTTAGGAGGGCTCATCAGCAGGCGCGAAAACGTATCACCTTGTGCCGTTGCGCCCTCCAACGTGACCCAGAACGGCTCCATCACATCCGTCCCGTAAACGCCCAGTCCATCAAGGTAAGAGCGGAAGGCGGGCATGTCGATCTGCACCCGCTCCAGCGTCGCGCGGTCCTTTACAACAGTGATGCAGAACGGCAATCCGGTGGACACGACACGGGGTGGGCTCACAATGTCCGTGGCCGATATGCCTCCTACCGCAGCGACGACACTGGCATCCACACGGTCCCCGAAGGCGGGTGCAATCTGGGTCATTTTCACAATGTTTCCAGAAACTTCGACAGGGACAATTCCCGCACCGGTCTCAAGTGTCAGCGCCCCATCCGAAATCAAATCCCGATGGCGCAGAGCGGCGACTGTAGCCACGGTCGGATGACCCGCAAAGGGGATCTCGCGCCCCGCCAGGAAATAGCGCACGCGGATGTCCGCCAGATCTGATGGCCCCGTAAACGTACATTCGACCAGAGAAGTCTCGCGCACAAAGGCCATGCACACCTCGTCTGGCAAGGCCGCCCCCTGATGCACCACCGCGCAGCCATTGCCGCCAAACGGGACATCGCTGAAGGCGTCGACCCAATCCACATCATAGCTCATTCCGCAGTCCTCCCATAGCGGCGAGCGGCACCGTAATCGCGACGAACCTCCTCAAAATCCTGCATAAATTCCTGCACTCCCATATCAAAAGCGGCGATAAATGCGTCCTGACGGCTCAGCCCGCGCCCCAATCCACGAAAATACTCAAAGCCAGCATTGGTCCCATGTGCCTGCACCAGCATATAGGCGGCAAAACGGGCCACACCGTAGGCCTCGGGGCTGTCCACGCTGCCCGTCGCGTCCAGATCTGCAAGCGTCAGGCGGCTGCGTCTGGCGCGCGATTGCAGATCAAACAGCGCGGTCCCGTCTGTCTCAAGCGATCCGGTTTTGAATTGCCATTCGACCACTTCGGCCAACCCTTCGACCATCCAGTCCGGGCCAAAAACCCATTCCTCCCCAACGCGTTGAGGAGGATCATCAGCCGCAAACGCATATTGAACCTGATGGGTGTATTCATGCACAGCGATGGGGCGCAATTGAGTTAGCCTGTCCCGCTCCATTCCACCTGGCCAGCAAAACATCATATAGCCGCGATTCGCGGCGCCACCGATCTTTGCGCCTTGGCACAATCGACCCGCATCAAGCACACGACTGCGCGACCCGCGCCCACGCGCGCGCAATAAATCATCAATTGCTGGCTCGAAAAATGCAGGTGTGCCCGCCCCGATCAAGGCGACACGTGTGGCCAACTCGATCCCATATGTATCGCGAAAGAAGGCACGCACGACGGTATCTGTCTCGGTTAAAATAGCCCGCTCTTCGGAGCTCGGTGCGATGATCTCCGGGGGGATATCACTGGGCCAGAAGGCCCGTAATTGCGGATCACGCATGCCCAAGTCACGACACCACGACATCGCGGTGCGCCTTTGCAGAGGCGGAAATTCAGAAGTGTCCTGCACGTTCTTGGCTGCATCACGCACTGGCGGGCGCATGGTGCCATCCGCTGCGCCCGGCTCAAATCCCAGTATATTCAATTGGTTCTGCAGGCACGCAACGCCTTCCTGCGCGATCAATGGGCCAGCCCCCAGCCAAAGGCCAAGGGCCAGCGCAACTGCGCGCATCAATGCAACGGCTGTGGGGCGTAGTCATTCTCGCGCGCCAACGCAAAGGCCAGTTTTCGGTTGGCGACCAGCGCCAATTGCTGTCCTTCGGCGTCATGAACAGCAAAAAGCTGTTCCAGATCTCCGGCCTGCTCCTGCACTTCTTGTGGCAGGGCCTGCACTGAGATGGGTTTTACATAAACCATGCGGCCAACATCGGCGTTCAGATCAAAAAGAGGGGTCATGGCTTATCCTTTCCTGATAGAGATGGTCTGTACGATCGTTTCTGGTTTGGCCCGCGTCAGGTCTATGTGCAGCAAGCCGTTTTCCATGATGGCCTCCCCCACTTCGACCCCGTCCGCCAAAACAAAGCTCCGCTGGAATTGGCGCGCGGCAATACCGCGGTGCAGAAACACCCGCTCGACTGCATCCTCGCCGTGACGGCCCCGGATGACCAGTTGGCGGTCTTCAACAGTGATAGACAGATCCTCCTCTGCAAATCCGGCCACAGCCAGCGTGATGCGATACGAGTAGTCCGATGTCTGTTCGATATTGAACGGCGGATAGCCTTCGGCGCCTTTGGCCGTGCGTTCCAGTAGCCGTTCAAGTTGCTCAAACCCAAGCATATGTGGGTATGAGGCGAGAGTCATTTTTGTCATGCGACACGTCCTTTGGATCAAGCGACAGTCAGTGCCCGCCCCTGTGTCGGCGACGAACGTGATAAATATGGGCAGAAACCATGACCATAACAAGGTCTATGCGCATCGCATCAGCGTGATTATATTGAAGATCTGCAACTATTTGGAATCACACCATGAACGCCCCGACTGACATCTCGATGAAAACGGATGACGTGTTGCGCGTTGAATTGGCTGTGTTTCAGCGCGAGCATCGTGACCTTGATGACGCCATCCGCGCGCTGCAGGACAAAGGCACATCGGATCAACTGACCATCCAGCGGCTGAAGAAACGCAAGCTGATGCTCAAGGACAAGATTGCAAATATCGAAGACCGCCTGACGCCCGACATCATCGCCTGAGCATACGCAGGGCCGATATCCGCCCAGTCCGAGAAATGCGCACGCTCACAGCGATTTGCGCGCCTTGAGGGTCCTTGCTTGCTGCTTTTTGCCCCATGATCGCAGCACGTTCTTCGAGGCGGGATCGCATGCCCCGGATCACGCACCCAGCCCATTGCCACGCAAGGCGATCTGGCTATAGTGCGCGCTTTCCAAACAAGGCGTGTTTCAGTCATGACATCCCCCACCCCTTCCGTCGGAATCATCATGGGCAGCCAGTCCGACTGGCCCACCATGCGTGAAGCAGCCGATATGTTGGATCAGCTCAAGGTCCCCTATGAAACGCGGATCGTGTCGGCCCACCGCACACCGGACCGGTTGTGGGAATACGGCAAGTCAGCTGCTGACAGGGGACTGAAGGTGATCATTGCGGGGGCTGGCGGCGCCGCCCACCTGCCCGGCATGATGGCATCCAAGACGCGCGTGCCGGTGATCGGCGTGCCGGTCCAGACAAAGGCCCTGTCCGGGGTGGACAGTCTTTATTCCATTGTGCAGATGCCGCGCGGCTATCCCGTTGCAACCATGGCCATCGGCAGCGCCGGAGCTGCCAATGCCGGGCTTATGGCCGCCGGTATTCTCGCCACCAGCGACGTGGATCTGGCAGAACGGCTGGACGCATGGCGCGCGGCGCTGTCTGCCTCAATTCCGGAGGTACCTGTAGATGACTAAGCCTCTGGCGCCCGGCGCAACCATCGGCATTCTTGGTGGTGGTCAGTTGGGGCGCATGTTGTCCGTCGCAGCAGCCCGCCTTGGGTTTCGTACACATATCTTCGAACCCGGCGCGCAGCCCCCTGCGGCAGATGTTGCACATGCCGTGACAACCGCCGCCTACGAGGACAACGACGCCCTGTTTGCCTTTGCCACCAGCGTCGATGTGATCACCTATGAATTCGAAAACATCCCGACCCTGACCCTGGACGCCCTCGAAGATCACGCGCCCATCCGCCCCGGGCGCGAAGCCTTGCGCGTCAGTCAGGATCGTTTGGTTGAAAAGGATTTCCTCACGGGTCTTGGCCTCAAGACCGCGCCATATGCGGATGTGCCGGATCTGCCTGCTCTTGCGACCGCCTTGGCACAATTCGGTACGCCGGCGATCCTGAAAACGCGGCGTCTGGGCTACGACGGCAAGGGGCAGGTTCGCATCACGGATGCCACCGAAACAGCCGCCGCCTTTGACGCCATGCAAGGGGCGGACGCGATCCTCGAAGGGTTTGTTGCGTTCAGTCACGAGGTATCTGTCATTGCCGCGCGGGGATTGGACGGTGCAGTGGCCTGTTTCGATCCTGGCGAAAACGTTCATGTAAACGGGATCCTTAGCACCACGACCGTGCCTGCGACCCTGTCCGCAAGCCAACGTACGGATGCAATCCTGCTGGCTGCCAACATCCTGAATGCGTTGGATTATGTGGGTGTCATGGGGGTCGAGCTATTCGTCACACCGCAGGGTCTGGTCGTGAACGAGATCGCGCCACGGGTGCACAATTCCGGCCATTGGACACAAAACGGCTGTGCGGTGGATCAGTTCGAACAACACATCCGCGCCGTGGCCGGTTGGCCGCTTGGCGATGGCCAGCGGGTTGTCGATGTGGTGATGGAAAACCTGATCGGTGACGACATGGATCGTGTGGCAGATATCGCAGGCGAACGGGATGCCGCGCTACATCTCTATGGCAAGGCCGAGGCGCGTCCCGGTCGCAAAATGGGTCACGTGAATCGCATCAAACGCTGACGCGAACGATTATGCTGCCGCGATCAGCCGCTCGACAATGTCGCCACTCGCGTAGCTGAAACGCCCGCCCGACATAGTGGCCGCAACGCGGTCCTGCGCGTCCAGCACCACCAGATCGGCGCGCAGTCCCGGCTGCAAGTGACCGCGATCGTCCAGCCCCAGCACACTGGCCGGACCAGAGGACACCAGCGCCCAAGCGCCGCTGAAGTCCAGCACGCCACTGCGGGCCAGCATGAGGGCCGCGCGGCGCGGCGAGGGATAGTGATAGTCAGACGCGAGGGCATCACACAGCCCCATCGCGATCAAATCAATGGCCGAGGCATTGCCTTTGTGCGAGCCCCCCCGCACCACGTTCGGAGCGCCCAAGACCACCTTGTCGCCACTCGCCTTGGCCGCTTCCGCAGCCTCGAGCGTTTCCGGAAACTCAGCCACTTGCGCCCCGCGCGCGTGCCAGATTGCACGGTCTTCGGCGGTGTGATCGTCATGGCTGCCAAACCGGACGCCTTGTTTGACCAGCTGTGCACATAAACGATCCAGCGCAGGTCCGGTTGCGTCGCTGTTGGCGTGCAATTCTAGCAAGGCAGCAAAATGTGCATCCGGGTTGCGCCCTGACTTCAGCGCCTGCCCGGTCAGCCCCGCAGGCCGCTTGCCTTGGGCCAATCGGTCATGGGGCAAATGGTCGTTAAAGACCACGTAATCGAGCCCCCACGCGGCCACCCGCTCGGCCAGACCTTCGTAGAGGTCCATCTGGTGCGTCTCAAACCGCAGCTGGCCGCGCAAATCAGTGACGCACTTGCCACGCAATTCGGCCAACGCGACAAAAACCTTGTCAGCAAAGTCCAGCCCGCGCAGCCCACCTTCCCAACTGACAAACTGTGCCAGCACGCCCGTCGTGATGCCGTTGATGGCAAGCTCAGCCTCGCTGGCGCGCAACCCTTCGTCCATCTGCTTCATCGCGCCCCGGCGTGGGGCAACATGGCGCTCAAATCCGTCCCCGTGGACGTCGATCATCCCCGGCAACACCCGGTAACCAGTCACATCGACAGACCTGCCCGTCGGCGCATCCACCACCCGGCCTTCGGCGACAGACAGTGTTGCGCCATCAAACCCATCGGGCCGCAGAACTTCGCCACCAACCAGATCAATCTCCAGCATCGCCATCTCCGTCCAGACAGCGCCCTTCCGGGCAGCCCAGTTGCTCGAGCACGGCGTCCACCCACCGCAAGTCCCGATCAAATGAACCCGTTTCAAGAAACGTCAGCACCTGTGCGATCACATTTGGATTGTTCATCATGAACGTGTGCGTCACGGGCAGCACAAGATGGTCCGTCATCCCGTCAACACGTGTCGAGGCGACGGACACTTTGCCATCATCAGGCCCCGGCAGCAGCGATGAGAAATAGGGGTTGAGTGATTGCGAGCCCGCGATCACCCCAACAGGATAGGTCACGCTGGGCAAGCTGGCAGGCAGTCCGTCCTTGGTGCCCAATTGGGTGCCCGCAGGACCGTTCAGCCAGCCAAACACCTCCAGATCGCCCAATTCATCGACCACTTCACTGCCCTGGTTGGGCGGGCCCATCATGACTACCCTGCCGAAATTCGGCGGAGGGCTTTGCTGCGAAAACCACTGGCGCACAAGGATCCCCCCCATTGAATGGGTCACAACATGCACCGTCGCATCACCGCAGCGCCGCACGGCTGCCGGGACGATATAGCGTGCCAGGGCCTCGACGCTTTCGGACGTGGACGGATAGCCCGGGCGGACAACGTCATATCCCGCCCCTTCCAGCGCCTGTTCCATCACAATCAACGACGCTTCGCTGCGGGCAAGCCCATGCAGCAACACCACGCACTCCGCCCGCGCCCCGGTCGCGGTCAACGCCGGTATGAACACCAGCAAAAGGGCAGCAATCCATTTCATGCACTTGAGATAGCCCCCCGCGCGCCCTTATGGAATGCAAACGCTCCGTCGTTTTTGCAGAAAGTGCATCCCATGCGTCCGAAATCACCCCGTCTGGCCGTGCGCGCCATCATTGTCGAAGAGGATCGGCTGCTGGTCGTGAACGCGTGGCCGGATGGGCAGAGTCCGTTGATGTGTGCCCCGGGAGGTGGCGTCGAGGTGGGCAGCAGCCTGCCCGCCAATCTGATACGCGAGGTTTATGAAGAGACCGGGCTGGAGATCGAGGTTGGGGATGTCTGCCTCGTCAACGAGTTCCACGACCCGGGCAGCAGCTTTCATCAAGTTGACGTGTATTTCCGGTGTGTCGTTGTACCCGGCTCTGCGCGCCCCGACACGTGGACTGACAGCGAAGCGATCGTCACGCAGCGGCGCTGGCTGACCAAAGCGCAGTTGCAGCAGACCCCGCACAAACCCGACAGTCTTGGCGCTGTTGCGTTCGACTCTGGAGCGATCACTTATGACCCGCTGGAACCTTTGGTGCGGTGACCACAATAGCGATGCCGCCCAGCACCATGGCCGCAGCCGTGATCAACCCAAAGCCCACAGTTTCTCCGAGCAAGACCGCGCCGCCCGCGATCGCGATCAGTGGTGCGCTCAGTTGCACCACCGCCGCCGTCTGTGGCGCCAGTCGGGGCAAGACGGAATACCACAACGCGTAGCCCAGACCAGAGGTGACAGCCCCCGACAGAATGGCAAGTGCAATACCCAGAGGGGCGGCGCGCAAATCGGCGCCGATCAGCAGGACCAAAAGCAAGGGCATGGCCACAACAAAATTCGCCGCCGTTGTCGCCAATGGGTCCTTTGCCCCGCGCCCAACAAGCGTGTAGGCGGCCCAGCCCAGGCCCGCCACAATCATCAGTGCAGCCCCGGTGATGTCGGTGGCCCCTGCCCCGTCCTTGGGCCAAAGCGCCAGCAGCAGCCCTGCAAACGCGACAGCCGCGCCGGCCATCTGGCGCATGGTCGGGTTGGACCCGCGCAAAGCACCCCAGCCAAACATGCTGACCTGGACCGTGCCAAACAGGATCAGCGCCCCGAGTCCCGCGTCCAGTGTCACATAGGCCAGCGAAAATCCGATCATATACGCCGACAAGCTCACCGCGCCTATACCACGGCCCTGCGCCAGAATGGGTAAGCCGCCGCCGCGCACCGTCAGAATCATGCCGAGCGCAACGGCCCCGGCCACCACGCGGATCATCGCAAAAGTTGACGGGTCGATGCTACCGCTGTCCACAGCCGTCCGGTTCAACACCGAATTGGCGGCAAAGGCGATCATCGTCAGACATGTAAGAAGGAATAGGCGCATTCGCGCACCCTGCCCCCAGCACATGTCAGGTGCAAGTCACGCTTTGGCAAGCACATGTGCGGATGCCAGCCGGGATCTGACGCAGAGTTCCTGTGATCATCGCCATGCCGTCGCGCAGTACTGCACCTTTGCAGCGCACATGCTCCCAGTCCTGAAAATCGATACCAGCCAGGGCCATGTAGGCCATCCACTGGAAGATCGCGAAGATGAAACCGCCCGCGACACACTTGTTGTTCATTAGTTTTTTTTCATGTTCCGCCCCTCATTCTGTAGTTGAGCGAGAGCAGATAGGACGCAGTGATCTGGCAGCCGTATGGCGAAACAGCGGCGCGCGGGATGTGGCTTTGAAATGACAAGCAGACAGCATTCACGCACAAAAGGGCGGCCTGGATAGACGACCTTTTCTTGATCAGACAGGTATTCTGTCCACCCAGAACGCAACAAAGGCCCCGCTTGGGGGCCTTTGCTTTCATGCGTATGCGTAAGGTGGCGTTTGCCAGCCTACTGCTTACATCATGCCGCCCATGCCGCCCATGTCAGGCATTGCTGGTGCGCCACCTTCTTTGGCGGGCTTGTCGGCAACCATGGCTTCAGTGGTGATCAGCAGTGCCGCAACCGAGGCCGCATCCTGCAGAGCTGTGCGCACAACTTTGGCGGGGTCAATCACACCAAATTCAAACATGTCGCCATACTCTTCCGTTTGCGCGTTGAAACCGAAGGTCACGTCGTCGCTCTCGCGGATCTTGCCCGCAACAACTGCGCCGTCAACACCAGCATTCTCTGCAATCTGGCGCAGAGGTGCTTCGATGGCTTTGCGCACGATGGAGATACCAACATTCTGATCGTTGTTGGCGCCTGTCAGGCCTTCGAGACCTTTGGCCGCCTGAACCAGAGCGACACCACCACCGACAACAACACCTTCCTGCACGGCCGCACGGGTCGCGTTCAGGGCATCGTCAACGCGGTCTTTGCGCTCTTTGACTTCAACTTCGGTCATGCCGCCGACGCGGATCACGGCAACACCGCCGGCCAGTTTGGCCACACGTTCTTGCAGTTTTTCGCGGTCGTAGTCGGATGTGGTTTCTTCGATCTGGTTGCGGATCTGTGTGACACGCGCTTCGATCTCGGCTTTCTCACCCGCACCGTCGATGATGGTGGTTTCGTCCTTGGTGATCTGAACGCGCTTGGCTGTGCCCAGCATGTCCATGGTCACGGACTCAAGCTTCATGCCCAGTTCTTCGGAGATCACCTGACCACCTGTCAGAATGCCGATGTCCTGCAGCATCGCCTTGCGACGGTCGCCAAAACCGGGTGCTTTGACAGCTGCGATTTTCAGACCGCCACGCAGTTTGTTGACAACCAGAGTGGCCAGAGCTTCGCCCTCAACGTCTTCGGCGATGATCAACAGAGGCTTCTGGGATTGGATGACCTGCTCGAGCAGCGGCACCATAGGCTGGAGCGAGCTGAGTTTCTTTTCGTGCAGCAGGATCAGGCAGTCTTCGAGTTCAGCCGTCATCTTGTCGGCGTTGGTCACGAAGTAGGGGCTCAGGTAGCCACGGTCGAATTGCATACCTTCGACAACATCGGTCTCTGTCTCGAGGCCTTTGTTCTCTTCGACGGTGATCACACCTTCGTTGCCGACTTTCTGCATCGCGTCTGCGATTTGCTGACCAATGTCACTTTCGCCATTGGCAGAGATCGTGCCGACCTGAGCGACTTCATCGCTGTCTTTGACTTCGCGCGCAGCCGCTTTGACGGCTTCGACGACCTTGGCAGTTGCCAAATCGATACCGCGCTTGAGGTCCATCGGGTTCATGCCAGCGGCTACCGACTTCATGCCTTCTTTGACGATGGCTTGCGCCAGAACGGTGGCAGTTGTTGTGCCGTCGCCTGCTTCGTCATTGGTACGCTGGGCCACTTCTTTGACCATCTGTGCGCCCATGTTCTCGAACTTGTCTTCCAGTTCGATTTCCTTGGCAACCGATACACCGTCCTTTGTGATGCGTGGCGCGCCGAAGGATTTGTCCAGAACCACGTTGCGGCCTTTGGGGCCCAGCGTGACTTTGACCGCGTCGGCGAGAATGTTCACGCCAGACAGCATGCGGTTACGGGCATCTGTGTCGAATTTGACGTCCTTAGCCATGTCTTTTTTCCTTTAGAATTTTGAGGAATGAGGATCAGAGAAACGCAGGCGCGCTTACTCGATGATCCCCATGATGTCGGATTCTTTCATCATCAGCAGATCTTCGCCGTCGATGGAGACTTCGGTGCCGGACCATTTACCGAACAACACTTTGTCACCGGCTTTGACAGCCATTTCGATCAGCTCACCGCTGTCCTTGCGTGCGCCTGGGCCTGCCGAGACGATTTCGCCTTCGCTTGGCTTTTCCTTGGCGCTATCGGGGATGATCAACCCACCAGCGGTTTTCTCTTCGCTTTCCGTGCGGCGTACAAGCACGCGGTCATGAAGCGGTTTCAATGCCATCTTTGTAGCTCCTTGAGGCTCAAAGTTTCTCCCATAGACCCCAGTTTTGGGACCATTAGCACTCATTCGGATCGAGTGATAACGCCGGGTAAGTAGGCAAGTGCGCGGGTCGAGTCAACGCCTGCCAATGCACGGCCCCTTAAAATTTGCGCAAAATTGCAAACGCAGGGGCATAAACCTTTGGCTTATGCAATCCGGCTTTGGCCAAAAGTCCAATTCGGTAAGGGCCGTGGCGTCTCCAATTCCATCCCAGCCGCACAGTCGCGGCGCTGATCTGAAAACGGAGTACACATGATGACTTTCAACAAGACCGCCCTGCTTGCAGCCCTTCTTGTCCCGGCAACCGCCTTTGCCGGCATTGATGTCGGCCAGACCCTTGGCACCACCGAAGCCGAAGTACGCGCCGCCTTGAGTGATCTGGGATACACGGTGCAAGAAATCGAAATCGAGGACGGAGAGATCGAGGCCGAGGTGACTCTGAACGGCACTGCATATGAAATCGAAGTCGCCATGGACAGCGGCCAGGTTGTCGAAATTGAACTGGAGGATGACGACGCGGACGACGACGACTAAGCTGCCCCAAGCCACCTCAAGCCGTCCGGATATTCCGGGCGGCCGATCTATGGAAGTAACGCCCATGCTCACCCGTCGCTCGATCCTCTGGACGCTTTTTGTGATACAGGCCATTTGCTGCACCTATTTCCTCATCGACATCACATATGACCTTGTTCTGCCCAGCGAGATGGCGGGATTGGCTGACAGCGACGTCGTCGAGGCGATTGTGACAATCGCGCTGTTCTTGGGCCTGGCTTTTTCGGCGTCGGAACTGCGCAAGCTGATGCGACGGCAAGACCAGATTGATGACCAGTTGAAAGTCGCATCAGGCGCTTTTGCCGAATTGCTTGAAACCCGATTTGCAGAATGGGACCTGACCGAGGCAGAGCGGGCTGTGGCAGTTTTGGCTTTGAAGGGATACTCGGTAGCTGAAATGGCTGATCTGCGGGCAACAGCTCAGGGCACGATAAAAGCGCAATGTGCAGCACTCTATCGCAAGGCAGATGTGTCAGGCCGGTTGCAATTGCTCAGCCTGTTCCTCGAAGACTTGATGGCTGAAACGCTGGTGCCCACCTGAGCGCTGCAAAGACGTTTTAACGCCCCAGCAGAGATCCTGATTGCGCAACGGCCTCTGCACCCTGCGGTGTCAGACCGTAAATGCCTGTGTCCACCTTCTCGAACCAGCCATAGTGATCGTCGCGCATCATCGTCGTGGCACGCCCGACGCCGGTTTCGCGCGCAACATCCGCCCCTTTGCAAGCACCCGCTTCATAAAGGAAGACCGCCAGTTTCAACGCATCCTGACGATAGGCCGTCACCAATCCGACACGGGTTTGACCACCATCATTGGGGTCTCCAACACGAGCAGCGAATTCCTTGAGCAATTTGCCTTGCCGTTTGGTGTTCTTGCGGGGTGCGTATGGGCCGGGGTCGCAATGTACCTGCACCAATCCGTCACTCACCCGCACCGTCATCAACCCCAAGCCAAGGCGGCGACACAGCGTGGTCATGTCCTTGACGGACTTCAAAAAGCGTTTCCCCTTGCCGCGTGCCACGGCCATGTAGACATCGTCGCTCACTTTGAGGCGGGCCACACACTGGTGCACAAGGGTCAGCGAGAACCCCAGCTTAAGCTCGACGATCACAGGCGGCTCGCCGCCGCGCACAGCCACCACGTCCGCCGCTCCGACCTCGGACTTCACGACATAGCCCTGGTCCTCAAGAAAGGACTTCACAGGTGGATAAAGGTCGGTTTCGCGGGCGGTCACAGGCTCTCTCGGCTCAGAAAACGGGCCGTGCGAAAAAACCGCACGCACGGCCCTATGGCAAGGGGTTTAACGTCCCCCTGTACGCCCCGGGAACAAGGGAGGTCGCCCTCCACGGGTTTGTGTTTTGCCCAAGTTGCGCTGCGGTGCGCGAACCTCTGGACGGTTTGGTTTGGCAGGGCGGGCTGTCGGCGCAGTCCGGGTGTCCCCTGCCTTCTTGCGGGGTGATTTGCGTGATTTGGGCATCTTGGCCTCGTTTCGTGTAACTGAACAACAAGCGCGCAAGCGCGCGGGTTTGGCCCCGAACAACGGGTCAGACAGACTGGTCCATGTCAGATACTCCTCGAGCTGAAACAGGGCACCCTGTGCGGGTGCGGAACGGTGGGCAATCAGGCCAGCTGGTCCATGTGCAGGGCACTCCTTTTCAGATGCCAAAACTTTAGCTGGCGTGGCGTTATTCGTCAACGTGCGGGGCGCGACATTTGCGCATCCCCCGCCCCCGTGACATGGCGTGCAACCTTGTTATAAGGGCGCCAAATCCCATACCCCAAAGGACGCCGCATTATGACCACTCTTGTTTTCGGCCACAAATCACCCGACACGGATTCCACAGGTTCCCCCATTATCTGGGCGTGGTACCTGAACGAGATCAAAGGCGGCAACGCCGAAGCAGTTTTGCTGGGCGAGCCTAACACGGAAGCTGCATTTGTGCTCAAGCACTGGGACCTGCCCAAGCCGCGCATTATTGACAGCGTCGCCGCGGACCAGCCTGTGGTCATCGTGGACACCAACAACCCCGCCGAATTGCCCGATGCCATCAATGACGCCGATATCACGGCCATCATCGACCATCACAAACTGGTTGGCGGGCTCGAAACCAAGGGTCCCATCGACATCCGCATAGAACCCTTGGCCTGCACGGCCACGATCATGTGGAAGATGATCGGCAAGGACATGGCCCAAGCGCCCAAATGGGTAAAAGGCTCGATGCTGTCCTGCATCCTGTCCGACACGCTCGAATTTCGCTCGCCCACCACAACGCAGGAAGACAAGGCAATCGCCTATGACCTCGCCAAGGACCTGGGCGTCGAGATCAGCGACTACGCGTCCCAGATGTTCGAGGCGAAGTCTGATGTTTCCGCCTTTTCCGATGCAGAACTTCTGCGCATGGACAGCAAGGAATACGCCGTGGACGGCACGCAGTTCCGTGTCTCCGTTCTGGAGACCACAGCGCCCAAATTGGTGTTGGACCGCAAGGACAGCCTCATGGCCTCGATGGTGGATGTGGCCAAGGAAGACGGCGCCGACGAAGTACTGTTGTTCGTTGTCGATATCCTGAATGAAGAAGCGACAATGCTGATCCCCAACGAACGGGTCAAAGGCGTCGCCGAAAAGAGCTTTGGCGCGACCGTGGCCGGGGACAGCGTGGTATTGCCCGGCGTGATGAGCCGCAAAAAGCAGATCATCCCGAACCTCAAGGTCTGAAAAGTACGGCGCGCCCAAATGCCTCAGGCGGTTTGGGGCGCGCCCAGATCCAACATCATTGCCTCAAGCATACCCATCTTGATGGGCTTGGGCAGATGCCGCTGGAAGCCGGATGTCAGATACTGTCGTACCTGTTCCGGCATGACATCCGCGCTGCACGCAATCAGCGGTACGGGATCCGACATGGCCGCTGCCTCAGCCGCACGGACCGCCCGCACGACGGTCAACCCATCCACAAAGGGCATCCTGATGTCCACCAACGCACCGCTGTAGAAATGCCCCGGCTCAAGTGCCGCGATCGCATCACCGCCACCGGTCACGATGTCATGTGCGATACCAATTTCTTCCAACATCGCCTCAAACAGGAAGCGATTCATGTCGTCATCATCTACGACAAGGATGCGGAACGGCGCCTTCGCCGGGTGCGCAATCCGTGCTGGAAATGGGTCCTTGGCACGGCCTATCGGGTTCAACATCGCATGTCCCTTCGGATCAATCGATCGCTCCGCGTACTTGGCAGGCAACGCCTGAGCGACACGCTCGTCTTGGCTGCATCGCCTCTCACTTGAATCGGTGCGCCTCAGACGTAGATCACCGTTGGTTAATGTTGCGCTAAAATCTCCGAACCCTTCCCACTGCTGCCCGCCTGTGGCACAGCCCACCACAGAGTTTGATGCAAATTGCCGAGGCTATGAGTATGACCACAATCATCCAATCGCTGTCCGAAATCTCTTCGCGGTATGATGCGCTGTTCGTGGATTTGTGGGGGTGCGTGCACAACGGTGTCCACGCGTTACCCGAGGCGGTTGCCGCATTGCAGGCCTATCGCGCCACGGGGGGCAAGGTGGTGCTGGTCACCAATTCGCCGCGCCCGCGCGCAGGCGTGACCAAACAACTGGTCACCTTTGGGGTACCCGACGATGCCTGGGACACAATTGCAACATCCGGGGACAGCGCGCGCTCGGCCATGTTCCGCGGGGTCGTTGGCAAAAAGGTCTATTTCATCGGGCAACCCGGCGAAGAAAAGTTCTTTGAGCCCATCGGAGTGATCAAGGATCCGATCAAACTTGAAATGGTCGCCCTCAAAGATGCCGAAGGTATGGTCTGCACAGGGCCACGCGACCCGTCGGCCGATCCTGACGTGATGCGCCCGGAATTTCTGATGGCCAAGCAATTGGGCCTCAAGCTGTTGTGCGCAAATCCGGACATCATTGTGGATCGCGGCGAAGTGCGTGAATGGTGCGCAGGCGCATTGGCGAAACTCTATACCGAGATGGGCGGCGAAAGCCTCTATTTCGGCAAGCCGCACCCCCCTATCTACGATCTGGCCCGCCGCCGGTTGGCAGAACTGGGTGCAGATGTGCCGGATCAGGGGATTCTGGCCATTGGTGACGGTGTTCTCACCGACATTGCCGGGGCGATGGGCGAGGATATCGATTCACTGTTTATCTCCGGGGGACTTGCAGCGGCAGAAACCAAAACCACGGTCAACCCCGACAAAATCGCGCTAAGCACTTATTTGGAAAAGGAAATGAGTGCCCCAACCTATACGATTGGACAATTGCGCTGAGTCATTTTCCACTTGCTTTTCTGCGCGCGCAAAGTAATTACATTGCGTAACAACGGCGAAAAGTGTCAGAAAATTACCGGAGCCTAGCAATGTTGGACAATCTGCCACGCGGCACAATCTGCATCGAAGACATTGAAATGGGTATGTCCCGCCATCTGCGCAAACAGGTGACGGATGCGGACATTGAGATGTTTGCGCAGATTTCGACAGACCGAAATCCGGTTCATCTGGACGATGACTATGCACGTGACACAATTTTCGAAGGCCGTATTGCCCATGGCATGCTGACAGCTGGCCTTGTGTCTGCCGTTATTGGCGAGCAGCTCCCTGGCCATGGTACTGTCTATCTGGGGCAGTCGCTCAAGTTCCTTGCGCCCGTGCGTCCCGGCGACATGGTTGAAGCGCGCGTGACCGTCACGGATATCGACTTTGGCAAAAGACGGGTACGAATGGACTGTGCCTGCACGGTCGATGGCAAAAAAGTGCTGGTGGGCGAAGCCACCGTGCTGGCTCCATCGCGCAAGTTCGACTGATCCAAAGGCCGCTGCGCGACATGATGTTTCAGGGGGCTTTGCCCCCGTCCTCGCGGACTCCCCCATGGTATTTCCAGTCAGAAGAAACCCCGACTTGCCCTTGTGAAATGTGGCCGCTAGGCAGGGCGCATGAGGATTATCCGCGATTATCAGTTTGTCGACGCCGCTGACCGGGGCGCAAGCGTTGCCATCGGCAATTTTGACGGTGTTCATCTGGGTCATCAGTCCGTGATTGATCTGGCGCGTGCAGCGGCCCCCGATGCGCCGTTGGGCGTCATGACATTTGAGCCCCACCCTCGAGCCTATTTTGCGCTAGATGCCCCGCCTTTTCGGCTGATGAGCCCAGCGGCCCGTGCGACGCGACTGGAGAAGCTGGGTGTGTCGTGTCTGTACGAATTGCCGTTCACCGCGGATTTGGCGGCGCTGACGCCGCAGGAATTCGCGCGCAACGTCGTGTCTGAAGGTTTGGGTTTACGTCATGTGGTTGTGGGGGCCGATTTCTGCTTTGGCCGCAAGCGGGCAGGAACGGCGCGGGATCTGGTCAATTTTGGCGCGAAACTGGGGTTTGGGGTTACTGTTGCCCCTTTGCTTGCGCACTCGGCCGCTACGGTATCTTCAACCGCCATCCGGGAGGCATTGAGCGAAGCCCGCCCGCGGGATGCAGCGGCCATGCTGGGACATTGGCACCGGATCGAAGGCCCTGTCATCGGGGGCGAGCAGCGCGGTCGCAAGTTGGGGTATCCGACGGCCAATATGTCCATCGATGGGCTGCATCCGCCCGCGTTTGGGGTCTATGCTGTTCTTGTCGATGTGCTCGAAGGGCCGCATCAGGGCAGCTACCACGGCGTTGCCTCTATGGGGGTGCGCCCGATGTTTGGCGTGAACACCCCCAACCTAGAAACCTTTGTGTTTGATTTCTCTGGCGATCTATATGGCACGCCCTTGTCCGTCGCCCTTGTCGAGCATCTGCGTGGCGAAGAAACCTTTGACAGCCTCGAGGCGCTGATCACACAAATGGATGCCGACAGCGCCAAGGCGCGCAGCATTCTGGCGGCCCTATGAGCGACCCGATCGCGCGCACTGGCATGGCTCCGCGTTTTTGGGAGCGCAAATCGCTTAAGCAAATGTCTCAGGCTGAATGGGAAGCCCTGTGCGATGGTTGCGGAAAGTGTTGCCTGAACAAACTGGAAGACGAAGATAGCGGCCAAGTTGCCCTGACCCGTGTGGCCTGCCGGTTGTTGGATGATGCAACCTGCCGCTGTGCGCATTACGAGACGCGTCACCAGTTTGTGCCGGACTGCATTGTGCTCAAACCGGCCAACATCGAAAGCCATCTCTATTGGATGCCCAAAACCTGCGCCTATCGGCTGCGCCATTTGGGACTGCCGTTGCCGGATTGGCACCCATTGGTGTCGGGGTCAGCGGAAACGGTGCATAGGGCCGGCGTGTCAGTCCGGGGCCAAACAGTCAGCGAATTTGACGTCGCAGATGACGAGTGGGAAGACTACATTATCGATGAGCCAAGCTAGGCCACATCTTGTAGAAACGCCCGTATGGCCGCCGCAACTTCCCCCGGATGGGTTATTGGCCCCATATGTCCCATCTTTGACAACGTGAGCTGAGAGGCATTTGGCAAACGGCGGGCAATGGAGTGGTTCACAGCCGATGCCATCGGTGATGCCGCGCCCTCAATCAGCAGCACAGGTTGAATGGCGCGCTCAAACTGGCCCTTGTTGAGCAACCCGGCACTGTCATGAACCAGGACCGGCGCGCTGTCGCGTACAAACTGGATGCGATCCGTCATATAGCGGCGATGGGCAGCAGGAATCTTGTCCCAATCTCCGTTGTCTCCCCACGTCTCATTGAACGACCGTGCAGCTGCCGCGTGGTCACGCGCATCCATTGCCGCCTCAAAGTCTTCTGTTTGGCGATGATATCGTGCTGCAAAATCGGGATCGTCCGCCATGAGAGCCGCAAAATAGACAGGCTCGAACAGGGTCGCACTGCGCACACGCTCCGGGTCCTCTATTGCAAGGCGCAAGGCGACCGTCGCCCCAAACGAATGGCCAATCAGATCGACAGGCCCTTCAGCCACCTTTTCCAGAACAGCGCGGGCCATATCCGTGGCCACATCGTGCATGATGCCCTGACGATCCCAATCGCCCGAGCGGCCATGATTGGGCAGATCATAGGCGTGCAGCGTCAAAACATCGCCCAAGGCCGCACCAACAGCCCGCCAGGCACCGGAATGGCCAAGCGAGCAATGGATGGCCAACGCGGTGCGTGGGCCATCTCCAAAACTTCGGTGGTGGATGTGTGGGCTCACACCTTGCCAGAGAGGTGTGCGTCCAGATCGGCGATCTTGTCCTGCCCCCAGAAGCGTTGACCGCTGTCTGTAATGTAGAAAGGCGCACCAAAGACACCACTGTTTACGGCCTCTTCGAGGTTGGCCGCATAGGTGTCGGCACTGGTCATCATGCCGCTGTCTGCAAGGCTCGCGTCAAATCCGGCCTCGACCAGACAGGCGCGCACCACTTCATCCTGTGCAATATCCTTTTCTTCGGCCCAAACGGCGCGCAAAATCGCGTGGACCAATTTGCCCAGATCACCGCCACCAGCGTTTTGGGCTGCGATGATGGCATAGGATGACGGGGCCGCATTGGTGGGCCAATGTGCTGGCTTCAGGTTAAAGGGCAGATCGACCAGCTTGGCCTGACGCACCAGTTCCTGAGCGCGGTACTCGATCCGGTTGGGGTGGCGGTCCTTGGGCGGCGTGCCACCTGTCCGCCCGAACAGTGCGATCACATCCATCGGTTTATAGGTGATCGTCGCGCCATGTTTCGCTGCAACCTCTTCGAACCGGGTGCCCGCAAGGTAGGTGTAGGGTGACAGTGTCGCAAAATAATAGTCGATATGGGGCATTTCTATCTCCGGTTCGGGGGTCAGGTGTTTCGCGCGACCGTACCGCCGTGTTAAGCGGAGTCAACTTCACGAATCTGTCACATGTCGTGTCGCGCGGGGACCCAAATGCCAAATATCCAAGAACCGAAGATGATTTCGGGCAATGCCAATCTGCCGTTGGCCAAAGCAATTGCGCGGCGCATGTCGCTGCACCGCGGGGTTCACACCGGGCTGGTCGAAGCCCGTGTCGAACGCTTCAACGACGGAGAGATCTTTGTTGAGGTGTTCGAGAACGTGCGCGGCGAGGATATGTTCATCATCCAGCCGACATCGAACCCGGCCAATGACAACCTGATGGAACTGCTGATCATGTGCGACGCGCTGCGCCGTTCATCTGCGGCCCGCATCACCGCCGTTATCCCATATTTTGGATACGCACGGCAGGACCGCCGGACTAAGGCACGCACGCCGATCTCCTCCAAACTGGTGGCCAACATGCTGGTCGGTGCCGGGATCGAACGGGTTCTGACGATGGATTTGCACGCAGCTCAGATCCAGGGTTTCTTTGATATCCCCGTCGACAACCTCTACGCGTCGCCCGTCTTTGCACTGGACATCAAAACCCAGTTTGCCGGTCGCATGGACGAATTGATGATCGTCTCGCCTGACGTGGGCGGCGTCGCGCGCGCACGTGAATTGGCCAAACGGCTCGAGGCCCCCTTGTCCATCGTGGACAAACGCCGGGAGAAAGCGGGCGAAGTGGCCGAAATGACTGTCATCGGTGATGTGAAAGACAAGGTCTGCCTGATCATCGACGATATGGTCGACACGGCGGGGACGCTTTGCAAAGCGGCCGAAGTGCTGATGGAAAACGGTGCCAAGGAGGTCCATTCCTACATTTCACACGGGGTCATGTCTGGCCCGGCGGTGGAGCGGGTCACGAAATCGGTGATGAAATCACTGGTGATCACAGACAGCATCCAACCTTCTGAGGGCGTGAAAGGTGCGCCAAACATCCGCATCGTGCCAGTCGCCCCGATCTTTGCCCAAGCAATCATGAACATATGGAACGGCACTTCGGTGTCGTCGCTGTTCGAGGCTGACACGCTGTCCCCGATCTATGACGGGATGTATGCGGCAGAGTAACGTCCGACATTTTCGACAATAGGCCCGAAGGCAGACCTGCCATTCGGGCCTTTTTTTGTTTGGGTCGCTGACAATGCGCAATATTCTGATTTGAAAGCAGATTTTAGCGTCACACGAGATGCGTGAATGTCAGCGATGCGCAGAAAGTGGGCTTTGTAAAAGTTACGTTTGGTGTTGGCCTTCAAGCCCAACCCGGTCACTATGATGTCATGCTGCATGCGCTCGCAGTGCAAAAATCATCACACCTGATCGGTTCATGACGCTGTGCCGCGGTGGAAATCCCTGCCATTCGGTCGGAGCGCAGCGAAGATTCCTACCACAACGACCAAGTAATGAAACGAAGCCGCCTGTTGATTGAAACACTGCGGTGACCGTTCTGTGCGACCTGCAACCTATACGAATGACTTTTGCTATCACCAAGACGAGCCATGCAGGCAAGATGCAGGCAATTCCATACTGGTGGTTCATTCAGTTCGCTATTGGGAAAGTGCTGTTCCAACTTGAGTGGCGAACTTCAGAGCCGCGACAGGCAACGTCCTGCCGCGAAGATGGCCAAGATACAGCTCTCCGCCCGAAACGTCTGTTGCAGCGATGGGTATGAACGCCATATCGGGACGGGCCAGAGCGTTTAGCCCTACCGGTATCTGAAAGCCGATGCCCTGCCCATAGGCTGCGAAATGCCGAACCATGTCGAAGCTGTCAGTTTCCAGAACAGGTTCGAGTTTCCGACCGAGCCGCGCCGAAGCGTGTTCCAGCAAAACACGTACTCCGAATTGGGATGCAGGCAGTACAAGATCGTATTCAAGACATTCGCGTAGCCGCAGGTTCTCTTGCCGCGCCAAAGGGTGCGCCGCGGACATTACCGCCATAACAGGTTGATGTACGGCGTGCAGAACTTCAAAATCCACCATGTGAGCGGGCTCAAATACAAGGGCAAGGTCACTATCGAAGTTGACCAGATCACGTTCGGCCTGAATACGATCACGGACATTCACCGTGAACGTCACATCAGGAAACTCCGCGCGATATTTGGAAATTTCGCGCGGCAGGAAATATGGCAGCAAGGCTTGCGAGCAGGCGATTCTGACATGACCCCTGCGGATGCCCGAGAGATCAGCGACATGGCTATGTACACGTGCCAAATCTTGTCGTTGAAGTCGGATGTGATGAAGCAGGAGTTCTCCAGCTGGGTTCAGACGCATTCCACGCGGAAGGCGCTCAAAGATTTCTGAGCCAAATTCCTCTTCGAATGCCTGTATGCGTCTGTTCAGAGCAGAGGCCGTGATGTTGGTGTCTTCCGCCGCTTTTCGGATCGAACCCGAGCGATGCACCGCTTCGATCATGTCGTAGATCAAGAGATGTCGCATGACGTTACATCCGGCCTAGTGAGGGAACCCCCGAAGTGATGCAAAAAATGCAACGGTATGCTTCATTCTTAACATTGGTTTGCATCGCTTGAAAGCGGCAGGTTGGCACAAATCCCTTCTCGCTCGCAAAGGACTTGCCATGACAGACGCTTCCCGCAGAACTTTCCTGAAACTCACCGGCGGCACCGTTGGTGCGGCCATGCTGCCCTTCCTCAAGGCGATGCCAGCGCAGGCGCAGGCGAATGGCAGGATTGTTGTCGTTTCAGGTCAAACCATCAACAGCCTTGATCTTCATCGCAAAGGGACAAACCGGGCCTCTTACCAAGTTGCAGTGAACTGTTATGACCGGCTGGTCAGCTTCGGCACAAAAGACACTCCGGGTGGTGGCTTATCCTACAATTACGATGTGATCGAACCAGAACTGGCCGAAAGCTGGACGATTTCGGATGACGGACTGACCATGACGTTCAAGCTCAAGTCGGACGCCACCTTTTGGGATGGTCGCAAGGTGACAGCCGCTGACGTTAAGTGGTCGTTTGACCGCGCGGTGTCCGCTGGTGGCTTTCCAACCGTTCAAATGAAGGCAGGTGGATTGGAACGCCCCGACCAATTCGAAGCGGTCGATGACGAAACATTTGCCATCACGCTCGACAAACCTTCCAAACTGACTTTGCCGGACCTTGCCGTGCCGGTGCCGTTCATCATCAATTCGGAAGTGGCAAAAGCCAATGCAACCGAAGATGACCCTTGGGCAATGGAATATCTCCATGTAACCCCGGCAGGGTCAGGCGCTTTCAAGGTTGTGCGTTGGGATCAGGGCCAACAGCTCGTTTACGAACGCAATGACGCGTGGGTTGGTGGCCCATTGCCCAGCTTTGAGCAAGTGATCGTCCGCGAGGTGCCCAGCCCGGCAACTCGTCGCGCGCTGGTCGAACGCGGTGACGTGCAAATGTCGTTCAACATTCCGAACAAGGATGCCTCGGAACTGGACGCGATGGATGGCGTGGATGTCTATTCCACACCGATCGAAAACTGCATCCATTGCCTCTGCCCGAACTTCAATTTCGAACCGTTTCAGGACGCCAACGTGCGCAAAGCACTGGCCTACGCCATCCCATATGAGGCCATCTTCCAGACAGCGGCCTACAGTCGAGGTGCGCCGATGTGGGGTGGAGAGGTTGAGATCAATGATACAGCATGGCCCCGCAAGTCGCCTTTCATGACGGATATGGTCAAGGCCAAGGAACACATGGCGGCCTCTGGTTTCTCCTCAGGTTTTGAAGTGCCTTTGTCGATCAGCCTTGGTCTGGCCGATTGGATGGAGCCTACCGCGCTGCTCATGCAGGAGGCCTTCGCCGAAATCGGGATCAAGACCGAGATCGAAAAAATTCCAGGAGCAAACTGGCGCTCCGCGGCCTTGGTCGAAAAACGCCTGCCACTGCATCTTGAGAATTTCGGTGGCTGGCTGAATACGCCTGACTACTACTTCTTCTGGGCTTACAAGCACGGGCACCTGTTCAACTCGTCGAACTACCTGAACGAGGAAATAGAACAGCTTGTGGACAGCACGCTCCACATCCCGACGGATGATCCGGCCTATGCCCCAAACATCAAGCGCATGTTCGAGATTGCTTTTGAGGACCTTCCACGCATCCCGCTTTGGCAGCCTGCTCTCAATGTGGCGATGAACGGCGCTGCGGGATATGAGTTCTGGTTCCATCGCCAGCTTGACGTGCGTCCGTTGACCACTGCAACAGCGTAATGAGCGCACGCTTGAAAATGATCCTGGGCCGCGTGGCCCAGGCGATCCCTGTCGTAATGGGCGTCGTTGTGATCTCCTTTTTGCTCACACGCGCCATGCCCGGCGATCCCGCCGCCTATTTCGCAGGTCCGGCGGCGGATGAAGCTTCGATTGCGGAAATTCGTGAGGCGCTTGGCCTCGACAAACCCCTCTTTCAGCAGTTTTTCTTGTACGTCGGTGATCTGGTGCGCGGTGATCTTGGCACCTCGCTGACGACAGGCCAGACCGTGATGTCCGATCTGGCGGCGCGCTTGCCTGCATCCCTCGAATTGACGCTCGTTGCTTTGCTTTTGTCCTGCGCCATTGCCATTCCACTGGGTGTCCTCGCCGCAACCCGGCCCGGAACGTGGGTGGACCACATGTGCCGTATTCTCGTTACGGCGGGTGTCTCGATGCCGACCTTCTTCACCGGGATCGTGCTGATCTATGTGTTCTATTACCTCGCCGGGCTCGCGCCATCCCCTCTGGGGCGGCTGGACTTCATCTATCTGTCGCCGCCACATGTCACCGGTTTTTATCTGATCGACGCCGCGCTTGCAGGCGACTGGGAGACTTGGTTCGGTGCCTTCAAACAATTGATCTTGCCGGCTATGACCCTCGCCCTTTTTACATTGGCACCCATCGCCCGCATGACACGCGCAGCCATGCTGTCTGCGCTGTCGTCTGACTTCATCCGCACCGCGCGCGCCGCCGGTCTTGGCAGCCGCAAGGTTCTCTATGGCTATGCATTTCGCAACGCGCTCCTACCGGTTGTGACCACGCTCGGTATGGTTTTCTCTTTCACGCTTGGTGCGAATGTGTTGGTCGAGAAGGTCTTTGCCTGGCCCGGCATAGGGTCTTACGCAGTCGAGGCGCTGGTTGTCTCGGACTACGCCGCTGTACAGGGTTTTGTTCTGGCCATGGCGCTTCTGTTTGTGGCGCTCAACCTTGTCATCGACATCGCTTACGCGCTGATTGATCCACGCATCGGATTGAACTGATGGTCGATATGACAACCTCGCAACCTGCGCGCAAAGGCGACACGACGCTCGGGCACATTGCCTATGTCCTCAAAGACAACCCGGTCACGATGCTCGCCTTTGCCATGCTCGCCTTATTTCTTGGCTGCGCGTTCTTCGGCCCCGCGCTGGTGCCCTATGACCCGCTCGCAACGAATGCGTCCCGGGCGCTCGAAGCGCCAAGTTGGGATCACTGGTTTGGCACTGACAGCCTCGGCCGCGATGTGTTTAGCCGGGTCATCGTCGCGACACGCCTTGATCTGACGATCTCGGTCGCGGCTGTCGCATTGAGTTTCGTCATCGGATCAATACTTGGCTCCATTGCAGGTTATTGGGGCGGCTGGCTCGATGCAGTTCTGAACCGTTTCCTCGACACAATTATGGCCTTTCCGTTGTTTGTTCTGGCCATGGGGGTCGTAGCTGCGCTTGGCAACACCGTCGAAAACATCATCTACGCGACTGCAATCATCAACATCCCCTTCTACGCACGTCTGGTGCGCGCAGAGGTCAACATTCGGCGAAATGCTGGCTTTGCTCAGGCTGCCAAACTGGCGGGCAACAGCGATCTGCGCGTGCTGGCGGTACATATCTTTCCAAACGCCCTGCCACCGATGATGGTGCAGGTCTCGCTCAACCTTGGCTGGGCAATCCTGAACGCAGCGGGTCTCAGCTTTATCGGTCTTGGCGTGCGCCCACCTACGCCGGAATGGGGGATTATGGTCGCCGAGGGCGCGAACTTCATCGTCTCGGGTGAATGGTGGCTCGCGGTTTTTCCCGGCCTCTGGCTGATGTTGGCTGTCTTTACCTTCAACCTGCTCGGTGACGGTCTGCGCGACATCGTCGATCCCCGCAAGAGGACCTGAAACCATGCTTTCAATAAAAGACCTCTCTGTCGCGTTCAAAACCCGGAAAGGGGAAGTGAACGCCGTGCGTGGTATCTCCCTCAATGTCGGCAAGGGCGAAACGCTCGGGATTGTCGGCGAAAGCGGATCGGGCAAATCCGTGACGTCTTACGCCCTGATGCGCATTCTCGATGCAGGCGGAGAGATCCGAACAGGCGACGTCACCTATGACGGGATCGACCTGCGTGCAGCGTCTGAAAAAGACATGCGCGACATTCGCGGACGAGAGATTTCGATGATCTTCCAAAACCCGCGCGCAGCTCTGAACCCGATCCGGCGTGTCGGACATCAAGTCGAAGATGTGCTGATCCGCCATGCGCAAGCGACGCGACAAGATGCAAAAGCCAAGGCTATCGCAGCACTCGAAGCCGTGAAAATCAACGATGCCGCTGCACGCTATGAGGCGTACCCGTTCGAACTTTCCGGCGGTATGTGCCAACGGATTGTCATCGCTATTGCACTGGCCTGCAAACCGCGGCTCCTCATTGCAGATGAGCCCACCACCGGCCTTGATATCACAACGCAAAAAGCGGTCATGGACCTTGTAGGCGAGCTCGCACAAGAGCGTGGTATGGGCATGATCCTGATTACCCATGACCTCGGCTTGGCCTCGCAATACTGCGACCGGATTGTCGTGATGAAAGACGGGTTGATTGTGGAAGAGGGTCAACCGGACAAGCTCTTTATTGATCCGCAGCACCCCTATACGCGCAAACTGGTGGACGCGACCCCGCGCCTTGGCGCATCGATCCGTAACCTTTTGCCGCCAGAGGCGCGCAGCCCGGAACCGGCTCACACCGTCCACACACGACCGTTGCTCGAAGTGCGTGATCTGGTCAAAATCTATCCCGGCAAAGCCGGGCCGGTTCAGGCGGTGAAAGGCATCTCTTTTGATATCAAGTCTGGCCAGTCACTCGGTCTGGTTGGCGAAAGCGGCAGTGGCAAATCCACCACGTCCGAGATGGTCGTGCGCCTGCAGGACCCGACCTCGGGCAACATCCTTTTTGATGGGCACGACATAGCTTCCACGCCCTCAGGACGGTTCATGCGTCACGCCGCCCGCCGGGATATCCAGATGGTGTTTCAGGATGCCACTGACAGCCTCAATCCGCGCGGCACCGCCGCATCCGCCATCGCAGAACCACTTGCCCGTATTGATCGGATACGTGGTGCCAAATTGGAAGCTCGCGTCTCAGAACTGGCCGATCTTGTCGGCCTGCCGCAACCGCTCCTCAGCCGTTTCCCCCACCAACTGTCCGGTGGACAGAAGGCACGCGTCGGCATTGCCCGCGCGATTGCTCTGGAACCAAAGCTGCTGATCCTCGATGAACCCACAGCGGCGCTTGACGTATCTATCCAGGCCCTTGTGCTCAACCTTCTGGTGGACCTGCGCGCGCAAATGGGCATGTCGTACCTGTTTGTGAGCCATGACCTGAATGTTGTTCGGCTACTCTGTGATGAGGTCCTCGTCATGAAGCGGGGTGAAATCGTGGATCGTGGTCCCACAGCGACCGTGATGGACAATCCCAGCCACCCCTACACGCGCGCACTGATCCAAGCCGCCCCGCAGCCACCCGAACCCGTTGCCGCCTGAACCCGGAAAGACCAAGACCATGACAAAAGACAAAGCCCTGACACGCGAAGCTCTGCATGAAGCCTACGACACCGGCGCAACCCCAGCAGACATCGTGCGCGAGGTTTACCGGCGCATCGACGCCGTGGGCGACCCTGCGATTTTCATCCATCTTCGACCGATGGAAGACGTCATCGCTGAGGCCGACGCGCTGCCAGCGCGGTCTGATGCGTATTCCTTGTGGGGCGTTCCATTCGTGGCGAAAGACAATATCGACGTGGCTGGCATCCCCACAACAGCGGCTTGCCCCGCCTATGCCTACACGCCTGATAAAGATGCGTTCGTTGTCGCAAAACTGCGCGCTGCAGGGGCCTTGGTTATCGGCAAGACCAATCTGGACCAATTCGCGACGGGACTGGTGGGTGTACGCTCGCCTTACGGCGTACCGAAGAACGCGATTGACCCCGAAATCGTCCCCGGCGGGTCATCGAGCGGCTCGGGCGTGGCCGTCGGTCATGGCTTTGTCACGTTTTCGCTTGGCACCGACACGGCTGGTTCTGGCCGAGTTCCTGCCGCTCTGAACAACATCGTCGGTTTAAAACCCTCCCTTGGCGCACTCTCGGCGACAGGCGTTGTCCCAGCGTGCCGCACACTCGACACCATTTCGATTTTTGCAGCCAACGTGTCGGATGCTTTCGCTGCGTTTCAAGCGGCCAGCGCGGAAGATACCCAAGATGCGTATTCAAAAAAGATCGCTGTCGGACAACTGAGCCCCGCACCATCGACGTTTAGGGTCGGTGTTCCTGACGCGAAATCACGCATATTTTTTGGTGATACAGTGCAAGCGACCAGCTTTTCGGACAGCCTCGAAAAACTGAAGTCGCTAGGCGCATCAGTCATCGAGCTCGATTTCTCGCCCTTCTATGCTGTAGCCGAAATGCTGTACGAAGGTGCATGGGTGGCCGAGCGTTATACGGTGGTCGAAGACCTAATGCGGAACACACCGGATGTGCTGCACCCGACAACGGCCAAGATTATTGGAGCAGCCGAAACGCTCTCTGCCGCTGATGCGTTCCGGGGAATTTATCGCCTGAAAGAACTGGAAAGGGCGGCGCAAGAATTGATGGATCAGGTCGATTTGCTCTGTGTGCCGACAATCCCGACCTTCTATTCGGTTGCTGATCTCAAAGCCGACCCGGTGACGCCGAATTCAAATCTTGGGACATACACGAATTTCGTGAACCTTCTGGACATGTGCGGCATTGCTGTTCCTTCAGAGCCTCGCAGCGATGGACGCCCCGGTTCAATTACCTTGTTGGCACCAAGCGGTCAGGACGCACTGGTGGCCAGCCTCGCCTCAACCTTCGCAGGTGAAACGACGGCTGCCGCGCCCAAAAGCGCCACGGAAACTGAAATCGCAGTTGCCGTATGTGGGGCTCATATGTCTGGGATGGCACTCAACCACGAATTGACGTCGCGTGGCGGGCGGTTGCTAGAAGCGACGCGTACCGCACCACGCTATCGCCTGTATGCTCTGGCCGGAGGACCACCTCAGAGACCGGGGCTTCTGCGGATCGAAAAGGGCGCGAAGATCGAGCTTGAAGTCTGGGCGCTACCGAAATCAGCCGTAGGCGCATTTCTTCAGGGTATCCCATCGCCCCTTTCGATTGGGACAGTGGAGCTTGAAAATGGATCAAAGGCACATGGTTTTCTGGTTGAAACGGCTGGCGTTCAAGGCGCAGATGACATCACTCATCTAGGTAGCTGGCGGAAATTCCACGAACTCGAGCATCATGTTGTATCTGAGGAAGTTGACTGACCACATCTTCCCCATCAACAGCGTTAGGCCCTTTTAGCATTAACCGGCGGGCCGTCCCCGACCATTTCGAACGTCTCTTTTGTTGCGCAGCGATACTTTTTCAGCGGTTTGCGGAACGTTGGAAGTATAGGGCTTACGCGGCTCAATTCGCGCGCGGCAACCGTATGTCCAACTGGTTCTCAAGAACTGAACGCGACCGTTTCGACTACAATAACAGGGTAAGCGCGGTGCTGATGACTAGGCGCAAAGGGAGGATCGGAGGGCATATCATGCCAAGTGTCCAGCTTCCTGTAACCACCCCGAAACGCAGAGCATGGAACCGAAGGCAGACCATCCGTCAAAACGATCTTTGCGTTGTCAAAGGCCGCCGAAATCGATCGAAAAACCGGAAACTCCGCGCCGTTCGTCTGCGGCTTGGCCACAGCAAGTTGGATAGCACAGTACGATACCTAGACGTCGCGCTTGAAGGGTCTCTGAGCATCGCAGGACGAATAGACATCTGAGCTACCTTGGCGAACGGCTTAGCTTCCCGCCATTTCGAAGCGGTGTTCGTCTTTCGTGAAGCTGATGTCGGCATCGGACCCGTAGCGCCGAATGCTGCGATGTGTACGAATGGCAGTTTTGGTGGCGGACCAAATTCACTGCTCACTTTTCGCGATGTTGCAGATCAGATTGACGTGCTGATCCAACCAATCTGCGTCAAGCGGCATGTGGCGTATGAGTTTGCGGAAATAAGGTGCGGCGATTGCCAGTTCTATCAACTGTTCAACCGGAACATCGGCGCTGATCTCACCGCGATCAATTGCTGCCGAAAAGACAGCTTCTACGCTTGCGAATCTGTCTTTCATGAACTCCGCAATCACCAGCCGTGCTTCTGCATCAGTGGAAGCGGCAGCAACGACCTGAGGCGCGATGCGGCCCCATGGCGTATCATTCAAAGCGCCCATCAGAACACCGAGTAACCAGCGCAGATCAGATTGCAACGGACCATCGGTTTTAGGAGGAATGTTCGGCGGTGTCGCGATGCGCCTGAACGCGGCATCACGCAGACTGCGTGCATCTGGCCAATGCCTGTAAAGCGTGCTGCGCGAAATGCCCGTTGCACTTGAAACCGCACCATGTGTCACATGCAACACGCCCTTATCCATCAGAAGCTGTTGCGCAGCATCAAGCGCGGTCTGTCGTGTGGCGATCAGTCTTGGATCTTCTTTCAATTACCCCTCCTGTAGAACACTTTGTTGCATAGCAGAACATTTTGTTCTAAAAATTTGACTGGGTGCAAAATCTAACGCCCAAAACACAACTCTGCAAACTCGTCTTATCAAAAATGGAGCGTATCAATGTTCAAAGTGGCAGCAACCTCGCTGGCGGTTCTTTTATCGGTGGGCGCGTCTGCCGCACTGGCCGAAAGCGGAACTTATGAGCTGGATCCCGGACATAGCCAGGTGATGTTCAGCTATAATCACATTGGGTTTTCAGAGACATTTGGTATGTTCTCGGGATTTAGCGGCGCGATTGAGTTCAACGAAGATGATCCCTCTGCATCTTCGGTTACAGTATCTATGCCAGTCAAATCCATGATCACGGGTTGGGACGCCCGCCTGCAACATTTTTTGTCCGCTGACTTTTTTGACGCGAATGACGGTGACGTGGTCACATTCGCCTCGACCAATATCGAAGTAACCGGAGACAATACTGCGAATATTTCGGGCGACCTGACCATGAATGGCATTACCAAACCTGTCGTTCTGGAAGCCACGCTCAACAAATCCGCGCCATATCCGTTTGGCCCAAAAGAAGGCACACCTACCTTGGGGCTTTCAGCCAAAGCGACTGTCGTGCGGTCCGAATTCGGGCTTGGGGCGTTTGCGCCTGCGGTGAGCGACGAAATAAAGCTTTTGGTCAATATCGAAGCGTTGAAAACAGACTGACGTGTTGGGGAGCGCTGATGTAGCGCCCCCCTTCCCAACCTTTGATGGGCGACAGACAAAATGAATGCACTCTTTAAAGCATTTGTAATCGCTGCGGTTACAGCACTGATGTGTCCGTTGGCATTTGCGAAAGAAAGCGCCTTGCCAGAGCGCACATCGCCCAGACCCGAAACAACAAACGGAGTGCCCCATACCCAGATAGGCATTGAAATTGATGCCGAATTGGCCAGTCTGTTGCTGGAACGCGTTGCGCAATTCCCAGGCGTCACACTTGGCCCGACGCGCATATCATTGCCTGGTGCCATTGGATTTCAGCTTGATCGCAACATGGTGCTGTCTCAACCGAGCTCCGTTGTCGGTGGATTTGAATTTGCGCATATGCACCCCGATGGCAGCCTGCACGCTTCGCTGGACCCCGCTATGGCGCAAAGGGCCATCGAGGCTGGCTGGGCCACAGCACATCCTTGGGCCAATCAGCGCCTCGGGTGGATGGGATTCGTCATGATCTATACACCGACCACACCAGCTGAATTGGACGTCGTGATCGATCTGGTCGAAAGTTCATACATGTTCATCACTGGCAACACGTTGCGCTGACGAGAACAGCACACCAGCGCGAACGACGGCAAAGCAGCCATTCGATTATTGAATAACGGGTAGCTGCTCCTTCCCCAGAATTCCAGTTCCGACGGCTCTTGATTTCGCCGTTGCGCGAATGTCTGTAAAGCCGGCTGCGGGCGCAGCATTGCGAACTCATGGTCAGAGTCCGGTATGAGCGCGCCCTTTCGCTCACATTGGCTCTTGCAAAAGTGATTTTGTCCGGATGCGCGTACTGTGCATCATCAACCTCGCGTCTTGCTGTGTCACATCAACGGACCTCTTTTGAGTGGCGTCAGACTGGCGTTCTGATGTCGGAACGCGTTTCGGTGTATTCGGCAAAACCAACAACTGAAAGCTGGCTCATGGCATTCTCACTTGGCGTTTTTTCCCGGATCCTCATGGTAGGGTCGTTTGCTTTGCTGGCTTCGTTTTCAGCCCACGTCGTGCAAGCACAAGATGCAGATGCATTGCCAGACTACATCAAGGAGGAGTTTGGCTTCCCTCCAGCAGTGCCGGACGGGCCTTTGTCTCCTGCCATGCAGTTTGCGCTGCGCGTCGCATTCGTCGACAGCGTCGTGCTGTCAACCTGGGATGAGAACCAGACCTTGGCTCTGGCCGAAATTGCAGAATCCGAGGATCCTCGCCTGGTTTGGCTGATCAGTGACTTGATGCGCTTTGTTCCTTCACAACAGCTCAATGCAGCACTGACAAACGCCGCAGCACAGTTGTTTGGCAAACAGTTGCCGCTCGAAAACAGTTGGGGAGTCGTGACAGATCATCTCATCGCGTGGGATGTCCCCGCTCCACCAGATTATCTCAAATTCAAGCGCGCCATTTTCACAGGTATCGTTCCCGGTTGGGATCGCATTTTCGACGAGGGTGATCTTGATTGGCGACTGGTTTCCTGGGGTGGCGTTCTGATTGATGACCGCCCGTATGACACGACAGACGACGGGTGCAATTGTATCCCGGCAGCGGACAACCCGGAGGTGAGCTCCGCTGAAGATGCAACGTGGTTGAAAGATGATGATATCGTGTTTGGCATCGAGATAAATGGCGAGTATCGAGCCTATCCACGACGCATCATGGAAGTGCGTGAAATGGTCAATGACACACTTGGCGGGCGCAATCTCGGCATCCCGTATTGCACGCTATGTGGCGCAGCGCAGGCCTATTTTACGGATGGGTTGCCCGAGGGTGTTGAAAGGCCGATTTTGCGAACGTCAGGGCTACTGAGCCGGTCCAACAAGGTGATGTACGATCTCAACACCTATTCTGTTTTTGACACGTTTCTGGGGCATGCCGTGACCGGGGAACTTGCCGAAAAGAAGGTTCAACTCAAACAAGCGACAGTCATCACAACCAATTGGGGAACGTGGAAAGAGACCTATCCACAAACAACCGTTTTGCTTGAACGCTACGCACTGGGGCGCGATCCTGACTTTCGCAACGGTCGGGATGCCGATGGTCCGATTTTTCCCGTCGGCGATGTCGACCCGCGCTTGCCGGTTCATGAGGATATCATTGGGGTCATAACAGCGTCCGGCAAGCCGGTCGCGTTCCAAAGAAGCAAGGCGCTTGTTGCGTTGCAGCGCGGCGACGCAATTGCTGTTGAGAATGTGCGTCTGAAACTGGATGCTGGCGGGATCAGAGCAGTTGACATTGATGGGTCCGACGCCGGAAGCCATCAGGCCTTCTGGTTCGCTTGGTCGCAATTCCATCCTGAAACCGAATTGTGGAGCCAGTAGCGATCACTCGCCGGTGTCTTTTGCGATTGTGAACCAATGATGTTGACGTTGGTTTTTCGCAGTAAGCTGTACGCGCTCTGACCCTGCAAATATCCATCATTCTTTGCGCAACCGCTGCGAATAACTGCTTAGGCGGGTTGCAGCGCGATGTTACTTCGCGTGGGTCAACGACAGCTTTGGCTATTGATAAACATCGACAAGGCGCGCTTGGGAACCGGAAGCTGCGGGGGTAATTCGGTGGCATTGAGCGGGCAGCATGCACCGACGCTCCACCTAAGCGGCCGATCAATCTATTGAACCATGATTGTGGCGGCTTTTGGTATGCTCAGCAACACGTTGTATGCACGGACATGTGTCTTTTCAGACTGAATGGCTTCCATCCTTTCTCCCTCCTTGTTAACGGTAACATTAAAGTCGTTCTTCAAGGAGGAAAGCGCATGTCCGCAGCAGAAATCGGTGTGATTGGGTTGGGTACGATGGGGGCCATGCTGGCTCTGAATATTGCCGACAATGGGTTTTTGGTAGCTGTCCACAACCGAACGACCGCCCGCATTCCAGAGTTCATGGAAAAGGCAGGAGATCTGGCGGACAGGATAACGGGTCACGAGACGTTGGAAGAATTCGTGCAGGGACTGGCCAGCCCCCGCAATATCATCTTGATGGTACCAGCCGGGGCTGCAGTGGATGCACAGATCGAACAGTTGCGCCCTTTGCTTGATGCTGACGACATGATCATTGACGCTGGCAATGCGAATTTTCACGACAGTGAACGCCGGGCCAAAGCGGCTGAAGCGGCAGGCGTGCCCTTTTTGGGCATCGGCGTGTCGGGAGGAGCAGAAGGCGCGAGATTTGGTCCCTCCATCATGGGGGGAGGTCGCCCTGCTGCCTGGGACCGCGTATCCCATATCCTGAAAGCCATTTCAGCGAAGTACCAAGACCAACCTTGTGCCACGTATATGGGCGCTGGTGGGGCCGGTCACTTTGTTAAGACTGTGCACAACGGGATCGAATATGCCGATATGCAATTGATTGCAGAAGCCTATGGCGTGATGCGTGACGGCATGGGTATGGACGCGGCGGCTTGCAGCACAGTGTTTGATGGATGGAACGAAGGCTTGTTGCAAAGTTACCTGATTGAAATTTCAGGTAAAGTGTCTGCGGCAATCGACCCCGAAACGGGGAATCCAATGCTGGACATGATCCTCGACCGTGCCGGGCAGAAAGGCACAGGGCGATGGACGGTCATCGAAAGCCAGATGTTGGGCGCGCCTGTTCCTGTGATCGAGGCGGCGGTGGTTGCACGCAACATGTCTGCTGCGCGTGACTTGCGTCTGTCGGGTGCGGAGGCGTTTGAAGACATGAACCGAACCTTGCCTGACGGCGCACTCAGCTTTGATGATCTGGAACAGGCACTGATTGCAGGTAAGGTGCTATGCTATGCTCAAGGGTTCGAGTTGTTGATCAAGGCCAGTGCCGATTATGGCTGGCGCCTTCCCATGGCTGAGATCGCGGAAGTATGGCGCGAAGGATGCATTATCCGATCAGCGATGCTGAACGATATGGCGTCGGCCCTGACAGATGCGCCAGAGCGCAATTTGGCCCTCGCACCTTACTTTGCTGACATCCTCAAGACGAATGTGGCTGGGCTGCGTAAAGTTGCAACAGTCGCCATGGCCGCTGGGCAACCCGTGCCGGCGCTCGCGGCGGCATTGACGTATTTCGATACGTTGACCAGTGCGCGAACCACGGCCAACATGTTGCAGGCCCAGAGGGATTTTTTCGGAGCACATAGTTTTGAGCGCACTGACAAGGACGGTGCGCATCATGGGCCTTGGCTGGATCAACACTTAAACGGTTGAGACCAGCGGTCGACCCGGTTCAAGTGTTGATGTCACAGAGCGATTGGCAAAAGCCGAGCTAACACTCTCAACCCACCGAATTCGAGAGAGCTCATGTGCCTGTTGCTTTAACTACAACTCTTGAACCGGGGCCGCATACAACTGGTTCCATGGTCGATGATCAGCTTTAAGGACCGTTTCCGGCTCAGTCATTTCGTTTTGGTTCGCCGCAACAAATGCACGGTCAAGCCCGGCCCAATATCATCAAAGCTTGGTTGTTCAGTTATCCGGAAGGGTCGACCTGAAAGCAATTTGCGCCGCAAATCTAGATTTAAAAAGATGGGAACGTCTGACAACTTTCTACAGTTACAAGGTGTGTACGACGCATTTTCTAGAAAGCCCAAGTTGAAGACGATCGTTCAATGACCCGATAAAATGCCTGGTTTTACTTCGCGACCATCCATGCGTGTTGGAATTTCTGTCACACCGATATCGCGGGTCGCACCTGCCCGTTGCTGGGGCCCCGCGATACTCTCAACAGGATTATTGAAGCCAACCCTCAGTGCCTTGCGAAGAGGATGAGCGTGAGCCGACCAGGGCACAGACGTGGCTTCAAAGGAGCAGCCATTCCACCATGGATGTCGAATGGCCGCTTCGCCGTGCTCACCTGTCCTTTGTCATTGCTGTCCTATCCGCCGCCTACAGAGAAATCCGATAACGCGCAAAACCGTCTGGGCCCGCTCCTGCATCCTCGATCTCCAGTCCCACCTGATCCAGATAGGCGTTGGCCGCTGGTCCTGTGTCAAACAACACTGTTGTGCCCTCCATCGGTGCAAAGGACCAGTTATTGTCGGCCCGCGGGCTAATGGTCCCCTTTTCCACAATGTAGCGCACGATCACGTCGCGGTTTGTGTCAGGGCCTTCGAACACGGTTGTCTCGGACGATGCCCCGGGAAAGTTGCCACCCCCGCCCGCGCGGTAATTGTTGGTGGCAATGATGAATTCTGAATCCATGTCCAATGGCGCGCCGTTGTAGGTCAGGTTTACGATGCGGTTGGCGCTGGCATCCAGCAACTCCCCTTTGGGATCGTATTTGGAAGGTTGGGACAGGTCGATCTGGTATTCCACCCCGTCGATCACATCAAAGTTGTAGCTGGGGAACGACGGGTTCAGCAGCACAACATCCTGCGCGCCCGGCTCCACCTGATTGAACATGCCTGCCGAGCGTTCCAGCCAGTCCTTGACCTGCTGACCCGTCACTCGCACCGCCCGGGCCGTGTTGGGATAAAGATACAGATCCGACACGTTCTTGATCGCCACATCGCCCACAGGGACATCCGTGAAATACTCGGGGCCGCCACGGCCACCGGCCTTGAAGGGGGCTGCCGCCGACAGGATTGGCAGACCTTCATGCTCAGTGCCTTTCATCATCTGCTCAATGTACCAAAGCTGGGCGATGGACACGATCTGGACAGACGGATCGTCTGCCACCAAAGCAAAGTAGCTGTGCAACGGTGCATCCGTCTTGCCAACCGCTCGGCGCACATATGTCAGGGTCGCATCATGTTCGGCCTGAACGGAAGCAATGACAGCCGGATCATCCGCGACCAATGCAGTTATCGAGCGGTCCTCATTGCGCTTGGCAATCGGGCGCGCTTCGGACACAGCCGAGACGACGCGCCATTCATTGCCGTCCTTTTCGACCAGCAGGTCGATCAGGCCCATATGGCTTCCCCAGAAACCGCCCATGGTCGCGGGCGTGCCCATCAACGTACCCGCGTCCACATCCGCGCCCGCAAATTCGGCGTAGCCGGGGGACGGGAACACCAGATGGCTGTGACCTGTCAGGATCGCGTCGACACCGTCCAGACCGGCAAGCGGCACCGAGGCGTTCTCCATCCCGTCACTTGCTTCCGCCGCGCCGATGCCTGAGTGCGACAAGGCGACGATGATATCCGCCCCCTGCTCCTTCATCAGCGGAATGTAGGCTTTGGCTGTCTCGATGATATCGCGGGCCTGCACCTTGCCCTCAAGGTGGCGGCGGTCCCAGTTCATGACCTGAGGCGGGGTGAAGCCGATAAGGCCAACCTTGATTTGATGCTCGACCCCCGCGCCATCCGTCACCGTGTGATCCAGAATGACAAAGGGCGGGATCAGCGTTTTGTCCTTGGTCGGATCACTGCCCAGTTCCAAGGCGACGTTCGCATTCACCACCGGGAAATTTGCACCCGCCAGCGATTTCATCAGAAAATCGAGGCCATAATTGAATTCGTGGTTGCCCAGAGTGGACGCATCAAATCCCAACGTGTTCATGGCGGCAATGACAGGATGCACGTCACCCTCTTTCATGCCACGCTCATAGGCGATGTAGTCACCCATCGGGTTGCCCTGCAAAAAGTCACCATTGTCGACCAGCAGCGCGTTGGAGGCCTCGGCCCGGATGTCATTGATAAGACTGGCGGTGCGCGCCAGACCCACGCGATCATTGGGACGGTCGGCATAGTAGTCATAGGGGAAGACATGCACGTGCAGGTCCGTCGTCTCCATGATGCGCAGGTGCGCCTGACCTGACGCCGCATTGGCAGAAAACGGATGCAGTGCGATGAAACCAGCCGTGCCGGCCAGAAATCCACGACGATCGAGTGCAATTGGCATGGTGAAACCCCCTTGGTTGAGCCATCCGGGAGGGTCGCATTGGATCAGCATATCGCGAACATGACAGCGCATACTGCACGCTCATGCGTCGCCCCAGAAGCAGATTACACGTCATGGTAGCCGACAGATGACTGGCTGCACATGACAAACCTGACCAAGCGGCACAATTTTGCTGTGTCACGAGGCAGATGCCTTGCAGGAATGCAGGCGCGCACCCGCGAACGGGAGAAACGCGGCCAATGCCCCTAGACTCCCCCCATCCCATTTCCCATGATCGTGCCAAACAAGGGGAGACCTCATCATGAAAACGCTCATTACCGCCGCCGCCCTCAGCTTCGCCGCCACCAGTGCCTTTGCCGCAGGACACTGCGCGGCGGGCAAGACACTGACCGACGGGACGCTGACCATCGCCACAGGCAACCCGGCCTATTATCCATGGGTCATCGACGATGCCCCCGAAGCGGGCAAAGGGTTTGAAGCCGCGGTGGCTTATGCTCTGGCTGCGGAAATGGGATTTGACGCGGAAGCTGTCACATGGGTGCGCACCTCCTTTGACGAGGCGATCCAGCCCGGTGCCAAGAACTTCGACCTCAACATGCAGCAGTATTCGATTACGCCTGAGCGGGACAAAGTGATCGACTTTTCCGCACCCTACTACACCGCGCCACAGGCTGTCCTGACCACAACCGCTGTTGTCGAAGCCGGGGCGATGCCCACGCTGGACAGCCTCAAGACGCTGAAATGGGGTGTGGTTGCCTCTACCACAGCTCTGCCTGTGGTCATGGAACAAATCCAGCCAGACCAGAGCCCACTTGTCTATGACGACAACGCCAACGTGGTTGAGGCGATGAAAGCGGGCCAGATTGACGCCGCCCTTTTTGATCTGCCCTCAGCCCTGTTCACCTCCGCTGTGCTGATGGAAAACGGCGCGTTGTTGGGTCAGTTCGATCCCGCCGCAGCCGAAAACCCTGACCAGTTTGGCGCATTGATGCCCGAGGGATCCGCCCTGAAGGCCTGCGTGGACGAAGCCCTCGCCGCCATGACCGAAAACGGTACCTTGGCCGCGATCGAGGCGGAGTGGCTGCAAGAAGCCACAGGCGTGCCCCTGATCAAGTAAGTGACACGACGCGCCGCCTACGAGGCCCGGCAGCGCCGCCGGGGCAGCATGATTGCCGCTGTCAGTACCATCGCCGTGGTGCTGGCTGTTGTTGTGCTTGTGCCAATGGCGCCGGGCTGGGAGGCCGTCAAAAAGTCGTTCTTTGACGGCGAGACCTTCGTGCGCACTTTCCCGACACTTCTGCGGGCCTTCCTGCTGGATGTGGCGATCTTTGCGTGGTCAGTGCCGATGATCTTTGCCCTTGGGCTCGCCATCGCGTTGTCGCGGGGGGCACGCTCACCTGCCCTCTTTCCCTTGCGGGTCTTTGGTGCGGTCTATGTCGATCTTTTTCGCGGTATTCCGGTTGTGTTGCTTGTCTATCTTGTGGGCTTTGGCATTCCCGGACTTGGGCTGCCCCGACCGTGGAACTCGCCCTATATCTGGGGCACCGTCGCTCTTGTGCTGACCTATTCGGCCTACGTGGCCGAGGTGCTGCGCTCCGGCATCGAAAGCATCCACGCAAGCCAACGCAACGCCGCCATCTGCCTTGGCCTCAGCGAGCGGGACACGATGCGTTACGTGATCCTGCCTCAGGCAATCCGCCGCGTCGTACCTGCCAACATGAACATGCTGGTGGCTCTGCAAAAGGATGTCGCCCTGCTGTCCTTCATCGGTCCGGTCGAAATTCTGCGGCAGGCGGGCATCTTCAAATCCCTGCTGGCGAATTTCACGCCTTACGTGGTCGCCGCCATCATCTTCCTTTGCGTGACAGTGCCTGCCACGCGCTATGCCGATTACCTGTTGAACCGGGACCGCAATGCCAGATCCTAGATTACAGCTGCGCGGTGTCACCAAAAGCTTTGGTGAGGTTTCAGTCCTCAAAGGCATCGATATGGAGATCGCGGCAGGCGAAATGGTCTGCCTGATAGGCGCGTCCGGGTCTGGCAAATCCACGCTGCTGCGCTGCATGAACGGGCTCGAACCTGTGGATGACGGCGAAGTGTTCCTTGACGGTGTGGACATCGCAGAACCGGGCTTTGACCTTAGCACCATACGGCAGAGGATCGGCATCGTCTTCCAGAGCTTCAACCTGTTCCCCCACATGACCGCCTTTGACAACGCCGCCCTCGCCCCGCGTCGCGTTCTGGGTGAAGCCGACAGCGCCAAGGCGCGCATCACCGGCCTGTTCGAACGCTTTGCCTTGGGCGATCACATGCACAAATACCCCGATCAACTCAGCGGTGGGCAGCAACAGCGGGTGGCGGTGATCCGGGCGCTTGCGATGAAACCCAACACCATGCTGCTGGACGAGATCACGTCCGCGCTCGACCCCGAACTTGTGGGCGAGGTGCTGGATGTGTTGCGCCAATTGCGCGACGACGGGATGACCATGGTGCTGGCCACACACGAGATGAGCTTTGCCCGCGAAGTCGCTGACCGCGTGGTGTTTATGGATCAAGGCGTGATTGCCGAAGAGGGACGCCCGGAACAGATCTTCTCGGCACCGCAACAAGCCCGCACGCAACAATTTCTGGCAAGTGTGCTGCGGTGATGTTTGTCGCCAGCGGCATAATCAATCAAAAGATCTGATGGCACAGGTCACGGATTAAGCTCTGGACGCATGCCAGCAGCAGATGCGATCAACTGACCATGAATGAGTCAACAGACATCACAGGTGGGTGCCAATGCGGCAACGTGCGCTACAAAGCCCAGTCACTTGGGCGTTCGTCAGTTTGCCATTGCCGCATGTGCCAGCGCGCATTCGGCGCGTTCTATGCGCCTTTGGTCATCGCCAACGGGCTTGAATGGACCGAAGGCACACGGCGCTTGTTTGCAAGTTCGAACATTAGTCAGCGAGGGTTTTGCGGCGATTGCGGTACACCGCTCAGCCTTGAGAACTTTGACGATGATCAGGTCGAGATTGCCACCGGCTCGCTGGATGACCCCGAGCGTGCGCCGCCGACGCGGCAGATAAACCACCGCTATGCCTGTAGCTTCACCGACGGTATTGGCACACTTCCAGAACCGGATGATGAAGAGGTTGCAGATAATGACGCGTGGAACGCCAGCGTCATCTCGAACCAGCGGCCTTAGCACGCGTTGCTGCGCCAGCAGGTAGGGCTAGTACAAATCCCACTCGTCCGCCTGACGCATTTCGCCCATCGCCAACCAGCCCACGCGCACGCGGGCCACGCGCGTGTCCCCCCATGTGCGGAACACCAGATCAAATCCGTCTTTGGTGATGGTCTCTGCGGACACATCCGCACGCAATGGGGTTTCGTTGTCCACATCCCACATCGAGATGGCGACATGCACCATGGGCGCGTCGCGAAAGGGTTCGGAAAAGGCGATACGGCGCCGGCGCTCGCGCTGGCCCCGTCCTGTCCACATGTCCCCCCCGTCTTCGAAATCCGAAAACAGGACCGTGTCGCCCTGGTCAATCCCAATCAGGTGATTGCGTAATCGCTTCATCTCGAAATTTCCGTTCCCCTTGAGCTTCGTAGCATGTTGGGACGGGAACTTAAGTCCGAAAACTAAAAAAGCCCCCACAAAGGAGGGCTTTTCCAACAGTACTCGCAGAATGTCAGAGGCTGGGCTGTTTTGTGCTCAGACCAATTTCGCCACCCATGGCCACCATGTCCGCCATTAGCTTGGCAGCGTCATCGACCATGCCAGCTTCTTTGGCGCGGTTATAGGTGTCTTGGGCGTCATCCATCATGGCGTCGAGCTGTTCCTGGGTCATGTCCGCGCGTGCCACGGCCTGCTCTGCCAAAACGGACACACCCATCGTGCCAATCTCTGCAAATCCGCCTGTCACAACAAACTCGTGCGTGTTGCCACCCGCCTCGACCTTCAGAACGCCTGGACGCAGGGTCGTGATGGTCGGAGCATGATCAGCCATGATGGTCATGTCACCATCTGCACCGGGGATCTGGACGGCTGTGGCGTCCATGGACGCAAGGCTGCGCTCGGGCGATACCAAATCAAATTGCATTGCTGCCTCCTATGCGGGCGGTGGACAGGTTGCCCACCCTACCCTTGGGCGTTGTCGTAGGGTGGGCAATGCTGCCCACCACACGTCTTAGGCTGCGTCAGCGGCCATTTTCTCGGCTTTGGCGATGACTTCGTCGATGCCACCGACCATGTAGAACGCACCTTCGGGCAGGTGGTCATATTCGCCGGCAACAACCGCTTTGAAGGACGCGATCGTGTCTTCCAGTGGCACCTGAACACCATCAGAACCCGTGAACACTTTGGCCACGTCAAACGGCTGGCTCAGGAAGCGCTGGATCTTGCGCGCACGGGCCACGGTCAGCTTGTCCTCTTCGGACAGTTCGTCCATGCCGAGGATCGCGATGATGTCTTGCAGCGACTTGTAGCGTTGCAGGATCTGCTGCACGTCAGATGCAACGGCATAGTGCTCTTCACCCACGATTTGCGGATCCATCAGGCGCGACGAGCTGTCAAGCGGGTCCACAGCCGGGTAGATGCCCAGCTCGGAAATCGCACGGTTCAGAACGGTTGTCGCATCCAGGTGCGCAAAGGTTGTCGCAGGCGCAGGGTCGGTCAAGTCATCCGCAGGCACGTAAACGGCCTGAATGGACGTGATAGACCCGGACTTGGTCGATGTAATGCGTTCCTGCATCGCGCCCATGTCTGTCGCCAGTGTAGGCTGGTAGCCCACCGCCGAAGGAATACGACCCAACAGGGCGGACACTTCGGAACCAGCTTGCGTGAAGCGGAAGATGTTGTCGACAAAGAACAGAACGTCGGTACCGGACGCGTCGCGGAACTGTTCGGCCAGTGTCAGACCGGTCAGGGCCACACGGGCACGCGCTCCGGGAGGTTCGTTCATCTGACCGTAAACCAGAGCAACCTGCGATTCCTCAAGGTTGTCTGGCTTGATCACGTTGCCTTCGATCATCTCGTGGTAAAGGTCGTTGCCCTCACGGGTACGCTCGCCCACACCGGCGAACACCGAATAACCCGAGTGCACTTTGGCGATGTTGTTGATCAGTTCCATGATCAGAACCGTCTTGCCCACACCGGCACCACCGAACAGGCCGATCTTGCCACCCTTGGAATAAGGCGCGAGCAGGTCCACAACCTTGATGCCGGTTACAAGGACCTCGGACTCTGTGGACTGCTCCACAAATTCAGGCGCATCCTGGTGGATGGCGCGCTTTTCTTCGGCCTCAACCGGGCCGCCTTCGTCAACGGGCTCGCCCACAACGTTCAGAATGCGACCCAATGTCTTGGGACCGACGGGCACCATGATCGGGCCGCCTGTGTCGGTGACTTCCTGACCGCGGACCAGCCCCTCGGAAGAGTCCATCGCGATGCAGCGTACTGTGTTTTCACCCAAGTGCTGCGCCACTTCCAACACCAGGTTGTTGCCATTGTTGTCTGTGTTCAGAGCATTCAGAATTTCAGGCAGGTGATCGTCGAACTGAACGTCGCAGACGGCCCCGATAACCTGAGTGATTTTGCCTTTAGCGTTTGCCATTATCTCGTCTCCGGATGTCTTACAGCGCTTCCGCGCCGGAAATGATTTCAATCAGCTCGTTCGTGATCACGGCCTGACGCGAGCGGTTATATTCGATAGTCAACTGGTCGATCATCTCGCCCGCGTTGCGGGTCGCGTTGTCCATCGCGCTCATACGGGCACCCTGTTCGGACGCACCGTTTTCAAGCAGACCGGAAAAGATCGCCGTCGCTACGCCACGCGGCAGAAGGTCAGCGAGGATCGCCTCTTCGTCCGGCTCGTAGTCATAAAGCGTCTCTCCCGATTCGTAATCCTCTGGGATCGCGAAGGGTATGATCTGTTGTGCGGTCGGGATTTGTGTGACCACGTTCTGGAACTGCGCAAAGAAGATGGTGGCGACATCGAATTCGCCCGCATCAAAGCGGCCCAGCACGTCCTTGGCCACACCTTGCGCGTCCGCATAGGACAGGCGTTTGACCTCGGACATATCGACATGACCGACGAACAGATCGCCAAAGTCGCGTTTCAACTGATCGCGGCCTTTTTTGCCCACGGTCAAGATCTTGACGGTCTTGCCTGCACCCTTCAGCTCGGTTGCTTTGGCGCGCGCCAGTTTGGCGATGTTGGTGTTGAACCCACCACACAAGCCACGCTCGGATGTCATGACCACCAACAAGTGAACATTGTCCGACCCCGTGCCACTGAGCAGTTTGGGCGCGCTGTCAGATCCCGCCGCCGCCGATGCCAGCCCCGCCATCACGGCCGTGAACCGTTCGGTGTAGGGGCGCGACATTTCGGCTGCTTCCTGTGCCCGCCGCAATTTCGCGGCAGCCACCATCTGCATGGCCTTGGTGATCTTGCGGGTCGATTTGACCGACGCGATCCTGTTTTTCAGGTCCTTGAGATTTGGCATTGCCCGATCTCCTTATGCGAAGGTCGATGCGAATTCGTCGAGGACAGCTTTCATCTTGTCGACGTTCTCACCCTTTTTGAACTTGGGATCTTCGTCCGCAATCCAGGACAGGAAGTCTGCCTTTTGCGAGCGCAGGAAGTTCAGAAGACCTGTTTCGAATTCACCGACTTTGCTTACGTCGATGTTGTCGAGGTAGCCGTTGGTGCCTGCAAAGATCACGCAGACGATTTCAGCATTGGTTAGGGGCGAATACTGCGCCTGCTTCATCAATTCGGTCAGGCGCGCGCCACGGTTCAGCAGCTGCTGCGTGGCGGCGTCCAGATCGGAGCCGAACTGCGCGAAGGCAGCCATTTCACGGTACTGGGCAAGGCTCAGTTTTACCGGACCGGCAACCGACGACATCGCGTCTGTTTGGGCAGACGAACCGACGCGGCTCACAGACAGACCTGTGTTCACAGCAGGGCGGATGCCTTGGTAGAACAGTTCGGTCTCAAGGAAGATCTGGCCATCGGTGATCGAAATCACGTTTGTCGGAATAAAGGCCGACACGTCACCACCTTGTGTCTCAATAATCGGCAGAGCCGTCAGGGACCCGGACCCATTGTCTTCGTTCAGCTTGGCCGAACGTTCCAGCAGGCGGGAGTGCAGATAGAAAACGTCGCCAGGATAGGCTTCGCGGCCCGGTGGGCGACGCAGAAGCAGCGACATCTGACGATAGGACACGGCCTGTTTAGACAGGTCATCATAGATGATCAGCGCGTGGCGACCATTGTCGCGGAAATGCTCGGCCATCGACGTGGCGGCATAGGGCGCAAGGAACTGCATGGGCGCCGGGTCGGACGCGGTCGCAGCGACAACGATGGAGTATTCAATCGCACCGGACTCTTCGAGCTTTTTCACCAGCTGCGCAACAGTCGAGCGCTTTTGGCCAACCGCGACATAGACGCAGTACAGCTTCTTGTTCTCGTCGTCACCTGCCGCGTCGTTGTAGGACTTCTGGTTCAGGATCGCGTCCAGAGCCACAGCCGTTTTACCCGTCTGACGGTCGCCAATGATCAATTCGCGCTGGCCACGGCCAATCGGGATCATCGCGTCCACAGCCTTGAGGCCCGTTGCCATTGGCTCGTGAACCGATTTACGCGGGATGATGCCGGGGGCTTTCACGTCCGCAACAGACCGGGATTTCGTCTTGATCGGGCCCTTGCCATCCAGCGGATTTCCCAGACCGTCCACAACGCGGCCCAGCAGTTCGTCACCCACAGGCACGTCCACGATCGAGTTGGTGCGCTTGACGGTGTCACCTTCTTTGATGTCACGGTCAGAGCCGAAGATAACAACACCGACGTTGTCATTTTCGAGGTTCAGCGCCATGCCCTGAATACCACCGGGGAATTCGACCATCTCACCGGCCTGAACGTTATCGAGGCCATAGACGCGGGCAATCCCGTCACCCACCGACAACACGCGGCCCACTTCGGCCACTTCTGCTTCCTGACCAAAGTTCTTGATCTGGTCTTTCAGGATCGCAGAAATCTCTGCAGCTTGGATACCCATTTATCCGACCTCTTTCATTGCATTCTGGAGGGACGCGAGCTTGGAACGGATCGACGTGTCGATCATTTTCGAGCCCACTTTAACGATCAATCCGCCGATGAGGCTTTCATCGACGGACGCATTGATAGTGACGTCTTTGCCCACACGGGCCTTGAGCGTTTTGGCCAGCGCATCAGATTGCGCCTTGGTCAACGCCTTAGCAGATGTGACGTCAGCCGTCACTTCGCCTTTGTCTTCGGCAATAATATCGCGCAGCGCCTGAACCAGTTGCGGCAGCACAAAGAGGCGACGCTTGTTGGCCATCAGGGCAAGCGTGTTGGCCATCAGATCGCTGAGCTTCGCCTTTTTTGCGACAGCTGTGATCGCGGCGGCCTGCTCTTCGCGGCTGTAAATCGGTGAATGGATCAACGCGTTGAAGTCACCACTGTCGGCCATGGCCGCTTGAAGTGTTGCGATATCGCCTTCAAGGCTTTTGACGGCTTTGCCGTCACGGGCAAGCTCATAGACAGCAGTGGCATAGCGCGCGGCGATACCTGTGGAGATCGAAGCTGGTTCGGACACGTCCACCCTTTCGATGTCTTGGCCCCGGTTAAACAGCGACGTAGCGCGGTTCGGGGACGTTGGTACGCCTTGATTTGAGCCAAGGCGCGGAAATCAGGGGGGATGTAGCAGAGGGGTTCTTGCCCCGCAACATATGTTCGTGATCACCCGTTAAGACAGTTATTCTCTGTTTTCAGTAGCTTAAGCAAAGTGCGACCGTTTGGCCCTGTGGAATTATTTGGAATCTGTCACAAAACGCGAGGGTTTGGGCGCGATTCCTCATCGTTTATCGGCAAAATGGCAGCGAAATGGGGCATACGGTCCAATTTGGCATGACGCTCCAGACGGTTTTCGCAGATTCAACAATCTGGAAACTTCTCGTGACTGCTGCCAGCCCGTCATGCTCCGATTTGCGGCTTCTGAACGGACCGCACAACGGGAACGGACAAGAGCGTATTGGCCAGGCTGGCGACGGTGGCGTCACCATCATCACAGGACATGAGGGCGGGGAAACCATTGGTGTCCACGCACAATCTGCAATCAATTGCACGACGAACAACATCTATCTCGCAATGACCGACTTCGACCCGACAGAAGACGTATCAATGGTGGATGTCTTTCAGAGCGCCAGGGTTGAAGTAGGCGGTGTCGAGGTGCTTGAAGCGCCTGAATAAAGTTCTACAGGTGTGCCGATCACATATGCCGATGAACTTGGCTTGCTGCGAGCAACGGCGGTTATCTAATTGTACGGTACGACAGGCCTGACTGCGGATCAGATCGCAATCATAGCCCAGGTCAGCAGCACCACATCAAATGCGGCCTGCAATTGGGGCCGTAACCCCTTGCGGCACCGGATTGCGCAGTCTTTTGGCACGCGAGACTTTGCCTTTAGGCGGATAAACCAGCTTGGAGGCCTCAACCATGAAGGCACCGCCCGCAAAAATTCCCGGCATCGCGCGCCCTGCCCGCTCAAATACTGGGCCAGACTTCATCCATGCACGTTTCGCCGAGGGCAGTTGATAGAGCGCCCCCACATGCCGTTCGGGCAGAAATTGATGTTTGCGCAATTGCGTCTCAAGCTGACTGGCCGAATACGGGCGCCCAAAACCAAAAGGCGTGCGATCGCGGCGCGACCACAATCCAGCTCGATTGGGCACGATGAACAGCGCCTTGCCGCCCGGCCCCAGCACCCGCCACGCCTCTTCCAGAAGGTCATAGGCACGCTCGGACGTCTCAAGACCGTGCAACATGATCAGCTTGTCCACGTGACCCGTCTCGATGGGCCACAGCGTCTCCTCGGTCAACACCGACACATTTGAACCATCCGGCGGCCACGGCATTACCCCCTGTGGCCCCGGCATCAGAGCAATGACACGACGCGCATCGCTCAGGTAAGGGCGCAGCAAAGGGGCGGCAAAGCCAAAGCCCACCACAGTTTGTCCCTTGGCCTCCGGCCAGATCTCGGCCAAACGCCCCCGCAAAGAGGCCTGCGCCGCGCGCCCCAGAGCACTGCGGTAATAGAAGTTGCGCAAATCCTGCACGTCCAGATGCATCGGCTATGCTCAATCGCTCTTGTTAAGGGCGGCAATGCGCGCCACCATCCTAGGGAACCTTACGAAGATGAAAGGCGCTTTGCCATGCCTCTTGATGTGCGCACCATTCCCTGCCTCGAAGATAACTATGCCTACCTTGCCCACGATCCCGCCACCGGGGCCACAGGGCTGTTTGATATACCCGAGGCCGCGCCGATTATCGCCGTTCTGGAAGATACAGGCTGGTTGCTGACGGACATCTTTATCACGCACCACCACTGGGACCATGTCGATGGGCTGGCCGACATACTGTCCAAATACCCCGCCCGCGTGATTGGTGCCGAGGCAGACAAGGCCCGCCTGCCCAAGCTCGACGTGGTGGTGCGCGAAGGAGATCGGGTGGAAATTGGGTCCGAGGCCGGCACAGTCATTGATGTCTCTGGTCATACCATCAATCACATCGCCTACCACTTTCCCGAAACGCCCGTTGTGTTCACTGCCGACAGCCTGATGGCACTGGGCTGCGGTCGCCTGTTCGAAGGCACACCCGAGCAGATGTATGACAGTCTGGAAAAACTGGCCGTGTTGCCCGAAAACACGGTTGTATGTTCGGGGCATGAATATACGGCGAGCAACGCGAAATTTGCTCTGACCATTGAACCGGACAACGAAGCCCTTATATCGCGGGTCCGTCAGGTCGAAGTGCTCACCCAAAACGGGATCGCCACCGTGCCTTCAATTCTGGCCGAAGAACTGGACACAAACCCCTTTTTGCGCGCCAACGAACCCAGTATTCAGGCCCATCTTGGTATGGATGGGGCTGACCCCGCCGCCGTCTTTGCAGAAATACGTGCACGCAAGGATAGATTTTAACCCTGCATATCTCCTGAAATGCACACAAACACACCAAACCTTGGGTCGATCACAAAAATTGTGAGTGTCAAGTGCAAGAAAATCCTTGAAGACGGGCGATCTTCAACCAAACTTAAACACATGAGGCCATGGTTGGTACGGGGCCTCGACATCCCTTGTGGCCCCCCATCCGACCCCGATCGATAGGAGCACTGCCGTGCCTTCATTCTCGACAACTCTTGAAAAAGCCATTCATCAGGCGCTTGCGCTGGCCAACGAACGCCGGCACGAATTCGCAACGCTGGAACATTTGCTGCTGGCATTGGTGGAAGAACCCGATGCCCGCCGCGTTATGCAGGCCTGCTCCGTCGATATAGACGAATTGCGCGGTACGCTTGAGGAGTTCGTTGACGATGACCTGTCCAATCTGGTCACGGACATTGACGGTTCCGAAGCTGTGCCAACAGCCGCTTTCCAACGTGTCATTCAACGTGCCGCCATCCACGTGCAATCCTCTGGCCGCACAGAGGTGACAGGTGCCAACGTGCTCGTAGCTATCTTTGCAGAACGCGAAAGCAACGCAGCCTACTTCCTGCAGGAACAGGACATGACACGTTATGACGCCGTGAATTTCATTGCGCATGGCGTAGCCAAGGACCCCGCCTTTGGCGAGGCGCGCCCCGTTTCCGGCGCCCCCGAGGCCGAAGAAGAAGCCCAAGGCGTCACCGACGGCGACAAGAAAGAGAGCGCGCTGGCCAAGTATTGCGTGGATTTGAATGAAAAATCCCGTGACGGCGATATCGATCCACTGATCGGGCGCGATTCCGAAGTGGAGCGTTGCATCCAAGTGCTGTGCCGCCGCCGCAAAAACAACCCGCTTTTGGTGGGCGACCCCGGTGTTGGCAAAACCGCTATTGCCGAAGGCCTGGCACGCAAGATCGTGGCTGGCGAAACGCCCGAAGTGCTGTCCAAAACCACCATCTATTCACTCGACATGGGCGCGTTGCTGGCCGGTACACGCTATCGCGGCGATTTTGAGGAACGGCTAAAGGCCGTTGTGACTGAGCTTGAGGATCACGACGACGCTGTGTTGTTCATCGACGAAATCCACACGGTGATCGGTGCTGGTGCGACGTCTGGCGGCGCAATGGATGCCTCCAACCTGCTGAAACCTGCCTTGCAGGGCGGCAAACTGCGCACCATGGGCTCCACGACCTACAAGGAGTTCCGTCAGCACTTCGAAAAAGACCGCGCATTGTCACGACGTTTCCAGAAAATTGATGTGAACGAACCTTCTGTCGAAGATGCCACCAAAATCCTCAAAGGCCTGAAGCCTTATTTCGAGGATCACCACGGCGTCAAATACACTTCGGATGCAATCAAAACGTCTGTTGAATTGGCCAGCCGATATATCAATGACCGCAAATTGCCGGACAGCGCAATCGACGTCATCGACGAAGCCGGGGCCGCACAGCATCTGGTCACAGCTGCCAAACGGCGCAAAACCATCGGCACCAAGGAGATCGAGAATGTCGTTGCCAAGATCGCACGCATTCCACCCAAGAACGTCTCCAAAGACGATGCCGAGACACTGAAGGACCTCGAGGCGTCCCTGAAACGCGTGGTTTTTGGTCAGGACAATGCAATCGAAGCCTTGTCCTCGGCCATCAAACTGGCCCGTGCGGGTCTGCGCGAACCTGAAAAACCCATCGGCAATTACCTGTTTGCCGGTCCGACCGGTGTGGGCAAAACCGAAGTGGCCAAGCAGCTTGCTGACACACTTGGCGTGGAAATGCTGCGCTTTGACATGTCCGAGTACATGGAGAAACATGCGGTCTCCCGCCTGATTGGGGCGCCTCCGGGCTATGTCGGATTTGATCAGGGCGGCTTGCTGACGGACGGCGTTGATCAGCACCCCCACTGCGTGCTGTTGCTGGACGAGATCGAAAAAGCGCACCCGGATGTGTTCAACATTCTTTTGCAGGTGATGGATCACGGCAAACTGACAGACCACAACGGACGGTCTGTCGATTTCCGCAATGTGATCCTGATCATGACGTCGAACGCGGGTGCTTCGGACATGGCCAAAGCTGCTATCGGCTTTGGACGCGACCGCCGCGAAGGCGAGGACACGGCCGCCATCGAACGCACGTTTACGCCAGAATTCCGCAACCGTCTGGATGCGGTGATCAGCTTTGCGCCGCTGCCAAAATCGGTGATCCTGCAAGTGGTCGAAAAGTTCGTGCTCCAACTCGAAGCGCAACTGATGGATCGCAATGTCAGCATCGAACTGACCAAACCCGCTGCCGAATGGCTGGCCGACAAGGGCTACGACGACAAGATGGGTGCACGCCCGTTGGGTCGCGTGATCCAGGAGCACATCAAGAAACCGCTTGCCGAAGAACTGTTGTTCGGCAAGCTGATGAAAGGTGGGCTGGTCAAGGTCGGGATCAAGAACGGCGAATTGGATCTGAAGCTCGAAGGGCCGGACAAGCCCCGAATTTCAGGCGACAAGCCGCCACTGCTGACCGCAGACTGATGCGCGCGGCAGCATTTGCCGCCGCCCTGACATCTCTCGCCGCGGGCCTGCCTGCGGCGGGAGAGATCTCTCTGCAGCCCCCAATTGATTGCGATCTGGGCACTGACTGTTACATCCAGCAATATGTCGATCACGACCCGTCCCGTGGTGCCTCTGATTACCGCTGTGCGCCTCTGAGCTACGACAACCACACCGGCACAGATTTTGCCCTTCGCTCTCTCAGCCAGATGCGCGCCGGCGTGAACGTTATTGCCTCGGCCCCCGGCACCGTGCGGGCGACGCGCGACGGGATGCAGGACAGATTTTATACCCGCAAGATCGCTCAAAGCCTTGATGGCCGCGACTGCGGCAACGGCGTGGTGATTACCCATGCCGATGGCTGGACAACGCAGTATTGCCATCTCAAACAGGGGTCTGTCGCCGTGCGCAAGGGCGAGGCTGTGAAGGCTGGAACGGTGCTGGGACAGGTCGGATTGTCGGGTCGTACGCAATTCCCCCACGTCCACCTGACGCTGCGCAAAGACGGCAACATGGTCGATCCCTTCGATCCTGATGGCCAGATCAGCTGCCGCACACCCTCTGACGATACGCTTTGGGCGCGGGCATTGCCCTACCGCCCCGGAGGCATTCTTACGGTTGGGTTTGCCGATCGCGTCCCGGAATTTGATGACATCAAAGCGGGCGAAGCGGCCCGCGCCACCCTGCCAACCGAGGCACCCGCCATAGTGGTTTTCGGCCACGCCTTTGGGTCACAGGCCGGGGATATCATGGACATGCGCATCGACGGCCCCGGGGGCACACTGATCACGGAACGCGTGGCTCTGACCAAAACCCAAGCAGAGTTATTTCGCGCTATCGGCAAACGCCTGACCACGACGGGTTGGCCCACAGGCACCTATCGTGGCACCGTTTCCCTGATCCGCAATGGCAAGGTCATAAACACGGAGCGAAGCACGGTTCAGGTGCGCTGAAACCTCTTGCGCGTGTTATTTCTCTGTGAACTTCAACTCGATACGCCGGTTCTGTGCCCGCGCCTCGACTGTGTCGGCCGGGTTGATCGGCTGGTATTGCCCGAACCCGTTGGCTGACAGCCGGTCCGGCGGCAGACCAAGGAAATTCACCATATAAAGCACCACCGAAAGCGCGCGCGCTTGGCTCAGTTCCCAGTTGTCGGCAAATTCCCCCAAACCCGACAGCGGCACGTTGTCGGTATGCCCATCGACCTGCAGGACCCAGTCGATCCCGGCGGGAATATCGCCCGCAATGTCGCGCAGGATACCGGCAATCTTGGCGATTTCTGCCTCGCCTTCCGCAGACAGGGTCGCGGCCCCTGGCGCAAACAGAACTTCTGACGAAAAGACAAAGCGGTCGCCCACGATCCGCACACCTTCCTGCGCGCCCAGCACGTCCCGCAACTGGCCAAAGAACTCTGAACGATAGCGCTCCAGATCCTGTGCCTGTTCTTCCAGACGGATGCGTTCCGCTTCTTCCAGTTCACGTCGTCTGCGTTCTTCGATCGCGGCGCGGGCCAAAGCTGTGTTCAGATCCTGCCCCAGCGATGTCAGTTGCACATCGCGCGCCGCATCCCGCGCGACCGCATCATCCAGCAGGGCCTGCAACTGGCCCAGTTGCGCGCGCAATTCGGCGACCTGCTGGTTCAGCAATTCGGTTTGGCGCTGCGCCTCAAGCGTTGCAGCCTCTTCGGCGCTCAGGGCATCACGCGCTGCCGCCAGCAAAGCCGCGCGCTCCTGCGCCTCAGATGTAGATTGCGCCAACGCGGCATCCGTCTCAGCGCGCGCCGCCAGCGCCGCAGCCAACTGCGCGCGGACATCTGCGGTGTCCGTAGACAGGTTTTCCAGCTCTGTTTCGGCAGCCAATCGTGCGGCCAATGCCTCGGCCAATTGGGTGCGCACGTCCGCATTGCTGCTGCCCGCGGCTTGCGCGTCAGCTTCGGCCGCATCGCGCGCCGCAATCGCCGCTGCCAGCTGGACACGCAAATCTTTCAGGTCTGCTGCTTGTGCAGTCTGTGCAGCCTCAGCCGCAGTGCGCGCGGCAACAGCCGCCACCAGCCGTGCACGTACGTCTTCCAGATCGACAGCCGAAGCGGCAATCCGTGCTTCAAGCGCACTCAGCCGTGCACTCACGTCTGCCACATCCTGTGCAGATGCCGCGCGTGCATCCTCAGACGTGGCCAATTGTGCTTCAAGATTTTGCACAACCTGTTCCTGCCGTGTCAGTTCTGCCTCGGCCTCACTGAGAGCAGTTTGCAGGTCAGCAGCCGTGGCCGAGCGTCCATCCAACGCTTCCTCGACGGCTGCAAGGCGCGCCGTCAAGGTTGCCGTTTCGGCGGTTTGGAGATCAAGCGCAGACAAAGCGCGCGCCAATTGTCCTTCAAGATCAGCTGCAGCCGTGGCCCCGCCTTCGGCATCCAGCAATGCTGCGGCCAGTTGGGCCTCAAGGCTGGCACGCTCACTGGCCAACTGACTTGCGTCAGATTTTGCCGCCTCCAGTGCGCTCAGCGCTGTTTGTACATCAGCCTCCAGCGCGGAAATCTGGGCTTGCGCCGCTGCGGCAGACACATCCGACTGTTCGGTTGCAAGCAAGGCGGCGGCCAGTTGCGCATCCAGATCACGGGCAGCAGCCCGTGCCGCCGCAAGCAAGGTCAGCGTATCTTCAGCCTCTTGCCGCTGGGCTTCCAACGCCAACGTCATCGCTGTCAATTCAGCGTCTGCGCTTTCCAAGCGGGCACGCAAGGCCTCTGCTGCGGCGGCTTCGACCAAACGCGCTGTTTCGTTGGCGCTCAGCGCAGTTTGAGCAGCCTCAAGATCCGCTCGCAGTGCAGACGCTTCGGCAGCCCCTGCAGTATTTTGCGCCTGCAGGTCCGCAATCAATGCCTCCAATGCTTCGGTCTGGGCAGCGGCCAGTCTGGCGGCCTGTGTGCCTGCGTCAATCTCGGTGCGGGCCTGCGCCAGCGCAAGGCTCAACGCTTCCTGTTCAGACAGCAATTCTGCCTGCGCGGTTTCCAACCCGGCCACGGTTTCCAACGCGCCATCGCGCTGTGCGATGAGGGCTGCCACTTGAGCTTCAAAGCTGGTGATGCTGGTTTTTGCGGTTTCCAACGCCGCAGCTTGCGAGTCCCGCTCTGCGGTCAGGGTGGCAATCAGGCTGGCCTGCTGCGCCAATTGGGTTTCTGTGTCATCCAGAGTGGCATTTAGCGTGCTCAGCTGGCGATCCAGATCACTGGCCCGCCGCTCTTCGAGGCCCAGAGCCTGCGCCAAGGCCGCCACTTCACCAGCCAGCGCATCCAGTTCTGTTTCTTGCCCGGTGATCGTTTCGCGTAGCACAAATTGCACAACCATAAAGATGGTCAGCACAAACATCAGCACCAGCAACAGACCCGTCATCGCATCGACAAATCCCGGCCAGATCGAGGCCTGAAACCTTTGTCCAGTGCGGCGTGACAGGGCCATGTTCAGCCCTCACCTGCCGCGCGGCTCTGTCCTTGTCGCCCGCCGCCACCGGCTTTGCGCGTCTGCCCGCGCGGTTGGCTCAGGGCCTGCGCCAAGGCCGAGATGTCGGTGCGCAACTCGGCCATGCTTTCCTGCCGGCCCGCGCTGATCTCTTCCAGAATGCGCAGCATCTGCACATCAATGGAGCGCAGCCGCATCCGACTTTCGGCATCGATCCCCTCGCCCGTGCCTTGCGTCTCGATCAGTGCAATCAGACGTTCCTGCCCGTCCGCGACGCGGTCAAGTGCTGTATGCGCACCACCCTGCCCGCGCGATCCTTCGATCATCTGGTCGGTCATCCGCTCCACTGCATCAGCCAGCTTGCCCAGCTTTTCATCTACCATCGAACGGCTGATGTCAGATTGCGTGAACATCGTTTGCAGGCTTTCCATCTGCTCGGCCAGATGGTCAATGACGCCCGCCATCGCCTGACTGTCGCCACCTGCGTGGTCACCTTCGGCACTGAGCCCGACGCGGGTGATGGAACTGAGCCACTCTTCCAGCTCGCGGTAAAACCGGTTCTGACCACGTCCCGCAAACAGCTCAAGCAAACCCACAATCAGCGATCCCGCCAGTCCCAGCAAGGATGATGCAAAGGCCACCCCCATCCCACTGAGTTGCGATTCCAGGCCTGACATCAAACGGCTGAACACCTCAAACCCGCTTTCGCCGTCTTGTGGTGCAAGGCTGCGGATCGTTTCCACAAGGGCGGGAACGGTGGTCGCAAGGCCATAGAAGGTGCCCAGAAGGCCAAGGAAAATCAACAGGCTAACGATATAGCGCGTGATTTCACGGCCCTCGTCAATCCGCGTGGCCACCGAATCCAGAATAGACTGGGTTGAGGACGAACTCAGCTGCATCCGCGCCCCGCGCGACCGCAACAGCGATGCCAAAGGCGTCAGCAGCGGCGGGGCCTTGGCTTGCGCCTCTGGGCCGTCGGCCGCAAAGCTCTCAATCCAGCGGACCGATGACTTCAGCGAAATCACCATCCAGAAACAGGCAAATACCCCAACAACAAACACCGCGACGATAAAGCCGTTCAGATACGGATTTGCCTCAAACACCGGCAACACCCGGGGCAAGGCCACAAAGATACCGGCACCGGACAAAAACAGCACGACGAACATCGCAACGATCTGCTGTATGGGTTGCGAAAAATGAGGCTGTGTTTCCGGTGTGGTCTGCGCCATGGGCTGGCTCCTGACCCCTATATCTGCTGCGTTCTTTTGTTCTTACCGCAACCTATCGGTTTTTTGCGCCAAGCGCCAAGGATTTATGACTGGAGCGCTGCGACGCGGCGCGACAACCAGTCAAGGTCGTCATCCGCAACTCCCATGCCCGCCAAATGAGAGGCGGTGTTGTACAGATATTCGCTGTTGGGGCCGCGCCCGCCATGCGATCGCGCAATGATCTGGGCCTGCTCTTCCAACGCCAATCCCCCGCAATATTGCACGTGATCGGGATCAATCACATAAGTGACGGCTTCAACAACCCGTCCATCGCCCAGTGTAATATCCAGCAGCTTCTCCAGATAGGCCGAAGAGATCAATTCGCGTTCGCGCAAATAGGTCAGGGTCGCATCCTCGGTTCCGGGTGCAACCCGCAGTGCCACCCCCTCACACTGCCCACCCTCCGCCTCATCCAATGCCAGCACCAGCCCGGGTTCTGCCTCTGAGCCACGGTGGTGGATCGAGCGCATGCAAAATGAGCGGTGATAACCCGGCAGGGTCGCCATCACTTGTTCGGCAACGTCGAATCCCGGATTCCACAACAGGCTGCCATAACCAAATACCCACATGCTCATTGCCACTGGTCCTTTCCTTATGTCCTGCGATAGACCTCAATTTGCGGTCAAGGGAAAGGGCGATGATGCGCAAATTGATCTGGGTGTCCGGGGCCGTGATCCTTGCGTGGTGCGCGTGGTGGTGGATTGCGACGTCCGGTCTGACGCGCGGCATTGAAGGCTGGCTGGATGCCCGCACTGCCGAAGGCTGGCAAGCCGAGGCCACAAGCATATCCCCGGGCGGCTTCCCGACGCATCTCAATGCGCGGATTGCCGATCTTGCATTGGCTGACCCCGAGGCCGGGCTGGCCATTCAGACAAACCAACTCGACATCTCTGCGCCCGCTTGGTGGCCGGGTGACGTGCATGTGCGCCTTGATGACAAACCGATCCTGCTCGCCTCCCCGCTTGGGCAATCCGAATTGGTCATGCAAGACGGCATCTTGGCGCTGAACCTTCACCCCGGCACCGCGTTGGAGCTTGAGAACCTAGGTTGGACGGCAGGCCCATGGCAGGTGCGCGACGCAACCGGGCTTCAGGCGCAAGCTCAGTCCCTGACGCTCACCATGATTCAGACAAGCGGCGCTACGTATGATCTGAGGGCTGACGCACAGGCCTTTTCGCCCGGTGATGCTGCACGGCGCGCTGTGCAGTTGCCGGATGGTTTCCCGCAGGCCTTTGACAGTTTGCAACTGGACGCCACAGTGACTTTTGACACCATGTGGGACCGAAATGCGCTAGACACCAGACGTCCACAGCCACGCGTGATCAAACTGGAGCTGGCAGAGGCCCGCTGGGGTGATCTCAGCCTGAACCTTGCGGCAGATCTGACTGTGGATTCAGAAGGATTGGCCGATGGGACGCTGTCACTTCAGGCAGAAAACTGGCCGAAGATGCTGGATCTTGCCCAAGGGGCTGGCGTGCTTCCGGCGCAGTTGCGGGGGCAGGCCGATGGCATCTTGAGGGCGCTTGCGCGCAGTTCAGGAAATCCGGATACGCTGAACGTAAACCTGACAGTGCGCAGCGGCATGGTTGTACTTGGTTTCATCCCGGTCGCCCCCTTCCCTCGAATCGTCATTCGCTGAGCGCGCCATTCGTCAGCCAACGGTGCGTTTCGGCAAAGACATCTTTGACCCCAAGGCCACCCGGCCCATCAAATCACCGGCAATATGACCCGCTGCGATAGCGTGCCGTGTCAAAGTGGAAATGGTCGCGATGGAATCGATCAGAGTTCGGGCCCAAGACTGTGCCAAACGGCCCACAAGCCGCTTTATGCATGGATTTCAGTGCTCTGCCGTTGCGTGAGTTCCAGTCTCTGAGCACTGTCAATTGCGTCCCGTCGCGCAAGGTAAAACCCGAAATGTCGATGGCGCGCCCTTTGCCATGTTCCGAAATCCGCGCCCCACGCTGATTGTTGCGGGTGCGGCAGGCGTAATGGGCCGCGACGCGGTAGGACACCAATCCACCGCCTACTCCGCGCAAGGCAGGTTTGGCGCCACGTTCCGTCCATGTTTTCAAGGCCTTGGCTGTACCACAATCCATCAAGGACGACTGGCTGAGCGCGACGCCGGATACCGATCGCAGGCGCACCGCCTCGGCAATTCCGCATCCGTTGATGCGGCCGGGTACATAGCCAACCACGTCGCCCTGCAAGTCAGGATCTCCGCACACCTGACCCTTGCGCCGTTCGTTGCGGCGGGCCAGCGCCTTTTGTTCAATGGCAGAGGGACGCAGGCTTGGGCGCAATACTTCTGAGCGCGGCAGGGCTGCCGCTGCGACCACCTGTTCCAGTGCTGGCACAGGCGTGCCCAGGTTGCGGGCGTTTGTGCCGGGGCGCGAGACAGGGCGCAGCAGGCTGATCGCGGCACGCCCAACAACCTCTTCCGGCAAGACAACGGGCACAGACACAGTAGCACTGGTCGTACGTGCAACGGGACGTATCGACTGCTCGGGCGCAGCGACAGCAACCCCCGCCAGCAGGATCAGTCCAAATCCCAACGCTCTCATCGCTTTGCCCCACGGCCAAAGTCTGGCGCGTCCGTGTCCTGGCCCGCTTCGACGATACTGCGACGGATCGCGCGGGTGCGTGTGAAATAGTCGTGTAAATGATCCCCGTCGCCGGTGCGTATCGCGCGCTGCAACGCAAAAAGCTCCTCCGTAAAGCGGCCAAGAATCTCCAGCGTGGCCTCTTTGTTGGTCAGGAATACATCGCGCCACATGGTTGGATCACTGGCGGCAATGCGCGTGAAGTCACGAAACCCCGCAGCCGAATACTGGATCACTTCGCTGTCCGTCACGCGGCGCAAATCATCTGCGACACCCACCATCGTATAGGCAATCAAGTGCGGCGCATGGCTGGTCACTGCCAACACCAGATCGTGGTGATCTGGCTCCATTTCTTCCACGTTGGCCCCCATTGCCTCCCACAAACCGCGCAACCGCGCGACGGCATCCGGGTCACTGTCAGCAACCGGCACCAACAAGCACCAGCGATTCTCAAACAGCTCGGCAAATCCGCTTTCGGGACCTGAATGCTCGGTCCCTGCCAATGGGTGACCGGGGACAAAGTGCACACTTTTGGGCAAGTGTGGGCCAACTGCTGCAATCACCTCTTGCTTGACCGAGCCCACATCCGTGACCGTCGCACCAGGCGCAAGATGGGGGGCCATTTCCGCGGCAACCGCACCCATGGCCCCAACGGGGACGCACAAGATCACCAGATCCGCGCCCGTCACAGCCTCGGCCACGCTGTCACATACCTCATCGCACAGACCGATGCGGCGCGCCGTGTCTCGTGTGGCTTGCGAGCGGGCATAACCTGTCACTTCGCCTGCCAACCCGCCGCGCTTCATCGCCCAGAACAGGGACGAGGCGATCAGCCCAAGGCCAATCAAAGCAACCCGATTGTACATTACGCCACCGCCCCTTCGTGCCACCGTGTCAGCGCCGCGATCACACGGCCTGTTTGCTCTGCGTTGCCAACGGTGATGCGCAACCCTTCCGGAAAGCCATAGCCACCCACACGCCGGATCAGGATGCCGTCTGCATTCAAGGCCGCCTCCATCGCGTCTGCCTCGGATTCCGAAGACGCACGCGCCAGCACAAAGTTTGCGTGGCTGTCGTCACAGGCCAGTCCCAACTGCCGCAATGCCCCTGTCAGACGCGCGCGTTGTTCCGCATTCAAGGCGGCGCAGTCACGCACCCAATCTGTATCACGAACTGCCGCCTCTGCCGCTGCCAGTTGGACTACCGATAGGTTGAAAGGTTGCCGAATCCGCGTCATCACCTCGATCATGTCGCGTGCACCATACCCCCAACCGATACGTAATCCGCCAAGGCCATAAATCTTGGAAAAGGTACGCGTCATCAACACGTTGGTGCGGCTTCCGGCCAAGGCCGCGCCACCATCATAGCCTTCGGCAAATTCGGTATAGGCCCCGTCGATCACCAGAACAACATGGGCAGGCAAGGCATCGGCCAGCCGCTCCAATTCGGTCACGGGCAGCATCGTTGCCGTAGGATTGGCCGGGTTGGCCAGCAGTACCACGCGCGTGCGATCCGTGACGGCAGCCAGGATCACATCAACGTCCACGACCCGGTCGGTTTCGGGCACACAGACCGGCGTTGCCCCCGCCATATGCGTCAGGATCGGGTACATGGAAAAGCCGTGGGCGGTGTAGATGATCTCGTCTCCCGGCCCGGCATAGGCTTGAGTGACGAATTGCAACACCTCGTCCGAACCAACACCGCAGATGATGCAGTCGGGATCAAGGGACCAGACCTCGCCAATAGCAGTGCGCAGACCCGCGTGATCGGTCGAGGGGTAGCGGTGCATCTGCCCAACTGCCGCGCCAAGCGCCTTTGCCGCTGCCGGCGGGACACCCAAGGGGTTCTCATTCGCGCTCAACTTCAGCACGTCCGACACACCCGCCAGATGGGACTGACCGCTTTGATACAATGCGATGTCCATAATGCCCGGCTGTGGCGTCATTTCGGTCATGAGAAAAACCTCCTGTTCTCAGGAGGTTTTAGGGCCGACCGCCCCTCAAGACCAGTGGCAAAACGTCTGGATCGGAACGCGGTCCTAAGTGGGCATCGCTTCGCTGGCCGGGCGCCACAGTGGGCCGACTGCCGCAGCAAGGATCGCGATATTGAACAAGGCGTTCGTGCCATGACCCGATGCAATCGAACCCGCGCTGTCGAGTGCGAACCACAACACAAGCGACAAAACGGTGGCCTTGCGCGTTCCCTCGGGAGCGGCGTCATAGACCCAAAGGGACAGACACCACAGCAATGCGCCCCACCCAAGCAGCAGCCCCCCCATGATCGCAGACAACAGACGGCTCGCTGGGTCACCGTGTACGGGCAGACCATCGACCGGCAAGCTCAGCAAATCTACAGTCAGCTGCAATGGTGCAGACGTCGCCTCCATACTGCCCAGAAACATCACTGGCGCAAAAGAGGCGATGACAATGGCCGAAATCTTCAGCCAAAATTTTTGAAAGTCATGGGTCATGATGGGTTCTCCATTTCAAACCGTCTCACCCCGACCTAACGGTGCATTGATCATCGCATCAATTACCTCGCAGGTAACTGACGGCGCGCCTGTCATCCGCTAGGATCATCTCATGTCCGATTTTCCTGCAACCCTGCGCACTTGGCGCAAAGCCCGCCGGTTCAGCCAATTGGATCTGGCAGGTGAGGCCAATGTCTCCGCTCGCCATATCTCGTTCCTTGAGACTGGCAGAGCCCGACCCAGCCGCGAAATGATCGCACAGCTCAGCGCCGCGCTGACGTTGCCGCTGGATGCGCAGAACCAGATGCTGACCCATGCAGGTTTTGCAGCGCGTTATCCGGGTCGTGCTTGGGACGACACAGAAATGACCCCGATCCGCGACGCTGTCACCTATATGCTCGACGCACATGATCCCTTCCCCGCTTTGGCACTCGACCGATTGTGGCGGATCTTGCAGATGAATAACGCTGCAACGCGCCTGTATGGCCTTTTTGGCGTCAGGACTGGCGACAGCCTGCTTGACCTGATGATGTCCCCGGACATTCCTCCCCTGATCGAAAACTGGGCCGTGGTTGCGCACCATGCCCGCCTGCGTCTGCGCACCGAAAGCGCCGCGCAGGGCGGTTTGGCCGCCCTTGACCGCGTGGCTGATCACTTGGGGCAAACGGCGGCGCCATGCCCGGATGTCCGCAGCCCGGTTGTGCCGACGGTCTTTAGATTTGGGCCCCAGCGCCTGTCGCTGTTTGCCACGCTGGCGCAGTTCGGCACGCCAGAGGACGTTGCGCTGGAAGAGTTGAAAGTCGAACTCTACTTTCCCGCCGATGCTGAAACGGCGCGCATTCTGGAAAGCATGGCCTAGTGTCGTTTCCGACTAAAACAAAAACGCGCAACGCTGGTTGAAAAGTACAAATAATTCAATACGCTATGAGATGATCGGTACTTTAGGTTGAACCAATAGCGCCTTGAATCAGCGGGCGGCCCGCGCCACGCGAGCCAAGGCATTGCGGGCGATCAACACATGAAACGGCAGGATTGCCGCCAGATAGATGCGGCCGCCTATGTTGTGTGGATGGACCCAAGTGGCCAAGGACACCCGCCCGTTTTCCGACATGACCGACACCCTGAAATTGAGGTGGCGATCGTCAAAACCCGCGATCATCTCGTTCTCTGTTTCAACCTCTACAGGGAAAGGGCCAACTTTGTCGGGCGCATCCGGCCCATCCTGAGACAGCCCGAAGGGTGTCGTTACAACCCGACGAATTTGCAGCAAAAACCGTGCCCACCCGGGGAAAGACGTAATGATTTCAGCGGCACGTCGCGGCGTTGTTTCAGCAGATACGCCAAAACAGTCCAGAAAATCATGTTGCCCCACACGGGCGTGCAGCGCGCTGTGTTCTGGCAACGGGATGGCAGTAACAACAGATGTCATGGACATTGGAAATCCTCCTGCATGTGCGATGGGAACACTACACGCAGCTGGCAGCACGGACGCCGTGGCACATGGCCACAACAAGAAAAAGGCCGCCCCGAACCGGGACGGCCTGCTTTTCGAGAACGATGGGCAATTCGCCCATCGCTGCTTAGTTTTTGGCGTAGAATTCGACGACGAGGTTCGGTTCCATCATCACCGGATACGGCACGTCGCCCAGTGTTGGGGTGCGCACGAATGTGGCCGAAAGTTTGGAGTGATCGACGTCCATATAGTCCGGCACGTCACGCTCTGGCAGTTGCGTTGCTTCCAGAACAGCAGCCATTTGCTTGGAACGATCACGCACTTCGATCACATCACCTTCCTTCACGCGGTAGGAGGGGATGTTGACCTTTTTGCCATTCACCTTGACGTGACCGTGGTTCACGAATTGACGGGCGGCAAAAACGGTTGGAACGAATTTTGCGCGGTACACAACAGCGTCCAGACGACGCTCCAGCAAACCAATCAGGTTTTCACCAGTATCGCCTTTGACACGTTCGGCTTCGGCATAGATGCGGCGGAATTGTTTTTCCGTCAGATCGCCATAGTAGCCTTTCAGCTTCTGCTTGGCGCGAAGCTGAATACCAAAGTCAGACAGCTTGCCCTTGCGGCGCTGACCGTGCTGGCCGGGACCATATTCACGACGGTTGACCGGGGATTTGGGACGGCCCCAAATGTTTTCGCCCATGCGGCGATCAATCTTGTATTTGGCAGACGTGCGTTTTGTCACGGCTGATCTCCTTCGTTCAGGTTTTCGAAGGGCGTTGTCCTCTCCCCGGATTTGGCCGGGACGACAGGGATCCCCTCGCGGGGGCCACCAACACCAATGAATGCGCGCTTATACGCAGCGAATCGCCAGAGTCAATCTTTCGAACAGCTGCCAATCAAAACGGTCTAAATCGGTCGCGCCATCGCCGCACATTCCGCGTGGCGATCACATGTTGTCAGATGGTCATTCACAAGGCCCGTCGCTTCGAGAAACGCATATACAATCGTTGGACCGCAAAAGGTGAAGCCGTGTGCTTTCAGATCCTTCGAGATCTGAGTGGACAGGGCTGTATAGGCTGGTACGTCCGATTGTTGGGTAAAGCGGTTCTGGAGCGGAACACCATCAAAATAGTTCCATAAAAAGCGGTCAAATCCGACTGTCTGATGGAGCTCCTGATAGGCCCGCGCATTCTTGATTGTCGCCTCGATCTTGCCGCGATGACGGATAATTCCGGGGTCCTGAACCAGCCGGTCCACGTCTTCGGGGCCCCATTCGGCAATTGCATTCGGGTCGAAACCAGCGAATGCCGACCTGAAATTATCACGTTTCTTCAGTATGGTAATCCAGCTCAACCCCGCCTGGAACCCATCAAGGATCAGTTTTTCCCACAGAGCGCGAGGGTCATACTCCGGTACCCCCCACTCTGTATCATGATAATCCACATAGATCGGCTCAAGGCCCACCCATCCGCATCTCTCCCCCATGATCAGGTCCCCTTCTGCGAAAGATAAAATTTGGAACAAAACGCCAACATTAAGGATTTTTTACCGCCTCATGTGCAAAGTGGCCATGCATAAAGCACCACAGGGGAAAGCGGTCAGGTTATGTCCAACAGGAACTTCGTTGATATGCCGTCAGGGGCTGACAATCCTCTCAACGCCGCAGTCTCTGCACGCGACCGCAGCACGTTGGCGATGGTCGAACAGGCCGTCCGGCACAATCAGACGATGCTGGCCTTTCAACCCGTTGTGGTCACGCATGATCGCCGCGTCGGCTTTTACGAGGGGCTGATCCGTGTGATGGACGAAACCGGACGGGTGATCCCGGCCAAAGATTTCATGCCCGTTGTCGAGCGCGCCGAGCTTGGCCGCGAAATCGATGTTCTTGCGCTGAATATGGGGCTGCGCACTTTGCACGAAAACCCGTCTTTGCGGTTGTCGATCAATATGTCGGCACGCTCCATCGGGTATCAAAAGTGGCTCAACACCTTGCAGCGCTGGATCAAAAAAGACGGTACAGTATGCGAGCGCCTGATCCTTGAGATTACGGAAAGCTCGGCAATGGATCAGCCCGAACTGGTGGTCGACTTTATGGACCGGATCAGCCGGCATGGTGTCTGTTTTGCCCTCGACGACTTTGGTGCGGGCTATACCGCCTTGCGCTACCTCAAGGACTTCTATTTCGACATTCTCAAAATTGATATGCAGTTCTGCAACGGTATTGCACATGATCCGGACATTCGCGCGCTCACCGCTGCGATGCTGCAAATCGGACACCACTTTGACATGCTGGTCGTCGCCGAAGGGGTTGAAAAGGCCGAAGATGTCGATGTGCTTGCCGCGATGGGGGCAGATTGCCTGCAAGGGTACTACTTTGACGCGCCGACAATCCGACCCAACTGGATTTTTGGCGAACAGACGGCCAACCGGAACAAAAGCAACGTTCGCGCCTGACTTCAAAAGGCCAGCCAAAACCCACGTGCATAGCCGCTAACACCGGCCTGAGACACCGTGTCCCGTTACCCCCCCCGGGCGAATCCGTTAGGCGGGCGCTGACGCTGGGGGTTTAGGCACTGCACATTTCCGTATACCCTGTGATCCTCGCGGCCACCTGACAAAGGATCTGATCACATGACAAATATCGTCATCGCTTCCGCTGCCCGAACTGCCGTTGGCAGCTTTGGCGGCGCATTTGCCAACACCCCCGCTCATGATCTGGGCGCTGCCATGCTTGACGCGGTCGTCACGCGCGCTGGCATTGAAAAAGGGGAAGTCTCCGAAACCATCCTGGGGCAAGTGCTGACCGCCGCTCAAGGCCAGAACCCGGCCCGGCAGGCACATATCAATGCTGGCTTGCCGAAGGAATCGGCAGCCTGGTCCATCAATCAGGTCTGTGGTTCGGGCCTGCGCGCCGTCGCATTGGCCGCCCAACATATCCAACTGGGTGATGCAGACATCGTCGCCGCGGGTGGTCAAGAAAACATGACCCTCAGCCCCCACGCCGCAGCCCTGCGCGCCGGTCACAAGATGGGCGACCTCAAGTATATCGATACGATGATCCGCGACGGACTTTGGGATGCCTTTAACGGCTATCACATGGGCCAAACTGCCGAGAACGTTGCCGATCAATGGCAAATTACCCGCGACATGCAGGATGAGTTTGCGGTTGGGTCACAAAACAAGGCTGAGGCCGCGCAAAAGGCTGGCAAATTCGCTGACGAAATTGCCGCCTTCACCGTCAAGACGCGCAAAGGCGACATCGTTGTAGATTCGGATGAGTACATTCGCCACGGCGCCAACCTCGAAGCCATGCAAAAGATGCGCCCCGCCTTCACCAAGGATGGATCGGTCACGGCCGCCAACGCGTCCGGTCTCAACGATGGCGCAGCGGGCGCCCTGATGATGACGGCAGAAAACGCAGAAAAACGCGGGATCGAGCCATTGGCCCGCATCGCCAGCTATGCCACCGCTGGTTTGGACCCATCCATCATGGGTGTCGGCCCAATCTACGCCTCGCGCAAGGCACTGGAAAAAGCGGGCTGGAGCGTTGACGACCTGGATCTTGTCGAAGCCAACGAAGCCTTTGCCGCGCAGGCCTGCGCCGTGAACAAAGACATGGGCTGGGATCCATCCATCGTGAACGTCAACGGCGGCGCGATTGCCATCGGCCACCCGATCGGGGCATCCGGCGCGCGCGTTCTGAACACTCTGCTGTTCGAAATGAAGCGGCGCGACGCCAAGAAAGGCCTCGCCACGTTGTGCATCGGTGGCGGCATGGGCGTTGCCATGTGCCTCGAACGCGACTGACGCGAAACGTCACGTAAAAAGAACAGCATTGTACGCAATATTCTTGCGCGCAATGCTGTTATATTAGAAACATCTGAAAACACCCCAAGCAGGAGAATCCACATGTCCCGTGTTGCCCTCGTCACCGGCGGTTCCCGAGGAATCGGCGAAGCCATTTCCAAAGCGCTCAAGGACGCAGGCTACACCGTCGCCGCGACCTATGCAGGCAATGACGAAGCCGCCGCAAAGTTCACCGACGAAACCGGCATCAAAACCTACAAATGGAACGTCGCTGACTACGACGAATCCAAAGCAGGCATTGAGAAAGTTGAAGCGGAAGTTGGCCCCATTGATATCGTTGTCGCAAACGCCGGCATCACCCGCGACGCGCCATTCCACAAAATGACACCCGAGCAGTGGCATCAGGTGATCGACACCAATCTCACCGGTGTCTTCAACACCGTCCATCCTGTTTGGCCCGGCATGCGCGAGCGCAAGTTTGGCCGTGTTATCGTGATTTCGTCGATCAACGGCCAGAAGGGTCAGTTTGCCCAAGTGAACTACGCGGCGACCAAGGCAGGCGACCTCGGCATTGTGAAATCGTTGGCACAGGAAGGCGCGCGCGCAGGCATCACCGCCAACGCAATCTGCCCCGGCTACATCGGCACCGACATGGTGATGGCGGTTCCCGAAAAAGTGCGCGAGAGCATCATTGCTCAGATTCCTGCTGGACGTTTGGGCGAACCGGAAGAAATCGCGCGTTGTGTCGTGTTCCTCGCCTCCGACGATTCGGGCTTTATCAATGGCTCGACCATCTCGGCAAACGGCGCTCAGTTCTTCGTCTGATCTGCAAGTGCGCATACCTGTGCACACGCGGTGCGCAGCGTGTGTACATTGCCTCTGACAAAAAAGGGCCGGTGCAACATTGCACCGGCCCTTTCATTATCCCGTAAGAAGGCGCGCGCGCTTCAGCGGGAAGATTTGCCCCCAAACAGCCAATGCCATGCGTCTTGCATCGCCTTGGCGCGCTCGATGTGCGCGTTGAGCATGGCATTGCGGGCAGCGGGGTTTGTTGTTGCTTCGATCATTTCTATTCTCCGATGTGACAGTGCGTGTCTGGTGTCTACTTGAGACGAATATGCGCATTCTGGCAGCCTGCGACAAACGAGACTTTTCATCAGTTCAGTTAAGTTGTACTTATGTGAAATGTCGGACCGCCTTCCCCCACTGACTGCATTGCGCGCCTTTGAGGCCGCCGCACGCCACATGTCCTTTGCCCGCGCAGCGGAGGAATTGCACGTGACCCCCGCCGCGCTCAGCTTTCAGATAAAGTCTTTGGAGGAGCATCTGGGAACTCAGGTCTTTCGCCGTCTGAACCGGGCTGTGGAGTTAACCGAAGCGGGGCTGGCTCTTGCTCCCGGCACCACAGACGGCTTTCAAGCATTGGCTGCGGCTTGGCGCGCTGCAGAGAGAACGCAAGATAATCAGACCCTTATTGTGACCGCTGGACCTGCTTTTACGGCAAAATGGATGGCTCCGCGCCTTTATGAATTCGCGCAGGCACATCCCGAAGTCGAACTGCGCTTTGCGGCCGGCCTGAAAATTGTGGACCTGGCACGCGACGGAGTGGATGTCGCTATCCGGTTTGGATATGGCACGGAAACAGATCACTACACGCTTCCTTTAGCAGAAGAATGGGTGTGCCCGGTGATGACACCCGAAATGGCTACGCGTTTTCCAACTGTTGAGAGTTTGACAAAGGCACCTCTGATATTTGACGACAGTATCAGATTTCTAAAGCCAACCAGCGACTGGGACACGTGGTTCCGCGCAATGGGCGTAGATTTCTCGGCGACCACCGGGCCACGGTTCAGCCAGGCGGATCACGCCATAGACGCCGCGCTGGCCGGTGTCGGGGTGGTGCTGGGCCGGCGTGCGCTGGTGGTCAAGGATCTCGCTGACGGGCGCCTTGTGGCCCCTTTTCCAACCGCTTTGCAAACTGGCGCGCGATTCCGCTTTCTGTGTGCTGAGGGTGCGCAAAACCGACCTCACATCGCGGCGTTTCGCGACTGGATCGTTGCAGAGATAAACAAAAACAGTCACATCACCGAAGCAATGACTCTCATCCCATCCAAGGATCTCACCGCGCCATGACCAAGCAACGCGCAACGCTGATCGGCTTTGGTGCCATTGTGCTGTGGGGGGTTTTGGCCCTGCTGACCGTGGGAGCGTCCCCGACTCCACCTTTCCTGCTGAATGCGATTTGCTTTGCTGTGGGGGGCGTTCTGGGTTTGATATGGACGGCACGCAGCGGTGGGCTACGCCAGTTAAAAGATGTGCCAATGCATGTCTATATCCTCGGGACACTTGGACTTTTTGGATATCACGCGCTGTATTTTTCGGCGCTGCGGATGGCCCCCGCAGCCGAGGCAAGCCTGATCGCATACCTGTGGCCGCTGCTGATTGTGGTGTTCTCGGGCTTACTCCCGGGCGAAACACTGCGAACGGGGCATATTGTGGGCGCGCTCACGGGGTTCGTCGGTGCGGCCCTGATCGTAAGCGGAGGGGGTGCCGGATATGACCCTGCCGCCCTGCCCGGCTATCTGATGGCCGGAGCTTGCGCGCTCACATGGTCGGGCTATTCCATCCTGTCGCGTCGCTTTGGAGCAGTTCCAACCGCCTCTGTCGCTGTGTTTTGCGTGTTGAGTGCAACCCTATCTGTCCCCCTGCATTTGGCTTTGGAAACAACGGTATGGCCACAATCTGCAACCGCCTGGAGCAGTGCATTCCTGCTTGGGCTCGGCCCGGTCGGGTTGGCCTTTTACTTGTGGGACATAGGGGTCAAGGGTGGCGACATCCAACTCTTGGGCACCGCTTCTTACGCAGCCCCCCTGCTGTCGACCATAGTTCTTGTCGTGGCTGGCGTCGCGGCACCAGAGTGGTCTCTTGCACTTGCTGCGATATTGATCACAGCAGGAGCGCTTGTTGCCGCACGCGCCAGCTTGAAACGCGCCGCCTAACTCGACAGTCGCGTGATTTCTTCTTTCAGTTTCAGCTTCTGTTTCTTCATGACGGCAAGCTCCATCTGATCAATCGCGGGAGATCGTTGGGCCACGTCAACCTGATCACTCAGGTTTTGGTGCTTCTTTTTCAACTCTTCGAGATGGGCAGTAATGCTCATGCAGTCCTCCTTGCTGACAAAGTTGCACATGCAGCCAAGCACAATGTAGCGCTCGTGTCACGCCGCACGCGCAGCATGTGGGTAAGAGAACACAAACAACTTTAACGTAAGCTTAACGAAAAAGAGCTGCCCCATCCCTCAAAACCGCTTGAATTTCAGGGGTATAATCTGCGCCGTCACATAGATGACGTTCACCTGCGTGCAAAATGATCGGCGCGTGCAGGCGAAATGCCGCCCGTCCTTCCTTGCGTGCCCGGAAAATCACCAGCTCTGCCGGTTTTGCGATCCGTGGACAAATCGGCCACAACTCAAGACTGCCAAGGCGCGCGAAAGCGGCACCAAGCAACGCCGGCACCGCTTCGGAGCGATGGATCATGTGCAAATATCCCTTGGGTCGTAGACGCCGCGCGGCCGCGTCCACCCAATCGTCCAACGCCGTGTCGATGCCCATCGCCGCCTCGCGCCCGTGGTCTTGCGCCATGTGCCCGGAGCCGCGGTCGAAATACGGAGGGTTTGCAACGACATGATCAAAACTGCGGGCTTTGACGTCAGCGGGCAAGTCGGTCAAATCTGCATGGACCACGTCCAATCCGTTGCGCTGCGCCAAATCGGCATAGTCTTTCTGCTTCTCGACACCCAGCAGGGTCAAATCAGGTATGCGTGCGCCCAGACACAGGGCCACTGCACCCGCACCGCACCCCAAATCCAACACCGATTGCCCGGGCTGCGCATTCACGGACGCGGCGAGCAACACAGGGTCCACGCCAGCGCGATACCCGCGCGCAGGTTGCCATAACTGCACGCGCCCATCCAAAAAGGCGTCTTGGGTCAGATCAGGACGCATAGTCACCGGCCAAGGTCGATCTCGTTGTCCAAAACCACCTTGAGGGCCGCATCGTAATCATCAACATGCACCATCAGGCGACGCGGGAAAATTCCGATGCCACCTTCGAGGATGCTCATATTTACGTCCATCTGAAAGCAGTCTATATCCTCGCCTTCAAGAAGGGCGGACGCAAACGCTATGATGGTGGGGTCGGTGCTGCGCAAAAGTTCCTTCATATCATGGATGTAGGGGCATTTGGCCCTACTTGTCGAGTGGGGCATTGGGGACTGTGATGGACTTGTCGGAAATCGCGAAACCGCATGATCGGTTGGCGGCCTATCTGGTGGACGACCTGGAGGCTGTGAACAGCCTGATCCGGACCAAAATGGCATCCAAACACGCCCCACGCATTCCGGAGGTTACGCAGCATTTGGTTGAGGCAGGCGGAAAGCGTTTGCGCCCGATGCTGACACTCGCCGCAGCACGAATTTGTGGCTACGAAGGCCCGTTTCACATCCATCTCGCGGCGACTGTCGAATTCATTCACACAGCCACGTTGCTGCATGATGATGTGGTGGACGAAAGCGCCCAACGCCGTGGCCGCCCTACGGCTAACCTGTTGTGGGATAACAAGTCTTCGGTTCTGGTGGGTGACTATCTGTTTTCTCGCAGCTTTCAATTGATGACCGAGACCGGCAATATGGACGTGCTGCGCATCCTGTCGGATGCCTCTGCGACCATTGCCGAAGGTGAGGTGTTACAGTTGACCGCAGCCCAGGATCTCGCAACGGATGAAGCCATCTATATGCAGGTGATCCGCGGCAAAACAGCGGCACTGTTTTCTGCGGCAACCGAGGTTGGCGGCGTGATCGCGGGCGCCGAAGACGCGCGGGTGCGTGCGCTTTTCGACTATGGCGACGCTTTGGGCATCGCATTCCAAATCGTTGATGATTTGTTGGACTATCAAGGCCAATCCTCGGCAACCGGTAAAAACGTGGGCGATGACTTCCGCGAGCGCAAATTGACTTTGCCAGTCATCCGGGCTGTGTCATTGGCCGACGCAGAGGAACGGTCATTCTGGTCACGCACCATCGAAAAGGGCAAACAGGAAGACAGCGACCTGGACCATGCTTTGGCGCTTTTGCAAAAGCATGCGGCGCTCGATTACACCAAGGACACAGCGATTGCCTGGGCCGAAAAAGCCAAATCGGTTCTTACGCCGGTGCCCGACCATGACCTCAAGCACATGTTGATCGATCTGGCAGATTACGTGGTCGAGCGGATCAACTGAGGCACCGCATGGCGCCCACCGTTCAGACGCCCTGATCGCACCCACCATTTGGGATTCTCTGCGCTGATCGCTTCGGCAGCAGCCTGAGCCAAATGCACCCTGTCAAAAATGCCGAAACACGTCGCACCCGAGCCGGACATACGCGCCAGCCTGCACCCGCCTACCTGTTGCAACGCATCCAGAACCTCGGCAATTGCGGGGCAGTCCGCGACAGCAGGGGCTTGCAAATCATTGCGCTGTGCCGCGATCCAATCCAGTGCAGCGTCACGATCCTCAAAGCTGTCAGGCCACGGATCAAGGCTCGGGTTTTCCGTCACCTTCAACGCGGAAAAGACCGCCGGTGTCGACACCTGAACGCGCGGATTGACCAACACAACAGCATAGGGAAACAGATCGGGGACGGGGGTGATCTGCTCACCAATGCCACGGATGCGCGCAGGATCGCTGAGCACGCACATCGGTACATCCGCACCAATGCGCAGCAGCTTTTGCGCATCTTCGGGCGTAGGATCACGCGGCGTTTCGTGTCCTTCGGCCGCAGCGCGCAACAACAACAAGCCGCGATATGTGGCCGCTGCATCCGCAGAACCTCCGCCGATGCCGGAGGCCAACGGCAGATGTTTTTCCAAACGCATGGACAATCGGATGTCGGGTTTCCAGAACTGCGAGGCGGCATGCCACATAATGTTGGTGTTACTGGACAATTCCGGAACAGCCTCGGGGCCAGAAACTGCAAGTTCAGCCGGACCTTGCGTGCTCAAGTAAACCCGGTCTCCGATATCAGCAAAGGCGACCAGAGAATCCAGGGTGTGATAGCCGTTGTCCAGCCGCGCAGTCACATGAAGAGTCAGGTTGATCTTGGCCGGAGCAAAGACCTCAACCGTCGTCATCAGCCACCTTGAGCGGCGGGGCGCCTTCTTCTTCCAGCACCACATCAAGACCGACTTCGAGCTTGCGGCGCATCCGATCCGGGTCGGCCTCGCCGTCCGTATCGTCCGGGTCCACAAAAGACAGCGCCCGCATCCATTGAAAGCGGGCTTCGCGTTCGCGCCCAACGGCCCAGTACACATCCCCAAGGTGGTCGTTCACGACGGGGTCAACCGGCATCAATTCCACCGCGCGTTCCATATGCTCGACAGCTTCCTGATAGCGGTCCAGCCGGTACAGAACCCAGCCCAGCGAATCCACGATATAGCCACTGTCCGGGCTGGCTGAGACGGCCTGCTCGATCATGGCAAGCGCCTCGTCCAGCTTGATCTGTTTTTCGACCAGAGAATAGCCAAGGTAGTTCAACACCTGAGGCTGCCCCGGATTCAACTCCAACGCCTTGCGAAAATCTGCTTCAGCTTTGGGCCAGTCCTTGAGCCGCTCTTGCGATATGGCGCGGGCATAATAAAGAAACCACGCTCCGCGCGCTGTGTCGCTGCTGAGGTCAATGGCGCGGTCATAGGATGCCACCGCTTCTTCAAATCTGTCCTGCGCGCGCAGGACGTCCCCCAAGGTCGAGTGGACAATCGACAATTCATCATATCGCTTGGCCAGTTGTTCCAGCACCTCGATCGCAGCGTCAGGTTTTCCGGATTGGCGCAGCGCCGCAGCGCGACCCAACTCAGCGGCGTGGAACGCAGGATGATCGGATGGCATTTCCTTGTAGGCGGCGCTGGCAAGCTCGTATTGACGCAGGGAATCCAGCAACTCGGCGTTGAGCAGTAATGCATCAATGTGATCAGGGCGCAGATAACGCGCGATGCGGCCATATAGCAGGGTGTAATCCGCTCCGGCCTCTTGGCGCAAAGCACCTGCTACGGAATAAAACACCTCTGCCGCACCGTCTCGGGGCGATGTGATATGTGTAAATGGTACTGTTTCACCACTCTCCAACGCCGCCACAAGCTGGCTCAGCTCAGGGTCACTTGCCGCACCAAAGGCCTCGCGGATAACGTTCACAGCGTCATCATTGCGACCAAGCTGGGACAGCACTTCGGCACGCGCCATTGCGCCGCGCCGGGTTTGCTGGAGCGGGCCAGCACCTTGTGAGACAAAGACCTCTTCAGCCGCTTCGAATTCGCCAAGCGAGGCGAGTGCCATCGCCTTGTGATACATTGCAAAACCTTGCAGGCCCCGCTCTTGCGATACGCGGTCAAAAGCAGCCAATGCTGCCGCTTCATCGCCAGCCCCGATCCGCCCCCAGGCTTCGAGAAGACCGTCGACCAATGGGCCGACACCTTGCGCTTCGACATCGCGGGCAAGAAAGGTTTCAAAATCACCATCAGCGATCAATCCAGCGATCACCACCATGTGCGCAACCTGACTGCGGTGCCCTTGTTCTTCCATAAGTCTGGCAACGGGCAGCGCTCGGTCCACACGGCCCATGGCCAGTTGGGCCGCGATGGAATCTCCCATCAACTCTGCATTGCCCGGATCATTGGCCAAGGCGCGCGTCAGGTACTGGGCCGCCGCATCAAAGTCACTGTCCATGGCGGCCTGCCGCCCGGCCAGATAAGATCCGGCGATGGATTGCGCATGCCCCGGTGCGGCAAAGGAAAGTACGAGTACCGCAGCGGCGGCGGACGACATCAGGTGACGGATCACGATGGGTGTGCCCCTTTTTTTCTGTTGTTTGAGCCAGAGGCTAGCACGTCTGGCGCAAGGTGCAACGCACCCTCGCGAAATGGTCAGAATAACGCTGTGATTAAACCAGTCTGCCAAAGAAAAAGCCGGGCGCACGGCCCGGCCAATTCCTCGGAAATCCTGTTGCACTACATGTTGGGGTAGTTCGGCCCGTCCCCACCTTGCGGCGTGGTCCATGTGATGTTCTGACTCGGATCCTTGATATCACAGGTCTTGCAGTGCACGCAGTTCTGGAAGTTGATGACAAAGCGCGTGTCTTTGCCTTCTTCTTCGACAAACTCGTACACACCTGCCGGGCAATAGCGTGCCGAGGGGCCCGCATATTTCGACAAATTGACGTTCACCGGAACGCTGGCATCACCAAGATGCAGGTGGGCCGGTTGGCTTTCTTCGTGGTTCGTGAACGAAAACGCGACGTTGGTCAGGCGATCAAAAGACAAAGTGCCATCGGGCTTGGGATAGTCGATGGGCTTGTGCTTGGACGCTTCTTCGGTCGCATCGGCGTCGTTCTTGCCGTGTTTTTGTGTCCCAAACAGCGAGAACCCAAGCGTGTTGCACCACATGTCAAATCCACCCAGAACGAGGGATGCCGTAAGGCCGTACTTGCTCCAGAAGGGTTTGACGTTGCGCACTTTTTTCAGGTCGGCACCAATGGCGCCATCGCGGACTTCTTTTTCATACGCCGTCAGTTCATCACCTGAGCGCTCCGCCTTTATTGCGCTGTGTGCGGCTTCGGCGGCGGCCTTGCCGGACAGCATCGCATTGTGGTTCCCCTTGATGCGGGGCACGTTGACCATCCCCACCGAACAGCCCAGCAGCGCCACACCGGGGGCCACCATCTTGGGCATCGATTGATATCCGCCTTCGGAGATCGCGCGCGCGCCATATGCAACACGCTTTCCGCCCTTGAGCAGGTCGGCCATCATCGGGTGATGCTTGAAACGCTGGAATTCCATGTAAGGGAACAGGTGCGGGTTCTTGTAGTTCAGGTGCACCACAAAGCCGACATAGACCTGATTGTTCTCAAGGTGATAAACAAATGATCCACCGCCCGCGTTGCCGCCCAAAGGCCAGCCCATCGTGTGCGTGACAGACCCCTCTTTGTGCTTGGCTGGGTCGATCTCCCAGATCTCTTTCATGCCAAGGCCGTATTTCTGCGGCTCAGAATCCTTGGCCAGATCATATTTGGCGATGACTTCCTTGGAGAGCGACCCCCGCACACCTTCGGACAGGAACACGTACTTGCCGTGCAACTCCATCCCCGGCTCTGTATTTTCGCCGATGGACCCGTCTTCTTCCAACCCGAATACGCCCGCGACAACGCCTTTGACTTCGCCCTTGTCGCCGTAGACCAGTTCGGAACAGGCCATGCCGGGGAAAATCTCGACACCCATTTCCTCGGCTTGCTCCGCCATCCAGCGGCACACATTGCCCATCGAGACGATGTAGTTGCCGTGGTTGTTCATCAGCGGTGGCATCGGAGCGTTGGGGATACGCAGCTGGCCCGCTTCACCCAACATATAGAACTTGTCTTCCGTAACAGGCGTGTTCAGCGGCGCGCCCTTTTCTTCCCAATCAGGGATCAACGCATCAAGCCCACAGGGATCCAGAACCGCCCCGGACAGAATATGCGCGCCCACTTCGGAGCCCTTTTCAAGCACAACCACGTTCAGGTCTGCATCCAACTGCTTGAGCCGGATCGCCGCCGAAAGCCCAGCAGGGCCTGCGCCGACGATCACAACGTCATATTCCATCGCTTCGCGTTCAATCTCGGCCATCGGATACCCTTCCTACGAAATATTCTTACGCGCGTAGGTAGCCGTGGGTCGCAGGGCGGTCAATTGCGACGCTACGAAATAACGCATTTGCGACTACGTGTTGCACACCCCCGCATTGTAGGATCCAACCGTGCGGATGATGTCGGCTCGGTTCGCCTCGTGCCGCTTCCCTGTCAATTCCGACGTCAGCACCCGCACCAGCAGGGATTTGAGCGCCGTCACCCTGTAGCACGCGATGTTGGGTTCTGCATGCGCGTTGCCCACCCCGCTGTCGTCGGTCAGGAACATATATCGCCCGCCGGTGACCAATGCTGCCTGACGCATATAGAGCTCGGATTCAGCCGCCACACCGCTGGCCCCCAATCCGAAGATCTGGATGTTTGCCTGCGCGGCTGTTTTGGCAGCATCCAGAAAACGGTGCGCGTCGCGGCGATGGGGCGGCGCGTCCGCGATGTGGAACAGGATTCGCTTGCCGTTGCCGCGCCGCCAGTTGATGTTGACGGTCTGTTGCAAGGCTTTCGCCGCAGCCTCCGGGTAGTCTCCGCCGCCTGATGCATCCAGATTTCCGAGGCTGCGATGCGCCTGCGCCGCGCGATGCGACAGATATCCCCGTTGCACCTCATAGGCATCCCCCCGATCACGGTAGGCCGTCACGGCAAACCGCATATCGACCTCTGGCGCCGCCTTCTGCACCGCACGCACAATGCCTTTGAATTCACGCGTCAACCACGCCAATTCGTCCCCCATGCTCCCCGTTGTATCGATCACAAAGGCCAGATCCAAAAACTCCGGCGCTTGGGATTTCACGGGGACGCTCAACTTTAAGAGCCCATCGCGTGGGCTGACCCGGCGCGTGTGCACCTGCTGGTTGACGTCATATACCCGCAGCTCTGCTGTGCGCACCTGCCCGGCCCCCAGCACATGCGGGAACACCATGACCCGCCCGTCAACACCCGTCTGCCCGGCATGGATCACTCTGGACGTCGCCGGGTTGACCAACGTGTAATTCACACCCGGCGCAGGCGTTCCCTGTTGATCCATGACCTGAAACGCAAGCGCATCAGACACTGGCAATGTCGGTATCCCCGTCTGCTGTGCAGCCCGTGACTGGTACCGCAGAAAGGCCGCCAGATTGCGCGCATCGTCGATGTCCCCTGCCGTGACCACGCCACGGCGCGGGTTGGTCGGCGCGCGTCGTGCGGGCGGCAAAGGCACGGGCGGTGCGATTGCCGCTTTGGCCGTGCGGGCAGCGGCCTCGGCAACCACCACAGGCTCGGTCGCGATGCTGTCAGCGACCGGGACGTGTACAAATCCACTTTCAGGGATGTCACACGCCGAAAGAGCGAGAAAAGCAAACGAAGTGAAAATAAAAGAAGCGGGAATCAATCGAGGCATGTCACAAAACTCCATAAATGTGCATTTTGCACATTCGTATATCACTTGCTTACACTTTGTAAATGTGCAAATTGCACATATGCATGACGAATTTGATACCCTTCTGGCGCCGTTGGCACATCTGATGGTGACATGTGACATCCCGTTTCAGGACCTGTCTGAACAACTCAAAGGCCACTTTGTGCAAGCAGCCATGACGCAAGGCTCTGGCAAGGTGACCGACAGCATGCTGTCGCTAAAAACCGGGTTGTCGCGTCGAGAGGTGGCGCGCATGCGTGCTTTTGAAAGCAAACCGGCCAAGCCGAACCCGCTGACGCGCCTTGTCTGGCTTTGGCGCAATGAGGCCACGTATTGCAATGCCGATGGGCCGCGCGCCCTGCCGCGCACGGGTGAAGGATCCTTTGAAACACTTGCCCGGCTGGTGTTGCAGGACGTGCACCCGCGCAGTCTGCTGAGCGTGCTCGAAGAGGCAGATACCGTGCGCGTAGATGACACCCATGTCACGCTCATCAAAGAGGCCTACATCCCACGCACGGGGGGCCCGGAACAGCGCGCCTACCTCGCCGAAAATGTCGGGGATCATCTGCAGGCAGCCACGCAGAACCTCGCCACGGCATCAGACCCGTTTTTTGAACGAGCTTTGCATTACACAGGGCTGACAGACGCACAGGCTCAGGATCTCGAACAGCAGTTCGCAAGCGCGCAGATGGCATTGCTCAAGCACCTCAGCACCCAGGCCGAAGCGATGAAAGCAAGCAATGCGGGCAAAGGCACAACGCGTATCCGTGCTGGTGGATACGTGTTTCACACATCGGAGACGGATACATGACCCGGTTTGGACTGCTTGCCCTCCTGTTGGCCGTAACTGCATGCGCCGCCTCGCTTGACGACACGCAGGTTCTGGAGGCGCCAGTGGTCGTGCAGGAAGAGGCCCCGGTTGCGCTCGAACGCGCAAGCACGCTGGAGGACTGTGCAGTCAATGGCGATGGCATCGGCGGCACAGGCTGCCTTGTCGATTAAACATCGCCCGCACGATCGCCCATAAGGTAGCGAGGCCCGGCCCCGCGGACTGCGGCTTTGTCGGCGGGATTGTATAGCGCGCAAGCCTCCAGGCTCAGGCATCCACACCCAATGCACCCATCAAGCGTATCCCGCAACTTTTCCAAACGAGCGATGCGGTTATTCAACCCGTCGCGGAATTCCGTACTGATACGGGCCCAGTCCGCTTTGGTCGGAGCCCGATGGCGCGGCAATCGATCCAACTCGACCTTGATGTCAGCCAGCGAGAAACCGAATTGCTGGGCCACCATGACAAAACTCAGCCGACGAATATCTGACCGCTGGAACCGACGTCGGCCCGTCGCATTGCGCCACGGCGCGACCAGACCCTCATCCTCGTAAAAGCGAATGGCAGACACCGCCAGACCCGTCCGGGCCGCGATGTCTCCTATGCTCAGTCCCTCTGATGGTGCCATGAAAAAAGCCCTTGACCTAAAGTGAACTTGAGGTCGCAAGGTGCCCCCATAGCGACAAAAAGGAAAGCCCCATGCCCGCACAGCTTGAACATACCAACTTCACCGTTTCCGACCCCGACGCGACTGCAAAATGGATGTGCGATCTGTTTGACTGGCACGTGCGCTGGACGGGGGGATCCCGCGATGTCGGATATTCCGTGCATGTCGGCACTGACACCCACTACCTTGCCCTTTACGTGCCAAAAACGGGCGGCGTAAAGGAACGCGAAGACAACTACACAACAACCGGCGGGCTCAATCATATCGCCGTCGTGGTGGATGACATCATCGCGATGAAACAGCGGGTGATTGATACCGGCTTCACCCCAGGCGAGCACTTCGACTACGAGCCCGGCCAACGGTTCTATTTCCATGACCACGACGGAATCGAATACGAAGTTGTGCAATACGATTAAAATGGCTTCTGTGTTCCAAGAAAACCCGGGGGGAGGCCGCAGGCCGGGGGGCTGGCCCCCAAATCCGCTTGCAATCCGCACGCCCATTAGGTCAGGTATCCATCTAGCAATTGTGGGGCGGCTCTGCTGAGGGCCGCCATAGCTTATTTGGACGACGCCGATGGAAAAGATCCCCATGACCCGTGCCGGGCACCTTGCGCTCGAAACGGAACTGAAACAGCTCAAGACAGAAGAACGCCCCGCCATCATCAAGGCGATTGCAGAGGCGCGCGAACACGGTGATCTGTCCGAAAATGCAGAGTACCACTCGGCCAAGGAAAAGCAGTCCTTCATCGAAGGACGCGTCAAGGAACTTGAGGGCGTCATTTCACTGGCCGAGGTCATTGACCCGTCAAAGCTGTCCGGGTCGATCAAGTTCGGGGCCAAGGTCACGCTTGTGGACGAAGACACCGATGAAGAGAAAACCTATCAGATCGTCGGCGAATACGAGGCCAACATCGAAAACGGACTTTTGAACATAAAATCGCCCATTGCCCGCGCCCTGATCGGCAAGGATGAGGGCGACAGCGTCGAGGTGCGTACACCCGGTGGCGAAAAGTCCTATGAAGTCATTAAAATCAGCTATAGCTGAAGGCCATGGCCGATAAACCCAACCCTCAGGCGCGACCGACGCCACTTGGTATCTACGACAAGCCCCGCACGGGCGGGATCTCGGGAATCGAGATCGCGGCGTTGGTGTTGTCGGGCCTGTGGCTCGTCGGTGCTGCGATCTTTTTCCTGTCCGGATCTGATGCTGGCGCAGAAGGTGGCACCAGCACGGACGGAATGCGTTTTCTGATCACGATGATGGCCGTGTTCATGCCGGTGGCGATGATTTGGGTGGCCGCAACGGCTGCCAAATCCAGCCGTGTGATGCGCGAAGAAAGCCAGCGGCTGCAGGCGGCCATAGACGCAATTCGTCAAGCCTATATTGCGCAGCAGCACGGGCGCGACTTGAACAGCGAACCGTCGGTCGCGCGCAAACTTGATGAAATCGCCGCTGCAACGCGCAAAACCGAATCCGCGCTGGCCACGTTTCAATCACGACGAGACGGCGAAACAACCGAAAGGGTGCCGACCCCTCTGACCCCTGCGTCAGGCGCAGATGATCAACCTGCTCTCGCGCTTGGCACCAGCGCCGAGGACATGACGCCTCCGCTGCCCACGCATGATTTCATCCGCGCCCTGAATTTCCCGGAAACGGCCGAGGACGAAGAAGGCTTTGCGGCCCTGCGCAAGGCCATGCGGGACCGCGAAACGGCGCAGTTGGTGCAAGCCAGCCAAGATATTCTGACGCTGCTCAGCCAAGACGGTATTTACATGGATGATCTGCGACCAGACCGGGCTCGTCCCGAAGTCTGGCGTCAATTTGCAAATGGTGCGCGCGGGCGTGCGGTGGCACCTCTTGGGGGCGTGCGGGATCGTTCTTCGCTGGCATTGTCAGCCGGGCGCATGAAGCAGGACCCGATCTTTCGTGATGCAGCACATCACTTCCTGCGGCGCTTTGACAAGACGATTTCGACCTTTGCAGATCGCGCAACAGATTCCGAACTGACTGCACTCGGGGATACCCGCACAGCCCGGGCCTTTATGTTACTTGGTCGCGTTGCGGGCACATTTGACTGATAAAAGGCAACTGCGCCCTTCAGGCTCCAAACCCGGCCCATGGAATGTAGCGCACCAGATCACCGGGCTTTACGTGCAGCGACCCGTCCGGAAGTTCGACCAGTCCATCCGCCCAGCTTAATCCGCTGATCCGGCCCGACCCTTCGGAGGGGAACACTTCGACCCGACCGCCCATCATACGGGCGCGCAGATATTCGCGTCGCCCTGCTTTCTTACGCTTTTCAAAAGCGGCTGGTACATCAAAGCCTTGTGGATGCGGCCAATCCATCCCGGCCAATCGTGCAAAAGCGGGACCGGCAAAGACCAGCGTACAGACCATTGCGGCAACGGGATTGCCGGGCAATCCGAAGACGGGCTTGCCCTTCCAAACGCCCAAGGCAAGAGGGCGCCCCGGTTTGACGGCGATGCGCCACAGCGCCATGGATCCGGTTTCGTTCAACAGCGCCGACACATGATCTGCATCTCCCGCAGAGGCCCCGCCGCTGGTCAGGATCACATCGGCCTGAACTGCCGCCGCGTCCAATTGCGCGCGCAATGCTTCACGTTCATCCCGCACTGCGCCAAAATCCACGACAGTGTGTCCAAGCCGGGCCACCAGTGCCGTAAGCATGGGGCGATTGGCATCGTAGATCTGCCCCGGAGCAGCCTCCTGACCCGGCTCCACCAACTCATCTCCTGTCGAGATAATGGCGACGCGCAAGGGTTTGCGCACATGAACAGAACTGACCCCTACAGAGGTGATCAAGGCCAAGTCGGCGGGGCTCAGGCGTTGCCCTGTGCGCGCCACCACATCGTTGGCCTCAACATCTTCGCCTGCCGGGCGCGTGTTTGCGCCGGCCTTGATCGGGCCGCTAAACGTGATGCTGTCCTCGTCAACATCGACATCTTCTTGCAGCACGACGGTATCGACACCGGGGGGCAAGGCCGCGCCGGTCAGAATGCGTACTGCGGATCCTTTAGGCACAGCCACATCAGGCCGGGCACCCGCGGCCATGGTCACAGCTTCAAGCGGCAACTTGTGACGACCCTCACCGCGGGCGCCCAAGAACCCGTACCCGTCTACGGCCGTATTGGCCAAAGGCGGGTGGGCGCGATGTGCCACAACATCCTGCGCCAGAATACGACCCGCCGCATGGGTCACCCGCACCACGTCAGGTTCCGTCACTGGAGCCAGGCGGGTCTCTAGATCTGCAAGTGCGGCATCGACGGGCGTCCAATCCACGCCGGGCGGCAATGCAAAGCAGTCGTTGCGCGCTGCCGGTTTGTCCGCCCGGATCGCCGCAAGCAGGGTTTCGGTGTGTCCTGCTCCCAAAATCCACGCTTCTTTCTGCGCCTGTTCCGGGATGTCCGTCATCATCTGCTGCAAGGTATCATCTGGCAGCCGAGACAGCGCCGTCGCCAGCAATTGCACCTGAAGCTGATCACGGATCGCGTCCGGATCTGCGATCTGGGCCTGTTTGACCGCTTTTTCGATCAAACCCGGCCAGATCTCGGCCAGCACAACATTGCCGTCTTGCCAGTCATCAAAGGGCCAAACCTTGATGCCAGGCGCCTCTTGCAAGCGCCACAACATTGGCAATCCCATAAGCATCTGTCCGCCCACTGTCGGCGGAAAGGCAAGTTGGAAACAACTGGACGATGCGCGGGCCACCAGTTCACAGTGCCGCTTTTCCGGAACGACATCATACATGATGCCGGTCTTGCGGTAAGGAATGCCGGGCCAATTCATCTCATTGGACTTGCCCCAGAACGGACCCAACCCAGAGAACAACGCGTTTATTTCTTCCGCGACCACGTAACGGTTGTTTTGCCCTTCCGGGTCATCGCTGATGCGTTCGGCCAACCATGACCATACCGACATCGGATGATCGCTGCTTGTCACTTCGCGCGCAAACCCTTCGGGATACCCAAAAGGAAAATCAAATCCGGCCAATACCCGGTTGCCTGCGGCTTGCTCGGCTGTAAAAAACGCCTCGATCCATGCCTCGGCTTCGACACGGTCGCGGCAGTAAACGGGCGCTTCGGCAACGCCTTTGCGCGCAACGCCAAGCCAGATCGCATCCCGAGAAGGACGCGCCGGGCGGCGCTTGCCAGCGGACCAATCGGCAATCAAGACCGTATCAAAACCGCTCACAAACCCACCTCACCCAGAATAAAGTCCGCAATCGCGGCGGTGTTATCCAAATCAAACACGGGACGGTCCAGCGACAGTTCCGTGTTGCTGGCAACGGCCCGGATCGTCGGGTCATCGGGCGCGATCAGCGCGTTGCCGGTTTCGATCCGATGGGCTTCGATCTTGGCATGGGTGTCGCGCTTGTACCCTTCGACCAACACCAGATCGACCGGCAACAACCGCGCCAGCAACGCCTCCAATTTCGGCTCATCTGCGTCCCGCAATTCTTGCATCAAGGCGATGCGATTGGCCGAGGCCAGCAGGACTTCCTGCGCACCCGCGGCCCGGTGGCGATAACTGTCCTTGCCGGGATGATCGACATCAAAACTGTGGTGGGCATGTTTGACCGTCGAAACAGAGAAACCGCGCCCTGTGATTTCGGTCACCAGCCGCTCCATCAGCCCCGTCTTGCCAGCATTCTTCCAACCCACCACGCCATAGATTCTCATATCATCGCCTCAGCGTGGGCCAGATCTTCTGGCGTGTTTACGTTAAAGAATGCCGCTTCATCAGGAAACTCTGCCAAACGGCCATTGTGGCTGTCGCTCCAGGCGACAACCTTGCGCACACCGCCTGTCAGGGCGGCGCGCAGGTCGTTACGCAAAGCGACTGGCCAAAGCCCGAATGTCGGATGGCGCGCGAGGCCGCGCTTGGGATCAGGCGTGGCGGCCAGAACCAGCGGATGCGCCATCCCCTCGCTCGCCATCTGAAGCCGGGGGACCAGATCGCAAGGCAGGAACGGCGTGTCAGCAGCAGCTGTGACAATCGTTTCGCCGCCATTTTCAGCGGCCCAATCAAGCCCGGCCAGCACACCCGCCAAAGGGCCCGCAAAACCGTCTATGCTGTCTGCAATGACAGGGACATCAAAGGTCGCAAACCGCGTCGGATCTCCATTGGCGTTCAAGGCAAGTTCGCCAACTTGCGGCCCCAACCGGTCAATCACGTGATCCAGCAAACACCGACCACGCACCTGCAACATGCCCTTGTCCCCGCCTCCCATGCGCCGCGCCTGCCCGCCAGCAAGGATCACACCAAGTGGCGCACTCATGCACGCCACCATCGCATCCGCGTGCCCCGAAAGGCGTCGGACACTGTACCAACGGGCAGGGCCGCATTCAGCACGATCAACCGGTCTGTCGTAACATCAATCAAACTGGTTCCAGAAAAACCACGGATCCCGGCGAAAAAAGGCCGATGGACAAAGCGGCGAATATGCCGCTGGCTCGCCTCGACCACGGATGCATCAACGTGGGTGCGTTGCAATCCGCCAGCGTCGTCACGGACCTTATGAGCGCGCACCAAGGTGCGATTCCGCATCCACCATGCGACCAAAACAACACCGGCCCCGATAAATCCACCGGTGAGCATCACAATAAACGTGTCTGCGCTGAAAAATGCCATGTGGAACGCAAACAGCGATGCAGGAAAACAGATGGCCGCCGCCACATTGCGCCAACGCCGTGCCGAGGGCGCCACCTCCGCCTCTTTGATGGGATGTGTGATCGCGCGCTGGTACAGATCCGCCGGAATGGCGAATTCAAGATCATATCTCATATCCGCCCCCCTTTGCGTCCCTGCCTTTTGGGCTCGTCTTTTATTGCTCCCACGTCTACATCCCGCACAAGACGCTCCTCGCCACTGAGGCAGGTAAAGCGCTGACCCCGCATACGACCGATCAGGGTCAAGCCGACGGATTGCGCAATCTCAACGCCCCAGGCCGTAAACCCCGAGCGCGACACCAGCACAGGGATCCCCATCAGCGCCGTCTTGATCACCATCTCAGAGGTCAGCCGCCCGGTTGTGTACAGGATTTTATCCTCAGCGGATTCGTTGTTGCGCACCATCCAACCCGCCACTTTGTCGACCGCATTATGTCGGCCCACATCTTCCATATACACCATCGCATGGTCTTTGCGGCACAAAACCGTGCCATGGATCGCACCTGCCTGCAAATAAAGGGATGGCGTGGTATTGATCCGAGCCGCCAAAGCATAAAGCCACGATGTCTTGACCTCTGATGCAGGCAGGCGCAAATCCTCGAGGCCCTCCATCATGTCCCCAAACACAGTGCCCACAGCGCACCCGCTTGTGCGGGTCTTTTTCTGCAGCTTCTCCTCATGATTGGTTGGACGATCCGTGCGCACGACAACGGTTTCAAGCTCTTCGTCAAAGTCAATCGCCGTGACGGTTTCATCCGGCGCCAACATGCGTTGGTTGCGCAGAAACCCAACGGCCAGATAATCCGGATAATCGCCAATGGTCATCGCCGTCACGATTTCCTGCCCATTCAGGAATATTGTCAACGGACGCTCTTCGACCACAGCCGTTTCAACCGGCGCACCTGTCTGATCATGGCCGACAACGCGCCGCGTCAAACGCGCAATCGCAGGATCCGGCGCAATCAAGTAATCACGCAGACGTTCACCGAATTCTTTCTCATGGCCCAATTGCATCCCCCCCGCACCCCAGCTAGATCTGTGCCATCCAAGTCCAAAGTCCTGATAGTTTAAGGCGGCCTCATGCCCATCACCACCACCAAATCAGCCTTTTGGGCGGGCGTTCGTGATGGGGCTCCGTTTATGGTGGTCGCCGGACCATTTGCGATGCTGTTTGGCGTGCTGGCAACCGAAGCCGGCTTGAACCTTTTCGAAGTGATGAGCTTTTCTGTTGTGGTCATCGCTGGCGCAGCCCAGTTCACAGCACTACAACTGATGCAGGACAATGCGCCTGTTGTGATCGTGTTGATATCAGCCCTCGCAGTCAATCTGCGGGTGGCGATGTATTCCGCCGCACTCACACCCTATCTCGGGTCTGCACCACTGTGGCAACGAATCTTTGCGGCCTATCTTCTGGTCGACCAAAGTTATGCGCTCAGCCACGCCAAATACGAAGCGATGCCACAGATGGGTGTGCCCCAACGCATGGCCTACTACTTTGGCACATGCACTTTGGTCATGATGGTCTGGTTCGGATGCAGCTACGCGGGGGCGGCCCTGGGCACAGCCTTGCCAGCTGACATTCCTCTGGATTTCGCGCTTCCGATTGCCTTTTTATCGATGGTTGCGCCGATGGTGCGCACCTTGCCGCACCTCATTGCAGCGCTGGTCGCCATTCTTGTGAGCCTCGTGGCTGTCGCGGTGCCCTACTCCTTGGGGCTGTTGATTGCAGGCTTGGCCGGGATGATGGCTGGTGCCAAAGCCGAAGTGCTGCTGGGCAAGAGGCAAGCCCCATGATCGACAAATACACACTCTGGTTTGTTATCTTCGGGCTTGGAATTGGCAGCTTTCTGCTGCGATTCACATTTCTTGGTTTTGTCGGCGACCGACCATTGCCCGAGTGGCTTCTCAGGCATTTGCGCTACACGGCCGTCGCCATTTTGCCTGCACTCTGCGCACCACTGGTTGTCTATTCTGGCACCGATGGCAGCACGGACCCAACACGTGTGATCGCGGCAATTGCAACTGTCGCCGCCGGCATCCTGACGCGCAATACATTCATCGCAATTGCGGCAGGCGCAGCAGCGCTGTTCGGTTCAGTCTACCTGATCGGGTAGCGCAGTCCGGCAAGGGACGGTGGGTGGGGCGCATTTTGCACAGCAAAACAGCGTCCGCACACCGTTACTCGATCGTAACGCCTGCAATCCCATCAAGGATCGTACCCTCGTCATCCTCGTAGTACCGCTCTTCAACCACTCCGGGGCGCGACGCCATCTGCTTCATTAGATTGGCCGGAAAAAAGGTCGGCTTGATGTCGCCAAACCCCGGGACCTGCCGGAGCAGGCCCGTATTGGCGTTTGTACAGAAACTGCGCGACACAGCGCCATTGGCCAGGGCAAGACGCAACGCAATCTCGGCCTGTTCCGGGCTAACTTCGACGGTCTGGCTAACAACATGATATGTGCTGCGGGCGTGCGCGCTTTTGTACCCGGCCAGAACGGCGGGCGTGACGCCGAACAGAACGTCCTCCTGTTCGGCAACCCGGTCATTCACAAATGACCCCGCAGGATCAAAAATCACCCGCTGCGAGCCGTTGATCATCAAGGCAGAGTGACCACCCGAACCGGAACTGTTGCTGACCATTGTGAAAACAGTGATCGTGCTGGGTCCGGGCGCGCGGTAGGCAACGGACGCAACGCGCTCATCGCTGGCATACGGGACAGCTGGCGGTTGTGCGCACCCAGCAAGCATCACGCAAAGGCCGATGGCCCCAAATACACGCACCATTCCCACGCCCCCTGAACCGAAGAAAACTCGTATTTATGAAATGAAGATCGCCATGCCCACAATAATGAACAAAATCACAATCACTGACCATGTTGTGAACTTCATAAACCCGTCAAAGGTCTTTTGCTGTGTATCCGAGTTCATCTCACCGTGCTTGTGATCAGACATTTGGCTTCCTTTCTTCACGGGCATCCCGCGTCGTACATGTTGGCTTGCGCCAGCGTTTAACTGATCCGTTTGTCGCTGTCACTGCGTCTTTGGCGCGCGGGCCTCAGCCGTCTTCCAAATCCTGTGCAAGGCGAAAACCAATCCGAGTCGGGGCGGCTTTTTCAACGGATTTCGGCAAGGCGCGCAGCATGACGTTTAACTGGCTGACATGCTGGACCAGCTGAGTTTTGGCACCCGTCGGATCGGTGCCGTAAAACGTGACGATGTCCGGATCGAAATAGCCCATCCCCTCGATACGCAGCACACCCGCATCGCCACCTGTAAACCCCATGGCGATTTCGTGTTCGTTATCAAGATCTTCTTCGAAATTCTTAAGATAAAGGATGATGCGCTCATAGGCCCACTGAGCGGGGCTTTTCTTTGCCGTGGGTGTCTTCTTGACACCTTTGGGCAAAGGTTGGTCCGCCGCGTTGCGCGCCTTGGGATCTGAATGCACTTCATGCTGGCGAGGAATAGCGTCTGCTTCTTCGGCTTCTGCGGCCGTCTTGATCTTGTCGCTCATCTGTTACCCTTTGCGCTGATACACCCACGCGCCGTCCTGTCGCCGCGTCCGGGTTGCGTGCCCGGTTTGGTAAAGGTGCGACAAATGCGCGATGGCTTCAACCAGCGCCAGACCGTATTCGCCCTCGCCAATCCTGCGTTTGAACAACGGTGCAAAGCACTCGCCCGCCGATTTCGGCGTATCCAGAAAGTCGGCAAGCCGCGCCAATGCCCCGTGGTGATTGTCGATCAACTGGCGCATCCGTGTGGGCAAGCCGGTAAAAGGCAACTTGTGGCCCCCAAGTACCAGATGCTCATCCCGCGCCAGCGGGGCCAACCGTTCACACGCCTCCAGCCAGTCGCCAATCGGATCCGCCATCGGCTCGGTCGCATAAACGCCTATGTTGGGGCTGATCGAGGGCAGGATCTGATCACCTGAAATCACAAGGTGGTCGTCGCGGCTCCAGAAGGTCGCGTGTTCAGGCGCGTGACCGTTGCCGATATGAATGTCCCATGTCCGTCCGCCCATCGTGATCACGTCGCCTTGGCGAATGCGGGTATACCCCAACGGCATTGGCGCAACGATATCGCCAAAATTAAAGGGACGTTCGGCTGCGCGCTTGTCAAACAGCTCCGGGTCCATGCCCGCCGACCGCCAGAACGCCAATGTCTCTGGCACGGGCGTGGACTGAACATCCAGCGTCAGCATACGTGCAAACAACCACGCCGTACGGGTCGTGATCAATTCCGCGCCAAAGTCGCTTTGCAACCAACCGGCAAGACCTACGTGATCGGGATGATGGTGCGTGACAATCACGCGCGATATGGGCTTGCCCTGCAATGGCCCATCCATCAGCGACTGCCAGATGCCTTTGGTCTTTTTCGAGGCGAACCCTGTGTCGATCACAGTCCAGCTGTCGCCATCATCCAAGGCATAGACGTTGACGTGATCCAGCTTCATCGGCAAAGGCAGACGGCACCACAAAACGCCTGGTGCCACCTCAATTGCATCGCCATGCGCGGGTGGGTCTTCCCACGGATATCTCAGACCCGCAGGCGTACCATCCGCCACGCCTCAGGCCGCCAACTCGTCAACGCTGAGCGCATAGAGATCCTCTGCACCCGCCTGCGCATGTGCCAATAGACCGACATGTTCGGGCAAGAGACGCTGGATGTAAAAACGCGCCAATTTCTCCCTTGCGCCACCTGCATCCGCCATCGCCGCCATGAGGTGAACATGACCACCCAGCACACGGGCAAAGGCCTTGAGGTATGGTACCGCCCCTGCAAAGCGGTTTTGCAAATCACCCTGTCCGACCAGCCAGTCGGTCGCTTCGCGCAGCGATTCCGAGGCCTGCCAGACGGCTTCGGCCAGATCCGGGTGGCTGGCCCGTGCGGCTTCCGCGTTCTCTTCGATCTCGTCGAGCAGACGGTTGGCCGCTTCGCCGCCGTCCATCATCTTTCGGGCCACAAGGTCCATCGCCTGAATTCCGTTGGTGCCCTCATAGATCGCAGTGACACGCACATCGCGGCTGTACTGGGCTGCACCGGTTTCCTCGACAAACCCCATGCCGCCATGGATCTGCACGCCTTCATGCGACACGTTCATGCCGACCTCAGTACCAAAAGCCTTGGCGATGGGCGTCAGGAATGCTGCGCGCGCTTTCCACTCGGCGTCCCCGGTGGCCGTGGTCATGTCGATGGCCACGGCACAAGACAGTGCAATCGCGCGCGCCGCAAAGATATCGGCCTTCATACCCATAAGCATCCGGCGCACGTCAGCGTGATCCACGATCGTTCCTGTCGGGCCAGCGGTTTTGCCCTGCTTGCGGTCAAGCGCGTAAGCCAGCGCATGTTGATAGGCACCTTCGGCCGCGCCCACGCCCTGACCACCCACGCCAAGGCGCGCGTTGTTCATCATGGTGAACATGGCCGCCATGCCGCCACCTTCGGCACCGACCATCCAGCCCTTGGCATTGTCATATTGCATCACGCAAGTGGGCGAGCCGTGCAGGCCCATTTTGTGCTCGAGGCTGACAACCTTAAGGCTGTTGGCCACGCCCGCATTGCCCTGCTCATCGGGGATATTGCGCGGCACAAGGAACAGGCTGATCCCCTTGGTGCCCGCAGGCGCACCGGGAAGACGCGCCAACACCAGATGGCAAACATTATCGGTAAAGTCGTTGTCACCCCAAGAAATGTAAATCTTCTGCCCCGAAATCGAATAGGTCCCGTCACCATTGTCCTCGGCCTTGGACGTCAATGCGCCCACATCAGAACCCGCCTGTGGCTCGGTCAGGTTCATCGTTCCGGTCCATTCGCCCGAGATCAGTTTAGGCAGGTACAATTCCTTGATCGCATCCGAAGCGTGATGTTCAAGTGCCTCGATCTGACCTTGGGACATCAGCGGCGCCAGTTGCAACGACAGGCAGGCTGCGCTCATCATCTCGTTAACAGCTGTGGTTACCGTCATGGGCAAGCCCATGCCACCATATTCAGGGTCTGCGGACATGCCGATCCACCCACCCTCGGCAATGGCCTTGTAGCCATCGCTGTAGCCGGGCGACGTGCGCACCACCCCATTTTCAAGTCGGGCCGGATGCAGATCACCTGGGCGTTGCAGCGGCGCCATGATGTCCTCGCACAGCTTTCCTGCCTCGGTCAGGATGGCCGACGTCACATCATCTGTCGCCTCTTCAAAGCGATCCGTAGCCACGACCTTCTCCAGGCCCACAACATGGTCAAACAGGAAACGATAGTCATCGACGGGGGCACGAAATGGCATAGGGTCTCTCCGGATCAAAGTCTTGGCAAGCGCAAGGGCTGCGCGTAAAGAGGGCTCTTTGATGCCAAAGATGCGGCGGCGCGCGCGGCACCGCAACTCAAACGCGGCGTCACGCTTTCAATACAGCGACAATACAGGGCGCAGATGTTCCAAACTGAAACTTTTGCCGCGGATGAGGCGGGAGTGCTGAAAGCCGCGGCACATCTGAGTGCGGGCAGCCTTGTCGCCTTTCCAACCGAAACGGTGTACGGGCTGGGCGGAGATGCGCGGAACGGCCAAGCGGTTGCCCGTATTTTCAACGCCAAGGGGCGTCCGCATTTCAACCCTTTGATTGTCCATGTTCCGGACATTGAGACTGCGCGCTCCGTTGCCCTCTTTGATGAAACGGCACGCAACCTCGCGCAGGCCTTTTGGCCGGGCCCGCTGACATTGGTGTTGCCTTTGGCAGACGGACACGGGCTGGCAGATTTGGTGACTGCCGGATTGACGTCCGTCGCTGTTCGGGTGCCCGCCCATCCGGTGGCGCGGGCGTTGTTACACAGTTTTGGTGGTCCACTTGCGGCGCCATCTGCCAACCCGTCGGGCAGGATCAGTCCAACAACGGCGGCCCATGTCCAATCCGGGCTTTCGGGCAAGATCGCGGCGGTTCTTGACGGAGGAGCCTGCGCAGTTGGCCTTGAATCAACCATTGTCGGTGGCACACCGCTTGCGCTCTTGCGCCCCGGCGGCCTTGCCACCGAGGATATTGAAGCCATCACGGGCCCGCTGGCCCCTGCTGGCCCGGCCATTTCAGCGCCGGGGCAACTGGCTTCGCATTACGCACCCAACCAACGGGTGCGTTTGAATGCCACCGCTGCAGAAGCGGACGAAGTGATGCTTGGATTTGGGCCAATGCCATCTGATTTGAACCTGTCTACATCTGGCGATCTGGTCGAGGCCGCGGCCAACCTGTTTGGGCACCTGCACCAACTGGACAGTCTTGGACAGCCGATTGCAGTAGCACCAATACCAGACTTAGGGCTTGGGCAGGCGATCAATGACAGGTTGCGTCGCGCGGCGGCACCGCGTCAACCCATCTGATCCGGCGTCGCGTTTGCCCAGTGGACACTACGCGCGTCCCGCAGATCCTGACAACGCAATTGGTTCAATGCCAAGCGAACGTACCGTTTCAGCCCATTTGCAGTCGTCTTGCCCGACAAACACAATGCTTGGGTCTGCCTGCGCGGTCAGCCAGTCATTGCGGGCGATCTCGTTTTCCAACTGGCCCGGTCCCCACCCCGCATAGCCCAACATGACCAGAGATGTGTCCGGGCCAGCGCCTGCACCGATATCCTCAAGCACATCCAGCGTTGCAGTCATGCCGAAGGCAGTACCTACAAACAGCGTTTGCAACCGCGAGCGATACCCTGCGTCGTGCAATACAAAGCCGCGCGAGGTCTCGACCGGACCGCCAAAGTGAACGGGACATTGCCGCGCCTGCGCCGAGCCATCAATCTCAAGCTGGTCCAAAAGCCCACCCAACGCCATGTCGGTGACCGGTTTGTTGATGATCAGACCCATGGCGCCATCTTTGGAGTGGGCACAGATGAATATCACCGAGCGATCGAACCGCGGATCCCCCATGCCCGGCATCGCAACAAGCAGCTTGCCCGTCAGATCGAGGGATATCGGATCAGCCATCACTGCATGCCCCGCATTTACGTTCCGGTCAGGTATTGGGCCCAAGATGCAACCCTACCGCGCAGTCGGCAAGGCACATCTGTGAAACAGGCCAAAGACGGCCCACTGAAATGTGAGTTGGATTTCATCGCTTTTTTGCCCATGTACCGTGTATGCGATCATATTTTCACACCGTTTTGCGCCATGGCTTGTTGGCAAGTTTGTTTGGCGGAGCCGTTCTGGCCGGCCCAGTGACGGCACAGGCACTCTTGGATGACCCGGTTCAGGCCGAGGTATTGCCGGGCTGGACGCTGCCTGATGGTCGCCGGGTGTCGGCTATCCGCCTCACATTGGCACCGGGTTGGAAAACTTATTGGCGCGCGCCCGGCGATGCGGGCATCCCGCCCAGCTTTGACTGGAGCCGTGCGCGGAATATTGAAACAGTGGAAGTGTCCTGGCCTACCCCTTCGATCTACGTCGAACACGGTATGCGCTCGCTTGGGTACAAGGAACAGCTGGTGATCCCGCTGCATCTGACACCATCAAATCCAGGCAGAACCATGCGACTGCGCACAACGTTGTCGATGGGTGTGTGTGCCGAGGTGTGCTTGCCCTACGAACTAAAAATCGACAGCCTGTTGGAGGCCCCGGAGGCAACTCCAACGCCTGCCATCGTCGCGGCATTGGCCGACGGGCCCTATTCTGCCAGCGAAGCGGGCGTCAGTGCCGCAACCTGCCGCATCACGCCATCCGAATATGGCATGAACATCGAAGCCCATGTGACTTTGCCACATACAGGTGGCATCGAAGTGAGCGTTATTGAACCCGGCCAACCCGGTGTGTGGGTCAGCGAACCGAAAACCTCGCGCCGGGGAGATACCCTGATTGCGGTCAGCGAGATGGTGCACCAGAATGGCGGACCGTTCTCTGTCAATCGGTCAGATGTGCGGATCACGATTTTGGGCGGCGATTACGCCGTCGACGTGCAGGGCTGCACCGCCGGCTAAGCCGCGCGCCAGCGCATCACCTGAAAGGTGAGCCCAGCCAAAACGTACGCGACAAGCGCCAGCGCAAGTACACCTGTGACAAACAGCGCCAGCGCCGCAGGCATGACAGCTGTGTCGGGCGCAATCAGCGGCACCAAATCGAGGATCTGCTGCGGCAACCTACCGAGCACTATGGCAGCTCCCATCGTCGCGCCGAACCATCCCAAAACAATGGCCCAGAGCCCCGCAAAGCCCCATCGTACCGTGCCGGAACGGGCAAACAAACCGCGCCGCATCGCGCGGATCTGGCGGCCGACATCATGCTGGGCAGCGACCAACGCAGGCACAACCAGCAAGACCAGCACCATCCCAAAGCCAAGACCGTAAACCAGCGTGATCACAGTCGGTTTGAGAAACTGGGCCTGTTGCGATGTCTCATAAAGCAGCGGCGTCATACCGAGCACCGTTGTCAGTGTGGTCAACATAACCGGGCGCAACCGGTCGGCAGCTCCGTCAATGATGGATGGGAACAGCCCGCGCTCGGACGCGTATTCGTCAATGGTGGTTACCAACACAATCGAGTCGTTGATAATGATACCTGTCATGCCCAACAGACCGACAACGGTGAACATCGACAATGGTACACCCCAGAGGTTGTGCCCATAGATCGTGCCCACCAGTCCAAACGGGATGATGGCCATCACCACAATGGGGCGCGTCCAACTGGAGAATACCCACGCCAGCACAAGATAAATCCCCGTGAGGCAAAGGATCAAACCGGTCAATGAGTCTGTCAGGAATGCGTTCTCCTGTTCAGTCAGACCTGCTTGGCGGTATTCAACCTGACGGGTCGCAGCGATTTCGGGCAGAATCTCTTCTGCGAGGGCCGTATTGATCTCTGTCGCGCGGGCAGGATCATCCTCGGAGATGTCTCCGGTCACTGAAATCAGCCGGATGCCGTTTTCCCGACGCACCGTCGAAAAGCCGGTCCGCCGATCCACACTCACGATATCGGCCAAAGGCACATATTCACCGTTTGGCGTGCGCATCTGGGTGCGGTCCATAAAGTCCGCCGTCAATTCGCCCTTGGGCAATTCAACGCGAATTTCGGCACTGCGCGGGCCATCGGGATATGTGGCCGCCTCGATCCCATTCAACCGGTCACGCAAAGCCCGGCCCAGCGTATCAATGGTAAAGCCCAACGCCTGCCCCTGCGGCGTCAGATCAAGGATCAACTCCTCTTTGTCATAGGCCAGATTGTCTTCGACAGCGCTCACTTCGGAGAACTGCAAAAGCGCCCGTTTCAGATCTTCGGACGCCGCTTTGAGCGTGTCCGTGTCTGCGCCAAAGAACTGCACATCCAGCGCATCGCCCCCTGGCCCGGATCGCCAACCACGGAAACTGACCGTTTCGACGAGCGGATGCCGCACAACCCGGTCCTGCAAATCCGCCACAAAGGCAAAAGAGGAATAGGGCCGCAGATCCGCGTCGATCAATTCAATCGAAATGGCGCCAAGCAGATCGTTGTCTTTGCTCTCGGTTCCGCCAAGACCCCGGCCCGCATTGCCCCCAATCTCGGCAATGACGTAGTCAATGGGGTTGCGCCCGTGGGTTTGTTCATACTCAGCACCCAAGGCTTCGGTTGCAGATTGCATGGCGCGCATCATCTCGAGAGTGTCCTCGCGGCTCGCCCCTTCGAGCATCGCAAAATTGCCCGTCACCGATCCGCGCTCCGGCGCATTGAAAAAGCGCCACTGCACGTCACCCTGAATGAACAAAGCCACCTGGCTCGCCAGTACAACACACACGCCCGCCAGAACCGCGTAGCGGGCCGCAATCACACCGGCCATAAATGGGCGAAACAGTTTTTCGCGCAGCCATTCAAAGGCTCCGTTCACGAGGGTCGAGGCGGTGTCAAAACCCCTCAGTCCCATGGAATGTACCCATCGTGCCTTCACCGCACGCGGGACAATCAGGAATACCGACGCCAAAAGCCCCGGACCGATCAGCAGATAGGGCAAAGCTGCGGACCAATCCGACAGGAAATCCGGCATCAGCACAAAAGACACTGCGCCGGAAATGGCCCCTGTCACGATAAACAGGCTGACCAACGCAATGCCCAACTTGCCCCGGCTGAAACGTGGATTGTCCGTCGCGGACAAGGCGTGCCCCATGTGGTGCGGCAAAATCAAAAAGCATTCGACCAGCGACGCAAGCAACACAACAATGACAGTAAACGGAATATCGCGGATCAGATCACCAAATCGTCCGCCCACGGCCAGCAATCCAAAGAACGCAATCACCGTCGTAAGCGTCGCCGCAAATACCGGCATCGACATGCGCCGTGCTGCATTTTCTGCTGCGGTGAGTGGGTCCTCGCCAAAGGTGCGATAGCGGTGGTCGGCATGTTCCCCGACAACGATGGCATCATCCACGACAATGCCAAGGGTGATGATCAGGCCAAACAGCGAGACCATATTGATCGTCAGCCCGCCAATATACATCAGCGCAATCGCGGCCAGCAGAGCCACGGGAATACCAGCCGCCACCCAGAACGCAGTGCGCGCATTCAGGAACAAAAACAGCAAACAAATCACCAGCCCAAGACCCACAATCGCATTGTCGATCAGAATATTGAGGCGGTTCGTGATGGCTTCGGCTCTGGTGCGGATCAGCTCGACCGTCACGTCCGGCGGCAGCGTCGATTGCAACGACGCCGCAACATCGGCAACAATGCCCTGCATTTCGATGGCATCACCGTTGTTGGACCGATCAACGCGGATCGAAACCGCTGGATTTTCGCCAACAAAATAGCTGCGATCCCTGTTGCTGCCGAGTTGCGTTACATCTGCGACGTCTCGCACGCGCAGCTTTGATCCGTCATCATTTGAGCGCAGGACAATCCCGCCAATCTCATCCGGTGTGCGCTTCTGGGTCCCTGTGCGCACGCGGGCATTTGCGCCTGTTACATCACCGGCAGGATTTGCATCGACCTCCGCAGCGATGGCGGCCGCGATCTCGGACATCGTGATGTCGTTGGCGATCAGGCGCAGCGACGCGACTTCGACCATCGTTTGTGGGGCAGCAACGCCGCGAATAGTGGTGCGGGTCACCCCTTGGGCAAACAGGCGCGTTACGAGTTCGTCTGCAAACAGTCCCAAGTGTTCGGGGGCCACGGGGCCTGTCACCACAACATCTGTCACGCGGTCGCGCCAGGCTCCACGCCGCACAGTGGGCTCATCGGCGTCTTCGGGCAGCGTTGTGACGGCATCCACAGCCGTTTGCACGTCGTCCGCCGCGCGCCCCATGTCCCAGCCGGGATCAAATTCCAGCGTGATGCTGGCCGTACCTTCGCGCGATGTGGCTGTCGAACTTTCCACGCCTTCAACCGCCAACAGGCCCGGTTCCAGCACCTGCACGATACCGGCATCGACATCTTCAGCCCCTGCCCCGTCCCAACGGACGCTGACGGTCACATTGTCGATGATCACATCCGGGAAAAACTGCGCCCGCATGTTGGGAACAGCACCGATGCCAGCCACAAGCATGACCAGCAGCAGCAGATTGGCGACGGTCCGGTGTCGCACGAAATAGCCAAGAATCCCGCCCGCAGATTTCGGAATGCCGATGGGACGGGGACGCGCCATGGCTTAGCCCCCCATCCGGCTTTCCAGACGCGCCACCATCTGTGCCGGAACCCTAGCCTCTGCCAGACGGGACAAGACACGTGCCTTGGCTTCGGCTGGCATTCGATTGTTGGCTTCGACAAAGGCAACGAGACGCGCGCGGCGTTCGTCGCTCAACTCGACCATCTCCGGCTCTGTAGGGGGTGCATCCGCGTCACTGGCGCGCAAGGGGCGCACCCGGATACCAGCCCCCAAAAGCGGAGAGCGTGCTTCGACCACATCGCGCCCAACGAGATCTGGGCTGCGCACGAGGATGTCGTCGCCCTGACGCCGCAACAAACGCACCTCGACAGCCTCGAGACGGTCCTCTTGCCCCAGCACCAGAACGGTGTTGTTGGCATCTATCGCCGACGCCGGAAGGCGCACGACACGCTCAAGGGGCGGTTCTTGTACTTTTACCGTTACGAAATCACCGGGTTTAAATCCAACGGCCCGGTCCAAACGTGCAAAGATCAATCGCCCAGTCTGCGTTGAACCCGCCCCGGCGCTGGCCCGGTTGATAGTGCCGGTTGCTGTCAAATCTACGCCGGACACATCAAGCGTCGCTTCAACGGGCGCATTCAGCAAAGCCCCCGACGCAGTCAAAACCCGCGCGTATTGCGCCGTGGAAACGCGGAACGATACCTCAAGGGCACTCGCGTCGATCAGGTCCGCCAGCTTTTCATTGGCCGCCACGAGGCGCCCCTCAACCACGTTCGTTTCACTCAGTGTCCCATCGAATGGGGCTACGATGGTTGTGTCATCAAGAGCCCTTTGGGCGTCGTTGACTGCGATACGCGCCCGCGCCAGACGGGTTTGCGCCTGATCAATACGCGCTTCTGCCTGCGCAACTGCCTGACGCCGTGACAGCACAGCCTGACGCGCGCTGGAAGCGGCCAATTCAGCATCCTCGGCGGCCGCTGCGGTACCGACACCGCGTGCCGCCAAATCTTGTTGGCGCTCAAAAGCGCGTTGTCGCAGATCAGCCTGGTCCTGACTTGCCGTTTCTTCGTCCTGGGCCAGAACCAATCCGCGTTCGGCGTCCCGTACTTCTGCTTCGGCATCCAGCAAATCAGCGCGTACACGATCCAGCTCTGCCTGGGCGTTGGCAGGATCGATGCGGACCAAAACCTGCCCCGAGCGCACTTCGCCGCCATCCTCGAACACGTCGGCAAGCTCGATCACTCGCCCGGAAGCGGCCGCGCGCACTTCAAGACTGCGCCGGCTCTTTACTTCTCCGAAACTTTCCATCACCGGGATTTCTGTACCGGCAGTTGCGCGCAAGACGCTTACGGCGAAAACCCGTTCACGTGGGGGCGGCGGCGAGATGTCGCGCGCCAATCGTTCCTGCACGGCGCCACCAACCAACTGGGCGGCATAAGCCAACAGGCCCAAACTGACAGCAGCAAGCACCAACCCGATCAGGCTTTGCCTCAGGAACCTCATTTCATACGCCTTTTTTCGCCGCAAACGGCCATAAGCAATAACTTAGAACGCTGCTCTAGCATACCAAGCCACAATGCTGTTACGCAAAGCCACGTTACTTCCGTCGCTGATTTTCATCCAAACGCGGTAAAATTTCGACAAAATTGCAAGGACGGTGCCGGAAATCGAGCTGCCGCAGCAGAATTTCATCCCACGCATCCTTGCACGCACCCGGGCTACCGGGCAGCGCAAAGAGGTAGGTGCCGTTGCGCACGCCGCCTGTGGCACGGCTTTGAACGGCGCTTGTTCCAATCTTTTGCATCGACACAATGGTAAAAACAGTGCCGAAGGCGTCGATCTCCTTTTCGTAGACGTCGCGGTGGGCCTCGACGGTGACATCGCGCCCGGTCAACCCCGTCCCTCCGGTCGAAATGACCACATCAATCGCGGGATCATCACACCAAATGCGCAATTGCTCTGCAATTTCGGCGCGCTCATCCGGCAGGATCTTGCGATCTGCCAAGACATGTCCGGCCTCAGCGATCCGCCCCACCAGCACATCACCCGAGCGATCCTCAGCCAGGGAGCGCGTGTCGCTGACCGTCAGGACCGCAATGCGGACGGCGATAAACTCTGCTGTTTCGTCAATTCGGCTCATGCCCGCTCCAATATTGCCAATCGCACGGCCAAGCCCGCAAATACCGACGCTGAAATGTAATCAAGTAGCCGACTGCCTTGCGCCATGCGCCGCCCCGCGCCACCGGCGAAGACACCAACCGCACCGTTGATCACAAAACCACCCAATGACATCACGACGCCGAAAATGAGAAACTGTACCAGCACGGGGCCAGCTTCGGGGTCCACAAATTGCGGCACAAAGGCGAGAACAAACAGGATGACCTTGGGATTGGTTAGGTTGACCAAAAGACCGGCCCGAAAGGCACGGCGCGGCGTGGTCGCGGGAACATCCGCCCGGCGCGCATGACGCAGGGTTTGCACCGCCAGCCACAGCAAATATCCCACCCCGATCCAGCGGATCACCTCGAAAGCGACAGGCACGGTTGCAACCAATGCCCCAAGCCCCAGACCCGCCAATGTCGTGTGCACAAAGGACCCCGCCGAAATCCCCGCACTTGCTGCCAAAGCCGCACGCGGCCCCGACTTGATCCCCTGCCCGAGGCAAAACATCATGTCCGCACCGGGCGTCAGGTTCAACGCCAACGCCGCCGGGACAAAGGCCAAAAGCATCAGCGGATCAACCATTGCGCAACCGCGCCTTGAGGCTGAGCAGATCCGCCCAGGCCTCACGTTTGGCCGCCGGATTGCGCAGCAGGTAGGCAGGGTGGAACATCGGCAGCGCAGGCTTGCCCTCTGCCTCTGTCCAATCACCCCGCAGCCGGGTGATGCCACGTTTGCCCAGCAAAGTCTGGCACGCGTGATTGCCCATGATGACAACCACCTCCGGTGCTGCCAAGGCAATGTGGCGTTGCAGGAACGGCTGCATCATTGCCACCTCTTCCGGCTTGGGATCCCGGTTTTGCGGAGGGCGCCATGGCAGCACATTCGTGATGTAGACGGATGCCTCACGGCTCAGGTCAATCGCCGCCAGCATCTTGTCCAGCAGTTGCCCGGCTGCTCCGACAAAAGGTTTCCCAACCCGGTCTTCATCGCGGCCCGGCGCCTCGCCAACGATCATCACACGCGCACCGCGCACACCATCAGAGAACACGAGGTTTCGCGCACCGCGTTTCAGTTCGCAATGCTCATAGGCCTCAAGGGCCGCGCGCAATCCGTCAAGATCCGGCGCTGCTTCTGCTGCGGCACGCGCGATGGCAACCGGATCTTCGGCCATGACGGGCGCAGGGGATGGGGCGTTTGCAACAACTGGTGCTGCGGGTTTCGGCGCAGGCGAAGGCACGTCGTAGCGGTCGACGGGCGCATTGGCGATGCATTCATCTGCGCCCAGCTCGATCTGCCAGTCCAAGGCGGCCAATGCCGCGTAATAGTCAACCGATTCCATACCGCAACTCTAACTGCCCTGACCGGGATGCTAAATGCCTCTTGAACGAGCCGCAAAACTTGCGCTTTTCCCGCGCTTGCCCAACCACGGCCCGCCCGCCTATAAGCGGCCAAAGCCAAAGGACCGCCATGACCTTCACCCATCGCCACCTTCTTGGGATTGAGCACCTGCGCCCGGAAGAGATCGTCACCCTGCTCGACCTGGCCGAAAAGTATGTCACGCTGAACCGCTCTGCGGAAAAGCACGCCGAAGCCCTGTCGGGGCTGACGCAAATCAACATGTTCTTTGAAAATTCCACCCGCACGCAGGCAAGTTTCGAACTGGCTGGCAAACGCCTTGGCGCGGACGTGATGAACATGGCGATGCAAGCCAGTTCCATCACCAAGGGCGAGACGCTGATCGACACCGCCATGACCCTGAACGCCATGCACCCCGATTTGCTAGTGGTGCGCCACCCCCATTCGGGTGCCGTGGATCTGCTGGCCCAAAAGGTCAATTGCGCCGTGCTGAACGCAGGTGACGGGCGGCATGAACACCCAACCCAGGCACTGCTGGATGCGCTCACAATCCGGCGCGCCAAGGGGCGGCTGCACCGCCTCAACATCGCGATTTGCGGCGACATCGCCCATTCGCGCGTGGCGCGTTCGAACATCATGCTGCTGGGCAAGATGGAAAACCGCATCCGCCTGATCGGCCCACCCACACTGATGCCTGCTGGCATCGCCGAGTTCGGGGTCGAGGTCTATGACAACATGGCCGAGGGGCTTGCGGATGTTGACGTGGTCATGATGCTGCGGCTGCAACGCGAACGCATGGATGGCGGTTTCATCCCGTCCGAGCGGGAATATTTCCACCGCTTCGGGCTGGATGCGGCCAAACTCGCCCACGCCAAATCCGACGCCATTGTCATGCACCCCGGCCCGATGAACCGCGGCGTGGAGATCGACGGCGAATTGGCAGACGATATCAACCGCTCGGTCATTCAGGATCAGGTCGAAATGGGCGTGGCTGTGCGTATGGCCGCGATGGACCTGCTGGCCCGCAACCTCAAAGACGTGCGCGGGGCCGCATGAGAGACGAATGGACAGGCCTGCTTGACAAGGATGAGGAAGTCCTGTGGCAAGGCGCCCCCAAGGTGCGTGTACGGATCGAGTGGGACAGTCCGATGCACCCATTCTTTTTCCTCTTTTTCACCGGGTTCTCGGTGTTCTGGATGGTCATGGCCTCCAAGGGTCCCGGTCCCTTCTGGATGTTTGGGCTGATCTTCTTCGGGGTCGGCATCTACAATCTAGTGCTCGTCCACTTCTGGAAAGCGAACGTGCGGCGGAACACCCACTACACCCTGACCAACAAACGCGCCTTCATCGCCACCAAATCCGCATGGAAAGGCAAACAGTTACAAAGCTATCCAATCCGGTCCGACACCACTCTCGGCCTGTCCGAAGGGGACCTGACCACCATCACATTTGCCACCACAACCAAAGTCGTGAACAGACAAACGGTACAGGTGGATGTGGGGTTCGAAGACATCGAAGACGGCCGCGATGTCTACGCCATGATCCGCCAGATTCAAGAGCAAGGCGAATGACCCAAACCATAACCATCCCTGCCAATGAAACCGGCGTGATCCGCGTCGTTGCCCTGTCCATGTCAGACGCCGAAGCCAAGGCGCTGAAAAAAGACCGCGCAGCCCTGATCGCCGCTTTGGGCCTTGACATCGACCCCGACCAGACCGAGATCTTCCCACTAGCAGATCTCGATGGCCTCGGTCTCGCCGGATACCTGCACGAAGGCAACGCAGTGCCGTTGGCGCAACTCAGTCCCGACAAGGCCAAGCTTGAAGCACTCGACGGCTGGGTCCTGATCGTCTTTTCCCGCGCCTTCCAAGGCGGCGCAGCGACCCTGACGCCCGCACCCGCGCTCACGCTGATCGGCACCTATAGCGAGACCGGCACCGACTGGCGGGCCACAGAGATAATCGAAGCCGACAGCGCCAAACCCTACTCCGCGCCCACTGAAACAACAAAAAAACGTCCCTCAGATGCCGCCATGTCGGGGCGGGTGGCCACCTTGGTGCTGATCCTGCTGGCACTCTTTACATATGTCTTCATCAAGGTCGCAGGATGACTGGCGCAGACGAATGGCACACCCTGCTGGACCCGGACAAACACATCGTGTGGCAAGGTCAGCTTTCGTCGCGGGTCCAACTGGAATTTGACAGCGGGTTTTTCGTCTTGTTCATGATGGTGTGGGGCGGCATCCCTTTGATTTTAGTCATCAGCAACCCCGGGTTTTTGTTGCTTGGCGTGCCGGCCCTTTTCGTGGGCATCACGCTCTATTTCTTTGTGGGTCAGCATTTCTGGGCTGCCTTCCAACGCAGCAGCACCTTTTACACCCTGTCCAACAAACACGCCTTCATCGCCTATCGCGGCTTAGCGGGGCGCAAGCTGGACAGTTTTCCCATCACCTCCGAGACGACCTTGCGATTGGATGAAGGACGCAAAAGCGCTGTCTGGTTCGGTCTGCGCGAGGGGCGTCAGATGTTCAGCAACGCCACTGAGAGACCGTTGGGTTTCGAACGGCTTGACGCTCCACGTGAGGTATATCAACTGCTCCGAGCCGTACAAAGAGGCGACGCATGACAGATCTGCTTTTGACCAACGCCAAGATGATCGATCCCGCAGGCGACAGCGTCACCACTGGCGCGATCGCCATCACGGCAGGCAAAATATCGGCCATTATCACGGACGATGCCCCCCACCCACAAGCCAAAGAGACTGTGGACTGCAACAGAAAACACCTCGCGCCCGGCATCATCGACATCGGGGTCAAGGTCTGTGAACCCGGTGAACGGCACAAGGAAAGCTTTGGCTCCGCTGGTCTTGCCGCCGCCGCAGGGGGCGTCACCACCATGGTCACGCGACCGGACACGGATCCTGCCATCGACAACCCCGAAACGCTGGAATTCGTGATCCGCCGCGCCCGCGAAGCGGCCCCCGTCAACGTCCTGCCCATGGCCGCCCTGACCAAAGGACGCGAAGGGCGCGAAATGACGGAAATCGGGTTCCTGCTGGATGCAGGGGCCGTTGCCTTCACCGATTGCGACCATGTCGTGCGCGACACCAAGGTCTTTGGGCGTGCACTTGCATATGCCCGCAGCCTCGGCGCGCTGGTTCTCGCGCACCCACAGGATCCCGGCCTCAGCGCAGGGGCTGCCGCCACATCCGGTAAATTCGCCTCGCTCCGGGGCCTCCCAGCAGTTTCGCCCATGGCCGAACGTATGGGGCTTGATCGCGATATCGCCATGGTCGAGATGACAGGCGCGCGATATCACGCGGATCAGATTACCGCCTCGCGTGCGCTGCCCCCGTTGGAGCGGGCCAAGGCCAACGGCCTCGACGTGACAGCAGGGACATCCATACACCACTTGACGCTAAACGCGCTGGACGTTGCGGACTACCGCACCTTCTTCAAGATCAAGCCCCCCCTGCGGGATGAAGAAGACCGCATCGCAGTGGCAGAGGCCGTGCAATCCGGCCTCATTGACATCATAAGCTCCATGCACACACCCCAAGACGAGGAAAGCAAACGGCTCCCCTTCGAGGCTGCCGCCAGCGGTGCCGTGGCGCTGGAAACGCTGCTGCCTGCGGCCATGCGGCTGTTCCACGCCGGGCTCGTCGACCTGCCCGGGTTGTGGCGCGCCATGGCGTTGAACCCGGCCAAACGGCTAGGGCTAGACGCGGGAAGGCTCAGCATCGGCGCTCCTGCGGATCTGGTGCTGTTTGATCCACACGCGCCTTTCGTGATGGATCGTGCAACACTGTCGTCCAAATCGCGCAATACCCCGTTTGACGGTGCGCGGATGCAAGGTAAGGTTCTGGCGACTTATGTCGCTGGAAATGCAGTGTTTGAACGGTCCTGATGCCTAACATCGAATCCACTTTTGCCGTGCTCGCCCTGTGGGCGGTCATCGGTTATCTCGCCGGGTCTGTGCCCTTTGGCATGGTGCTGGCGCGGGTCATGAACCTCGGCAACCTGCGCGACATCGGGTCGGGCAATATCGGCGCGACAAACGTCTTGCGCACCGGCAACAAAAAGGCCGCGGCACTGACACTGCTGCTGGACGGGGCCAAAGGGGCCGTGATCCTGCTGCTGGCAAGAGTCGTGACAGGAGCGGAAGACACTGCCCTGATCGCAGGGCTCGCCGCAATGATCGGGCACTGCTACCCGATCTGGCTGAAATTCAAAGGCGGCAAAGGGGTCGCCACGTTTCTCGGACTGTTGCTGGCCTTTCACTGGCCGGTCGGTGTTGGGGCCTGCATTGCTTGGTTGATTGGTGCCGGAATTTGGCGGATTTCTTCCATGGGGGCGCTGGTGGCCGCCGCCTCCTCTACCTTCCTCATTCTGTTTTCGGGACGTGGCGACGCGTTGGTTTGGGGGGCTCTGCTCACGTTGCTGATCTACTGGCGCCACCGTGCCAATATCTCACGGATCAAGGCCGGTACTGAACCCAAGATCGGGCAGAAATCCGCGTGAGCGGATTCGGGCACGCACTTGCCGCCTTGCCCTCCGGAACGTTCACCGGCACTGCAAATGACATACGCTATATCGTGACCAAGACCGTACTGGGCCAGGGGCGCACCACCAAACTGGTCGCCGAAGAACTGGGGGGCAGCGACTACATTTCCCTCAACTATTTCGACCTGAGTTCGGGCGCACGCCTAAAACCTTGCGAGATGCCAGTGCAAAAGGTCGTCGACTTTGTGCTGGCGCTACAACCCACTTCGGCCCAAGATCCTTTCATCTTGCCAAGTAAACTTCGGGGGGCCGCAGGCGGGGGCAGCGCCCCCTCGACAGAAACACCACAACCCAAGCCCCAGAAAAGCACAAGCACCCCATGACCGATATCAACCTGCCCCTCATCCTGCTGGCCGCCGTTCTGGCCGGCGCCAGCCCCGGCCCGGCCACGCTGACCATCGCAGGCACATCGATGGAATCTGGTCGTCGGGCAGGGCTCGCCGTGGCCGCCGGCGTGACAACGGGGTCTTTTATGTGGTCGGTCTCGGCGGCCTTCGGATTGGGGGCAATCATGCTGGCCAATGCCTGGCTCTTTGAAATTGTACGCTATGCCGGGGCCGCCTATCTGGGTTGGCTGGCTCTCAAATCAGCCCGGTCTGCATGGCTGGGCGCAAAACTCAAATTGCCGCCGATCAAGTCCCGTGCGTTGCGGGGGCACTACGCCAAAGGTCTCGCCTTGCACCTCACCAACCCCAAGGCGATCCTGTTCTTCGGTGCGCTCTATTCCGTCGGAGTGCCACCGGGGTCGTCCGTTCTTTCACTGCTGACAGTGATCCTCAGCGTAGGAGCCTCCAGCTTCATCATCTTTCACGGCTACGCTTTCATATTCTCATCCAAACCGATGATGACCGCCTATATCCGCGCCAAACGCGGGTTCGAGGCAGCCTTTGCCATGTTCTTTGGCGCTGCTGCCCTGCGGATTTTGACTGCAAAACTGACCTGATCTCCGAAGACGATTGACACACCAGTAAATTCTGTTATTTCTGTCCGAACAGAAAAAACAGAATTGAAGCGCGAAACATGCAGCTAACCCAAGCCATGCAAGACTTTATCCTCCACTGGGGGGATATGGGCCAAAAATGGGGCACCAACCGTTCTGTCGCACAGATTCACGCCCTACTGCACATCTCTCCTGACCCACTGACCGCAGATGAGATTTGCGACTTGCTGAACCTGGCTCGCTCCAACGTGTCCAACGGGTTGAAAGAATTGCAGTCGCAAGGGCTTGTGCAATCCTCGCGCAAGTTGGGCGACCGGCGCGATCACTTCCATTCGATCCGCGACATGTTCGAACTGGTCAACGTTGTGATCGAAAGCCGGCGCGCCCGCGAATACGCCCCCACCGTCAAAGCGCTTCACAAAGTACAGGAAGAGGCCGAAGGCGATGCAACCCCCGCCGCCGTCAAGGCGCGTATCAGGGAAACACTCGAAACGATGCAAATGTTTGACGACTGGTACATGGAAGTGAACCGCTTACCCCGCTCGGTCCAACTGACCGCACTAAAGATGGGCGCCCGCATCGCGCGCTTCCTGCCCAAGTCAAAATCCTAAGACTGCACGTGCAACGCTAAAAAATTTTACCTGAAAGCTTCTCTCATGACAGAAATGACGAAAATGTTTGGACGCCGCGACAATCCAACTCCCCGGTATAACGTGCGCTATGCGGTTGACCCTGTGGCCTTTGCTTTCGCCCTTTTAGCCGCTCCGTTGCTTGTGGCAGTGCTGGGCTTTTGGGTGATCGGTATTCCGGTCTTTGCCCTTTACTTCGGTGGGCCTGCCTACCTGGTGATGGGCACACCGATCTTGCTGATCTACCTCCGCTTGCGGCAGGGATCCGCGCTCGAAGTGGCCAAGTTGGCTTTGGCGACCGTCGTGGTTGGCCTTGCCGCGCTGCTGGCAACGTTGAGTGTGCTCAACCTTGGTTCTGAAGTTCAGATCGTCGCGATACTGGGCGGCTTTGCCGTCATCATCGGACCGCTCTGGGGCTACACATTTGGCCGCCTCTATAACCGCTGGCGCAACGATCTGTCGCGCCACCCCATTCCCAATCTCGCATGAACCGAAAGGACCTTTGTTATGCTGACCCTAGGACTGTTCTATATTCTCTTCGCCCTCACTGCTGTGGGGGCACTCACCCTGATGATCCTGCGTATTGGGGCCATGATCGGCGACTGCCCCGTAAGCGCTGCACGTGCCCGCGCCGTCTCGATCACCGTTGCCACCGGGTTTGCGGCCATCGGCACAGGTGGGGTGGTCATGATCGGGGCTGTTCTGCCCTTCATGGCCAAAGCCCCGTTTGCCGCCCTGATGCTGGCACTTGGATTTGCAGCACTGTGTCTGGGCCTTGGGTTCACACACGCTATGGGCACCTTGCGCGCCGCCCTGCTCCCCCCCGTCCGAACCACAGCTGCCAGCGGCCAACGCTGAAATCAGCCCCGCATCCGTCTAAGAATCGACACATACACCTGTTCCATAACAAGTACTTACGGAGGATTTGCCATGACCCCGCCCGCCCAAATCGCCCAAGACCACGCCCGTATCCGTGCAGAGGCGACCCGTCTCGCTGGACGCCCCCAGGATCTGGTGCAGCGCGCACAAGTCTATCTGCATCTTTATCGGCACGCCCGTGGTCGCCATGTCTTTCCGCTGCTTGCAGCCCATGGCGCTCTGTGGGGGTCAGGCCACTTCCGACGTGGGCAAAGGCTTGCGCAGGTTCTGTCGCTGGGCGCGCCCAATCGGGCTGCGAAACTGGCCCGGCTCGCCAACTTTGCCCACGCGTTCAAAGACATCAACCGCCGTGTTTGTGTTGAAACATACACCACCTATCACCTGACCGCCCTGCACGGGGCAGACGGTGCAATTGCGGTTGGAATCGCACCGAATCTGGCTCACGCATTGGCTGACTGCCATTCCGCGGAAACCTTTGGACCGGAGCGCACCCGCGACCTCTTCACCGCTTTCTTTGAGTGGGAGCAGGACAACGTGGTTCAAGGTGCACTGGATGATGCCCGCGCCAAACTGGACTGGCCAATGATGGACCCCATCACCATGCGCCCACCTATCCGTTTTGCCTATTTCCCCGGCGCACATGTGCTGTGGTTCCGCCAGTTCCACGACAAATCCGAACGCATCCGCAAAGGGCAGCGTGCTTACGCCCTCGCCGATCGCCAGGGATGGGACAGGGTCGAGGCAGCGCTGGATCACTACGGCATTTTGCCTGATCAGGTGATGAAGCGCCCGGAGGCCACGTTTCGCGCATTGCTGGACGGTCTCAGCCTGAATCCTCTGACTGTTTGCCCCTGACACCTACTATCCCAAAAAGGGTCACACCATGTGCGACATCGAAAAACCGCCCAAAGACATCGAGTGGCAAGATCTGACCGGTTTGACCCGCTGGGGGAGCCTGCGTGAACTAACCTTGCCACTGCCGTGGTTGCTGCTCAGCTGGGCGTTATACGCGACGCCCTATTGGGCCCTTGGCCTGCCCGCCAGTTTCATGTTTTTCCTCTGCGCACTGCGATTGAACCACGAGGCGATCCACAACAACATTGGCCTGTCACGGCGCAGCGATGGCTGGGTCATGCATGTGCTCAGCGCCATCATGCTTGGCTCCAACCACGCGGATGCATACTGCCATCTGAAACATCACAAACACAGTATGGGCCCCGAAGATTGCGAAGGGAAATGCGCCCATATGAGTGCACTCCAAGTGCTGGCCTACGGGCCCCGCTTTCCCTTTGATCTCAACATCAATGCGTGGCGCAGCGGGTCCCGCTATTGGCAGGTGCGCGTGCTGCGTGACTGGGCAGGCGTAGCTGGATTTGTTGCAGTCATGGTGATGATCGGCACCCAATGGGCGCTGCTGCATCTGGGCGTCATGGTGCTTGGGCAATGCATGACCGCCTTCTTCGCCGTGTGGATCACACATCAAGGCACCCAGAATTCCGGCCTCGCCGGGCGCAGTCAACGCGGGCCATTGGCGCGGCTTGCTTACCTGATGTTCTATCACCGCGAACACCATTTGTTTCCGCGCGTGCCAGTCAGTCGATTGCCAGAACTGGCCATGCGATTGGACATCAGTGTTCCGGGATACGCCGCTGCCAGAATACCGGTCGTACCCGCATGGGACAAAACCAAGGTACAGGGTTAAATCGTCGGAAACCTTGTCACTGTAACGGTCTCATCCTGCCATAGTCCTGCCCGTTTATTCCCCGAATAAGAGAAGAACGAACCGGTAAACAGGTAACCAAACCCATGGGTTTCTTTCAGGCAATCAATTCCGTCTTTTCCAACTATTTCAACTTTTCGGGGCGGGCTCCGATGTCGGAATATTGGTGGTTCTTTCTGTTCGAGACACTGGCCGTTCTGGCCCTCGGTGCCGTCGATCTCTGGTATCTCATCTCGCTGACGCAACAGACCGGCAGCTTCGAGTTGGCCGTCGCGACTGCCAGTGTCTGGGATTTCATGCTGGTCTATTACGCCATCGCCACCTTTGTGCCGCGCTTGTCCGTCAGCGTCCGCCGTCTGCATGACGCGGGCATGTCCGGTTTTATGTACCTGCTGATTTTTATACCGGCCATTGGGCAAATGCTGATCTATGTGCTGATGCTGTTCCCGTCCGCGGCCGAGGACAACATCTACGGCCCACCCCATCGCGGTGGGCCACGCAGCCCGAGCAAACCGAGCACAGGTCCCAACCGGCACGATCCGATGCAAGGCTACGCGGTGCTTGATCGTGCCAAGGCGGAACCGACACCGGAAATGATTGCCGCGCGCAAAGCCGAAGTTCACGCGCTCTATCGTCAACGGGTTTTGGGGGAAAATCCGGTTCCGGCCGAGTAATTCCTCCATGCGTTCGCCTCGTGAGGGCGACTAGTAGGAATACTCCGCAAACACCTGTTTCAAATCACCGTCCCAGTCACCATGATAACGGTCCAACAACTCGTCAGCAGGCACTTTTCCTGTTTCGATACTTTCATGTAGCGCATTCAGGAAATGTGTTTCATCCGGGATCAAACCGCCTGCTCCGGGCCGTGCTCGCGCTTCGAGACCCGCATGGGAAATCGCTACCACTTCGCGGGCGGTCTCGTGCATGTCGATGCCGTCGACTTTAGCCTGCAACCCATCGACCGAGGCCGCAACGCGCAACGCGTCGCGCTGTTCGGCTGTCCAATCCTTGACCAGATCCCACGCCGCATCCAAGGCCGTCTGATCATACATTAACCCCACCCAGAATGCGGGCAACGCACATAGGCGGCGCCAAGGACCACCATCAGCTCCGCGCATTTCGATATACTGCTTGGCACGTGCCTCGGGAAAGGCTGTTGTCAGATGGTCCGCCCAATCGCTCAGCGTGGGGATTTCACCCGGCAGGGCAGGCAGTTTCCCCTTGAGGAAATCCCGGAAAGACATGCCCAAAGCATCGATATATTTTCCGTCGCGGTAGACAAAATACATCGGCACATCGAGCGCATATTGCACCCACCGCTCAAAGCCAAAGCCCTCTTCAAAGATAAACGGGATCATGCCCGTGCGGTCCGCATCCAGGTCGCGCCACACCCGGCTGCGCCAGCTTTTGTGACCATTCACCTTGCCCTCAAAGAATGGCGAATTGGCGAACAGTGCAGCCGCCACAGGCTGCAACGCAATTGCGACCCGCATCTTCTGGACCATGTCGGCCTCGGATGCGAAATCAAGGTTGACCTGCACCGTACAGGTCCGGCGCATCATCACGCGTCCCATTGTGCCGACCTTGCCCATATAGGCGTCCATCAGCTTGTAGCGCCCTTTAGGCATCAGCGGCATGTCTTCGTGCATCCAGTGGGGCGCTGCGCCAAGGCCAATGAAGCTGACGCCGATTTCCTTGGCGATGTCCATGACTTCGCGCAAGTGCTGGTTCACCTCGTCGCATGTCTCGTGAATGGTTTCTAGCGGTGCCCCGGACAATTCAAGCGCACCACCCGGTTCCAATGAGATATTGGCCCCATCTTTTTTCAACCCGATCAGCTTGCCGCCTTCGCGCAACTCGCCCCATGCGTGGCGGTCGCGCAGCGCGCCCAACACTGCTTCGATCGAACGGGAGCCTTCGTAAGGCAAGGGGTTCAGCGTATCGACGCAATAGCCGAATTTTTCATGCTCGGTTCCGATACGCCAATCTTCCTTGGGCTTGCAGCCATCCGCCAGATACTGGGCCAATTGGTCGTGATGTTCGATCGGCCCGCCGCCGGATTGGGGGATGGACATAAGCGCTCTCCGCTGTGGTCTGAACCATTGAGTGTCGAGGGATGATGCCAATTGCAAAGCGTGTCAATGCGCAGGCCTCCTGCATCACAGAACTCTCACCTGCGCAGAGATGCACGGCTTGGGGGGTTGCAGTTCAGGCGCGTCCCAGCGGAGTCATACCGGACAGGCCCGTTGCCTCACGCTCCCAGATGACCACCGGGACATCCGGCATTTGCTTTAATCTTGCCAGCATGCGTTCGGTTTTCAGCCCCGGCAAGGCGGCAAACGCGTCAAATAGGGCATCCGCCCCCTCGGCATCCACAGGGATCATCAAGGGTGGTTGGCCTGACTGTTCAAGTTGCCAGTGCGGGGGCCGCTGGCGACCATCCAGTGACAGGCGGGACATTTCGCGCAGTGCAATCGCACCTCCACTCAAGGGACCGAAATAGGTCACTTGCCCCTCGTCCACCTGCACAGCGCCAAGGCCACCGCCCTGCCCGCGAAAGCGACCCCGCTGCAAACCTACCATGATCAAGGCACCCGCCCCTACGAGAACCGCAGGCGCGACAAAGCCCAGCAACCCGGTTGAGGACGCAAGCCACCACACGCCAAGCATCGCCAACGCAGCACCCATCAGAACTTCACGCCAGCGCCACAGGGCGGCTTTGGCTTCGGGTCGGAAAAACATCACCGCTCTCCTTTGATGTCCGTCGGGCGGGCAAACAGCGCAATCCGGTACGCGCCAATATGTGCAAACCCGATGCTCTCGTAACAGCCCGCAGCCCCCGGCGAGGCCGCAAACAGGATCGCGCGGTTGACACCGTGGGTGCGTGCCTCCGCCAAATGCCCAGCGACAACGCGTCCGCCATACCCACGGCGCCGCAGATCCCGCGGCACAAACACACCGCCAATCTGCACGATGTCTTCAACTTTGGCATTAAAGTCGGTCATTGCAACCGGACGTCCATTTACTTCAAGAAAACGCATAGTGGCACTGGCAATGGCAAAATCTGCCCGGTCCTGTGCATCGCCCTCCAATGTCTCGCTTTGCCCGGCAAAGCCTGTGTCTATCAGATGGTCCACGAACCATTCCGTCAGTAGCGCACGATCCGCTAATGATGGGGCGCGCAAAGTATCAAACGGTGGGCGCAACTTTGCCAGATCCAACGCAAATAGCGGTTCATCCCGGTGCAATCGACAAGGTGTGCTGTCCAAGCCCAAAGCCGCCAACACCCGTTCGACCTGCGTACAATCCCCTGTCATGCCCTGCACAACGTGGCCTGCCCAAAACGACCGCAATCCCTCGAGATCACCCCCAGTATCTGGGCATTGCGCCATCAAGTAACCGCTGTTGGTCAGGCCAAAAACCGCCTCAATCTCGGATCCTCGTCTCAACACGATGATATCCGTCGCGTTGCGATGAGTGCTGCCCGCCAACCCATGGGCCGCAAGATTTGAGCGCAAAAACATAGAGGTTGAGGCGTGACGCGCCAAAAACGCTTCGACGCTCGCATTATCCGCAGGGCCGGCGCGGCGCAAAGCGCGTGCAACGGTCACGTCCAGTCGCCGAACAATTGCTGCCAAACTGTCAGCGCTGCCACTGCCGCTGTATCCGCCCGCAATATCCGTGGACCAAGAGACACCGCATGCGCCCGGTCCATCTCGTGCAAGCGCGCGCGCTCGCGATCCGAAAAACCACCCTCCGGCCCAATCAGAATCGCCCAAGGGTCGCTGCCCTGCGGTAAGGTCGCAAGGTCCTGCGCCCCGACCAAGGCCTCATCACAAAACATCACCCGCCGCGCACCCAGATCAGCCAAGGCCCGCTCCAACCGCACCAACTCGGCCACCTCGGGCACATATGTGCCGCCACATTGCTCGGCCGCCTCAACCGCATGGGCCTGCAAGCGCGCCTGCTGCACACGGCCCGCATTGGTGAATTCGGTCTGCACAGGCACAATGCGCCGCGCGCCCATTTCGGCCGCCTTTTCGACGATGAAATCCGTACGGGCCTTTTTGATAGGGGCAAAGAGCAACCACAGATCCGGCGGCATCTGCAAGCCACGCGTCTGCTGTACACAAGACAGCACACCGCCCCGCTTGCCCGCTTCGACCACATCCGCGAGCCACTCACCGTCCACACCGTTGAACAGCAAGACCTGCGCCCCGACCCCAAGACGCATCACGCCAAAAAGATAATGCGCCTGATCCCGCGACAGAGGGACCGATTGTGCAGCCCTCAAAGGCTGGTCTACATAAAGGCGGATCTTGGCATTTTGCATGAGGCTTACATATGACCAACCAATCCTCTGCACCAGATGATATGCCGAATGACAGCGTTGCGGACGCGGTAAAAGACAACTGGGTGGACACATATGCACCCGCCTTCGCACGCCCTTACCTGAGGCTCAGCCGGGCCGACCGACCCATTGGCACATGGCTGCTGTTGCTGCCGTGCTGGTGGGGGTTGGCCCTGTCTATGATTCATGACCAAAGCGCCAGTCTTTATGACGCATGGATCGCCATCGGGTGCGCCATCGGTGCGTGGCTGATGCGCGGGGCGGGCTGCACATGGAACGACATCTCGGATCGGGACTTTGACGGGCAAGTCGCGCGGACACGTTCCCGGCCCATCCCATCCGGGCAGGTCACAGTGCGCGGCGCGGCCATCTGGATGTGTATCCAGGCCCTACTCGCCTTTGGCATCCTGCTGACCTTTAACATCGCGGCCATTGGGCTCGGCATCCTCGCCTTGCTGCCTGTCGCGATCTACCCCTTTGCCAAACGGTTCACATGGTGGCCGCAGGTCTTCCTTGGGCTTGCGTTCAACTGGGGTGCACTGCTTGCATGGACGGCGCATTCGGGCCAACTCGAAGCACCCGCCGTGGTCTTGTATCTGGCTGGCATCGCTTGGACGCTGTTCTACGATACGATCTATGCGCACCAGGACACTGAAGACGATGCGCTGATCGGGGTCAAATCCACGGCCCGCCTGTTTGGCGACAACACCGCCAAATGGTTACGGCGTTTTCTGATGGCAACGGTCGGGTTGATGGGAATCGCCGTGATCTTTTCGGCCCAGCCACAGGCTTCCATTCTCGCCATGGTTCTGGCGCTTGGGGGGCCTTGGGCGATGGGTTGGCACATGGCGTGGCAATTGCGCGGGCTGGACATCGAAGACCCAGCCAAATGCCTTCACCTGTTTCGCGTAAACCGGGATACGGGCGTTATTCCGCTCCTCTTTTTCTGCGCAGCCCTGTTCGCATGATTGAAACTCGCCGCGCACAGGCTTAGACCTTTAACTTCACAGCCCCAGTGCAGAAGAGACCTCATGCGCCTGTCTTCCGTCTTTGTGATCCTTGCCACCTTTGCTGCCGCCGCCATCCTGTCGTTGGTCGCAGCAAGGCTGTCAGTCATTCTGATTGAAGAAAACTCGGAAATCGGGGTGCGGGATGCGCTAGATGCGCGGGGTATGACTTGGGCCGAAGTACAGGCTGACGGATTGCAGGTCACTTTGGCCGGGATCGCCCCGACCGAGGCCGTGCGTTTTGCCGCTCTGTCGACGGCAGGCACTATCGTGGACGCCGCTCGCGTGATTGACGACATGCAGGTCGAAGCCGCCGCTGCGATTGCACCACCGCGCTTTTCAGCGGAAATTCTGCGCAATGACGCAGGGCTATCGATCATTGGTCTGATCCCGGCATCAACAGATCGCGATGACATTCTGGATCGTATCACGGCGATCAGTGGCGATGCCCCTGTCACCGAGTTGATAGAATTGGCCGACTACCCCGTCCCTGCCGGATGGGATGATGCCATGGGGTTTGCGCTGACCGCTATGGAGCGTTTGCCCCGCGCCAAAGTCTCTGTTGAGGCTGGCCGCGTTGCCATAACGGCGATCACCGACAGTGCCGAGGAAAAAGCACAACTCGAAGCACGTCTGAATCGGGCAGCCCCGCCGGGATTGCGCGTGGCCATGGATGTGGCTGCACCGCGCCCCGTGATCACGCCTTTTACACTCCGCTTCGTCAAGGACGATGAGGGTACCCGGTTTGATGCCTGCTCGGCTGACAGCGAACGCGCACGGACGCTGATTATTGGGGCGGCCTTTTCCGCCGGGCTGACAGGGCCGGGAAGCTGTACCATTGGCATGGGGGTCCCCAGCCCGAATTGGAGCACGGCAGTGTCCCAAGCCATAGAGGCAGTGAACACGCTGGGCGCAGGCACGGTCACGTTCTCGGATGCGGATATCACACTTGTCGCGGCAGAAGGCACGCCGCAAGCCGACTTTGACCGCGTTATCGGTGACCTAGAAAATGCGCTTCCGGAAGTCTTTGCGCTGTATGCCAAGCTGCCTGAAACGGTGGACCCAAATCAGGGACCCGCTGAGTTTGTGGCCACGCTTAGCCCCGAAGGGCTTGTGCAATTGCGCGGGCGGGTTTCCAGCGAGAACCTGAGATCGGTCGCCGACAGCTACGCGCGGGCCGCGTTTGGATCGGACAACGTCTATACCGGAACACGGATCGTCGATGATTTGCCCGCAACATGGTCAACCCGGGTTTTAACAGGGCTTGAGGCATTGTCGAACCTGTCAAACGGGGCCGTCACGGTGACCGCCGACACCGTGGTTGTTGCAGGCAATACCGGCAATCCGCAGGCCAGCACTGCCATCGCAACACTGCTGGCATCCAAACTTGGCGAAGCGCAGGAATTTGATATTCGTGTCACCTATCAGGAAAAGCTAGATCCGGTTGCCTCGATCCCGACACCGGATGAATGCGAAGCCGAAATCGCCGGTATCATCGCCACATCCAAGATCACGTTCGAACCGGGCAGCGCGACCATTGATGCCTCTGCACTGGGCACCATGGACGATATCGCCGAAGTCCTGCGCCAATGCGGCGACCTGCGTCTGGAAATCCAGGGCTACACCGACAGTCAGGGGCGCGAGGAAATGAATCTGAACCTCAGTCAGGCACGCGCCCAGTCGGTTCTGAATGAACTGCGCGCCAGGCGTGTTCTGACCTCCAGCTACTCAGCCAAGGGCTATGGCGAGGCCGATCCAATCGCTGACAACGACACAGAAGACGGACGCGAAGCCAACCGTCGTATCGAATTCCGCTTGATCCGTCCCAAACCTTCGCTGCCAGAAGGCGAAACAACGCTGGAAACCCTTGCCGGTTCCGGCGATACAGTCAGCACGGATGGCGACGCTGCCGCCGAAGCGGAGGACACCAGCGATGAGCAGAACTGAGTTTATCATTGCCACGGCAATCGTTCTCTTTATCGCGTTTTGTCTGGGATGGTTTGCAAACTGGCTGATCCACCGCTTCACGCGCGTGGCGGCGGGCGATGTGGCCGAACTGGACCGCATGAGCCAGGAACTGCACGAAGCTGAAGAGACGCGGGATCAGGCCATAACCTATCTGCAGCAACGCGAGGCTGAATTGACCAACCAGCTCAGCCAGACAGAAGCAGAGTTGCGAGCGGCCATGGACGGGCTGCGCGATGCGCGCCACGAAGCCGAAGAACTGCGCGCGTGGATCGAACGCCAGCAGGCGGGTTAACACAGACACGCAACCTGAGCACGTTGCGACTGACTATACGACGGGCCTGTCGCGTGGTCGTCACCAGCGTTTCAGGGCATCCTCATCTGCGTCGGTTGCCGCAACCCAATCCGCACCGTCTGCCGTGATCTCACGTTTCCAGAACGGCGCACGGGACTTAAGATAATCCATCAGGAACTCTGCGGCTTCGAATGCATCCTTGCGGTGGCGCGCAGCTGTGGCGACCATCATGATCAAATCGCCCTTGGCCAATCGGCCATGGCGGTGGATCACCAACGCATCTTCCAGTGACCACCGCGCCATCGCGTCCGTCGCAATCTGCGTCAACGCCCGTTCGGTCATGCCGGGATAATGTTCGATCTCCATAACATCGAGACCACCGGGCACATCGCGCACACGACCAGAAAACGTAACGATGGCACCGGCCTCACGCACGCCGTCGGCAAAGGTTGTGCTTTGCGCGCCCATGTCGAACGGCTCTTCCTGAACAACGACACGCACAGCTCAGCCACCCGTCATGGGTGGGAAAAACGCAACCTCGCGTACGCCGCTCAAAGAGGCGTCAAATGTCGTCAGCTCTTGATCCAAAGCGACCCGTAGCGCAGCGATATCGGCAAAGGCGGCAGCGTAGCGGTCTTCGCGCAGACGCAACTCTTCCACGAGGTCCATGACGGTCGCCGCCTCTGTGTTGACCTCTTCGCGGGGGATGCCGATCCGCTCGCGCACCCATGCAAAATAGAGAACATTCATCGCTATCATCCTCTCAGAAACGGCATCGCCTTGCGGAAATAGTCATAACCCGTGATCAGCGTCAGCGCCGCAGCCCCCCATAGCAACCACAGACCCACACGACCCGACCATTCTGCCCCTGCCAGCTTCCAGCCAAGGCCCTGCAGGTCAGGTTCTTCTCCGTTCAGGATGGCGACCACCATGCTGTCGTCCATGCCCCAGACAGACATGCCAAAGTAGTGTTCGAACACACCTTGCGAAAAAAGCACGGCAATGGCCACCATTTGCAGTGTGGTCTTCCATTTGGCCAAGGAAGTGACTTTCAAAGTACCGGCGGTATCACCCAGAAATTCGCGCAAGCCCGACACAAAAACTTCGCGGAACAGGATCATTGTCGCTGGCAGCACAAGCCAAGGCGACCACGACGAAAAACCGATGATGACCATCAACGCAATCACCACCATCGCTTTGTCAGCGATGGGATCAAGCATGGTTCCAAGGCGCGTTTGCTGCCCCCATGCCCGCGCCAGATAACCGTCAAACCAGTCGGTAATGGCCGCGCCCACAAACAACACAACGGCAAGGATGTCAGCGTAAGGCCGGGTGAAATACAGAAACATCACAGCCACCAAGGGTGCCGCCAACAGACGCAAAACCGTCAGGATATTGGGGATGTTCCAAATCATGCTTCACCTCTACTCCGAAGCGGGTCCAACCGGAAGAGGCGCAAAGACATGTGCACCCCACAGATCACAAGATCACTGTTCGTGAAAGAAGTCATAGACCTTCTGCGCCAGCCCTTCGGAAACACCATCGACGGCCTTGAGATCTGCGAGATTGGCCCGCCCAACGGCCTTGGCTGACCCGAAATGCGCCAGCAGCGCCCGCTTACGCGACGCCCCAACGCCGGGGATATCATCCAGCGGGTTTTTCATCGCCGCCTTGGCCCGCTTGGCTCGGTGTGTGCCGATAGCAAAACGGTGTGCCTCATCCCGCAATCGCTGCACAAAGTACAACACCGGATCATTGTGGCGCAGCGCAAAGGGGCGTTTACCGGTGCGGTGGAACTCCTCTTTTCCCGCATCGCGATCCTCGCCCTTGGCGACACCGACCATCGGAATATCCTCGACACCGTGTTCCGCCATGATTTGCGCCACCGCACTGACCTGTCCGGCACCACCGTCAATCAGCAACAGGTCCGGCCACATGCCTTTCTGACGGTCCGGGTCCTCGCTCAGCAACCGTTTGAACCGGCGGTGCAGGACCTCTTTCATCATGCCAAAGTCATCGCCGGGTGTGAGGTCATCGCCCTTGATGTTGAACTTGCGGTAGCTGTTTTTCATCAACCCCTCGGGGCCCGCGACAATCATTGCCCCAACGGCATTTGTGCCTTGGATGTGCGAGTTGTCATAAACCTCGATCCGTGAAGGCGGCTCGGGCAATTCAAATGCATCCGCAAGTCCGCGCAGAAGTCTGGTCTGGGTCGCGCTCTCGGCCATCTTGCGCGCCAGGCTTTCGCGGGCATTGCGCAAGGCACTGTCGACCAATTCGGCCTTTTCGCCCCGCTTCGGGACCAGCAATTCCACCTTGCGCCGCAGTTTTTGACTCAACGCCTCGGCCATCAGATCCGCGTTCTCGATCTCATTGGACAGGATCAGCTGACGCGGTGGTTCCTTGGTGTCATAAAACTGACCCAAGAACGCCTCCAGCACCTCGGCCGCGTCCACATCCGCCCCCACACGCGGGTAAAAATCGCGGTTGCCCCAGTTCTGCCCCGCCCGGATGAAAAACACCTGCACACAGGCCTGCCCCTGCTCCAGATGCAGGGCCACGATGTCCGCCTCGCTCACACCTTTGGGGTTGATGCCCTGGGCGGTCTGCACCTGGGTCATCGCGCGGATCCGGTCACGCAACGCAGCTGCGCGCTCAAACTCCATGGCTTCGGATGCGGCCTGCATTTCGGCGGCAAGGCGCGCCTGAATATCCGTGGATTTCCCGGTCAGGAACTTCTCGGCATCCTTCACGGTCTGGGCATAGGCGTCTTTTTCGATCAACCCAACACACGGGCCCGAACAGCGCTTGATCTGATATTGCAGGCACGGGCGTGTGCGGCTTTCAAACATCGCATCCGTGCAATTGCGCAGCAAAAATACCCGTTGCAATTGGTTCAGCGTGCGGTTGACCGCGCCAGCACTGGCGAAGGGACCATAATAGGCACCCTTCTGTTTCTTTGCGCCACGATGTTTTTTGATCTGGGCAAACTCGTGATCCCCCGTAACCAGAATATTGGGAAAGCTCTTGTCGTCGCGCAGCAACACATTGAACTTGGGCTTGAGCTGCTTGATGAGGTTCTGCTCCAGCAACAACGCTTCAGTCTCTGTGCGCGTCGTCAGAAACATCATCGAAGCCGTATTTGAGATCATCCGTTCGATGCGTGGGCTGTGACCGGCCGGGCGAGCGTAGTTGGAAACGCGTGCGCGCAGGTTGCGAGCTTTGCCGACGTACAACACGCGGCTTTCGCGGTCCAACATCCGGTACACACCCGGCGACGAATCCAGAGTTTTTAGATAACCCTGAATGACTCCGTGACCGACAGGTACGGGCGCTACAACCTCAGGAGTAGTATCTTGTGTTTCTTTCGCCATTCGATTCGGCCTTGGATCCCACTTTGGCTGCACCACCCCTATACCCAGTGCAAGGGTAGAGACATCCACCATTCCTGTGGATAAGTTTGAGGTTAACTTCTGAGCAGATTGGAAATACCTATATTTTTTGGGCGCTTCCGCTAACTGCCTAATTTTTAGGCATTACTTTAAGTCATTGTTTTCAAACAAAATAAAATTGATCACGCAGCAAGTATTTGAAAACACAGGCATTTTGGTAACGAATTTGTAACGAAACTTAACGCAGTGCAAAACTCACCTTACGTCATCTATTCCACACCTACGACATCCGGCGTTTCCCACGCCAAATGCTGCCCACCGTCCACACATAACAATTGACCCGTGATCGCAGGTGAATCCAGAAAGTATCCAAGCGCTGCGACGATGTCTTCGGGGTTGGAGCCACGCTGTAAAACTGTCGCTGCACGTTGCTTGGCAAAGTGCTCCGCACTCTGACGACCGCCCTGCAATGTCGGCCCAGGCCCAATGGCATTGACACGAATGGCAGGCGTCAATGCGCGCGCGCTGGTTTGGGTCAACGCCCACAGGCCCATCTTGGCAAGGGTGTAGGTCATGAACTCCGGTGTCAGCTTGCGCACGCGCTGGTCGACCATGTTCAGGATCAAGCCTGTCGCACGCGGCTCTCCCATGGCATCTGATTGCGGCTCCAGCCCTTGTGCAGCCATGGCTTGCGTCAACACAAACGGCGCACGGAGGTTGCTGTCCATGTGACGGTCCCACGTGTCGCGCGTCGCCGTTTCAACCGTGTCGTATTCAAAAATCGAGGCATTGTTGATCAGGCAGGTGATCTCGCCGCCTAGCGCCTCAACCGCGCGTCCGAACAGCGATTGTGTGGCCGCCTCGTCCAACAGATCCGCTTGCAGCGCGACTGCGCGTCGCCCAAGTGCCTCGATCCGCGCAACCGTATCATCGGCTCCGGCTGATGAGCTTGCGTAATGCACAGCCAAGTCATAGCCGCGCTCCGCCAGATAAACGGCCATAGCTTGTCCAAGTCGGTGCCCTGCCCCGGTTACGAGTGCCCGCTTCATCGCCATCTCCTTCATTAAGTCTTAGCTGAGTACAACAACCAGATAGGCCACATAGAGCCCGGTCAAGATAGCGCCCCAGATCCGCGTGATATCACGGGCCATGTACACAAATGGCACCAGCAGTATCGAAGCGCCCAACATCACCCAAAGGTCGAATCTTAGGAATTCGGCATCTACGGGGATGGGTCCGACAAGGCTGGCAACACCAATGATGGCCAGCAGGTTGAACATGTTGGACCCGATAACGGACCCAAGTGCGACATCAGCCTGCCGACGCACGGCCGCCATTACCGTCGTGGCAAGCTCTGGCAGGGACGTACCCACGGCCACCAGCGTCAACCCTATGACCGCATCACTGACGCCGTAGGTTTTGGCAATCACAGTGGCATTGTCGACCAGCAGATCAGCGCCCAAAGGCAAACCGATCAGGCCAAGCACGAGGAAAAGCATGATCCGCCACCACGGCAAATCCGGGTCCACCCCTTCGATTTCTTCCTCGTCCATTGTGGCATCGGCGCAGGCCGCACGATGACCCTTTGCCTCCATCGCAGCGTCAAACAACACAAGCGCCAAGGCCCCCAGAAGAACGAGCGCCGCAATCCAATCGAATACGCCACGGAACGCCAACGCGATGAACAAAAGCGTCGCGGCGATCATGAAATTAAAGGTTTTCTTGGTGTCACACTCAGAAGTGTGCAGCGTGGCAAACAGAGCCGGTATGCCCAAAACCATCAGGATATTGGCGGTGTTGGACCCCACGACATTGCCCATGGCGATGCCGGGTGCGTCCTCCATCACCGCCTGAATGGCGATCAGCAATTCGGGTGCGGACGTACCAAAGGCCACGATGGTCAGGCTGACGATCAGGGCCGGAACACCAATTCGCAACGACAGGTTCACCGCACCCTTCACCAGCGAGTCTCCTGCCAGCAATAGGATCAGAAGGCCAAGCCCGCTGAGAATCCATGGCATAATACCCGTCATCACCTGGACCCCCGCCCGCATGAGCACGGGCCTTTGCCAATACGGTAACGTCCGCAATCACATTTGGCGGATGCCAGTCGTTTCCCCCCGATCCAGTGGAGTTTCCCGAACATGCCAAGCACGACGATAAACACCAGAAACAGGACAACGATCTTTGAGAGCATGCGTTACAGTCCAAACTGGGCAAAGGCTGCCCGTTCTTCGACTGAACTGATTGCGTCGTCAACCACCTGCGCGCCAAAGCGGGACAGAAACGACTTGCGCACGCCGTAGCGGCGAAACTTGACCTTGTCCCCGAACCGCTCCTGCATCATTGGTTTGATGTGGCCGATGCCGTCAATCAAACCCAGCTCGTGGGCCTTTTGAGCCAGCCACACCTGCCCGGTGAACAATTCCGTCTCGGTGTCCAGCTTGGCGCCGCGACGAGCCTGCACATGCTCAATGAAATTGGTATGAATGTCGTTGAGCAAACCCTTGAGCCGCTCAACGTCTTCGGGCTTTTCCGGGCGGAACGGGTCAAGCATGGATTTGGATTTGCCCGCCGTGTAGACGCGCCGCTCGACGCCCTGCCGCGCCAGTAGCTCATGCGCGCCAAAGCCCGCAGAAATTACGCCAATAGAGCCGACAACCGAACTTGGGTCTGCGTAGATCTCGTCCGCAGCGACCGCCAGCCAATACCCGCCTGAGGCGGCGACATCCTCGACAAAGGCAATGACCGGCACTTCCTTTTCTTCGGCCAAGCGGCGAATGCGTGCACCGATCAAAGAGGACTGAACAGGGCTACCTCCGGGCGAATTGATTTCCAGTGCAACCGCAGCAGGTTTGCCGCGGGCAAAGGCTTTTTCAATGACCGGCGCAAGGGCTGCGTCATTCAACGCACCGCGAGAGCCGCTGGCAATTACACCCTGCAGGCGAATAACAGCGACGCTCGGGTCTGATTTTAAAAAGGGGATCCAGCGTTTCATCTCAGCCCATGTAGATTGCAGCCCCACCACAAACAAGGCCATGGGTCAAAGCAGTTGCGGGCCGTGGCGTCATTGCCGAATGCGCCAACCGGTTTTGAAGATCCACCAAACCGTTCCCAGACACAGCGCGGTAAAGGCGGCAATGGCCAGAAGCGACGTTGCGATGGGCACATCCGCAAGCCCAAAGAAAGCCCAGCGAAAGCCCGAGATCAGATAGACAACCGGATTGAACATCGAAATCGTCTGCCAGACAGGCGGCAACATCGAGATCGAGTAGAACGAACCGCCAAGGAAAACCAAAGGCGTCACGATCAGCAAAGGTACCAGTTGCAGCTGCTCGAAATTGCCCGCCCAGATACCGATAATGAACCCCATGAGCGCAAAGCTGATGCAGGTCAGAACGAGGAAAGCGACCATTGCCAGCGGATGTGCAATCGTAATGTCGACAAAGAAAAACGAGGTGATCAGGATGATCACACCGATAAACATCGACTTGGTTGCTGCCGCTCCAACATAACCCAGGACGATCTCGATAAAGCTGACCGGGGCGGACAGCAATTCATAGATCGTACCAATGAACTTGGGGAAATAGATACCGAACGAGGCATTGGAAATCGCCTGCGTCATGACCGTCAGCATCACGAGGCCGGGCACGATAAAGGCCCCATAGCTGACGCCATCCACCTCTTGGATCCGGCTGCCGATTGCTGCGCCAAAGACGACGAAATACAGCGATGTCGACAAGACGGGTGAGATGAGAGACTGCGCAATGGTGCGGAAAAATCGCGCCATTTCAAAGACGTATATGGCGCGAATGGCTGACCAGTTCATGCTGCATTCTCCGGGGCTTCTCGCACAAGCGACACAAAGATATCTTCAAGGCTCGATTGCCGCGTCACGACATCCTTGAGCTGCAAACCCGCCGCTGAAACATCATTCAGCAGCTTGGTGATGCCTGTGCGCTCCGCTTTGGTGTCATACCTGTAAACCAGGGTCCAACCGTCGCCCTCAAGGCTCAGATCATAGCTCGCCAGCGCTTCGGGGATCGCCTCCAGATGGGTCGTCAATTGAACGTCCAGCTGCTTTTGGCCCATGCGGGCGACGAGCTTGTCTTTGTCCTCGACCAACAGGATTTCGCCCTTGTTGATAACGCCGACACGGTCGGCAATGGCTTCGGCCTCTTCGATGTAATGGGTCGTCAGGATCGTGGTGACGCCGTCATTGCGCAACTGCTCGACGATCTCCCACATGTCCTTGCGCAACTCCACATCCACCCCAGCCGTCGGTTCATCCAGAAACAGCACGCGCGGCTCATGCGCCAACGCCTTGGCAATCAGCACGCGACGCTTCATGCCCCCTGACAACTCGCGGATCTGGGCGTCGCGCTTGTCCCACAGGGACAGACGCTTCAGGATGTCTTCGACAGCGGTGTCTTTGCGGCCCTTGCCAAACAGCCCCCGCGAAAAGCGCACGGTGTTGATCACTTTCTCGAACGGTTCCAACGCGATCTCCTGCGGCACCAGACCAATCAGCGCACGGGCCTGACGATAATTGTCGAGGATATCAAAGCCCGCAACCGTCACGCTGCCCGACGTGGGCATGGTGATGCCGCACACGGTCGAGATCAGCGTGGTCTTGCCCGCCCCGTTGGGCCCCAGCAGGGCGATAATCTCGCCCTCTTCGATGTCCAGTGACACGCCCTTGAGCGCCTCAAAGCCACCGTCATAGGACTTGCGCAGATCACGAATGCTGAGAATGGGTGCCATACGGCCTCCGGATTTTGATTGGCCACAAAGGGTATTGCGCCCAAAGCTAAGCCACCAGCGCGCAGATGCACACCTCAGTGTGCAGGTCAGCTTAGTCCTTGCCTGTCAGACGGCCAAGCCAGCCCTTCTTGGTGCCGTCCACGTCGTCGCCTTCGCTCTCCTCCTTTGGTCCCTCAAGGTGTTCCTGAAGGTTCGAAAAGAACTGATCCGCCATTTTCTTGGCAAAGCCGTCGATGATGCGGCTGCCCAGTTGGGCGAGCTTGCCGCCAACCTTGGCCTCAACATCATAGCTCAGTTGGGTGCCGCCATCCGTCGGCGCAAGACGCACCTCCGCGCCGCCCTTGGCAAACCCGGCCGCACCCCCCTTGCCTTCGCCAGAGATGGTGAGGCTTTCGTTTTCGATCAGATCGGACAGGGTCACGGCGCCTTTGAACGTCGCTTTGACAGGGCCCACCTTTTGAACAACGGTCGCCTCGAACCCATCGTCTGGGTTGCCAGCAACTTCGGTGGCACCGGGTACACAGGCCTTGAGCGTGTCGGCATCCAGAAGGGCGGCGTAGACGGCGGCGGGTGGTGCTGCAATCTCGCGTGTGTCAGACATTTGCATGGTGAGGTCTCCCTTTGCTGGCTTGGTGCTGCTGATACCGCAGGAGCACGCGGGATACCATGCGGGAAGCGACGCGCAATTGTACGTGACAGACACCACACACGTGTTAGGGCTTGGGACATGAGTGCGGGACGTCAGAACATCGCCAGTGTCGGGATCCTGTTTGTGGTGGCGGGAGTGTTCTGCATTTCCATCAACGATCTGTTGATCAAGAAACTGTCCGGCGACTACCCCCTGCACGAACTGGTCTTTGTGCGATCCGCCATCGGGTTGTTGTTCAGCCTTGTCATCGTCCAGTTCGAAGGAGGGTGGGGTATCCTGCGCACACGCAACCCCCTGTTGCATGCCACGCGCGGTGTGATGATCGTCATTGCCAACATGACGTACTTTGTGGCGCTGGCTGTGTTACCCTTGGCCGATGCGACAGCACTCTTCTTCGCTGCTCCGCTTTTTATCACCCTGCTGTCGATCCCGATGCTCGGGGAAAAGGTCGGGCCACTGCGCCTTGGCGCGGTGGCGATCGGCTTTGCTGGTGTGATCATCATGCAGCGCCCGTGGGAGGGTTCGGAGTCGCTGACCGTCAGTCGGATCGTACTGTTGCTGCCTGTCCTGTCGGCCCTGACCTATGCGCTCAACCAACTACTAACGCGCAAACTGGGCGTGACAAGCAAGGCCAGCGCAATGGCGGTCTACATTCAGGTCACATTCATTCTGGTGTCTGTGGCGTTTTATGTGGTGGCAGGGGATGGGCGCTATGCGGTCGGGTCCACCAACGGATCGGTGATCTTTTTGTTGCGGGCGTGGGTCTGGCCACCCCCGCAGGATACATGGGTGTTCGTTGGTCTTGGCCTGAATTCGGCTGTGATCGGTTATTGCCTGAGCCAAGCCTACCGCCTTGCAGATGCAGCCACCATCGCGCCTTTTGAATATATTGGCCTGCCGCTTGCTGTGTTCTGGGGGTACGCCGTGTTCGGAGACCTGCCAGTGCTGGAGGTCTGGATCGGCATCGCACTGATCCTCGGGGCCGGCTTGTTTGTTTTCCTGCGGGAACGGCAAAAGGCGCAGGTGATCGCCCGGGGCAGGATCAAGGCCCGCCACTAAGAAACGCGCGCCTCTGGTTGTGGCGGGTGGCGTCCTGTGCCTAGTCCGTGACGCTGATGACGACTTTGCCGGTCGCCTTGCGCGTGCGCAGCAATTCAAGGCCCTCATTGGCCTGATCCAGCGGCAATATGTGACTGACATGCGGGGACAGCTTGCCCTGCTGGTACCACTCGAACAGCGTGGCAAAACTGTCTGTCAGCACCTTGGGGTTAACCCGTGTATACCCACCCCAATAATACCCCATCACGGTCAGGTTTTTGACCAGCAGATAGTTCGCCGGGATTTGCGGCACGCCCCCACTGGCAAAGCCAAGCGGCAGCAAACGCGCCTCCGGGTTGCAGGCGCGCAGGGCCGCATCAAACAAATCCCCGCCCACCGGGTCATACACAACATCCGCGCCGCCAAGCGCCTTCACCTCGGCCCGAAGATCCACGGTGTCGCTGTCCAGCAGGTGATCTGCCCCGGCGGCCTTGGCCACGGCCAGCTTCTCAGCACCCCTCGCGCAAGCGATTACTTCGGCCCCCATCAGCTTGCCCAGTTCCACGGCCGTCAGGCCCACACCGCCCGACGCCCCCAGCACCAGCAAGCGTTCACCGGGCTGCATCCGCGCCTTGTAATCCAGCCCGACATGGCTGGTGCCATACGCCACCAGAAACGCGGCGGCGTCGGTAAAGGACATCTCGTCAGGGATCGGCACGCAAACCTGCGCAGGCAAGGCCGCATATTCGGCCAAGCCGCCGAAACCCGAATAGGCCGCGACACGCTGCCCGACATTCAGCCCCTCGACACCGTCACCAACAGCCGAAATCGTACCGGACATTTCCATCCCTATGGTCGCAGGTAGGGCCGGTTTTTCCTGATAAGTGCCTTTGACAATCAGCAAGTCGCCAAAATTCAGACCGCAGGCGGCCACGCGCACAACCACCTCGCCCGGTTTGGGAGTCGGCATCGAAATATCGCGCATCTCAAGCGACTGACCCAGTTCCACAACTTGCATTGCACGCATTTCTTGTCCCTCAACCTGCTTTCGGATGGGCTGTCACTCGCCCCGGTCCGCTACATCGCATACCCGATCTCTTCAGCCGCAAACAACTGCCCATTTGAGCCATGGATTACAACACGGCTGAACAGAACGAAGACCATGCAGGCGGCTCAGCCAATGGACGCTGGCAACTCAGACGAGTAGTCGATTTGAAGCGATCACATCGGTTCCGCCATGGCAGGTGCGATGCGAAGCGTACGCCATAACGGGTTAGACCGGTCATTAGCAGTTGTTCAAAACGCCTCGGGCTTGGCTTCGCGCGCCATGTGATCAAGAACGGCGTTGACGAATTTCGGCTCTTTTCCATCAGGAAAGAAGGCGCGGGCCACATCCACATATTCTGTGATAACCACTTTGGGCGGAGTCGCGGGGTCGCGAAATTCCGCTCCCGCTGCCCGAAACAATGCCCTCAGCGTAGGGTCAATCCGCGCGATGGGCCATTTGGCCACCAGTGCCCGGTCTGTCATCTGATCGATAGGCGCCTGATAATTCACGGCATCTTCCATCACACGGGCAAAATGATCCGGGTCTCCCTCGGTCATCTCATCACCCTCATAGATCGCGCCAAAGCGGTGATCCATGAACTCGACCTTGATCTGGTCAACGGTCTGCGCGCTCTGTTCCATCTGGAACAGGGCCTGCACCGCATAGAGGCGCGCGGCGGACCGCATCTTGCGTTTCTGATTGCCCGAAAGGGTCATACGGTTGTGGGTCCTGTTTCGCCTGCAAAGATCGTGTCGTCAGAGGAAGGCATGAATCCCACGCCCTTGCTCTGGCGGCCCCACTTACGGGCGAGCGCGATCAGGTGCAAGGCCGCAGCCGCAGCCCCGCCACCTTTGTTTTGACCCGCCGGATCAGCGCGCACTTCCGCTTGCCCGATGTTCTCGACGGTCAGGATGCCATTGCCGATGCACAAGCCCTGCAGTCCCAGCAACTGCAAGGCACGCGAACTGTCATTGCACACCGTCTCGTAATGCGTGGTCTCCCCCCGGATCACGCAGCCCAGGGCAACATAGCCGTCAAAATTCGACATCCGCTCTGATATGCCAATGGCTGTCGGGATTTCCAGCGCGCCGGGCATCTCGATCAGGTCCCACGTCGCGCCTGCGGCTTCGATCTCGGCCTTGGCCCCGGCGACCATGTTGTCTGCAATCGCTTTGTAATAGGGCGATACAACGATCAGCACCTTCGTCGGCTTGTCAAAGCTGGGGCGCTCCAACACGTGATGTTCCATAGATGCCATCTCAACCGTCTCCCATGATCGGGCGGGTGCCCACAATTTCCAAACCATAGGCGTCAATGCCCATATAGGTGGTGCGCGGGCTGTCGGTCAGCAGGATCAACCGGCTAAGGCCCATGTTGCTGAGCATCTGCGCACCCAACCCTGTATTCTTGACGATACGCGGCCCCGCTTCTTCCTCCGCAAAGAGCGACTTGCGCGGCTCTCGGAACAGGCACACAACGCCCCGACCCTCTGCGGCGATCAATTCCATTGCCCGGGGCAGCTCACCGACAGGCTTGTCGCTCAGGCCCAGAATATCCGTGATCTCGGTCAATGCATGCGTGCGCACCAAAACCGGCTCATCCGTGGTCAACTCACCCTTTGACAGGGTCACGTGCTCAATCCCATGGGTCTGATCGGTAAAGATACGCATATCCCACGCACCGCCATGCTGAGACGTCACCATCCTGCGGTCCGTCTGAACCACCAGATTGTCATGGCGGCGACGGTAGGCGATCAAATCACTGATGGTCCCGATCTTGAGGCCATGCGTCACAGCATAGGGCACCAGATCCGGCAAGCGGGCCATCGTGCCATCTTCGTTCATGATTTCGCAAATGACAGATGACGGGTAGTGGCCCGCCAGACGGGCTACATCACAACCCGCCTCGGTATGGCCTGCACGTACCAACACGCCGCCCTTGCGGGCACGCAACGGAAATACGTGACCCGGTGTCGCAAGTTCGGCGCTGGTGGCCTGCGGGCTCACAAGAGTCGAAATGGTCAGGGCGCGATCACCGGCTGAAATCCCGGTAGTGACGCCTTCGCGTGCCTCCACTGACACGGTAAAGGCCGTCTCATGGCGGGACGAATTATGCATGGCCATCATGGGTAGGCCCAACGCATCGATCCGTTCGGACGGCAAGGTCACACAAATCAAACCACGGCCATGCGTGGCCATGAAATTCACCGCTGCCGCATCGGCAAAGTTCGCCGGGATCACCAGATCTCCTTCATTCTCACGATCTTCGTGATCCACCAGAATGAACATCCGCCCCAATCGGGCATCTTCGATAATCTCTTCAATGGGTGAAATGGCACCGGCAAGATCCGTCTCGACAGGGCCGGGGGTTTCAAAGCTCATGGAACACCTTTGGCAGCAGCACGCTTGCCACATAATCCAAGGACCCTGCCAATACCAGAGGGACGCCGCGCACCAACGCACAGAGTGCGTTTATCTCGGTTCAGAAAAATCCTGCTCGAAGGGCCGTGGGCAAAGCAGTCATCGCCCACGCATCCGCGAGCACACCAGCATCACACACCCATATCACGTCAGGCCGCAAGGCCTGTCCGCTGGATCACCCGGCCTCGGCCAAACGCGCCACATATCGGGCCAGCGTGTCGATCTCCAAATTGACCGGATCGCCAACCGCAACGTCACCCCAAGTCGTGACTTCTTTGGTGTGTGGAATAAAGTTGATGCCAAACACGGCGCCCTGCACCTCGTTCACGGTCAGGGATGTACCATTCAGCGCAACCGACCCCTTGGGCGCAATAAAACGGGCCAGATCTTCGGGCGCACGCAATTGAACGCGCGTGCTGTCGCCCTCGTCGACAACCGACACAACCTCGGCCACACCGTCGACATGACCCGACACGATATGCCCCCCCAGTTCGTCCCCCACACGCAAGGCGCGCTCCAGATTCACGCGCCGCCCTACCGTCCAGGCCGACAGGTTGGTCTTGGAGACAGTCTCGGCGCTGACCTGCACATCATACCAGTCCGCTCCCAGATCAATGACCGTCAGACACACGCCGTCAGACGCAATCGATGCGCCCATATCGATGCCACCCGTATCATAGGATGTGGAGATACGGACGCGTAAATCGCCCTCCTGCTTGAGGTCCGTGATGGTGCCGATATCGGTGATGATGCCTGTAAACATGGGCCCGCCCTCTGATGTCTCTTCCCGTCAGGTAGCGGTGGGATCGCGCAAGGGCAAGTGTGGTGATCTAGGCACTGCGACGCGCGGCACAGGCATCACAGTTTGCACAAATATGTGAATTCAGCCATAAATCTGCCCCAGTCAGGTGTTCATCATGGGTAAAGAGATGCCGCGTATCAGGGACAAGATGACACTGCACGCCCCCAAATCCCGGGTCTTCCTGTTCCTTCAGGGACCGCACGGGCCGTTTTTCCACCGCCTCGGCACCATGCTGCGGCGTGCAGGCGCGGACGTGTGGCGGGTTGGTTTCAACGCCGGAGACCGCGCCTTCTGGTTTCACCCTTCCAGCTATATCCCCTTCCGTGGCAAGGCGTCGGACTGGCCCGACACGTTCACACAATTGGTTGATGCCAAGGGCGTCACCGACATCGTTCTGTACGGGGATGTGCGCCCCATCCACGCTCAGGCAGTGGCCGAAGCCAAGCGGCGCGGCATCACGGTGCACGTCTTCGAAGAAGGGTACATGCGTCCCTATTGGGTGACCTACGAACGCGGCGGCAGCAATGGCAACTCAAAGCTCATGAACATGAGCATTGCCCAGATGCAGGCTGCCCTTGCCCTGTCGGATATGGAAGCACCCCTGCCCCCCGGCCACTGGGGCGACATGCGCCAACACGTGTTTTATGGCGCGCTCTATCATTGGTTTGTCATGTTCCGGAACGGGGACTACCGAAATTTTCAACCCCATCGGTCGCTGACGGTGGCCAAGGAGTTCAAACTTTATCTGCAACGCCTTTTGCTGATGCCCGTGCACATTCTGGACCGGATGCAGGCCACCCTGCGCATCCGTTATGGCGGTTTTCCCTATCATCTTGCACTGTTGCAGCTCGAACATGATTCCAGCTTTCAGGAACATTCGCCTTTCAATTCGATGACAGACTTTCTGGAACTTGTGATCGATGGGTTTGCCAAAGGCGCACCGGGGCACCACCACCTCGTGATCAAGGCGCACCCGCTCGAGGACGGACGTTCCCCGATCCGGCGCAGCATCCGCAAACTGGCGCGCGAACACAGCCTGCAAGGGCGGGTACACTACGTGCGGGGCGGAAAGCTTGCGCAGCTGCTCAACGATGCGCGCAGTGCGGTCACCGTGAATTCGACAGCGGCCCAACAGGTGCTGTGGCGCGGAATTCCGCTCAAAGTGTTTGGGCGGGCGGTCTTTGCCAAGCCCGAATTTGTCAGTGACCAACCCCTGCCAGACTTCTTCGCCGGGGCCAGCCGACCCGACAACCGGGCCTACAAGGATTACCGCCGCTATCTGCTTGAGACGAGCCAATTGCCCGGTGGGTTCTACTCCGCACGCGGGCGTCGACAGCTGTTGCGGCAGGTGGTCGACATGATGCTGTCACCAGACGATCCCTACGACGCGCTGGCCTCCGGGACCGCGGCTCCAAGGCAACAGTTGCGGTTGGTGACCTAGCAACCACTACCCCTATGGCTAGATTTTTGTCCGCGAGTCCGGTAGCTTGACGGCAAATCAGCACCCGAAAACCGGGGCGACTAACAAAAAGTGTGGGGACAACCCTACGCACCGAGGCAGAAATTCAGGTCGAGGAGACCGTGCAGTGACTTTCCCCCCATTCTCCTGGGCGCGCGCAGTTGCGCTGTTGTTGACGTTTACGCTTGTCGCGTCTTGTGGTCTGCCACGTGTGGGCCCCAACAAACGCGAACTCTTTGCAGGCTCGGTTCAACGCGAAGGTGACGCCTTTGTCGTTTCGGTAAACGACCGGGTGACACGCGCCACTGCCGTCACGCCCGCGCTTGGCTTCAGCCAGGAATTCATCAACGCGGGCACGCTCGGCTCGGACACGATCCGCCCGGGCGATGTTCTGGGTCTGACGATCTGGGAAAACGTCGATGACGGCCTTCTGGCAGGCCAAGGTGCAAATTCCACGATCCTCGAAGAGGTGCAGGTCGATGGTGCGGGCTTTATCTTTGTGCCCTATGCCGGGCGCATCCGCGCTGCTGGCAACACGCCCGACAGCATCCGCCGCGTGATCACCGCAAAACTCGAAGAGCAAACGCCCGATCCCCAAGTGCAGGTGCGCCGCGTCGCCGGGGACGGATCCACCGTATCGCTGATCGGCTCCATCGGGGCACAAGGCGTCTATGCCATCGAGCGTCCCACGCGCACGCTGGCCACGATGCTGGCCCGCGCAGGCGGCGTGACAATTGTGCCCGAAATCGCGCAAGTCACCGTTATCCGAGGCAACATGCGCAGCCAGATCTGGTTCCAGGACCTCTACGACCACCCCGAACTCGACATTGCGCTGCGCGGCGGTGATCGCATCCTTGTAGAAGAGGATACACGTGCCTTCACCGTTCTCGGAGCCACCGGCGGTCAGGCACGGGTGCCATTTGACAGCCAAACGCTCAGTGCACTGGAAGCCATTGCACAGGTCGGCGGCCTGCAAGCCGCCACGGCGGACCCCACCGGGGTCTTCGTGCTGCGCAACGAACCAGCTGAAATTGCAAACACAGTGCTGGGTCGCGACGATCTTGTCGGCGCACAACGCCTTGTCTACGTGCTGGACCTCACGCAACCTAACGGCATGTTTCAGGCCCGCGACTTCGTGATCCGCAACAGCGACACGATCTACGTGACCGAAGCGCCCTATACCCAGTTCACACGCATCATCACCGCGCTCACAACGCCGGTTGCCGGCGTGAACAGCCTGTCCTCCAGCCTGTCCAGCAACTGACGCAGGCATGAACGATCCAACACCGAACGCCGTCGGACCTGAAAAGGTCCGGCGGCTTTTTGTTTACAACGGCGGTTTCCTGATCCAACGGCGGCTGCGTCGCATATTGACGCTCAGCGGTTTCAACGTCCGTGTGGGGCGTCCCGGCAAAGGCGATCATATCGGCATATGGGGCAATTCCCCCACAGCGCATCGTGGGTTGGCGGCCGCTGCAAAATACGACGTTCCGGTGGTGCGCGTCGAAGACGCGTTTCTGCGCTCGTTGTTTCCGGGGCGTTCCGGCACGCCACCGCTTGGGCTGTTGATCGACCACAAGGGCGTACATTTCGACCCGGCGCAGCCGTCCGACCTCGAAGAGATCTTGACCACGCACCCGTTGGATGACAGCGCCCTTCTGGCACGCGCGCGCGGCGCCATGGCCCGTATGCAAGAGGCGCACCTGAGCAAGTACACCGCCTTTGACCCGGAAGCACCAGTGCCCGCGCCCGGCTATGTGCTGGTCATAGATCAAACACGCGGGGATGCTTCTGTGACTGCGTCAGGCGCAGATCGCAATCGCTTTCTTGAGATGTTGTTTGTCGCACAAGAGGAACATCCCGGTGCCCGGGTTCTTGTCAAAACCCACCCCGAAACACAAAACGGCCACCGCCCCGGTTACTTCACAGATGCCGATACAAATGATCGCGTGTCCCTGTTCACGGATGCCGTCAGCCCCTGGACGTTGATGGAAGGGGCGATTGCCGTCTACACCGTCTCGTCCGGTCTTGGGTTCGAAGCTATTCTCGCCGGGCATAAACCGCGCGTCTTTGGCCAACCTTTCTATGCGGGATGGGGCCTGACGCAGGACGAGTTTCCCGTCCAGCGACGCCAACGGAAACTGACGCGCGCGCAGCTTTTTGCGGCGGCAATGATGATTTACCCAAAGTGGTATGACCCCCACCACGATCAGCTTTGTGAATTGGAAACGGCCATGGAGGCTTTGGCCGCCGAGACCCGAGCATGGCGCGCCGACCATCAAGGCTGGGTAGCAAGTGGCATGCGGATGTGGAAACGCAAATCCCTTCAGCAGGTCTTTGGACGCTGGAAGGCTGTCACCTTTCAGGAAGATCCCGCCAAAGCGCGCGCCGCACAACGCCCGTGGATGGTCTGGTCTGGCAAAGCAGAGATCGGGCATGCGGATGCCATCCGCGTCGAAGACGGCTTTCTGCGGTCGCGCGGGCTGGGGGCCGAACTGGTCCCGCCCCTGTCCCTCGTGACGGATGCACAAGGGATCTACTATGACCCGAGTCGCCCCAGCGATCTCGAAGGACTGATCCGCTGGCGACGTGACCTGCGCCGTGATCAGATCCTGCGCGCAGAACGTCTGGTCACCGCGTTGACGCGCAATGCGCTCAGCAAATACAACCTTGGTGGTGATGCGCCAACTCTGCCCGAAGGCCAACGTATTCTGGTGGTCGGTCAGGTCGAAGACGACGCCTCCATCCGATTGGCCGCAGGAGACATCCACACCAATCGCGCCCTTTTGGAAGCAGCCCGTGCGGCCCATCAAGATGACTGCCTGATCTACAAACCTCATCCGGATGTCGAGGCGGGTCTGCGTGTCGGTGATTGCGATGCCACAGATTTGGCTGACATCACTGCCAACCAAACCGACATCACCGCCCTTTTGGGACAGGTGGACAGGGTGTGGACCATGACCTCGCTTACCGGGTTCGAAGCACTGTTGCGTGGCGTACCCGTGACCACGACGGGTGCGCCATTTTATGCGGGCTGGGGGCTGACACAGGACTTGGGAGTCGTACCACCGCGTCGGCGGGAAGATGTGCCGCTGCTGGGCCTTGTCCATGCAACGCTGATCGACTACCCGCGCTATTTCGATCCCAAAACCGGGCTGGCCTGCCCGGTCGAAGTCATCGTGGATCGACTGTCAAACGGTAGCCTGCCGCGTCCGGGTCTGGCCAATCGCCTTTTGTCCAAGTTGCAGGGGATGCTTGCCAGTCAGTCACATCTGTGGCGCTGAGCGTTCCCAGATGTGGCAAAAATCGCCACCAACGGGGCGTACCGATACCATGTGATAGCGCGGGGCCTTGGCCAAACTGCTCAGACCTAGTGCGCCTATGTTGGGCAAACCTTCGGCCCCAATCGCCAGACCAGCGGTAAAGCCAACAAGCCGATCCACCAGATCTGCCTCGATCAAACTGGCGGCCAAAGCACTGCCGCCTTCACAAAACACGCGGGTCAATCCGTGTGCGCCCAACATGCGCAGCACATCGCGTGCATCCAATTGACCGTTGCGGGTGGCGCAAGACAGCAAGGTCGCACCCAGATCGCGCCAGGTTTGCTGCAGGACAGGGTCGGCGTCTTTGCCATGGCACAGGATCACCGGCACCTCGCGGGCCGTGCGCGCCAAGGCCCCCAGCAACGGCACATCCAGTCGGCGCGACACAACCACTCGAACGGGCTGATGCGATACACCCATATCGCGCACAGTGAGGGATGGATCATCGGTGCGGGCGGTCCCGCCACCCACCATCACCGCATCATGACGTGCGCGCATGGCATGAACGGCCCGGCGCGCCTCGGGGCCAGTGATCCACTGGCTTTCACCGGTGCCCGTCGCAATGCGGCCATCAACACTGCTGGCCAGCTTCAACGTGACCCACGGACGGTCCTGTTCGATGCGCAAAAAGAACCCGGCATGATCCTGCAACGCCTCACCAGCACACAGCCCGGTTTCAACCGCGATGCCTGCCTGACGCAACATGGCAAGCCCCTGCCCATCCACGCGCGGATCAGCGTCAGACACGGCCACAACAACACGCGCAACACCCGCTGCGATAAGGGCCTCGGCGCAAGGCGGTGTCTGCCCGCGATGCGCACAGGGCTCCAGTGTGACATAGACATCCGCGCCGTGCGCCAACGCGCCCGCCTGTTTCAGGGCTTCGGTTTCGGCATGTGGGCGGCCGCCTGGTTGCGTCCAACCGCGCCCGACGATGCGTCCGTCTTTGACAACAACACAGCCAACAGCCGGATTTGGGGCTGTCAAACCCTGCCCGCGCCGACCCAAGGTCAGCGCAAGGCGCATGTATCGCGTGTCGAGGCTTGCGCTCACTCGTCTTTGGCGCTGTCAGGCCGCAGTTCTGCGACGAACTTGTCAAAGTCGTCAGCCGCCTGGAAGTTCTTGTAAACACTGGCAAAGCGCACAAAGGCGACCGTATCGATCCGGTTCAGCGCTTCCATCACAATCTCACCGATCTGTTTGGAGTCGATGTCCGTCTCGCCCATGGATTCAAGACGGCGCACGATGCCCGAAATCATCTGATCAATGCGCTCTGGATCAATGGGACGTTTCTGCATCGAGATCCGGATCGAGCGCTCCAGCTTGTCACGGTCAAAGTCTTCCCGCTTGCCATTGGATTTGATGACCACAAGGTCACGCAGTTGTACGCGCTCATACGTGGTAAAGCGCCCTCCACAAGCCGGACAGAAGCGGCGGCGACGGATCGACACGTGATCCTCGGCCGGTCGGCTGTCTTTTACTTGGGTGTCAATATTGCCGCAAAACGGACAGCGCATGGCCTATCCCCTCTTCTTCATCCCGTCTGTAGTAGCGAGATCCCCATTGTCCACGAAACTATAGGGTGTTGTCGAGATTTTGGGTAGGGGGGAAATGACACCGCTAGATGAGCGGTGTCATCAATTTCGTGATTTAGATGCCGCGACGCACCAATTGGCCATCCTGCGTGCGCAACCGCAGTCTGGGCATGTCGCTGCACAACGCAAACGCGTGGGTCATCGACACGGAGCGGCCTGCTGTACGAGTACTGGGCGAGAAAAAGCCGCCGCCGCCCTCGCCGCTCACCTCTGTTGTGAAAACGACGCTTTTGCGCCCGGGCATTGTGGTGGAGGGGCCGCGCGGAGTCACAATTTGAATGTCCCCACCTCGCTGTCCGAGGACCCGTCGCACGTAGATACCCGCTCCGCACCACATCTGGGTGCCCCCGGCCCCGTCGGCCTCAATCACTTCAAAAGTGCTGGGCCCGATCTGCGCTACGGGCAACGTGAATGTGTCACGCCGCAGGGCAGAGCTTTGAGCATCAGCTAGTGTCGGGGCCGTCACCGCAAAGGCCAACGCAACAGGGATCATGGTTTTCAACATCGCAAATCTCCTTTGAGACTGAGATAGGTGCGCAAACTGCATAACAAAATCACGTGTCCGCCAGAAAGACGCCGTCGCGTGTAACAATACGGTGGCCGGTGCGACGGGTCAGGACCCGACAACGCGCACCCGGATCAGGAACTCAGGCTGCGAACGGCATAGCGCATTGGCATGGGTCATACTGAAATTCAGCCCCTCTTTGCGCAGGCTGACAGAGTAGGATTTGACTGGGTTGGCGACTGGCTGCGTGGTGAAAATGACGCTCTTGCGCCCCGGCACCGCAGCGGAGTTGCCCCGCGCCTGCAAAATATACAGCTCCCCACCGCGCTGCTGCAGATAGTCACGAGTGAATTTTCCGGCCGCGCACCAAATCTGAGAGGCACCGGCTCCATCATTCTCGAATGCCTCAAACGTGTTGGCATCAATCGGGCGGACGGGGATGACCACCAGTTCCTTGAGGAAGATGCGTTGGGCCAACACAGCCGTCGGAATCGACAGACACAAACCAATCGACAAAAGGATTCTCAACATCGCGGCACCTCCGTTGGGCACAGTGTACAGAAATCCGGGCGAGACGAGAACACCGCCCTGCCCCGTTGCTCCTCAGGCCAAATGCGCAACCACAGTGCGTTGCTTGGGTGCGTCACGGTGTTCGACCAGAAAGATCCCCTGCCATGTGCCCAGCATCAGGCGCCCCTGGTGCACGGGAACTTGCAGACTCGTCGGCATCATTGCGGCCTTGATATGCGCGGGCATATCGTCCGGCCCCTCGTAAGTGTGCGTCAGATAAGACATGTCCGGGTGCGTGCTGGGCGGGACAAGACGTTTGAAAAAGGCTGTAAGGTCCGTCTGCACTTCCGGATCTGCGTTTTCCTGGATCAGCAGCGAACAGGACGTGTGTTGGACAAAAAGGGTCAGCAGACCATCCCCTGACGCCCAATTCGCCACATCGCGGGTGAATTCATAAAGCCCCTGCCCTTGGGTGCCAAGCGCAAACGTCGTGCGCTTCATGCGCGTGCCCCGCACCTCACTTAAAGATCCCGTCCCCAAGCGAGTCGATCACCTGTTGCGCCTTTTCGATCGAGGCTTCCTCGGCTGCTTCGCGCCCGGACAGCGTATCGGCCCTGATCAGGGTATGGGACTTGGTCACGCCATCAATGTCTCGTTCGATCTTCGCGCTGATACGAAACTGCCCGCCCTCGTGAATCGGGGTCGGCGTAATGCGGTACTCTTTATAGTCTTCAAAGGGCGCAGTTGTGGGAGCGCCGCCACCAAAAAGACGTTTGAGAATTGACATGAGCGAGCCTCCTTTCGTCACACATTAGGTCGCAAGCGCACCGGGCACCAGACAGGACAATGAACACTGCAGCGAGGGCTGCCTATGCTTGTGCAAGTGCTAGCGTGCCTTTGTATTCAATCAGTAGCTCAAGCCCCCTGATCCGCGACGCAACGCAGAACTGAATGCTGCCATCAGCGGATACTGTCTCTTGGCCACCACTCGGGCCAAGAAAAACGCTCGGGACAGGAACACCAAGCACACGTATGCCCGTAACGGGCATGTCCAAACCGGTTTCAGACGCAACCGGGCACATCGTGACACTGAACATCCCAAAACTCTCTGTGACGTGTGCATCACCCGATTTTCGCAAAGTGCTGCACAACACATGCCCGTCAAACGCACGCGTCCAACGTTCACCATCGGCAGTTCCCTTGATGGACATGCGCATGGGTGCGTTATCCAACGCCCGCGGAAAGCCCCCTATTCGACTTAACACACCGGCCAGCCAGTTCCCGTGCCGCACCGTAACTGTCCCAATATATGCTTGGCCCGCCGAGGCCGAATGAAACGCCTGTAGTTCGCGTGGCAACCGGTCGAATTCGGGACCGACAACGGATTTCAGAACGGCAGTCAGCTCCACCCCCCGCTCACGAACCGTGCCCGGATGTCAGGGCCAGGCATGATGCAGGTATCGTAGCGTCCAAAGATTGCGTAGCGATTGCGTGCGATCAGATGATAGAGCGGGTCCTTCACAAAACCCGGAAGAAACCGACACACCGACAAGGCCTTCCATGGCCACCGCAAAGTATGCATCGCCGCAGCAAACGCGTCGAGCCGTTGGTGTACCTGACAATCGACAATAACGAGGTTGGTCTCAAACTCGTCAGTCGGCAAATCCAATGCCTCGTACAGAGACTGCCCAACCGAAGACTGCGCCAGCACAAAGTCAAACCGCCGCGCAGAGTCGTGTTTCAGCATGAATTTGAAAAACCCGGAACACAGAACACACTCCCCGTCGAACACGATCACATCGCGCGCCTGGATCAGTTCGTTCATACGCTGGGGGAGTGGTTTGCTCTGCGGCATGGTCCATCATTCGGAATGCGAAGGACAGTGTTCAGGCCGCGCCCTGATGGCGCGGCCATGTGATGCAGGTTATTGATCGAGGAATGAGCGCAACTTGCGGCTTCGGCTCGGGTGCTTGAGCTTGCGCAGCGCTTTGGCTTCGATCTGGCGGATCCGTTCGCGGGTCACGCTGAACTGTTGGCCGACCTCTTCCAGCGTGTGGTCGGTGTTCATGCCGATGCCAAACCGCATCCGCAGAACCCGTTCCTCACGCGGTGTGAGCGAGGCCAGAACCCGTGTTGTCGTTTCCTTGAGGTTTTCCTGAATCGCGCTGTCCAATGGCAGCACTGCATTCTTGTCCTCGATGAAATCGCCAAGCTGGCTGTCTTCCTCGTCGCCAATGGGCGTTTCCAGCGAAATCGGCTCCTTGGCGATTTTCATCACCTTGCGGACCTTTTCCAAAGGCATTTGCAGCTTTTCTGCCAACTCCTCGGGCGTGGGTTCGCGGCCAATCTCGTGCAGCATCTGACGGCCCGTACGGACCAGTTTGTTGATCGTCTCGATCATATGCACGGGGATACGGATCGTGCGGGCCTGATCCGCGATGGACCGGGTGATCGCTTGACGGATCCACCACGTCGCATAGGTCGAGAATTTGTAACCCCGGCGATATTCGAATTTGTCCACAGCCTTCATCAGGCCAATGTTGCCTTCCTGAATAAGGTCAAGGAACTGCAATCCACGATTTGTATACTTCTTGGCGATCGAAATCACGAGACGTAGATTGGCTTCGACCATCTCTTTCTTGGCCTGACGGGCTTCTTTCTCGCCCTTCTGAACCTGCTGCACGATGCGACGGAATTCAGAGATGTCGAGACCAACATACTGCCCGACCTGCGCCATGTCTGTGCGCAGTTCCTCGACCTTTTCAGCCGAGCGTTCGATGAACATTTGCCAGCCCCGGCCGGACTTCTGCCCCATTTCGTCAAGCCATGCAGGATCCAATTCACGGCCACGATAAGCGTCCACGAATTCCCGGCGGTTGATACGGGCCTGATCGGCAAGTTTTACGATGGCGCTGTCGATTTGCATGATGCGACGGTTGATGCCGTAAAGCTGGTCGATAAGTGCTTCGATACGATTGTTGTGCAGATGCAGTTCGTTGACCAACAGCACAATTTCAGCGCGCAAAGTTTGGTAAGTCTCTTCTTCTGCGGTCGAGAAAGAGTCATCTTCGTTCAGGGTCGCCGAAATCCGGCTGTCCTGCATCTCGCTCAACTTGGCATAATCGTCTGCGATGATATCCAGTGTCTCAAGAACCTGCGGCTTCAGCGCAGCTTCCATCGCGGCCAGCGACATGTTGGCCTGTTCGTCGTCATCATCATCGTCATCGTCTTTGGAAATCGGGTTACCGTCAGCATCCAGTTCGGCTGTGTCTTCGGTCTTCGTTTCCGCGCCCGGGGTCGCGGCAGCAACAACCGGTTCTGTCACCTCGCCATCTTCGCCCATCTGGTTGCCAAACGTCGCCTCAAGGTCGATCACGTCGCGCAGCAGGATCTCTTCACTCAGAAGTTCGTCGCGCCAAATTGTGATGGCCTGAAAGGTCAGCGGGCTCTCGCAGAGCCCTGCAATCATCGTATTGCGACCCGCTTCGATCCGCTTGGCGATGGCAATTTCGCCCTCGCGGCTCAGCAATTCGACCGAGCCCATTTCGCGCAAGTACATACGCACAGGGTCATCGGTACGGTCGAGTTTTTCCTGCCCTGTGGCACCCAGCGTCAGATCACGCGTGCCTTCGGTCGTGACCACATCGGTCGAGCCCTTCTGCTCTTCCTCTTCGGCCTCTTCGTCTTCGATAATGTTGATGCCCATTTCGGACAGCATCGACATCACATCTTCGATCTGTTCGGAACTCACCTGATCGGGCGGCAGCACCGTGTTCAGCTGATCATAAGTGATATAGCCCTTCTCACGGGCTTCGCCGATCATCTTCTTGACAGCAGCCTGACTCATATCGAGCGAATGGGCGTTGTCCTGATCTTCGGTCTTTGTATCTTCGTTCGTATCTTTAGCGGCCATGCTGGGCTCCTTAACCGGGGCTCATCAGTGATTCGCATCCCCCGAATCACCTGAAAGAATCATTTAGTGCTTTGGGTGATTCGGCCACCCACTTACAGTCATTTTCTTAACGTTTCGCGGCCAAAACGCATCACCGTCCTGGCTTGGAAAAGCTGATTTGGTCCATCAAGGCGGCAAAAGCATCGCGTTCCTGCCTGCTGACGCGGGCACCATTGTCACCAGTTTCGTATTCTGCGCTGTCTTCTTGTGCGCTGCGCGTGGCACTTGCCGCCGCTGCCGCAGCCTGCCGCAATCGCCAGGTCACGCCTTCATCAGCAACACCTTCGAGGTCTTGCACCGCATCTGCGATCTCATCGTCCAATCCCCGCGCCGCGCTGAGTTTTGCGAGCTCTTCGGCCACGGTCATGCGGGCCATGTCGGCGTCACCTGGGGTGCGGATCGACGGGGTTATTGCCACATGGCGCGCATTCAGGAGGTTATCAAGGGCATCCGGCCCCAGTGCGGACAATATTTTATCGCGCAACACCTCAGCGCCGTCCAAACCGTGACGCAGAATCAGGTCGCGCAGATGCGCATGCGTCTGGTCGTGGCATGGCAGGCTTTCGAGCCCGCTTTCGAATTCCGTCACCACATCAGGCGTCACGATCAGGGACGCAAGGATCACCGCCTCACGTAAATGATCAGTGGCGGCCTCGCCTGCCGCGGTGGCCAAAACGGAGGATTTTGTACTGGGCATCGCCGGTTGCGGCGCGTTTTGCCAACCACGTCCGGTGAACCGCCCACCGCCGCTCTGTTTTGGCGCCGAGGGGCGCGCGGTTCGGAACAGCTCCCACCGCAGGTCTTTGATTTCCTGACCATAGTGCTGACGGATCGACGGATCGGCGATCAACTTGATCTTGTCCCGCAATGCCTTGTCGAGCGCCGCCTTACGCTCGGGGCTGTCGAAAACTCGGCCTTCGGTCTCGCGCTGCCACAGCAGTCGGACCATCGGCATGGCCCCATCCAGCAACTTTTGCAGTGCGCCTGCCCCTTGCGCCTTGAGCAGATCATCAGGGTCTTGTCCGTCCGGCATCAGCGCAAATCGCAGGGATTTGCCCGCCTCCAGCGCAGGCAAGGCCAGATCAATCAGCCGCATCGCCGCGCGCAGGCCCGCCTTGTCACCGTCCAGCGCAATGATCGGTTCGTCCGCAATGCGCCACAGCATAGCCAACTGATGCTCTGTCACGGCAGTTCCCAACGGAGCAACCGCCGCGCCAAACCCGTGTTCGGCCAGGGCAATCACATCCATGTAGCCTTCAGCCACGATCAATGGCTGGCCTTTGCCCGCCGCCGTGCGTGCGGGCCCGTGATTGTAAAGGCTGCGGCCCTTGTCGAACAGTTCAGTCTCGGGGGAATTCAGGTACTTGGCGTTGTCATTGGGGTCCATCGCGCGGCCCCCAAAAGCGATACAGCGGCCACGCGCATCGCGGATCGGGAACATGATGCGCCCCCGGAACGTGTCATAGGGCTTGCCGCCCTTCTGGCTGGGCTTGGCAAGACCTGCCCCAAGGATCAGATCGTCCTCAACGCCCTTGCCCTTCAACGCATCCCACAAGCCTTGCCACGCATCCGGGGCAAATCCGATCTCCCAACGTTCTTGCGCTGCTGGATCGAGACCACGCCGCTCCAGATAGGCGCGAGCGTCAGACGCGGCGCCGGTCTTGAGTTGCAGACGGAAGTGCTGCACCGCCTGTTCCATGACATCAGCGAGCAACGTGCGGCGGTCCGCCTTTTCCTGCGCCTGTGGGTCACGTTCGGGCATCGGCATCCCGGCCTCGGCTGCCAAGATCTGCACGGCTTCCATAAAGCCGACATTTTCGGTCTCGCGGACAAAGGAAATCGCGTCGCCCTTGGCGTGGCAGCCAAAGCAGTAATAATAGCCCTTGCGATCATCGACGTGAAAGCTGGCCGTTTTTTCGTGATGAAACGGACAGGGTGACCACAAATCTCCCTTGCCCTGATTGGACTTGCGTGCATCCCACATAACCTTGCGGCCAACGACCTGCCCGATGCTCAAGCGGGTGCGTAATTCGTCAAGGAATCCGGGGGGCAGGCTCATAGCGTTATATGTGGGGTGAGAGCGGCAAGAGTCCAGTCATCCTACTGCTGCAGGCACAACTCATTCCATGCGGCGGAATAGTCGTTCTTGCGAAGATCCCGGCGTTTTTGTTCGTAAATCCAAGGCGTCACTAAAGGGATCGCTGTGTTGAAACGCTCGGGCCATGCGGGCTCTTGCGCAAGGATGTGAGCCTTCACTTCACGCTCATCCACTCGGTCAAGGCGGGCCTGTTGAACTGCCGCGACGACATCCGCCTGATAGCCACAGGACTCAACCTTGTCAGCATCCTCTTGGGCAAAGGCCGGTGCGGCGCAAAGAAGAAGGGCGGCGATCAGGGCAGATTTGGTCACGGCGGGCAGCTCCGGTGTTGTGAATCAGTCGTCATACCGTACTAGAACGCACCACGAGAGAGAAGACGCAGCCCTACCCTCGTGCAGCGACACTTTCCATCGCACGGCGCAGATCATGCAGCAACGTGCCCGCCATGGAGCGGAAGACCATCAGCACAAAGGTATCCGTTCCCACGCGCGTGACCGAACCGTTCATGTGCTGGATCTGGGTGCGGGCCGTATGACCGCGCTTGAAACGCGCAAACCCAACATCAACAGGTACCAAGCGGGCCAGCACGTCCTCTGCGCCCGCCCCCGACACCTGCACGGCACACCACGCGTCGCTCTGATCCGTCAGCGCGGCATGGGTGGCAAGAGACGCATCCGGTGCAGGCCCCGCCAAAAGCACCATGTCGCGCCCGAACCAGATCGCGCGTGCGCCCTCCTTGCCCGTGGCCCGGTTCGGGGCCGGCCAGGCCATGCCGTGGGCTGACTTGAGGGCCGCGCCCGCGTCGCTGGCCTGGTCTACATATGGCGCAACAGAGGTCAGGACACCAAGGTCCACTTCTTCAATGCTGACCGTTCCGATGGTCAATACCGCCATTCCGTCCAGCGGGGTCTTTGCGATCAACTTAGCCACGGGTACGTCCTCCTTCCGGATCAAAGAACACCGGATCACAAATCTCGACCTGTGTGGCGACGCCGCGCAGATGATCAACCATCTGCAGCACCTCGCCATGCCGCGCCAACCCATCGCGTATAAAACCAAGCCCAACGAAATGGCCCAGCGTCGGTGAGAACCCTACCGACGTGACATAGCCTTCGTCATTGGCCCGCACCGGCTCTGCCCCGTCTGTATAAATGTGGGCACCGGCGGTCAGTTGCTTGACCGTGCCCACCGGCTTCATCCCGACAAGCTGCCCGCGGCCCTCTTCGGTCAGACCGGGCCGCGCAGCCATTGTCTTGCCAATGAAGTCCTTTTTGGGAGACAGCATCCGCGCCATGCCGATGTCATGAGCGTTCACCCGTCCATCAATCTCGGCGTGCGTGATGAACCCTTTTTCGATACGCAGCACATTCAGCGCCTCCATCCCGTATGGGCCACCACCTATGGCCTCGGCCCGCGCGCGCAGCAAATGGAACAGGGCATCGCCATACCGCGACGGGACGGCCAGTTCATAGGCATGTTCGCCCGAGAACGAAATGCGGAACAGCCGTCCCTTGATCCCCTGCACGCCCACTTCGCCACAGGCCATAAAGGGCCAGTCCTCGTTGTCGATGGGCGCATCCAGCAGACCATTCAGCAGATCGCGCGCCTCGGGTCCTGCGACTGCAAACTGCGCCCATTGTTCGGTCACGGACATTATGCGCGCATCCCATTCGGGGTGCAGGGCCTGGGTTACAAATTCCAAATGGCGCATGACCTGCCCCGCCGCCGCCGTGGTGGTGGTCATCACGTAGTGGTTTTCGCCCAGTCGCGCTGTGGTCCCATCGTCCATCACGCAGCCATCTTCGCGCAGCATCAGACCATAGCGTACACGCCCCACCTTCAGGGTGGAAAACATGTTGGTATAGACAAAATCGAGCAACTTGGCCGCATCTGGCCCCTGAATATCGATCTTGCCCAAGGTGGACACATCACAGACCCCGACGGTATTGCGGACATAGCCAATTTCGCGATCACAGGACTGACGCCAGTTTGTTTCTCCGGCGATCGGGAAATAGGACGGGCGATACCACAGGCCCGCTTCGATCATCGGAGCGTCCGCCGCAATGGTTGCGGCATGGCTGGTGGTCTTGCGCTCAGGCGCAAATCCCTTGGCCTGCGCACCTGCCCCCAAAGCCGCCAACGCAACAGGCGTGAACGGTGGACGGAACGTTGTCGTACCTGTCTCGGGTATGCCGCGCCCTGTCGCATCCGCCAACACAGCCAGCGCCGCCACATTCGAATTCTTGCCCTGATCTGTGGCCATGCCTTGGGTTGTGTAGCGTTTCATATGCTCGACGGAGGCAAAGTTTTCCTGCGCTGCCTGCTTCACATCCTTGACGGTCACGTCATTCTGGAAGTCGAGCCACGCGCGGCCCTTACCCGGCACCGCCCAAAGCGGGGAGATCGCATAAGCGCTGTCATCCGCCTCAGGCAGATCGACATCTGCCACGCTCATCTTCATCTCGCGCAACGCGACCCGAGCGGCATCCGCACCTGCCGCAAGACATCCAGCGGTCGAGAACACGCCATTGCAAGCCCCCGCAACATGCATGCCCGACACTGATCCCGGCGTGGGCACGAAACTGGCGATGTCTTCGGACCATGTCGGGCGGCCATTCATATGGCACGTCATGTGAACGGTCGGGTTCCAGCCCCCTGAGACTCCCAAACAGTCGGTCATGATCTTTTCGGAGCCGGATTGGGTTGCAATAGAGATCGACTCGAGCCCCTTGCGCCCACCACTGCCCGTCACGGTCGCGCCAGCGATCAGGCGGTAATCCCCTTGCGCCACTGCATCTATGCGGCTGTCGATGACTGCCGCCACATGCACGCCAGCCTCCACAAGATCTGCTGCCGTACGATGGGCGTCGTCATTGTTGGCAAAAACCGTCACCGCCTTGCCCGGGCTCACGCCCCAACGGTTCAGATAGGCGCGTACAGCGCTCGCAGCCATGATACCGGGGCGGTCGTTGTTCCGGAAGGCGATGTGGCGCTCGATCGCACCCGCCGCCAGCACAGAGCGACCTGCCACGATCCGCCAAAACGTTTCTTTCACCCCGCCATAAGGAATATCACAATGATGGCTGACCCGCTCAAGCGCGCCATAGGTGCCTCCGTCATAAGCGCCCGTCACGGTGGTGCGGCTCATCAGGCGGACGTTGTCCATTGCGTCCAATTCTGCAATGACCGACGCCGCCCAGTCTGACCCGTTTTGGCCGTCGACCCGCAAGGTTTCGGCATTGAGACGCCCGCCCATGCGCGCATCTTCATCCGCCAAAATCACCTCGGCCCCCGAGCGGGCAGCCACAAGGGCAGCCATCAGCCCGGCAGGACCCGCGCCAATCACCAACAGATCACAAAACGCATAGGCCTTTTCGTAGTGATCGGCGTCCTTGACCGGACCGACAGCGCCCAGACCCGCCGCGCGACGGATCACCGGCTCATACAGCTTTTCCCAAAATGCGCGCGGCCACATGAAGGTCTTGTAATAAAAACCCGCCCCCAAAAACGGCGCGGCCAAATCGTTGATCGCCATGGCGTCCCACGCCACAGACGGCCAGGCATTCTGCGAGCGCGCCTCAAGACCGGAATAGATTTCCTGCACCGTGGCCCGCACATTGGGATCGGTCGCAGCACCGGAGCCAACTGTCACCAGCGCATTGGGCTCTTCCGAACCCGCCGTCAGGATACCGCGTGGGCGATGATACTTGAACGACCGGGCCACAAGGCGAACATCATTGGCCAACAGGGCAGAGGCCAGCGTATCCCCTTCAAAACCGCGATAAAGCGTGTCGTCAAAACGAAATTTCACCTCTTGGGTGCGATCGATCAAACCTTTGCCAGCAACTCTCATCGCTTGACCTCACGTGTCAGTACTGCCGAATAGACCTCGTGAGTGGCCGTGTTGCGGCGCACCTTCAGCCAAGCACCACAACCCGCATCATGACTCCACAATTCCGCGTGCTCGCCAGCCGGGTTGTCACGCAAATGCAAGTAATCATCCCACGCCGCTTCGCCTGCATCCGGGTCAGGGCGCTCCAGCATGACGGCTGCCCCCTGATAGTAAAACTCGCGCACATCACGCGCTCCGCAAATCGGACACTGCAGCCGCATCAGACATCTCCTTGGGGGAAGATCCCCAGCTTCATCTTGCCAAATAAACTTCCGCCGGAGGCTCCCGTCATCTCAACCGCCCCTAATGCAGATTGTGCTGAGACCCGGTGGTCTCTTCATCCATGATGCCCCGCCCGGTGCGGAAACGATCCAGGCGGTGGTTCATGGTTGTGGGGTGTGGATTGCCCGTCGCCAGCAGATGCGCATAGGCATAGCCCGAACCCGGCGTTGCCTTGAACCCGCCGTAACACCAGCCCGCGTTGACAAACAGACCCTCGATATCCGTGCGGTCCATGATAAAGGAGCCATCCGGCGACATATCCATTATGCCTCCCCAACTGCGCAACATCCGGGCCTTGCCGAGTTGCGGCATCAGGGTCATCGCGGCTTCAGTAACATGCTCGACCAAAGGCAGATTTCCCCGCGCCGCATAACTGGCATACATGTCCAGATCACCGCCAAAGACCAATCCGCCCTTATCGGACTGGCTAATGTAAAAGTGGCCCATGCCGTAAGTTACAACGTGATCAAGACAGGGCTTCAACCCTTCGGTGACAAAGGCCTGCAACACGTGGGACTCAATGGGCAGGCGCAGGCCTGCCATCGCAGCGACTTGCGATGAACGGCCCGCTGCAACCATTGCGACCTTCTTGGCGCGGATCGAGCCGCGCGTGGTCTGGACACCTTTGACAACGCCACCCTCGACATCAATGCCCGTGACCTCGCATTGCTGGATCAGATCCACACCCCGATCCGAGGCAGAGCGGGCAAAGCCCCACGCCACGGCATCATGACGCGCCGTGCCGCCCCTGCGGTGATAAAGGCCGCCATAGATAGGAAAGCGCGTCTGATCAAAGTCGATCATCGGCAACAGCTTTTTCACACCAGCAGGGTCCAGCATCTCTGCATCATCCCCCTCGCCAACCATCATGTTGCCGCGACGGATAAAAGCATCGCGCTGTCCGTCTGAATGCACCAGATTGATGATCCCACGCTGCGAATGCATCACGTTGTAGTTCAGATCCTCTTCCAGACCCTCCCACAACTTCAGCGAATGGGAATAGAATTCGGAATTGCCCGGCATCAGGTAGTTGGCGCGCACAATGGTTGTGTTGCGCCCAACGTTGCCACCGCCAAGGTAGCCTTTTTCGAGCACCGCAACATTGGTGATGCCATGAACCTTGGCAAGGTAGTGGGCTGTAGCCAAACCATGCCCCCCACCCCCGATCAGGATGATATCATATTCGGGCTTCGGCTCGGGACTGCGCCAATGTGGGCCCCACCCTTTGTTGCCCGTCAGTCCTTCGGTCAGGATCTTGAGCCCTGAAAACCGCATGTGCCTCTCCCCATGTGCCGCGCGCGGATATTGCCTTGCGATACCATCAACATCCTGACGGGTGTAGCAAGGGGGCACACACACGCCCAATCGCTTTTCGACATGGATCGGTCCACCAGCGACTGAATCCGCGGCACCCACGCACTCACACGGATTTGGCTAGGACTTGAACACGTTTTGCGAAAGAGTGTCCCAGTGACTGACTGGAACGACCGTATGCTGAACCGATTTTTGCGCGCGACACTTGTCGCGCTTGCCCTGACCACCACGGCCCACGCCCAAGACAGCGGATTTGACTCGCCGACAATCGTGATCCTTGGCGACAGCCAGATCCCATTTGGATCCGGGCCGGTCTTCCTAGACTTCTTTGAGAACATCAAAAGCCACTGCCCGCCAACGGATCAGCAACGTAAGAACCTCGAAGTCCTCGCAGACATGAAAGTCGCGGTGATCGGCGTGCGCTCAACCTCACTGCATTCATGGACGGCGACCATGGGCAAGGCCAAGGGGGCAATCTGCGATGTGGATCCGAAATGGAAGGTGAACGCCGGCACCTACGGGTTCATCAACACAACCGGCAACAAATACAAACAGATCGGTCAGGGAGACGCCTACCAGTTCTGCAAAATGGACAAGTCGGCCTTTCAGGTGATGTTCCGGCCCGACTATTACGACCCCAAGCTGATCCTGCTGTCTTTCCTAGGCAATTCGGCAAAACGCTGGGCCAATGACTACGACAAGGCGCTTGAAGATGTGGCAAAGATGAACGCGCAACTGCCAGCCGGAGTGCCTTGTATTTTTATGACGACAGCGCCCAGCTATTCGAAGAAAATCACGGATCTGCGGATCAAGGCGCAAGCCAATGTGGAACGGGCCTTTGCCGAAACAGGCAGCCAATGCAGTTTTGTGAAAGGTGCGACACCGGAAACCGTGGCCGCCAATCAAGGCAACCGGAAGTATTTTAGGGTGAACAAATCCGGTAAGGTCAAAGACCCCTATCACCCCAACACAAAAGCCGCGAAGAACTTCTTCATGATTGCAATGGACGATATCTGCACAGCTGTCTACGACCAGATCGAGAACGCGATGCCCGAACTGGCGCAAAACCCGTAAAGCCCCCCGGGGTCAAAGCCGGGGGTGCATGCAATGCCAAAGTCCCTGCTCAGTGAAAGGTGATCTGGATGTCGTCGCGCGCCGCTTCTTCGCGGGCGCGTTCAGCAGCAATATCAACCGTTTCGACCATGTGGCCCCGGATACGTCCAACCCGTGGGCGGCTACCCGAGACGTTCGCAAGATGGGTAAAGCTCTCGGCGCTCGGATCAATAACGGTGTCCATGTTCGTTTCATGCTGCTGGTTCAGGACCCAGCGATACGCGGCAGGCACAAAGCGCACGCCGTTTTTAATCTGCGTACAGGCATAAAGCGCCCGCGCACTGCGCCCGTTCCCATCGCCAAACGGATGGGCCAGAATGGTCCCCAGCATCAGATATGTCGCCAGATCCGTTGCCGCATTGGGGCGGGCATTCAGAAACGTCGGTGTCTTATAGGGCCGCGCGACCGAAAACACCTGCGGCAGGAACATCTGACCCAGTGCACTGGTCCCGTAAAAGGTGTCTCGATAGGTCACCGTCCGGTTGTTCTGCGCGATGTGTCCCGCGGACTGGTTGAGGAATTCCAAGGCCGCCGCCGAGGTGATCTCTTGCGTCTCCACAACAACTTCCATCGCGTGAACAAGGTCTTTCCACGCTTTGCTGCCCGAGCCCTGGCCAGACAAGGTGGACGAGCTTTTGACCACCCAGTCCGCTGCGCGTTCGTACTCGGATTTACGTTGCCCCGGCGTGAAGGCAAGTCCACGAGAGTGGTTGCCCTTGCGCGCCAAGGCCCGTGAATAAAACCCCGTGGCTGCGCGGGCTGCAAAGCGCATCAGGGTTTGGGTGTTTGTGTTGTATTTCTGATTGTCGAGGGTCAGCTTGTCGTTGCAACCGCTTGTCAGAATTTCGAGGGTGTAACCCGGTCTGGCATGCCATTCCATGTACACATCCAATATCAGCTTGTTGGCAGCAGCCGTGCCGCCGGGGCGGGCGGTCCAAGCGCGATAGGCGGGGTTTGATGGCAAGGCCACGTTGTCCATCAGGTCTTGCAGCGAGAATCCCAATGAGGGGCGACTTCCAAGTCTAGGGAACCAAGACATAATACTTCTCCATTCGCGCAAACGCGTTTTTTGTACGAGCCTCACAAGTGCCCGTGATGTGACTGTTGTGGTGAAAGACCTGCGCCCTGCGCGTTGCCCTCCCTATGAATACACGTCAGCCCGCGGGTTTATTCGCGGGCTGATTGAGTTTTTTGGGGTTCCGGGTCGTCTTGCATCGCTGCCCTGAGCGGTCACTCAAGCTCGCCAATCTCCCAGATCCGGCGACCCCTTGCATCGCGTCGTGACGCATCTGGCGCGTCTGTTGGGATCGGCACGTTGATCATGCCCGGAGTCGTGATCCGTGCCGGTTGGCGACGTACCGTCGCCGCGTTCGCGGGGCGCAGGTAGTCAGGTACGCCTGCATTCACAACCGCATTCAGGTTGCGCTCGTGCAACTGGTTTTGCACCCACTCATAGGCCGCTGGGAAAAAACGATTGCCGTTCTTGATCTGGATGCAGGCATATAGCGCGCGGGAACTGCGCCCGTTCCCATCACCAAAGGGGTGGGCCAGAATACATCCCAGCATCGTGAATACAGCGTAGTCGTTGATTGGACCCTGCCCGCCATTGGCCAGAGCTTGTGTGCGCAGCGCCCGCGCCGCGCTGAAAACTTCGGGCAAAAAATGACGCCCCAATGCGGATGTGCCATAAAAGTCTGCCGGATCGGTAGCCGTGCGCGCTTCGGTGTCAATCCTGCCGGCCGAGCTTTGCAAGGTCTCAAGCGAAGCAACCGTCAACGGATCTTGCGACACCACCCGTTCAATGGCCGTGCGCAAATCTTTCCACGCTTTTGAATCGCTGCCCGTCCCATTCAGCGTAGACGAACATTTGGCGACCCAATCAGCGGCACGATCATATTCCGATTGACGCTCACCGGGTGTGAATTGAAGACCGCGCGCGCGGTTGCCCCTTTGGGCGATGCCCGCCGCATAGTGACCACGACCCGCACGGGCCGAAAATCGCTGCAAACGCTGCATGTTTGAGCGGTACTTCACGTTGTCGACACGCAAAGCGGTGTTGACGGCACCCACCAACGCTTTCAAGTTCGCGCCGGGTCGCCCAAATTTGTCATAGAAATCCCGCGCCATGACCTGCGCAGCGCCGCGGCCGCCAGGGCGCAAATACCACGCAGCGTAATGTGGGTTTATTGGCTGCGAGATTTCCGCCCACAGCTCGTCAAAAGTGAAGCAACTCGTGCGCTTTCTTCCGAATTTCGGCCAACCCATGGCTGTCTCCTGCTCTTGAACGTGGGCGCAGGATACGCACCTGTACGTCAATAGTTTCAATTGCAGGCGCTGCCAGTGCAGCACCCGTATATTGAAAACGCGTCAGGTCAGTTTTTATTCAGCGGCTTGGGTAGTTTTTTGCGCTGCCGGCAAGGCAGGAGCTGTGCCGCCTTGCCGCATGTTTATGGATCGCTCCTCTGTCAGAGACCCTTGGCGCGATAGCTGGCCGCAACCTTGGCGATAGACACAAGATACGCAGCCGTGCGCAGGTCCTGTACATCGTCGCGCTCGTGCCAAACACTGGCCATCGACTGATAAGCCGCCCGCATTGTGTCATCGAGACCGGAACGCACCAGCTCCAATTCTCCGGCACCGCGCAGATACTTGTCCTTGAAGTCCGGCGTCATGGACCATTTGTCGCCAAGGTGATGGCTCAGGCGCTCCAGCTCGTCCACGACCAGCTGGTGGCGCGCCTCTTCCTGGCGGCGCTGCATCCGGCCAAAGCGGATGTGGGACAGGTTCTTGACCCACTCAAAGTAGGACACTGTCACACCACCCGCGTTGGCATACATGTCGGGGATAATCACAGTGCCCTTGTCCCGCAGAATGGCATCCGCCCCTGCCGTCACAGGGCCATTGGCGGCCTCGATGATCAGCGGCGCAACAACCCGCTCCGCATTGGACAAGTTGATCACACCCTCAAGGGCCGCTGGAATCAGGATGTCACAGTCTGTTTCCAGAACGCTTGCGCCGTCCTCGACATATGTGGCGTCGGCATATCCTGCGACACCCCCGTGATTGCCGATCCAGCTGCGCACCGCCTCGATGTTCAGACCTTTTGGATCCGTCAAGGCGCCATCGCGTTCAATCACGCCGACAATCCTGCACCCGTCTTCTTCGGACAGGAATTTGGCCGCGTGATATCCAACATTGCCAAGGCCCTGCACCACAACCGATTTCCCATCGAGCTGGCCCGACAGCCCGGCCTTTTTAAGGCCTTCCGGATCGCGGAAAAATTCCTGCAGCGCATATTGGACACCGCGCCCCGTCGCCTCTGTACGGCCCTGAATACCGCCTGCGTTTGTGGGTTTGCCCGTCACACAGGCCGATCCATTGATGTCAGTGGTGTTCATGCGCTTGTACTGATCGGCAATCCACGCCATCTCGCGCTCTCCCGTGCCCATGTCGGGGGCCGGGACGTTCTGACTGGGGTTGATCAGGTCACGCTTGATCAGCTCGTAAGCAAAGCGGCGGGTAATCAATTCCAGCTCGTGATCATCGTATTCGCGCGGATCAATGCACAAGCCGCCCTTGGAACCGCCAAACGGTGCCTCGACCAGCGAGCATTTGTAGGTCATCAGGGCGGCAAGCGCTTCGACCTCATCCTGGTTGACGCCCAAAGCAAAGCGAATGCCCCCCTTCACAGGCTCCATATGTTCGGAATGGACCGAGCGATATCCGGTAAAGGTCTGGATCTGGCCACGTAGGCGCACTCCGAAACGCACTGTATATGTTGCATTACATACCCGGATCTTTTCTTCCAAGCCGGGTGGCAGGTCCATCAGGGCCACCGCCCGATTGAACATGATGTCCACACTTTCGCGAAAACTTGGCTCGGTGGCGGGGCTGTTCATCCGGTTTCTCCTTTGATCGGCCCTATTTCGGGCACATCCTTCAGCTAAACGACTCATATGTCGCCAGTCTGTGCAGTCAGGCTATGACGGATTCATTAACCTGTGCGAGTTTTTTGGGCAAAAAAAGTATGCGAGCCGTTTCGACCGCATTCCGGTCAAATTGGTTAACGGCGTTAAACAATACTGTGGCGCATGGACGATTGGCCACAACGCGGAACAAAACACCCCAGACAGACCCCTGTTTTGCCCGATTTCAGCCATATTCCCACGTCACACCGATCATTGGACGAAAAGGCCGCGGACCCCGACTCCGACTGTGCTGGCACATTCTGGCACGCATCGGGTCCCGAGGCACATCGCTAGTTAGATTAGGGTACATCATGTCTTTGGACTGGAAATGGACACGCACATCAATCAGCACACTGCGTAGCAGCTGTGCCATGTTCTCTCGCGACGAACGTGGGTCGGTGACTTACTTTGCCATCTTTATGATGATGATGATGATGCTGGTGGGCGGGATCGCTGTCGACCTGATGAAAAACGAAATGGCGCGGACGCGGGTACAAGCCACGCTTGACCGGGCCGTGCTGGCTGCCGCGGACCTTGACCAGACACTGGACCCCGCTGCCGTTGTCACTGATTACTTCGTGAAATCGGGATTGGGTGATTACAGCCCGACAGTCACAGTCGACGAAGGCCTGAACTTCCGCACGGTGTCCGCCACAGCGGCACCCGGCACCACAAGAACCCAGTTCATGCGCCTCATGGGCGTGCCGGAACTGCCCGTGAACGCAGGCGGCACCGCCGAAGAGCGTGTGTCCAACGTCGAAATCTCCATGGTGCTCGATATCTCCGGGTCGATGGGCAGCAACGACAAAATGGAAAACCTGCAAGACGCGGCAAAAACCTTCATTGACACGGTGATCCGTGACGAAACTCAAGACCTCATTTCCGTATCCTTGATCCCCTACACGGCCCAAGTGAGCGCCGGGCAGGATATTTTCGAAGCGATGCAGATCCCACGTTTGTCGGGCAACCCCGGCTGGTGCGTCGACTTTGTTCCAGACGACTTCAACACGACCACGGTGCGGATGGACGGCACGTATGAGCAAATGCAGTTCTTCGACGAAGGCTGGAACCGCTATAACAGCCAACACATCACCAACCCCGGGTGCCCAGGACGGGACGACGGCAGCAGTGACCCGCGCAACCGTGGCTATGAGCAAATCATTGGCTTCAGCCAGAACGCGGCAACTCTGAAAAACCGTATCGACAATTACCGTGCACGGGCCAACACGTCGATCCACCTCGGGATGAAGTGGGGCGTGGCCATGCTCGACCCATCGTTCCGTCCTGTGACACAGGCTCTTGGGCTGCAAAACAAGGTCGATTCAGCCTTTGGCAACCGCCCTGCTCCCTATACGGACGTGGAGACTCTGAAAACCGTGCTCCTGATGACTGACGGTCAGAACGTGAACACGACGCGCATCCACAGATGGGCCTACGAGGACAGCTACTCCAACCGGGTTCACTGGCTGAAATACCCTCTGCACTGGTATCTCAACAACTATTGGCGCGGAAGCTGGGACGATGTGCGGTACACGAAGTATACCTCCGGGCAAGCGGACGGGTTCCTCGAAAACATCTGCACTGCCGCCAAGCAAAAAGGCATCGTTGTGTGGTCCATCGGATTTGAGGTCACCAACTACTCTGCAGGTGTCATGGAAGACTGCGCGTCCTCACCAAGCCACTTCTTCCGCGTGGAAGGCATCGAAATCACCGAGGCGTTCGAAGCCATCGCCAAGCAGATCAACCAATTGAGGCTGACACAATGATACGCACAGCACGCAAATTCCTGCGCCGGTTCCGGCGTGACGAAGACGGCGCCGCGCCCATGATCGAATTTGTCATCATCTTCCCATTTCTGATGGTGACACTTCTGACGGCGTTCGAACTCAGCATCTTTGCCTTCCGCCAGAATTGGCTGGATCGTGGTCTTGATCTTGCAGTGCGCGACGTACGCCTCAACACCGGCGCCAACTACACCCACGTGCAGGTCAAAGACCTCATCTGCGACTACTCGGGCTTCCTGAGTGATTGCGACGACCTGCTGAAGCTGGAAATGAACCCAATCAATCCGCGTGCGTTCGCAGGTTTCACGGGTACGGCGGACTGCGTCGACGTTTCGCAACCTTTGGCTCCGCTGCGCTCATTCGTACACGGCAACAACCACGACCTGATGCTGATGCGGGCGTGCTACCAATATGAACCGCTGTTCTCGGGCTTTGGCCTGGGTCAACAAATGACGAAAGACGGCAACCGTTACTTCCCAATGGTCTCCCTTTCGGCCTTCGTGCAGGAGCCAAGCTCATGATGAATGTTTCTCGCTATCTTCGTCGCTTTCGCGACAACGAACGGGGCAGTATCGCGCTGGAATGTGTGCTCGTCGTGCCAATGCTGATGTGGGCGTACCTGTCGATGTACTCGTTCTTTCACGCCTATCGGACGCATTCGGTGAACCAAAAGGCGGCCTACACCATCGGTGACATCATCTCGCGTGAAACCACGCCCATTGATGCTGCCTACATGGCTGGAACACGGGAAATGCTGGCCTATCTGACAACCAACAATGTCAGCGATGTCGCAATCCGCGTCACCAGCGTGAAATACGACGCCAATCTGGACGTGTACAAACGCGACTGGTCCCAAAAACTGGGGTGGATGCCCGCCTTGGGCAACACGGCTGTCGCTGCTCTGAACGACGATCTGCCCGTCATGCCACACAATGAACGCGTCATGGTGGTGGAAACCTTCGCGAAATATGACCCGCCCTTCAACACCGGGCTTTCAGATCACGAAATCCACCAGTTTGTATTCACTCGGCCGCGTTATGCGCCGCGCGTTTTGTGGTCCAGCGATTGATCAAACGCCATCGCGCTCTGCAATCATGGCCGAGATGATCTCGGCCATGAATTTTGTCTGGTGACCAGGTGTCATACCGCCAATCCCCAGACGTTTGCCCAAACGCCACCACATGCCGGGGCGCCACTTTCGCCCCTCGCCCGTGGACAGCTTCAGCAAGAAACCGTTGGACGGTTTGAAGGCAAACATGCCCCGATCAATCGCCTGCATGTCCGCTGTCAGCGCCAAAACCACACCGCTGCTATCGCGCAGTTCTGTCTCGGTCAGTTCCAGCACCAGTGCCGTGGCCCGGCGCATCTGCTCTGCAATCCAGATTGACCCGCCGCCCAAAACAAACAGGAACACCTGCCAGCCCGGCGCGGGCGGAGAGACAATGGCTACGTAGATCACCATCAGCGACAGGATATACAGCGATCCGATACCCAGAATTCGCCGCCCCGGAGAAGCATTGACGGTAGCCAATACCTCGTTTGAAGTCTTTTTGCTCATGGCGGGCTGGTTATCCGGCGCAAGGCCAAGCGACAAGTCTTAACGACGCATCGCGCTTCAATCGCGCCCATTCTTTACATTACACGCGCTACCTTCGCACGATCACCTCGGCCCCAACCGCTTCCGGCTCATCATCAACCATCTCAGCGGGGAAACCCGGGGCCGTCACATCCAAACCCGTTGCCTCTTCGAGACGTTTGATGATGTTGGGCGACAATTCACGCGGGCCATACCGCTCAATCCCATCGTTGAAAATGTTGATCAACAGCGGGTTCAACTCCAGCGGCACCCCTGCCCGGTCGGCCACATCCTGAAACAGGCCGATGTCCTTGGCCACCAGATCCATGGTGAAGGAAATATCGCGGCTCCCGTTCAAAATAACCTGACTTTCGGTCTCGTGCACAAAGGAATTGCCCGACGAAATCGCCATCGCCTCATAGGCAGTGCCGAGGTCCATGCCCGCTCCCTTGGCTACAGTCAGCGCCTCGGCCACACTTACCAGATTTGCTGTCGCCAAAAAGTTCGTCAGCACTTTCAATACCGACGCCGACCCCAGATCACCGGTGTGCAGCACTCGTCGGCCCATTGTAGTCAGCAACGGCAAAATCCGCTCAAACGTCGGGCGATCACAGCCTGCAAAGATCGCAATATTGCCGGTATCCGCGCGATGACACCCGCCCGACACCGGGCAATCCACAGCCGCACCACCGGCTGCAATAACCTGCGCGCCAATGCGCTTGACCTCCGCCTCATCAGTGGTCGACATCTCCATCCAGATTTTGCCTGGACCGACATGAGGCAACATCAGCTCCATCACAGCAGCCGAGGCCGCAGGGCTCGGCAAACAGGTGATGACTGCATCGCAATCCTGCATCAACTGCGCCGGGTTTTGACCATCTGTTGCCCCAACCGCAACCTTCTCGGCCACAAATTCTGCATTCAGATCATGGACATGGACGTCATGTCCATTGCGCAACAAGCTGCCCGACAGCTTGCCGCCGACATTGCCAAGACCAATAAACCCGATTTTCATAGCGCCGCTCCCCGCATGGTTTTGGGGCAAACAAACGCGGCACGCCTCCCCTGTCCCGCTCATTTGCGACATGGCAACAGGCACAGATCGAAAAAGGAGGCACGCACGGCGCGCCACCCCCAAAAAACCGAATGCGAAAGGCTTACTTTTTGTCGTCCTTGTCGAGGTTCAGCAATCCCATCGCACTTTGCCCCAAGGGGATACCTGCAAAGGGACCGCCATGACGGAAATGCGAAGGATCCTGCGGATCTAGGGGCGGAGAATTTGCATAGATCTTTTCGGCAAATTGCTCGGCATTGTCGCGCGGGCGATAGCCCAGATGCCCTGCCGCAGTGTTGTCGACCGGCGCGCGATCGTTGTCAGAAACGCCATAAACAACCGAAAATCCTGTGATGGGCGTATCAATCGCTCGGGTCACCAACTGGATCATATCATCATAGCTCAACCACGACCCCACAGCGCGGGGATTGGTGACATTGGCACAGGACAGAATGCGCAAGCAGACGGCCTCCAGTCCGCGCTTTTCCCAATACATCCGACCCAGATCTTCGGCAAAGCACTTCGCCAAGCCGTAAAATGTGTCGGGGCGATGGGGAACGTCGATGCCAATACGCTCGTTTTTGGGATACATACCAACAGCATGGATCGACGAGGCATAGACCACGCGGCGCAGCCCGTGTTTGTGTGCAGCCTCCCAAACATTGTAGGCGCCAATAAAGTTCGGGCCCAGCATCTGCTCAAAGGGCACTTCGTCCACAAGAGCGCCGAAATGGATCACCATATCGGCCCCTTCCAGCAACGGCTCAACCGCCGCCATCTCCGCGATATCGGCCTGCACATAGGTTTCGTTCTCGGCCAGATCGCCAACGCTTTCAACGATATCCGTGCTCACCAACTCTTCGCACATCGCAGCCAGGGGTGCTCGCAAGCGAGAGCCGAGGCTGCCAGCAGCGCCTGTTAAAACCAGTTTCTTCATTGCCATGTCCTTTAGATCACTGCTTTTTCAACGATGGGCTGATTGCCCACAATGCGGGAATAGGAAAACGGGGTCAGATCAAGGGTGCGATATGCGCCATAGGTCAACCATTCCGCCGTGCCCCGCCCCATGGCCGGGGACTGCTGCAAACCGTGACCCGAGAACCCGTTGAGAAAGACGAAATTCTCAACCTCATCATGCGGCCCCAAAATCGCGTTGTGATCAAAAGTGTTCATTGCATAGTGGCCCGCCCACTCGCTGGTCACTTTGATGGCCTCGAACTGGGGAATACGCGTCGCAAGGACCGGCCAGACGTGATCTTGCCAAATGCTGTGATCCATCACGAAATCATCATAGGCAACGCTTGGGTCGACATCCGAATGGCCGCCCGCTTGATAGGTCCCGCCGCCATTCTCGCGCACATGCACACCCGACGGATCAATGGTCAGTGGCAGGTCCCGATCCAGCGGCTGTTCCGCCGAAAACACCCAGGAAAAGCGTTTGCGCGGCTCAACCGGGACGCTAATGCCAGCCATCTCGGCCGTACGGGACGCACGCGGGCCGGACGCATTGACCACCTGTCCGCAGGAAATCACTTCGCCCGAGGTCAAAGTGACGCTCTCCACGCGCGTTCCAGCATCATTGCGCGTCATCGCGACAACCTCGTTCTGGACATACTCGACACCCCGTTCGCGGCTTTGGCGACGCCACCAGTCAAACACAGCTGCACCGTCCCAGTATCCTTCGTCCACGGTATTGATCGAACCAAGCACAATGTCGTCGACATTGTAGAAGGGATAAGCTGCCTGGATCTCCTGAGGGCTCATCAGTTGGGTCGCAGCCCCCGCGGCATGCTGCACCTTGATGTTGTCCCGCAGCGTGTCGGCAAACGCCTCTGTGTCGGCCAGATACATGTAACCAAAGCTGCGAATACCCAGCTCCGGCACCCGGTCATCGCCACCCATACGCTCGCGGATGTTTTTGACGAAATCTGCGGCAAACTGGCTGATGCGCACGTTCAGGTCGGTTGAAAACTGCTGACGCATGCAGCTGTTGGTGTGGGCGGTGGAACAGGATGCATAAGTCGTGTCCCGTTCAACGACCAGAACAGAGCCGTCAAAATCCGGGTTGTCAGTTAGAAACCACGCGGTGGAAGACCCCATAATGGCGCCACCAACGATGACAATATCGTAACTGTTTTGGTTTGGTCTTTCACTTGCCAAGCCGCGGCCTCCCCTATGGCTCCACCGTGCAGAATCTCCTGTCACGGACTGCACACTGCGCTGAAAAAACGCGATGCGCCAGTCTCTGATTCCGTCATTTTGCAGCGGTATTGCTAAGGATGCGCAGCGCAAGAGACCAGCCAAGACGGAAAAGAACACACCACCTTACGCGTTGTAATATATAAGCAATTACCCAGAAGTGCTCTCAATTCAGGCATTTTTGAGGGGCGCACCTCAAAAATACCTTGACGTGATGTACGTCCCTCAATTCTTATGATGACCAAGGGTGCGGCTGCTTTGCATCCGATCAGGGAGGAATTCATGAAACGATTTAATGGCGCCGCAATTGGCGCGGCACTGGCCTGTTCCGTAAGCGTTCCAACGCTTGCTGCGGCTGATGATTTGACACTGTGCTGGGCCGCTTGGGACCCTGCCAACGCATTGGTCGAACTGTCCAAAGAGTTCGAGGCCCAATCCGGCCATACCATGAACTTTGAGTTCATTCCGTGGCCCAACTTCGCCGATCGGATGCTGAACGAATTGAACTCGGGCGGGAAACTCTGCGATCTACTGATTGGTGACAGCCAATGGATCGGCGGCGGCGCTGAAAATGGCCACTACGTCAAGCTGAACGATTTCTTCGACAGCGAAGGCATCAGCATGGACGATTTCGCACCTGCGACAGTCTATGCCTACTCCACATGGCCCAAAGGCACACCCAACTACTACGCCCTGCCCGCCATGGGCGATGCGAACGGTTGGTTCTATAGAAAGGACTGGTTTGCGGATCCCGAGATCCAGGCCGCCTTCAAAGAGGCAAAAGGCCGCGATCTGGCTGAGCCCAAGTCGCAAAAAGAACTGCTTGAAATCGCGCAATTCTTTCAGGGTCGCGAAATTGATGGCAAGACTGTCTATGGAGCCTCGATCTTCACCGAGCGTGGATCCGAAGGCATCACCATGGGCATCACCTCCGCACTGTATCCTTGGGGTTTCAAATACGAGAACACACCCGGGTCTTACGACATGGAAGGAGCTGTGAACTCGGCAGAAGCTGTTGAAGCGCTTGAATTCTATAAAGAATTCTACGAAACGGCGACACCTCCCGGCTATACGAATTCGTATATGGGCGAAAGCCTCGACGCCTTCAAATCCGGTCAGGTTGCCATGGCGATGAACTGGTTTGCGTTCTTCCCCGGTCTCTATGCCGATCCCAACACGGGCGGTGACAAGATCGACTTCTTCGTGAATCCACCCCAGAATCAGGCCGGTTCCACACTGGGTGGTCAGGGCATCAGTGTTGTGGCCTACTCGGAAAAACAGGACGCCGCTCTTGAGTACATCAAGTGGTTCGCCAACCCCGAAGTTCAGGCCAAGTGGTGGTCGCTGGGTGGCTACTCCGCGCATAACTCGGTGCTGAACGATCCGGGCTTTGTCGACAGTGCACCATTTGCGGGCGACTTCCTTGAAGCGATGGGCGCGGTGCAGGACTTCTGGCAGGAACCGGCCTACGCTGAACTGCTGCTGGCCATGCAAAAGCGGATGCATGACTACGTTGTGGCCGATCAGGGCACAGCCAAGGAAGCACTCGACAAGCTGGTCGAAGACTGGACCGAAGTGTTCGAAGACGAAGGCAAACTGTAAGGCACAGCTGCCACCAAGGGTGGGCAGTTTTGCCCACCCTCCTCTTCCTCAAATTCCAATGATGCAGGGTAGGCCCAAGGCCCGCTCACAGGACAGGTTTGCCTCATGACCGACAGCCTCGCCAACCAAGCGGCTCAAGCCACGCCTCCCCGCGTCGCCCGCAAGATCCGCGGCTTCAGTGACCGCGCGATCGCCTGGATTTTCGTGGCCCCCACGATCTTCCTGCTGCTGGCCATCAACATCTTCCCATTGATCTGGACGATCCAACTCAGCTTTACCAATTTCAAAGCCAACCGCCTCAACCGCGAACCCGAGTTCATAGGTCTGCGCAACTATGAACGTATCCTGACGGACAGCGACATCTGGCTGAATATGCAGGCCACAGCGCATTTCCTGTTCTGGACCATCACACTGCAAGTGCTGATCGGCTTTGCACTGGCATGGCTCATTCACCGCAACTTCAAAGGCTCGAACTTCTGGACGACGGTGATTGTGCTGCCCATGATGCTGTCGCCTGCCGTGGTCGGAAACTTCTGGAAATTCCTGTACCAGCCTCAAATCGGGCTGTTCAACTACATCGTGACATTCTTCACCGGGGGTGAGGCCTCCAGCTTTGAAATGCTCGGATCGGTCAATCTGGCACCGTGGTCCATTGTGATCGTGGACACATGGATGTGGACACCCTTCGTGATGCTAATCTGCCTTGCAGGGCTCAGGTCGATCCCGGACTACATATATGAGGCCGCCGAGGTCGATCGTGCCTCCAAACTCAGGCAGTTCTTCACGATCACCATCCCCATGGTACTGCCGTTCCTGATGCTGGCCGTGCTGTTCCGCGGGATCGAAAACTTCAAAATGTTCGATCTGGTGGTGCAACTCACGGGCGGCGGACCGGGCTCCACAACCGAGCTCACTTCGATCAACCTCAAACGCGAAGCCTTCGAGAAATGGCGCACCGGCTACGCCTCTGCCTACGCGATCATCCTCTTTGTGACGGTGTTTGGCCTCGCCAGCATCTACGTCAAGGCACTGAACAAGGTGAAAGAACGATGACCATGATCCTTCATCTTGCCCGGAAAACTTTCGGGGGGCGGCGCGCCAGCGCCGGGGGGCAGACAGCCCCCCTCCACCCCCAGCCCACAAGAGCGGACCCAAATCCATGAGCGCCTATTCCATCACCGAACCCTCCGGTCGCTCCAAATGGTTCGCCGGTACGCTGGTCATCCTCTACGCGCTGATCACAATGATCCCGCTCGCATGGATCATGCTGACGGGTTTCAAATCACCTGCCGACGCAATCAGCTACCCGCCGAAAGTGCTCTTTGAACCCACGCTCGAAGGCTACGTAAACCTGTTCACCACGCGGACGCGACAGACCCAGGAATTTCTCGAAGCCAATCCACCGCAGAATTGGGCGGACGAAATCGTGCGGGACTATGACATGGTCATAGTCGGCCCCTCCAAATTCGGGGAGCGGTTCCTCAACTCGGTGATCATCGGCTTTGGCTCAACATTTCTCAGCATCTTCCTCGGAACACTGGCGGCCTATGCCTTCTCAAGGTTCAAGATTCCGCTCGCGGATGACCTGCTCTTCTTCATTCTCAGTACGCGGATGATGCCGCCCATCGCCGTCGCGATCCCCATCTTCCTGATGTATCGAAACCTCGGGCTGTCAGACACGCATCTGGGCATGATCCTGCTTTACACCGCCGTGAACATCTCACTGGCCGTATGGCTGCTCAAGGGGTTCATCGACGAAATCCCCCGCGAATACGAAGAGGCCGCTCTCATCGACGGCTACACACGGTTCCAGGCTTTTTACAAAGTCGTCCTGCCACAGGCCGCCACAGGTATCGCATCCACGGCGATCTTCTGCCTGATCTTTGCGTGGAACGAATACGCATTCGCCGTGCTGCTGACCTCGGCCACCGCACAAACGGCACCGCCTTTCATCCCCACCATCATCGGGGTCGGCGGGCTCGACTGGCCAGCGGTCGCGGCAGGGGCCACGATCTTCCTACTGCCTGTGATGATCTTCACCATCCTGCTGCGCAAACACCTGCTACGCGGGATCACATTCGGGGCAGTGCGAAAATGACCCAGCTCCACGTCAGAATATCCCTGCGCACATCAGCGGCGCACGCGTTGTGCACAGGTTGTGTACGGATGCCACAGCTCGACTTCAGCTCAACGGAGGCCACATCATGATGACCTTTCTGAACGGACTACTGCGCCTGCGGCGCGGCCCATGGGAGGTGCTCGCCACGATCATTATCGCGCTTGGCGTGTTCATGTTGATGCAGCCCTTTGTGCTTTGGGGATTCACCTATTCCTTCATCACAACGCTGGTAGGTACGGTCATGTTCATCATCGTCTCCCATTTTGGCGAGGACGAGTAGATGCTGGAACAGGCCTGCCCCATCATGCCGTCACGCAACCCCGACATCACCCGCGACTTCTACGGAAGCTGGGGGTTTGAGGCATGGTATGACGATGGAAACTACCTGCTGATCAACCGCGACAAAGTCGAACTGCACTTTTTCCACCACGCTTCACATCGCCCCGAAGACAGCATCCATGGCGCCTATATCCGGCCCAAGGATGTGAATGCGGTGTCTAAGCAGCTGGCTGGCCTCAACCTGCCCAGCGATGCAGGCTTTCCCCGCTTTCAATCAGCAGAAAACAAACCTTGGGGCATGAGAGAAGCAACGCTCTGGGACCCAGACGGCAACCTCCTGCGGATCGGAGAAATCATTCCAAATGGCTGAGATCGTGATCAAAAACGTCCGTAAGGAATTCGGCGACTTTGTTGCTGTACGCGAAAGCTCGTTCACTATCGAAGATGGCGAGTTTTTCATGCTGCTGGGTCCGTCGGGCTGTGGCAAGACCACCACCTTGCGTATGATTGCAGGGCTCGAACTGCCCACATCGGGCGAGATCTATCTTGATGGAGAAGAGATCGGGCAGCGCCCGCCCTCCGAGCGTGACATCGCTTTTGTGTTTCAGATGTTTGCGCTTTACCCGCATCTCAACGTCTACAAAAACCTCAGCTACCCGTTGGTCAGTCAGGGAATGCCGCGCGCCCAGGTCCGCGCCAAGGTGGACGAGGTTGCAGGCATCCTCGGAATTCGGGACATCCTCAAGAAACCTGTTGGCGGCCTTTCAGGGGGCGACAGGCAACGGGTTGCGCTTGGTCGGGCCATTGTACGTGAACCAAAGGCGTTCATGATGGACGAACCGCTTGGGGCGCTGGATGCCGAATTCCGTGAACACATGGCTGAAGAGCTGCGCGCCCTGCACGATCGAATGGGGGCGACAACAGTCTACGTGACCCACGATCAACTCGAAGCCATGCAGATGGGCGACAAGATTGTTGTGATGAACAACGCGGTGGTGGAACAGTTCGGCACACCGCAGGAAATCTACGACAAACCGGCCACCATGTTCGTGGCCGACTTTATCGGCTCGCCGTCTATGAACTTTCTGGACTTCTCCGGCAAGGTCGCGGCGGGTGCAAACAGTGTCGATCTCAACGGTGTGACGTTAGGTGTGCCGGCCTTGCGAGATGGCGCATCCGGTGACTTGGTGTTCGGGGTGCGCCCGGAGCATATTGCTCTGAATGACGGTGGCGCCTATCGCGGAAAGATCCTTGCAACAGAGTACCTCGGCACAACTCAGATCCTGACTGTGGACACTGCAAACGGTGAGATCAAAGCCCGCATTGCCTCTGATCAGGTGGCCAAAGTCGGCGAAACCGTTGGTCTGGATTTCAACGCCGACACCGTCACTCTGTTTGATCGCGCATCAGGGCAAGCTCTTCCATCGGCTCTGAACGAGGGAGTTTTGGCTCATGGCTGAGGTCCAACTGCACAACGTCTCCAAGTCTTTCAAATCCACGAGGGCCGTGATCGACATGAACCTCACGGTGCCGGACGGCGCATTCGTGGTGTTGCTTGGACCCACAGGAGCGGGCAAAACCACCACGCTGCGCCTGATTGCGGGGCTTGAAAAACCCGACAGCGGCAGCGTGCAGATCGCAGGCCGCGACGTGGCAGGCGAGACACCGGCCCAGCGCGATGTCGCCATGGTGTTCCAGCAATATTCGCTCTATCCGCACCTCACCGTGCGCGATAATCTGGCCTTTCCGCTGCGCTCTCCCATCCTCAAGACCCCCGAGGACGAGATCACGCGCAAGGTCAACGAAGTCGCCGAAGTCCTGCACATCCCGCACAAGCTCGACAACAAGGCCACCGCGTTGTCAGGCGGCGAAATGCAGCGTGTGTCCATCGGGCGTGCGCTGGTACGTGACCCTGCAATTTACCTCATGGATGAACCCCTTAGCTCGCTCGACGCCAAGCTGCGCGCAGATTTGCGAGTCGAACTGAAACGTATCCACGCCGAACTCGCTGCGACACTGTTGTACGTCACGCATGACCAGATCGAAGCGATGACGATGGCCACCCATGTCGGTGTTCTGGACGAAGGCAACCTCGTTCAATTTGGCACCCCTCGGGAGATCTACGAGAACCCCGCCTCGACCTATGTTGCCGCGCGTCTGGGCCAACCCCGCATCAACCTGTTGCCAGCGGGCACCTTTGACGAAGACATGCCCCCCAACGCCCACCAGATCGGGCTGCGCCCAGAACACATCGCCCATGGCACCGGCAAGGCCGCGCATGTCGTACGGGTTGAGCATTTGGGCGATCAAACCCGCCTGCACCTCAAATTGGGCGAGCATGACGTGATCACCCTGACCGAAGCGCACACCGCCTTGCAGCCGGGTGAAACCATCCAGATCGCGCCACGCAATCCGTTGTTTTTTGATGCCGCTGGCGTGCGCATCGCCTAAAGAAAGGAGCCCAACATGGCACAATTTGTGAATGCCAAGGATGATCTGGTCAAAGAGGCGCTTGATGGCGTTCTTGCCACATCCGGTGGTGCCCTCGCGCGGCTTGATGGCTACCCCCATATCAAGGTGGTCTACCGTGCTGATTGGGACCGCAGCAAAGTCGCGCTGATCTCAGGCGGCGGTTCCGGCCACGAGCCTGCCCACGCAGGATTTGTTGGCGCAGGGATGCTCACGGCGGCGGTCTGCGGTGAGGTTTTCGCCTCACCCTCCGTCGAGGCCGTGCTCGCAGGCATTCTGGCTGTTACGGGCGAAGCAGGTTGTTTGCTGATCGTCAAGAATTACACTGGTGACCGCCTTAATTTTGGTCTGGCCGCTGAACGCGCACGCGCCCTTGGGCGCAAGGTCGAGATGGTTGTGGTCGATGACGATATCGCCCTACCTGACCTCCCCCAACCGCGTGGCGTCGCAGGCACTCTGTTTGTACACAAGATTGCAGGTGCACTGGCAGAAGACGGCGCAGATCTTGCAGCCGTTACGACAGCCGCCAAGCGCGTGATCGACAGTGTCGCCTCTATCGGGACAAGCCTAGATACCTGCACGGTTCCGGGCTCTCCGAAGGAAGATCGCATTCCTGCCGGCAAGGCGGAACTGGGCCTTGGCATCCATGGAGAACCCGGCGTGGAGCAAGTTGCCTTTCAAGGCGCCAAACAAGCCATGGCCCTCGTTCTGGACAAGTTAAAGCCGCACATGACTGGGCAATGCGTGGCGCTGATCAACGATTTGGGGGGCACTACCCCGCTAGAAATGTCGGTACTCGCACACGCCCTGGCCCAAGCAGATGTGGTGAGCCATGTCGTCGGGCCTGCCCCTATGATGACGTCGCTGGATATGCACGGGTTTTCCGTTTCCGTTCTGCCGGTTGATGATGCCGACCTCGCAGGGCTGTCTGCGCCCGTCCCGATGGCGGCATGGCCGGGCGTTCAGGCCATTGCCCCGGTCAAGGTCACTCCTCTGCCCGACGGATTGACGCCCATCGCACCAATCCCATCAGCCAATGACAAGACACAGGCGACGATTGCGCATGTCGCCGACCTGCTGATCGCAGCCGAAGAGACATTGAACGCGCTTGATGCGAAATCCGGCGATGGCGACACAGGCAGCACATTGGCGACAGCAGCACGTGCGCTGAAAGGGTCGCTCGACCGGATGCCGCTGGCTGATCTGACACAATTGTTCCCGGCTCTTGGCAACGAATTGAGCCAAACCATGGGCGGTTCGTCAGGTGTAATCCTTGCTATCTACTTCAACGCTGCAGGGGACGCCTGCGCTGGGGGGGCAACAGTGGAAAAAGCCTTGCTGGAAGGTCTGCAGCGGGTCGGCGACGTGGGCGGCGCCAAAGTCGGAGATCGCACCATGATCGACGCGCTTGCACCTGCATTGGATGCCTTGCCAAAAGGCATCGCCGCAGCCGCGAGCGCCGCCCGCGCGGGGGCCAACGCAACCGCCCAGATCGTCAAGGCCAAGGCGGGCCGCGCGGCTTATGTGCCGTCGGACAATCTGGCCGGCCACAATGACCCCGGCGCAGAAGCGGTTGCCCTGCTCTTTGAAGGCCTTGCGGGCAAGCTCGAAGGATAAAGACGTGCCAGACGACGCCCATCACGCCACACAAAAGCCAACGGTCAATGATATTGCCCGCGTGGCAGGCGTGTCATTGGCAACGGTTGACCGGGTGCTGAACGCGCGCCCGGGCGTGCGGCGAGTGACCATCGACAAGGTGAACGAGGCGATCGCTGAACTCGGGTATATCCGTGACACGGCAGCAGCCAATCTGGCGCGGCGGCGTGTTTACAAACTGCTTTTCATTCTGCCCACCACGGGCAATGAATTTGTCGCGGCATTGCAGGCCGACATTGTCGCGCAATCCGCCAAGCAGATCCACAACCGCACAACACTGGACATGGTTTCGGTTGCTCCGTTTGACCCTCAGGCCATTGTTCAGGTGCTCGACAATCTCAGCCCTGCGGATGCGGACGGTGTGGCCGTGTTCGGGCCGGAAACGCCGTCTGTGCGGGACGCCGTGAAACGCACCCGTGCCAAGGGGATCGCGGTGGTCGCCCTGGTGTCCGACCTGCCGAGTTCGGATCGCGATCACTTTGTGGGTATCGACAATATTGCAGCCGGGCGCACCGCGGCACAGCTCATGGGACGGTTTGTGCGCGAACAGGGGCGCATCCTAGTGATCACCGGATCGCGCTTGGCGCGCGACCACCTTGAGCGGCGCAAAGGGTTTGACGCTGTGATGACCGAGTCGTTTCCGGGTCTGGATGTCGTGGCCTCTATCGAAGGACGGGACGATCCGGACCTGATCCAATCGATGCTGCCTGATATCTTTGACGCCTACCCGGATCTGTGTGGTGTTTATTCCTCGGCTGCGGGCAACCCCGGCCTGATCCGCTATCTGGAAAATACCGCGCGGCGCAAAGACCTTGTTGTGGTGGCACATGAATTGACACCGGGATCACGCGCCGCCCTGCAATCGGGTATTTTTGACGCCATTATTTCGCAGGACACAGGGCATCTGGTGCGCTCCGCGATCCGGCTTCTGAAGGCCACAGCGGATGGTGCACCCATCGACCACACCCAGGAACGCATTCGCATCGACATCTACTTGCAAGAGAACGCGCCGTAGATCTAAAACGTTTTAGAACAAGTGGCACACCCCACACAAACATGGACGAAAAGAGGATAGACCGATGAAAACAATCAAGGGACCCGCGCTGTTTCTGGCACAATTTGCAGAGGATGACGCGCCATTCAACAGTTGGGACGCCATCACCAAGTGGGCCGCTGATTGCGGGTACAAGGGCGTTCAGGTCCCAAGCTGGGACGGTCGGTTGTTTGATCTGGCCAAGGCGGCCGAAAGCAAAGCCTATTGCGATGAATTCAAAGGGCAGGCTGCAGCCAATGGAGTTGAGGTGACTGAGCTGTCCACGCATCTTCAGGGCCAACTCGTCGCAGTACACCCGGCCTATGACGATGCCTTTGACGGCTTTGCAGCCCCGGAAGTGCGCGGCAATCCCAAGGCCCGTCAGGCATGGGCGGTCGATCAGGTGAAAAAAGCGATCTCGGCCTCGGCCAACTTGGGCATCGAGGCGCATGCGACATTCTCGGGCGCATTGGCGTGGCCCTATATCTATCCTTGGCCACAGCGCCCCGCCGGACTGGTCGAAACCGCCTTTGACGAACTCGCCGCCCGTTGGCGTCCGATCCTCGACCATGCCGAAGATAATGGTGTCGACATCTGTTACGAAATTCACCCCGGTGAAGATCTTCACGATGGGGCAACGTTCGAGATGTTCCTTGAGCGGGTGAACAACCATGCGCGCTGCAACATGCTCTATGATCCCAGCCACTACGTGCTGCAATGCCTTGATTATCTGGATAATATCGACATTTACGCCGACCGGATCCGCATGTTCCACGTCAAAGATGCTGAATTTAACCCAACGGGCCGTCAGGGGGTTTATTCAGGTTATCAGTCCTGGGTGGATCGCGCCGGACGCTTCAGGTCATTGGGCGACGGTCAGGTCGATTTCAGTGCGATCTTTTCCAAGATGGCAGCCATCGACTTTGACGGCTGGGCCGTTGTGGAATGGGAATGCTGTCTCAAGCACCCAGAGGACGGAGCCCGCGAGGGCGCGCAGTTTGTATCTGACCACATCATTCGTGTGACGGAACGCGCTTTTGATGACTTTGCCGATGGCGGCACGGATGAGGCCGCAAACCGCAAGATGCTGGGCATCGACTGAAGACAACGCACCGGTGGGTCGGACGCTGATCGGCCCTCCGGGGGAAGTTTATTGGGCAAGATGAAGATGGATCGTGGTGTGCACACGATCAGGGAGAGACAAGATGAGCCGGATTAGACTGGGTATGGTGGGCGGCGGGAACGACGCCTTTATTGGCGGGGTGCATCGTATCGCATCGCGCATTGATGATCGTTTTGAACTGGTGGCCGGGGCGCTGAGCTCGACGCCAGAGAAATCACAAGCCAGCGGCGCAGCCTTGGGCTTGGCGCGCATCTACAACGATTACAAGCAAATGGCGATCCGCGAGGCCCGACGTAAGGACGGGATCGAAGCAGTATCGATCGTCACGCCGAACCACGTGCATTACGCCGCCGCGCGCGAATTTCTCAAGCGTGGTATCCATGTGATTTGCGACAAACCACTGACTTCGACCCTCGGTGACGCCAAGAAGCTGGTCAAGGCTGCCGAGGCTTCGGATGCGTTGTTTATCCTGACCCACAATTACACTGGTTACCCCATGGTCCGTCAGGCCCGCGCGATGATCGAAGCTGGTGAAATCGGAACAGTGCGCGTGGTGCAGGTCGAGTATCCGCAGGACTGGCTAACGGTTGAACAAGACTTCAAACAGGCCGAATGGCGTACTGATCCAAAACGGTCGGGTGCGGGCGGATCCACGGGCGACATTGGCACCCATGCCTTCAACCTTGCCTGCTTTGTCACGGGTCTTGAGGTTGAAACGCTGGCCGCTGATCTGACCGCCTTCGTGCAGGGGCGGCAAGTGGATGACAATGCCCACGTGATGTTGCGATTTGCAGGTGGCGCCAAGGGCATGTTGTGGTCGTCCCAAGTGGCGCCGGGGAACGAAAATGCCCTGCGAGTCAGAGTGTATGGCGACAAGGGCGGCCTGGAATGGGCGCAGGAGGACCCGAATTACTTGTGGTTCACACCCTTTGGCGAACCCAAGCGACTGATCACCCGCAATGGGTCTGGTGCGGGGGAGGCCGCGGCCCGTGTCAGTCGTGTACCACCCGGACACCCCGAAGGATATCTTGAGGGTTTTGCCAACATCTACTCCGAGGCCGCCGAAGCAATAACAGCCGCCCGTACCGGCAGCGCAGTTGCGGGCGAAGTAACCTATCCGTCCATTCATGATGGGCTGAAGGGCGTGCAGTTCGTATCAGCCTGCGTCAAGTCTTCGGCACGCGACGCGGCTTGGGTGAAGTTGGATCACTGATGTATCTTGGACTGGATCTGGGCACCTCTGGTGTCAAAGCACTGCTGATTGATGCGGAGCAGGAAATCGTCGCAAGTGCGACTGCGTCTTTGGATGTATCGCGCCCCCATCCCGGTTGGTCCGAGCAGGAGCCCGCCCACTGGATCGCGGCCTGTGAGGCCACACTGACCAAGTTGTCGGGCGCACATGACCTTTCCGGTGTGCGCGGCATCGGGTTGGCCGGGCATATGCATGGCGCAACGTTGATCGATGCGTCAGATAAGGTGCTGCGCCCGTGCATTCTGTGGAACGATACACGCTCTTATGCCGAAGCCGCCGAGATGGATGCCAACCCGATCTTTCGCGCCCAAACCGGCAACATCGTGTTCCCCGGCTTCACCGCCCCCAAACTGGCGTGGGTCAGAAAGCATGAACCAGAGGCCTTTGCCAAAACGGCCAAAGTGTTGCTGCCAAAGGACTATTTGCGCCTATGGCTAACAGGCGAACATGTGTCCGAAATGTCGGATGCGGCAGGGACAAGCTGGCTGGATGTCGGGGCACGCGCCTGGTCCGACGATCTGCTTGCGGCAACGGGGCTTGGTACCGATCACATGCCTTCGCTGGTGGAGGGAAGTGACGCCTCTGGCGGATTGCGCACTGAGCTCGCGGCATCCTTCGGGCTGCCTGCTGGCATCCCGGTGGCTGGCGGTGCAGGCGATAATGCGGCTTCTGCAGTTGGAGTGGGCGTGACGCAACCCGGCGAGGCATTTTTGTCGCTCGGCACGTCCGGTGTACTGTTTGCCGCCTCTGAGGGTTACGCGCCTGACCCGGAAACAGCGCTGCATACGTTTTGTCATGCGCTGCCGGGCTTGTGGCACCAGATGGGTGTGATCCTTGCCGCCACAGATGCCCTCGCATGGTACGGGCGCCTCGTGGATACAGACCCGGCCACACTGACGGATGCGCTCACCTCGCCTCAAGCACCGGGGCGCACATTGTTTCTGCCTTATCTCGGCGGGGAACGCACACCGCACAATGATGCGCATGTGCGCGGTGCTTTTATCGGGCTGGAGCACGCCACCGACCGCAATGCAGCCACACGGGCTGTGCTGGAAGGAGTGGCCTTTGCCTTTCGAGACAGCCTTGCGGCAATGGAGGCGACAGGCACAGCCCCAGAGCACCTTATCGCTGTGGGGGGCGGGGCACAGTCGCGCTACTGGCTCAACATTCTTGCATCCGCACTGAATCTGCCGATCTCCGTTCCGGCCCAAGGGGATTTCGGCGCAGCCTTTGGCGCTGCACGGCTGGGCTATATGGCCAGCGGCGATGCTGGCACAGACATTGCGACCGCACCCGCCCTTGCGCACACATACACACCAAACGCAGCCCTCGTGCCCGCGTTTGATGACACCTATCACCGCTACAGACAGACATACTCAGCCCTCAAGGACCTCTCATGACCGACTTTTTCCGCGACATCGCCCCTGTGCGCTTTGAGGGAGCCGACAGCACCTCTGAACTGGCCTATCGCCACTACGACCCGGACGAAATGATCATGGGCAAGCGCCTCGAAGATCATTTGCGGTTCGGCGTTGCGTGGTGGCACAGCTTTGCCTGGCCAGGGGGCGATCCCTTTGGTGGGCAAACGCTGGAGCGTCCCTGGTTTGGCGACACCATGGATCTGGCGCGGATGAAGGCGGACGTGGCGTTTGAGCTGTTTGCGATCCTTGGTCAGCCGTTTTTCTGTTTCCACGACCTCGATATCCGCCCCGAAGGCGCAAGCTTTGCCGAAAGCACACGCAACTTCGAGGCCATTGTTGACTACATCGGGGAGAAGATGGCGGCCGGGGGGCCTGACCTGCTCTGGGGCACGGCCAACCTGTTTACGCACAAACGCTTTATGTCTGGCGCGGCCACCAATCCCGACCCGGATGTGTTCGCCTATTCCGCAGCCACCGTCAAATCCTGCATGGATGCAACGCACAAGCTGGGGGGCCAAAACTACGTCTTGTGGGGCGGCCGCGAGGGTTACGAAACCCTGCTTAACACTGATCTCAAGCGCGAACGCGACCATGCGGGCCGCTTCTTGCAGATGGTGGTTGAGTACAAGCACAAAATCGGCTTCGACGGCGCCATTCTTGTTGAGCCAAAGCCGCAAGAGCCGTCCAAGCATCAATACGACTATGATGTCGCCACGGTGTACGGGTTCCTCAAAGAATTCGGGCTGGAAAAAGAGGTTCAGATGAATATCGAACAGGGTCACGCGATCCTTGCTGGCCACTCTTTCGAACACGAGCTTGGCATGGCGGCGAGCTTGGGCATCCTTGGGTCCATCGACATGAACCGCAACGATTATCAATCGGGTTGGGATACGGATCAATTCCCCAACAACGTGCCCGAAGTTGCGCTGGCCTATTACGAAGTCCTCAAGGCCGGTGGGTTTACCACTGGCGGCACCAATTTTGACGCCAAGATCCGGCGGCAATCGCTGGACCCTGTGGATCTTGTCGCCGCGCATGTCGGGGCAATGGACATCTGTGCCCGTGGGTTCAAGGCCGCCGCCAAAATGTTGGAGGATGGCGCGTTGGAGGATGCGCGCGCCGCACGTTATGCTGGATGGGACAGCGACGCGGCCCAATCGATGCTCTCTGGCGGGTTAGAGGCCTGTTTTGACCGCGTGATTGCCGATGGTATCGCCCCTGAACCGCGCTCGGGCCAGCAGGAACGGTTGGAAAACATCGTCAACCGCTACGTCTGATACAGCTACAGCCCGCCTCCGCATAGCGCGGAGGTGGGCAATCATGGCATCACTGCCTGAGAAAAGCACAACTGCCAGAGCGGAAATCCCGCTGCAAAAATCAGGACGGTCGAGAGCACCGTTTCGTGTCGGTCGGCCATTTATCGGCGAAGAACGAGCACGCCGCATATGTCCAATTTTCTTTTCACGGTCGCTGGCCCGATCAATCCGTTTTTGTGAAGTTGGTCTGAACGGCTCACTGCCCCGATTGCCGAGGCGGCAAATCACACCGCTAGCTCATCGCGTTTTCACATGCCCACGCGCCACAAAACGCAAGTAAGGTGGAGCGCAACCGCATCACCAACCTCCGGAAAACGGCTGAACATCGCCTATCAATCCACCCAATTGCACGGCTCACGTGTATGCGACCCAATGCAGCTTGGGGAATCCACGATACTTATTGACCTAACGTCATGTTGTCATACTTCTATTCAAGGAGGCTTGGGACGTGATCAGACGTTCATCATTGATCGCGTCGTATTCAACCAACAAAGGACTGTGGGAAATCAACGGCATGGATGATCCAGGAGCAAGGCACTCGCTGATCATCGGCTGTGCCAGGCCCATTGATAGTGCCCAACGCGACATGCAAAACGGCGTGGAGGCCTTTGTCTGGTGATGTCAGCCACGAAAAGTATGGCCGTTCACGCCGCAGATCATTTGACTGCATTTGAGCGAGACACACCGCGTGTTGCCGTGGGACCAGACGGTCGGCATCTAGATTATCTGGTGTTGGGCGATCCCAATGGCGCGCCAGTGATATACATGTCCAGCGAACTTGGTCTGGTCAAACTTCCCCCTGCTATCGAGAATTTTGCGTATCGGCGCGGATTGCGGGTGATCTCTCCGATCAGGGCCGGTTACGGCACGTCTGACGCAATGCCGGATGATGCAGATTTCAGCACGCAGACCGCGCTCGACATCTTGACAGTCATGAAGGATTCAGGTGTTACCGCCGCGCCTTTCATAACAATGTCAGCGGATGTCAGGCTGGCCGCACATGTGCATCACGTTTGCCCCGGCGCGGTCACGGCTTTGATCGCAACCGCCGGTTCTTTGCCGATGAACAGCGAAAGCAAATGCGCACATCCTGTTCATCGCCTAATGCGCTCGAGTGCCCACCATCTGGTGCGGCTGGCCCCTGCTGCGTCCAACGCCTCATTCGGAGCCATGCAGCGCTTGGGCAAGAAACGTATGTTCGAACGCACTTTTGCAAAGTCGGCAGATGACTTGGCTGTGTTTGCGGACCCGGACACCCGTACCGCCATGATCGAAGGATCAAACACGGCCTTGTGCAACACACGCAGCGCACGCAACGCATTCCTGAGGCAGCGGCTCAGCTACCATGAACCGCATAACCGGTCTGTCATGCATGCCCTCAAGAACGCAGTGCCCGTGCACGCGCTCAACGGGCTCACGGATCCAGCAGTGACGCCGCAGACGCTGGCGGCACAAACAAAAGACTACGGCTGGATCAATTTTTACATCTACCCAGATGCGGGTCGGTGGTTGTTTTTCAAGTATCCGGATGACGTGTTGGAACTCGCTGAACGATATGTCAGCCGCTAAACCGAGGCTGACCTCTTTGCGCAGACAACTGTAGACGTCAACACGCATGAACATTGCCCAAAGTGGGTTTGTTTTCGTTCTGAGCAGCCCCGGGCACGCAACACGGATCCACAGTCAACGCTCTCATAACTGGTGCATTCGCGTCGGGCCGCTTGACTTCACCCATCCGGTTCCCAAGCTTGGGGAAACCGAATACGTCAGATATCTCAGATGAAGGGTTTGCCGTCGTGTCTCGTCTCAAATTGGAGCATTTGCGCACCTTCCTCGCCGTCGCCAAGTTCAAAAGCGTCAGCCGCGCAGCAGAGGCGCTGCACCTGACCCAGCCGGCCGTTACGTCCCGGATCAAGGCCCTCGAAGACAGCCTTGGGGCCGCCCTGTTTGATCGGTCCGCCTCGGGGATGCGATTGACCAAGCGTGGGGACATCCTGATGCACCATGCCGAACAATTCCAGCATCTGTCAGAGCTCATTGAAAAGAACGTGGTGGACGAAAGTGGCGTGGACCGCCTGATGCGTCTGGGCGTGTCCGAAACCATCGCCCAAAGCTGGCTGCCCGATTTTGTGGGGGCGCTGCACAAACGCTTTCCGCAACTCAAGATCGAGATCAGTGTGGACATTTCGATCAACTTGCGAGACCAGCTGCTGACGCGCGAAATTGATCTTGCCATTCTTCTTGGCCCAATTTCAGACTACACCATCGACAATGTCATTTTGCCGGACGTCGAATTGGGGTGGTTTCGCGCACCTGGCGGGGGGCCAGCGGATGGCAAGGATCTGTCCAGTGTCCCCATCGCGACCTATGCCAAGAACACGCGCCCCTACAGAGAGTTGCGCGCAGAGTTGTTCGAGAGGTTCGGCCCCGAAATCTCGATGTTCCCCTCTTCGTCCCTGTCCTCATGCTTCCGACTGGTTGAAGCCGGATTGGGTGTTGGGGCTCTGCCGATTTCGCTGGGCACACGCTTGGTCAACGAAGGCAAGCTCGAGCGGTTTGACCCCGGATGGACGCCAAAACCTCTCAGGTTTTCAGCCTCTTATCTCGGAGAGCCGCGTAGCCACCTGATCGAAACCACGGCCCATATGGCAGATGAGATTGCACGGGCCGGTTTATAGATTTTCTTTATGTGTTTTGCCAAAAATTTATGATTTGATTTTATATCGTATGCGCCGGATCGTTACCCAAAGCAGGGGATTCGACCGTGAGCCAGATATTCGATCAGCTGAAACGCCAATCCACGGCGCAGGTCCGCGCTGAAATCAGGGCCTGTGCCTATGGCGGTCACACAGCCGGATTGGGCAAGAACAACCTGCAGGCAAATCTCGCCATTTTACCTGCCGCGCACGCGCTTGATTTCATGCGCTTTTGCCAGCGCAACCCCAAGCCTTGCCCGCTGGTAGGCGTGTCAGACACGGGCAATCCGTTGATGCACACGCTTGGGCGTGACATCGACATCCGCACCGACATCCCCGCCTACTACGTCTATCGAGATGGGGTACTGGACGAGACGCGCGCTGACATCACCGATCTTTGGCAGGACGACTTTGTAGCGTTCGCTTTGGGCTGCTCCTTTACCTTTGAACATGCGTTGGAACAGGCCGGGATTACACTGTGGCACATCGCCAACAACACAACTGTGCCAATGTACGCCTCCGGCATTCAAACGGTGCCTGCCGGGCCATTTGGCGGCGCGTCGGTGGTGAGTATGCGGGCCATTCCCGATGACCGCATCGATGAGGTGATCGCCATCTGCAAAAACTTCCCCATGGCGCATGGCGCGCCCGTGCATGTCGGCGATCCAGCCGCAATCGGCATTGCAGACATCACGACCCCTGACTGGGGCGATCCCGCCCCAGTCCCGCCCGGCACCACGCCGATGTTCTGGGCCTGCGGCGTCACCCCTCAAGTCGCCATCACGCAGGCCAAACCTGCAATCTGCATCACCCACAAGCCCGGGCACATGCTGATTACCGACGTGGCGGACACCGCCGAAACAACAATCCTACAACCATAATCAAATATCCCAACAGGAGAAAAAACATGAAGAAACTTGCAACAACTCTGGGTGCGCTGGCCCTTACAGCGTCAGCCGCAGTGGCCGACAGCCCGGTCGTGCTGAACGCCGTTGGTACATGGTCCAGCCTGACGAATTTCCAGAAACATGAAGGCCCGTTCTTCAACGAACATCTGGCGGCAGCCTCCGACGGCAAGATCATCGGCAAGATTCAGTCCCAATCCGGTCTGGGCCTCAAAGGGTTCGAGATCATGCGCCTGGTTAAGAACGGCGTTTTTGACTTTGCCTTTGGCCTGCCCGGCTATGTGGCCGCCGAAAATGCCATCTTTGAAGGGGCGGACCTGTCGACCCTGACCCAAGACATCGACACGCAGCGCAAAGTGTCCGAAGCTTATTTCGGCACACTCGAAACTGCCTTTGCCGATATCTACAACGCCAAGCTGTTGATGCTTTATCCATTCCCCAGTCAGACGCTGTGGTGCAACGGTGAAGTCGGCGGCATCGCCGATCTTGAGGGCAAGAAGATCCGGGTTTACTCCACCACGTTGGGTGATTTTGTCGAAGGTGTGGGCGGCACATCCGTCACCGTTGCCTTCTCCGAAGTGATCCCCGCGCTTGAAAAAGGCGTTGTGGATTGCGCCATCACCGGAACCATGTCGGCCTATACCGCGAACTGGAACCAAGTCGCCACTCATGCCTACACACTGCGTGTCGGCTGGGGCCTCGCCTTTGGCGCGATGAACATGGACAAGTGGAACTCACTTTCGGCAGATCAGCAATCGTTCCTGCAAGCCGAGATCGCCACGCTGAACGACGCGATGTGGGCCGAAACGGCAACCGAAGACGAAGTTGCGATTTCGTGCATCACCGGCGGCGCTTGCGAGGTGGGTGATCCCGGCTCCATGACGCTGGTCGAGCCCTCCAAAGAGGACCTTTTGGCGCGCGACAAGATCGCAACGGACGTTGTTCTGGCGCGTTGGGCCGAGCGGTGCGGTGCGGAATGCGCGGCCAACTGGAACGCAACTGTTGGTCCGATCCTTGGTCTGACCGCAGCTGCCGAGTAAGCATAGCCTATACTGCCGAGGCGGCCACGACTGCCGCCTCGGTGAACCCATATTTCTCAAGGCCTTCCGAATGCTAGATCCCATTCTTCATACAACACGCAAAGTCAGCCTGTGGCTTACTTGGCTGGGTGGCACGCTGATCGTCCTGTCCGCTTTCCTTGTCACCCTCGAGGTGTTCCTGCGCAAAGTGTTCAATATCTCGCTGGGCGGTGCTGACGAGATTTCGGGCTATGCCTTTGGCGTCGCCACGACGCTGGCCTTGTCCTACGCACTGTTTGAACGGGCCCACATAAGGGTAGATGCATTGTTAGGAACGTTCCCCAAGGCCTTGAGACCTCTCATTAATCTGTTTGGCCTCATCATGCTCATCGGTTTTGCCCTCGTGATCGTGATCATGGTTTGGGGCATGGTTGGCGACACATTGGAAAACGGTTCCCGCTCCATCACGCCGATGCGTGTCCCCCTCGCCATTCCGCAAATCCCATGGCTGATCGGGTGGATCTTCTTTGTATTCTCCGGTGTCCTGATCGGCCTTGTCGCAATCCAGCGTTACCTGCGTGGCGACGAACCGGGCGTACAGGAACTCATCGGTGTCAAATCGCTCGACGAGCAAATTCAGGATGAGACGGTTTAAACCATGCTGACGAAAACGCTTCTTATCCTGTTGGCCCTCATCGGGTTGGCTGTACCGATTGCCGCCTCTTTGGGCTGGCTGGGGCTGATCCTGCAATACACCGACAGTGTTATGCCGTTGCACCGCGCCATTTCGGACATGGCGTGGCAGACAGGGACCGACTTTCTGCTGGTGGCCATTCCGATGTTCATCATGATGGGCGAGATCCTGCTGCGGGCCGGTATTACCGAGCGGATGTATGACGGTATCGTCAAATGGCTCGGGTGGTTGCCCGGTGGTCTGATGCACTCCAACATCGGCTCATCCGCCCTGTTTGCGGCCACGTCCGGATCGTCCGTGGCGACCGCAGCGACCATCGGCACAGTCGCGGTGCCCCAAATCGACAAGCGCGGCTATAACGAAAGCCTGTTTCTGGGTACAGTTGCCGCCGGGGGCACGCTGGGGATCTTGATCCCGCCCTCGATCAACCTGATCCTTTATGGCCTGCTGACAAACACTTCGGTCCCTGAACTGTACCTTGCAGGCTTCCTGCCCGGTTTCTTGCTGGCCGCATTGTTCATGGCAACGGTTGTCGTGGCCTGCATCCTCAAACCCGAATGGGGCGGCGAAAAGCTGCTTTATACGTGGGGAGAGCGGCTGCGCGCCCTGCCCGCTCTGATCCCACCCCTCGGCATCTTCCTCGTTGTTGTCGGATCAATTTATGCAGGCTTGGCCACGCCGACAGAAGCGGCGGCACTAGGCGTTGTCGCCTCGATGATCCTTGCCACCTTCAACGGCAAGATGTCACTGGACATGATGCGCCAAGCCGTCGAGGGCACGATGCGCACAACCGCCATGATCATGTTGATCATCATTGCCGCGGTCTTTCTGAACTTCGTGTTGTCGATTATCGGACTGACCCAGGCGCTGACCGACTTTGTGACCGGCCTTGGGTGGACGCCCATGCAGACGATGTTGATGATCGTGGCCGTCTTGATCCTGATCGGATGTTTCATGGAGACGCTGTCGATGCTGCTGACCATGGCACCGCTGATCACGCCCATCGTCGTCGCCCTGGGGTTTGACCCTGTCTGGTTCGGGATCCTGCTGATGGTGCTTCTGGAAACCGCACTGATCACCCCGCCCATCGGCATCAACCTCTACGTGGTTCAGGGCATCCGAAAAGGCGGGCCAATGATTGACGTGATCAAAGGGGCGCTGCCCTTTGTCGTGACCATGTTTGTCATGCTCGGGCTGCTTCTGGCCTTTCCGGCCCTCGCCCTGTGGCTGCCGTCCTTGGTTTACTAGACGCAATCCACTCTTCACCTTTATCGCAATCAAATGTCGGCCCTGCCGGCAAACAGAGGAACTAAACCCATGTGGCAGTTTTGGGTCGATCGCGGCGGCACCTTCACCGACATTGTAGCGCGCAAGCCAGACGGTACGTTGCATACGCACAAGCTGCTGTCAGAGAACCCCGAACGCTACGCTGACGCGGCGGTGCAAGGGGTGCGCGATCTGCTTGGGTTGGCAGAGGGGCAGGACATCCCCCCGCGCACGATCAAGGCCATCAAGATGGGGACAACCGTTGCCACCAATGCCCTGCTTGAACGCAAGGGAGAGCGGACAATCCTGTTCATCACCAAGGGGCTGCGCGATCTGCTGCGCATCGGCTATCAGAATCGCCCCCGCCTGTTTGACCTCAACATCACTCTGCCCGAATTGCTGTACGAGGACGTGGTCGAAGTCAGTGAGCGTATCGACAGCGCAGGCAACGTGGTTTTGGAACTGGATACCGAACAGGTACGCGCCGCTCTCAGCCAGGCCTATGGCGATGGATATCGCTCCATCGCCGTGGCGTTGATGCACAGCTACCGCTTTCCAGATCACGAAAAGAAGATCGCTGAGATGGCGGCGCAGACCGGCTTTGGCCAGATATCGCTCAGCCATGAGGTCAGCCCGCTCATTAAGCTGATTGGGCGCGGTGATACCGCGGTTGTGGATGCCTATCTATCGCCCATCCTGCGCCGTTATGTGGATCAGGTGGCCGGGGCCCTCGGGGCCACGGATGGCGGCGCGCGTCTGATGTTCATGCAATCCAATGGCGGGCTTACGGATGCGCGCCTGTTTCATGGCCGCGATGCGATCTTGTCAGGGCCTGCTGGCGGCGTTGTGGGCATGGTCAAGACGGCGGCCGAACTGGGACACACCAAACTCATCGGCTTTGACATGGGTGGGACCTCTACGGATGTGTGTCATTACGCGGGTGCGTTCGAACGCTCGTTCGAGACCGAAGTCGCAGGGGTGCGGATGCGTGCGCCGATGATGTCGATCCACACGGTTGCTGCAGGGGGCGGATCCATCCTGTCGTACCGCGACGGGCGCATGCAGGTTGGCCCCGAAAGCGCAGGCGCCAATCCCGGCCCCGCCGCCTATCGACGTGGCGGGCCGCTGACGGTCACGGATTGCAATGTCCTCTTGGGCAAGCTGCAACCCGATCAGTTTCCCGCCGTCTTTGGCCCCAATGGGGATTTGCCGCTGGACACGGACGTCGTGCGACAGAAATTTACCGCCCTCGCCCGCGAGATTGGCAGCGACAAGAGCATCGAAGAATTGGCCGAGGGCTTCCTGCGCATTGCCGTCGAGAACATGGCCAATGCGATCAAGAAGATCAGCGTGCAGCGTGGCTATGATGTAACAGGCTACACAATGAACTGCTTTGGTGGCGCCGGGGGGCAGCATGCTTGCCTTGTGGCCGATGCTCTTGGGATGAAACAGATCTTTATTCACCCATATGCAGGCGTCCTGTCCGCATTCGGTATGGGGTTGGCGGACATCCGCGCCATGCGGGAACATCAATTTCAGGGCCCTCTTGAAGACGCCAGCGTCCTCGATGTGCTCACCAACATGGCAGAGGATGCAACGCGCGAGGTCATTGATCAGGGTATTCCCGCACATGACGTGACGATCACCAAGATGGTGCATGTGCGGCCCGCAGACGCGCAGCGCAGCCTTGCCGTGGCGATTGATACTCCCGCCGCCATGCAAGCCGCCTTTCTTGCCGCGCACAAACAGCAGTTTGGCTTCCTGCCCCTGACGGATCACCTGATCATCGACATGTTGGTTGTCGAGGCCGCAGGCCAGACCGGAGAGCGCGTCACCCTGCCCGATCCGGTCGCGCGCGACACAGCCGCCCAAACGGCAAGCGTATATGTGCAGGGCACATGGCAGACTGTGCCGCTGGTCGATCGCACGACATTGCGCGTTGGCCAGACGGTCAAAGGCCCGGCAATCCTGACAGAATCCACCGGCACCAACACTATTGAACCCGGATGGGAAGCCACATGCGAAGCGGGCGGCAACCTGATGCTGCGCCGTGTCGAGACACTGAGGCGCGCCGAAGCCATTGGCACCCGTGTGGATCCGGTCATGCTTGAGGTCTTCAACAACCTGTTCATGTCCATTGCCGAACAGATGGGCGCGACACTGGCCAACACGGCCTATTCGGTGAACATCAAGGAAAGATACGACTTTTCCTGCGCGATCTTCGACCAGAACGGCGATCTCGTGGCCAATGCGCCCCACGTGCCTGTGCACCTGGGATCCATGTCGCAAAGCGTGCGCGCCGTGTTGCAGCAAAACGCCGGAGACATTCAGCCCGGCGACGTGTTCATGATGAACAACCCGTTCAACGGCGGCACGCATCTGCCCGATGTGACAGTCATCACGCCGGTGTTCGACGACGCGGGGCAGGACATTCTTTATACCGTAGCCTCACGCGGACATCATGCGGACATCGGCGGCAAAACACCCGGCTCAGCGCCGCCCGACAGCAAAACGATCCACGAAGAAGGCGTGCTGATCGACAATTTCAAATTGGTGCGCGCAGGCATCCTGCAAGAGGCTGAGGCGCGTGCCCTGTTGTCTTCGGGGCCCTATCCGTGCCGGAACGTGACCCAGAACATGGCCGACCTTGCCGCACAGATCGCAGCGAACGAAACCGGTGCTGCAGAACTGCGCAAGATCACCGGGCAGTTCGGCGTCGACGGGGTGCATGCCTATATGGGCCATGTGCAGGACAATGCCGAAGAAAGCGTACGGCGCGTGCTGGACGTCTTGCACGACTGCGCGTTCACCTACCCGCTGGATGGCGGTGCACAGATCAAGGTCGGTATTTCCGTGGACCACGACGCGCGCAGCGCAACCATCGACTTTAGTGGAACATCCGCGCAGTCCCCTCTCAATTACAACGCGCCATTGGCAATCTGCCGCGCTGTCGTGTTGTACGTCTTTCGCACCCTTGTGGGCAGCGACATCCCGATGAACGAGGGCTGCATGAAACCACTCAACCTCATCGTGCCGGAGGGGTCGATGATCAATCCGGCACCACCTGCGGCCGTGATCTCGGGCAACACCGAGGTATCCCAAGCCATCGCCGATGCGCTCTATGGGGCATTGAGAGTCATCGCGGGCTCTCAGGGCACGATGAACAATTTCGTCTACGGGAATGACGTCTACCAGAACTACGAAACGATCTGCGGCGGAACCGGGGCCGGTCCGGACTTTGATGGCACAAGCGCGGTGCACAGCCATATGACAAACACCAGAATGACCGATCCCGAAGTTTTGGAAACACGGTTCCCCGTACGGGTCGAAGAATTCTCCATCCGCCATGGATCTGGCGGGCACGGGGCGCATAGGGGCGGCGATGGGATTACCCGGCGGCTGCGGTTCAATGAGGCGATGACTGTGACCGTCCTGTCCTCCCATCGCGTGGTGCCGCCACATGGGGCGCAGGGTGGCAACGCCGGGCGCGTTGGCGAGAACGGAATTGAGCGGGCAAACGGCAGTTATGAGGCCTTGAGCGGCAACGATCAGGCGGACCTGTCTGCTGGAGATGTCTTTGTGATGCACACACCCGGTGGCGGCGGGTTTGGCACAGACGACTGATCAGCGTCCGGTCGCGCAGCCCCTCTCTTAACCAACTCTTAAGACTCGTACTTCTTCGCAAATTGAAGAGCAGTTATACCGTATTTTAGATTTAGTTGATCTGAATGCGTGAACGCTGCAGCGGGACCGCCAATGAGATTGGATGACAAGTGACCCGACCCGGCCCAGCAGTGGAAAAAGCGTTTCGTGACCTTGGGGTTGAACCGGACGCAGACCGCGCCACAGTGCGAAAGGCGTGGAAGGCAATGGTACGCGCGTATCATCCGGATCAGGTGGGTGCAGACAAGGCAGAGGCCAATCGGCGCTTGGCTGATCTGAATGCTGCTTTTGATCTGGTCTCCGCATGGTCTGCGCAAGACTTGCAAGCCTATGCCGAAACACGCCGCACCTGCCGCCAAGCCCAGGAATGGGCGCGCAAGCCCAATACGCGGGTCGAGCCGGAGCGGCGCGCAAAAGCGGGCAGTGCAAAAGCGGACAGGGCAAAAACAGCATCCCAAAGCCAAAAGGCCAAAGCGCGTCAGCAGCAGGAACAGGCTGCCCGTCAGAATGCTCGCAATCTCGACCGGGCTGACGCAGAAAAGCGCAACGCCAAACGTGCGCTGGCGCGCAAGACCAACCCAAGGGACACAACGGCCCGAGCGAAGTTTTTGTCGACTTTGCTTGAAATCGGCCCGAGAGCCGCCATCCGCGAGTTGGGTTTCGCCTGAAAAACCGCTGGAATTTGGACAGGCATACCCGCATGAAGTGCAGCGCCATCAGGGTCTCAACCTTGCCTTTGGCCCCCTTTTTCTGTGCTATTTGGCTTAATAAATGAACGTCCTTGCCTCACCTTTGATGTGTGGGATACCGACCATAGTCGTGGTCTTGGGCCTTGCGCCTAGACATGCAAAACACGTCATGCAACGGTGTTTTATGCGACATCTTGGCCCTCTGATCATTGCTGCGCTCAGTGCCTCTGCCGCCTATTCTTCTGTAGATGACTGCACAGTCGACGCGATGATCGTCTTTGATGGATCAGGATCGATGGCCGAAATGGGGTTTAATGACATCAACGAGCCCCGCATTTTTGAGGCCCGCCGGGCCATGGCTGAATCCATTCCGCAGATTGCGCAGAACCGGCGGCTGGGATTGATGATTTATGGACCAAACGGGGAGGACGAATGCACGGGACTTGATCTGCGGTTTGGGCCTGTCGCGAATGCCGCCGCACCGATCATCGACGCGGTCAACAGCCTTGAGCCTGCGGGCAGCACCGCGCTGACCAAAGCCGTCGAGATTGCCGCCCAAACGCTGGAGCACGAAACGCGGCCCGCCACCATTCTACTGGTTACAGATGGCAAAGAGACCTGTGGCGGCGCACCTTGCGCATTGGCGAGTGAACTGGCGGCAACGGGGTTGGAAACGACCGTACATGTGATCGGATTCAAGGTCCGTGGGTCGTTCTTTTCGTGGGACCGAGAAAACACCAACGACTACACATCATCCGAAAGCGTGGCGCGATGTCTGGCGGACCGCACCGGAGGCACCTATGCCAGTGCGGAGACGCTGGAGCAGTTGATCGCAGCCATGCGCGACACCTTGGGGTGCAAGATCCTGTTCTGATAGACCGTGCTATCGGCGCTTCAAGCCAAGGCTGCGTGCCTCCAGCGCGTCGCGCGCCGCTCTGCCACACCGATCACGCCGTATTCCAACACCAGCATCAGCGCCACAAAGCTGAGCGAATAGGCCAGCACATATCCCGTTTCAAATAGTTGAAAATAAAGATGGATCTGGAAACCGACACCGTCACTGCGTCCGAGAAATTCCACCACCAGAACGATTTTCCAGATAATGGCCAGCCCGTTGCGCGTGCTTGACGCGATATAGGGCCACAGCTGCGGCAAAATCACATGTCGCACACGGGTCATTGTCCCCATGCGAAAGGCACGCGACATCTCGGACAACTTGGGGTCCATGGCGAGCACCCCTTCGCGGATGGTGACCGCAACCATCGCGGTCTTGTTGAAGGCAACCGCGGTGATTGCGGCCACTTCGTTCAGTCCGATCCACAAATAGCACAGCACAATCACAACCAGCGCCGGAACATTCAGCAACACAACCAGCCATGCACTGAACAGCCGGTTGAGACCACTATGCAACCCCATAGCAATGCCGATGATCAGCCCAAACCCCATGGCCAGTGAAAACGCAAATGCAACGCGCCGCACTGTCGCCAGCATATGCCGTGACAACTCTCCTGAGGCGGCTTCGGACACCGCTACGTCCCAGACCTGCAAAGGGGATGGCAACACGCTGGCGTCTCCCGTGCCCCAAGCGGCCACAGACCATATCAACACCAGCCCCGCGATCGAGGCAAAAACGACAGGCATATTGTGCGCAGAGGAAGTATGGGCCATGGCAACAGGATGTCATGAAAGCGGGGCGCCACCAAAGTCCAAAAGACCCCTGTGATACCTTGGTCGCATATTGTCCCGTTTGATCCGAGATTACGATTTGTCCATGGTGGCTCGGTTTTCATGGCGTGCAATTGCAATCAGCATATGCCTGTGGATTGGCATGGCTGTGTCGGCCATGTCGGAGCCGCTGGGGCGCGACGTTCTTGAACCCTACATTGTGCCTCCAATGTCACTCGGCGAACGGTTGAACGATGAAGGTGTCTGGCAGCTTCTAAATTCGGGCGGCGCTGAAGCGGGCTATGTGTTTGAAACCGAACCAATGGCACCCCTGCCCGGTTTTTCAGGTGCTGCCATCAACATGCTTGTGGTTCTGGACCTTGAGGGGCGCTTTCTCGACGTCCAGTTGATTTCCCACAACGAGCCTATCTTTGTGTCCGGGTTGCCAGAGAAACTGTTCCTCGATTTCTTTCAGCAATATCGTGGGCATTCCATTTCAGACAGTCTGGTGGTCGGATCTCCATATGGCGATGGCGGGGACGGATCGGCGCTGGTCTATCTTGATGGCGTCACCAAGGGGACAGCATCCGTGCGCATCGCCCACGAGAGTGTTCTGGCGGCGACCCTCAAAGTGGCGCGTGAAAAAATGAACGGGGTTGCAACAGGCCCTCCGGCGTTCCCGAACATCGACCACAAAGAAGACCTGAGCTGGGACGACTTGGTTACACAAGGGATTGTGACCCGCAAGATTGTGACCAATGCCGAAATCGACGCCTTGTTTGACGACACCTTGTGGGAAGATGACGACCCGGATGCGCGCGCTTACCCGGACGAAAACTATCTGGATCTCTGGGTCGTGGATCTCGGTCCGCCTTCGATCGCACGCGCGGTACTGAGCGAAGACGGCTACGCTGAACTAAAGGATTTCATGGAAATCTCGACGACGGATGAGCCCGTTCTGGTTGTTGAAACGGCCCGCCATGGTTTGCTGACCGAAGACTTTGTGCGCAACACCGCGCCGGATCTCATCAGCGCAGAACAAAGCGGTTTTCCAATCGCCTTTCGCGACTCCGACATTTTTGTTGAGTTGAACGCGGACCTGCCCGAGGCGTTGCACGACGGGACTGCGTTGATCTTGCGCACCGATCGCAGGCTTGGTTTTGATCCGACGGCTGAATGGATTCTGTCGATCAAGGCGTTGCGCGAACATGGCTCGTTTCAGCCCGAGATCGGGTCCGCCAGTCTTGAGCTGACACATGTGACGCCCGCGCGGTTCTTTTCCCGCATCGAGCCTGTGAAGCCCGCGCCGCCGTGGCTGGATGCCTTGCGCAACCGGCAGACCGACCTGATCATTTTGGCTGTCTTCCTTGCCGGTCTTGTTGCGGTTCTGGGGCTGCAATTGAACCGTCTTGCCGGTCATCGCCACTTCACACCGATCCGCCTTGTGATCCTCGCCTTTGTACTCGGTTTTGTCGGCTGGTGGGGGCAAGGGCAGTTGTCCATAGCTACCCCGTTGGCCGTTGCCCGCACGGCCCTTGAGGGCGGATCATACGCATTCCTTTTGTATGATCCGTTTTCGCTAGCGGTTTGGGCCATCACATTGGTTGGATTTGTGCTCTGGGGGCGGGGTTTGTTTTGCGGTTGGCTCTGTCCGTTCGGAGCCTTGCAGGAATTTGCGCACCACATCGGGCGCGTGCTGCGCCTGCCTCAGATCGAGCCTTCGGCGGCATGGGATGATCGATTGAAATGGGTCAAGTATCTTGTGCTCGCCGGTATGATTGCATTGCTCTTCACGGCGCCGGCCCGACTTGATAAAGCCATCGAGGTCGAACCGTTCAAGACAGCCATCACAACCTTCTTCATTCGCGAATGGTACTATGTGGCTTATGCCGTTGGGCTGTTGTTGTCTTCGATGGTGCTGTTCAAGGGGTTTTGCCGGTATGTCTGCCCGTTGGGCGCCGTTATGGCGATTGGTGGCTTGGTGAGAGGTCGCAATTGGATTGAACGTCGGGCCGAGTGCGGATCACCCTGCCAGCTTTGCAAGGTAAAGTGCAGTTACGGTGCGATCAAACAAACCGGCGAGATCCAATACTCCGAATGTTTTCAATGTCTTGACTGCATCACGATACATGATGATTCAGAAAAATGCGTGCCGCTGATCCTCGCCGCCAAAGGACGCAAGATCGGGATGGCTGCAGAATGACGTTATCACGCCGCCGCTTTCTGACCCTGTCTGCGGCGTTTGCGTGCAGTCCTTCCCTTGCACGTGCCCACAATTGGCAAGGGACGGCTTTTGGTGCGGACGTAACGCTGACAATTCGTGGCCCGCGCGCGCAGTCTGCTGCCGCGCTGAGCGAGGCACGCGGCCTCCTGCGGGAGATCGAAGCGTTGTTCAGCCTTTATGACCCACAGTCCAGTCTTGTGGCATTAAACCAGAACGGGCAATTGCAGGACCCAGACGCGCGTTTTCTGGCCCTGATGGACGCTGCCGACACGGCTCATACCCGCACCAAGGGGCTATTTGATCCCACGGTGCAGCCGCTGTGGGCGGCGTTGGCGCAAGGGCGGGACACAACGCAGGCACGCGCGGCACTGGGCTGGGATCGCGTGCAGTATGATGCGCGGCACATCACTCTGGATGACGGACAGGCGCTGACATTCAACGGGATCGCGCAAGGCTATGCAACAGATATGGTTACACAGGCACTGTCTGCGCGGGGCCTCGATGATGTATTGGTCAACATAGGAGAGTATCGCAGTCTGGGCGGGCCCTGGAAGCTGGGCATTTCCGACCCTGTCCATGGACAATTGGGCACGCGCACGCTGCACGCAGGGGCCATTGCCACATCAAGCCCCGCTGCAACACCGCTTGGGCGCAGCGGTCACATCCTGCACCGCGACGCCGATCCGAAATGGTCGACCGTCACGGTTGAGGCGACCAGCGCCACCATCGCAGACAGCCTGTCAACCGCCATGGTGCTCGCAGATCGCGACCAGATTGCGGAAATCGCAGCAAGCCCGGATATCGCGCGGGTCACGCTTGTTGACTTTGTGGGCAATCTCACAACGCTTTGACTTAGCATTGACGGTACGAATGAAACAGGCCCCGCTCCATAGCGGGGCCTTTAATCTGTCGACGCATGAAAATGTCAGGATGCTTGCGCGACGGCCCGGCCTGTCATTACCTTGACCAGATGCGCGCGATAGTCTGGAGAGCCGTGCAAATCCGCAATCATATTGCCTGAGGGCACACTCAACCCATCCAGCGCACCAGCAGAAAAATTGGAAGACAAGGCGTCCTCCGCTGCACTCCAGCGGTGCACTCCTTCGTTTGACGCCCCCGTCACCGCCACCCGCACACCATCGGCGTATTTGGCGACAAACACACCGACCAGAGCAAAGCGCGACGCAGGTTGGACAAACTTCTGATAATTGGCCACCTCAGGGATCGGAAACTTGACGGCCGTGATGATCTCCTCTTCGTTCAGGGCGGTGTCGAACATCCCCTGAAAGAAGTCATCTGCCGCGATTTCACGGGTATTGGTGACAATCGTGGCACCCGATCCCAAGGCCGCCGCAGGGTAACAGGCGGCGGGGTCATTGTTGGCGATGGATCCGCCAATTGTGCCGCGGTTGCGCACCGCCGGATCACCGATATGCGCGGCAAGATCTGACAGCGCCGCATATGTGCCGTCATTGGCGACATCTGCGTGAACCGTGGCACCTCCGATCCACAAATCCCGTCCCTCAAGGCGGATGCCCTGCATCTCGCTGATCGACGACAGGGATACCAACTTGTCCGGGCTGGCAAGGCGCGCCTTGAGGGTCGGGATCAATGTTTGCCCGCCCCCCAAAGCCTGCGCTTCTCCACCCAAGGCCGCAACGGCCTCGGCAATCGTTTCCGGACGCTCTATGTCAAATGCATACATGGATGGTCTCCTCTCAAACGTTCTGCATGGCCGACCAGACGCGGTGCGGCGTCACGGGCATGTCGATATGGGTGACGTTCTTGCCGCCTGACTGCATCGCGTCGATGACAGCATTCACAATGGTTGGAGGCGACCCGATGGCCCCCGCCTCGCCGCAGCCCTTGACCCCCAAAGGGTTGTGGGTACACGGATTTCCCTGGCTGTGATCCACCGCATAAAACGGCAGGTCATCTGCGCGCGGCATGGTGTAATCCATGTAAGACGCGCTCAACAGCTGACCGTTTTCATCATAGGTTGTGTTCTCCAGCAACGCCTGACCAATGCCCTGGCCAAGACCACCATGCACCTGACCGGTCACGATCATCGGATTGATGACATTGCCAAAGTCGTCCACAGCGGCGAAACGATCCACGCGCACCTTGCCGGTTTCGGGGTCGAGTTCCACCTCGCAGCAATACGCACCTGAAGGGTAGGTAAAGTTGGCTGGATCGTAAAACGCGGTTTCCTCCAGCCCCGGTTCGATGTCCTCGAGCGGGAAATCGTGCGGGATGTAGGCCTTCAACGCGACCTCGCCAAAGGACACGCTGCGGTCGGTTCCCGCGACCGAGAACACGCCTTCCTTCAGTTCGATATCCGCATCGGACGCTTCGAGCATGTGGGCCGCGATCTTCTTGGCCTTGTTGATGATCTTTTCGGTCGCGCGCACCACGGCAGAACCACACACCGCAAGTGAGCGTGACCCGTATGTGCCCATCCCAAACGGGATTTTGGACGTGTCACCATGCACGATGTCGATCACGCTGGCATCAATGCCTAGCATTTCTGCCACAACCTGAGGAAAGGCGGTTTCGTGACCCTGGCCATGGCTGTGCGCCCCGACCATGACCGAAAGGTTGCCCGTTGCGTTCACCCGCACTGTGGCGGCATCGTATAGACCCACCCGAGATCCCAGCACACCAACAAGGTTGGACGGCGCAATCCCGCACGCCTCGATGTAGGCGTTCACCCCAAATCCTCGCAGCAGACCCTTAGCTTCGGATTCCTTGCGGCGTGCGGCAAATCCGGCGAGATCTGCCACCTCTTCCATTTTGTCCATGAGGGCGTCGTAATTGCCGCTGTCGTATTCCAGCCCGGCCGCAGAGGCGAAGGGGTATTGATCCGGCTTTACGAAGTTCTTGCGGCGCAGCGCGATCGGGTCCATGCCCAGTTCGCGCGCGGCCTTGTCGATGACACGCTCCAGCGAATAAGTCGCCTCGGGACGACCGGCACCACGATACGCGTCCACAGGCGCGGTATTTGTGAACACGGCCTTCACATTCACGTAGACATTCGGCACCGTATAGTTTCCTGCCATAAGCGTGCCGTGCAGGAAAGTCGGCGTCGCCGTCGAGAAGTTGGACAGGTAAGCGCCTACATTGGCCATGGTTTCGGTGCGGAAGGCCAGAAAGTTGCCCTCGGCATCCAGCGCCAATTCGATCTTGGTAACGTGATCACGCCCATGCGCATCGGTCAGGAAAGCCTCTGTACGGTTGGCGGTCCACTTGACCGGGCGGCCCAGCTTTTTCGCCGCCGCCAGCACCAACGCCTCTTCGCCGTAGTGGTAGATCTTAGAGCCAAACCCACCGCCCACATCGGGCGCAATGACCGTCAGTTTGTTTTCGGGAATTCCCAGCACAAAGGCCGAGATCAGCAGCCGCGTCAGGTGCGGGTTCTGTGATGTCGTGTGCAGCACATATTCATCTGTGGCCGAGTTGTACTGTGCCATGGAACAGCGCGGCTCCATCGCGTTGGGCACCAGCCGATTGTTGACCAATTCAAGGGTGGTGACGTGATGCGCGCCCTTGATCGCGGCATCTGTGGCTGCGCGGTTGTCTTCGATCCAGCCCCAGTCAAAACACTGGTTTGTACCAATCTCGTCATGCACAAAATTGGATCCTGACAACGCGTCCTTCATGTTCACGACCGCTGGCAATTCTTCGATGTCAGCCTCAATAGCCTCGACCGCGTTTTGTGCCTGCTCGGCAGTTTCAGCAATCACGGCTGCGTAGGCGTCGCCGACATGGCGGACTTTGCCATGGGCCAGAACCGGGCGCTTGGGCTCGTGCATCGGCGTGCCATCCCGCGAGTTGATCAGCCACCCGGCCGGATTGCCACCCACCTCGGCAAAATCCTCACCGGTAAAGATCGCCAGTACGCCCGGCATGGCGGCGGCGGTCGTTGTATCGATACTGTTGATCTTGCCATTCGCCACGGTCGAGCGGGCAAAAACAGCCGCCACCTGACCAAACAAGTTGATGTCGTCGCTGTACTGACCCTTGCCGGTCAGGAAACGAACATCTTCGCGGCGCAGCGTTGCGGCACCAATTCCACTGTCTTTGGGCATGAACTGACCCTCCCTTATTGCGTTGTTATTCTGCGGCGATGGCCGACACGTCCTGGCCGGAGGCTGCCATGATGGCCTTGACGATGTTGTGGTATCCCGTGCAACGACAGATGTTGCCTTCAAGATAGGCGCGCACCTCTGCCTCGGTTGGTTTGGGGTTGTCTTTCAGTAGGGCTGCGGTGGTCATGACCATGCCCGGCGTGCAGAACCCACACTGCAATCCGTGATGATCCTGAAACGCCTGCTGGATGACATTCAACGACCCATCCGCATTGGCTTGCCCTTCGATCGTGGCAACCTCTGCGCCATCGGCTTCGGCGGCAAACATAGTGCAGGATTTCACCGCGCGGCCATTCACATGCACAAGGCATGCCCCGCACTGAGACGTGTCACACCCGATATGCGTGCCTGTCAGACGCTGGTCATCGCGCAAAAACGAGGACAGCAGCGTGTTGCCCTCCACCTCACCTGACACGGCCTTGCCGTTGATGGTCATCGTCACGTTTGTCATCGTCATCCTCCCTTTGGACTGTCTTGGAACAGGGCTGAGATCTGGCGCCTTAGCTGACCAGTTTCTTCAGCCACCCTTTTTTCTTGGCTGTTTCGTCGGCATCCTCGGATGCGTCGTCCTCAGCGGGCGCGCCCACCACATCCGAGAAGTTGGCAAAGAACTGATCGGCCATTTTCTTGGCAAAACCATCAATGATCCGGCTGCCCAGTTGCGCCAGCTTGCCGCCAACCTTGGCCTCGACGTCGTAGTGCAGAACGGTCTGCTCCCCTGCCGCCTCCAAGCGGACATCAGCACCACCCTTTGCAAAACCTGCCGCACCGCCCTTGCCCTCGCCCGATATGGTCAGGCTCGCGGGTTCGACCATGTCGCTTATCTGAACTGCGCCTTTGAACGTCGCTTTGACCGGGCCGACCTTTTGCACGACGACGGCTTCAAATCCGTCTTGTGCCGAGCCACTCATTTCCGTGCAACCGGGCACACACGCCTTCAACACCTCCGGGTCCAGCAAACCCGCCCAAACGGTGCTTGCATCGGCATTGATTGTGCGACTGTCGCTGAGTTTCATGACACCTGTCCCCCTGTTCAGCCGGAGCCTAGAGCGGGGGAACACCGACTCCTATTGGACCATGTGTGTAAGACTAAAGTCGTGAATCAGCGTACAGGGGGCTGAAAGCTCAACCCGTAGCTTTCATAGATCCTGGCGATGCGACCATCCTGCAGGGCATAGTTGATGGCATCATCAACCGCATAGGACAAAGGGCGATAACTGAAATTGACTGCAACGCCCAACGTCCACGTGCTGACAGCAAAGCCCGCCAAAGGCGGCTGGTGAAGGTCGCTGCCCGCGTCCAGACCGTACTCCAATTGCCCGCGTGGCCCCATCGCGGCCTTTGTCTCGCCCGCGTTTAACGCCGCCATTGCTGCACCCATGTCATCAAAGCGTTGTACCTTGCCCGACAGCTGCCCCCCAGCGAAAGAAGACAGATAAAAATCGGAAATGGAGTCGTTCTCCACCGCAACGGTGTCAAAGCGGAAATAGGCAGGCACAGGCTTTTCGTCGGGATAGCTGGCCTTGTCATAAGCAATGGCAATTGATTCTGAACTGTACTGGCCGGTGAACACCACCTGCTCGACACGGCATTTGAACGCACTGTCGTAGGGCACGCGCATCATGACATTGGCGATGCGCCCACCAATCAAGGCCCCTTTCCAGATATTGTTGCGCAGATCCGCCTCGAGATTTTCACCCGACGCGACAAAATTGAACCGCGCTTCAACCCCCAGATCCTCGGCAATGAGGCGGGCAATGTCCACATCTACACCACGTGGTTTTCCGGCGTCCTGCCAACTGTAGGGCGGATAATCGGCATAGACCGCGAACAGCATGTGGCCCTGTTCCTGGATGGTGTCCATGTCTTGGCCAACAATATCGCGACCCACGTTTTGCGGTTTGGGTTGCGGAATGTGATCGGCGCACGGGTCCGCAGCTTGCGCTTGCGTGGCAAGCAGCAGGCTGACAAGCCCGGCAGATATCGTTTGGCAAAGTCTCAGTGGACGTATCCTATTGCGTGGCTGACAAACCAATTGTCAGTGTGTCGGCTGCAGATTTGTAGGCTGCAGGCGTGCCGTCAATAAGTTTCGCGGCACGGAAGGCCACAGAATCCGCAACTGGCGCACCGGACAAAGTCTCAATCCCGCTGGCGATCTCGTCCAGACGGGCCTTGATCGCGTCCGGGTCCGCGCCCGATGTATCTGATGCATAAGCTTGCAACTGATCGCGCAGCGCTTTCAACTCATCGGCAACCTCTTCCATGGCCACATCATCCGGGCGGGTTTCGATATAGGTTCGAATAGCCCATGCCGCGTCTTGCCCCAGCAATTCGCCAAAGGCGGGCATCTTGGTGGTGCCGTTCTGTGTATAACCCGTGCGGTAACGCTCGGCATACCACTCATCGCCATATTCCTCTGCCTCAAGGAAGCGCAAGTCCGGTGCCAGGCCACCCGACACAACCTCAAGACCGTGGCAGCGTGCGCAATTCTGGTTGTACCCGGAAGCGCCAATTTCGATGGCTTTGGCCCAGACCTCTTCGCCCGCTGTTTCCGCGCGATAGGGATTTTCGATCAGCCATTCCTCACCGGTTTCCGGCAGGCCGGTTGTGTCCACAGCCTGTGGTTTCACATCACCATGGGCAAAGATGAAGGTGCTTGAGGCCAGCAGGATGCTGCCAGCCAAAATGGCCTGAAGTGATTTACGTCCCATGATCGTCCTCCCGGATCGCTTCGGTTTTGTTCGTTGTAATCAGCGCCACCCACAGCCGATATTGGACTTTGGTTGTGGTCGGCAGGATTCGAGACCAAAGTCCTATTCGACGGACTCTGAGACGCTTGATAGCGTTGAATCGGGGAGTAAATACATGTTCCGCGCAGTTTTTCTGGCATTTGTCTTGGTCGTTTGCAGACCCGTGTTTGCGGACACGATGCTGGATGTCGGATATCTACATGTCGAGGTGCCACAGCCCCCCACTCTGTCCAATCTGGATCCCGAACCACGCAACAATGGCCTTGCCGGGGCGCAGACGGGGCTGGAAGACAACCTGACAACAGGCAAGTTTCTGGGCCAGACCTACACCCTCAATGAAAAAAGTGTGGCGGTGGGCGATGACGCGCTGGCCGCAGCCCAAGCGTTGCTTGCGACCACGCCCTATCTGATCGTTGACGCCCCCGCGGATGTCCTTTTGCGCATCGCGGATCTGCCCGAAGCCGCAGGGGCCATCCTGTTCAACAGCGCCGCGGGCGACATTGCCTTGCGCGACGCAGATTGCCGCGCCAACATGCTCCATAGTGTGCCCTCAGACGCCATGCGCACCGATGCACTGGCGCAAGTGTTGGTCCAGAAACGCTGGAGCGATCTGGTGATGATCACGGGCACCTATGCTGAGGACATCGCCTATGCCGACGCGATGCGCACATCTCTGACCAAATTCGGGCTGCGCCTTTCGGATGAAAAAACGTGGGATGCGGACGCAGATATGCGCCGCACGGCGGCTCAGGAAATTCCGCTGTTTACCCAAAGCTTTGGTGACTACGACGCCATGATCATCGCCGACGAGTTGGGAGATTTCGGGCGCTACGTACTTTATAATACGTGGCAGGCCCGCCCCATCGTAGGGTCCGAAGGCCTGTCGGCCCGCACATGGTCACCCGTGATCGAACAATGGGGGGCTGCGCAACTACAAAGCAGGTTCGAAGAACAGCATGGCCGCGACATGACCGGTCAGGACTATGCGGCATGGGCCGCGATGCGCACGCTGGGCGAGGCAGTCACACGCACCAACGCCACAGATCCCAAGACCTTGCGTGACTACATCCTGTCGGATGCGTTTGAACTGGCAGGGTTCAAGGGCCGCCCGCTGACCTATCGCACTTGGAACGGGCAATTGCGCCAGCCCATCGCCATCGTGCACCCCCGCGCGCTGGTCGCCCAGGCGCCGTTGGAGGGGTTCCTGCACCAAGTCAACGAACTGGACACACTCGGGATCGACCAACCCGAAAGCACCTGCGAGGCCTATCAATGACATTCGCCACACGGACAACCCTTGCCGCCTGCGCCATCGCCTGCATGACAGTGCCCGCAAGCGCGGGCGAGATCTGGATCACCAACGAAAAAGACGACACCGTTTCAGTCATTGATACCGACACGCTGGAGGTCATCAAAACCTACGAAACAGGGGAACGGCCCCGCGGCATCACCTTTTCCAAAGACTTCAGCCGCGTTTACATCTGTGCCTCCGACAGCGACGCGGTACAGGTCATGGACCCCAACACAGGCAAGATCCTGCACGATCTGCCGTCGGGCGAGGACCCGGAGCAATTCGTACTGCACCCCGACGATGTCCACCTTTACATTGCAAACGAAGACGACGCGATCACCACCGTGGTCAACACACAAACCCGCAAGGTCGTAGCGCAGATCGATGTGGGCGTAGAACCCGAAGGGATGGCCGTCTCACCCGACGGTAAAATCGCGATCACCACCTCTGAAACGACAAACATGGCGCATTGGATCGATACCTCGACCCAAGAGCTGTTTGCCAACACGCTTGTCGACAGCCGCCCGCGCCACGCCGAATTCGCCAAGGACGGCACGCAAATGTGGGTCAGTTCCGAAATTGGTGGCACGCTAACTGTGTTTGACACCGCCACCCAAACCGAGCAGGCCAAAATCAGCTTTGAGGTTCAAGGGGTGCATCCTGACCGGGTACAGCCCGTGGGTTTCGAGTTTACCGAAGGCGACACCCACGCCTTTGTGGCACTTGGTCCCTCGAACCACGTTGCCGTCGTCAACGCAGACACTTTCGAGGTAGAAGATTACATCCTTGTGGGCCGTCGTGTCTGGCATATGGCGTTCAATGCCGACAAATCGCAATTGTTCACCACCAACGGTGTCTCAGGAGATGTGACCGTCATCGACGTTGCATCGCGCACCGCCATCAAATCCATCAAAGTCGGACGCTTTCCCTGGGGCGCGGCCTTTCGTCCCTGATCATCAACCCAGAGGTGCCACTTGCGACAAACTTTCATGAAGATCATTCTGCCCGCCGCTCTGTCCGCTGCACTGGCGTTTTCAGGCTCTGCCATCGCGGAAGGCTTTGGCGCCGCTGGCGTCCTGTCGGGCAAGAACAAAGAGGACCTGCCGCCGATCACCCTCTCTGCGGGAGAGCCGATTTCCGAAGGCGCATGGACCCTGAAATCCGGCACTTACTACGAATTTGAGATCATAGGGGACGGCTCTCAGGAATTGGCATTGGTCGGGCCAGAGTTTTTCCGTGCCATCTGGATTGACGAAATTGTCGTCGAAGGGCTGGAAATCCGTCCACTTGGGCTCGACAGCATCGAATTCGACGAAGCAGGCGAGATGGAAATTGGATTTCTCGCCATCAAGCCGGGGCGGTATTACATGAAAATTCCGGGCACTTCAGGGGAAACCCAGCGCGTCGAAATCACCATAGAATGAGCGGACTGCACGTTTCAGATCTCGGCTTTGCCTATGGCAGCAAACAAGCGCTGGACGGGTTGAATTTTGACGTCGGTGCGGGGCGTTTCTGCGCCCTGCTGGGGCCAAACGGAGCAGGAAAGTCGACTTTGTTTGCGCTTTTGACGCGGCTTTTGGTTGCACCGCAGGGCGCCGTGCGCATTGCCGGGCATGACCTGAGTACTGCGCCGCGGACGGCACTGGCAAAACTGGGGATCGTGTTTCAGCAAAGCACGTTGGATCTGGATCTGACTGTGAACCAGAACTTGCGCTACTTCGCGGCACTGCACGGGATCGCGGGGCGGGACGCCGTGCGGCGCATTGACAGCGCGCTGGACAAACTCGACATGCGCGAACGTGCCAATGAAAAGGCGCGCGTGCTGAATGGCGGTCACCGGCGACGCACGGAAATCGCGCGCGCCCTCATCCATGACCCGGCTGTGTTGCTTCTGGACGAGGCGACAGTAGGGCTTGATGCGGCAACACGCGCCAGCATTACAGACCACGTGCACCAACTGACGGACACGGGCACCACGGTGCTGTGGGCCACGCATTTGACAGACGAGGTGCGCGATGACGACGATCTGATCATCCTGCACCATGGAAAAATCCACGCCCAAGGCACCGCACGTGACATCCGCGGGAAAGATGCATTGCAAGACACGTTCTTCTCGCTCACATCGGAACCGGCATGAACGCCTATCTGACCTCGCTGCTGGCCATCCTCAAACGCGAAGCGCTGCGCTTTGTGCATCAGCGCGAACGCTTTGTGGCGGCACTTGTGCGCCCGCTGGTGTGGCTGTTGGTTTTTGCCGCCGGTTTTCGGGCCGCCCTCGGGCTCAGTATCATTCCGCCCTATCAAACCTACATCACCTACGAGACATACATCGTGCCCGGCCTGTGCGGGATGATCATGCTCTTCAACGGCATGCAGTCCTCGCTCAGCCTGGTCTATGACCGGGAAATGGGATCGATGAAACTGCTGCTCACCAGCCCCTTGCCGCGCTGGTGGCTGTTGTTGTGCAAGTTGTTGGGCTCAAATGCGATTTCGGTCCTGCAGGTCTACGCTTTCCTCACAATTGCGGCTCTTTTTGGAATCACCATGCCCGTGGCAGGCTATGTGATGGTCTTGCCCGCTTTGATCGTCGCGGGCTTGATGCTGGGGGCCTTGGGCCTGCTGTTGTCCAGCTTCATAAAGCAGCTCGAGAACTTTGCCGGAGTGATGAACTTTGTCATCTTCCCAATGTTCTTTTTGTCCTCCGCCCTCTACCCGCTGTGGAAAATGGCAGAAAGCTCGGAGCTGCTGTACACCATTTGTGCGCTAAACCCTTTCACCCACGCGGTCGAGCTGATCCGATTTGCGCTCTATCTCCAATTCAACGGGCCAGCTTTGGGCTGGGCTGTGGCCGCAACGGGCGTGTTCACCGTGGCCGCATTGTGGGGGTACAATCCCGCTCGCACGGGTGCAGGCAAGCGGCGCTAGCGGCGCAGTGTTTCGTTCGAAGTAATGGCCGCGGGGCTTCCACCAAGGGTCACCACACGATCTGCAAGGCGTTTGGCTTCGCTGTCCATGTGCGTCACGAGAATGGTTGAAACGCCCTGCGCGTCCCGGAGATTTGCGAACAGATCCATCATCTCGTCCGCCAATTGCGGATCGAGCGACACAAATGGTTCATCCATCAGCAGAACGTCAGGCGTCACCGCAAAGGCACGCGCCAGTGACAGGCGACGCTGTTGCCCGAGTGACAACTGCGCGGGAAAATCACTGGCCCGGTCGCCAAGCCCCACCGACTCAAGAGCATGTTGCGCCCGATCGAGGGGGATACCTGTCGCGAGAGTGATGTTCTGGATTGCGGTGCGCCAGGGAAGCAATGTGGGTTCCTGAAACACCACGGCGACAGGGCCGGATACAGAACAGGTGCCGTCATAGCGCACCTCGAGCCCGGCAATCACCCGCAACAGCGTGGTCTTGCCCACCCCTGACGGGCCCACAAGGGCCATCGTCTCGCCCTGCGCCAGCGTCAGGTGGACCGCCCCAAGGACGTGACTGCCCCCAAGGTGGACGCCACGCAGAATCAATTCCAGTACAGAAGCGCGCACTCAGTCCTCGGCGGTGTAAAACGTCCCGTCAGGCAGGGCCGTTGCCTTCCCCAACAGCTTTTCGCCCCCAAGTTTGGCCATCACCTTGAGCATCTTGTCGGCGGCGTCCTCATCAACGGGTGCAGGATCGGGGATACCTGCGCGAAAGCCAGCCTTGAGCGCCGCAAACTGGGTGTCATTCTTTGCGTTCATCTTGGGGCGCAAACGATCCCACTCGGCGTCGTCCTGCGCCAAGAGGTCCTTGGCTGCGCGCGAAGCGGCCACAAACCCCCGCACCGCGCCCGGATTGTCACGCAGCATCTCGCCCTTGATGACATAGCCAAGCAGCGGAGTGTCGGGATCAAGACCTAAGGCGCGCGCGGCATCAGACACATCCACCAGCTTGCGCATCCCCGAGGCTTCCATCTTGGCCATGAAATGCCAGAAGTTGATCGCGGCCTGCACCTCTCCCGTCAGCGCCGATTTGAAAACGAGCGGAGGCGCGGCAAACACCTGTTCGGTTTGCGCCGCAAGCTGCAGTCCATATTCCTGATCCGCATAGGCCTGCAAAATGAGCCAGCTCTTGTCCAGCGGACCACCCGCGATACCGATCTTGGCACCGCTCAGATCCGCCAGCGTCTGGGCCGTGCTGTCAGCACCCACCAGAACACCTCCAACGGCCTTAGAATAGGGAATAAAGACGTAATCCTTGCCCGCAGCACGCTGGCGTGCCACCCACAGCCAATCCGATACGATGACATCTGCAGTGCCGCCCTGAAACGCGACCTTGGCCGCCGATCCGCCCGCCATGCCCTGCACGTTCAGCGCCACCCCGTTTGCCGTGTCAAAGCCGTGATGCTGTATCGTGTTCAGCTCCCAATTGACTGTGCCGAATTTCAGAACCGCCACGCTCAGGGTCTTGGTTTCGGCCCAGACGGAGCTGACTGCAACAGCCGTGGTCAACAAGGCCGCGCAGGCCGCACGGACAAAGGGTTTCAGAGACATGGCGCGATACTCCTTTTCGACGGGGCGACTCAGTGGCAAGACGCTCCGGGGTCAGCTTTCACTCGATGATGACACGGGGCAACCAATGGCTTTCGGGGTCGCTTGCATGCAAATCCTTGTCTTGCAGTGGGCGCAATTCGCCAGCGGGCGGTGGGGCGGACAGCACATCCATGTCCATCTCGTGCAATGTGCCAACGATGACCCCGCCGACCTGTTCCAGCTGGTAATATACCCCGTTCCACATGTTGATGCCGTACTCGTTCGCCCCTTTCCACACAAATAGCAGATCATATTCGAGATCGGTCAGATCCGCATGGATGTTGCGCGCAATCTCGTATGGATAAGGCACATGGCACCAGTGTTTTTCCGGTCCTTCCAGACACTTGAAAGGTCGCATGGACAGGAAGTGGTCGCTGAACGGAGCGCCCAGCATCTCGGTCTCGTAAGACCCGTCGGCGGCTATGGTGAGGGTCGCGATCTGGATCCGCGCGCCTTGCCCATCTTGAAGAAAAACCTCACGCGTGTCTGCCGTGGCCGTCATCGCGGCCACACTCAGAACAGCACCCAGAATGCACTTCATCCTCCGTCCTCCCTGCGGGCAAGCTATGACAATCAGGGCCAGCGCGCAGCGCGACCAAGGTCGCAGTCAGAACCATAAGGGGGGTCGCAGCGCGACTTACGACCATTGTTCAATACCCGCAAACACGCTTTGGTCGAATACTGGCCATAGGGTCGAGCGAACGAAATCTGTTCTGCGTGCCCTTGAGAGATACGCCCGCCAACCGGGCATAGGGAGGAGACATAGACATCATGAACAGGTTTATTATTGCCGCGACGGTCGGCATTCTGGCGACGGCGGGCCTGACTGAGGCCAATGCCGCAGGCGTGACCGAAGACATGCTGGCCAACGATACCGCATCCACAGGTGACGTGTTGACCAACGGCATGGGTCGCCATTTGCAGCGTTACTCACCCCTCGACATTCTGAACAAGGACAACGTCAAGAACTTGCAGCCGGCATGGGCGTTCAGCCTTGGTGGTGAAAAGCAGCGCGGACAGGAAACGCAACCCATCGTGCATGACGGAGTGATGTATATCACCGGGTCCTACAGCCGGATGTATGCAATCGACGTCATGACGGGCCAAGAGCTTTGGCAATACGATGCGCGTCTGCCCGAAGGTATCCTGCCCTGCTGCGACGTGGTGAACCGCGGCGCGGCCATCTACGGCGACAACATCTATTTCGGCACATTGGACGCGCGGATTGTGGCGCTGAACCAGAAAACCGGTGACGTGGTCTGGAACAAGAAAATCGCGGATTACAAGGCGGGCTACAGTTATACAGCCGCACCGCTGATCGTGGACGGGCTGATTATCACCGGCAACTCGGGTGGTGAATTCGGCATCGTGGGCGCCGTTCAGGCGCGCGACGCGGAAACCGGTGATCTGGTCTGGGAACGCCCCGTCATTGAAGGCCACATGGGCACGCTCAACGGCGAAGAAAGCACCATGACAGGCACGCTCAACGCGACCTGGCCGGGTGATATGTGGAAAACCGGCGGCGGGGCCACGTGGCTCGGCGGTTCCTATGACGCCGACACTGACACGCTGGTCTTTGGCACAGGCAACCCTGCCCCATGGAACAGCCACCTGCGCAATGCGGGCACACCGACCGAAGGCAATGCGGGCGACAACCTTTATGCGGCCTCTCGCATCGGGATTGACCCGGCGACAGGCGAGATCAAGTGGCACTACCAGACCACACCACGCGAAGGCTGGGACTATGACGGGGTGAACGAAGTCGTCGCCTATGTCGACCGCGAGGGCAACAAGCGCTTTGCTACGGCGGACCGCAACGGGTTCTTCTACGTGCTCAACCGCGAAGACGGGGCATTTGTATCTGCGACACCTTTTGTCAAAGATATCAGCTGGGCAGAAGGTATCGACGAAACCGGACGACCGATCTTTATTGAGAACAACCGCCCCGGTGATCCGGCAGCAGCCGCAGATGGCAAAAAAGGCGAGGTTGTCTTTGCGTCACCCTCTTTCCTTGGTGGCAAAAACTGGATGCCCATGGCGCACTCGCCAGACACAGGCCTGTTCTACGTGCCTTCCAACGAGTGGGGCATGGACATCTGGAACGAGCCGATTTCCTACAAGAAAGGGGCCGCGTATCTCGGGTCAGGCTTTACCATCAAGCCCAACTATGACGACCATATCGGAAGCCTCAAAGCCATCGACCCCGACACGGGCGAAATCAAGTGGGAGTTCAAGAACAACGCGCCACTCTGGGGCGGTGTGATGACGACGGCTGGTGGTCTTGTCTTTACCGGGACGCCCGAAGGCCAATTCATCGCCTTTGACGATGAAACCGGAGAGCAGTTGTGGTCCTTCCAGACGGGGTCTGGCGTGATTGGCCAACCCGTCACATGGGAACAGGACGGCGAGCAGTACCTGACCGTAATTTCTGGCTGGGGCGGCGCGGTGCCACTCTGGGGTGGTGAAGTGGCCAAGAAGGTCAACTACCTCAACCAGGGTGGTCTGTTGTGGACCTTCCGTCTGCCCAAGCAATACGCCTCCAAGTAAGCGACTGAACACCAACGCAATTGGCGCACCCCCGAAAAAGGGGTGCGCCTTTTTTGTTGTCCAAAGCGTTTTTTCAAAAGTCTAAGTCTCCTGAAGGTGCCTGAAAACAAAGACCTCAACGCGTTGGGCGGTCATCTCTGGTTCCGGTTACTTCGAAAACACTATAATACTTTTTGCCAAGTGGCCCATGATGGGCTGTCCGGCTATCGTGATGTTATGATGTCCCGTGAAACACCCGCTGCCGATCCGGCCCAGACACATGACTGGGCACTTGTTGTGGACGACCACCCGCTTTTTTGTGATGCATTGGAATTGACGCTGAAATCGGTGGCTGATTTCAAAGTGGTGCGCACGGCCGACTGCCTTGAAGGAGCGCTGGAGAAGTTGGCAAATTACAACGCACCATCTCTCATTATCCTGGATCTGAATCTACCGGACGTAAACGGGCTTGATGGCCTGATCCGCCTCAAACGGCAGGCTGAGAAAACGCCTGTGATCATCGTGTCATCCATGACGGACAATTCGATCATCAGCGGTGCGATTGTAGCTGGAGCTGCCGGGTTTGTTCCCAAGCATAGTGCGCGGGCCGTCTTCAAAGAGGCGATCAGCCATATCGAGCGTGGCGAAATCTACAAACCTGCCGGTTTTGTCGAAAGCAGCGGTGGCGACGAACATACCGAAACCGTCAGCCGCCTGTCCTCGCTCACGAACCAACAGGCCCGTATTCTTGAGTTGATCTGCGAGGGCAAACTGAACAAGCAGATCGCCTTTGACCTCACCATTGCGGAAACCACGGTCAAAGCACATGTCACAGCCATCATGCGCAAGCTGGGCGTTCAAAGCCGCACACAGGCGGTGCTTGTCGCGCAGGACGCGCGCTTTGCAAGTGTCTTGCCAAGCGGTGAATGAGCGCAATATCCTCCCGAGCAGGGAGAACTACCAAAATGTCGATGATCGTTGAGACAGGCCAACCGGCCGTCGCGGCTGCGTCAGCAATGGGACCGGTGTTGCTGACAGGTCAGGTGTCTGCTGCCGATACAGCACCCGTTGGTCAAATCCAAAAAGCGTTTGGCACACATGCGCTTACGCTTCTGGCTCTGTTTGTCTCGCCCGAAGCGGATTTCCCCGATGTCGTGGCCGAGGCCGAACGACTTTATCCAGATACGGACGTTATCGCTTGCACCACAGCTGGCGAAATTGGTGCCGCGGGGTATGACGAGGGCCAAATCATCGCCGTCGGCTTTCCATCAGATGGGTTTGTGTCCACGTCCCTGCAAATCGAAAACATCAATGACCTCAATCCGGAACCCGTCATAGACCGGATCGCGCTTGAACGGTTCCGACTTCAGGAATTGCGCCCTGACATGAAATACGGCTTTGCGTTTCTGGTGGTGGACGGGCTGTCATTGGCCGAAGACGCGTTGACAGCCGCCATCTCCCCGGCACTGCGCGATATGCCGATGTTTGGCGGCTCGGCTGGAGACGGCACCAACTTTCGCAACACGCTGGTATCGCTCAACGGGCATTACGCAAACAACGCAGCCGTCCTGACCCTTGTGCGCAGCCGTTACCGCACCAAAGTGTTCAGCCTGGATCATCTGGTGCCCGCGGAACGACAGATGGTCGTCACCGAAGCCGACCCCGACCGGCGCATCGTTAAGTCGATCAACGCCGAACCTGCCGCCCCCGAATATGCGCGCATCGTCGGCAAAGACCCCGAACAGCTTGATCGATTTACCTTTGCGTCACATCCAATTGTCGTGCGCATTGGCGGGGCACACCATGTGCGCGCCATCCAGCAAGTGAACGAAAACGGGGAACTGGTGTTCTTCTCTGCCATTGACGAAGGCATGGTGCTGACGGTTGCCTCTCCGCAAGACATGGCCGAACACTTGCGCGGGCGCATGGACGACTTGTCGCGCGAGAACAAACCGGCCCATATCCTGGGCTGCGATTGCATCTTGCGACGGATCGAAGCCGAACAGATGCAAATGACGCGCGAACTGTCGGACATCCTGTCGACCCATAACGTCACCGGCTTTTCGACCTACGGCGAACAGATCGGACCTCTGCATGTCAATCACACGATGAGCGGCGTGGCCATTTACGCCTCGGATGATTGAGCGCGGCATGTCTCTGATCAACCCGAATGACACGATAGAGCGGCAAAACGAGAAACTGCTGCAAATCGCACAATCGCTTATGCGACGGGTCGAGCAGAAAAATGAACAATCCGGATTTGCCTACCAGCAGTTCGAACGGGCTGCGCTACTGGAAACCGAAGTCCGCGAGCGGACGCATGATCTGGAACGCGCGCTGGATCTTTTGCAGGAATCCAACACCCGCCTTGAAATAGCCAACAGCGAGACGGAAAAAGCCCGCTCGAACCTGACCGAAGCCATCGAAACCATCAACGAGGGGTTCGCCCTGTTCGAAGCCGAAGACGGCCTGGTATTGTCCAACAGCCGTTTTTGCCGCGACCTGACGGATATCGCCGGGCTGCTCGTGGGTGGGCTGCAGTTCGAACAATATGTGAAACTGATTTCCGGCAGCCGGTTTCTGGCCTTGCCCAAAGGGCAATCGCGACAGGATTGGATGGCGCAACGCCTGAAACGACACCGCGACGAACATGTGGTCTTCAACGTGCGCCTCAAATGGGACCGTTGGCTGCAGGTCAGTGAACACCGCACATCGCGCGGTGGCACTGTCATTCTACAAACAGACGTCACGACCATCATTCGCCGCGAACGGCAGGAACGCGCCCGGATGCGGGACAAACAGGCCGAGATCCTTCAGGCCACGCTGGATCACCTCAATCAGGGTGTCTGCATTTTTGACAGCAACCAAACGCTGGTGGGCTGGAACTCCCGCATGGACAGGCTGTTTTCGTCCGATGCGCATAACTCGGCGATGGGGATGAGCTTTAGCGTGCTACTGCAATGGCTCGAGGACGAACTGACCTTTGATGCCAGCATGGACGCTGACCAACTCCGGGCGTGGGCCAATCGCGGGTATCGGCGCAAACCAATCATGTTCGAAATCACACGCGAAACCACGCAAACGTTTAGCGTGTTTGCGCAGGAAATGCCGGACCGTGGCTTTGTGATCAGTTTTACGGACGTCACCATTGAACGGGCAACTGCGCGTCGTATGGCCGAACTGAACGAACTGCTGGAACAACGCGTGGAGAAGCGCACCCGCGAACTCGGGCTCGCCTTGGCCGAAGCAGAGCGGGCCAACGCCTCTAAATCCCGTTTTGTGGCTGCCGCCAGCCACGATCTGTTGCAACCCTTGTCCGCTGCCAAACTGTTCCTGTCGTCGCTGTCAGAAGAGGCCGACCCGAACACAGCCCGCAGCATCACGGCCAAGGCCGAAATGGCACTCGCCAGCGTCGAACAATTCATCTCGGCTCTGCTCGACATCTCGAAATTGGATGCGGGCAAAGCCGTGTTCGCGGTTCAACCCCTGATGTTGTCCGACATCTTTTTACCGTTACAGACCGAGTTGCTGCCACTGGCGCAGCAAAAGGGGATTGATCTCAGAGTTGTACACTCCGACCTGACCGTCGAAAGCGACCCCGGCTATTTGCGCCGCATCGTCCAGAACCTGCTGACAAACGCGATCAGGTACACCTCCAAGGGGCGCGTTTTGGTCGGGGTGCGGCGGGTTGGGAACGCCGCCCGGATCGAAGTCTGGGATACCGGGCGGGGCATTGCCCAAAAAGACCAGATCATTATTTTTCGCGAATTCGAACGCCTGTCGCCGGACAATTCTGATGCCGGGTTGGGACTGGGCCTGTCGATTGTCGAGAGGGCCTGCAAGGGACTGGACCACGCCTTTGGCTTGTGGTCCGAACCCGGTGTGGGCAGCTGTTTTTCGCTGATGGTCCCGATCCGCGAGAGCAAGAGCTGCGCCGTAGAACACGCTGCCAACGATGCGCTGCCGACGCACAGTGCCCTGTCGGATCGCCTGTTGTTGCTGGTCGAAGACAATCCGCAACTGGCCGAAGCGATGACCGCCATGATCGAACGGCTCGGCACCAAGGTCATCCATGCCCATACCGCCGAAGAGGCCTTGGGAATACTCGAGGAAATCCAGCTCGTTCCCGACGCCATGCTGATCGACTACCAGTTGGGTCCGGGGCAGAATGGCGGCGATCTGATCCGCGAGGTCTTAGCAAGATATGGTCATGTGCCCGCGGCCATTATCTCGGCGGATCGCACCCGCGCCTTGCGGGAAGTGTCCAAAAACCTTGACGTTCAGCTGATCTCCAAACCCATCGAGCGCAATCGCATCCGCAAATTACTGGTCGATCTGTTTAATGCTGAAACAGACAACACCTGAGGCGGGACGTCGTCAGGGGCTTTTGCGGTACACCAATTCGGGCGTGTCACCTTCGGCAAACTCATGCGCCAATGCGGTCATCTTGGCATGCAAAGGGGATTTGATGCACACCGGATCTGTCGCCGCCGCATCACCTGCGATGGCCATGGCCTGACACCGGCAGCCGCCAAAATCCTTGGTCCTGCGATCGCACGTCTTGCAGGGCGCCTGCATCCAGTCCTCACCACGATAAGCGTTAAAGGCCGCGCCGTTGTACCAGATATCGGCCAAAGGCACATCGTGCACATTCTCGAATTCCAGCGACGGGATTGTCTGCGCCGCGTGGCAGGGCAAAACCAATCCGTCGGGCGTCACGTTCAGCCCGGTTGAGCCCCACCCGCCCATACAGCGTTTGGGGTAGTCGCTGTGATAGTCCGCAGGCACGTAGTCGATCACCATGACGCCCTTTAGACGCTTTCGTGCCTGCGCAACGATCCGCGTGGCCTCATCAGCTTGTGCGCGGGTTGGCATCATCGCGCCTCTGTTCAACATCGCCCAACCGTGAAACTGCACAATGGCTACTTCCATGCGACGGGCCTTGAGCGCGACAGCCAAGTCAATGGCCTCTGGAAGCTGGTGCAGGTTCTGGCGATGGACAACCGCGTTCAACGTAAGCGGAAAGCCCGCCTCGACGATCCACTCCGCCGCCTGCATCTTGCGGGCAAATCCGCCCTGATACCCGCCAATCCGGTCCGCCATGTCGGCATCTGTACCTTGCAAGGACAACTGGATGTGATCCAGCCCTGCCGCGTCCAACTCGGCCAAACGGCGTTGTGTCAACCCAATGGCAGAGGTGATGAGATTTGTATAAAGCCCCGCCTTTCGCGCTCCCGCCACAAGCGTAACAAGATCACGTCGCGACGCAGGTTCGCCCCCCGACAGATGCAGTTGCAACACGCCCAAACGGGCCGCCTGTTCGAACACATCGATCCATGTAGCCGTCTCAAGCTCGCTTTCCTTGCGGGCCATTTCGACCGGATTTGAACAATACGGGCAGGACAGTGGGCAGCGATAGGTCAGCTCGGCCAACATCGCGATAGGAGGTGCGGGGGCGGTCGAAGGCATCAGACAAGCTCCAGAATACGGCGGTCGGCCAATCCGGTGACAAAATCGGCCACATCCGCCCGCACTTGATCGACCGGGGCATCGTATTGTGCGGCAAGTCCTGTCACCACATCCTCAAAACTGCGCTGCCCGTCCAGCGCCGTCAGGATCGCCAGACCGATCGGATCAAGGGTGATGGTGCGTTCGGGCGCAAGCAATACCCACATCCCGCGCACCTTGTCTTCGTGCAGGCGAACACCGCGCGGGATCGTCGGGATCCTGTGCCCCTCAATTGCGCTCATTGCGCTTTCCCAATCAAATGAGTTCCAGGTTGCCACCCTCCCGGCGGGATACGAGCAGGCGCAACGTAGGCCGCGCTCAACGCATCCAGCTGCGCCCACAACACATCTGTCTTGAAAGTCAGTGCGGCCGCCGCTGCGTCCTGTTTTTCGGCGGTGTCGGCGTGGTCCAACACCCATGCCAGCCCAAAGGCAACGTCTTTTGGGGCCTCCGTCAGGCGGTTGCGGAAATAGGACAGGCTCGTGTCATCGGCAAAGTCATAGTTGGCCAACAGCCCTTCGATGCGCGCGGCATGTATCTTGGGTGCAAACAATTCGGTCAAGGACGCAGCAACGGCCTCCAACAGGGTCTTGTCCCGCACAAATCGCACATAGGCATCGACTGCAAAACGGGTTGCAGGCAACACGCCCGCCTTGCTGGCCACATAGTCACGATCCAGACCCACGGCATCGGCAAGGCGCAACCAGCGTACAATGCCGCCCTCGTTCTGCGCAGTGCCGTCATGATCCTCGATCCGTGAGCGCCAAGCGCGCCGCAGAGCCGGATCCTCGACCCGGCTCATGAATGCTGCATCCTTGATCGGGATACTGGCCTGATAATAAAATCTGTTGATGACCCACGCTCGAACCTGATCCGGTGAACATCCGCCGGAATGCAGCATCGTGTGAAAGGGATGTTTGTCGTGGTAGCGCTCTGCACCGATCTGGCGCAGGCGCTCTTCGAATTGCGCAGGGGTCTGGGTCACAGCGTTATGTCCAGACCGTCTTGGGCGATCACCCATCCTGCGGCCTCTGCGGCGCTGCGCTCTGCTGATCCGGGGCGCAAGACCGGATTGGTATTGTTCATGTGCACAAACACCTTCTGAGCAACTTCGATATCTGCAAAGGCCGCGATGGACCCTTCAGGGCCGGACATTGACATATGGCCCATACGCTGCCCGGTTTTCTGGCTCAGCCCCGCGACAACCATCTCGTCATCCTGCCACAGGGTGCCATCAAACAGGACCATATCCGCACCTTCAAGCCGGTCGCGCAGCGCAGGCTGCATTGCCGCGCATCCGGGAATGTAAAACACATCCTTGTCCGCCCCCATCAAATGCACGCCAACTGTCTGTTCACCGATCAGATCCGTCTGCACAACGTCGCCTTCCAGATAGAGCGGCACTTTGCCCGGCACCGCGAACAGACGGGCGCGCAGTCCCGGCGCAAGGTCAAAGATGTGTTCAAGCGCCACAGGCGTACGGGTGACAACAGCAGGGTTCAGCGCACCGAAAATGGGGTTATCTGTCAGAACGGCATGAATGTCAGCCGTTGCAAACAACTCGAAAGGTTGTTGTTCACGCAGGGTCAGCAAGCCAGCGACATGGTCAATGTCACCATTGGTCAGCAAAACAGAAGACAACGGCAAGCTGCGCAGATCGGTTGGATGCAACACATCAGCCCGCGCCAACTGCTCTCTGATGTCCGGAGATGCATTCAGGATCGCCCAGTCGGCGTCACCGACTGAAAACGCGACCGAAGATTGCGACTGTGCAGGGATCACGCCCGCACGCGAAAGATTGCAGTTTTCACAGCCGCAATTCCACTGCGGCAGACCACCGCCCGCAGCAGCGCCCAGTATATGCGTGCGGAATGTCATTTGGTCCCCCGCACGCCGCGTTGTTTAGAACAGATCGCCGTCGTCGCCGTCACGCTCGCCGTCTGGGCCGTACATGTTGATTTCCATTCCGCATTCGATCTCGCGGATAATCGGTTTTGCCCACGCCATTTGAAGTCCTCCCGGTCAATAAGCACATTATCGTCTGATCAGTTTCCGGGTGTGCCACCACATTGTCTATGAGACCAAGGTGCATGTTTGGCGTGGAAGGCGGATGTTTGTGAGCACCGTTCGAATGCGGCTATTGGTCTTGTGAAGCGGCCCGGGACGTTTCAGCGCCAACTGCCACGGCTGAACGTCCCTGCACCCGGCGACTGCTCTCGGTGTTGGGGGCCGAAAGCGCCGGGGTGTCCGGCAACCGGGTGCAGAGCAGATGAGGCGCCCCCCTCCAGATGGTGCGCCTAACCGATGTCGCGTTGGCGCTCAGGCCGCCATATGCGCAGATTTTGTGACACCGCCGCTTTCTTCGATCGCCATACACTCGACCAGAAAATCGGCATTGCTGTCTGACATGATGTCATAGCCATGCTGTGCCACACCCAGTTCATCCAAACGGATCACGGCAGGCATGCAATGCAACAGGATGCCACCTTCGGCATAGATCACCTGCTCGGCTGCAAAAACGAGCGTGACGACTTCGATCTGTGGTGCTGGGGCTGTCCGGCGGATGCCACGGAAACCGTCAAGCGCCTTGGCCTTGACCACGGCAAATGGGTCACCCAATGCATCACATGCCGCTTCGCTTTCGATCAGTACCCCTTGGCCCGCCAGTAACTCGACATCTCCGGAATTGCCCATGGCTCCGGCTGGTACCAACACGGTTGCCATGTTGCGCCCTGTCATGTCTGACACCCAGATGGTCTCGCGGCGCACTTCGACAAGAGGCTGCAGACCGTTGTCGAACGTCAGCACCATGTCCCCCGGTGCCAGCGCCTCAACCGCGCGCCATCCCATCACCGTACCAACCCGCGTGCCCGCAATCAGGCCGCGGTTTGTGATCAGCCCACCATCAGCAGCCCCGGACATTTCGGTCATGCGACGTGGTGCAGTCGTCTTGGTCCATCCAAACATGTCATCATCCCCTAGTCTCTCAGCGCTTTTTTATTTTTGGCAGCAGCGCCGGTGTATTCGATGAAACCAATTGGAGTGATTCCCGGGGCAGAGAATGGCCATGATCTGGGCAGGAATGGGGCATTGTTGCCTTGAAAGGGCCTAATCCAACCGGGCCATCGAAACTTGGTTAATTTCGTGGACAATTTGATGCAAATTCAACTGGTTGATGTGTCAACGTCATACTGGGGCGTGGTTAATGCAGTCCCAACAGGGCCTAATCGAAGCGGTATCCGAACCTTTCGATGTCTTCCGCGCAGTCTTCGCCAACGGCTGTGCGCGCCGCGTCGTTGTAGTATGTGCGGTGGTCAGACTCGCGCTCGGACATGTTCGCTTGCGAGAGGGTCAGGGCAAAGCCCAAGTGATCCCAGAGGGGCTGTGCGTCTGTCGCCACCTCTTCGATACGAATATAAAGATCGCAACGTTCCTGCCCATCCGCCCCTGTCATGTAATGTCTTGCGGGACTCGCCCGCATGGAGGCACGCACCTGCCCGGCTTGGGCAAAGTCGACAAACTCCATTTGACGGGCCAATGCGACCGATGGATGATCGAACCGTTGTACCCGCAGCCAATGGTAGTAGCTGACCATCCGATCCCACGGATTGCGCACGAGGCTAAAAGCAAAGAGACCTGCAAGATTCGGTACCAACCCGTCGATATCGGCCATGGTCGAATGCTTCCACAACCGCCCCGCTGCGGTCATGGCTTGCGCCTTGTGGCGTCGCTTGACGGCCTTGGGGGTGTCGCCGAGCATGATATCGTCTTTCATGGCGCGGCTTTCCAATGCCAGCGCCATGGCTGTCCCGCCCGTCTTGGGGGCGTGAACGAATACATATGAACGGCCCAGCGACAGGATCATGCGCCCAAAGTAGCGATGCAGGCGACGGCGTCCATGGGGCAGGCGAAATGAGGCAAAGATCGCTGGATCACACGCGCGACGCCGCGCGCCCGGATCGCAGGGCAATGATAACCCCGGCCAGCACAATCAGCGCTATACCGGCCACTTGCGCTACGGTGATCTGCTGCCCCAAAAGCCACCAGCCAAAAAACGGGCCAAAGGCCATTATGGAATACTCAAACACCGCGACATGACTGGCCTCACCAAACTGATAGGCACGGTTCAGCAACGACACACCAATCACGGACCCCACAGCCTGTAACAGCAGATAGGGCCAAGCCCCATCCAAAGGCCACACCCAACCTTGCAATAAAAAAGAAATACCGCCCGCGCCGACGTCAGGCTGTATCAGCGCCAGCGCTGTCAATGCCACGGTACTCAACACTCCCTGCGCAACAAAAATGCCGCTCAGGAGGGTGAGCGTGCTTTCGCCCTCACACAGGGCACGTGTGGCAACGACACCCGAGGCATAAAGCACACCCCCCATGACGGGCATCGCAATGACCCAACCCAAACTGCCCGCCGACGGCCCAAGCACGACAAGAATGCCCCCGAACCCAACCGCCACTGCCACGATCCGCCACGGTCCAATCGGCTGGCGCAGCACAAAGGCGGTGATCAGCAACACGAAAATAGGGGCGGTAAACAGCCCGGCCAAGGCCATGGCGATGGGCATGAAGGCCAATGCCCCGAAGTAGCAAAACATGCCAAGCGCGATCAGACACGAGCGTATGGCAACGCCGCGCAGCCGCACCGGGCGCAAGGTGCCCAAACCACAGGCTGACGCAATCAGGATCAAGGGTGCAGACAGGAACAATCGCACCAGCAGGAATTGCCAGACCGACATCGTTTCGGCGATGCGGACAACATAGATATCAATGGCACCAATGATGCACATCGCGCAGACCATACAGGCCGCTGCCGCCGTGGGGCGGATCGGAGGCGAGGACATCATGCAATATCTTCCCATTTCACGCATGCCTCGGCATAACAGCGCAAACAGCTGCGACAGGGAGGGCACGCAATGGGCTGGATGGCAGATGAAACGGGTCTGGACAAGACACCCGCAAATTATGTGCCGTTAACACCGCTATCGCATCTGCGACGCGCCGCCGGAGTTTTCGCCGACGAGATTGCCGTAAGCTACGGGGCGCACCGGGTCACCTATGCGCAGTATTACGAGCGTTGTACACGGCTTGCCTCGGCGCTTGCCAACATGGGTGTATCCCCCGGTGATGTGGTCGCGACCTTGCTGCCGAACCTGCCGCCCCAGGCCGAAGCACATTTCGGCGTGCCCGCCTGTGGCGCTGTGGTCAACACGATCAACATGCGCCTCGACGTGGACACTGTCGCCTATATCTTTGATCACGGCGCGGCCAAGGTTGTGCTGGTCGACACCCAGTTTCTTGAACTTGCCGAGGCGGCCAGCGAAAAAATGTCTGGTCCCAAACCGACACTGATCGAATGCCCCGACGCCCATGCCGGTTTTCCTGCCTCGGGGCGCTACCAGACATACGAGGATTTGCTGGGCTCCGGCGATCCCAGCTTTGACTGGATCATGCCACAAGACGAGTGGGAAAGCCTGTCGCTCAACTACACTTCCGGCACCACGGGCCGTCCCAAAGGCGTTGTGGCCCACCACCGTGGCGCGTATCTGATGACCATGGGCACGGTTGTCTCGTGGCGGATGGTGCTGCGGCCCATTTATATGGCGATTGTGCCGCTGTTTCACTGCAATGGCTGGAACCACACGTGGATGATGCCACTGGTCGGGGGCACATTGGTGTGCTGCCGCGATGTGACGGCAGCCAATATCTATAACGCGATCCACTATGACGGTGTCACGCATTTCGGCGGCGCACCTATTGTGCTCAACATGATCGTCAACGCGATCGACGAAGACCGGCGCACATTCGATCACACGGTCGAAGTCTTCACCGCAGGCGCGCCCCCTGCCCCGGCCACCTTGGGCAAGATTGAGGCCTTGGGTTTCAATGTGACGCAAGTCTACGGGCTGACCGAAACTTACGGCCACGTGACGGAATGTGTCTGGCGCAGCGCGTGGGAAAACGGCACGTCCGAGGAAAAGGCTGCCATCAAAGCGCGCCAAGGCGTCGCTTTTCCGATGATGGAAAACATCACGGTGATGGACGCCGACATGGCGCAAGTGGCGCGCGATGCCACCGCGCAGGGAGAGATCATGATACGCGGCAATTCGGTGATGAAGGGGTATCTCAAGAACCCCGAGGCCACCGCCGAGGCGTTCAAGGGCGGCTATTTCCATTCCGGCGACATCGCTGTGCAGCATCCCGACGGCTATATCCAGATCGCGGACCGCGCAAAGGACATCATCATTTCAGGCGGCGAAAATATCTCCTCGGTCGAAGTCGAAGGCGTGCTGATGGGCCACCCTGACGTGAACCTCGCCGCCGTGGTCGCCAAACAGGACGACAAGTGGGGAGAGGTGCCTTGCGCTTTTGTGGAACTCAAGCCAGGAACCTCCCCGACTGAGGCTGACCTGATTGCCTTTGCGCGCCAGACACTGGCCGGATTCAAAACCCCCAAACAGGTTGTGTTTCAGGAACTGCCCAAGACATCGACGGGCAAGATCCAGAAATTCGAACTGCGCAAGGTGGCTGCGACGCTCTGACCATAGCGCCCGGTCCTGACGGGACCGGGCAATCAGGCGATACGCCGAAGCGCCAACCGACCAGGATCAGCCCTTGGCGTACCCCAAGGTCTGCAACGCCTCTTTGATCTCGTCCAGAATAACCGGATCATCAATGGTGGCGGGCATCTTGAACGCCTCATTGTCCGCGATCTTCACAACCGTGCCGCGCAGGATCTTGCCCGAGCGCGTCTTGGGCAAACGGTCCACCACAACGGCCTGCTTGAATGCGGCCACCGGACCGATTTGGTCCCGCACACGTTTCACGCATTCGCCTACAATCTCGTCGTGGGGGCGATTTACGCCCGTGGTCAGGCACAACAAGCCGACAGGTGCCTGCCCCTTCAACTGATCACTGACGCCCACAACAGCGCATTCGGCCACATCAGGATGGCCCGCCAGCACCTCTTCCATTGCGCCGGTGCTCAGGCGGTGCCCGGCCACGTTGATGACGTCATCGGTGCGCGCCATGATGTATAGGTAGCCGTCTTCATCCATCATGCCCGCATCACCCGTCTCGTAATAACCCGGGAACGTCGTCAGATAGCTTTTGCGAAAGCGGTCGCCTGCATTCCACAGGGTCGGCAAGGTGCCCGGAGGCAATGGCAGCTTAATGGCAATCGCACCCAACTCTCCGGGCGCGACGGGATGTCCGCCATCATCCAGAATCTGCACATCAAACCCCGGCATCGCCACGGTGGGTGAACCCACCTTGACCGGCAGCGCCTCAAGCCCGGCAGGGTTGCCAGCAATGGTAAAGCCCGTCTCGGTCTGCCACCAGTGATCATAAACCGGTACACCCAGCATATCGCGCGCCCACTCGATTGTATCCGGGTCCGCACGCTCGCCGGCAAGGTACAGGGCGCGCAAGCAACTCAGGTCATATTTCTGGCGCTCCAGCCCCTTTGGGTCCTCGCGCTTGACGGCGCGGATGGCCGTGGGCGCAGTAAAGAATGACCGCACCTTGTGCTCGGAAATCACGCGCCAGAATGTGCCTGCATCCGGGGTGCCGACGGGCTTGCCCTCAAACACCACTGTCGTGTTGCCGTGAATCAGCGGCGCGTAGCAAATGTAGGAATGGCCCACGACCCAACCCACGTCAGAGGCTGCCCAGAATACGTCACCCGGTTCGACCTGATAGATGTTCTTCATGGTCCAGTTGAGAGCCACCAAATGGCCCGCCGTATGACGCACGACACCTTTGGGCGCGCCAGTCGTGCCAGAGGTGTAAAGGATATAGGCCGGATGATTGCCCGCCACAGGCACACAGTCCGCGAGCGATGTGCCTTTCTGGAAGTCGTGCCAGTCCACATCTGCCGCACCCATCTCGCAAGGGTGCTGGGAACGCTGCAAAATCACCGTGAAATCAGGGGTGTGATCCGCTTGGGCGATCGCCCCGTCAAGCAGTGGCTTGTATTCGACGACCCGCCCCGGCTCCAACCCGCAGGAGGCTGCGATTATGGCCTTGGGGGTGCAATCGTCGATCCGCACCGCCAATTCATGGGCCGCAAAACCGCCAAACACGACCGAGTGCACGGCACCTATGCGGGCACAGGCCAGCATGGCCACAAGTGCCTCGGGAACCATGGGCATATAGATGATGACACGATCGCCCATCCCGACGCCCTTGGCGGCCAATGCACCTGCAAGGCCAGACACCTGCTCCAACAGTTCGTTGTACGTGACACGGGACTTGGTGTCGGTGATGGGGCTGTCGTAGATGATGGCCGCCTGATCACCGCGCCCCTGCTCAACGTGCCGGTCAACCGCGTTCCAGCAGGTGTTCACCTTGGCATCGGCGAACCACTCATAAAGATCGTCACCCAAGTCATGCAGCGCTTTGGTTGGGGCCACATCCCAATCGATGGCATCCGCCGCGCGCATCCACCACCCTTCGGGGTTGGCTTTCCAGCTGTTGTACTCCGCACGATAGCCCATGGCGCTCTCCTCCCAGTTCGCTTGGGTCGTAGGGTTACGCGCGACAGGCCACCGGGGGCAAGAGGGTCTGAGCGCCTCGGACTTGGAAATAGAGAGGCCATCCGTTTTTTCTGGAATGGTGCAACGTGATCGACGACAGTTCCAACAACTGAATGTGACGGGGAGCAACGAATGGGATACGCACGACATTGTCTGGCCGCAGGGCTCTTGTTTCTGGCGGCAGCATGCACGGCGCCCGACACGTCAAACGAGATTCTCGCGCAGGAATTGGGCCTGAAAGGCCAACCGGCAGAGGAGGGCCTGACCGGAAAGGCATTGCAGGAGCGCCTGAGCGGGCAGCGATTGACGCTGGTCAATCCCGCGCGTGACCGCGCCGTTTGGATGGACCTTGATGCTGGTGGCACAGGAACAACAACGGCATTGCGCGACGGCAAGATTATCGGCTCCAAACCGTTGCGCTGGCGCGTTTCAGGGGGACAGCTGTGCGCCGCTGACAAGGGCGACCCGTTGGATTGCGCCCGCGTTGCCATGTCCGGCAACAACGTCACATTGCGTTGGACGTCAGGGGGACGGTCGCGCATCCTCGCCGGTACGATTGGTCCGGCCTAAACAAACCGGCGGCGCAGTACCGCCTGCGCGAAAATCAGCTTCGGTCACGCACAAAGATATCCGTGAGCGCCAAGCGGCAGTCCCTGACATCGCCGGTCACGCATGTGACCCGCTCTGCGCCTACACGGATTGTGGTGCGGGAATAGGTGCTGCCATCTTCGCGCTGGTATTCGCGAATTATGGTCGGATAGGTGCGGCCCCGGTCTGAAAATGTGCCCGGTGTCTCACTGAGCAACCCGCCAGTGGAACAAGCTGCCAACAAAAGGGCCGGGGGCAATAGCAAAACAAATCTCATTGTAGCGCTCCGTCAAGGATCAGGTTCGCTACTGTAAGTAGGGCAATGCAGAGGTTTTGCACCCTCGGTCCAAATGATTTTCGCGTCTAGCCGTAGTGATCCACGGGCGTGCCTGCGACTGCTGACATGTTCAACAGGCCGCGCGCGGTGATCGAAGGGCTGACGATGTGGGCGCGGTTACCCATACCCATCAGAATCGGGCCGACCTCAAGCCCACCGCCCTTCATTTTGAGAATGTTGCGCACGCCGGATGCCGCATCGGCGTGCGCAAAGACCAGCACGTTGGCTGGTCCGTCCATCCGGTTGCCGGGAAATTGGCGGTCACGCAATTCCGGTGACAGGGCACTGTCGACGTTCATCTCGCCTTCATAGCAAAAGTCATGGCCCTCGCTGTCGAGAATTTCCATCGCCGCACGCAGACGCGCGCCGGATCCGTAGTCCTGATTGCCAAATTGCGATTGCGAACATAGCGCGATGTTCGGCTTGATGCCAAAACGGGCCACGTGACGGGCAGCCCCCACAACGATCTCGGCCAGTTCAGCCGGTTCCGGGGTGGTGTGCACGTGTGTGTCAGCAATGAACAAAGGGCCATCTTCGAGAATCATCATCGACATTGCGCCCACCGGGTGCAGACCATCACGGCCCAAGACCTGAGTGATATAGTTGAGATGCCAGCGAAATTCGCCAAAAGTGCCACAAATCAAGCTGTCTGCTTCGCCGCGATGCACCATGACCGACCCAATGGCCGTTGTGTTGGTACGCATGATGGCGCGGGCCAGATCCGGGGTCACGCCACGGCGGCACATCAGGCGGTGATACGTTTCCCAATAATCGCGATAGCGCGAGTCATTCTCGGGGTTCACCAGATCCACGGTGTCGCCCAGTTTGATGGTCAGACCGTCGCGCGCAATGCGGGCCTCGATCACCTCGGGACGGCCAATCAGGATTGGGCGTTCGGTGGTTTCTTCGACCATCGCTTGTGCGGCGCGCAACACCCGTTCATCCTCTCCTTCCGCAAAAACAATGCGGCGGGGTGTGGTGCGCGCAGCCTCGAAGACCGGGCGCATCAACAGGGCGGATTTGAAGACGGACCCGTCGAGTTTTTCCTTGTAGGCCTCAAGATCTTCAATCGGGCGCTTGGCCACGCCCGTTTCCATCGCGGCCTTGGCCACAGCAGAGCTGACCACAGACACTAGGCGCGGATCAAAGGGTTTGGGGATGAGGTAGTCCGCGCCGAAGGTCAGTTGCTCTCCCTTATAGGCGGCGGCGGCCTCGGCACTTGTGGTGGCACGCGCCAATTCGGCAATGCCGTCGATGCATGCCAGTTCCATCTCGTCATTGATGGTGGTGGCGCCGACATCAAGTGCGCCCCGGAAAATGAACGGAAAACAGAGTACATTGTTGACTTGGTTCGGAAAATCGCTGCGGCCTGTGGCGATGATTGCATCTGGCGCAACTTCGCGGGCCAGATCAGGCAGGATTTCCGGCGTTGGATTGGCCAGTGCAAAGATGATGGGGCGCGGGGCCATTTTGCGCACATGGTCCTGCGTCAGGACACCGGGACCGGACAACCCAAGGAACAGGTCGGCCCCGTCAATTACATCATCCAGCGTGCGCTTGTCGCTGGCTTGAGCAAAGGCGGATTTGGCCGGGTTCATATCAAACTCGCGGCCCTCATAAACCAACCCGTGAATGTCACAGAGCCAGACATTCTCGCGCTTGACTCCCAACTTCAGCAACATGTTGAGACAGGCAATGCCCGCAGCACCGCCCCCGGTAGAGACGATCTTGATGTCCTCAAATGTTTTGCCCGCCACGTGCAACGCGTTCTTGGCCGCGGCCCCTACAACAATCGCCGTGCCATGTTGATCATCGTGGAAAACAGGGATGTTCATCCGCGCGCGACAAATGCGCTCTACGGTAAAGCAGTCGGGCGCCTTGATGTCTTCGAGGTTGATGGCACCAAAGGACGGCTCCAATGCGCAAACGATGTCCGCCAGTTTCTCGGGGTCCGTTTCATCCACCTCGATGTCAAAGCAATCGATGGACGCAAATTTCTTGAACAGAACCGCCTTGCCTTCCATCACCGGCTTGGAGGCCAACGCGCCGATATTGCCGAGCCCCAGAACAGCCGACCCGTTGGAAACAACGGCCACGAGGTTTCCACGCGCCGTGTAGCGGGCGGCATTGGCGGGATCTTCCTTGATCTCGAGACAGGCCTCGGCGACGCCCGGTGAATAGGCGCGCGCCAGATCGCGCCCATTGGCCATGGGCTTGGTCGCGCGGATTTCAAGCTTACCGGGCTTTGGGAATTCGTGGTAATCGAGTGCTTCCTGGCGCAGATTGGGCTTGTCGGTCATCACACGATTCCTTCATTTTAAATTTGGTTTAGCGTTAAACTATTTTTTTGAGTCCGCCAATTGACGTTTGGTCACAGGGCGAAAACGTGATCTTGCGGCGGGCTGCGCCCACGCCATGCTTGGGGGGGCTCTGCCCCCAATCGTGGATTGCATCCACGATCCCCCCGAAGTTTAATTGGCAAGATGAAAGGGGAACGACATGCCTGAAATACACGCCGAGATACGGCTGGCGACGGCTGCCTTGTCTGATGACATCCCCTTTTTCACAAAGGTTTTGGGGATGCGCATGGATATGATCTATCCGGCGGATGATCCGTCTGTTGCTGTGTTTTCCGGTCATGGACTGCGTGTGCGCATTGAGACCGGGGCCTGTGACCCTCCTGTCACGATCCGCATTCTGACGGACGATCCGGATGGGTTTGCAGATGGCGCGCGCGTGTTGCACGCCCCAAACGGGACCCGCGTCGAGATAGATGTGCTGCACCCTCCGCTCGTAATGCCGCAGACCGCCCACAGTTTTGTCGTCCGCCGGTTGAGCGATCAAGCCCCTTGGGTCATTGGCCGTGCAGGCATGCATTACCGCGATCTGATCCCGGACCGCCTTGGCGGTTCGATTATTGCCAGTCACATCCGCATTCCGGATGGTGGCCCGGTGCCGGACGTGGTGCATTATCATACGGTGGGGTTTCAGCTGATCTTTTGTTACAAGGGGTGGGTTGATCTGGTCTATGAAGATCAAGGGCCGCCATTTCGTCTGTCGGAAGGTTGTTGTGTCATACAGCCCCCGGAAATCCGCCACCGCGTTCTTTTTGCCAGTGACAATATCGAGGTCATCGAAATCGGTGTTCCGGCAGAGCATATCACCACAATTGATCACGACATGACCCTGCCCAACGGCCCCGCCAACCCGGAGCGCCGATTTCAGGGACAACGTTTTGTGCATCACAAGGTGGAAGACGCGATCTGGGCGCCCTGCCGCCTGTCAGGGTTCGAAGCCCGAGACACGGGTATCGCGGATGGCACACGGGGCGTTGCTGGTGTGCAGGTGATCAGGCGCGGTGCAGGTGCGCCCACCTTCAGCCGCCATGACAGTGACATCCTGTTCACGTTTGTGATGGCGGGCTCCATGCGGCTGGAAGGTGACGGGCGCGAACCCGTCCCCCTTGAGGCCGGAGATGCCTTTGTTATTCCACCCCGGCACAGGACGCGCTATGCAGACCCTTCGGAGGATCTGGAATTGCTGGAAGTGTCCCTGCCCGGTGTGTTTTCAACCATGCAGGAGCTGGCATGACCCGATCCTTTTGCGGTCACGATGTGAGGTTTTTGTAAAATGAGTGCCCTGAGAGATGCTGCTGTGGCCGTGCGCGAGAATGCACATGCCCCTTATTCCGATTTTCAGGTTGGGGCGGCCATCGCCACGGAGTCAGGTGCAATCTACGCTGGCTGCAACGTGGAGAATGTGGCCTATCCCCAAGGCACCTGCGCAGAGGCCGGCGCCATCGCGGCTATGGTTGCGGCGGGCGAGCGTCAGATCACTGCGGTATATGTTGTGGCTGGCAGCGCCATGCCAGTTACCCCCTGCGGAGGGTGCCGTCAGAAGCTGGCAGAATTTGCCAGTGGCGGGGTGGCCGTGACCATGGCCACAACAGGCGGCATCGAGCAGGTCATGACCATGGCCGAGTTGTTGCCTGGTGCCTTTGGCCCTGCCCATATGGAGCCTTCCTCATGATCAATGCCCGTACCATCATCGCCAAGCTGCGTCAGCGCCAGACCCCAAATCGCGAGGAATTGGCGTGGTTTGCCCAAGGATTGGCTGACGGCTCAGTCACCGATGCGCAAGCTGGCGCTTTTGCCATGGCCGTCTGTCTCAACGGGTTGGGCGATGTTGGTCGCGTCGCTCTGACAATTGCAATGCGCGACAGCGGGCGCGTGCTGGATTGGGCGGATACTGGCCCTGTTTTGGACAAGCACTCTACTGGCGGAGTAGGCGACTGTGTCAGCCTGATACTGGCGCCAGCACTGGCGGCATGTGGTGCCACTGTTCCGATGATTTCAGGGCGGGGTCTGGGCCATACCGGAGGCACACTCGACAAGCTTGAGGCAATACCAGGCTTGTCAACACAACTGGACGAGCGGCGTTTTCGCGACGTTGTGGCCAAGGCCGGTTGCGCCATTGCCGGTGCCTCTGCGGCCATCGCCCCGGCTGACAAGCGGCTCTATGCTGTGCGCGATGTGACCTCGACTGTCGAGAGCCTTGATTTGATCACCGCTTCGATCCTGTCAAAGAAGCTGGCCGCGGGCCTTGACGCGCTGGTGTTGGATGTAAAAGTCGGCTCAGGCGCGTTTATGAAAGACACCGAAGCGGCCCAGGGTCTGGCCGATGCGCTTGTCAAAACCGCCAATGCGGCCGGGTGCAAAACCACAGCGCTGATCACGGACATGAACCAACCCCTTGCCCCATCCTTGGGCAATGCAGTGGAAATTGCAGATGTGATGCGCGTGTTGACGGGCCAGATCAAAGGCCCCCTGGTCGAGATTTCGGCAGCGTTGGGGGGCGTTTTGCTGGTCAACGGTGGTTTGGCCAAGGACGTCCAAGAAGGCGCGGATGCGATTTTCGCGGCCATTTCCGATGGGCGTGCGGCCGAGCGGTTCGGCACCATGATCGCGGCCATGGGCGGCCCTCTCCAGTTTGTGGAGAATTGGGCGCGTTTCCTGCCCGAGGCGACGGTCATTCGTGAAATAACATCGAAAGGTGCGGGCTATGTCAGCGCCATTGATGGCGAGGCTTTGGGGATGGCCGTCGTCAACCTTGGCGGCGGGCGCTCTGTTGAGACCGACAAGATCAACCCGGCTGTGGGGCTGTCGGATGTGGCACCGCTGGGCACTAAGGTGGCCCGTGGCCAACCATTGGCTGTGATCCATGCATCGCGCCCGTCAGATGCTGACCGAGCCGAAGCGGCGCTGCGCACAGCACTCACCATTTCGCAATCTGCGCCTCTGGTGCCTGATTTGATCGCAGAGCGGATCGGCTGATGGCCCGCGCCTTTCTTGTTGTTATGGATTCCGTCGGGATTGGCGGCGCACCGGATGCGGGAGCGTATTTCAACGGCACCGTGCCGGATACCGGGGCCAATACCGTGGGACACATCGCGCAGGCCTGCGCGCGCGGCGATGCTGACACGGGCCGCGCTGGCCGGCTGCATGTGCCAACCCTCTCACAGCTTGGGTTGTGGCAGGCTGTGCAAACGGCTGCGGGCGAAGATGTTGCGCCGGGGCCTTACGGTGCGGCCACAGAAGTTTCACGCGGCAAGGACACGCCTTCGGGCCATTGGGAGTTGGCGGGCGTGCCTGTGCCGTGGGATTGGCACTATTTTCCCGACACGGACCCGGCCTTTCCCGAAGACGTCACGCAAGCCGTGTGTGTGGCGGCGGGGGTGGAGGGTATCTTGGGGAATTGCCATGCCTCCGGTACGCAGATTATCGAGGCACAAGGTGCCGCCCACCTCCAGAGCGGGTGGCCGATTTGCTATACATCTGCGGATTCGGTGTTCCAGATCGCCGCGCACGAGGATCACTTTGGGCTCGAGCGCTTGCAAAAATTGTGCGCGGACATCGCCCCGATGCTGCACGACATGCGTGTTGGTCGGGTCATTGCCCGCCCCTTTGTAGGAGACCCGGGCGCGTTCAAACGCACCGCCAATCGGCGCGACTATGCCATGACACCGCCAGCACCAATCCTGTCCAATTGGGTGCAGGATGCAGGACACCGGGTCTACGGCGTGGGCAAGGTGGGTGACATCTTTTCCATGCAAGGCTTTGATGAAGTTCGTAAAGGCGATGACGCGACGCTAATGGGCCATCTGAGCGATCTGGTAGATGATGCGGTAGACGGATCGCTGACCTTTGCGAATTTCGTGGAATTTGACAGCCTTTACGGACACCGGCGTGATGTGGCGGGCTATGCGCGGCATCTGGAATGGTTTGACAGTGAAGTCGCGCGCATCCTGCCCCGCCTGCGGGACGATGACATGCTGGTGTTGACGGCGGATCACGGCAATGACCCAACATGGGTGGGGACAGATCACACCCGCGAGCGGGTCCCGGTGCTGGTTCACGGCGGAGGCGGCGCGGCGGTCGGCCCCATTGGTTTTCGCGATGTCGCATCCCTCGTCGCCCGCCACCTCGGCGTGTCACCAAAATGAGCGCCTGACGGCGCACACGATGTTTTTGCGCTGACGCGCGTGTCTGGGGTTTTTGCGCTGACGCGCGTGTCTTGGGGCTTGGCCCCAAACCCCATGATCATTTGTCCGATCTGTTCGGGGTATTGTAATGCCGCCGCGCGCGCGGCAGAACTCGGGTCGAAACAGGAGTGCCGCCATGTCTGACCATCTCAACGTCGTTGATCACCCTCTCGTTCAGCACAAGCTGACCATCATGCGCGATGTCGCAACCCCGACGGCAGTGTTTCGCCAGTTGCTGCGCGAGATCAGTCAGTTGTTGGCCTATGAGGTGACCCGCGGCCTTGCCATGACCACCAAGCGCATCAACACACCAATGGCCGAGATGGACGCCCCCACCCTTGCCGGGAAAAAGCTGGCCCTCATTTCCATTCTGCGCGCTGGCAACGGCTTGCTGGATGGTGTGCTGGAGTTGATACCGTCCGCCCGTGTCGGTTTTGTCGGGCTTTACCGTGACGAAGAAACGCTGCAGCCCGTGCAGTATTACTTCAAGGTACCCGAAGGTCTGGATGACCGCCTTGTCATCGCTGTTGATCCGATGCTGGCCACCGGCAATTCTTCGGTTGCTGCCATTGATCTGCTCAAGCAGGCGGGCGCGACCAATATTCGCTTCCTTTGCCTGCTCGCCGCACCCGAAGGAATCGCCCGTATGAAGGAAGCCCATCCGGATGTTCCAATTGTCACTGCGGCAGTAGATGAGCGCCTGAATGAGGTCGGATACATCGTTCCGGGCCTCGGAGACGCAGGAGATCGCATGTTTGGGACCAAATAGGCCCCATCACCGCTAGACTCGCCCCCCCGCATGATGCATCTTTTTGTCTGTATCTTGTGGGGGATATGATGAAAGCCACTAAAATCGTTGCCTGTTTGGCAATAATTGCCGCCTTTGGGACAGAATCGTTGCACGCTCAGGCGACAGATGCCCCAGCTGAGTTTCCGCCAGCGTCTTACAAAAGTACGCAATATGTAGACAGCAAGGGCTGTGTCTTTATCCGGGCGGGCATTGATGGAAATGTCAGCTGGATTCCTCGGGTCAGCCGGCAGCGCCGACAGATTTGCGGCCAGACACCATCCCTATCAGGTGAAGCGCTTGCGCAAGCCTCAAGTCGACCAAGCGGCACGCGGCCCCCGGCTCCGGTCCAACTGACAATCGATCCGCCTGCCCCATCTCCGGCTGATGCCACGGCTGGTGCCACAGCGGATACGGCGCCTGTAGTTGTGACAACGCGCAGACCTGCTGCCGCGCCAGCGCCTCAACGCCGCCCTGCTCCTGTGCGCACGTCGCAAGCTGCGCCCTCAGCGGCACCAGAGCCGACTGTCTTTGCGACGCGCGAACCGACTGTTCCAACTGCGGCGCCACAGCCCACACGCCGCACAACGCTCCGTGTGCCCCAGGCGGCACCATCACCCGCACCTGAACCAACCGTGTTTACAACCCGCCGGAGTGCGTCTGCAGCGACAACCACCGCGCCGCGCACCATTCGCCGTTCAAACGGGCGTACGACGCGCGCTGCACCGTCAGGCGCACCAGCGCCAACCGTTTTTACAACGCGCAGAGCCGCGTCAGAGGCCGCACCTGCACCTACCATTCGCCGTGTCCCGGTCACGCGCACAACGACTGTCCGCCGCGTGCCTGTGCAAACGCCACCCCGTCAAGTGGCAACACGCACCGATCCGCAAACCCGCTTGCTGCCATCACAGGTCTTTGACGATCGTGCTCAGGAAATCGGTGCAAACCGTGTTCCCAAGGGCTTTCGCCCAGCATGGGAAGATGATCGGTTGAACCCCCGCCGCGCGGAACAGAATTTGGACGGCGTTGCACGCACCCGCCTTGTGTGGACACAGTCTGTACCCCGTCGCCTTGTAGAACGCAGCACCGGGCGTGATGTCACCAATACAGTTGCACTGGTCTATCCATACACGGATCAAGCAGTGCAGGAGCGCGATCTGGGTACCGTGACGCTTGTGCGGCGCAACGGGCAATTGCTGAAACGGGTGGTACGCAACACCCGGTCCAAAGCCCGCACGCCGGTTGCCACCCCGCGCCCAACAGCAGCCGCAACCCCAAAGGCTGTCCGCAAATCAGAGCCAACAGCGTCTCGCGCCCAGCCCAAGGCCGTGCAACGGCCCGCTGCATCTGTTCAAAAGGGACGCTACGTGCAGGTCGGCACGTTTGGTGTGCCGTCCAACGCTCAGGCCACAGCGCGGCGCTTGCAAGCCGCCGGCTTGCCTGCGCGAATCGGGACGCTGTCGCGCGGTGGCAAAAGTTATCAGGTGGTGATGGCGGGGCCGTTCACCTCAGCCAATGCGCTGTCACATGGACTGCGCTCTGCCCGCTCGATGGGTTTTGGTGACGCATTTGTCCGCTAAGGGCAACTGATCAACAGACCACAGATTGCAAGGTCTGCGATATATGCGCATCGTTGACCTAACGGCGTTGCCGAACCACTGGCGACAGAGCTTTTGACATGACGCCGTGGCCACGGCGGCTTCACTTCAGATAGTGCAATGTGAACGAGATTTTCTCGAGAACTGCTTTAGCTGTCGCAGATGGCCTGCAACTGCAGCCAATCCCGATCTGGCATGATGGGCGAAGGATCTGCTCCGGCCATCGGGTCTGCTTCGATCAAGGACAGGGTCTCCTCGCCAGATATGTCGCGTGCCCGTGCGTAGGGCGTGCTGTGGATCTGTGACGCCGCAAAAGCGGGCAACAATGCATCCGCTCTGGCCGGGCGCGCAGGGTTGGCCAGCTGCGCTTCGGCGAAGGCATCCAGTGCCGCCGGGGGCACCTCACCCGTGGTCAACAAGGTTGCGGTCGCACGGGTGCCAGCATGTTCCAGCAATGTCCGCAACGGTGCGATTTGGGATGTACGCACCAACTCGCTCAAAACGTAACCTGCGGCGACATCCGGCTCTTCGAAATCCTCGACCAGCGCCCGGTTCAACAACACCGTGCCACCGGGCAACAACAATGCCTCGCGCACGCCCCCCGGCAGGATCACGACCCGCGCGGCGCCTGTGCGCCCGGCAAGAGCGGCAAGGGCTGGACGGGCCTCTGCGCTACCACAGGGCGGCCCCGACACTCGTTCGATCCGGGCCAGAAGGGCCGACCCAATCTCGGCTTCCTTGACGCCGGGCACCACGCGCAAGGCATGGTCAACAAGGGCACCGGGCAACCAGAAAACAGCAAGAGCCACAACAGTTGCAGTGGACACGGCCGCTCCCAGCCAGCGCAAGCGCCCCGGACGGGGGCGCGCGCGCGCAACCGCTCGACGCAGGGTCTCGATGGCATCAATCATCTCTGCATCTTCGGGGCGCAGCTCCAAAGTCTCTCCGGGATCGCCGTCGGGGTGGAATGTCGCCCCCGCGCCGCTGTGCGCAACCCGCTCGACGGCAGCCAGCGACCAATGGGTCAGCGCGGTGTCATTGAGATCAGAAATGACCAAAGTGGCATCGCCAATCGAAACAACAACCTCGCGGCGCTGTCCCTCCGGAGTGGGCCGCCAAAGACCCGTCGCTTCGAGCCGATCGTATTTGCTAAGTGCTGTCATGCCTGCGTGTGGGTTTCTGTCACCCTTGTTATCGCACAAGACTAGCACGGCGTGCCTGCTGCGCCAAGCGATCACAAATATGGGCGTAACGGTAAATGTGATTTGTCACATGCGCCCAGAACGTTAGGCTTTGGACATGAAAATCAAAGATAAGGGAGGATCAATGCGACGTATTATTCTGGCGTTTCTTGCGGCCCTCGCACTGCCCACAGCTGCTGCCGCAGCCGAAGGCACGCGGGTGCAGGTCAAGGGAGAGATCATCGACACATGGTGCTATTTCTCAGGGGTCATGGGGAGCCCGGATGCAGTCGTCGGCTCGGCGCATCACACTTGCGCATTGTGGTGCAGCGCAGGAGGCATTCCCGTGGGTTTGCTGGCCGAAGATGGGACCGTCTATATGGTGCTCAAGGTTGGCGACGACGCGCAGGCTGCCGGTGGGGATACGCTGCTCAAGCTCGCAGCTCATACGGTCGAAGCCGATGGCATGCTTTATGAGCGGGACGGGTTGAATTACATCGTGGTGTCGGACGTGGTGTCGGATCTCGATATTACCAACAAGAACCATGATGATTTTGGCAATGTGCCAGCCTTCTCGATTCCGAATCCGAATAAGTGAGGCCATGACATGATGAAACCTATTCTTGCCATCCTCACACTCGCCGCTGCACCGTTGGCCGCACAGGATTTCTCAGAGGGTTCCGAAGCGCGCAGCTGGAACCTCTATGCCGAAGTCCCAGCCAAGTTCGAGGCCAAGGTCGTCGATCTGGTCTGCGAGTTTTCAGGTGACTGCCCAACAGATTGCGGTGCCGGAAAACGGCAACTGGGGCTTGTGCGTACAGCCGATGATGTGCTGGTTCTGCCAATGAAAAACAGTCAACCTGCCTTTACTGGTGCCGCTGTCGAGTTGCAGCCTTTTTGTGGGCAGACCATCACCGTCGACGGGCTGATGATTGATGACCCCGAACTGGGTGCCAACAACGTTTATCTGGTCCAGTCGATCCTTGCCCCTGGCATGGAGAAAAAGATCAAGGCTAACCAGTGGACCAAGGCATGGGCCAAGGAACACCCCGAAGCCAAAGGCAAGGGGCCATGGTTCCGCCGCGACCCTGCGGTCAAGGAAATCATCGCAACTGAAGGGTATCTTGGCCTCGGGCTCGATGTGGACGAGACCTTTATCGCGGAGAACTTCTGAGCGATGCGGTCTTTGTTAGCAGTCCTGTGTGTGGCGGCTTTGCCCGCCACAGCACAAAGTCCCTTTCCCGTGGACATTGGCGGGCCTTACACCCTGACGGATCAACATGGGCAGGAACGCAGCGAAGCGGACCCGGACGGCCGCGCCCAGCTGGTGTTCTTTGGCTATGCCAATTGCCTCAATATCTGTTCCGCGGCCCTGCCTTTGATGGCACAGGTCGTAGATGCGTTGTCAGAGGACGGGTTGCAGATCACGCCCGTCATGATCACCGTGGCCCCGGATCAGGACCGGGTCGAGACCATGGGCGCGCCTCTGGCGGACATCCACGAGGACTTCATTGGCCTGACGGGGGACGCAGACGCCCTGCAACTGGCCTACGATGCGTTCAAGGTCGAAGTTGAACCGCTGTTTGAAGATCCCGAATATGGCTGGATCTACTCACATGGCAGCTTCATTCATTTGCTGGATGGGAACGGTGAGTTGCTGACATTGCTGCCACCCATTCTGGACGTGGACAAGACAGCTGCCATCGCGCGCGACTATCTGGGCGCCGACAGTTAGCGAGGGGTGGCCATAACGCGGGTTGGCCCCTTATTTTTGGCTTGAGGAGGTCAACAGGGGGCTCTGCCCCCTGCCTTCGGCCTCCCCCCGTGGTATTTTCAGTCAGAAGAAGATGACGGTTTTTCCGCGCTGGTCGGGCGCAGACCATAGGGTTTTGCAATGGTCCAGACGTGATCGGGCACCATGTTTTTCATCTTTGCCGGCATGGCGTGGCGCAGGTGCAGGATGGTTTCGGCGGCTTTCATCTCAAGGCGCGCGCGCGCGAATTCCAGCCCGCGGGGGCCCGTGCGCGGTTGCAGCCAGCTGACGATGGGACGCACCCAATCCGGCATCCGACGCAAGGGCAGCCCACCCGCCGCGCGTTCTGTATTGGCGATAAAGCCCTTGACCGCGCCCACGCGGCTTCCCTTTGTCCCCACAGCGGTCAGCGTAATCTGATCGCCCAGACCGGCGAGGATTTCAGCGCCGCGCGTATTGCGCACCAATACCCATTGGTCCCCCTCTCCGGCCATGTAGCCAACTGTGATGTCGGCCAGAGCATTGGTGTAGTCCACACATGTGCGGCATGTCAGCGGGAAGAAATCTGCGGGTAGATCCGAAATGGGCAGGCTCAGGAACGGGATCAGGCGCGTGCGCCCGTCATCGTAGCGCAACTCGACCCGATAGTCGGCGCGAAACTCCAGATAGGTGATCGCGTCCGGGTCTTCATCCAGCAGCGCCAGAAACTGGTGAAAGTTCTCGGTCGTCGTATTATCCGAACAGGGCGTGCCAATGACATATAGGCGGTCCAGCCCCAGATCGGCCTCGAGCTTGCGCAGAGCATAAATCTGGCACGGGATACCGATCACAGCCAAACGCGTAAAGCCGCGATCCTGTGCGTCTTCGAGCAGCGCCAGGAGCGGTGCATAGCCCATCCGCATACCCCGTGCCTTTGCCAGATCCTCCACGGACGTGATCAAAGCTGGTTGCGGCTTCCAGCGGTCCTGTGCATCCGGCACCATAGTCAGCACACCGTCCACCTTGCCCTGTTCCAGCAAGGCGGCGGCAAGGCCGGTTGTGATCCCTGTCCACTGCGCTCCCTGCGCAGGGCTAATCATGCGGGCCCGGTGCATCGCCTGCACAGGACCAAAGAACACCTCGTCCCCGTCCGCGCGTACCCGACCATGCACCGCCCGTTCCATACCGGGGTAATCGGGTTTGATGAACTGACAGGCCGCACCACAAGCGGACGGATTCGCCATCCGTGACACTCCGCAATCCGTGCACATCGTCCGGGGCGGCGCCGGGCGCAGCTTCACGAGAACTGCTCCGAAATCAGCCGCTCCTCCAGCCCGTGTCCGGGATCAAACAGGATGCTGTGGGAAATTGTTGGTTCCGAACGGATCTCAACTGAGACCACATCTCGAAAGGAGCGCGCGTCGGCTTCGGCCATCACAGGGCGCTTGTCGACCTCGAGCACGTCAATGCGCACCTGCGATGTCTGACGCAGCAGCGCACCACGCCAGCGCCGCGGGCGGAAAGCCGCAACAGCGGTCAGGGCCAACACATCCGAGCCGATAGGCAGCACTGGTCCGTGTGCGGAGTAATTGTAGGCGGTCGACCCGGCAGGCGTGGCCACCAAAGCCCCATCACATACCAATTCGTCCAGCCGCAAACGCCCATCCACCGTGATCCGCAACTTGGCCGCCTGAGGTCCTGCGCGCAGCAACGACACTTCGTTGATGGCAAGTGCAGAATGACGCGCGCCCTTGCTGTCCGTGGTTGTCATCGACAGGGGGTTCAGCGTCGCTTCTTCTGCCGCTTCAAGGCGGGCTTGCAAATCACTTTCACTGTACGCGTTCATCAAAAAGCCGATGGTGCCGCGATTCATGCCGTAGACAGGGGCTGGCAAATGCTGTGTCCCGTGCAGCGTCTGCAACATGAACCCATCACCCCCAAGCGCTACGATCACGTCGGCATCGTCCATATGGGCATCCCCGTACCGTCCGATCAGCGCGGCACGCGCGGTCTGGGCCAAGGGCGCGCGACTGGCAACAAATGCGATCTTCATGGACATGCGCGTTTCCTATGGCCTGCGTTTGACGCCGAAAGAACCATATCTTCCCGCCCCTTACCAGCATTGCCGGTCTTTAAGGCCAGAAAGTCGCTTTACATCCTTTGCCATCTGCATCGTTTCCGATAGGAAACCGCTCAACACAGACCCCGACTCGACGCCCATAGGAGAGACGCCATGAACGCCCCGCACCGTACCGATGGATTTTTCACCCAAACCCTTGCTGACCGCGACCCCGAGCTGTTTGGCTCAATCCGGGACGAGCTGGGCCGCCAACGCGACGAGATCGAATTGATCGCATCCGAGAACATCGTCTCCGCTGCCGTGCTCGAAGCGCAAGGATCGGTCATGACCAACAAGTACGCCGAAGGCTACCCCGGCCGGCGCTACTATGGCGGCTGCCAATTCGTGGACGTGGCTGAAAACCTCGCAATTGAGCGCGCCAAGCAGCTGTTTGGGTGCGACTTTGCCAATGTACAGCCAAATTCGGGCTCTCAGGCCAATCAGGGTGTATTTCAGGCACTCCTGCAGCCCGGCGATACCATTCTGGGGATGTCTCTGGATGCCGGTGGGCACCTGACGCATGGGGCCAAGCCAAACCAATCCGGCAAATGGTTCAATGCGGTGCAATACGGCGTGCGCCGCGACACGCTGGATATCGACTATGACCAGATCGAAGAACTGGCGCTGGAACACAAACCCCAGATGATCATCGCGGGAGGGTCTGCCATCCCACGCGTCATCAACTTTGAACGCATCCGCGAAATTGCCGACAAGGTCGGCGCTTATGTGCTGGCCGATGTGGCCCACTTTGCCGGACTGATTGCGGCAGGTGAATATCCCAACCCGTTCCCGCATGTGCATGTGGCCACGACCACCACGCACAAAACCCTGCGCGGGCCACGCGGCGGCATGATCCTGACAAATGACGAGGCTTTGGCCAAAAAGTTCAACTCCGCCATCTTCCCCGGTATCCAAGGCGGGCCACTGATGCACGTGATCGCGGCCAAGGCTGTCGCCTTTGGCGAAGCACTCGATCCGTCCTTCAAGATCTACCAGCAGCAGGTGATCAAAAACGCACAGGCGCTGGCTGACCAGTTGCACAAAGGTGGCCTCGACACAGTGACGCACGGCACGGACACCCATGTAATGCTGGTCGATCTGCGCCCCAAAGGCGTCAAGGGCAACGCCACGGAAAAGGCACTGGGGCGCGCTCATATCACCTGCAACAAGAACGGCGTGCCGTTTGATGATGAAAAGCCGATGATCACCTCCGGCATCCGTCTCGGATCTCCTGCCGGGACGACACGCGGCTTTGGCGAGGCTGAGTTCCGTCAGATCGGGGACTGGATCAATCAGGTTGTGGACGGGCTGGCTGCCAATGGCGAAGACGGCAACGGTGCTGTCGAGGCAAAGGTCAAAGCAGAAGTGAGCGCTCTGTGCGCGCAGTTCCCGCTCTACCCCGGTCTTTGATCTCGACTAACCAATTCTGCAATCGCCCGTAGCGTTCAACGCTGCGGGCTTTTTCGTGCAGAGTTGCAGGGCTGCGGATCAGGTTTGCGAGGTGTTGTACTGGTCTGTCCAGGTTTCAGCCGTGGCGCAACGTAGACAGCCAGAACAATCACCAATGCCAACATGCAGGAATTGGTCGTGCTGTCGGCATTGGCGCTGGCTATGGTGCGCTGCCTCACGGCTGACCGCCTTCGAATATGTCTCGCATCTGTGACGGATCTGCTGATCTTCCGCCTTCAGTCTGCGGCCTTCCTGTTTGCCCCCCTGATCCGGTAGCGAGCCGTTTTGGCCGCAGCAGACGTGAAGCGGCGCGCATCCCACAAGCCGACATCCGCCAGACCCTCCGCAGGCACGCGCGACACCGCAGGCCTTGAACCGTGACGACCAAAGCAGCCCTCCCTTGCGGATCGACCCAATAGCGGCAACTGTCGGCATTACGGAAGGACACCAAAATGGACATCATGTGCCTGAACGGCTGGGGCGGAAAACTGCATGAAAAGCTGTTGCCGTATATCGCAACCTCCGCCCCCGAAATCCTGTGTTTGCAAGAGGTTGTGCACAGCCCGGCCAGCGACAAGGACTGGCTGACCTACCGCGACGGCGACCATGTTTTGCCGCAACGGGCGAACTTTTTCCGGGATGTCTGTACTGCCCTGCCCGATCACGTAGCAATCTATTGCCCCGCCGCCCAAGGTGTTTTGTGGGATGATGATAACGACGTGCCCTCACAATGGGGATTGGCCACGTTTGTGCACAAATCCGTGCCCATCATCGGGCAGGTACAGGGGTTCGTACACAAGACCTATTCGCCCGAAGGCTATGGTGATCACCCCCGTTCTCGCAGTGCACATGGCGTGCGGGTCTATGACTATGACACAAAGCGGGCAATCAGCGTGACGCATATGCACGGGCTGCGTGATCTGGCCGGGAAAATGGACACGCCTGCCCGGGCTGTGCAGGCGCAACGGTTTCTGGATTTGTCACGGCAAGTCTCGGAGCCAGATGACCTTGTGGTTGTGTGCGGCGACTTCAACGTCGAACCAGACAGCGAAACGCTCCGGATACTGGCCGCGGCTGGTTTGAGCGAACTGGTCACAGGGCGCGGTTTCAGCAGCACGCGGAATTCCCACTACAAAAAACCCGGGCGTTTTGCTGACTACATGCTGATCAACGACGCACACGCCGTGCGTGGGTTCGACGTGATCTACGACCCCGAAGTCTCCGACCACTGCCCGCTTTTGCTTACCCTGTAGCGGGTGTCGCCATCTTGCGGCGGGCCACGATCATCGACGCAGGACCGCTAAGCGGGACCTCCTGCACGCTGAAGTCCCCATAGTCGCCAATGTATCCCTCGATATCCCCGACACGCATGAACCGCCCCGTCCCGCGCCAGATCAACGAGCGCTTGAGGCACCAGTCCCAAACACCCCGGCAAGGCTTTTCGGCACAAAAAGCAATGCACAGCGTGCCACCATCGCGGGTCATGCGGCACAGCTCTGCAATGGCAACGGTCGGATCAGGAACCGTCTCGATCACCCAAGCGCACGTCACGACATCAAACTCAGCGGTCTCAAAAGGTAACGCGTCGAGGCGACCATTGGCCTTGTAACAGGGGATGTCATCGCACAGGTGCAACATCTCGACAGACGGATCCACCAGCGCCACGTTTTGTGCTGCAAATCCTTCGCGCAACAACCTGCGGGCAAAGCCCCCCGTTCCACAACCCACATCCAAAAGCCGGTCACCGGGGCGCAACACCGCTCGCACGGCAGCCTCCAGCGCTGACTGCGCCTCGCCCCCGGCGCATCGCAACCAGCGTTGGTGTAACACGTCATAAGACGCCGCCAACTGGTCATAGAGCGGAACCAGATCGCTGCGGCGCGCATCCAGATGGGTCATGTGACACCGCCTGAGCCGCTAGGTACCGCCCGCTGGCGGGACGTGCGAAAATAGGCTTTTGGCAGGCGAAAAAACCACAGCACAAGCAACGTGCCGCGAAGATCAACATCGCGCATCAGACAGTCTTTCAAAAATTCGGGGGGCGCGCGGCGTCAGGCCGGGCGGCGGACCACAAAAAACGGGTTCAAGACACCACTGCCAAAAAATCGATCTTCCTCGATCTCAAAACCGGCGGTGATCAACGCGCGGCGCAACTCTGCCTTGGTCAGAAACAACACTCGCGGCGCAACCCCAACGAGGCGCAAAGCGCGCACCATCAGACGCATCGCCGCATTGCCATCACCCAAGCACACGGTCTTGGACAAGAACAGACCGCCGGGTTTAACCTGTTCATAGACAGCTTCCAAAGTAGCGTGCAGATCATCGACAAGATGGAGCAGGCTAAAGGCCAGTACAGCATCAAACGGTGCTGCGGAACTAATATGGGTCGCATCCGCCACGTCGAATTCGATGTTCGCTCCGGCACCGCCGACGCGCTTTTCCTCGGCGATGGCAATCATCGCACGAGCGCAGTCGGTTGCACAGTAACGCGTTACACTGGGCGCCAGCGCCAGCGCGGTCGACCCCGTGCCGCAGCCAATTTCCAGCACAGTATCGGTGGGTTTCAAATACGTCCGTACCGCCTCCAACTTGGCCTCATAGGCCTTTGGATCCTTGATCGGTTGCTTGGCGTATTTTGGGGCAATCTTGTCCCAGAACGTGGGTTTATATGTGTGCGAAGACTGTGTGTGCATGACGTGCCTCATTGAATGAGGCGGCTTTTAGATGTGCACGTCCGAAGAGGTAATTGCCAATATTCGTAGACCAGCTATACAAAAATGCATGAACTGGGCTGCGATATCTTTTGACTGGAACCAAGTTCGGGCGTTCCTCGCAACGGCTGAGGAAGGCTCGTTCAGCGGTGCAGCCCGCGCGTTGAAAACCACTCAGCCCACAATCGGGCGGCAGGTTACAGACCTTGAAGAAACGTTGGGAGTGACACTGGTTGAACGCAGTGTGCGCGGGCCGACACTGACAGACGCAGGCCAAGACCTGCTGGAACATGTGCGGGCCATGGCAGACGCGGCCACGCATATCTCAATGTCGGCTACAGCTCATTCCGAAGATATCTCGGGCCTCGTGAACGTAACGGCGACCGACTTGCTGTCGGCGCAGGTCTTGCCGGGACTGCTTGCGCCACTGCGCGACACCAATCCAGGCATCCGGGTCAACATCATTGCCTCCAACGATATGCAAAACCTGATCCAGCGCGAGGCTGACATCGCCATCCGGCATGTACGCCCCGAACAGCCAGACCTGATCGCGCGGCACGTCGGGGATTTTCACGCGGGGCTTTACGCATCCAAGACCTATCTTGATCGCGCCGGGCGTCCCAGCACCCCCCGCGAGGTAGCCGAGCACACCTTTGTCGGAAATCCCGACCCCGAACGGCTGATTGCGCCGATGCACAGCCTTGGTGTGCCGCTGAGAGCCGAGAATTTTGTCATGTCCAGCGGCAGTGGCGTAGTTGTGTGGCAGATGCTGCGTGCAGGTTTGGGAATTACCGTGTTGCCAGATGTGCTGTGTGATCCGGACCCGGAGGTCGAACGGGTTCTCCCAGATCTCCCGCCCTTTCAGTTTCCAATCTGGCTGGTCACGCACCGCGAGTTGCAAACCAGCAAGCGTATACGCATCGTCTTCGACCTGCTGGTGCGAGGGTTTCGCGAGATGGGGAATTTGCGCCGCGACTGAGGGCGCGCGCTACATCCGCACCAGGATTTTCCCAAGATGGCTGTTGCGCGCCATATGGGCATAGGCCGCCGGCACATCCTTGAAATCAAAGGTCCGGTCGATGACCGGTCGAAACGTGCCATCAGCCAGTCGTGGCATGAGGAAATCCACTGCCGCCTTGCGCCGTACAGAATGCTCCAACAGGTGCCAGACAAGGTGAAATCCCTGTATCGTCAGACCCTTGGTCAGCAACTGGAAGAACGGCAAGTCGGGGATCTCTCCGGACTGAAACCCCATCAGCACCAGATGCCCTTCGGGTTTCAGCACCTCTGCCGCAGATGCCACCATGTCACCTACGATGGAATCGCACACCAGATCGACACCCGCCCCAACTGTAATCTCAGCGATCCTTTTTGTGATGTCTTCAGCGTCGGTGACGATCACATGATCCGCCCCCGCTTTGCGCAGCGCGGCGACCTTGGCTGATGTTCGCGTGGTGGCAATGCTGGTTGCATTCAGCACGTTCAAGATCTGGAAGGCCGCAGTTCCAACGCTGGAACTGGCCCCCGTGATCACAACCGTCTTGCCCGCGCCATCCGTCAGCGCGCCACTTTGTACGATCATGCCAAAGGCCGTCGCATAGGCCATCCAAAAGGCCGCAGCATCTTCATAGCTCACGCCGTCCGGGATGGGTTCCAGGCAGGCCGCTGGCATATTGGTCACCTCCGCCAGAACGCCGTACTTTGCCCAATCCATCATTGGCAAGATCGCCACACGATCCCCAATCGACAGGTGCGACACGCCCTCGCCCACCGCCAGGATCTCTCCCGCGCCCTCTGCCCCCAACGGCGCACCAGGAAGGGGCGGTTCAACCAGATACTGTCCGGCCACATACAACAACTCAGCCCGGTTCAATCCCGCCGCGTGCATCCTGATTTGAACTTCTCCGCGTGTGGGGGCGGTCACTGGCGTCTCAACGAGTTGGATATTTTCGGGACCACCCAACGTATCAAACTGTGCGGAAAGCGGCATGAGATTTCCCTTTGCTATTGTGTTTCCTCATTCCTAGCGGTGCCTTCATGCGATATCATGGAGTAATTCAGCATCAATCTGGTGCAAAAATGCGAAGGCGAATTATGGATTGGGAAGACGTCAAAACCCTGCGCGCCGTTGTGCAGCACAAGACAGTGCGGGGGGCGGGGGACGCCTTGGGCGTGCACCACACCACGGTTGGCAGGCGGATCGACTCGCTTGAGACAAGCCTCGGGACCAACCTGTTCGCACGCACCCCTGACGGCTTGCTACTGACCGCGGCGGGCGAGCAACTTTTTGAGGTCGCACAACAATTCGGTGACGCACTGATCAACGTCGAACGCAGCATCGAGGGTATGGACGACGCGCTGGCCGGGCCGCTCAAAGTCACCATGCCTGAGCCGCTTCTGACACGGTTGTTTATTCCCGAATTGGCCAGTTTTGTCGCCAAACACCCAAGTGTCGATTTGCAGTTCGACACATCCCTGTCCATCCGCGACATGGCGCGGCGCGAGGCGGACTTTGCCGTGCGTCTGGACAACAACCCGCCCGACACCCTCGTCGGCAAACGGCTCTTTGCCTATACCGAAACGATCTATGCGACGCCTGACTATCTGGCGCAGGACAGCAGCCAGTACCGCTGGCTCGGATGGGGGCACCGCACCCAAGGTACACCTGAATGGGTGACCAGTTCGGATTTTCCCGATGCCCCGGTTTGGGGCGTGTTCCCGACAATTCCCACACAGCAGGCCGCCGTTCGTCAAGGGTTGGGGCTGTCTATCTTGCCCTGCCTGTTCGGGGACACTGACCCCAGACTGGTGCGTGCCACACTGCGCGCGCCCGTCAAAAGCCGCGATATCTGGCTGCTGACGCACAACGATCTGCGGCGCACGGCGCGGGTGCAAGCGTTCATGGCTTTTGCCGAAGATCTACTCAAACGCAACAAGAAGATCCTGACGGGATAAGGTGCGCAATTTCGCACCAAATTGATGCAAACATACGCCATGACTGCGCAATTTCGCAATGCTATCCCTTGCCTGAAGCCACTCACTCAGGTCTGGGAACTATGCAGCGCATACACAACAACCAAAGGGGCACGCATCCGCGGATCAAAGCGTTGGGGATCGAGGCGGAGTACCCCTTCTCCTCGCATTTCATCCAGACGCCTATGGGACAGATGCACTATGTTGACGAGGGGCGCGCGCAGGGCACCTCGACCGTTCTGGCCCTGCACGGCAATCCGTCCTGGTCCTTTCTGTACCGCAAGTTCATCACCGCCTTATCCCCCGACCGCAGGGTCGTGGTGCCGGATCACATCGGTTTCGGGTTGTCTGAAAAGCCCGATGACGAAGACAGCTACACGCTGAAAGCGCATATAGACCACCTTGAGGCGTTGGTGTGTGCGCTTAATCTGACCAACATCACCCTTGTGATGCAGGATTGGGGTGGCCCAATCGGGCTGGGTGTCGCCGCCCGTCATCCTGACCGGATCAAGGCGCTGGTGGTCATGAATACCTTTGGATTCTACCCACCCGTCGATGGCATGAATCCCGAAAAACTGAAACTGCCCCCACCCCTCCTAATGATGCGATCCAAGGGCGTGGGCGATCTGCTGGTGCGCAGATTTGGGTTCTTTGAACGGCAGGTGATGACCATGGCCACTGCCACCAAACGAACAGGGGCAGTCAAACGGGCCTATCGCGACATCTTTCGCAGTCCCGCCGAACGGGCGGGTGTCATGGCCTTTCCGCGCATGATCCCGACCCACACCAACCACCCCGCCGCGCAGATTCTGTTGAATGAAACCGGCCCGTATCTCGATCAGTTTGACGGACCTGCGCGCATCTTCTGGGGGATGAAAGACCCCCTGATCCCGCTCGGTGCGTTGGATGCGTGGCAAAAACGCCTGCCACAGGCGCGCGTGACCACCTTCAAATCCGCCCGCCACTACCTGCAGGACGATGTGCCTGACGATCTGATCCCGGAGCTGGTCGCATTCCTGCGCCAGCACGCCGACCGAACCACTGCCACGACAGGAGACACATGATGAAACGCACCATTTCCCGCCGCGTCTTGTTAAAAACAACTGCGGCCCTGACAACGCTGGCCCTCGCCAGCCCCGTACCGGCCCAAGCCAGCGGCCCAAGCGCCAACATGCCATTTGAGAAGAAATTCATTGAAATCAATGGCGCGCAAATGGCCTATGTCGATGAAGGCGAGGGGCCCGTCATGCTGTTTCTACACGGCAATCCGACGTCTTCATATCTGTGGCGTAACGTTATCCCCTTTGTAACCAGCGGTTATCGCGCAATTGCGCCTGATCTGATTGGTATGGGGGACAGCGCCAAGCCCGATATCGACTACAGCTTTGCCGATCAAGCCGCGTATCTCGACCGCTTCATCGCCACGCTGGACCTCAGAGATGTTATTCTGGTGGTTCACGACTGGGGCTCGGTCCTTGGGATGCGCTATGCCCGCCTAAACGAGGCCAACGTGCGCGCGCTCGCGTTTATGGAGGCGGGTATCCCGCCCGCCCTGCCCGCACCAAGCCTTGAGGCAATGGGGCTGCAAAACGCGCAACTTTTCGGGATGCTGCGCTCTCCCGCCGGAGAAGAGGCCGTCTTGCAAGGCAATTTCTTTGTCGAAGAGGTGCTTGGCAAGCTCGGGGTGGCCACGCCGCTGTCCCAAGATGTCCTTGACCATTACCGCGCACCATTTCCCACACCGCAAAGCCGCAAGCCAACGCTGGCTTGGCCCCGTCAGGTACCCATCGCAGGCGAACCTGCAGACACGGCTGCGGTGATCACAGAGAACGGCGCATGGCTTTATACCACGGACATGCCCAAGCTGATGCTGCATGTTCAGCCCGGCGCGCTGATGCCGCCACCGGTTGTTGAGTATGTCAAAGCCAATGCATCTAACCTCGAACACGTGGATCTGGGTGCGGGCATTCACTTCATTCAGGAAGATCACCCCGAAGCAATCGGGAGGGCAGTGCGCGACTGGGCGGACCGGATCGCGATCTGAACTGCCGCTGGGCTCGCGAAGGCGCCCGGCACACGCACACGCTTTCCCCTTCCCGCACGCAAGGCAGCGGGTGGGACCTTATCCACCACTCACAGTATCAAAGGCACGTCCATGTCCCCTCTTCTCGCACTCATCTTCTTTGGGCTGATCACCATGACCGCCCTGACCATTGAAGTCATCTATGCCTATGCGACCCAAGGGTTCGGCTATGGTTTTTCCTCCAACCGCCCGCAGATCGAGCGAACGGCCCTCGGGCTGCGCATCGGGCGGACCTATCAGAATCAGGTGGAATCAGCGGCCTATATCGTCCCGATCCTGCTGGCCGCGACGGTTGCGGGCCTCGACTCCTTTGGCGTCACCACGGCCGCCGGGCTTATTGTTGCGGGGCGGGCAGCCTTTGTGCTGCTCTATTACACAGGCATTCCATTCATCCGCATTCTGGGGTTTTCGTGCGGATCGTTTGGATCATTGTACATCGCCTACGTTCTGCTGACTTCGTCCTTGGGAACCGCGGGCTGACGTTCACTTTGCGGCGCGTGAAAACGCTCGTATCTGGTGATGGCGGCGGGTCCGGTACATCACTCAGACCTGCCCGGTCCACCACATCCACAGCACAAATGCGGCGCCCACAACCAGCAGGTTGAAGACAACAATGGCCGTCAGGCCAAGGATGCGCCCCTTGCGCGCATCCGCGCGGTCAATGCCCCTGAGGTAGTCGAGCACCCGTGTTTCAGCGCGGTTCAACGCGGCGGCATCCACGCGCTGCATCAGCTTTGGATTTCCACCCAGATCTTGCGCCGCGACAATGCGTTTGGCCTCTGTGTGCAGGCGTTTTGGCAACCGGCGGCCCGTACGCTTGAGCGCCTTGTCAAGCGTACGCGCCCGCACGCCAAATGCGCCCTGCAACCCCTGCTGCACACGTGCGGCGCGGGCTTCTATGGTTTCGCTCGTTTCCATCGCGCACTCTTTACCCCGCAGGTTCACTGGCCTCAATCCCATGCGGGCAATCCCTCTGGCGTGCGCAAGCGACACAGGCTAGACCCATAAACATGCTACACTATTCCGAGATCGGCCCCCAGGACGCGCCCATCGTTCTCATCGCACACGGGCTCTATGGGTCCGGGCGCAATTGGGGTGTGATCGCCAAACGGCTTTCAGACACACGGCGCGTCGTCACCGTTGATATGCGCAACCACGGGGCCAGTTTCTGGGCCGACAGCCACAGCTATCACGACCTTGCCGCTGATCTGGCCACAGTCATCGACCACCTTGGCGCGCCGGTGGATGTGATCGGACACTCCATGGGGGGCAAGGCGGCGATGGTGCTGGCCGTCACCCGCCCGGATTCTGTGCGGCGCCTCATCGTCGGCGACATTGCGCCCGTTCGCTACAGCCACAGTCAGATCCAGTACATCGAGGCCATGCAGGCTGTGGACTTGTCTGTGGTGACCCGCCGCTCAGAGGCCAACGCACAGCTTGCCGCCCTTGGTGTTGAGCCTGCCCTGTGCAGTTTCCTGACGCAGTCGCTGGACGTCAGCGCCAAACGCTGGCGTTACAACCTTGATGTACTCGCCGCTGAAATGCCTGATATCATTGGCTTTCCTGAGCTCGAAGGCAGCTTTGACGGCCCGGTCCTGTTTTTGTCCGGCGGGACGTCTGACTATGTTCTACCCGAACACCGCGCCAAAATCCGCGGCCTGTTTCCCAAATCCCGATTTGCCAAATTGCCCAAGGCCGGTCATTGGCTGCACGCGGATGACGCACGAGGATTTGAAGGCTCCGTGCGCGCATATCTGGATGCAGACGCGGCCCAAGACTTGACGTAAACCCTTTGCCTGTCGCATTTTTATGGGACACAAGACGACGTGGGGTGAACAGCAATGTGGGAAAAACTCCTCTGCCAGTTTCTGTCGGCAATGATGGTCACGGATCGCCTGAGCCTGACCATGCCCGATGGCACCATTCGGGATTTCGGGCCCGATACAGGGCAGCGCATCCACCTTGCGATCAAGGACGAGGCCACCTTGCGCGCCCTCGTGCTGAACCCCGACCTTGGCATGGGCGAAGGATACATGAATGGCACCATTTCGCCCCAGAACTGTACCATGGATGACGTGATGGCGACGCTGGTGCGCAACCGTCAGGCAGGGCACATGCCAGGTTGGATGCAGGCCGCCAATCGCGCCCGGTTTCACATGCGCCGCTTCATCCAGCACAACGCACCCAAACGCGCTCGTCAGAACGTTGCACATCATTATGACCTGTCGGACGACCTCTACCGGCTGTTTCTGGATGAGGACATGCAATATTCTTGTGCCTATTTCGCAGATCCAGAGATGACCCTTGAACAGGCCCAAGCCGCCAAAAAGGCACATATCGCCGCCAAACTACGGCTGGAACCGGGGATGCGTGTCCTTGATATCGGGTGCGGTTGGGGCGGAATGGCCATGACGCTGGCACGTGATTACGGCTGCGAAGTGATGGGTATCACCCTTAGCGAAAATCAACTGGCCACTGCCGAACAGCGGGTCGAGGCAGCGGGGCTTGGCGACAAGGTCCGCTTTAATCTCCAGGACTACCGCCACACCACGGGCACTTATGACCGCATCGTGTCCGTCGGGATGCTGGAACATGTCGGTGTACCGAATTTCAATACGTATTTCAGCAAGGTATCTGATCTTTTGGATCCCGACGGTGTGGCATTGATCCACACGATTGGGCGGTCTGGCCCACCCATGGCGCACTCGTCCTGGATCAACAAATACATTTTTCCGGGTGGTTATGTGCCGTCCTTGTCTGAACTCGCAGGCCCCATGGAAAAGTCAGGCCTGTGGCAGTGTGACATTGAGGTGTGGCGCTTGCACTATGCGACAACCATTCGCCACTGGCGCGAGCGCTTCAACGCCAACCTCGATACCATTCGGATTACATATGATGAACGGTTCGTGCGGATGTTCCAGTACTACCTGACCGTCTGCATTATGGCTTTCGAACATCAGATGCAGGGCGTTTACCACTTTCAACTGGCGCATAAACGCGACGCAGTGCCATTGACGCGCGCCTATTTGCACCCCGGCCAGACAGCGCCCAAACCGGTACCGCAGCCTGCGCGTCGCCCCGTCACAACACCGGCACAATAGCGCACCACCGGCACCAATTCGCCGCACTGTTTTCACGAAGTTGCCCGATTTGCATGGCATCCAATAACAGCCGGGTTCGGGTCAACCGGGCTTGGACACATATTGGACGGGACTGATTTAGGCTGGAGGGCCGAGAATGGAATATGGACGTCGAGAACCGATCAAAGGCGAGTCTGGCCGCGAGCCAACCGCATTTACGATGAAGTCGATCAAAGAGCTGTTGGCAGAACAAACGACAGGCCCTGCCGAAGCACCTACATTGCGCACCCCGTTGCCCAAAACAACGCTGCAACAGCCGCCACACATGCGTGGCCGCGCGCCAATGCCCGCGCCGGTGACGAAACCCGCCCTGCGTGCCAGCGTCGCGCCCAAGGTCGAGGCCGAAATGACCGCGCCGCCGATGCCCTTGCCCAAAGAAGCATTGGAGGCTCTTCGCCCACAGTCCGAATTGGCGGAACCTGTTGAAAAACCGCGCAGTTTCCTTGGTCGTCTGATCGGCGGTTAAGACCCCACGCGAACCAGACCCAGAACCGAGTGCATGGCCGCGAGGCCGTGCCCCGTTCTTGCACCCAGTCGCGCGCCTTGCGCGTAGTTGTGCGATGCGCCCAGCAATCCTCCGTCGCTGGGTAATTCCGCAATCCTGGAAAGCGTGTTCACCGGCCCGCTCCCGACCCTGAATCACGTCCCACCGACCTTGACCCGCTTTTTTCCCGCACAATGCACCGGCTTACCTTGCGCCTGCTTGGCGGATGCGTATAACGCGGACAATTTGCAAACTGCGGGGGCGGGACATGCCAAAAAGAACCGATATCAACTCGATCATGATCATCGGCGCCGGTCCCATCGTGATTGGGCAAGCCTGCGAATTTGACTACTCAGGAGCTCAAGCGTGCAAAGCGCTGCGCGAAGAAGGCTACCGTGTCATCCTCGTCAACTCGAACCCCGCCACCATCATGACCGATCCGGGGCTGGCTGACGCAACCTACATCGAGCCGATCACCCCAGAAGTTGTCGCCAAGATCATTGAAAAAGAGCGTCCCGACGCGCTGCTGCCAACGATGGGTGGCCAGACCGGGCTCAATACCTCTCTGGCGCTCGAAGAGATGGGTGTGCTCGACAAGTTCAGTGTTGAAATGATCGGAGCCAAGCGCGCCGCAATCGAAATGGCCGAAGACCGCAAGCTGTTCCGCGAAGCGATGGATCGTTTGGGCATCGAAAACCCCAAAGCCGAGATAATCACCGCGCCGAAAAACGACGCAGGCCAAAAGGACCTTGAGGCAGGCGTGGCCCTTGCTCTTGATACGCTCGAGAAAGTGGGGTTGCCGGCCATTATCCGCCCCGCCTTTACCCTCGGCGGTACTGGCGGCGGTGTGGCTTACAACCGCGACGACTACATGGCAATTTGCCGCTCTGGTATGGATGCCAGCCCCGTCGGGCAGATCCTCGTGGATGAAAGTCTGCTGGGGTGGAAAGAGTACGAGATGGAAGTCGTGCGCGACACGGCTGACAATGCAATCATCGTATGTTCCATCGAAAACGTAGACCCGATGGGCGTGCATACCGGAGATTCCATCACCGTTGCTCCGGCCCTGACGCTGACGGACAAAGAATACCAGATCATGCGCAATCACAGCATCGCTGTGCTGCGCGAGATCGGCGTGGAAACGGGCGGTTCCAACGTCCAGTGGGCCATTAACCCAGATGACGGGCGCATGGTTGTGATCGAGATGAACCCGCGGGTGTCCCGCTCGTCCGCGCTGGCGTCCAAGGCCACGGGTTTCCCGATTGCCAAGATCGCGGCCAAGCTGGCTGTGGGCTACACGCTGGACGAACTCGACAATGACATCACCAAAGTCACGCCAGCCAGCTTTGAACCGACCATCGACTATGTCGTCACCAAGATCCCGCGCTTTGCTTTCGAAAAATTCCCCGGCTCCGAGCCTCACCTGACAACAGCCATGAAATCCGTGGGCGAAGTCATGGCCATCGGTCGGACCTTCCACGAATCCGTGCAAAAAGCGCTCGCCTCCATGGAAACCGGCCTGTCCGGTTTTGACGAAATCGACATTCCCGGCGCGGATGATCCTGCCACAGGGCATGCCGCCATCACCCGCGCTTTGGCCCAGCAAACACCTGACCGCATCCGAGTTATCGCCCAAGCGATGCGCGAGGGTCTCAGCGACGATGACATCTTTGGAATCACCAAATTCGACCCATGGTTCCTCGCCCGTATTCGCGAGATTATCGAAACCGAACAAGACCTTGAAAGCACTGGCTTGCCCGAGGACGCTGCAGGTTTGCGCCATCTCAAGATGATGGGTTTTTCCGATGCGCGGCTCGCCATGATCACAGGCAAGACCGAAGCGGAGGTCCGCAAGGCTCGCACCGACAGTGGTGTGCGCGCGGTCTTCAAACGTATCGACACCTGTGCGGCAGAGTTCGAAGCGCAGACGCCTTACATGTATTCGACCTATGAAACGCCCGTCTTTGGCGATGTGGAATGCGAAGCCCGCCCGTCGGACCGCAATAAGGTTGTCATCCTTGGCGGCGGCCCCAACCGTATCGGGCAAGGGATCGAGTTTGACTATTGCTGCTGTCACGCCTGCTTTGCGCTGACGGATGCGGGCTATGAGACGATCATGGTCAACTGTAACCCCGAGACTGTCTCCACCGACTATGACACCTCGGACCGTCTGTATTTCGAGCCACTGACCTTTGAACATGTCATGGAAATCCTGTCCAAAGAAATGGACAACGGCACCCTGCACGGCGTCATCGTTCAGTTTGGCGGGCAAACCCCGCTCAAGCTCGCCAATGCACTGGAAGAGGCGGGCGTGCCCATCCTTGGCACATCACCCGACGCGATTGATCTGGCCGAAGACCGCGAGCGGTTCCAGAAGCTGGTTCAGGATCTGGGCCTCAAGCAACCCAAGAACGGCATTGCTCATTCCGACGCCGAAGCGCTGGCGATAGCAGGTGAAATCGGGTTTCCACTCGTGATCCGCCCCTCCTATGTACTGGGTGGACGGGCCATGGAGATTGTGCGCGATCAAGCCAGCCTTGAACGCTACATCTCCGAGGCAGTTGTCGTGTCTGGCGACAGCCCCGTCCTGCTTGACAGCTACCTGTCAGGGGCCGTGGAACTGGACGTGGACGCCTTGTGCGACGGCACCGATGTACATGTTTCAGGCATCATGCAGCACATTGAAGAAGCAGGCGTGCACTCAGGTGACAGTGCCTGTTCGCTGCCGCCCTACTCCCTGTCCAAAGAGATCATCGCCGAGGTGGAGCGTCAGACACATGCCCTTGCCCACGCGCTGAACGTAGTGGGGCTGATGAACATTCAGTTCGCGGTGCAGGATGGCACGATCTATCTGATCGAGGTGAACCCGCGCGCCTCCCGTACGGTGCCGTTTGTGGCCAAATCCACGGACAGCGCCATTGCATCCATTGCAGCACGGATCATGGCCGGCGCCAAGCTGGCTGAATTCCCGCAACGCGCGCCCTATGACGCCGACGCCAGCTATGACGCTGTACTGCCGCTTGGCGACCCGATGACTTTGGCCGATCCAAACATGCCGTGGTTCTCCGTCAAGGAGGCGGTCATGCCCTTTGCGCGTTTCCCCGGCGTGGACACGATCCTTGGACCTGAAATGCGCTCGACCGGAGAAGTGATGGGCTGGGATCGCACCTTTGCCCGCGCCTTTCTCAAGGCACAGATGGGTGCGGGTATGGTCTTGCCGGATGCAGGCTGCGCCTTCATTTCGATCAAAGATATGGACAAGACACCAGAGATGCTTGAAGCGGCGCAGATCCTGACGGGGTTGGGCTTTACGCTTGTGGCAACACGCGGCACCGCCGCTTGGTACGAAAGCCAGGGCGTGACCTGCGGCACCGTCAACAAGGTGTACGAAGGCCGCCCTGATGTCACCGACATGATGAAAGATGGCGGCATTCAGCTGGTACTCAACACAACTGAAGGGGTACAAGCTGTCGAAGACAGCAAGTCCATTCGCTCCATCGCATTGTATGACAAGATCCCCTATTTCACGACGGCTGCGGGGGCACATGCCGCCGCACTTGCCATCCGCGAACAAGCACAGGGTGACGTTGGCGTGAAAGCCCTGCAAGGCTAAGGCGGCGCTCGGACCCGCGAATGGGCGACAAGCAATCAAAGGCGCCAACTCGCATAGCGCCCCTTAACCTTGGCCGTAGCATCTGTGCCATGGCCCGGGATGTTCCAACTCAGATTTCTGTCCGTATGGCGTTTTGTGATAGAGTTGTCCTACAGGTTACTTCACCGGGATATTAATCATGCTGCGTTATCTTGTTCCTACCTCCCTTGTTCTCACCGCGTGCACGCCAGTTGCAGATCCGGTCAGCGGCACCACGTTGCCACTGTTCGGGGACGGCTACCGTTTCAAGGGCGATCTGTGCCGCCGCGTGGGCGAAGACGATTTCACCAATCAGTTTCTGGATGATGCTGCCGATTTGGTGGGGTGCCCTGCTGACGCGGAAAACCTCGGCGTCTTTGTAGCAGACACAGGCGCGATCGAGGTCGCACGGCGCGACGGTTTTGTGCTCTATTCCATCCCTGTCCGCTAAGACATCGCATGCGTGTGGTGCGCCCACCACGCCTCGATTTCGGTTAGGGTGACGGCCCCTTCCGGCCCGATCACAACAACTCCAGTCTGCGCTGCATTGCTGCGCGTTGTGACCTCATGCACCTGCCCGACGGCATGAATTTCCCAGATCTGGCCCGCCCCATCCGGCAATAGCGCTTTGCACCGCAGGACACCGCGCGGGAGCGTAGCCAGCATTGCATCCACCTGCGCCCGGCTGCACGCCGGGGGTGCATCAGTCGACCATTGGACATACGGCCTGTGCCCGTTGGCCTCATCCATGCGCGGCGCAGACACGTCCAGGTCCCCAAGCAACATCGCCTCGATCAACGCCGTATCAGACGCAGAATGCCAATGGTGAATGCCCCCGGCCTCAAGTGACGTTATCGCAGCCGCATTGACATCCTTGGACACCACAACAAAATCCGCACAGCGCACTTGCGCCTTCACCTGGTCAGAGATCAGCGGGTCCGCTGCGTAGCGTGGAAAATTCACGCCATCCACCACCGTCAGGATACCAGCATAGCGCAGGTCCGGTTCGGCTTGCGCAACCGCTGCGATCTTGGCTGGGTCTGCAATACCGCTGGCCTCGACAATCAGATGGTCGGGGCGCGGCACGCGGTCCAGCATGTCGCCGATTGCGTAAAACAAATCCCCTGTCATTGTGCAGCACACACAGCCGTTGGTCAGTTCGATTGTGTCCGCACTGGCAGATTGCAGCAGTGCTGCATCAATGTTGATGGCACCAAAGTCATTGACCAGAACGGCAAGGCGCAACCCGTGATCTCCGCTGAGCAAACGATTGATCAGAGTGGTTTTCCCGGCACCGAGATAGCCGCCAACGACCGACAGCGACAGGCGGCTCATGACAGATGCACATGCCCGCCAAAGACGGTGCCAAGGACAGGAACGTCCTTGAGATCCATCGCTCTTACAGCAAGCGGGTCGCCCCCCAACACGGCGAAATCGGCGCGCTTGCCGGGACTTATGCTGCCGATCTCGCTGTCCAGTCGCAAGGTGCGTGCGGCACCCATTGTGATCAGCTCTAGCGCCTCGGGGACCGTGATGCACTCGGTTTTGCCCAGCACATTGCCCGACATCGTAACCCGGTTCACGGCGCACCACGCCGTAAACAGCGGGCCCAGAGGCGTCACAGGCGCATCCGAGTGGATGGCCGCGACGATGCCTTCACTCAATGCCGTGCGCACCGCGTCCATGCGCGCCGCGCGCTTCGGACCAATAGTCAACGACGCGTGCTGGTCGCCAAAATACCAAAGGTGGTTGGCAAAGACATTGCAGGCCACGCCCAGCTCAGCCGCACGGGCAAAAAGGGCGCGATCCATCATCTGACAGTGTTGCAACACATGCCGCGCGCCCGGCCACGGATGGGCACGTGCTGCGGCCTCAAGCGCGTTCAGCGACACTTCCGCAGCTTCATCTCCGTTCACATGGATATGCATCTGCACACCGCGCTTTTGCATCTCGGCTGTAAACGCAAAGATCTCTTCAGGGGCCATGTTCCAGATGCCATTGGGCTGCCCACCCACATAGCCGGGCCATCGGACACGCGCGGTCCACCCCTGGATCGAGCCGTCCGTCATCAATTTGACCGCCCCAAGGCGCAATTTATCCGTCGCACGGGCCTTAAGGGCCAGGGCCTTGTCCGCAACCTGTTGTGGCACGCCGCTGGCCCCAAGTGCGGGCACGATGCGCAATGGGTAATCCTGCGCGCCCGTGAGGCGCAGCATCAGATCAAGATCTTCGTCCTCCAGCATGGAGTATAGATCAGTGATTGTGGTCACCCCTGCCCGTTTGGCGACCTTGCCATAGCTTTCGATGGCCTCGGCGCTTTGGGACAATGTCCGGAAATCAATCCCCATACGCCGCAGGACGGGGAACATCGCCGCCATTTCCTGCAATTCGCCCGTCGGCGTGCCATCGGGGCCTTTGACAACGCCTTGGACGTTTGTGCTTGCGTCATACCCCGCCATGGCCAGAGCTGCGGAATTCACACACATCAAGTGGAAGTTGGAAAACAGCACGGCGACCGGTCGATCCCCGGACACCTGATCCAGATGCGTGCGATTCAACCGCTCGGACGTCAGGAAAATCGGATCAAACCCCCAGCCAAAAATCGGGGCCTCGGGCGGCGATGTGGATACTGCCGCGCCAAGGCGTTCAATCATCGCATCCGCGTCACGCACCCCTTGCCACTGGACACCATCGGGATCGATACGGTCGTGAAATCCGACATAGGTATAGGCCCACATCGCCCCTGCCATAAGGTGCGCATGCCCTTCGACAAAACCGGGCATCACAACCGCGTCAGCCAGACAATCGTCGTGGGTCACCGTGCCCCATGCGTCACCGCATGTATCATCCCCCAGTCCCAGAATGCGGCCGTCGCGCACCGCGACATGGCTGGCCTCGGGCTGGGTGGGGTCCATCGTAATGATTTTCCTGGCCCTGAAAACACGAATGTCTGACATGGGTTTGGCCCCTTTCCTTGTGCCAACTTGGCGCAATGCGCGCCTTGCGTCCATGCACATGCAAACCAATTTCCTTGACGCAACAACCGCTGCCGTGCTGCGCTGCCATCAACAATCACAAGAAAATGAAATCTGCCAACCCAAAGGGAGTCCCAAAAATGATCCGACGAAACATCCTGAAAAAGAGCCTTGCAGCCATACTGGCAAGCGCAATGGCTATCCCCGCCATGGCCGCTGACCTGACAATGAATGTCGGTTTTGGAGCGCCGGAAGAATCGCTTTATGGCCGCTTTGGCAAAATCTTCCAGACCAAGGTTGCCGAGATTTCGGGCGGCGACATCGAGGTCAAGTTGCGTTGCTGCAACCAGATTTCCAGCGAAGACGAAGCGTTCAAAGCCATGCAACTTGGCACGGTGGACGGATTCTTTATCACGGCCAACAATGTGTCGCCTCACTGGCCGTTGATGGACGTGACTGTGCTGCCTTACATCTTCCAGAACTCCGACCATTTGGCCCGCGTGCTGGACGGAGACGTTGGTCAGATGATGAAGGACAAATTGCAGGCGGACACGTCGGTTCACCTGTTGGCATTTGGCCCCGCCCTGTATCGTGACTTTTACAATTCCGTGCGACCCATCAACACGATGGCGGATATGGAAGGGTTGAAGATACGTGTTCCTAAGAACGAAGTCATGATTGCCACCTTCGAGGCATTTGGTGCCAACCCTGTGCCACTGGCATGGTCGGAAACACCAACAGCGTTGCAGACAGGCACCGTGGACGGGGGTGACAACGGCACGTCCTTTATTCGCGACATGAAGTTCTTTGAATTCCAGCCTAACCTCGTGATCCTTGAACACTTCGTGGCATTTGCCCCGCTGTTTGCGTCCGACAACTTCATGAAAAAGCTGAACGATGAGCAGCGTGCACAGATCACGCAGGCCGCTGAAGAAGCCGGGGCGGAGTTTGCCACGCAGGTTGCCAACGAAACGCAAGAAGTGCGCGACTGGTTGGTGGCCGAGGGTGGCATGGCCATGACAACGCCCGACAAGACCGACTTTGTCGAAGCGGCCAAGAAAGTTCAGGCCGCCGTGGCCGAAGAGCGTGGTGCAGAGTTCGTTGAACTGGTCGCCGCCATTCAGGCCGCCGCCGAGTAAGCACACACACTTTCGCAAGGCGCATGATCTGCGCCTTGCGTCTTCTTGATTTCGTGGGGGCGAACACATGACGGCACTGAAATGGCTTGAGCGGCATTTCGAAGAGCTGATTTGCTGTACTTGCCTGGCTGTCATAGCTGTTGCGGTCTTTGCTCAGGTGGTCGCACGCTATGTGTTTCAGGTGGCGTTGCACTGGACAGAAGAGACCGCTGCCATGTGCATGGTCTGGGCCGTCTATACCGGAGCGTCGCTGTGCGTGCGCGAGCGGTTTCACATCCGCATCATGGTTGGCGTTGCCGCTCTGCCAACAACATTCGGGCGGATCACTGTCTTTGCCGCGGATGCCCTCTGGGCGTTCTTTTGTGTCTTCATGCTGCGGGTTAGCTGGGACTATCTCTATATTTTCTGGCGGTTTCCCGAAACGTCGCCAAGTCTTGGGATCAATCAGTTTTACCCTCAGACCATTCTGATCATCGGCTACGGCCTGATGCTGATCCGGTTGGTGCAAACATATGTGGAGTGGTGGCGCGATGGTCGCGTCGGTTTACCGGGAATGCTGGCCGAAGAGTGGGAAACAGATGAGCAGGAGCGCGCCTCTTGAGCCCTCTTGCCATTCTCGCCGTCGTTTTTGTCGCCTTGACCGTTATGGGTGTTCCGTTGTTTGCAGCGGTGGGGCTGACCACTGCGCTCGCGCTGTACCTGATCGACATTCCTTATACGCTGATGGCGCAGACAGGCTATGGCAGCCTCACGCCGTTTCCATTGCTTACCATTCCGCTGTTCGTTCTGGCAGGGCGCTTGATGGAAGTCGGCGGCATGGCAAATCGGATGATCGCTATCGCCACCAATCTGGTGGGCGCCTATCGCGGGTCCATGGGTCTGGTGACCGTTTTTGCCTGTATGCTTTTTGCGGCTTTGTCGGGGTCAGGCCCGGCAACAACGGCGGCGATCGGGTCCGTCACCGTGCCTGCGATGAAGCGGGACGGGTATGACGTACCCTTTGCTGCCGCCATCACCGCCAGCGCAGGCGCGTTGGGCAGCCTGATCCCGCCCTCAAACCTCATGATCATCTACGGCCTCGTCTCTGAAACCTCGATCCCGCGTCTGTTTCTGGCCGGTCTGTTGCCCGGGCTTATGGTGACAATCCTGCTGATGATCACCACCTACATCATCGCCCGCCGCCGCGGATATGGCGGCACCGGGGATCCATTTTCGTGGGGACCCTTCCTGAATGCTGCCTGGCAAGGCAAATGGGCCATTGGAGCGCCGGTGCTGATCCTTGGCGGGATCTATGGCGGGGCTTTCACCCCGACCGAAGCCGCCGGTGTGGCAGTGTTCTACGCCCTGTTTGTCGGTGCGTTCGTCTACAAGGAACTGACGGTGAAAAAGGTGATCGATGCGCTGCGCTTCACCGCATTGCTGACGGGCATCCTGATCCTGCTCACCCCCACGCTCGCCTTTGGGCAACTCACCGCATTTTACGATGTGCCGACAGCCGTGCAGGAAGGCATCACCTCCATCACCACCAACGTGTTCCTCGTGATGCTGCTGATCGGGATATTCTACATCTTCATCGGCACATTCATGGAAAGTCTTGCGCAAATCGTGCTGTTCACTGCCGTATTCCTGCCGCTGGTCACGTCTTTGGGCGTTGATCCGGTCATGTTTGGCGTCTTCACCGTCATCACCTGCGAAATCGGTTTCCTGACCCCGCCGCTTGGGGCCAACCTGACGGTTGCCGCCCGGATTTCAGGCATCTCGATTGAACGGATTTCGGTCGCCGTTCTGCCCTTTATCCTCGCCTATATCATCGGCATGGTGATCCTGATCTTCTGGCCGGAACTCACGCTGTTCTTGCCCAACTGGGCCTATGGCATCGCCAAATAAGGAGTGCGCAATGTTTGATCTGATCATCCGGAACGGCACGGTCTATGACGGCACGGGCGCGCAAGGCATCGCAGCAGATGTTGGGGTGAAGGATGGCAAGATTGCAGCCGTGGGGGTGCTGAAACCGGATACAAATGCCCAAGACATCGACGCGGCAGGCCTGATCGTTGCGCCCGGTTTTGTCGACATGCACACCCATTCAGATTTCACCTTGATTGCCGATGGGCGCGCCGAAAGTCAGGTGCATCAGGGCGTCACTACCGAAGTCATCGGACAATGCGGGATCAGCTGCGCACCGGTTTGTTCTCACAAGGACATTCGCGCGGTGTCACCTTGGTACACGGACAAGGCCTCGCATCCCAACTGGCTGGGCTTTGGCGAGTATCTGGATGCGCTGGATGCCTCCGGGCTTGGCGTCAATGTCATGGCCTTTGTGGGCCACGGCACCATTCACCGCGCCGTGCTTGGCGATGAACTGCGCGCTGGCGATCCGGACGAAGTCGCACAGATGGCACGCCTTGTGGATCAGGCAATGGAAGAAGGCGCCGGTGGTTTTTCCTCTGGCCTTGAATACTTCCCCGGCGCGCTCGCCGCGCCCGAACATCTGGTGCCGATGTGCGAGGTTGCGGCTGACCGGGGCCGCCTATACGCAACCCATGTGCGCAACCGCGACACCCACTATGATCTGGGGTTTGCCGAAGCCATCGCAACAGCCCGGCAATCCGGGGCGCGTTTGCAGATCAGCCACATCCAACCCAAGTTCGGCGCGCCGGACTACGCGATGAACCACACCCTCGAAATGATCGAACTGGCGCGGCGCCACGATGTCGACATCGCCTTTGACGTCATTCCGCACGATTGGAACCACACTTTGATGGCCGCGATTCTGCCGAAATGGGCGCAAGCGGGGGGCGTGGACGAAGTCATGAAACGGCTTGCCAATCCCGAGATGCGCAAAAAGATCAAAGCCAACCCGCAGCCGATGTGGCTGATCGTCAAGGCCGAGCGGTGGGACGACATCGTTCTGCTCAATGCGACAGTGAACAAGGATATCGTGGGTGCGGACTTTGCCGAGATCGGGCGGATGCGCAATTGCCATCCTTACGATGCGGTTCTCGACATCCTGCTTGAGGAAGGGGACAACCTGATGTCGTGCATGTGGTCGTCCAAAAGTTTTCGCGACAGCGATCTGGATCTGTGTTTGCAGCAACCCGAATGCGCCGTGATTTCGGATACCGTGGCCATCGCAAACGAAGGCATCCTCAAGGATCACATCGGCTCGCTCTCGGGTTATGGATGGGCCGCGCGGTTCTTGCAGTATTACGTACGCGACCGACGCATCCTCAGCCTCGCTGAAGGAATTGCCAAGATTACGTCCATCCCTGCACAACGGTTGGGCCTCAAGGGGCGTGGCAAATTGCAGCCTGGGTATGCGGCTGACATTTGTGTTTTTGATCAGGCCAATATCGCCAGCAACGCCACAGCCAAAAACCCGCGGCGCTATGCATCTGGCATCGCCCACGTGCTCGTGAACGGGCAAGTGTCGATGCTGAACGGGCAGCGTACGGATGTGAATGCTGGGCAAGTGGTGCGCGACTTTGCAGCCTGACAGGGTGCATGCACGATTTCATTTGACGACTCCGGGATGATGGCTGCACAGTTTTTGCTAAGCGACAAAAGGATCACACGCGCTGTGTCACGCCTGTTTCAAAATCCGATGATGCGCCGCGAGACGGGGTGCGATCTGGTTGTGTGACACCGGGCAAATTGCCCGCGTTCAACCACTTTGTCTCCACCACAGACTGCCTACCAAATGACCCAATCCGATGGTTTGCGCCTTGCCAGCGACATTGGCGGGACGTTCACAGACACTGTTCTGATGGACGCTGCGTCCCGCATTATTGCGACTGCCAAAACTCCGACAACTCTGGATCACCCTGCGATTGGCGCCCTAAATGGCGCGAAACGGGTGCTGGCGGATGCCGGGGCCGCGTGGTCGGACGTCACCGGCAAGATCCACGGGACCACCCTGGCGACAAACGCTCTGATCGAGCGGCGCGGCGCGCGCGTCGCTTCAATAACAACCCAAGGATTTCGCGACATCCTCGAAATTGCCTACGAGCGCCGCCACAGCCAATACGACATCAATCTTGTGAAAACGGACCTCATCGTGCCGCGTGATCGCGCCCTGACCATCGCCGGGCGCATGAACGCACAGGGGCAAGAGTTGACCCCCTTGGACGAAGCGGCGGTCGCCACATTGGTCAGCGCTCTCAGAACGCGAGAGGTCGAGGCCGTCGCGGTGTGTCTGCTCCATGCCTATGCCAACCCAAGCCACGAATTGCGCCTGAAGGCGCTGTTGCAGGCGCAGATGCCCGAACTGGTTGTCTCGCTCAGCCACGAGGTTAGCCCTGAAGCCCGCGAGTTCGACCGTCTGTGCACCACGATCGCCAACGCCTACATTCAGCCCCTGATGGGACGGTATCTTGCCGACCTGCAAAGCCGCTTTCAAACCGCAGGGCTGACATGCCCCATTCTGATGATGACAGCCGGTGGCGGTATGACGACCCTCGAAACAGCCGCCCGGCTGCCCATCAGGCTGGTCGAATCTGGACCGGCTGGGGGCGCTGTTCTGGCGGCGCACATCGCGCAGGAAGTCAGTGAAAGCGCCGTGTTGTCCTTTGACATGGGCGGAACCACAGCCAAGCTGTGCCTGATTGACGATCACCGCCCGCAAACGGCGCGCAAGTTTGAAATATCGCGCGCAGATCGCTTCGTAAAAGGATCTGGGATGCCGGTGCGGATCCCGGTGATCGAAATGATCGAAATCGGTGCGGGAGGCGGATCAATAGCGCAGGTTGATCGCCTTGGGCGGGTAAAGGTCGGCCCGCACAGTGCAGGATCAGACCCCGGCCCAGCGGGTTTTGCAAAAGGGGGCATCGAACCCACGGTCACAGACGCAGACATTGCCCAGGGCTTTATCGATCCGACGCGTTTTGCAGAGGGCAGGTTGGCGATTGATCGCACCGCCTCCGAAACCGCGTTGAGCAAAAAAGTTGGCAAGCCACTTGGATTTGATGCGCCACAGTCCGGCTTTGCAGTCAGCGAGATTGTCGATGAAAACATGGCGGCCGCTGGTCGCATGCACGCCGTTGAATCCGGCAAGGATCTGGGCGCAAGGTTGATGATCGCCTTTGGTGGAAACGGGCCACTGCACGCAACGCGGGTGGCGCGGCGGGCGCAAGTCAGCCGTATCCTGATCCCGCGCGACCCCGGTGTCGGCTCTGCCGTCGGATTTCTGTATGCGCCTGTGTCCTTCGAAGTTGTCCGCTCGTTCTATGCGCGGCTCGATCAGTTGAACGTGGACGCATTGGCCCGGCTTTTTACTGCCATGGAGCGGGAAGCCGAAGATGTCGTGCGCGCCGGAGCGCCCCATGCCCCCCTCACGCAGCGCCGCGTGGCTTTTATGCGCTATCACGGGCAAGGCCACGAAATCGAAATCCCGCTGCCCAACCGCACGCTGGAACAGGCAGACCTGACCGACCTACAGGCCCGTTTTGAAACCGAATACAGCCGCCAGTTCAGCCGTGCGGTTCCGGGGATGCAGATCGAGATCCTGAATTGGGGCCTGTCGGTCAGTTCCGACGCGGCTTTGCCAGCCAAGCCTGCGCGCGCAGCACAAAGGCAACCTGCTAGGACCTCGCAATCCCGGGAGATCATGTGCGACCTCACCGGCGCTGCCCGAACGGCAGACGTATTTGAACGCGCAGCGTTGCCGCATGGATCCACGCTGCGTGGTCCAGCTTTGATCATCGAGCCGCAAACCACGACCCTCGTCAGCGCGGATTTTTCTGCTTACGTCGATGGTGCGGGCAACATCTGGCTCAACCGTTTACAGGAGATAGCGCAATGAGCCCTTCTCACACCCGTTTTCAAGTGATGTGGAACCGTCTGCTGGCGGTGGTCGAAGAACAGGGACAGGCGCTGATCCGTGCCGCCTTTAGTCCCATTGTGCGGGAATGTGGAGACATTTCTGCCGGGATCTTTGATGCACAGGGGCGTATGTTGGCCCAAGCGGTCACAGGCACGCCCGGGCATATCAACACCATGGCCGAAGCCGTCCACATTCTGCGAACGCGCTTTGACGTCAGCACAATGCAGCCCGGCGACATCTACCTGACCAACGATCCATGGATCGCATCCGGCCATCTCAACGACTTTTTGCTGATGATGCCTGTCTTTCATGCGGGGCGCGTGATCGGCTTTACAGCATGTACTTCGCATCTGGTCGATCTTGGCGGGCGCGGTATGGGCCCCGAGGGCAGCGACATCTATGACGAGGGGCTGCTTATCCCGCCTTGTACCCTTGTGCGCGGCGGTGAAATCAACGCTCTGTTGATGGACATCGTGCGCGCCAATTCCCGCGAGCCAATCGCGAATGAAGGCGATATCTATGCCCTGATTGCCTGTTGTGAGGCCGGGTCCACACGCCTCACCCAGATGATGCAGGAATTTGACCTCTCAGATCTGGATGCCCTGTCAGACTATATCATTGACACATCCCGTCGCGGCACGATTGAAGCGATTGCAGAAATGCCCAGAGGCACGTGGCACAGTGTATTGCGCGTTGACGGTTACGACGCGCCCATTGATCTGCACGCAACGCTGACAATCGCGGACGATCACCTTTTGCTGGATTTTGCGGGCACGGCGGGCTGTTCCCCCAAAGGCATCAATGTGCCGCTGAACTATGCCACGGCCTACGCCGTCTTTGCCTTGCGCTGCATCATCGGCCCCGACATTCCAAACAATGCCGGATCACTGGCACCGTTCAGGGTGCAGGCGCCACCGGGGTGCATCCTCAACGCCCAAGCCCCCGCCCCTGTTGCCATGCGCCACACGCTGGGCCAGATGACGCCCGATCTTGTGTATGGGTGTCTGTCCCAGGCCCTGCCAGACGTTGTTCCGGCAGAAGGTGCGTCTTGTATGTACGACCTGCCCCTGCGCCACGTCGCACAAGCCGAGGATCGCGGCGACACCCAATTTGCATTGGAATTGGTGTTCAACGGTGGCACGGGCGCGCGCCCGGCCCTTGACGGTCTGTCTGCAACCGCTTTTCCCAGCGGGGTGTGGGGCAGTCAGATTGAAACAACCGAAGCTACAGCGCCTGTTCTGTTTCATCGCCGCGAATTGCGATGCGATTCAGGTGGTGCGGGGCGTATGCGCGGCGGTCTTGGGCAACGCATCGAATTGAGCAGCGCCAAGAACGAAGACATCCTGCTGTTTCTCTCGGTTGAGCGGGTGTTGAACCCCGCCAAGGGGCGCGATGGTGGCGAACCCGGCGCGCCCGGCCGCATTCGCCTTAGCGAGACGGGCCCGGATCTGCCGAGCAAGGGAGAGGTTGTCATACCCGCCGGCGAAGTACTTGTGTTCGAAACACCGGGCGGTGGCGGGTTTGGCCCTCCAGCGGCGCGCGCGCCATCCGATATTGCCCGCGACGTTGCCACCGGTATGGTCAGCCAAGAGGCCGCGCGACAAATTTACGGGGCCAAACCATGATCCGCCCCGTGCCCTACGTTGCGAACATGGCTGCCTACCCGCTGGCCCAAATCGAGGTGTCGCCCGGCAAAACCCTGGTGTCCCTGTCACAGAATGAAAGCCTGCGACCACCAAGCCCGATGGCAACCAAAGCTGCTGCCGATGCGGCTTTGGCGACGCATCTTTACCCCGATCCGGATTGCATCGCACTGCGTGAAGGACTGGCCGCACATCACAGGCTCAATCTGGACACGATCCTGTGCGGCGCGGGTTCGCTGGATCTGATCGGATGCATCGCGCGCAGTTACGCCGGACCCGATGACGCCATCCTCGCCCCGGCCCACGCCTATCCGTTCTTCCGCACCGCCGCGCAGATGGCGCAGGCTCGGTTTGACACCTGCAAGGAAAAGGACGCGACGGTAGACGTTGATGCCCTATTGAATGCGGTGCGTGCTGATACGCGGATCGTGTTTGTTGCCAATCCCGGAAACCCAACCGGCACAAGGATACCGAATGCCGAGGTGAGGCGATTGAGGGCCGCATTGCACGCAGATATCCTGCTGGTGGTGGATGAGGCCTATGGCGAATTTGCAGACCACCTTGATGCCCCCACATTTGGCATGATCGCGCAAGGAAACACCGTCGTTTTGCGCACGTTTTCAAAGGCGTACGGGCTGGCAGGCTTTCGGGTTGGGTGGGGTGCTTTTCCGCCGGCTATCTTGCAACAGGTACGCAAAGTCATGAACCCAAACGCGATGTCGGCCCCTGCCCAAGCGGCCGCACATGCCGCGCTTTTGGATCACAGCTACATGCGAGAAACGTGCACGCAAACCGCCCAACTGCGGGACACTGCGATCTCGCGCCTGCGCGACGCCGGTTTCGATGTACTTCAGAGCCACACGAATTTCCTGTTGATACCGTTTAAAGGCAAGGCGCAGGCACTGGCGGCTGACGCGGCTTTGAAGGCCGAGGGGGTCGTCTTGCGCGCCCAATCCGGCGCAGGCCTGCCACAAGCACTGCGCATGACCGTTGGCAAACCGGATCATATGAAACACGCCGTTGATCACCTGATCCGCTGGAAGCAGGAGCATCCGACATGACATCATCCCGTGGGCGCGCCCGGTTAGGCTTGCTGGTGCCCTTTACCAACACAAACTTTGAACCTGACATGGCTCTGATGTGTCCGGGCGGCATCTCGCTGCACACCGCCCGGATGGGCGGCTACGACGAAGATGAGATCCCCGACGCAGCCCAGATGCAGGGCTTGGGCGCGGCGGAGCTTGACGGACCATTGGCCTTGCTGATGGGGGTAAAACCGGACGTTGTGATCTATGGCTGCACCTCGGCCACGCTGACCCATGGCCCTGCCTTTGATCGCGCTTTGGCGGCACGCATATCTGCGCAAAGCGGTGCCAAAACGGTGACCGCAGCGGGCGCTCTGGTGCATGCCTTGGAAACACTCGGCGTGCGCAAGATTGGATTTGCTTCGCCCTACGTGGCGGGCATCAACGACATGGCTGTGGCGTTCCTGGAGGACCAGGGTTTTGTCAGCGTTCAGCGGTCCGAAGTCAACGAGACGCTGGACAATACAGGACAAGGAGCGCTGAGCCCGGAAGACGTCTATGCACTGGGCAAACGCGCAGACCACCCGGATGCCGAAGCCATCGTGCTGTCATGCACGGATATGCGCAGCGTCGAGGTGCTCGCGCGGCTGGAGGCCGCCATACAAAAGCCGGTCATCAGCTCCAACCAGGCGATCCTGTTTCAGGCGCTCAGCCTGCTGGGGGTCCCCGACGCCGTGCCGGGCTTTGGCCGTTTGCTCGAAAGGACACGGACATGACATTTGACGAGATTGCCGCCTTTGCCCTTGGCGATTGCGCCGTTCCCGACAGCGCGCTTGAGATGGCCGCAACCTTGCTGATCGACACGTTGGGAGTGGCCGCGGGGGCCAGTGACATGCAAGCAGGCGTGTTGGCACGCAATCATGCGGTGCGGTTTCAGGCCGCCGGGTCCGCAGATGATGCCGCCACCCTTCTGTTCGATGGACGCAGCGCTTCTTTGACAGGTGCGGCATTCGCGGCGGCCACGCAAATCGACAACCTAGACGCCCATGACGGCTACAACCCGACCAAGGGGCATATCGGTTGCGCTGTGGTGCCCGCGCTGTGTGCCTTTGCCCAGCACATGCCGGATCTGAGTGCGCGGGATGCCTTGGTTGCCTTGGCGATGTCCTATGAGATCTCTGCTCGGGCTGCGATCGCTTTGCATGCTTCGGTACAGGACTATCACACGTCCGGTGCGTGGAATGCACTTGGGGTCGCGGCCCTTGGGTGTCGGTTGCGCGGGCATTCCAGCGACACGCTGCGTCATGCCCTTGGCATCGCCGAATACCACGGCCCCCGCAGCCAGATGATGCGCGAAATTGCGAACCCGACGATGTTGCATGACGGGTCCGGCATGGGTGCCTTGGTTGGGATGATGGCCGTTGTCATGGCGCAGGATGGATTTCAGGGCGCGCCTGCCATTACTGTCGAAGCTCCCGATGCCGCACAACACTGGGCTGATCTGGGACGGCTTTGGACGATCGAACTCAACTACATCAAACCCTATCCGATCTGCCGTTGGGCCCATGCTGCGATTGATGCTCTTGATCAACTGATGCGCGGGCATGATCTGCTGCCCGACCAGATTGAGCGGGTCGACGTGCGTACATTTGCGCAGGCCGCCGCCCTTTTTCCCGGCATGCCCCAAACATCTTCGCAGGCCCAGTATTCGCTGCCATTTGCCCTCGCGACCCGACTGGTGCACGGCACAATTGCGCCCGAGCATATTCAGGGCGCTGGCTTGAGCGATCCCCATGTTGCCGCCGCGTTGGACAAGATCTCGGTGAGCGAAGACAAGCGCCACTCCGACCGTTTCCCGTTAGGGCGCTGGAGCGATGTGACGGTGCATACTGCGGATGGGCAAGTTTTACATTCAGGTGATGTTCACGCCAACGGCGGCCCCGAAATGCCGGTGTCTCTGGATGAGGTCGAGGCAAAGTTTCATGTCATGGCCGCCTGCCTGCCAGACGCGCGACGACACGCGTTATGGGGGCAGCGCGCCCGCTTGCTGGAGCCTCACGCCAAGTTCAGCGAACTGCTGGATCTGATCCAAGAGCCACCCGCATGACCCGCGTTCTGCTGCACAACGACAAGACGGACAATATGGCGGCAAAATTGCGCGCACGCTGTCCCGGCGCACAAATTGAAACGTGCAACACCTATGCGGAGCTGCCTGACAAAATCCGCACCTTTCGTCCGGATGCCGTGTACACGGTCCGCTTTGCCGGAACGCCGGCCTATCCCCGTGCTGCCCTGTTCGGCGACGATGGCCCGGCATGGATTGCAAACGGCGGTGCGGGGACCGATCACTTTGGGTCATGGGACACATCCCGCGTCACCGTCACCAATGCGGCGGGCGTGGCTGCGGACATGATGGCTGAATATGTGATGGGCGGCTTTTTAAATTTCACCTTGGATGTGCCCGGATTGCAGGCAGACAAAACGGCACGACGCTGGCAAATACGCACGGTGCGCCCGTTGAAAAGTCAAACACTGCTGATTGTCGGCCTTGGTCATACTGGACGTGCGATTGCGTCGCGGGCCAAGGCGTTTGGAATGCATGTCCTTGGCACGCGCGCGCACCCTCAGGACATGCTCAATGTGGATGAAGTTCACCCATCTGACGCACTGCCCTCCTTGATGGGACGAGCCGATTTCATCGCGGTTTCAACACCTTTGACACAGCACACCCAGGGGTTGATTGGGCGCTCGGCCTTTGCCCGGATCAAACCGGGCGCGATCTTGGCTGATGTGTCACGTGGCGGCGTTGTCGATCAAGCTGCCATGTACGCGGCCTTGCAGGATGGTTCTCTTGCTGCGGCCATTGTCGACGTCTTCGAAACAGAGCCGCTGCCAACTGACAACCCCTTGTGGGATCTGGAAAATGTCATTCTGTCCCCGCATTGCTCGTCTGTCTACGACGGGTGGGAGGAGGCATCCTTTGATCTGTTTCTCACAAACCTTGAGCATTGGATTGCGGCACGACCCTTGATGAACGTTGTCAATCCTGATCGGGGTTATTAACCGCACCAGCGGTTGTTTGGGGGATCCGATTCACCTGTCAGGGTACGGATCGTCGCGGGTAAATCGCCGGCAAACACCTCAGGAATCGTCGATGGGATTGGGCCCGGTATAACGCCAGCGGTAATGTGGTGGGGTCGGGCCTTTGTTGCGCCCGCCTTGCTGTTGTTGTTCCCATGCATGGGCCAGAATGCCCACCGAGCGTGAGAGGCAAAACAGCCCACGTGCCAACGGGGCAGCAAATCCCAACTCGGCAAAAATCACGGCTGTGGCACCATCGATATTCATGGGCACGGGCCTTCCCTTTTCCTGTGCCAACGCGTCTTCGATGCCGGTCGCAATGCTGGCGAAACGCCCGGACACAACGCCATCACCTGCGGCCTGCCTCACGAGATCCAGAAGACGGGGGGCACGCGGGTCCTTGGGTGTGTGAAACCGGTGTCCAAAACCGGGAACATACTGGCCATGATCTATGCGCCATTGCTTCAGAACACGCGGCATTGCATCCAATCCAGCCTCGTCAATGGCCGTATAAAGTGCCACAGCTTGCTCTCCTGCACCGCCGTGAACGTCATCCAGCATGTTCACGGCCGATGCCATCGCCCCATTCAACCCCACCCCGCAAGTCACTGCCATGCGCGCAGCTGCAATCGACGGGGCTTGCGGGCCATGATCAACAGCAGAGACAAGGGCGGCCTCGAGCAAACTGGCCTCGAGGGGCGACGGCAGATCGCCGCGCGTCATAAACCAGATCATTTGCGGGAAACTCACCGCGCCAATCAGATCCTCAATGGGGCGACCGCGCATTCGGATTTGGCCCGGCGCCATGTCGATAATCTCTGTTTGCCACCAATCGCTGACATCGCTGCTCATATCACGCCCTCCTCGGCGAGGGCGGTAATGTCATCGGGTGACAAACCCATCTCCTGCCATATCGCCATGTTTTGTGCCCCCAGCTCGGGCGGCGGCGTTTCAACTTGCAACGCAGCACCATCCAGTTTGAGACCCGTTCCCACAACAGAGATGTCGCGCCCGATGCCGGGAACATCCGCAAAGTGCTGCACCAAGCCTCTGTCGGCTACTTGCGGGTGATTTAGGATGTCCGGCACGCTCAAGACAGCACCTGCTGGCACGCCGATGGCATTGAGTGCGCGGGCCAAATCCCGGGCAGACCACGAAACCAGCGCCTCTTCGATCAAAGCGCGCAAGGCGAACCGATTGCGTTTGCGATCCTCGCGGGTGCGGAACTCCGGGGCGTCACGCAGATCCGCCAGACCAAGGAAATCCGTCAATTGCACCCACTGCTCATCTTTGTTTGCGGCAATGTTGATCGGCCCATCCGCCGTTTGAAACGTACCGGATGGGGCGGATGTGGGATTCTCGTTGCCGTGGGGGGCCGGATCAGCATCGGCAATCAGGTGGTTGGAAACCACCCAGCCCATCGTCGCCAACACGCTTTCCAACATCGAGCAATCGATAAATGCCCCGCGCGGGCGCCCGTTTAGAGCAGCCGCAATGGCAAAGGCGGCCGTCATCCCGCCCACCGTATCCGCCACTGGAAAGCCCGCCCGCAGTGGCGCACTCTCGGCGTCACCAGTGACCGACATAACTCCGGACACCCCCTGAATGATCTGGTCATAGGCCGGACGATCCACCCATGGCCCGGTTTGGCCAAATCCCGAAATGGCGCAGTAAATCAGGCGTGGATAGGCCGCGCGCAAGGTTTCATGATCCAAGCCAAGGCGCTGCATCACGCCGGGGCGAAAGTTCTCGACAACCACATCCGCACTGGCACAAAGCTGCAGGAACAGGCCCTTGCCGCGTGGATCCTTGAGGTTCAGCGTCACAGACTGTTTGCCTGCGTTCTGGGCCAGAAAGGACACGCCCATGCCCGCCTTGTTCAATTCCGGGTCGGCCCCGAGTTGGCGGGCCAGATCGCCGCGACCGGGGGCCTCGACCTTGATCACCTCGGCCCCCATATGCGCCAGTTGGTGACAGCAAAACGGCCCGGCCAGAACGTTTGTCAGATCCAACACACGGATGCCATTCAGCGGGGCGCTCATTCTGACCTGTCCCCAGACCAACGAGCGGCAGAGGGCAGGTCCATCAAAATTCGAGAGTGCGACATGTGCGGGAGGGTAGTTGCAAAGTAGCCATCGATCCAACGGAAAAGCCCATCTCGTTCTCCAAAATAGCTAGGTCACTTTTTGCATCGTAGATGTCAGTACGACGCGCATAACCATTGCAGGCGCATGCAGCATCTACCAGTCGATCGTGCCTGCACGTGAACCACTATCAAGCCGTTGAAGCAAGGAAGCATTCCGCTTCATCAGCAGAATTGGTCGATTGATTTCGGCCGCGTAAGGGATACCTCTGATCCAACCAGAGCAGACAATGATCATATGACCCGAAATCCAACGTCATCCCGTCCCATTGCCGTTCCGACACGTGCCCTCGCCCGTGCGGGGCGGATGGGTGCGATGGCGGCAGGAGTTGCGGGCAATATGGCTGTGAATGGGCTGCGCACATGGGGGCGCGGCGACCAGCCCCGCACCCGCGATCTGTTGCTCACCCCGGCAAACATGCGCCGTATTGCCGACGAGTTGGCCAAGATGCGCGGCGCGGCGATGAAGCTGGGCCAGTTGATGTCGATGGACACCGGTGACATGCTGCCGCCTGAACTGGCGGACATCTTTGGACGACTACGTGCGGATGCGGATTTCATGCCGCCACGCCAGCTGCGTGAGGTGTTGCGCAGTGAATGGGGACAAGACTGGCACCGTCACTTTGCGCAATTCGATGTGCGCCCCATTGCGGCCGCGTCCATTGGGCAGGTGCACCGTGCCCGGCTTAAATCGGGGGAGGTTCTGGCCATCAAGGTCCAGTATCCCGGGATTGCACAAAGCATCGACAGCGATGTTGCCAATCTGGGGCGTTTGATCCGCCTGTCCGGTTTGTTGCCCAAGGGGTTTGATATCGCCCCTTACCTGGATGAAGCCCGCGCGCAATTGCACGAAGAAGCGGATTATGCTGCCGAAGCAGGCCATCTTGTACGATTTCGGTCGCTGCTGGAGGGGGAAGAGCGGTTTGTCATTCCAGAGTTTTATGAGCCTCTCTCCACATCGCGGATTCTGTCGATGTCTTACATCAAATCAGCCCCGATCGAAGATCTGACGGACGCGCCGCAAGAAGACCGCGATCAGGTCACATCGCGCCTTATCGCGTTGATGTTGCAGGAGCTGTTCACATTTGGCGTCATGCAGACGGACCCCAATTTTGCCAATTATCGTTATATGGCGGAGTCAAAGCAGATCGTCCTACTGGATTTTGGCGCGACCCGTCATCTGCCGCCGTCCTTGGCACTCCAGTGCCGCACGTTGATAAAAGCCGGTATCGCACAGGACCGTGATGCCGTGTCGCGGTGTTTGTGCGAAATGGACCTTGTGCCCGCCTCGACCGCGGCCCACCATCGCGCGCGGATCGAGGATATGGTGCATATGGTGTTTGAGGGAATAACCAACACAGACGTGGTCGATCTGGGCCGCTCGGATCTGTCTGCGCGTTTGCAAAAGGCCGGACAGGCCTTGGCCGAAGATGGCTTTGTACCCGAACCCATGCCACTGGATCTGCTCTATGTGCAGCGCAAGGTGGCTGGAATTTTCCTTTTGGCCGTAAGATTGCGCGCCCGGCTTGGCATCCGCGGCCTGCTGGCGGATCACGGGATCACATGACGGCACTGCTGGAATTTGAAGGGGTCGAGAAGTCCTTCGCCTCGGCAGATGGACCTGTGCCCGTTTTGCGCGGGATTGATCTGACATTGGAGCGGGGCGAAACGCTGGCCCTGACAGGCGAATCCGGGTCCGGCAAAAGCACGCTGTTGCATCTGGCCGGTGGTCTGGACATTGCCGATGCAGGCCACGTGCGGGTGGACGGTGCTGACCTCACCGTTATGGGCGACACGCAACGTGCAGCCTTGCGCCGCTCGGACGTCGCCGTTGTGTTCCAACAGTTTAACCTGATCCCGTCCTTGAATGTCGCTGACAACATCGCCTTTCAGGCCCGGCTTGGTGGGGATGCGGACACGGCGTTGATCGCGCGACTTTCAGACCGGTTGGGATTGAACGGTCAACTGCGCAAATACCCCGAGGCCCTGTCGGGTGGGCAGCAGCAGCGAGTTGCGATTGCCCGCGCGATCGCCGCGCGCCCACGCCTGTTGCTGGCGGATGAACCCACCGGAAACCTCGACGAAGACACTGCGGCAGAAGTTATGTCGGAAATGCTGGATCTGGTGGCGGATACAGGTGCTGCTTTATTGGTCGTGACCCACTCTCCGGCGATTGCCGGGCAGATGGAGCGGCGCGTCCACTTGCGCAGCGGGCGCGTGCAATGAAACGGGCGTGCCTTGCTGCGTTGCTGTCGCATTGGCGGCGCAACCCGTTGCAATTGTTTGCTGTTTTGGCAGGGCTTGCTCTTGCGACGGCTCTTTGGTCAGGCGTGCAAGCCATCAATGCCGAAGCGCGTGCAAGCTATGACAGCGCGGCCGCGACCTTGGGCGAAGGGCAATTCGATCAGATTGTGCCCAAGTCAGGCGAGCGCATCGCGCAGGTCGATTATGTGGCCTTGCGCCGCGCTGGATGGCTCGTCTCGCCAGTGATTGAAGGCAGATTGGGGGAAGTGCGACTGATTGGAATTGACCCGTTGACTTCAACAGGCGCGTTCGACATCGGGCAGGTCACCTCGACCGGGAACCTACAGCAATTCACGAGCGTCGGGCAGCTATTTGCAAATGCCGAAACAGCGGCGAAACTCGACGGGATTGAGGTGATCATCACCCCAAACGTCGGCCCCAATATAGCTGTGGGTGACATCGGCGTGACGCAGCGCCTGCTTGGGCGGCGTGATCTGTCTCGCCTGACCGTGCTGCCCGACCAGCCCTTGCAGCGCGCTGACCTGAACGAGATCGCGCCATCCCTGCGCCTTCAACCTTCAACGCAAACCGCAGACATGGACGCCCTCACCGACAGCTTTCACCTCAACCTGACGGCCTTTGGGTTGCTCAGTTTCGCTGTTGGGCTGTTCATTGTGCACAGCACTATCGGGTTGGCGTTTGAGCAACGTCGCGGCGTGATCCGCACCCTCCGGGCTTTGGGAATGCCGCTGCGGACACTGGTCATACTGATCGCGGTCGAAGTCCTGATCCTCGCCCTTATTGGCGCCGGTCTGGGGATCATTTTGGGCTATCTGATTGCCGCCGCGCTGTTGCCAGACGTCGCTGTCACGTTGCGCGGGCTATATGGTGCTGATGTGGCCGGGACGCTTGCGTTTCGCGCAGATTGGTGGGCATCGGGGCTTGCGCTCGCGCTTTTGGGAACGGGCGTTGCTGCCGCAGGGCGGCTTTGGCACATCGCGCGGATGCCGCTGCTAGCAAGCGCCCGTCCGCGCGCCTGGGCCATGGCAGCGGGTCGTGCGCAGCTGTTGCAGGCTCTTGCTGCGGTTGGGCTGCTGTTCATGGCGGCGACACTTGCGATATTCGGCAGCGGTTTGCTGGCCGGCTTTGTGCTGCTGGGGTGCTTTCTGATCGGTGCGGCTCTTGCCTTGCCAGTCATCGCGCGCCCGCTGCTGACTCTGGCGGAACGGCGCGCGAAAGGACCGGTGGCCGCATGGTTCTGGGCCGACACACGACAGCAATTACCCGGCCTCAGCCTCGCGCTCATGGCCCTGCTTCTGGCCATTTCGGCCAATATCGGCGTCTCGACAATGGTGTCGAGTTTTCGGCTGACGTTTGTTGCGTTTCTTGATCAACGCCTTGCACCCGAACTGTTTGTACAAATCGATGACGCTCAAAAAGGCCCACAAGTTCAAGCCGTTCTGCAAGGTGCGGCTGATGCAGTTCTGCCATTGCTGAGGGTGGAGGGGACCGTCGCAGGCCAACCTGTGCAATTGTTTGGCGTGCGCGTTGGCCCAACCTACCGCGAGAATTGGGTTTTTCTGGATGAAGGCGCGAAGGCGTGGGACCGCGTCCATGACGGCACGGCTGTTGTCGTCAACGAACAATTGGCGCGCCGCAGCGCTCTGTGGGTTGGAGATAAAGTGACGCTTGGTCCCGATCACACATTGCCAATCGCTGCAGTCGTCGGGGATTATGGCAACCCCCTTGGGCAGGTCGTGATGGGTGAGGCGCTTTTTGCAATCCTGCATCCTGCCGTGAACCCGCAACAATTCGGGCTGCGCAGCTCAGATCCCGCCGCGCTCAGATCACGGCTGATCGATCTTGGCATACCCGACAGCGCCATCATAGATCAGGCCGGGATCAAGGCGTTCTCTCTCCAGATCTTCGAGCGCACCTTTACCGTCACGGCAGCCCTGAATGTGCTGACGCTGGCGGTGGCGGGATTTGCCATTTTGATGAGTCTGTTGACGCTTGCCGATCTGCGCGTGCCGCAACTGGCACCTGTCTGGGCTCTGGGATTGACCCGCCGACGCCTCGGGCAACTCGAATTGATGCGTGCCGGGGTGTTTGCTGTGGTCGTCACCGTGGTGGCACTGCCCGTTGGGCTTGGTCTGGCATGGGTGTTACTGAGCATCGTGAATGTCGAAGCCTTTGGTTGGCGCCTGCCCATGTTCTTGTTTCCGCTCGATTACACCCGTCTCGGCCTCTACGCGGTACTGGCTGCAATCCTCGCTGCACTCTGGCCTGCTTGGCGTTTGATGCGCACGCCGCCGAGTGCCCTGCTCAAGGTGTTCGCCCATGAACGTTAAGGTCCTGCTTGTTGCCTGCTTGCTGCCCGTTCTGGCCCTTGCCCAAGGCTTTGCGGGCCTTGGCACGGATGCTGACGGGTTTGCAGACCCCAAACCCAATCCACGGTTTGATTTCCCCGCCGATCATGGTCCCCATCCCGACTACCGCATCGAATGGTGGTATCTGACGGCTAATCTGCAAGGCGCAGACGGCACAGCCTACGGTCTGCAATGGACTTTGTTCCGCTCGGCGCTTGCTCCGGGGGAGGGCGATGGCTGGCAATCGCCGCAGGTGTGGTTTGCCCATGCCGCTGTCACCACACCCGATCTGCATCTGGCCACAGAACGCTTTGGCCGGGGCGGCGTTGGTGTCGCCGGGGTCGAGGCAGCCCCTTTTCGGGCATGGATTGACGAATGGGTGCTTGAGGGGCCGGATTTCGATGCGCTGCGCCTGTTCGCGCAGGGGCCCGACTTTGCCTATGGTATGGATTTGGCGGCGCAGGGGCCGCTGATATTTCACGGCGATGCCGGTTATTCCGTCAAATCCGCAGAGGGTCAGGCCAGTTACTACTACTCCCAACCGTTCTACGAGATTTCAGGCACCTTGCAGTTGCCGGATGGCCCGGTGGACGTGACTGGCCATGCATGGCTGGATCGCGAATGGTCTTCGCAGCCGCTGTCGGACAATCAGTCGGGATGGGACTGGTTTTCATTGTCATTCGAAGACGGGGCCAAGGTGATGGGGTTTCAGTTGCGCCAACGCGACGGCGCAAGCTACAGCGCCTCGACGTGGATCACGCCGCAAGGCGCAACGCAGGCCATGGCAAACGGTGCGTTTGTCGCAACGCCGCTGGAAACGGCCACAGTCGCAGGGCGCGAGATACCGGTGCTGTGGCGGGTGCAAATACCCGATCGTGGGGTGGATGTCAGCGTATCAGCACTGAACACGCAGGCATGGATGGGTTTGTCGATCCCCTATTGGGAAGGGCCAGTGCGCATCAGCGGAAGCCATGACGGCGTCGGATATCTGGAGATGACAGGCTATGAGTGACCCTAACGATCTGGCGGCCTTTCTGGCGACAGGCTGGCAACATCTGCGCCGCGGCGTGGCCGACAGCACGTCACCTGCGCGTTATCCGACCTTTGCCACAGTCTCGCCCGGTGGCACGCCCGAGGCGCGGACCGTCGCGATGCGGCGTGCTGATCCGGGTGCCGCGCTGGTTGAGGTGCACACCGATATCATCACGCCCAAAGTGGCTGCCTTGCGCGCGCATCCGGTCGCGGCACTGCACACATGGCTGCCACGCGCCAAACTGCAAATTCGCCTGACCGCACGGGTTGAGATCCTGACCGGCGATGACGTCGCTGAGGCGTGGCACGACGTCCCCGAAGCGTCCCGCGTTTCATACGGAACAGAGCCCCTGCCCGGTCTGCCCATTGATCACGTCTACGCCTACGAAAAACCCAGCGTTCAAGATCGGTTTGCCGTGCTGCGCTGTCACCTCACGCATATTGACCTGGTGCATCTGGACATGCGGCACCGCCGCGCAGCCTACACGCGCGACGACAATTGGCAGGGGATGTGGTTGGCACCCTAGCGGCCCATCCAGCCGCCATCCACCGTCAGAATCTCACCGTGCACGTAGTTTGACGCGTCCGAGGCCAGAAAGACCGCAGGCCCTGCAAAATCCTCAGGCCGACCCCATCGCCCTGCCGGAATACGCTCCAATATGGATTTTGACCGATCCGCATCGTCTTGCAGGGCTTGCGTGTTGTCCGTGGCGATATAGCCCGGCGCGATCGCGTTTACATAGACACCCTTGCCCGCCCATTCGTTTGCCAGCGCCTTGGTCAATTGCCCAATACCCCCCTTGGAGGCTGCGTAACCGGGCACGGTGATGCCGCCCTGAAAGGTCAGCAAAGAGGCGGTAAAGATGATCTTGCCCGACCCACGGGCGACCATCTCGCGCCCGATCTCGCGGCTGAGAACAAATTGCGCGGACAAGTTCACTTCGATCACCTGATCCCAATAGTCATCCGGGTGTTCAGCTGCCGGTTTGCGCAAGATTGTCCCGGCATTGTTGATCAGGATGTCTGGCACAATTCCCATCGCCGTCAGCTTGCTAACCAGTTCGTGTATCGCACTTCGATCCGCAAAATCGCATGCCAACGGGGTAAATCTGCGCCCCATCGTGGTCACCGCGTCTTCTACCTCGCTTCCGGGGGCCAGCGTGGCAGAAACACCAATGATGTCCGCGCCTGCACTCGCCAAAGCCTCGGCCATTCCCCGCCCGATTCCGCGCTTTGCACCGGTCACGAGTGCAGTTTTGCCGCTTAGATCAAACATCGACAGGCTCATGCGTCGGCCCCCACTTTGATAAGGCTTTTCAGTGCAGTTGGGCTGCGATCCAGTTCCTCAAACGCCTTTTGAATGTCGGCCAAGGGCGCCACATCCGTGATGACTGTGTCGGCATCAACACCGCCTGAAACGATGATGCCAATCGCTTTTTCGTAGTCTTCGGGTTCGTACACCCTCGCGCCAATCAGTTGCAGCTCGCGCCAGAAGAACTGGAACAGATCAATCTGCGGCTTTTGCGCATTGATGGCCACCATCACAATACGCGCCCGTGTGGCGCCGACGGCAGTCATCGCATCAACACCGGGCTGCGTGCCGGAGACTTCAAAAACGACATCCGCGCCCTTTTCGCCTGTCCGGCTGTTGATCTCGGCCACCAGATCGACGTCCGCAGGGTTGACGGTGGCGAACCCCAGCTTTTCGGCGATGGCGAGACGATTTGGGTTCACTTCGGACACGACCACGTTACCACCCGCATCGCGCGCAACCATGGCGACAAGAATGCCAATGGGACCGCCGCCAATCACAACCACATCCTCGCCTGCCTTCAACCCGGACAGACGCACATCGTGGCACGCCACGGCGACAGGTTCGATCAGTGCGGCGTGATCCAGTCTCAACGCGTCCGGCAGCACGTGCAAGGTGTGCGCAGGCACGGTCCAGATCTCTTGCATGGCACCGTTGGTATCGAGACCAAGGAACTTCAGTTTGTGGCAGATATGCTGATGCCCTGCGTGACACGCCGGGCAATCGCCGCAGTGATCCAGAGGGCGCACGACCACCTTTTGGCCGGGCGAGACAGTATCTACACCCGCGCCCACAGCCGCGACAACACCGGACATCTCATGGCCGATCACCCGCTCGAACCCAACCCGCGCATCCATATTTCCGTGATACACGTGCATGTCCGTGCCGCAGATCCCGCAATAAGCCACGCGCACGGAGACCTCACCGGCAGCGGGCGGCGCCGATGTTGTGGTCTCGACGGTGAAAGTCTTGTTGCCGCGGTAAATCGCAGCCGTGATGGGCGTGTCAGCCATGGGCAGCCTCGTCATGTTCAGCGTTCAGTTTGTCCCAGTCAAACACGACGCCTGTGCCGGGTGTCTTGGGGGCGACGGCCATGTGATCCTCGATCACGAGAGGCCGGGTTGTGTAGGTGTCGATGGGAAAGGAGTGTACCTCCATCCAGCCAGCATGCGACTGGCTGGCCATCAGGCTAACGTGCAGTTCCTGCATACCGTGACTGCACACCGGAATCCCGTGTCTGCGAGACAATTCAGCAACTTGCAGCCATCCCGTGATACCACCGCAATTGGACGCATCAGGCTGAACAAAGCTCAGTTTGGCCTCGGCAAAGGCATATTCGAATTCATGGATGGTGTGGAGGTTCTCACCCATGGCCAACGGCATCCCTGTTGCATCCGCGATCTGGCCGTAGCCGTGGTAGTTATCAGGGATCACAGGTTCCTCGAACCATAGCAGATTATAGGGCTTGAAGGCATGGGCCGCCTCAATCGCTTGCTCCACGCTCATCCCGTAATTCGCATCAACCATAAAGGCGATGTCTGGCCCGATAAGGTCGCGCACTGCCGCGATACGCTCAACATCCGTCGCCAGATCGGGCTGACCGATCTTGATCTTGATCCCGTTGTGGCCCCGCGCCAGATAGCCACGGATCGAGTCGAGCAATTTGGGCAAGGGAAAGTTCAGATCGATCCCGCCCGCATAGGCCTTGCAGCGATCCGAGGCCCCGCCTGCCATCTCTGAAAGGGGCTGACCTGACGCCTTGCCCCGCAGATCCCACAACGCAATATCGACCGCAGAAATGGCAAAACTGGCGATCCCCCCGCGTGCGACGTAGTGAACATGCCACTGCATCGCCTCATGGAGTGCTTCAACATCCGTGGCGGTTTGACCAATCAGAAACGGGGCAAGATCGTGCTCGATCATCGCTTTGATCGCGTGGCCACCCTTGCCGCCTGTATACGTGTAGCCGGTCCCGCTGGAGCCATCCGACAGGTGCACGGTTGCGGTGATCAGCTCAAAATGTGTGTGGTCGCCATGTTTGGCATCGCTCAGAACTTCGGCCAGGGGCAGGTTGAAGCGCTGCGCGTCAATCGCGACAATCGCGCGTCCATCCACGCTCGCATCATGCATCTGTGGTCTCTCTCCCTTGCGGGCCCGTCTGTGTGACCCCGTTGGGCTGATCAGAACCATAGCTTGTCGCGCAGATCAATCCCGCATCCCCAACATGTGGCCATCAGCACGTGTGACACCTCTGACTTCATTGCACTTTTTTCAACGGCAGGCGATGGTGACAGAAGCGGAGGGGTAAGGCGACATGGCGGATTACAAAGCCCTTGCAGGCCAGATCGAGGGAGACGTGCTCACCTCAGCCTTTGATCGCGGTCGCTATGCGACGGATGCGTCGATTTATCAGATCACGCCCCGCGCCGTTGTGGTCCCCAAGCGCTGGAGCGACGTCGAAGCGGCGCTGTCCTTTGCCAGGACCGAGGGCATCGCGCTGTTGCCGCGTGGCGGCGGGACGTCCCAATCCGGGCAAACGGTGAATGACGCGCTGGTTGTGGACTTTACCAAGCATCTGAACCGCGTGCTGGATTACGACAGCGCTGCGGGCAAAGTGACGGTCGAGCCGGGGATGGTTCTGGACGATCTGAACCGGCACCTGAAACCGGATCAGTGGTGGTTCCCGGTGGATGTGTCGACGGCGTCTCGCGCCACGTTGGGCGGGATGGCGGCCAACAACTCCTGCGGTTCCCGCTCCATCCGCTACGGCAAGATGCGCGACAACGTGCATGGCCTCCAAGCGATGATGGCGAACGGTACGTTGCGCCGCTTTGATCCCGTGCCCGCTGACGATCCGCTGGATCGCGATCTGATCGCGCTTGGCGCAAGAGAAGCCGACGAAATCGCAGCCCGCTTTCCCAAGGTGTCCCGCCGTGTCGGCGGCTACAATATTGACGCACTGGTGGGGGATGCGCCAAACATGGCGCATCTCATGGTCGGTTCCGAAGGAACGTTGGCTGTGACGCATTCCCTTGACCTGATGCTGTCGCCGACGCTGCAGACCAAGACCCTTGGTGTATGTCACTTCCCCACTTTCCATGCCGCTATGGACGCGGCCCAGCACATCGTGAAACTGGGCCCCGTCGCAGTCGAACTTGTCGATCACACGATGATCCGGCTGGGCCGCGACATCCCGCAATTCCGCCCCATCGTGGATGAATTTGTGCGCGGCACGCCCGAAGCGTTGCTGCTGGTCGAATTTGCCGAGGACCCGGGCGAAAACCGGCGTCGCCTGACTGCCTTGGGCGACTTGATGGCCGATCTGGGCTTTCGCTGGGGCGATCCGGGCAAAGCCGAAGGTGGCGTGATCGAGGCCGAAGATCCTGCCTTTCAGGCCCGGATCTGGGGGGTGCGCACGCAGGGTCTGAATATCATGATGTCGATGCGCGATGTCGGCAAACCGGTTTCCTTTGTCGAGGATTGCGCCGTTCCGCTTGAACATCTGGCGGAATTCACGGACCGCCTGACAGCCGTTTTTCGCAAGCATGGCACGGACGGGACGTGGTATGCCCATGCCTCCGTTGGCTTGCTGCATGTGCGCCCTGTTCTGAACCTGCGGCAGGACCTTGGCGTGACCCAAATGCGCGCCATCGCCGAAGAAGCTTTTGACATGGTGCGTGAATTCAAAGGATCGCATTCAGGCGAGCATGGCGACGGGATTGTGCGATCCGAATTTCACGAGCGCATGTTCGGGGCACGCATGGTGCGGGCGTTCGAGACTGTCAAAGATCGGTTTGATCCCGATGGCGTGCTCAATCCCGGCAAAATCGTGCGTGCGCCCAAGATGGATGACCGTACGCTGATGCGCTGGCCGCCGGACTACGCACAGGACACGCCGGACACGGTGTTCGACTGGTCCGCCTGGCCCGGCGGTTTGGCCGGCGCGACAGAGATGTGCAACAACAACGGGGCGTGTCGCAAATCGGTCGGGGGCGTGATGTGCCCGTCCTTTCGTGTCACTGGAAATGAACGGGACCTGACGCGCGGGCGTGCAAACACGCTGCGTCTGGCGATGACGGGGCGCCTGGGTCAGGACGCTTTTGCCAGCGATGACATGGCCGAGACCATGGCGCTGTGTGTCGGGTGCAAGGCCTGCAAAAGCGAATGCCCCATGTCGATTGACATGGCCGCCATGAAAACTGAGGTCGCCGCCGCGCGTTATGCAAAACACGGGCTATCGCTGCGCGACAAAGCCATCGCGAACCTACCAGCACTGGCGCCACTTGCCGCGCGCATCCGACTATTGGCCAACGCGACCGCGCCGCTGCAGCGATTGGCCGGGATTAGCCCCAAACGGGCGTTGCCCAAGTTCAAAAAGCCGTTCGTTGCTGCGCCTGACGGCGATGTGCTGTTGTTTGCCGACACCTTTAACCGCTTTTTTGATCCTGACACTTTAGCGGCGGCAAAACGCGTCATCGAATATACGGGTGCGTCTGTTGGTATGGCCTCCGCACCGGGCCGCGCGTTGTGCTGCGGGCGGACATACCTTTCCGCCGGAATGACGGGCAAGGCCGTGGCAGAGCTCAAGCGCACGACGGATGTGTTTCGCACGGCTCTGGAGGCGGGTAAAACAATCGTCGGTCTCGAGCCGTCCTGCACCCTTATGATGCGCGACGAGGCCGTGAACCTGATCGACGGGTGGAGCGACGAGATGGGCCGCAAAATCCTGACATTTGCGGAATACGTGGCCGCCCACCCGATCGAAGATTTAGACCTGCCAGATACAGACATTTTGGTGCATGGCCACTGCCATCAGAAAGCAGCAGGTGTGGCTGGACATACGGTTGCAGTGCTGAACGCCATCGAAGGGGTCACGGCGTCGATGATCGACAGCTCGTGTTGCGGAATGGCCGGGCCTTTCGGGTACAAGGCAGAAACGGAACACGTGTCTCGCGACATGGCCGAGCTTACACTCGCCCCCACGCTTCGCGCGGCAGACCCGGAAACGGTTGTGGTGGCCGATGGATTTTCCTGTCGATGCCAGATCCGGGACGTGACAACGCGCAAGGCCGACAGCCTCGCCCATATCCTGGATCGCGCCATCCAGAACAGGAAAGACCGCTGATGCTTGAGACGTTCCTTCCCACAATGGATCCGGTTCAGGCCGCCATTCTGGCCTCTATCTTCCTGCTGGCCGGTATCGTCAAAGGGTTCCTCGGCATTGGCCTGCCTGCCGCCGCCATGGCGCTGCTGACGCTTGTTCTGCCCCCGACCGAGGCTATACCCCTGCTGTGGCTGCCCATCCTGATGACGAACCTGCTGCAATTCACCCGCGCGCAGGACAAGGCCGAAGTGTCGCGGCGGTACTGGCTGTTTGCCGTCGCCATCATCGTCAGCATCTTTGTGACATCCATGTTTATTGCGGACTATCCAACGGCGCTTTTGACGGTTGCCATTGGCGTGGCGATGGTCGTGTTCTCGCTGAACCTGTTGCTGGGTGTGAAGCTGAACATTGGCCCCGGCAAGGGGTGGCAATTCGGCTTTGGCGTATTGTCCGGTGTGCTTGGGGGGATCAGTTCGATTTGGTCGCCCACGGTCGCGATGTATCTGGTCGCGCGCAACACCTCCAAGGAACAGTTCATCGCCGCGACCGGCTTTCTGTTTCTGGCAGGCTCTGTTCCGCTGGGCGCAGGACAGGTCGTTGCGGGGATCCTGACGGTGCCGGTGCTGCTCAAATCCCTGCTGGGATTGGGAGTTGTTCTTGTCGGGTTCCGGATCGGAGAGCTGCTGCGCAATCGCGTGTCGCAAACCCTCTTCCGCTATGCCGTGCTGATCGCGTTCCTCGTGATGGGATTACGGCTGATCTATCAGGGGCTGTTCTAAAGCGTTATGCGAAAAACCTGTATCACCTAACGCTGCCTGAAATCCATGATTTCAACGCGTCAGGTGATACGTGATGATTCAGGTATTTCGTCAAACGCTATGGGCGTCCGCGTACAGCAACTTGTTGAGGTAGAGCCGCTGGATTTTGCCAGAGGGGCCTTTGGGCAGCTCGTCCAGAATATGCACCATGTCAGGGGCTTTGAACGTGCCCACGCGCTCGACGCACAAAGTACACAGATCCTCTGCTGTCGCCTTTGAACTGGGGCGCAACCGAACCGCAGCCTCCACCCGTTCACCATATTGCGGGCAGGGCTTGGCGAAGGCGGCCGCTTCCATCACGTCCGGGTGTAGATAGAGCGCTTCGTCGATCTCACGCGGGGCAATGTTTTCCCCGCCCTTGATGATCAACTCCTTGAGGCGCCCCGTCACAAAGATGTAGCCATCTGAATCCATCCGCCCCAAATCGCCCGTGCGCAGCCAGCCATCGACAAAGGTCTCGGCGGTTACATCGGGGTTCTTGAGGTATTCCTTCATCACGTTGGGGCCGCGGATCTGGATTTCGCCCTCCACGTCTGTGGCGCACACCTGCCCGGTCTCGTTTGCAATACGGGCGTCGTTGCCAAATCCGTAGCCCGCCGAACCGATCTTGTGACCCGCAGGGTCCAACGGGTTGGACGTGCACTGTGCCGCAGTCTCAGTCAGGCCCATGGATTCCACGATGGGCAGGCCAAAGCGTTTCTGGAACGCTGTCTGCGTCTCTACCGCCAAGGCCGACGAGGCAGAGCGCGCGAAGCGCAGACGTGCCTTGAGTTCATCCGACGGGGCCGCATCCCCGTGCAGCAAATGGCTGATGATGGTGGGCACAACAGAAAACCACGTAATGCCCCCCGCCTCGGCCCACTGCCAGAACTTCGACGCGGAAAACCGCGAGACCATGGCGAGCGAGCCACCCGACACGAGGCTCCCCATCACCGTCACGCACAACCCGTTGATGTGATAAAACGGCAAGACACCAAAGCCGCGATCCTGATCGGTCAGTGCATGTGCCACCGTGACGGTCCAGCCACCTGCGAGCAGGCTGGATTGCGTGTGCACAACCCCCTTGGGCCGTCCGGTTGTGCCGGATGTGTACATCAGCAGTGCATCGTCATGCGCCTCAACTGGATGAAGCGGTGTCGCCATTTTGGGACCCGGCGCATAAAGCTTGAGCCTGTCCGGAGCGGTCTGCTGAAACACGCCAAGCTGGTCTGGATGAACAAACGCGACCCGCGCCTCGGAATGATCAAGCGCATAGGCAATCGCATCAGGTCCCGCCGCCAGATTGATCATCGTGACCCGGAACCCACCGTAAAGCGCTGCAAAAAGCGCAACTGCCCCGCCCAGACCGTTTGGATGAATGACAGCGACGCTTTCGCCCTTGGCAATTCCTTGAGTGGTGAGATCCGTGGCGATGGTGGCCGCTTCGGCACGCAACTCGTCCCACGTGATCTCTTCCCCGGTTTCAGGGAAGGTCATGGCCACGCCACCGGTCTCGGCACGCGCATCAAGCCAGTCGCGCACCGTACCTGTCGGCGGCGTGTTCCTGTCAATCTTCATTTGCCCGCCTCGGCCCAGTAGCTTGCAAAAATGTCTTCGACTGCTGGTTCACGGCTGGGAATTTCGCGCACGATTTTCGTGGTCTGCATGAAGTGGGTCCAGTGCAGGTTTTCATCAATGGAATTCCCGCCCCAGGACCCACATCCCATGGACAGCGAGAACGGCAGGCCGTTGTTGAAAGCGCCCCCCGTGGCAAAACAGTGGGCCTGATTGACAATGACACGGCTGGTGGGAACGGCTTGGCCCAGCGTGATGGCCCGATCGTCCTGCGACGAATGCAGCCCCACCGAATGCCCGGCCCCCAGATGCAACTGGATCTGGCGCGTGATGGCGACAGCATCTTCAAAATCGCGCGCGCGGTAAAGCGCAAGTACGCGCGACAGCTTTTCGCCGGATAAGGGGTGATCGGGACCGATACCGGCGGTTTCAACCGCGAGGTATTCGGTGTCATCTGCCACTTCGCCCTCAAGACCAAGCGCCTTGATCAATTTGTCGGCGTCCTGCGCAATGGCATTGCGCGCCAGATGCCCGTCTGGCCACAGCATTTTGACAACACGCCCTTCGTCCCGGATCAACGCGCCGCCTGCATCCGCCATGGCCGTAACGAAGTCATCATAGATCGCATCAACCACCACCACCGCATTTTCTGACGAGCATGATGTGGCATTATCAAAGGTCTTGGAGGCACGGATTTTCTCGGCAGCGACGGCCAGATCCGCCGTCTCATCGACAATCACGGTGACGTTGCCTGCCCCCACAGCCAGCGCAGGTGTGCCACTGGTATAGGCGCGACGCACGTTGTTCTGAGACCCGGTCACCACAATCGTGTCTGTGTTTTCCAACAGCGCCTGTGTCTTTTCCTTGGAGCCGGGGCCGGGGATCATTTGCACCAGATCGGGGTTCTCTCCGATCTTCGCAAATTCGGCATAGATATGCTCGAGCAGTCGCTCACAGGTCGGTACACCTTTTGGGCTTGGCGACAGGATGATCGCATTGCCGCATTTCAGGGCGTTGATGATGTTGTTGGCAGGCGTTGCGCCCGGGTTGGTCGACGGGACAACCGCTCCGATTACCCCGATGGGGCGGGCAATTTCGGTGATGCCGGTCGCGGCGTCTTCGCGAATGATACCATAGGACTTCACATCTGCGATGTCGCGCATCAGTCCCAGCGTCTTGCGATGGTTCTTGATGATCTTGTCAGGCACATTGCCAAGGCCCGTCGTTTTCACCGCCAGCTCAGCCAATTCGCGGTTGCGCCCCGGTTCCATGATCGCCCATGCAGCGGCCGCTGCGGCCTTGTCGTACCGCGCTTGCGAGCCAGCGTTTTCGTATTCGGTCTGCGCTGTGCGGGCACGTGCAATCATCGCTTTGACGGCATCAATATCATCGCTCATGCGATTTCCTCCTGTGGGCGCGGACCGCCCGGATGTAGCTGCTTCGCGCCTGCTTTACGCCTTTGTTTTTCCGGGTGCAAAGGCACGGTAGATGCTGGCCAGCAGCGTCAGCGTGCCTGCGGCAATCAGCAACGCACAAATCGGGCGCGAGAAATATGTGCCAAGATCGTAGTGGACCATCTGCATCCCTTGCGCAAAGTTCTGCTCCCCAATCTTGCCGAGGATTAGACCCAGCACGATGCCCGGGATGGAGAACCCGGAGCGGCGCAGCAAGTAGCCAAAGATCCCAGCGAGGAACATCACCATGACATCCAGCACCAGCCCGCGGCTGATATAGGCACCAATCGTGGCCAACATCAGAATCAACGGCGCAAGAAACTGGAACGGGATTTTCAGCAGGTTCAGGATCGTCTTGGTCTCGACCACGCCAATGATCAGGATCGACAGGTTTGCGTAGAACATGGCCGCAAAGACCACCCAGATCAGATCGGGCGAATTGTAAAACACCAGAGGGCCGGGCTCCAGATCGTGCATCTGGAACACGGCCACCATCATGGCCGTCAACGCCCCACCCGGCAGACCAAGTGCGAGCAGCGGGATCATAGCCGCCCCTGTCGCCGCGTTGTTCGCTGTCTCGGACGAAATGACGCCCTCCATGTTGCCCCTGCCAAAGGAGTCCTTGTCCTTGGACCAGCGCACCGCCTCGCCATAGCTCATAAAGGCTGCCAAAGTGGCCCCAATGCCCGGCAGGATTCCGCAGAAAAAGCCTACAAGGATCGAGCGCAAGACGGCAATCTTGTGCATCCACAACTCAAGGAAAGATGGGAATGACATGGACACTTTGGGGGCTTTATACGTCCCGCCCGCCTTGCGCTCAGCCTGCACAAAGATCTCGGATACAGCAAAAAAGCCAAGGATCGCGGGGACAAATGCAATGCCCGCCGCCAGATCCCCAATGCCGAAGTTATAACGGTTGATACCGCCCACCGGGTCTTGCCCGATGGTCGCGATCAGCAAACCGATCAGAACCGACATCCAGCCCTTCCAGATGGTGCGTGCACCCACAGACGAGGCAACAGCCAGACCAAAGAACACAAGCGCAAAGATTTCGGGAGGACCAATGTTGCGGATCGCCCACTTTGCCAAAGGCTCTGTCGCGGCCATCATCACGAGGGCAGACGCGATCCCGCCGACGGCAGAACACAGAACAGCGGCGCCAACTGCCTTGCCCGAGCGGCCCTGCTGCGTCATGGGGTAGCCATCAAAGGATGTCGGCGCGTTTTCCGGCGACCCCGGAATATTGAATAAGATGGCGGTTATGGCGCCTCCATACGTGCCTGTGCAGTAGATCACCGCAAACAACATAACGCCCTGCGTGGCCGTCAGTCCGGCGGTGAACGGCAGCAAAATCGCGGCAAGTGTCAGCATGCTGACGCCCGGAATGGCGCCAAACAGCATGCCGCCGATCACACCAAACACAAAGATCGCAATGGTCAGGGGATCCCCAAAAAGGGCCGCACTGCCAGCAAGGAAATTCTCGATCATGTTGGTTACCAGAGCCCTTGGAGTTTGGTGTTCATGGTCAGTATCCACGCGCTGAAGTCATAAAACGGAGACGTGTTGCCCTGCGGCAAAGGCGCATTCAGGATGACAAGGAACAGGCCCAGAAAGATGACGTAGATCACCGCCGTCACGATCACGATGGCCTTCCAGCGGCGTTCTCCGAACAGCCACATGATGATGGCGATAAAGAAGGGGGCGCTGAAATAGATCCCAACGGGTTTCAGAAGCCATGCAAAGATAAAGGGCACGCCCAACACCGCCAGCATCTTGAAAAGTGTCGCACGATCACTGAAATCAGTGGCGCCTTCGTCGCTGGAACCGATGATGCCTGACTGAGCGTCTGAACCATTTTTGTATTGGTAATAAAGATTACCCATGATCGCGATGAACAGAAGGCCAACAACAACCCGGGGCCAGCCGGCGGCACCAAAGATATAGATTTCAATCGGCTGATTGAAATCAAACGAGAAGCCGTAAAATACGGCCACGATCACAAGCCAAATCGCGGCTTCTATCAGATGAGATCTGTTTAGACGTCCCAATTAAGCCTCCCTAGGCCTCGCAAGTGTTCTGGATCTGGCACAGTGCCACGCGGCACATCTTACGCGTTGGCGCGGCACCACAGGCGCCGCGCCGGACTGAGGCGTGATTTACTTCACGTCCAATCCCATCTCTTTGTAGACTTCACGGTACTGATCCACGGTACGTGCGATCAGTTCCTTGGCGCCTTCAGTTTCGCGATAGCTGTCAATCACGGTCATGAACTTGGATTCATTGAACGCCTGATAGCTGTCTTCGCAATAACCGCGCTGGAAGGCCCATTTCAGCCACTCCACACGATCCGCAGGGGCGTCTTTGTGCACAAAGAAACCACGGAACCGCAGCAACGGATCAAAGTCCATGCCCATTTCTCGGTGCGTCGGGGTGTCAGCAAATACGCCGGGACGCTCGTCAAAGATCGTCAGGATTGGCTTGAACTCTCCTGCATCAAGGAAATTGCGTACATCGCCGGGCTGCTCAAACAGCGCGTCAACCTGACCACCCAACAGGGCACCATACCGGGGGGCACCTTTGTCAAAGGAGATCTGCTGGATTTCCATGCCTGCCGCGTCCGTGATGAAACGCATTGTCACACGTTCCATCGACCCTTCTTTGGATACATTGGCGATGGTGGCCTTGCCATCCTGCGCCTTGACCCATTCAACAAAGGACGGCCAGTCGGTGAAGCGATCTTCGCCCGAACGGATATAGATCTGCGAGAATGTCACTTGCGATACGACAAGCGGGATCAAATCCTCACCAGGGTTGGTGATGGAGGAGTCAAGCGCGTGCGCCGAGGCCGCATCGTCGATGTGTTCAAGAACGTTATAGCCATCAGCCGGAGCGGCCATGTATGCCGTCATGCCGACTGTACCCGAACCGCCGGGCTTGTGATCACGGTTGATTGCGACACCCGTCAGGTTCGTGACGGCTTCGGCCATTGCACCAGCAACTTGACCGGATCCACCGGCGGGGCCGTAAGGCACGATCATGGTCAACGCACGCTCAGGAAAGCCTCCTGGCTTTTCCATCGAGGTCTCAGATACGGCGCAGGTAAATCCATAGGCGGTCCCGCCCATGGCAATCGCGGCAGCAAACGCTGCCGTTCCTAGGATATTCTTCATTTAGTCCTCCCAAACGGTAACCACAGGGGGGAACGTCCACCCCGCAGTCTTCAATTCAAACAGCAGACTTCCGGTAGCTCTTTGGCTTTTATTAGTCCGGATTCTCCTGCTCTATGAAATTGATAAGTCAACAATTCCAATCTGTCTATGCAAGCGTTTCCACCGCATACACGCTCTGATTGGAAGCAAGTCACCGGTCTGTTGACCCGGTGGGATTTTCGACTGCAACACATTCCGACAATCGATTTGTGCACCCATTTGGTAACTGGCACTCAGGTGACTTGTGGCTTGGACCCGGCGTGCGATCGACCTGTCACACTATCAAGCGGGGTAAAGTGTCACTTCTCCGGCGTCCGGGTTGACCTCGACATCGTCTCCAGTTGCGATCAGTTGTGTAACGTCGCCATGTTCAAACCTGTCACACATGGCCAAATTTGCCAGTGCAGCACCTTGTGCGAGGATCGTGTTGGCCGAGTTGAGCAAAATGGCTTTGGGCGAGATTCCCCGCGACGTCATTTCGTGCAGCATCCAGGCTGTCGCGACCCCTCCCTTGGCGGTGTTCAAAACAAGGATTACATCACGATAGCTTTGGCCGTACAGCTTGTGTTGAGGACGCGAAAAAACGCCGTTGATACGATCAAGATCATAGCGTGCCGAAAAATTGTCGTCAGCGACAAGCGCCGTGCCGCGGACTTTTGGACCAATCCCAACGTGGCATTTGAGCAGTTTGGGCATCACACGATTACTCCCTTTTCCGCAGAGGCGACGCAGGCCTCCATCGAAGCCAACGCAGGCAGGTAGCCATATCCACCGAGGATGTTGACGATCTTCGCCGAATTGCTCAGCAACCGTTTCCAACCATTTGCCTCGCCGATTTCGCGGGCGTATTGTTGGTAAAAACACGTGCCAGTCAGGACCGTGCCGCCGAAATCTTCGATTTTTTGCACAAAACCCATGCGTGCTGCATCACCATAAACCTGCGAAGGCGTGCACACGATCAAGTCTGTGTTGATATGGCGTCGTCGCCCATCACACAGGGCCGCAACCTGTCCCATTTCGACAAGGCTGAGTTGGGGGGCGGCGAACACCACGACATCCACCTTTTCACCCACAGCGCCGAACGGTTGATACATGTCGTGCAGGTCTTCCTGTGTGATCTCGCGTGGCTCAAGGACGTGCCCCTCAACATCCTCAATCGCTGCGCATTCCGGGGTTATGCCGACCATGTGAAACAAAGGGGTAGACCCATAGCTGGCCATCGCGGCGCCCATATGTTTGGCTTGATCGGATGTGGGCGCTTTGGAAATCCCTTCAATTACGGGAACCTCCCAGTAGCTGCCCGACATACGCCCAATTGTTGCGCCCAGAATACCCCATTCCATCAGGTCATTGGGTTGGTGTGATACGACATACCGCTTTGTGGCTCGGCGATGACGATCCAGATGCAATCCGTATCGCGGTGTGCGCCCGGTCAAGCCAGCTGCCAACGCCGAAGGCCCACCTTCGAAATTGGACCGCGCGCCGCATATCGAATTGGAGTAGATGACCACACCCGTATCGCCGTAGGCAACATGATCTCCGCGCAGCGGCGGCATGATAGTTTGATAGTTGATACACGTGTCAGTCATCATGATGCCGATGGACATGCAGGCAGCAATAAAGCGGCGCTCCAGATTGGCCATCTCTTCTGACTGTCCGAGCGGTTTGTAGTAACTCAAGTCGACCCCGCGCGGATCTGTGATCATCGGGATCGCGACGCGGGCACCTTGTGACGCGAACCTTTCCATGAACGCGACGCCCGCAGCGCCAAGGCTCTCCGGGTCCGCCATCATATGTGCTTGACTGACTTCGACCATGTCTTCCGCGTCAAACATCCGCCCGACCTGGATCTGATGATTGATCGCCCAAGAACACGCTGGCCCAAATTCACCTGCGCGCATGGACCGTTCTTTTTCTGACAGCTTCACTTCGGCCTCCTAGCGCGCGAATACAAGGGAACGAAACACTTTGAGCGAGCGCAATTCCTGCTCCCCCGGCGTCATGGCAACACCCAGCCATGCGCAAAGTCAATTCCTGCATCTGGACCTGAACAGGCTGTCATGGAAGCATACGCAAGCGGATGTTTCTCCGGGTAACCTGCATCAATACCTCGAGATAAAGCAATATTGGTCAACTTGATTTGCCCATCTCTTCGTCCCAAACGAGAGGATTGCCCCCTCCATCCCTTTAGCAATGTTTATCGGACCAGATGAAGTTGCAAATCTCGCTTGCCAAATTCTCGCGCTTGGGAAATTCATTCGCACGATACACTCATGCGAATGCCCCTTTCTGAGCAACTACAGGCAAGCCAGTGGGCGCAATCCAAACAGTATTCAAGCACCGTTTTTGGTTTGCATGAACGCAGTGGTTCCACGCCCAGAAGACCAAAACCGAGACACGTTAGATTGCAGAACGGGGTGTGCCGCGCATCAAGACAATGACACTGCTGTAACACTTTCAAAAAGTAGAGGAAAAACCTTGCTTGCGCACGTTAAGACGTCAATCGACCGCTCAAATCAGCCCTCCACGCAGTGACGCTCAAGCAATGTTCGCCACTGGTTCGCCCGGCTCATTAAGCAGACTTGAATCTTTGAATTTGAACGACGCCACAATCTCAGACAGCGTCTTTGCCTCATAGGAGAGCGCTGCGTTCGCGGCAGTGGTTTCTTCGAACATTGCGGCATTCTTTTGCGTTGATCTGTCCAACTCTTGAACGGCGAGATTTACGTCACTCAACTTTTGCGACTGCTCTGCGGCGGCATCAGCAATGTCCCGCATGATAACAGAAATCTCTCCAACCCCGTCATTGATCACTGTCATTGCTGCATTTGCGTGTTGCGTCAACTCGGCGCCCTCACGTGCAATTGCAACGCTTTCTTCTATGACCCCACTAATCTCACTTGCGGACTCTGCGCACCGTTGGGCCAGAATACGAACTTCCGATGCAACCACCGAAAAACCCTGTCCCGCCTCACCGGCCCGAGCGGCCTCAACGCCAGCATTCAAGGCCAAGAGGTTTGTCTGGAAGGCAATGGCCTCAATGACCGACACAATGGTCGAGATTTTTGTCGACGATTCCTGGACAGCTTTCATTGCGTCATTCGCTTGCGCCATAACCGACTGATTGCTTTCTGCTTCCCTCGTGAGGCCCAACATCGTGTCATTGGCCGACGTGGCGCCATTCGCGGTCGCGGCAACTGTTGCTGTCAGTTCACCGATCGTTTCGACCGTATCTGCAAGTGTTGTCGCCGTAGCTTCTGTCCGTTTCGCCAAATCGATGGACGATCCGGAAATTTCAGAACTATTGCCTTCGATATTGGTCGCACTTGAGCTCAGACCTTGCACGATTTCCGACAGTGTCAGGATCGCATTGTTAAAATCCTGTCTCAACTCATCATAAGCTGGCGGGAACTCTTGTTCGATGGAGTAAGTCAAATCACCAGCAGACAGGCGTTCCAGACCTTTGGCCAAAGTCGACACAATTAATTCCTGCTCGGCCATGCGTTCTTGCCGTTCCGTCTCCCGGCGGCGCAACTGCTCTTGTTCTTGTTGTGCAAGCGCGGCGGCGTGAGCGCGCTCTTCTTCGTCACGGCGCTGTTTCTCGGCTATCTTTTTGGCTTCGTCTTCTTTTTGCTTCAATCGCGCTGCACGCTCAACATCCAGCGCCGCCCGTTCGCGTTGCTTTTCTTCTTCTTGCAACCGGATGTTTTCCAATGCCCTGTCGCGGAACACATGCAATGCACCGGCCAATCGTCCCAACTCGCCACGGGTCACTTTGAGACCTGCAATCTCGGACAGATCACCATCCGCAAGACGCTCGGTTTCGCGGGTCACCCGATTCAAAGGTCGATTGACGAGTAGCCACAGCAACACAGGGGCCAAGACAACAAGAAAAATCGCTGCCCATGCAATTTGAGTGATTTGATGGCCCGCAGTCCGCACACCATCACTAAGTTCTGTCGCGGCCTCTTCAATCAAGTTCAGGGCGTTGTCCGAAAACATCGCAGTTTCCAGAGCAATGGCTCCGACGGCATTTGTCGCCTGCCGCGATGCCTCCTCAGCGGCATTTTTCGCTGCAAATGCCTTAGCCCGTTTGCTGGCCACACCATCGTCTGGAGACGAAAGAGACACCAACAGCTCAAGCTTTTGCCTTTGCGCATCGTTCGCGTATGGCATGAGCGACCGAACGATCTCAGCCTTGGCCGTCAGCCCATCCTGGCTCAGGCTCAACTCCTCCGGAGTTTTGCTGAGGGCGGCTGTCATAAGAAACGCGAAGTAGAATTTCACAGCCGAATCCAAAGCAGCGGTATTGCGAATACCCGCGACGCCCACTTCCAATAAATTGGTAAGCGTTTCTTGATTTGTCTCTTTCGCTTCATCACTGCCGATGATCAGGTTGAAGTAGACATCATCAATGGCTGGCGAAAGGGCGCGATCAATCTCCAATCGCGCCGACAAGATGTCCGCCGATGTTGCGCGCCCGCGGGTCCCGTCAACCACGCGTTCATAAACAGCCAGTGTTTCAGCAAGTGCCGCGTAAACATCGACCAGAGCACTTTGTGCGTTGGCTTCCTCCAGAAGAATTTTCAAACGCGAAATTGCCGACACTGCGAGGTCATTCGCGATGGATGCCAATTCCGCACTTGGACGTTCCAGAATTACAAGCGCCAATCCGGACAGCAGGTTCATTTCAGCCCGGATGTTAAGCGCTGCCTGAAACTGCGCAAAATCCTCATCAACAAGACGGGTCATAGTATCATCGATGGAGCGCATCGCGTTTTCGCCGCGCAAGGTCATGTCAAACAACGCAGAATCAGAAGCTTCTTCGAGCATTCCGCTTACGGAGGTCGCATTTTCGTAGGCAGTATCAATGACATCTACAACTGCTTCGTCCGCCCTCATTTCTTCTTCTCGCGCGGTCAGTAGCGCGCTCAAAGCATCATCCGCACCCTCCAGAATACCAAGCGCGTTTTCCTGTTCTGCAGCAGGTAACGCTGCCAAGGCCACTTTGAAGTCAGAAACTACAGCATCCTTTGCCAGTCTTTGTTCGGCAATCTCTGAAGATCCTTCAGAAACCAAGATCTTAGACAGCAACGCCCGCGTTCTATCCGTGACAGATACAATCTGAGCACTTCCCCGCAGTTCGGGTAAGCGTTCTGCGGTCAGCGTGGCCATTTGCTTGTCGATGGATTGAAACATCAACCAACTTACAGCGACGACGGCTGCAATCATGCAGGCAAGCGCGCCAAGCACGAGGCCCAGCCGAAGCATCAGAGAATGCATGATTTTGGACAGGAGTAGTTTCATTTTCTGGGATCCTTCGCGCCCCGGCGTCACTGTCGGCAGGTGGATATGCGGGCCAACGATAATGCGTTGATCCGCAGTTTGGATTAGCTTGACGGTGTTATCGCCTCAAAGGATCCGTCCGCCTTGATGCGCGTCAGAAAGACACTGTCGGAACCCTGATTGTCCCCTGCGCCATAGGTCAAAGTGAACCCCCCGAGATCGATGCTTCCGAGGCGGCCAAGGGCCCCGAGGTAGCTTTCCCGCGTGAGATCTGCTCCGGCAACCTGCAATGCCTCGATTGCAAGACGGCCTGTCAAATAGCCCTCTAATGACACAAAACCTGGTTGCGCATCGGCATCGTAAGCGCCTAGGGCGGCCTGATAATCAGCAACCACCGGAATGGACGTATCCCATGGCTGCGGGACTACCTGGCTCACAATCACACCCTCACCGGCGTCCCCAAGCTCGGCAGCCAATGCCTTGGAGCCTACAAAAGAGATCGTGACAAAGGTCGCATCCATGCGCATTTTTTGCGACAACTTGATAAATTCGCTCAGCGGCTTGTACGCACCCACCATCACAATTGCCTCTGGTTTCGCCTTGCGGATTTCCAGAAGCGCGGACTTCACGGCGACCGTATTGCGCGTATATGTTCCTTCCGCTGACAACGTCATGCCGCGTGCTTCCAGCGCTTTTGTGACACCAGACAAGCCCACCCGGCCAAATCCATCATCCTGATACAGGATGGCGATGTTCGTCAGCCCCATTTCATCAACAAGATAGTCAATCCATGCAGCCGTCTCCGCGTCATAGGTTGCACGCAAGTTCAGCACGTTGGTCAAAGACGGGTCGCGCAGAAAACCGGCACCCGTGAACGGGCCAATCATTGGAATGTTGGCTTGTGTTGCCAATGGCTGGACTGCCTTGGTGGTTGGAGTGCCGACAGACCCGATCAAGGCCAGGTGCGCATCAGCCTCGATGACTTTTGACACTTCTTCGATGGACCGGCTCGGTTCATAGCCATCGTCCATGCTGTCCAATTCGATCATGCGGCCATGCACACCCCCTGTCGCGTTGGCTTCGGCAAAGGCCGCCATCATGCCAACCCGCATACCTTGCCCCAAAGCAGCTGCCGGTCCATCCAATGCCGCAACTTGAGCAAATCGTATCGTGGAACTGTCTACGCCCTGCTGTGCAATGGCTGGGAGGGCTAGAAGGCAACTGGCTGCGACGGCGGCCGCTCGTGTTATGGAAAGCATCGTCTTGTCCTTGGCTAAATTCAGGCACCAAGACTCTTGCGCCAAAAGTATTGGTATTCGTTTAACAGGCAATCATCCGCAAAACGCAACGCTCGAAACCGTCCATCGGGAACATGCCCTGCGGCCTCAATTCCGTTTAGGCGCTTTGTTTCGTCGCCTGAATTGCGACAAGATCAATATAATTTTGGTTCCTGAGTCCGACAGTTTCGCGCGTTAAAACGAGCGCGGCACATGCCCGAGTAATGTTGAATGATGAACAAAGTTAAAGGCAAACAACCACGACTGGAGGCGTGTCTGCCGTCAATTGCCGGGCAGCTGTTTCAACCCGCAAAAGCCCGATAAGCGCATACCAAATCCCATTGCAAGTGACAGTTTGCCAAAGAAAAACCCCGCTCTGGTGAGCGGGGTTTTTCACTTCGTTTACGATGTAAACCGGATCAGTCGCGGCTTTCTTCCGAATGATCCATCACGGTGTCAAAAACATCGCCACCCACCACATCTTCGGCTGTTGGAGCCGCCAGTGCAGCAGCGGCTTCCGCTTCCTCACGGCGTGCTTCGATCACGACATTGTCGCGATCCGTCGCAATCTTGCGGACGGCTTGAGTCGCTCCGCCCGTACCGGCCGGAATCAAACGACCCACGATGACGTTCTCCTTGAGACCAACAAGTTTGTCTTTTTTGCCCTGGACCGAAGCCTCGGTAAGAACGCGGGTGGTTTCTTGGAAGGACGCCGCCGAGATGAAGGACCGCGTCTGCAGCGAAGCCTTTGTAATTCCGAGCAGAATAGGCTCACCTTGTGCCGGGCGACCATCTTTCGACAGGGCCTTTTCGTTGGCGTGATCAAACTCTTGCTTGTCGACGTGTTCGCCTTTCAGCAGGGTTGTGTCCCCGCTGTCGCTGATCTCCCATTTCTGGAGCATCTGGCGCACGATCACTTCGATGTGCTTGTCGTTGATCTTCACACCTTGCAGGCGATAGACGTCCTGGACCTCGTCAATCATGTAGTCCGCCAAGGCCTCGACACCCATAATCGACAAAATGTCGTGGGGCGCGGGGTTGCCGTCCATGATGTAGTCACCCTTCTGGATGAAGTCGCCTTCGGCCACCGGGATGTGTTTGCCCTTGGGCACCATGTACTCGACCTTGTCCATGGTTTCATCTGATGGCTCGATCGCGATACGGCGCTTGTTCTTGTAGTCCTTGCCAAACCGCACGTAACCATCGATTTCAGCGATGATTGCGTGATCCTTTGGACGACGGGCTTCGAACAGTTCTGCAACACGCGGCAGACCACCGGTGATGTCCTTGGTCTTGGCACCCTCGCGCGGAATGCGGGCCACAACGTCACCAGCGGCGACCTCTTGACCGTCTTCCACCGACAGAACCGCATCCACGGACATTGCATAGGTGATGGGATTGCCCGCGTCATTGCGCACAGGTTCGCCATCTTCGCCCACCAGGATGATCTCTGGCTTGAGCTCGTTGCCTTTGGGGGCAGCGCGCCAGTCAATGACGATTTTCTGTGTCATGCCAGTGGCGTCGTCTGTTTCTTCGCGCACAGCGAGGCCGTTGACGAGGTCCACGTAACGGGCCGTCGCCGACTTTTCGGCGATGATTGGCAATGTGTAAGGGTCCCATTCAAACAGCTTGTCGCCACGCTTGACGTCCTGACCTTCGGTGACAAACAGCGCCGTACCGTAGCCCAGCTTGTGGCTGGCACGCTCGTCGCCGTTTTCGTCCTGGATGATCAGTTTCATATTCCGGCCCATGACCAGAATCTGACCTGAGGAGTTCGCCAGAGTTTGAGCGTTCTCAAAGACGATCTTGCCTTCCTGCGACGCCTCAAGGAAGGACTGCTGTCCACCTTGTGCAACGCCACCAATGTGGAAGGTCCGCATGGTCAACTGTGTACCGGGTTCACCGATCGACTGTGCCGCGATAATGCCCACAGCTTCGCCTGTGTTCACGATAGTACCGCGCGCAAGGTCACGCCCGTAACACATCGTACACACACCCTCTTCGCTTTCGCAGGTCAGAGGCGAACGGATACGCATGGACTGCACACCGCGCTCTTCAATGGTGTCAGCCATACGCTCGTCAATCAGAGTGCCCGCTGCGACAAGTAGCTCATCCGTGCCCGGTGCCATGATGTCATCAGCCGTGACACGACCCAAAACGCGCTCACCCAAGGACGACACAACTTCACCATCGTTTACCGCAGCTTCGGCGGTGATGGCTTTGTCGGTGCCGCAATCAAGCTCGCGCACGATGCAATCCTGTGCCACGTCCACCAGACGACGGGTCAGATAACCCGAGTTCGCTGTTTTCAGAGCGGTGTCGGACAGACCTTTACGGGCGCCGTGAGTCGAGTTGAAGTATTCAAGAACGGTCAGACCTTCCTTGAAGTTCGAGATGATGGGCGTTTCGATGATATCGCCGTTCGGCTTGGCCATCAGGCCGCGCATCCCGCCGAGCTGTTTCATCTGCGTAACCGAACCACGCGCACCAGAGTGCGCCATCATGTAGACTGAGTTCGGTTCTTTTTCAGATCCGTCTTCGTCTGTTTGCGCAGCCGAAATGGAGCCCATCATAGCGTCAGTGACCTTGTCGTTACACTTGGACCATGCATCGACAACCTTGTTGTATTTCTCACCTTGGGTGATCAGGCCGTCCATATATTGCTGTTCAAAGTCCTTCACCAACTCACGTGTCTCATCAACGATGGGCCACTTGGTTTCAGGGATCAGCATGTCGTCCTTGCCAAACGAAATGCCCGCTTTGAAGGCCTCTTTGAAGCCCAGCGACATGATCTGGTCACAGAAGATAACCGATTCTTTCTGACCGCAATAGCGGTAGACAGTGTCGATGACGGTTTGCACGTCTTTCTTGCGCAGCAGCTGGTTCACGAGGCTGAACGGCGCCTTCGCGTTCAGCGGCAACAGCGCACCGAGACGGACGCGACCCGGCGTGGTTTCAAACCGCACCATGACTTCTTCGCCATGTTCGTTGATCTGAGGCACACGGGCAGTGATCTTGGCGTGCAGGTGCACAGTGCCGGAATCCAGCGCGTGCTGGACCTCCTCGATCGAGCCAAAGATCATGCCTTCGCCCTTCATGCCCTGGCGTTCCAGAGTGACATAGTAGAGGCCAAGGATCATGTCCTGTGACGGAACGATGATCGGCGCGCCGTTGGCAGGCGACAGAACATTGTTCGTCGACATCATCAGAACGCGCGCTTCCAACTGGGCCTCAAGGCTCAGCGGGACGTGCACGGCCATCTGGTCGCCGTCAAAGTCCGCGTTAAAGGCCGAACAGACCAGCGGGTGCAGCTGAATGGCTTTCCCTTCGATCAGAACGGGTTCGAACGCCTGAATGCCAAGACGGTGCAGCGTCGGCGCACGGTTCAGCATGACAGGGTGTTCGCGGATCACCTCATCAAGGATATCCCACACCTCGGGGCGCTCTTTTTCCACCAGCTTCTTGGCTTGCTTGACGGTGGAAGACAGACCCTTGGCTTCAAGACGCGAGTAGATGAACGGCTTGAACAGTTCGAGCGCCATCTTCTTGGGCAGACCACATTGGTGCAGCTTCAGTTCCGGACCCGTCACAATGACCGAACGACCCGAGAAGTCGACGCGTTTCCCCAGAAGGTTCTGACGGAAGCGACCTTGCTTGCCTTTCAGCATGTCAGACAGCGATTTCAGCGGGCGCTTGTTGGCACCCGTGATCACGCGACCACGACGGCCGTTGTCGAACAAAGCGTCGACAGATTCCTGCAACATCCGCTTTTCGTTGCGCACGATGATATCAGGCGCACGCAGTTCGATCAGGCGCTTCAGACGGTTGTTCCGGTTGATCACACGACGATAGAGGTCGTTCAGGTCGGATGTCGCAAAACGACCACCATCCAGTGGCACCAGCGGGCGCAGTTCTGGCGGGATCACGGGGATCACGGTCAGAACCATCCACTCAGGGCGGTTGCCGGATTCAAGGAAGGATTCCACAACCTTGAGACGCTTGATGATCTTCTTAGGCTTCAGCTCCCCTGTGGCTTCTTTCAGGTCAGCGCGCAGGGTTTCGGCCTCTTGCTCAAGATCGATCTGAGACAGCATTTCACGGATCGCTTCGGCACCGATATTGGCGGTGAAGGCGTCCATGCCAAAGGCGTCCTGGGCGTCCATGAACTCTTCTTCGGAAAGCATCTGGCCATAGGACAGGTCCGTCAGACCGGGCTCGGTCACGACGTAGTTTTCGAAATAGAGCACACGTTCCAGATCACGCAGCGTCATGTCGAGCATCAGACCGATACGGGACGGCAGCGATTTCAGGAACCAGATGTGCGCGACGGGCGCGGCCAGTTCAATGTGGCCCATACGCTCGCGGCGGACCTTTTGCAGCGTGACTTCCACACCGCATTTCTCGCAGACGACGCCGCGATATTTCATGCGCTTGTATTTGCCGCACAGGCATTCGTAATCCTTGATCGGGCCAAAGATACGCGCACAGAACAGGCCGTCACGCTCGGGCTTGAAAGTCCGATAATTGATGGTCTCGGGCTTTTTGATCTCACCGAAGGACCAGCTCAGGATCCGCTCGGGCGATGCCAGCGAGACCTTGATTTCGTCAAACACCTTTGGCGGCGTCAGCGGGTTGAACGGGTTGTTTGTCAGTTCTTGGTTCATTTGGAACTCCAAGCGGTGCGTTCACGACCAAATGTCGATACAATTCGTGACGCTGAGAAAAGTGATTGCGACAAGCATTCCAGCGAAGAGCCCACCAATGACCCACGCCATCCTGACTGCCAATCGCGGAAGGAAATGGAGATTTGACCAGTGTGCGACATCAAGCTTTCTCCCCCAAAACATCCAAGCAAAAATGCCGATAAAGATCAGGATGTTGATGGTCAGAAAGAGTTGCGCGCAAACCGTCATGTTGCGTAATCAAACTCACTCATCTTCCTCCGCATCCAAGAGTTCCATGTTGAGGCCCAATCCGCGGACCTCTTTGACGAGAACGTTGAACGATTCTGGTACGCCGGCCTCGAAATTGTCCTCACCCTTGACGATGCTTTCGTAGACCTTCGTCCGGCCAGCCACGTCGTCCGACTTCACCGTCAGCATTTCCTGCAAGGTGTAGGCGGCGCCGTAAGCTTCCAGAGCCCAGACTTCCATCTCACCAAAGCGCTGACCACCGAACTGTGCCTTACCACCCAGCGGCTGCTGCGTAACAAGCGAGTACGGACCGGTCGAACGGGCGTGGATTTTGTCGTCCACAAGGTGGTGCAGTTTCAGCAGGTACTTGATGCCGACGGTCACAGGGCGCGCAAATTGCTCGCCTGTACGACCATCAAACAGCACCGACTGACCCGAGGTTGAGAACCCGGCACGCTCCAACGCGTCGTTCACATCCGCCTCTTTCGCACCGTCAAAGACGGGCGTGGCGATGGGAACACCGCGAACAACGTTGCCCGCCGCTTCGATCAGGTGATCCTCATCCATACCGGTGATGCCTTCTTCGTAGACATTGTCACCATAGGCGAGGCTCATCGCTTCGCGCACAGGGGTCAGATCGCCAGAGCGTTTGTACTCTTGCAGAGCCTCGTCGATGTTCACACCCAGACCGCGCGCGGCCCAACCCATGTGGGTTTCAAGGATCTGACCGACGTTCATGCGCGACGGCACACCCAGCGGGTTCAGACAGAAATCGACCGGTGTGCCATCCGCGAGGAATGGCATGTCCTCCATTGGCACCACTTTCGAAATCACACCCTTGTTGCCGTGACGACCAGCCATTTTGTCGCCCGGTTGCAGCTTGCGCTTCACCGCCACGAACACTTTGACCATTTTCATCACGCCCGGAGGCAGATCGTCACCACGGCGGACCTTCTCGACCTTGTCCTCAAAACGGGCATCAAGGGCGCGCTTTTGCGCCTCGTATTGCTCGTTCAGAGCCTCGACCACTTGTGCCGACTGCTCGTCTTTCAAAGCAATCTGCCACCAAGCGGAGCGCGGGAAGGCTTCCAGCAGGTCAGCGTCGACATTGCTGCCGGTTTTGACGCCTTTGGGGCCTTTGGCGATCTCTTTGCCCAGCAACATGTCACCCAGACGGGCATAGATGTTGCGATCAAGGATGGCGAGTTCGTCGTCACGGTCACGCGCCAAACGCTCGACCTCTTCCCGCTCGATTTGCAAGGCACGCTCGTCTTTTTCCACGCCATGGCGGTTAAAGACGCGCACCTCAACAACCGTACCGAAGTCACCCGGTTTCACACGCAGCGATGTATCGCGCACGTCCGAAGCCTTTTCCCCAAAGATCGCGCGGAGGAGCTTTTCTTCCGGCGTCATGGGGCTTTCGCCCTTGGGGGTAATCTTGCCCACAAGGATATCGCCCGGTTCGACGTCAGCGCCGATATAGACAATGCCCGCTTCGTCGAGGTTGCGCAGGGCTTCCTCGCCGACGTTGGGGATGTCGCGGGTGATTTCCTCTGGCCCCAGCTTGGTGTCACGGGCGGCGACTTCGAATTCCTCGATGTGGATCGAGGTGAAGACGTCGTCGCGCGACACGCGCTCGGAGATCAGGATCGAGTCTTCGTAGTTGTAGCCATTCCACGGCATGAACGCGACGACCACGTTTTTGCCCAAAGCCAGTTCGCCCATATCGGTGGAGGGACCATCTGCGATGACCTCACCCTTTTGAACGGTGTCACCCACCTTCACGAGCGGGCGCTGGTTGATGCAGGTGTTCTGGTTGGACCGCTGGAACTTGCGCATGCGGTAGATGTCGACGCCGGCATCGCCCAACTCGAGGTCAGACGTCGCGCGGATCACGATCCGTGTGGCGTCCACCTGGTCGATGATACCGGCGCGTTTGGCCATGATCGCCGCACCAGAGTCCCGCGCAACCACTTCTTCGATGCCGGTGCCGACCAGCGGCGCCTCGGCTTGAAGCAGCGGAACCGCCTGACGTTGCATGTTCGAGCCCATCAGAGCGCGGTTGGCGTCGTCGTTTTCAAGGAACGGGATAAGCGACGCGGCAACCGACACCAACTGCTTCGGGCTGACGTCGATCAGATCCACGGAGTCGACGGGCGACAGAGTGTAGTCCCCCGATTTCCGCGTATTGACCATCTCGTTGTTGAACTTGCCGTTCTCGTCCAGCGACGCGTTAGCCTGCGCCACGGTGTGACGCATCTCTTCTGTGGCGGACATGTAGTGTACTTCGTCCGTCACCTGACCATTGTTTACAACGCGGTAAGGTGTTTCGATGAAGCCATACTTGTTCACTCGCGCGAATGTGGCGAGCGAGTTGATCAGACCGATGTTCGGCCCTTCCGGCGTTTCAATCGGACACATCCGACCGTAGTGGGTCGGGTGCACGTCGCGCACCTCAAAGCCAGCACGTTCACGCGTCAGACCGCCAGGCCCAAGGGCCGAGAGGCGGCGCTTGTGCGTCACTTCGGACAGCGGGTTGGTTTGGTCCATGAACTGCGACAGCTGGGACGAGCCAAAGAACTCGCGGACAGCAGCAGCGGCAGGTTTTGCGTTGATCAGATCCTGCGGCATGACGGTGTCAATTTCGACAGACGACATACGCTCCTTGATCGCACGCTCCATACGCAGCAAACCAACGCGATACTGGTTTTCCATCAGCTCACCAACAGAGCGGACACGACGGTTGCCGAGGTGGTCGATGTCGTCCACGTCACCTTTGCCGTCGCGCAGTTCCACCAGCGCCTTGATACAGGACACGATGTCTTCGCGGCGCAGCGTGCGCTGCGTGTCTTCGGCATCCAACGCCAAACGCATGTTCATCTTGACCCGGCCAACGGCCGACAGATCGTAACGCTCTGAGTCAAAGAACAGCGTGTCGAACAGGGCCGAGGCCGCTTCGACGGTGGGCGGCTCACCGGGGCGCATGACGCGATAGATGTCCATGAGCGCGGTTTCACGGTTCATGTTCTTGTCGTTCGCCATGGTGTTGCGGATGTACGGGCCGACATTGACGTTATCGATGTCCAGAACAGGGATGTCGGTGATGCCCGCATCCACCAGTTCCTTGACCGTACCGCCGATCAGAGTGCCGTCCTTGTCGTATTCCAGAGTCAGCTCATCACCGGCTTCAACATAAATCGCGCCGTTTTCTTCGTTGATGATGTCCTTGGCGACGAACTTGCCCACGATGTGCTCGTAAGGGACAAGCAGATCCTTCACCGTGCCTTCGTCGATCAGTTTCTTGACGGCGCGCGGGGTCACTTTCTTGCCCGCTTCGGCAATGACCTCACCGGACTTGGCGTCAACCAGATCGTAGGTGGGGCGGGTGCCGCGCACACGATCAGGGAAGAACGGCGTGACCCAGCCCTTGTTCTTTTTCAGGCTGAAATTCACCGTTTCGTAATACGCATCCATGATGCTTTCCTGATCCAGACCCAAAGCATACAGCAGGGTTGTCACAGGCAGTTTGCGGCGACGGTCGATACGCGCGAAAACGATGTCCTTGGCATCGAATTCAAAGTCCAGCCAGGACCCGCGATAGGGGATGATCCGGCAGGCGAACAGCAGCTTGCCCGAGCTGTGCGTCTTGCCTTTATCGTGATCAAAGAAAACACCGGGTGAGCGGTGCATCTGGCTGACGATCACACGCTCGGTGCCGTTCACGATGAACGTTCCGTTGGGTGTCATCAAAGGCATGTCGCCCATGAATACGTCTTGTTCCTTGATGTCCTTGACCGATTTGGCGCCCGTGTCTTCGTCCACATCAAATACGATCAGGCGCAGCGTCACCTTTAGTGGTGCGCTGTATGTCATGTCACGCTGCTGACATTCCTCAACATCGTATTTCGGTTTTTCCAGCTCGTACTTCACGTATTCCAGAACGGATGTCTCGTTGAAATCCTTGATCGGGAACACGGACTGGAAGACGCCCATGATACCTTCGCCGTCCAAAGGCGTTGGCTGGTCACCGGAATTCAGGAACAGATCGTAAGAAGACTTCTGAACCTCGATAAGGTTCGGCATATCCAGCACTTCGCGGATTTTGCCATAATATTTACGCAGTCGTTTTTGGCCAAGGAACGTATTTGCCATGCGGTTTTCGCACTCCATCTTTGTTGCGTTCACAGTCCGGGGGGGCGGTCCGGTGCGAACTCTCAAAGACCGAAAAGAAGATCTATACCTGCGCACCTGCCCATGGCGCGCGCCCGATCTCAATCTTTCCTAAAGAACCGTCGCTCAAGTGATGTCCGGCGGCTCTTTGCGAAAGATTTGTGGGATGAACTGTTAGATACCTGCTCCTGCCATACCAAAGACGCAAAAAGCCGGGCGCGAATCAACGCTCCCAGCGGAAGCTCCGACATAGGCGTTGCTTAACAAAAGCACAACCGGGCGTTCCGAGAAAAGTCGCAAAACATCTCTCGAGGAAGCGCGCAATGCGGCTGTATGCTGGAACCACCCTAATGCGCCCTGCTTTGTTCTGACAATGATATATTTGGGTTATGTCGACTGACGCAATTTCAACGCCGCCTCGGTCCGGTTGTGACATCCCGTCTTGGCCAGCACACGTTCGACATGGCGGCGTACGGTGTGCAGGCTGATTTCAAGGTCGCGCGCAATCTGCTTGTCTGGCAACCCATCTGCCAAAAGCGCCGCCACATCAGCCTCGCGTGGCGTCAGCTCAAATTGTTGTTGGCGCGGAGCAAACTCAATCGAAACCAGACACACCGGATCGCCATGCGGCCAAGGGGACAGAGACGCAGACAGACGCACTTGACCTGCACGCAGGGAAACTGTTTTGACGACGTCCAATGGCAGATTGCCCATGTAACGCGCGCGTCGCTGCGGTTGTGCAACGTCTGCCGCAAGGCGTGTGGCGACCGGCCGGCAACTGATCAGGTCGGGCCATTTGGTCAGCAAATCCTGCAACCTCCTGTTCTGATGCAGTAACTTGCCAGAGGCATCAAACACCATCAAAGCCACAGGCATCGCATCAAGAGAAAGAGTCCACTCCATCTCGTATCGTTCCAGCTCGGCACGCAGCTTGCGGCCCGCACTGAACGCAGGTTCCAGCAGCTTCAGCCAATTGAATTCCGATGATCCCTCGCCCGGCATATCCGCGTATTTGTAGCCCGCAATCAGCATCCCCTCCCCCACCGGCAGCGGCGTTGATGCCGCCATCTGACGGTTGATCTGGTTGGGGTTCAACGCCTGTGCATGGACCGCGGTTGCTTCGCGGGCCTCGGGGTCAAACAGCGGGGCGTCGTGAAAGGCCCCGGCCCCCGCACTGCGCAACACCCGGTGCAGGAAAGACGCATAGGGGTCGACAAAGGTTGAAAACCCTTGAGTGTCATAGCCATGAAACGTGCTGGATATGCCATCTGCCAAGCTGGAAGACATGGAGCGGCTTGAAACAGATATTCCGTTGCCCGAACCGTCCGGGCCCACTTCGTACAAGCGATCAGTGCGCAATAGCGCCTCAAGGGTCGCACACGCCTCTGCGTCATCCCACAACCCGTCGGGCTGCAAAAGGGCCCGCTGCAAATCTACAATCCGCGAAACATCCATCATAAAATGACCCTACAAGTGCATTTAGGGCAAAGTCCCTAGGGCATTCGCCCTAAAGACGCCTAAGCGGGCGTCCGTTTATTTTCCTCCTTGGAAAATTAAAGCTAACAGGAAGATTTCATTATGACCAAAACGTTTTCGAGTGCCCTGCTTTGCGGGACACTTCTAACCGCGAGTGTTCTGGCCCTCCCAGCATCGGCCGCATCGGTTATCTACACACTCAATAGCGGGGTCCGGGTCGGCGGATCATCAAATTCTGATTTCGATGATATCTCGCAGGACACACTTGTTGCACTGGCAGACAACGCAAGCGTATCCGTGTCTTCCGCCGTTGATGACGCTTCCGGGCCGGGTCAGGGCACCAGCACCGCAGGCTTTGACATTGACCAAACAACTGGCTCGATCAAGTTCGGGGCGTCAGGTGGTGTCACCGCACCCTCGTCGCCGATCAGCTCAAGCGCCAGCAGCACACTGTCCCTGTTTATTGCCGAAGACTTTCTGATCACCGGCACCGGCAACATCACATTCCGCTTGGGGATCGAAGGACTTTTGTCCAACGCAACCTCAACACTGTCGGGCGGTGACGGATCCAGCATGAATGCGTTCATGCGGCTCGTGGACACGTCCAATGGATTTGATGTGCTCGGATCGGATCGGTTTTCTCAGAGCGTGGGTGCCAATGCCACGTCAATCATTGACGACGTTCTTGAATTCTCGGTCAACATCACCGAAAGCAAATCCTACCTGTTCAATTTATCGCTGATGGCCAGCACGAGAGTCGGCGAAAAGGGACTTGGGAGTTCCGGCTTTTCGGCTTCCGACTTCTTCAACACTGCATTCCTGTCCTACACTGCGGACTCGTCGCTAACTGTGGCGCCATCAGATGCGCTGTTTCTATCCAATACAGGGCCCGGCCCGGTCCCTGCCGTGCCGCTGCCTGCGGGGGCGTGGCTGCTGCTGGGGGCACTTGGCGGGTTAAGGGTGCTCAGGCGCAAGCCCCGCGCCTGACACCAATCCAGACAAAAAAGGGGCGCCCCGAATTTCGGAGCGCCCCATATTTTTTCACCTTGGCGGAACATTGCCCGCCTTGGGTTAGGCCAGTTCGACTTCGGCGCCAGCTGCTTCCAGCTTGCCTTTGATGTCTTCGGCTTCGGCTTTGTCGACGCCTTCTTTTATCTTGCCACCTGCTTCGACCAGATCTTTGGCTTCTTTCAGGCCCAGACCGGTGATGCCGCGGACTTCTTTGATCACGTTGATCTTGGAAGCGCCTGCGTTTTTCAGGACAACGTCAAATTCGGTCTTCTCTTCCTCGGCAGCGCCACCGGCACCGTCAGCAGGGCCCGCCATCATGACTGCGCCACCGGCTGCAGGCTCGATGCCGTACTCGTCTTTGAGGATTGTTTTCAGTTCTTGTGCTTCAAGCAGGGTCAGACCAACGATCTCTTCTGCCAGTTTTTTCAGATCAGCCATTTTATCAGCTCTTTCCGTTTCGATATGTGTGTTCCAACGCGTGAGGATATCCCACGCCGCTCAGACGTTTGCTTACGCTGCCGCCTTGTCCTCGATTGTGGACAAGATGGACGCAATGTTGCTTGCAGGTGCGCCAATGGAGCCGGCGATATTCGATGCAGGTGCGCCAAGCATGCCCGCGATGGTGCTGATAAGCTCCTCGCGCGAAGGCATTTTCGACACAGCCGTGACACCGGCCCGGTCCAGAGCGTTCTCACCCATTGCCCCACCAAGGATCACGAACTTGTCGTTTTCCTTGGCAAAGTCTTCGGACACCTTGGCAGCAGCCACGGGATCTTCAGAGAAGGTCAGAACGGTCATACCCGTCAGATAGTCAGCAATGCTTTCGCACGGCTTCCCGTCCAGGGCGATTTTGGCGAGCCTGTTTTTGGCAACCCGAACTGAAGCATCTGCATCACGCGCACGCGCACGCAGATCCTGCATTTCGGCAACTGTCAGACCGGCGTAGTGGGCAACCACAACGACGCCAGAGCTTTCAAAGATTTGGCCAAGTTCCTCGACCACTTTCTCTTTCTGGGCTCTATCCACAGTTTCACTCCAGTTATTGGAGGGGGTGACCCCTCCGGCTCGTTTTCACCACACCAAATGGCATGGCAATCGGGTCCGTACGGGTCGTCGCAGCCCAAAGCCTGGAACACAAATGAGCCAGGCAGGAATGTCTCTTCCCGTCTCAGGCAGGAATTATGACTGGCCTATCCCAGTCACCCACCGTCTCGGACGAATAGAGGGCTGACGCGAATCGTGCGAAAGCCCTCTGATCGTGCTGATAGTCTCAAGTTTGCGGGTTGCCAAGTGGATTTTCCTCCCGGCACCTCGGGAGTTCAGCATGCTGCTCATTTCGGGTCGCGCGTGATCCAAACGTTTAACCGGTTGAACTGCGCCTTTCAGGAGGTGGCTGGGCGCCATTGCCAAAGGAGCTGGGCGCGTCCGAACCAGTCTCGCGCAATATGGCTCTAAGCGTAGAAACCAATGCCCGTTTGGAAACCGGCTTGGCCAAGACCTCAACCATTCCGGCGGCTTTGTAAGACTGTACCTGTTGCGCCATGACATTGGCTGTAACCGCAACAACGGGGGGGGGATCAGTCTTGGCCAAAGCTGCGGCTTCGCGCAAATGCAGCGTGGCCTCCAGACCCGTCATCCCCGGCATCTGGATGTCCATGAGCACAACATCGACGTCAAGCGTTGCCAATTGCTCCAGGGCGTCCATGCCACTTTCCGCTTCAAAAATCTCCAATGCGTGTTCGCCAAGCAGTTTGCGCAAGACAAACCGGTTCGTGTGGGTGTCATCCACAATCATCACGCGCCCTTTCAGCACGCTCTCGATGTCACTCTGATCTGCGTCACCTTTGTAGGCAGGCCGCGTCAACTCCACGCGGTCAAATGGCAGAAAAACATCAAACCGGGCCCCAAGACCCGGTTCGCTTTGCAAGGAAATGCTGCCCCCCATCGCCTGACACAAAGATCTGCAAATCGGCAGACCCAATCCAGTTCCACCAACGTCGCGGGTCATGGTTTCATTGACTTGCTCGAACGGATCAAAAACGCGCTGCTGGGAATCATAGGGAATGCCGCTACCGGTATCGCTTACCGAGACATAGAGACCTGTACCGGAACCTGCGATGCCATCAACATCATTGGTGCCATAGCGCGCTGTAATTCTGATATGGCCCGCCGAGGTGAATTTGACAGCGTTTGACACAAGGTTGTGCAAAACCTGTCGAAACCGGCGCTCGTCGCCCTCGACTTTCGGCAGGGGGCCATCCGGCAGCATAAGGTTGATTGTCAAACCTTTGTCGGTGGCCTGTTTACAATGCAGGTCATGGGCCAATCGCAGGCAACCAAACGGATCAAAGACGGAATTTGTAATGACAAGTTTTCCAGCCTTTATCCGCGACAGATCAAGCACATCGTTGATCGTATCCAGCAGCAGACCACCCGAAGCCTCAATCACGGACACACATTGTTGCTGTTCTTTATTGAGTGGGTGGTCGGCAAGGTGCGACGCCATGCTGACGATACCATTCAAAGGCGTGCGAATTTCGTGACTGACGCTGGCGATAAAGTCGGATTTGGATTTGTTTGCGGCGTCTGCGAGAGCGCGCAGTGCCCGTTCACGTGCCTGAGCGCGTGAACCAAAGTAAATTTCTGCGACAAGATAGCCAATGATGAGAACAAGCAGCCCGACAATGAGAAGTTCGTGCTGCGTTCGGCGCACTTGCGTTTCTTTTGAGGCCTCGGCAAGAGCGTCGAACTGTACCGCGTTGAACTCGCGCACCCATGCTTTGCGCGTTGCAACCACCAAGGGGGTGAGACTGACCTGCATATGCTGCAACTCGGCGCGCGTCGGTGCATCTGCGGCGAACAACACGGGATCATACCGATCCAGCCATGTGCGATATCCTTTCAGCGCACCGGTTGTCAGAGGGCGGTGTTTGAAGTCAATCATTTCAACCACCTTGACCCGACTCCAAAGAAGGTCAAATTGCAGCCGCAGTGCCTCTACTTCGATACTGTCGCCTTCGACACGAGCCAACGCGGTGATCAAGCGTTGGCCCTCGTAAATCAGCTCGCTGACTTTCCACATGGTCGAAGAAATGGACGCCGCCACTTGAGTTTCAGCTTCGCGAACATTGCTGCGCAAACCGACAAGCACGAACAGCAATCCACAACACATTGCGATTGCAAGCACGCTCCTTTTGACAGGCGTCAACTGCAGCAAAACTGCCCCCTATTGCACCGTGAGACGGGCCAATTGCCAAATCATTTCAGTGTCAAATTTCTTGCTTTGGGCCTCCCGCTCCTTGAGCGGATAAACAACCCAGATCGGCCCCTTGTCGCGTACGCGCATTGGCATGCCGTTATGTTCCATAGCAAGGATCACGCCATGCAACTTGGCGTGCGACAATGGAATTTCGACGGAATAGTCGTTGATCGCCGTTGCCTGAAGGGTGGCACCGTTGGCCCCAACCGTGTCCAGCAGCGACATCAGTGTCGGACCGGCAAACCGCTGCAATCCTTGCGTAAAGGGAGTGTAGCATTCCACCTCGACCCAATCGAGATTGGCCAACATCTCGCGGTCGAAAACTGCCCTCTCGGAATCATTTGTGCGCGAAATTGAACCGTCAACTTCGAGCAGCACAGGTCCGGAGGGTGCAGCCAGACCCGAAAAATTGCCTGATGCCGCCCATGTTTTGCGGCCCATAAGGGGAATAGATGCCAATAGCCCAAGGGCAATGCGTCGAGAAACCTTCATTCCATGCCTCGATCAGAAATCAGTGCTCCGTTGCTAATCCCGTCCCCCTAAGATTCCGTTAGCCCAAAAGAAAAAGGGCGCACCAACCAAGGTGCGCCCCTTATTTCCAGACATACTGCTGACGACTTACTCGGCGACAGCGCTGTCCACGTTCACGCTCACGCCCGGACCCATGGTCGAGCTCAGTGAGACTTTCTTCATGTATGTACCCTTGGCACCTGCAGGACGCGCCTTGGCAACCGCACTAACAAAGGCGCGCACATTTTCGACCAGTTTGGCTTCGTCGAATGAGGCTTTGCCAACACCCGCGTGGATCACGCCAGCTTTTTCGACCTTGAACTGGACTTCGCCACCCTTGGCCGCTTTGACTGCGTCGCCAACGTCCATGGTGACGGTGCCGACTTTCGGGTTGGGCATCAGGTTGCGCGGTCCGAGGACCTTACCCAGACGGCCCACAACAGGCATCATGTCCGGTGTTGCGATGCAACGGTCAAAGTCGATCGTGCCGCCCTGAACAATTTCCATCAGGTCTTCGGCGCCGACGATGTCCGCACCAGCGGCCTGCGCTTCCTCGGCTTTGGGGCCGCGCGCGAAAACAGCGACGCGAACGGTTTTGCCGGTGCCGTTAGGCAGGCCAACCACACCACGGACCATCTGGTCTGCGTGGCGGGGGTCAACACCAAGGTTCATCGAGATCTCAACAGTCTCGTCGAATTTCGCGTTGGCATTGCCTTTGACCAGCGCGACTGCGTCTTCGACGGTCAAGTTGGATTTGCCGGCAAAAGCGGCGCGGGCTGCGGTTGTGCGTTTTCCGTGCTTTGCCATCTTACTTCACCTCGATGCCCATAGAGCGGGCGGAGCCCAGGATGATCTGCATTGCGCCGTCGATATCATTGGCGTTCAGATCTTTCATCTTCGCTTCGGCGATTTCACGCACCTGCGCAGGTGTCACGGACCCAACCATTTCGCGGCTTGGGTTATTGGCACCGGATTTCACCTTGGCGGCTTTCTTGAGATAGTAGGACGCTGGTGGCGTCTTGATATCCATCGCGAAGGATTTGTCCTGATAATAGGAAATCACGGTTGGGCACGGCGCACCGGGCTCCATATCTGCCGTCTTGGCGTTGAACGCCTTGCAGAATTCCATGATGTTGATGCCGCGCTGACCCAGTGCTGGCCCAACGGGGGGCGACGGGTTTGCTTGTCCGGCGGGCACCTGCAATTTCATGGTGCCGGCAAGTTTCTTGGCCATGTGCCAATCTCCTTTTCAACTCCGCCACGTCGCGACGCGCGGATATGGTTGATGTGGTCCGGTCCGAACAACGCGTTGTCCTCGCCTCCCACGGGGGTGCCACAAACGTGACAGGGGCGCCGGATACAGCTCCCCTGCTCTATTATCAAGCCCATTCTTGCCAGAAGACGCCTTGGGGAGCGCCGTGTATGCATTCGGGCGATTGTTTACTTTTCTTCGAGGATCAAATCAAAGCTGACGCGGCTACCGGGTAATTCGCCGTCAATGAGCGGCCAAGACCGCGCGGCAATGATCACCTGCTCGGGTGTGACCCCACGCCCCACCAGCATTGAGCGCAACGCCTTGGCACGCAAACGGCCCGTTTCAGGGGTTTCGCCAGACAGAACATCGGCTGAGTGATGGCCCACGATCCGCAACCGTGCGTGCGGACAGTCCATCGCGATCTTGGCAATGCCCATGGCGCGGTCCATGTCGCGCGTTGGCAACGCAACGGAGCGCGGCGCGTAGAACAGGTGCGTGCCATTGATCGCGCGCTCGAGGTTAGAAACGCAATTGGCTGCGATCCAAGATGCTGCACCCGCATTATTGCGCACAGCGGCTTGGGTCACTTCCTCGACGATCGAAAATTCGACGCGGCGATCATAGAACGCCTGAGGCTCCGGCCCGACGACGCCAGACGGCTGGCGATCACCCCGTCCTTCGGCGAAGAACATGCTAGTGTCGATGCCGGATGCTGCAATGCGTTGGATCACCTGATTTGCGCGCTGTTCACTCAGCCGCAAATTGGCACCGGGATCACCGGAAGCGTCGGAGTGCCCCTCAACACGGATGCGCACCCCGCGACAGGATTGCGCAACCAGACCGATCAAGCGCCCCTGCTCGATCCCACCAGCATCCGCCGTGATTCCGCCACTGGGGAAGTAAATCACTGCCTGATTGGCCAGATTGCGCAGATCTTGCATACAACGCGTTGTGTCTTCAGCCACGGTCTGACCAGTCTCAAACCGCTGCGCTGCCAACGGCGTTGTTGTCAGGGCAGCTTGCCGCGTGTCCAGCTGAGGTGCCGCAGCGATCACAACCGCGGGTGCCTCTGCGACGGCTTGAGGGGCAGCGGGCTGAGCAAGCGGGGTTGTGGGCTGCAGCTCACTCAGAACACTCATTGTCGTTGCCTGACGCGCCACGATCTCGTCCTTGACCGCATTCTCTTCCCGTGCGGCCTCAAGCGCGGCTTGCAAACTGGCAATTTGCTCTAGCTGCCTTTGCTTTTCGACATCCACCTCAACAGGAGCCGGAGCGGCGGCAGGCTGTGGCGTCGGTGCGACCGCATTGGTTCCAGCCGCACTGGTGACAGCACGCGCTGGCGCATCTGCGGTTGTTGTATGAAAACTGTCGGTCAATAGTCCGGATCCCGCAAACAGGATTGCAACAGTCGGGACCATCCAAGGAAGGCCCTTCAGCAATGATTTCGGATTCATAATACCCCCCAAGATACGCTATTAGGCACTGCCACAGCACCAACATAATGTGCTGGGCTCTACCACTAGGCGTGAATACGCAACGTTCGTCAACATGGATCGAGGGTTATCCACAGACTCTTCTCAGAGTCATTCCACCACTGGTAGTCAGGGCCGGTTTCAACGTGGGTTTTATCCACAGGGACGCGCATTGGGCAGAACGCGGAGGCACCCGAAAAGGTCATATGCACAGACTGATTCTTCCGATTCTCGCGATGCGATTCACCGGTTCGGGAAAACGCAGATGGCCACCTCACACTTGCGAGGCGGCCATCATGCACAACACGGTAATGCTCCGTCAGGTCTGTTTGTTGACCTGCGTGAACTCAAGCTCGACAGGCGTTTCCCGACCAAAGATCGACACAGTAACCTTGAGGCGCTGGTTCTCGTCATCAACTTCTTCGACGGTTCCGTCAAAGTCTTCGAAGGGACCATCGTTGACCTTGACCCGTTCGCCCACTTCGTAGTGGATCAGCGTACGAGGTGCTTCTTCACCCTCCTGCACGCGGTTCAGGATCTGGTTCACTTCGGCATCACGCATCGGCATTGGACGGCCCTGCGGCCCGAGGAAACCGGTCACGCGGTTGATCGAATTGATCAGGTGATACCCTTGATCCGACATTTCCATGTGAACCAGAACGTAGCCGGGCATAAAGCGACGCTCGGTCGTGACCTTCTTGCCCCGACGGACTTCGATCACCTCTTCGGTAGGTACCAATACCTCATCAATCTGGTCCTCAAGGCCTTTTTCCTCGACCGAGGTTCGGATCTGTTCTGCAATCTTCTTTTCGAAGTTGGACAGGACGCTGACCGAATACCACCGTTTTGCCATGTCTTTCTGGCCCCTCGCCTAGTCTGTGTCTGTTGCGCGCCGATTGGCGGCTGTGTTCTGCTGCCTGAATAAAAATCGGCGCGGGGCTCGAATCGCCGCGCGCCTACCTCAGGTCAGGGGTGCGAAATACTCTGCAGGGAATCAAAGTGCAAGGGGCTGGAGCGCCACAACACGCCGAGGCTCTAGCCAAAGAAAGTCAAAACGCTTTCAAGGCCCCAACGGATCAGAATATCAACCATTGCAAAGAAAACAGCTGTCAAAGCGGCCATGATAAAGACCATGACCGTGGTCAGTACGACCTCACGGCGTGTCGGCCACACAACTTTGGAAACTTCCGAACGGACCTGTTGGATGAACTGAAGCGGGTTGGTGGTGGCCATGGAGCGTCTTTCCTGCTGCGCGCGATTAAGGGCATGTAACGATGCACCGCACGAACTTCAAGCATGGAAACCGTGCCGTGCGCGCAGTGTATCAGCCTTCGCGTACCATCCGGTCCAGACGATCAGCCATTGCGTTGGCGTATTGCTCTTCATCCATGGCCATGGATTGGAAGTCAGGCATATAGAGCTCGTCGACCATGCCATCGGGAAAGAGATCAAGGAAACCATCCCAGCGATAGGCAAAGTTATCCAGACGCGCGCGCCACACTGCACCTCGGGCCGGGTCCTTTTCTTCGATCTTGGTCAGGCGTGCCAGAACTGCGGTCCAGATACGTTCCGAACCCAGCAATAGAAACGTGCCGATAACAACGCTGAGCATCAAGCAAATGGCAATCACAAACCAATGAGGGCGCACAACAACCAGCAGCAGCGAGCTGACGATGGCGAGATGACGAGTTGTCGGACGAAATTGCGTCACCTGACCAATGGTGGCTGGCGCGAGGCCGAGTGCTTTGGGAACCAGTCGCGAAACCGCGGAAGCGCGTTTTTTGGCGGGCTCAGGCGCATCCTTTGCAATTTCGGGAAAGTCGTTGGCGCGGCGGCGGGGGGCTTTGCCTAAGGTACGTTCGACAAAGGCACGTGGCGCTGACGGATCACGGTCCTGCGGCGCGGCCACGTCTTTGTGTGCACTGCGAGATGCGTTGTCTTCCGCTTCAAACTCCGCCGTCAGAATCTGGCGAATTGTCTGCATGGTTTCTTCTTCGGTGCCTTCAAAAGGCTTTCCAGGCATCAACGTGTAACTCGTCATTTGGCAACATCCCTACCCCGTACCGCGAGGCGTCAACTAAAATGTCCCACAAAGGTGGGGATGCGGCAGAAATAAATCGAGAATGTGCGCCGTCGGTGTCATGAATGTGGCGAGAATGCGGCTCTGTCCCTTATTTGGAAACAGTCACGGGAACTGTGGCGGGATTGATTACGCAAATTGACCAACAATGGCAGAAGTTGGACGGCCCCGCCGCGGACGAGACAAATTCTTCGCCCCAACTTGGGTAAAATTTGACGTTAACGAGAATCGGGAAAATGGCAGGGGCACCAGGGCTCGAACCCGGGACCTACGGTTTTGGAGACCGTCGCTCTACCAACTGAGCTATACCCCTAAAGCAGGTCGGTGCTTACTGGGGCCTCCCGGACATTGCAAGGGCTCAATTGCGCACCGACCCAAGCCGAGGCGCATCTTTGAACCGGTGATGTCTTTGCGCAGCCACGACGCGGGCGAGCATTGGCTTTTGCCAACACACGTATCAGGCCGCGGATTTGGTCTGTACCGGCTTTGCCGCTCGAACAATGCCAGTGTCAAACAGGGATGCGATTTCGGTATCGCAAAGCCCCATGACATCGCCCAGTACTTCTTCGGTATGTGCTCCCAGCTGCGGTGCGGGGGCGGCCGGAGCGCGCTGCACCGTCTCAAAGGTTGCGGGGAAACCGGGGGCCAGGTGGCGCCCAATGCCGGGTTGATCAAGCATGGAAAACATCGGGTTGTCCGGCCCAAGATCCGGATCATGTGCCAGTGCTTCGGTCACGGTGCGAAATTCGGACCACGTCAGGCCAGCCTCATCAAACAGCGCGCCAACAGTCGCAGAAGAGCGCACGGCAAACCATGGGTTGAGGGCTCGGGTGATATGCTGGCGCATCTTCCAACGCGCACCTTCATCTTCAAGCGATTGCCCATGCGCCTTTGATAGCGCGTCCATGGCAGCTTTCGTACCGGTCACATCAATCAGTTTGCGCCACTGGCGGGACGTCAACCCAATCACCATAATCCGGCGCCCATTCGCACAGATGAAATCCTGGCCATAGGCTCCATAGAGGGAATTCCCGGACTTCGCTCTGTCCTGCCCATTCAATGCAGCGTCACCCAACATGCCCAAATGACCCATCGTCGCGGCAGCAACATCCTTGAGCGACAACGTGGCGAATTGGCCCTGCCCCGTACGCAAGCGATGGCGTTCTGCAGCAAGCAGGGTCGAGACACACAAGTTGCCCGCGATCAGATCCCACGCGGGCAAAGCATGCGCCACAGGATCATCATGGCCCTCGGGACCCGTCATGTCAGGCACCCCAAGGGCAGGGTTAACGGTATAATCGACCTGAGGGCGGCCATGGCGGTCACCGGTCAGTGTGATCGACACCATGTCATCGCGAAATTGCGCCAGCGTGTCCGGGTCCAACCAGCCTTGCGCGGGAAGGTTCGTCAGGAACAGGCCTGCATCCGGGCCGGGTGCTGTAACCAGACGTTGGACTAGGGCGCGCCCCTCCGGGTGGCGATAATCGACGGCAATCGAACGTTTCCCTTTGTTCAGACCGGCCCAGAACAGGCTTTGCCCTGACGGAGCAAGCGGCCATCGCCCCGCATCCATACCGCCTTGCAAGCGATCCACGCGGATCACATCGGCCCCCATCTGCGCGAGGGTCATTCCCGCAAGGGGCACCGCCACAAAAGCCGAGCTTTCGACCACACGCATTCCTGACAAAAGGGTCATTGTGTTGCCTCCCAAATGGCGGTGGCCTGCATGCCCTGATGGCCGTTCTGGCCAGTCCAAAGCTGCATAGCCCCGTCGTCTTCTGCCTCTTCCGCGGTCGCGATTTCGAGATCAGTGCCCGCGAACAACGGATGCACTGCGCGAAAATCGAAAAACTGCGGCTGTTCACCGCGCATCTGCGTGGCTGTCCGCATCAGCAGCGTCGCTTGCAATGGGCCATGCACAACGAGATCAGGATAGTGTTCGACCGTCCGCGTGTACGCGAGATCGTAGTGAATGCGGTGGGCATTGAAGGTCAGCGCCGAATAGCGAAACAAAAGTGGCGCCGTCATGGCTGTGCGCGTCGACGTGCGGGCCGGCATCGGCCGCGCCTTGGGCGGCGTGTAGCTTTCGGGCAAGGGCAAATAGACGATGTCCTGTTGCTCTTGGATGGCCAGCCCGCGCGGCCCGGATATCACATGATCTAACGTCACAAGTGCCATCGGCCCGGCTGCCGTCGATTTGGGTGTAATCGCGCGCACTGTGCTGACCCGTTCAAGCGGGTCGCCAATCCGGATGGGCGCGTGAAACCGCAAGGAACCGCCCGCCCACATGCGCCGCGGCAATCCCAACGGAGGCAACAATACGCCGCCGCCCGGGTGCCCGTCACGTCCCAAATCGCTGACATGAGCCGTTGGTGGGAATGCGCACCAATGCCACAAACCCGGGAGCAGATCGCCTCTCGATGGCTCTGTCGTGTCCGCGCGCCCAACGGTTGCGTGCAATTGTGCGGCCGTTTTCTGATCAACGCCACCATGCTCTGATATGGCCCGGCCAATCCATGCGTCTGTATTGATCTGATCCAAAATGCGCCCCTCCTGTTAATGGCAAGGATGCGATGATTCCGCAAAAAATCAATATATTTTAATGACTTAGATGAATACCGTCGTATACCGAAAGGGGAACTGTGCAGGCGCAGCATAAACGTGGGCGTGCAATTCCAAGCCGTTAGCCGATGTCTTTGCAGGCGCAGAAACATCACAGGAGTGGCCATTTTTGTCACCGCCACAGGCCACGCTTGCGAATTCAAAAGCCCGTTATGGGCGGCAAATGCGATTCCCGCACAGCTTGAAATTAGAATTGCGATGTGCAGAAAAGGTATATGGCGGAGCACATGCCCCGCCATATTGTATCAAGCAATCAGGCCCGACAGTCGTTGGTCCAACCCCAAAGCCTTCATTTTAACCTCGCGGCAAACCGCGACAACTTACTCTGTGATTTTGGAGACGACGCCGGCGCCGACGGTGCGGCCGCCTTCGCGGATCGCGAAGCGCAGGCCGTTT
>CANMVD010000004.1 GCA_947501275.1 uncultured Tateyamaria sp.
GGCCCCAATCTCCTGGATCGGCTTCTTATCCGCGTCGCGCGCAATCTCAATATCGCTCTTATAAGCCATGATGCTTCGTCCTGTTGGATGTGGCAGACTGATTATTCAGCTGCAATTTTTGTGATGGCCTCGACCCGCACGGCCGAGAATTTGAATTCGGGGATCTTGCCATAGGGGTCCACGGCAGGGTTGGTCAGCACGTTCGCTGCCGCCTCGACATAGGCGAAAGGCACGAACACCATGTCTTCGGACACGGCGCGGTCCGCGCGCGCCATAATGTCGATTGAGCCGCGCCGCGTGGTCAGACGCAGCATGCCACCCGGCTCCACTCCCAAGGCGCGCAACGTCTTGGGGTGCAGAGAGCAGTTCGCCTCGGGCTCGACGGCGTCCAGCACTTTGGCACGCCGCGTCATTGACCCGGTGTGCCAATGTTCCAGCTGGCGCCCCGTCGTCATGATCATCGGGTAGTCCGCATCGGGTGCCTCGTCCGGGGGTATGACCGCCGCAGGTGTAAACCGTGCGCGTCCGTCCGGACGCGGGAAGCCATCGCCAAACACCACCGCCTGACCAGGATCCGTCGGGCTGAGCGAGGGGTAGGTCACCGTTTCCGTCTTAAGCCGTTCCCACGTGATGTTGTTGAGCGAGCCCATGACCTGTTTCATCTCGGCAAAGACCTGCGACACGTCCGTATAGTCCCAGTCCAAACCAAGGCGCTGACCCAGTTCGACAGTGATCTGCCAATCCTCGCGCGCCTCACCGGGGGGCGGCACAGCCGGGCGTACCCGTTGCACCTGACGGTTGGTGTTGCTGACCGTGCCGTTCTTTTCATAAAGCGCCGAGGCTGGCAGGATCACATCGGCAAAACAGGCAGTTTCGGTCAGGAAAATGTCCTGCACCACAAGATGTTCCAGCTTGGCAAACGCCTCGCGCGCATGTTCAACATCCGGGTCGGACATCGCCGGGTTCTCGCCCTGAATATACATCCCCCTGATGTTCCCGGCATAGGCTTGATCGACGATCTCCGTAACTGTCAGGCCCTTTTGGTTGGACCAATCCTCGTCCCGGCCCCAAACGCTGAATATATCCTCGCGCACGGCGTCATCCGTGACCGAGCGGTAATCGGGCACAAACATCGGGATCAGTCCCGCATCCGAAGCCCCCTGCACGTTGTTTTGCCCCCGCAATGGGTGCAGGCCAGACCCAGGGCGCCCCACCTGCCCCGTCATCAGAGCCAGAGAGATCAGGCAGCGCGAATTGTCTGTACCGTGAATGTGCTGGGACACACCCATCCCCCAGAAAATCATACCCGCCTTGGCGCCGGCAAAGGTGCGCGCCACATCGCGGATCACCTCGGGTGAAATCCCGCAGATCGGCTCCATCGCTTCGGGAGTGAACGCCTTGAGGTGCTCTTTTTCGGCCTCCCAGTTCTCGGTGTAGGCGTCGATATATTGCTGATCAAACAGACCCTCTTCGACGATCACGTTCATAATCGCATTCAGCAACGACACGTCCGCGCCGGGGCGGAATTGAAGCATCTGATAGGCATGGCGTTTCAGGCCCTGCCCACGCGGATCCATCACGATCAGCTTGCCGCCGTTCTTGACGAACTGCTTGAAATAGGTCGCCGCGACCGGGTGGTTTTCGACGGGATTGGCCCCGATGACGATGGCAACATCTGCGTTTTCGATCTCGTTAAAAGTTGCCGTCACAGCCCCCGAGCCGACATTTTCAATTAGCGCACTGACCGAGGACGCATGGCACAGCCGGGTGCAGTGATCGACGTTGTTGTGTTTGAACCCCTGGCGGATCAGCTTTTGAAACAGATACGCCTCTTCGTTGGTGCATTTCGCGCTGCCAAAGCCCGCAACCGATTGCCCGCCATGGGCCGCGCGCAAGTCGGCCAGCCCTCCAGCGGCAGCTTGCATCGCCTCTTCCCAACTGGCTTCGCGGAAGTGGGTGAGCACATCGCCGGGGTCCACGTTCAACCCCTTGGCAGGCGCGTCATCCCGCCGGATCAGCGGTTTGGTCAGGCGATGTTCGTGGTGGATATAGTCAAATCCAAAGCGGCCTTTGACACACAGTCGGCCTTCGTTCGCAGGACCGTTGATGCCTTCGACATATTTGACCTTGTTGTCCTTGACCTTGAGCGACACTTTGCAGCCGACACCGCAGAATGGACAAACGCTTTCGGTTTCGCTGTCAAAATCGTTGCGATCCCCAACCTGATTTTCGTCCACCACTGTGGCGGGCATCAATGCGCCTGTTGGACAGGCCTGCACACATTCGCCACATGCCACGCAGGTGCTGTCGCCCATCGGGTCGGCCATGTCGAAGGTGGGATAGCTGTCATGGCCACGCCCCGACATCCCGATCACATCATTGACCTGAACCTCACGACAGGCACGCACGCACAACCCACACTGAATGCAGGCATCCAGATTGACAGACATCGCAACATGGCTGTCGTCAAGCAATGGAATGCGCCCCTCTTCCAGCTTGGGAAAGCGGCTTTGATCGATGCCATTTGCATCGGCCATGTCCCAAAGGTGGCTCGATTTGTCGTGGGCCTGATCGCGCGCAGGCTGATCCGCGACCAGCATCTCGACTACCATCTTGCGCGCATTTTCGGCGCGGGCAGAGTTGGTCGTGACAACCATTCCCTCAACGGGTTCGCGAATACACGAAGCCGCCAATGTGCGTTCGCCCTCGATCTCGACCATGCAGGCACGGCAATTGCCGTCGGGGCGATATCCCGGTGCGGGTTTGTGGCACAGATGCGGGATCACGAGGCCACGGCCGTTGGCGACCTCCCAGATCGTCATGTTGGCATCTGCTGTGACGGTTTCGCCGTCAAGGGTAAAGGTGACCTGATCGCTCATGCTCTACACCTCATCCGCAAAATGTTTCATCGTCAGGCGAATGGGATTGGGCGCCGCTTGCCCCAGACCACAGATTGACGCATCCACCATGGCCTGGCTCAGTTCCTCGAGCAGCAGCTGATCCCATTGATCCGCCTGCATCAATTTCACTGCCTTCTCGCAACCGACCCGACATGGCGTGCATTGCCCGCAGCTTTCGTCCTCAAAAAACCGCAACATGTTCAGCGCGGCATCGCGGGCCTTGTCGTGATCGCTGAGGATCACAATGGCTGCCGAGCCGATGAACGTCCCATGCGCCTGAAGTGTGTCAAAATCCATCGGTACATCGTGGATTGAAGCAGGCAGCAGTCCCGCCGATGGTCCGCCGGGCTGGTAGGCCTTGAAGATGTGCCCGGCCAACATGCCACCCGCTGCCTCAATCAAGTCAGTGATGGTGGACCCTGCTGGCAGCAAATAGACGCCCGGCGCGTTTACCCGCCCTGAAATGGAGTAGCTGCGCAGCCCCGTCCGCCCGTTTTTCTCGGTGCTGCTCAGCACCTCGGGCCCCTCGCGGCAGATCCGCGCGACCCAAAGCAGCGTTTCGACATTGTGCACAAGCGTGGGTCGATCAAAGATGCCCACCTGCGCCACAAAGGGCGGGCGATGGCGCGGCAACCCGCGCTTGCCCTCGATGCTTTCGATCATCGCGCTTTCTTCGCCGCAGATATAGGCGCCGGCGCCGCGCCGCAGGTCGATAAAGCCGGGTGTGACAATACCGGCATCCTCCAGCGCCGCAATCTCGCGTGCCAGAATGTGCAGCACAGCCGGGTATTCGTCGCGCATGTAGATGAAACAGGTCTCCGCCTCGACCGCCCAAGCGGCAATGAGCATCCCCTCAAGAAACAGGTGCGGCATGCGTTCGAGATAGTAACGGTCCTTGAACGTGCCCGGCTCGCCCTCGTCCCCGTTCACAGCCAGATAGCGCGGCCCCGCATTGGCACGGACAAATCCCCACTTTTTTCCCGACGGGAATCCCGCGCCGCCAAGACCACGCAAACCAGAGCTGAGCACGCTGTCCTGAACAGCCTCCCAGTCACCTGAAGCGCGCAGGGTCTTCAGCGTGTCATAGCCACCCTTGGCGACGTAGGCCGCATGATCTTCGTAATCTGGTATGTCGGCGTGTGTATGACCGGCTGCAATGGCTGCGTGCACCTTTTCCGGGGTCGCATGATCGATATGGTGATGACCCAATTCCAGCACCGGCGCCGTGTCGCAACGGCCCATGCACGGCGCGCGCAGAACCCGCACTTCAGATGCATCAAGCCCGTCCTCCAATGCCGTTCTAAGTTGTTGCGCTCCTGCCAATTCGCAGGACAGCGAGTCGCAGACCCGAATGGTCAAGGCTGGTGGCGGCACGTCTTCTTCCTTGATCGGGTCGAAATGCGCGTAGAATGTCGCAACTTCCCAGATTTCCGCCATGGAAAGCCGCATTTCTTCCGCCAAGGCCCTCAGGTGAGCGGCGGACAGGCAGCCATAGGCATCTTGAATGAGGTGCAAAAACTCGATCAGCAAATCACGGCGACGCGGTCGATTCCGAAGCAAAGACAGAACGTCACGCAGCGCCTGGTCATCCAGCTGCCGGCCCTTTGGGGTGTGACGGCCCCGGCCCTTTCCGGACTTCCAAACACCTTTGCGGTCATCAAGCGCCATGCACGAATCTTTCTTGTCATCGCCGAAGTTTGGCGTTCATATTTTTACTATGGTGAATATTTTTTGCATTTGCGTCAATGCGGAAAATTCGAAACCGCATCGTTTGACCCGGTTTTGGCAGGATGTGCCGTGGCATGGATTTTCAGTCAGCCACTCAAGCCAAAACAGATGTGAACATGCCGGGAGAACAGGGCGTTCGTTGTGTCACTTGGTGGCCCCACATAAACAATACCGTGCACCGGGCAGTCACATCACCTTCCGGGTGTTGCAGCTGATCCGGCCAATATTCCACCGTCAATCGACAGTTCTGCGCCCGTCATATACGCCGCCTCATCCGACGCGAGCATGACGGCGAGGGCCGCGACTTCTGTCTGCTCGCCAAATCTCTGCATCGGCGTATCTGCGACCATTGCCGCTTCGCGCTCTGCCCGGTCCGGTCCATCACCCAACATGGGATTCCACATCGGTGTCATGATCGCTGCGGGGTGAATGGAGTTGCAGCGAATGGCGAGCCCTTGTCCCGCACAATAGAGAGCAACTGACTTAGTATGATTTCGGATCGCAGCCTTTGAGGCCGCATAGGCTGCTGCCATGGGGATGCCGACAAGACCAGAGCGGGATGAAATATTGACGATGCTGCCCGCCCCTTTCGGCCGCATCGCCCGAATGGCGTAACGGCATCCAAGAAAAGTGCCGTCGTTGTTCACGGCATGAACAGCCCGCCAATTCGCCAGCGAAGCGTTTTCAGGGTCATGGGCCGGTGGGGTGCCGTCAAACGGTCCTTCGAAACCGGTAACGCCAGCATTGTTCACCAGCACATCAAGCACCGGGAAACGCTCGGCAACACGCTCCCAGTCTGTCTCTGACGCAACATCCAGACACGCAAAAACCGCACCGATCTCATCGGCCATCGCCTGCCCGGTCCGTGCGTTGATATCCGTCAAAATCACCTCTGCGCCCTCGTCGCAAAAGGCCTTGACAATAGCGGCGCCAATGCCGCGGGCCCCTCCGGTTACGAGGGCAGTCTTGTTCTTTAATCTGGGCATGAAAGCTCCGGAAATGACAATTTCAACGAGATCTAAAGGTCTTGGTGGCACCAATGGTCGCGTCCGGCGGGCAAGATGCCACACAACGCTTGGTTACCCCATTTCTACTGGTGCGGCACGCCCAAAAGTACGAGACCAGCGGTTACCCCAACTGCCATTCAACGGCACAAGAAAGGCCCATGGCAAACAGCACAGATCTACTGCGCTACACTGCGGAGCGAAACACGGCCCATCAGTTAAACTGAGCGAACCACTTCCGCGTTGGTTCATCCGAAGGCAACAGGGTTTCCATCCTCATATCGTCAAGCGTCGCGTCCATGCTCATGCCAACCGTCGCAATGAGCGAAAACAGCTTCAACTGTGCTCCGTCGATCAGGAATTCGACCGAGATCACTGGCGCGGGGTGCTCTTTGGGGCGTTCCGCAATTGCATCCGCAACACCGGGGAGCGCTTTCAGCTCCTCCAACAGATGCCTGCCTTCTTGATCATGTGGCCGTCGCGCCACCTCCAGATCAAGCAATCGAAAGAGGGCTCGTGTAACTTCTGGCCAGTTGCGGATATTGTCACGCAGGACGCCGGGCGAAAACACTTCGCAAAGCAGATTGGGCTGCCCAGTCCCGCCTGCAACCGCAAAGAACCTTAACGCACTTGCATTGGCCTTTTGAAGGTTCCAGATGCGGTCAACGGCGACAGCGGGATAGGGATCATGGCTTTTCAACACATGATCAATCGACAGATCTACTGCCTTGCGTATGTCGGCGTTCCAACTCGCATCCGTCGATTGCGGGGCAAATCCGGCGGACACCAACATCACGTCATGCTCAGCCGCAGGCATTCCAAGCGCCTCGCAGATTTGTCTGACAGCATAGCGGCTCGGTTTGGAGCGCCCCGTTTCGAGAAAGCTGATGTGTCGTTGAGACATGCCAGCGTCCATGGCGAGGTCAAGTTGGCTTACATGCTGCCTGGCACGCCATGATTTGAGCAGCGGCCCAAACGCATCCTGTGGTCTGTTCATCAATAGTGACATGCCCTCTTTTCGCAGGTTCATACGGTTGGTCCTATTACGTTGGGCGTAATTGAGCCGCCCGCGGCGCAGTGGGATTGGTGGACGGATATCAGCACACCAACAGAGGTACACCATGCCAGGATCCGCGCCCGCTCACATCTTTCTAAAGCTCAACAGCCAATTCTCGGCATTGAACGGCACGGCTTTGATGCTGGCACCAGCATTGATTGCGCCCATTCTGTTTTCCAATCCCATTGAGTGGGCTGCTTTGGGATTGCGTGGACTGGGGTTTGGACTGCTGTGTTTTGCCTTGTTTCTTTATCTGCTGTCGAAAAACAAATTCGTGTCCCGCTCCATGGTCAACGAGGTGGTTGTGCTGGACGCGCTGTGGGTTGTCGGCAGCGTTGTGCTGGTCGCTTTCTTTGCAAGTCTCTTCACCACACACGGAATTATCGTTGTGTCCGTGGTGGCATTGGTCGTGGCGTTCCTTGCAGTCGCGCAATTTGCCGCTGCGGCCAAAATTAAAAATCCGGTCCCGGTTGCACGTGTTGAGGCACGCGATGGTCAAATCCGCGCGACGGTCAGGCGCATTGTGAAGGCTCCGACAGACATAGTCTGGGAGGTGATGACAGATCACCCGGCCTACGCAGATGTTGCCGGCAACATCTCCAAAGTCGAAGTCCTGTCGGGCGACGGCTTGGGTATGACACGCCGCTGTTTCGGCCCGAAGGGCGAGAGTTGGACGGAAACCTGTGACCACTACGTGCCCGGACATAGCTACGGATTTCGTATTCACACCGAGGCAAAGGATTACCCCTACCCGTTTTTAAAACTTTCAGGTCGCTGGTCCGTCGGTCAGCACACTGCTGGGTCAGAATTCGACATTGAGATTGTGGCTACATTGAAAGGCAGCACCGCATCGAAATGGATGTTCGCTGCAATAGCCAAACCACAGTTCACGGTCATCATGATTGACCTCGCTGATGCTTGGGCTGCCCGTATGGAAAAGGAAGCTGGTCGGGCTGACGAAGGAAAGCATTCGGGGTGAGAAAGCCTGCATCGGGCGAGATGTCAGGCCAAATACGCCTGCCTATCTAACTCCAACCGCACAGCATTATGGCACCATAAGCATCGGCGCAGTTTCGTCCGTGTGGCACAACGTCGTGGTGCGCGCGGAGTTGCACGAGATCCGGATTGGGAAAGGAGCCAACATTCAGGACGTCGTCGTGATCCACGTTTGCGCACATATGCCGACCATTGTGCGCAACGGCTTTTCAATCGCGCACCATGCCAGTTGGCAAAATCGCAGATCAATCCCTGATTGTTCTCGACGCGATCGTCATGAATGGTGCGGTGATCGGTAAAAACTGTATTGTTGCTGGACGCTCGATTGTAACTGAACTCACCGTATTTTTTTCCGCGATACTCGATCATTGCTGGGGTGCCGACAACGCTTGTAAGGACGTACGACAATTCGGAAACTAACCTTGCCAATGCCCGGTCTGACAATCTGAACGCATAGGCTTGTGCCTTGGGGCTTTATCGGACGAACGATTCACAGCACGTGTTTCTCCGTTCAAAAGACAGCTGACTTTTTTCCCGCTTTTCAAACAGTCGCACTGGCTGACAGTGTTCAGCATGTGTCCGATCCGCACGTGGCCGCGCATTTGCGCTGGCTCAAGCCCGATTGAGATATCGACATAGCCAAACAGTTTGTCGCTGCCAAACAAACATGCTGGAACCGCGCAGGGGTTGGCCATTGGGATATTCTCATGGGTGGCATTCCCACGAGCAGATGAGCGGATCCGTCTGCGACGTTTCTGCTGCATTTGAACAAAACCAACCTGAGCGCGATGCGGCGGTTTGTGCCCTGCCAGTGCGCGAAGTGAGCTATGAGGGTGTAATGTTTCGACGTTTTCAACTCGACACCACATGAAGTAAACCTGCGCGGATCAATTCAACCGATGGCGCGATTTTCGACAGGGCCTCAACGCAGTAACATAAGGGAACTTTTGAACAGAACGGAGCGTACATCACAATGCCCATGCCTTGGACATACCGGCACGCAAGCAAGGAATGGAGCGCGTTTCTTGAAGATGCCAAAGAGCGGATGGGGCTTGTGTCCGACAACATGACCTACACTGCGGTCGACGCAGTGCTGCAGGTCTTTCGCCGTCGTCTGAGCGCGCAACAGGGCCTGCTCTTTGCAGCTGTTTTACCATCCGTGTTGCGCGCGATATTTGTGAAAGACTGGGATGTGACCGTGTCACCATTGGCATTCGCAGATCGTGCTACGCTCACAAAAGAGGTCAAGCGCATCCGTCCTCATCACAATCTGACACCAGACAATGCCATAGAGGCAACCGCCTGGGCCATCCGAAGATGCACGAACGCAAGAGAGTTTGATCGTGCATTGGAGCGGATGCCAAACGGTGCGCAAGAGTTCTGGCATGTCGATGTCGAAGACTCCAAAGACCTGGAACAGCGGATCATTTAACCATGGGCAAACGTCATACGGGTTGCCAAAATCGCGGGGGCGCCATGCTGGTCGACTGCGCGAATGCGCTTTCCTGACTCTATACCAAACCACATTTTACAGTGCTGTAACGCGGTTTTTCCAAGCCTGATACACACTATGCCGCGTCCGGCAAGCTAAGGTATACCTGACCTGCCCGTGGGAGCTTTTTGTGCTAAAGCGCGCCCGCAAACGAGTGATTTGGAGACGCACATGTCCGTCAATTCAAATGATCAAAACGTGTCAGCAGCCGTCAAGGCCGTTGCGCAGTCCATGGACGTATCCGAGGCAGAAGCCCTGAAAGTGCTTGTGGCCAAGGGTGCCGAAGAGATGGCCAAGGCGCTTAATGCGCAGACCTTCGCGCAGGGAAACAGCGTTCATCTTGGCCAGAGCCAGGGCCACAAGTTGCTGGGGCATGAGCTAACGCACACGATCCAGCAAAGTACGCGGACGATCCAGGCCGCTGCAGAACGCGAAAAAGTAACGAGCGCATCCCTGAGAAGCTGACATCCGTCGCTAGCGTGTGATGCGATAGACCGCACCATTGCCGACCGAGACAAACAGGATGCTCCCGTCTGGAGCCTGAACGATGTCGCGCACGCGCAGCGTCTCGTCGCCCTCAATCTGCTCGACTTCTGTTGCGTCAGATCCATTTAAATCCAGCCGCGAAATGTAGTTGAATTTCAGCGACCCCACGAACATGTCACCCTTCCATTCGGGAAACATCGCACCGTCATAGACCATGAGCCCGGACGGTGCGATGGACGGGTCCCAGTAATGCGCAGGCTGTTCCATGCCCGCCTTGGCGGTGCCTTCGCCAATCTGCCCGCCGCGGTAATGCTGGCCGTACGAAATCACAGGCCAGCCGAAATTTGCGCCCTTACGAATGCGGTTGACCTCATCACCACCACGTGCGCCATGTTCGGCGGTCCACAGAGTGCCCTGCGCATCCAGTCCGGCCCCCTGAGGATTGCGATGACCATAAGACCAAATCTCGGGCAGCACGTTCGCATCGCTGACAAAAGGGTTGTCCGCAGGCACAGACCCGTCTCGATTGACCCGCACAATGGAACCGTTATGCAGATTGCGATCTTGAGCGGATGGACGATCACCCCGGTCACCGATCGTGACGAATAGTGTCCCATCGACACCTTCCACGACGCGGCTCCCAAAATGGCGTCCCGTCGCGCCACCCAACGCGCTTTCGAATAGATCCCGGACATTTTCCAGACGTTTGCCATCGGCACTCAACTCCGCGGCCGCCAGTGCTGTGCCAAATCCACCCCGTTGGGGTTTGGAATAGGTCAGAAACAAGGTGCGGCTCTGATCAAAGTCTCGCGCCAACGTGACGTCGAGCAGACCACCCTGCCCTTGCGCCGCAACACGCGGCACACCGCGCACACGACTGGCACGCCCGTCAACGATGTGCTGCAACAGACCGTCTCTTTCCGTCACCAACAGGCTGCCATCCGGCAATTCAGCCACGCCCCAAGGCTGGTCAAGCCCGCTGGCGACCTCCACAACACGCATCTGCCCTGCATCCGTCTCAAGGGCGTGACCGACGTTTGTACCAAAAACAACCGCCAACATCGTCAATTGAAACACGGCAATACGGGGCATGGCGAACTCTCCTTAGGTCAGCTGATGTCACAAACGTAAGGAGCATCCGGGCCGCGTCCACCCACATCTCCGTGCGCAGGTTGGACTATTGCGCTTTTCTTTTATGTCGCGCCTGCTTAACGTCCTGCGCAGGATAAAAATCCGATAGGGAGTATCAACATGAAAAAACTACTTATGGCGTCCGCAGCATCGGCGCTTTTGGCCGGTACAGCCTTTGCAGGCGGTCATGCAAAAGAAGTGAAAATCGGTATCATTCTCGGCTTCACTGGTCCAATTGAATCGCTGACCCCTTCGATGGCGGACGGCGCTGAGCTGGCGATGAAGGAAGTGACTGACTCCGGTTTGCTGCTGGACAGTGCGACCGTGACACCCGTACGCGCGGATTCGACATGCGTGGACGCAGGTGCTGCAACAGCTGCCGCCGAACGTCTCGTCACCTCTGACAAAGTCGACGGTATCATGGGCGCAGACTGTTCCGGCGTCACAGGTGCGATCCTGAACAACGTGGCCGTGGCCAACGGTGTGGTCATGGTTTCGCCATCCGCGACATCCCCCGGCCTCAGCCACAATGACAACGAAGACAACGGCCTGTTCTTCCGCACCGCTCCGTCGGATGCGCGCCAAGGCGTCGTGATGACCGAAGTCTTGATGGAAGAAGGCATCAAGGAAGTTGCCGTCACTTACACCAACAACGATTACGGCAAAGGTCTGGCTGATGCTTTCCAAGCTGCCTTTGAAGCTGCTGGTGGCACCGTGACCATCAACGCCGCACACGAAGATGGCAAAGCCGACTACTCCGCAGAAGTTGGCGCACTGGCGTCAGCCGGTGGCGATCGGTTGGTTGTGGCAGGTTACGTGGACCAAGGTGGCTCGGGCATCGTGCGCGCCGCCCTTGATTCCGGTGCTTTTGACACGTTCCACTTCCCCGATGGTATGATCGGCGCCAAATTGCAGGAGAACTTCGGCGACGAAATCGAAGGCTCCACCGGTCAGCACCCCGGCACCGACAGCAACGGCGCAGCGATGTTCACTGAAATGGTGGGCGACGCATTTGACGCAACATCGCCTTTCACACCTGAAAGCTATGATGCCGCGGCTTTGATCATGCTGGCCATGCAGGCCGCCAATTCCAAAGACAGCAACGACTACAAAGACAAGCTGATGGACGTGGCAAACGCACCGGGTGAGCAAATCTTCCCCGGTGAACTGGCCAAAGCGTTGCAGATCATCAAGGACGGCGGCGACATCGACTATGTCGGTGCAACAGCCGTTGAACTGATCGGCCCCGGTGAATCTGCCGGCAACTACCGTCAGATCGTCATCGAAGGCGGCGAGATCACAACGGCCAAGTACCGCTGATCTGAACACAAATTGAAACAGCCCGAGGCGCAAACCTCGGGCTGTTTCAACATCTTGAAGACCACTCTTAAAGTGGCACAAGAGACTACGGGGAAGCATATGATCATCACCGTCGACGACGTTCACAAGCATTTTGGTGGATTCCATGCGGTCGACGGCGCGACCCTGACCATTGAACTTGGGTCCATCACCGGCTTGATCGGCCCAAATGGCGCAGGAAAAACAACTCTTTTCAATGTGATCGCGGGAGTTCTTCAACCCACGTCCGGGCGCGTCGCCATGGGTGGCGAAGACATTACAGGCCTGCCACCGCATACCCTGTTTCACAAGGGATTGCTGCGCACCTTTCAGATCGCCCACGAGTTTTCATCAATGACCTGCCGCGAAAACCTGATGATGGTTCCCGGCGCACAATCGGGCGAAACCCTGTGGAACACTTGGTTCGGGCGCAAACGCATCGCCGATGAGGAACGCGCATTGGCCGCCAAGGCCGACGAAGTGCTCGAATTTCTGACCGTCGCGCATCTGGCCGATCAAAAGGCTGGCCAAATCTCCGGCGGTCAAAAGAAACTGCTGGAGCTGGGGCGCACCATGATGGTTGACGCCAAGATCGTGTTTCTGGACGAAGTGGGCGCAGGTGTGAACCGCACCCTGCTCAATACGATTGGCGATGCCATCCTGCGTCTGAATAAAGAGCGCAATTATACCTTTGTCGTGATCGAACATGACATGGATTTCATCGGCAAGATCTGCGATCCGGTCATCTGTATGGCCGAAGGCAAAGTGCTGGCCCAAGGCACGTTGGCCGAGATCAAGGCCAACGACCAGGTGATCGAGGCGTATCTCGGCACCGGTTTGAAAAATAAGGACAAGGTGGGCGCATGATCCATCGCAGCTTTAGTGTCGGCTCATTTTTGAGCGCCCGGATGTTGTTATCTTTGGCTTTACTATTAGCCGGTTCAGCGGCCGGGGCCAGAGACCTCATGTTCCAAGGCAATGTTAAAGACCAAGAGGTATTGATCTTTGACGATGGCTTTTGGCGGTTTAGCGATAGTGGCGGAGAGCGCTGCACAACGGTTGCATCCGTCGGTGAACTCTGTGCCATGCCGTCATCCTGGGCACCCTTTCCGCAAAGTGACACAAAGGCGCTTCGTCCGCGATTTGTCCGTGGCGCGTTCGAGGGATTTGTCACCTCGTTGACGCCAATCGTGGGGCCAGTCGGAAATCAGTCTGTAAACAGGACATTGACCGATCTGGCTGACTTTGAAGGTGGTGACGCGCCGACTTTGCTCACTGAGAACGACACGCAATTGGGCGATTTTGAGGGTGAGCAAATCGTGTACCTACACGGAGATCGGATCGTTGTGTTCAGCATATTCGATCAGAATGGGCGCGTTTTGATCTTTCAAACCCAAAGACGAGGCTTCACCTTGTTTCACAAAGACCACCAGACCGCGCATGCGAATTTGATCGACGCGGTGGTGTTGGAGGCATTCGATGGCTGATCCTTTTCTCATCGGCGATACAATGACGGGCGGCTATGGCGCAGGCCCCGACATTCTGCACGATTGCACTGTCGCGGTTGAGCCCGGCGAAATCGCTGTGATTGTCGGCCCCAACGGCGCGGGTAAATCCACCGCAATGAAGGCGGTGTTTGGCATGCTTGACGTGCGGCAAGGGTCTGTGCGCCTTGATGGAGAGGACATTACATCGCTTTCCCCACAAGACCGTGTCGCCAAGGGCATGGGGTTTGTGCCGCAAACGTCCAACATCTTCACCACCATGACGGTGGAGGAGAACCTTGAGATGGGCGCCTTTATCCGGCGCGACGACTTTTCGGACACGATGGCACAGGTTTATGAGCTGTTTCCCATTTTGAAAGAGAAGCGGCGGCAGGCGGCGGGGGAACTGTCAGGTGGGCAGCGTCAGCAGGTCGCCGTGGGACGGGCGTTGATGACCCAGCCCAAGGTGCTGATGCTGGACGAGCCGACCGCCGGGGTCAGCCCCATCGTGATGGACGAGCTGTTTGATCGGATCATCGAGGTGGCGCGCACCGGCATCCCGATCCTGATGGTTGAACAGAACGCCCGTCAGGCCCTTGAGATTGCCGACAAAGGCTATGTGCTGGTGCAGGGCCGGAATGCGTATACCGGGACGGGCAAGGAATTGCTGGCCGATCCCGAAGTGCGCAAGAGTTTCCTGGGGGGGTGAGAATGTTCAGATCACTGTCGCTCGTTATGTGTGTCGCATGCTTGAACCCGGCAAGTGCCGCAGTCTTCAATTGCAACTTTGATCAGCGTTGCTCGTCATTGAGGGCAGAGTGTGGGGACGAACCTCTTAGTATTCGAGCAGACCTCGAAAATGGAAACCTCACAATTCTGGACAACGGCAACACGTTCGACGCCCAAATCGTTAGAGACCAAATAATGCCATTTCGCAGCCTCGCCGTTGTTGATGGACGCGGTGCGATTAGTATTCTGTCCGTCCACGAAGACCTTTCCGCAGTTTACACCTATCATACCGGACTGCTGCAGGTAGGAGCCATTTGGTCATCGGCATCGGGCACGTGCAGGGAGGCATCGTAATGGACCTCCTCAACGCCTTCGTCACCCTTTCGAACTTCGTCCTGATCCCCGCCATCGCCTATGGCTCGCAACTGGCCCTTGGCGCACTCGGCGTGACCTTGATCTACGGCATCCTCAGATTCTCCAACTTCGCCCATGGCGACACGATGGCCTTTGGCACCATGGCCACCATCCTCATCACCTGGGCCTTCCAGGCCGCGGGTATCTCCGCAGGCCCCCTGCCCACCGCACTGCTCGCCCTGCCCTTCGGCATCGCGGCCTGTGCGCTTTTGATCCTTGCCACGGATCGCGGCATTTACCGGTTTTATCGCACCCAAAAGGCCAAACCGATCATCTTTGTCATGGTCTCGCTCGGGGTGATGTTCATAATGAACGGCCTTGTGCGCTTTATCATCGGCCCCAACGACCAGCGGTTTTCAGACGGCGAGCGGTTCATCATTTCCGTGCGTGAGTTCAAGGCGCTGACGGGCCTGAAGGAAGGGCTGGCCATCAAAACAACCCAAGGGCTGACGGTGATCACAGCCGTCATCGTGGTGGCGCTGCTGTTTTACTTCCTGAACCGGACACGCACGGGGAAATCCATGCGCGCCTATTCCGATAACGAAGATCTGGCGCTGCTTTCCGGCATCAACCCGGAACGGGTGGTGATGGTGACGTGGTTGATTGTTGCGGCATTGGCCACAGTTGCAGGTGTTCTTTACGGGCTCGACAAGTCCTTCAAACCCTTTGTCTATTTCCAGCTGCTTCTGCCGATCTTTGCATCTGCCATCGTGGGTGGACTGGGCAATCCGCTGGGGGCAATTGCCGGGGGTTTCACCATCGCCTTTTCCGAAGTGATGATCACATACGCCTGGAAGAAAGTTGCCAATTACACGTTGCCCGACGCACTTGCGCCGGATGGGTTGGCCCAGCTTTTGTCCACCGACTACAAGTTTGCCGTCAGCTTCGTCATTTTGCTGATTGTGCTGTTGTTCCGGCCCACGGGTCTGTTTGCGGGGAAATCGGTATGAGCGACACAACACGCAACTTCGCTTACTTCGCTTTCATTGCCGTGCTGATCATCGGCACAGGATTTATCCAAAGCTGGAATTCGGCCCTGTTTGTTCTGAACTTCGGATTGATCAGCGCGATCATGGCCTTGGGCGTGAACCTGCAATGGGGTTTTGCCGGGCTGTTCAACGTGGGGATCATGGGCTTTGTCGCTCTTGGCGGGCTGGCCACTGTGCTGATCTCCATGCCACCTGAGACCGAGGCGTGGTCGGCAGGCGGTCTGCGTGTCGTGGTTGCCTTGATCCTTGGGGCGGCCACTGTGGTTGGTGCGATTGTCGCCTATGGCGCGCTGCCCAAGGGACGGGTCCGCGTTGTGGGTATGGTGGCCATCCTGATCATCGGCTTCTTTGTCTACCGCGCGGTCTTTGACGGAGGTGTGCAGGCGGTCGAAGCCATCAATCCTGCCAATGCGGGCTATCTGGGTGGGCTGGGCCTGCCCGTCCTGCTGGCCTGGCCTGTGGGCGGCGTTTTGGCGGCCGGGGCTGCGTGGATTATTGGCAAGACGGCCCTGGGTCTGCGTTCAGACTATCTGGCGATCGCGACACTTGGCATTGCTGAAATCATTATTGCCATCATGAAAAACGAAGACTGGCTGGCGCGCGGGGTCAAGAACGTCGTCGGCCTGCCCCGCCCTGCACCTTATGAAATTGATTTGCAAAACGATCCCGATTTTGTTGAACGGGCTGCCGGTCTTGGGCTTGATCCTGTCACGGCCTCGACCCTGTGGGTCAAGCTGATCTATGCAGGCCTGTTTGCCGTTGTTCTGATTGCGCTGTTCATGCTGGCCCAACGCGCGCTCCATTCGCCATGGGGACGGATGATGCGGGCGATCCGTGACAACGAGGTCGCGGCCGAAGCCATGGGTAAGGACGTGACCGCACGCCATTTGCAGGTCTTTGTTCTAGGCTCGGCCATCTGCGGCATCGCCGGGGCGATGATGACGACGCTGGACGGTCAGCTTACGCCGGGCACCTACCAGCCGCTGCGCTTTACCTTCCTTGTCTGGGTGATGGTTATCGTGGGTGGGTCCGGCAGCAATCTGGGCGCAGTGTTAGGCGGATTCCTGATCTGGTGGCTTTGGGTCATGGTCGAACCCATTGGACTTGGCCTGATGCAACTGATCACCTCCGGCATGGCAGAGGGCTTTTGGCTGCGTGCACATCTGCTGGAATCTGCTGCACATATGCGGCTGCTCACCATGGGCGTTGTGTTGTTGTTGGTGCTGCGGTTCAGCCCACGTGGGCTGATCCCCGAGAAATAGGGTGGCTGTGCGCCGCGTTTGGGCGGTTCTTGGCCTTCTGCTTTTGCTGATATCCGTGCAGGAATTTACGTGGCACGCGCTGTGGCGCGGGTGGTTTGGCCTCGGTGGTGATAACGCCGCGCAGGGCCGCTTGGTCGGCACGCGGATATCCGACGTCGCAGTCTTTGGCCACATGATCACAGGTGGTGTCATTACGACGCTGGCAGTGTTGCAATGGGCCGGTCCGATCCGGGCACGCTGGCCAGTGATACACCGTTTGTCCGGGCGCATTCTGGCCCCTCTCGCCGTGCTGACGGGCGTTGCCGGGCTGATCTACATCCTGTTGCGCGGCACGATTGGCGGGCCAATCATGAACGTCGGGTTTGCGCTTTACGGCGTTCTGATGATTGTCGCGGCGCTCCAGACTTTTCGACTGGCACAACAGCGCGACGTGGTGCGGCACCGACGCTGGGGACTGCGTTTGATCGTGCTGGCTTTGGGGTCTTGGATTTACCGGGCCCACTACGGGATATGGTTTGCCATCACATGCGGCATCGGGCCGGAAACGTGCAGGTTGGGCAGCCAAAAGGACTTCTCTGGCCTGTTTGACCAGATACAGGTGTTTGCCTTTTACCTGCCCTATCTGCTGATCGTCGAAATCTGCCTGCGCTTGCAGAGCGCAAGAGGCGCGCTTAGCGCCCCTTGAACAATCCGCCCAGCACACCGCGTACGATACGGCGCCCTGTTGTGCCCGTTAGCTCCTTGACCACCATCTTTGTCATGGCCTCACCAAAGTTGGCCCCGCGCCGTGTCGTTTTCGAGGTCGACCGCGATACCCGTGTTCCTGAATAGCGCCGTGCAGCGTTGAACTCACGCAGGACAGGCTGCATTTCATCTGCCTTCTCTTCAGCCTTTGCCGCTTCGGTTGCAGCCTTGTCCGCCCGCGCCTTCAAAATCTCAAAGGCGGAATTTCGATCGAGCGGTTCGTCGTATTTGCCAGCCATGTCGGAGGCCTTCAAATGCGCAGCACGCTCGGCTTTGGTAATCGGCCCCAACTGTGTTGAGGGTGGGCGGATCAATGTGCGTTCAACGATGCCCGGTATCCCCTTCTTCATCAGCATCGATGTTACCGCTTCGCCTACGCCAACTTCACGTATGGCCTCTTCTGTCTCAAAGCGCGGATTTTCGCGGTAGGTTTCGGCGGCCATGCGCAACTCTTTGCGATCCTTGGCCGTGAACGCGCGCAAGGCGTGCTGAAAGCGGTTGCCCAATTGACCAAGGATATCCTCCGGCACATCAGCCGGATTCTGCGTGATAAAGTAGACACCAACCCCCTTGGAGCGGATCAGGCGCGCCACTTGTTCAACCTTGTCCACAAGCGCCTTGGGGGCGTCATCGAACAGCAGATGCGCTTCGTCAAAAAAGAAGACCAGCTTGGGTTTGTCCGGGTCGCCCACTTCGGGCAACTCTTCGAACAATTCAGACAAGAGCCACAACAGGAAGGTCGCATAAAGGCCCGGCGAAGCCATCAACTTGTCTGCTGCAAGAATGTTGATCATCCCCTTGCCCGACGAATCTGTGCGCATCAGATCATTCAGTTCCAGCGCCGGTTCGCCAAACAATCCCGCTCCGCCCTGATTTTCGAGGACCAAAAGGCGACGCTGAATCGCACCAACGGACTGACTCGACACATTGCCATAGCGTAGTGACAGCGATTTCCCGTTCTCGCCAATCCACACGAGCAAAGACTGCAGATCCTTGAGATCCAACAAGGGGAGGCCCTCTTCATCGGCCAGTCGGAACGCGATGTTCAAAATACCTTCCTGCGCTTCGGTCAGCTCCAGAAGCCGGGCCAACAACAGGGGCCCCATGTCAGAGACCGTGGTGCGCACAGGATGGCCCTGCTCGCCAAAAAGGTCCCAGAACGTCACCGGGCAGGCATGGTAGCTGTAGTCGGAAAACCCAATCTTTTCAGCACGATCCATGAAGGGCTTATGCAGCTTGTGATCGGGCGTTCCGGATTTGGCGAGCCCGGAAAGGTCGCCCTTCACGTCGGACAAGATCACTGGAACCCCTTCGTTGGAAAAGTTCTCGGCAAGGATCTGGAGCGTCACCGTCTTACCTGTGCCTGTCGCACCTGCCACTAATCCGTGCCGATTGGCGTACTTTAGCGTCAGTTCCTGACGCTGGGCGTAATCAGGGCCACCACCGCCAATAAAAATACCGTTGTTCATCGCGTTAACCCTTTGTCCATGCACACTTTCGCGACGACCATACAAAGTTAACCTTTTGACGCCATAGTGATCTTCGTTCCCGCCTAAATGTCCTCCTGGTGCGGAACATTCCTCCCTGTCAGACTGGCCGCGCCTTGTGCGCGGCCTTTTTTTGACAAATCCGGTCTAATTGCCCAAGATACGAGCATTGCTGGATATTTGCGGTTGACCGCTCATGCCCTCTCTCGTACGGTCCGCTCCATAAGTCGGCCAGTCCGACAGGGAGCAAAAAATTCGGAGAGCAGAGAACTTAGCGGTTCTCTGCTTTCTTTTTTGAAACGGCTTTTATTTTTCCTGACAACGCGTCACAGAAACTTGCATGTTTCGCACTGACACCAGCGCGCCAGCATGCTAGCAACCGCCAAACGCAACACTACAGGGAACGATATGCGCACTTCTTTGATTGCCCTTTCCATGGCCGTCCTTTTGCCCGTCGCAGCACTGGCACAATCCACGGACACTGAGACAGCACAGACAGAGACCGAGCAGACCGAAAACACTGGGTCGTCCATCGAAGACCAACTGAGTCTGGGCGAAGACGCAAATGCTGCCCCTGAAGTCGGACAGACCTATGTTGGCGAAATAATCGGTGATTGGGAAATGCGCTGCATCAAGGCCGAAGAAGGGGAAGATCCCTGCCAGATGTACCAGCTTATGAAAGACAGCGAAGGCACACCTGTTGCAGAGATCTCGATCTTCCGCTTGCCCGAAGGTGGCCGGGCCGTCGCCGGTGCTACGATCATTGTCCCGCTTGAGACATCCCTGCCCCAACAGCTTACCATTCAGGTCGATGCTGGTCAGGCGCGCCGCTATCCTTTTGCATTCTGTAACCCGATTGGATGCTACTCGCGCGTCGGTCTAGTCGCTGACGAAGTGGCATCTTTTCGCCGTGGCAACGCGGCGACGGTCACCATTGTCCCAGCCCTTGCGCCGGATCAGAAGGTTGACTTGAAGCTGTCCTTGTCCGGTTTTACAGCGTCGTTTGAAAAGACCTCGTTCGCTCAGCAGTAAGCGAGCACATAGAACAGATCAAAGCCGCGCGTTTGTTCGCGCGGCTTTTTTGTTTTGCGGCCCTCAAATCGCCCGCAAGGCCAGAACTGCGTTCATCCCCCCAAACGCAAAGGCGTTGGACAATACAACGTCGACTTTCGCATCCCGTGCATCATTAGGGACCACATCAAGTGCACATTCGGGGTCGGGTTCCTCGTAACCGATTGTCGGGGCAATCACACCGTCCCGCAGCGCCATGATGCAGGCCAGCAATTCCACCGCACCCGTGCCGCCAATCAGGTGTCCGTGCATCGACTTGGTCGACGAAATCATCAGCTTGTCGGCGTGGATCCCGAACACATCCGCAACGGCCGCGCATTCCGTTTTGTCGTTGGCAGCCGTGCCAGTGCCATGCGCGTTGATATACCCAACATCGGCGGCATTGACCTTGGCATCTGCCAGTGCGCCAGCCATGGCACGCGCGGCGCCGTTCTTGGACGGCATGACGATATCCGACGCATCCGACGACATGGCAAAGCCGATGACTTCGCAGAGGATTTCGGCACCCCGTGCGCGCGCATGTTCGTATTCCTCAAACACAAAGATCCCGGCGCCTTCGCCCTGCACCATACCATTGCGATTGGCAGAAAACGGGCGACAGGCGTCCTTGGACATCACGCGCAACCCTTCCCACGCCTTCACTCCACCAAAGCACAACATGGATTCTGACCCACCGGTGATCATCGCAGGCGCCATCCCGGACCGCACCATCTGAAAGGCCTGCGCCATGGCATGATTGGACGACGCACAAGCCGTCGACACGGTAAAGGACGGCCCCTTGAGGTTGTGCTCCATACTGACATGGGAAGCCGCAGCATTGTTCATGAGCTTGGGCACGACAAAGGGGTGCACGCGGTTCTTTCCCTCTTCGTAGACCGAGCGATAGTTGGCATCCCACGTACTGACACCACCACCCGCCGTACCCAGTACTACGCCTGACTTGGCTGAGGTCTCACCAGAAAACACAATCCCGGACTGCTCAATCGCTTCTTTTGCCGCGGCAAGGGTGAACTGCGTAAAGCGGTCATACAGGCTCATCTGCTGGCGGTTGTATCGCCCTTCGGCCTCGAACCCGCGCACCTGCCCACCGATCTGGATCGACAGACGTTCTACATCCTGAAAATCGAGCGCACAGATTCCGCAGCGCCCCTCGCGCATCGCGTCCAGCGTGGCCGGTACGTCATGCCCCAACGCATTGACCGTGCCCGCCCCGGTAATGACAACGCGGTGCATCAGCTTTTTTGCTCGGCAACAAGTTTGTCTATGCCAGCGATGATTGATTGAACACTGGTGATGTCGAAATCACTTTCACTTGGTTCATTGGCATTGAAGGGGATCGAAATGTCGAACTCTTCTTCAATGGCAAAGATACTTTCGACGAGGCCGAGACTGTCGATGCCCAGATCTTCGAGCGTGGCGTCAAGGCTTACATCGCCCGGCTCCAGGACTGCTTGTTCCGCGATGATCTCGATCACTTTGTCTTTGACGCTCATGCCATCCACCTTTTGGCCACCCATGCGTGTGATCTAATCACTGTCTCCTGACTTGAAAACCGCTTTCTTCAGCGCCGCGACCTCACGTAAAACCCGAGGCAGGCGGCGCGTATTCTTGAAGCCTTCAAGATATGTTTTCATTTCGATGGCCGGGTAGCCCAGCATCACTTTGCCGGGCCGCACCGAACTGAGCACTTTGGAAGCAGCCCCCAGCACTACACGATCACCGATGGTGATATTGTCAGCCAATCCCACCTGCCCCGCCATGACCACAAAATTCCCGATCACAACCGATCCGGCAATACCGACTTGCCCGCAAAGCAGGTTGTCTTCGCCGACGATCACATTGTGACCGATGTGGACGATGTTATCGATCTTGGTGCGGTCCCCGATCCGCGTCGGCCTGATTGTGCCGTTGTCGATCGCAGAATTGCTGCCAAGCTCGACATCATCACCAATCACGACACTGCCCAGACTGGCGATCCTGGCCCAGGGCTGCCCTTCTGCTTCGCCTTGATCCCCAAGGCTTTCGCGCACGGCCTCAACGCCGCCTTTTTCCGGGGTGACAAATGAAAATCCATCGCCACCGACACGCGCGCCCGGCTGGGCAATAAACCGTTCCCCGATACGGACGTGGGCACCGATGCTCACATGTTCCCGCAACAGCGCGTTGGCCCCGAGATGCGCCCCGTATCCAACATAGCACAACGGGCCGATGACCGAACCAGGACCGATTACGGCTTTGGCAGCGACGACAGCACCCGGACCGATGGTCACATCGGATGCGATATCCGCGTCCTTGTCGATGATGGCGGAGGGATGAATTCCCGTGCCAAAGCCTTGGCCCGGATCCATCATCGTCGTCAATCGGGACATCGCAAATCGCGGGCGTTTTGGCAGGATCGCAGCCTTGAGACCAAGTGCCTCCCAATCCGCTCCGTCCCACAACAGCGCCGCTTGCGGTGCCCCCTGCGTCAGAGCATCGGCATATTTTGGATTGCTGGCCAATGCCAAATCGGCCGGACCGGCATCCGCCGGCTCCGACAGCCTCTCGATCACATGGTCAACGTCCCCAACAGCCTCGGCCTGCAGAGCCGAAGCAATCTCGCGCACGGTGTACGACATGGTGCCTCCTGACTGGTCAGGATGCTGACTTAACCCTGAACGGCGCGCAGTGCCACCCCGGCGTTGCTCAATGCGTTCCAGATCTTGGCGTCCCGCCCATAGATGTCACGGCGATACTGCGTGTGACCTTTGGGTGTGGTGACAGCAGTGCGGTAGATGATGTGTACAGGTACCGGGCTTTTGAGATCCACACGGGCTTCTTTGCCAGTGGCCAGTTTGGCCTGAAAGAAGGCCTCGGGGTTGGATTCCTGCTTGGCCAAAAGCGCGTAGGCGAAATCAAAAGGATCAGCCAAGCGGACACAGCCATGGCTATAGGCGCGCACTTCGCGGCCAAACAGGTTCTTGGCTGGAGTATCGTGCAGATAGATGTTGTGCACATTCGGGAACATGAATTTCACCAAGCCCAACGCGTTCCCTTTTGAGGGTGGCTGACGCATGGCGAAAGGGAACGTCTTTTCCGTGTACTGCGCAAAGTTCACATTGCTGCGGTTCACCTTGCGCCCCTTGCTGTCGGTGATCTCGATATGGCGCACGGCATTGCGATTGCGCTTGAGCGCGGGCAGGTATTCCTTGGTGACGATCGAGCGTGGCACATACCAGCTTGGGTTGATCACCATGAACTCCATCACGTCTGAAAACTCAGGCGTTGGGCGATCTTCCTTGTTGGCACCGACAACCGAGCGGGTTTGGAAGGTGACCTTGCCGTTGTCGACAATCTTTGCTGTGAAATCAGGAATGTTGACGAGGATGTGCCGTTTGCCACGCTCCTGATTGACCCAGCGTTCCCGCTCCATTGCAACAATGATGGATTGCAGGCGATATTGAACGTCGCGGTTGATCTCGGACATTGTGCCTGCGCCGACAACGCCGTCCGTTACCAGACCATGTGCCAACTGGAATTGTTGCACGGCCGATTGCATCGCGGCATCGTAGGTCTGGGAATTGGTCCGCTTAAGGAAACCCATGGCGATCAGACGATTGCGCAGTGCCACAACGGCTTCACCTGATTGGCCGGGCTTGAGCGACTTGGCGGGAACTCTGGCACCCCAGCCGCCCTTGGCGAGAAGGCGCTCCATGCGCAACTTTTCCTTCATCAACGCATTGTATTCCGTTGTTTTCGGAGCAAGCGCCTTGAAAAACCCGTTGGCCGAGGATTTGGAAAAGTTCACCAAATACGAAGTGCGGTCACGGTAAGGGACCTGACGCACGATTGCGCGGTCCACCCGGCTGGGCACCAGCACGCCCGTTTGCAGATCACGCGCATATTGCAGGAAGGTGCGGCTCAATTCGACCTCGACTTCCCCGCGGGCGCGCGGTGTCTTGGCTGCTTTCATTTTCATTTGCAGGCCTGCAGCGTCGTACCGTGACGTCGGAAGGCCATGATTGCCCGCCTGGTCAAGTGCCTTGAACAGCGCGATACGGCGCTGGCGTTCCTTGCCAGAGCGCCCCGTCCACAGGCTTTTGTATCCGTTGGCTTGATAAAAGGCAGCGATGTCTGCGTCACGCGCGGCCGCTTCGGCCACAGATTGTTTAAAGGCAGTGACCTGTGCCTGCACGCTTTGCGGTGCAGCGAAAAGGCTTAAGGCAAGAAGAGTCGCAAGTGCAAAACTCCACGCACGAAAAATGGTAACAGTCATATCCCACCCATTTGTAATGTACTGTAGCAAGCTGCAGCAGTTTTCAGCCGCGCGGAGGGTGCATGTCCATTCACAACTGGCTGAATTGGCAATCTTGCAGGCCAATGATGCAAGCCTGCATCGGGTTTGCCACCCCTCCACCAAATCAGCAACATTAACGCAAAAATTTGCCTAAAACTGATGAAACACTTCACAAGTCAGATTCATTGCTTGGTTAACGAATCGCAATATGCAATAAGCGAGTTGCATCTGGGGATGAGATGACAAAGACCCGTGTAACATCATGGGTGGCAGGCGTACGGGACGACAGACTATGACGACAGATACCTCTACGGGCATGACCCGCCGGGCTATTCTCGGTGCATTTGCAGCAACAACAGTTGCAGCAGCCCCAACCTTCTCCAAAGCCGCTGGTTTCCTTCGAGGCGCAGGCGATATCCGCCGCCTCAAAATGTATTCTGGCCGGACCGGCGAGCGCATCGATATGATCTATTGGATCGAAGGCAAGTACATCAAAGACTCCGTCAACGAAATCAACCACTTCATGCGTGACTGGCGCACCAGTCAAGTCAAGTCGATCGATCTGCGCACGGTGGATATTATGGCTGCGTCGCACAACCTGCTGGATGCAAGCGAACCCTATCTTTTGCTGTCGGGATATCGCAGCCCGCAGACCAACGCGATGCTGCGCTCGCGCAGCCGTGGCGTCGCCAAGAATTCGCTGCACATGCAAGGCAAGGCTGCGGACCTGCGACTGTCGTCGCGGTCGGTCGGCCAGATTGCACGCGCCGCGCAAGCCTGCCGTGGCGGCGGAGTCGGCAGCTATTCCGGGTCCAACTTTGTCCACATGGATTGCGGCGACGTACGCAGCTGGGGCAGCTGAGCCAACATTTTGCAAAAACTGAACGAAATCTGAGCAACTGGATACCGCGATCTGTTTGGCTCTGCATGAAGCAGTTTGCTGCAATCGCTCATTCAGCCCACGCGCGTCGTAGATAGTCCCCAGCACTCAACAACTCTTCGTCTGCCTGCACCTTGTTGCCCGGCGTGCGCCACAGGAATTGCTTTTCCTGATCCCAGAGCAAGCGGAATTGCGTGCGCATGTCGTCCAATTCGTCCTTTGGCATGATCCAGTTCATCCCCCCGTTGACGCAATTCACCAATACCAGCCGTTGCATGGGCACTGCGTCGGCAGAGTCCGCATAATGGCGCAGCACCTGTTCGTTGCGCAGCACCATTGTGCCTCCACGTGCAGACAGCACCGCGTCGATTGGGCTGGTCAAAAATTCCAACCGGCCCCTTTCATCTGCAACAGCGTCCGGTTCGGGGCAATGCTGTGTGCGTTCCGATGATGTCCCCAACTCAAACGCCCGGATCTCGATCAAAATGATGCCGGACGTGTTTTGCGCCAGCCACTTGGACAAACAGAACGGAACACGGTTGCCCCGAACGTCGCGTCGGTCTGCGTGGAATGAACACACGTCCCCATCACTTCCGAACAGCCCGGTAATGAGCGAGACGCCGTAATTGTCGTAATATCCTGCATCAACAACCCGGCGGCGTGGGTTGGATGGCAAGGACACCGCAGGTGAAATGTAGGGAAAGGTTGCGTTCATTCGCGCAGCTGTCGCCATGCTGAAAGTGCCACGTGCACAGGGAAAAGCGCGGTGAAATTCAACGATCTCACCGTTGCGCGCATCCGGTATCTCGCTCAGGCGCAGATTTGAGATCACCAACGGTTTGCTGCTCTCTATCAGCATTGGTGAAAACAGGATTGACGGACGCCACCCTTCGGCCTCTCCTGCGCGCAACGCGCCAAAGGGCACGTCGATTGTTTCCCAATGCTTCTCAAGTACTTTACCGCGGTCCACGTCGACCCTGCCCGGAATGATCAGGCTGGGCAGGTCCTTGCGAATGATGTGCTTGGAAACGGCAGACAGACTGTCACGGGGGAACGGGTTGGCAACGGCATGAAAATAGGCGCCTTGCTGCGCCGGTCGCGCCACTGTGTTGAGCTGCGCGTTACGAATGTCTGTTTCGAGCTGCAGTTCCGTCAGCTTTTGCTGAACGGGAAAACCGTCCTGCTGCGCCATCGCCGCAAAATAGGCTGCCCCGACCATGCCCCCCGACGCGCCCGTGATAAAGCGAACGCTGCGCGCCACACCTTCGAGCGCTGGATCTGTGCGGTCCGCATAGATCAACTCGTCTAACACAAGTGATGTCCAGAAGGCGGCGCGATACGCGCCACCAGATGTCGCCACAACAACCATTTTGGGTTTTTCGCGCTGTTGGGCCGCGCGTGCATGCTCCAACCAGCCATTCATGGCATGCGCCATATCGACCGGGCCGCCCGCAAATCCGTCGGCCGCACACCCTTCGGCAAAATCGTCGAAAAAACGCGCATCCCCAGCTTCAATGTCGTAGTGCAAATCCCTGAGAGCGTAGTGATTTTCGCCTCCGGGCCCGTTGATCCCGTCAAATGTCAACTTGAACCCATCGTCACCTTTGCCAAAGGCGCTCACGAACAGGAGAACCACAAACAGAACCGTCCCGATTTTCACAACCGGGGTTGCCGCAGACAGAAAATGGAAGAACACAAAGACCAATAGGAAGAGGCAAATAAGTGCAACACCGGGCAGCAATGAATCGACCTTCAGCATGAGATACAGACCAACCCCCATGATCCCGAAAAACAGCGCGGCTGCCGTGTCGCGCAGGTTGGCGTTCATGAAAGCGGCCTGTCGCATCGCAAATGGTGCAACCATGCGAAGCACAGGCGACGTGGTGTCTTTGAGCAAAGCATCCACAGCGTGCGGATCCTGCAACAGCACCGTTGTGGGTCCAAAGATGTTGCGGATATAGGCCATAACCCATTGCAACAATTGCAAAAGAAGCGCAAATGCGGCCCATCCGACGACCACTCCCGCTGCGGCTCTGATGATTTCACCGGGCAAGAGCGCACTGCCATCTGCCGAGTACCAACCCCAGAGCAGCACGGCATGGATAACCACGCCAAACAGCACCAGCAGGATGGTTAGGACACGAGCCCCGATCATACGCTCGTTATGAGGTTTGAAATACCACTGGAACAGTGGTGCCACGAGCATCAGCCCAACTGCCATCGCCAACACGGCGGATGTCCAGGCCGTTGGACTGCTCAGGCTGTCCCATTCCCAAAAGCGATCATGCAATTCCGGCACATCGCGAAACAGATTGGACACACCAACCCCGTCGCTGCCCATACGCACGACATTCCACAGACAAACTGCAAGCACAGCACTGCCCCAATATCGCGGCAGGACAAATTCAGTCAAAAACCCTGAGATCTTGCGCCACAACGGACTGTGTTGGGCTGTCTTTTCAGGTGCAGTTGTGGGCGGAACAGACTCCGATTTTGCATCAGACATGGCAAATTCAGCTTTTCAAATGGACGTCAAAAATACCCGGAAAGAGTGAGGCTGGCCTGATTTCCTGTCAAGCACGGACACACGCGCGGCGCTCAAAACCGCTGCAATGCTGGATACTTCCTCATGTTTTTTGAAAAATGCTTTGCATCGTCATGCGGGAAGTGGTCCTTGTTGATGTAAAAGCCGGATCTGGGGGGATGTGATGGCCGACGATACTGTGACCGGTCTGGGGGCCGGAAACACGAAGCCTGTTCAATTCATACTGAATGGCGCACACGTCACATTGGATGACGTAGCGCCTCATGCGTTGCTGATAGACTACCTGCATCAGCCGGATGTCGGCCTTGCCGGACCCAAACTGGTATGCGGAGAAGCCGGGTGCGGCGCGTGCACAGTGATGGAAACATCGTGGGACCCGATTTCAGAAACCTTCGTCAAGCGGGCCATCAATTCTTGCGTGCGTCCTGTCGCATCGCTCGACGGCGCGGTGATAACCACCACCGAAGGGTTGGGATCGACCCGCACGGCGATGGATCCTGTCCAATATGCCCTCGCCGCGCATAACGGATCACAGTGCGGATTTTGTTCTGCCGGTTTTGTCATGAACATGCATACTTTGCTGGAAAACAATCCCGGTGGTGTCAGCGAAGCAGCGATCGAGCAAAACTTTGACGGGCACATTTGTCGCTGTACCGGGTATCGCCCGATCCTCGATGGATTCAAAACATTTGCTGATGACTATACGCCGCAACTCACTCCGCAACCCGTTGAGATTGCAGATGATTATGCCCCGCTGGTCAAAGATCTGGAAAGCCCGGCACCGCCGCCTGCGCAATTTCAGGGGTATATGAAAACCCCAAATCTGGCGTATTACACCAACGGGTCCGAAACATTCGTTCGTGCAACGGATCACGCGACACTGTCTGAAATCATGACCAGCTTTGACCCGGTGTCAGGTGGCCGCAGGTTGGTGTCAGGCAATACCAGCATCGGCATATACAAGCCCCTCTCGGTCTATAACGAAAAGCCGGTGGCGCCGCGCACGCTGATCGACATTTCGCGCGTGCCAGAGTTGATGGGTGTGTCGGAAAACGCCCTGAACGGAGACCAAGAACCGCCGGTTCTGGAAATCAACGCCGGCACAACGCTGAGCCAGTTGATCGCGTTCCTCGAGGACCAAATCGCCACGCAGCCCGCGGCGCATGTGCGTGCATATGCGGGCATGTTGCGTCACCTCAAGGTCGTGGCCAATCATCAGGTGCGCGAGGTGGCCACAGTGGGCGGCAACATCGCCATGGCCGTCAATTACGGGTTCATGTCGGATGTGATCGTGCTGCTCGCGGCGTTGCGCACCAGCGTTACCTACACAACCTTCCGTCCCACCAACGACACGGCTTCAGATTACGTGCTGAACCTGCCATCGCATGACACGGGCAATGTGCTTTACAGCAAATTCCATGCCACGACCGGTCTTGGGCCAGACTGGTACTTTTCCAGTCACAAGGTGCGCGCGCGGCCTGACAACGCCCATGCCCTGGTCAACAATGCGCTTTCCGTCAAGATCGAAGATGGGCGGATCAGTAGTATTGTTATCATTTACAATGGCTTGAGGCCCGATCTTGATAACGGAACGCTACGCTCAGTTGGGGGCAATCCGGCGTTTCGTGCCGTTCAGATGATCGAACTTGAAGGCGCGCTGCATGGGCGTGGCTGGGACAATGAAACCCTTCAAATCGGGCTCGCCGCGCTGGAAAAGGAGCTTGACCAGATCATCCCCACGGACCTCGCACCAGTAGAGACCGTGCCATGGTCCTACCGCCGTTCGTTGGCGCGCACCCTGTTCTTCAAGGCATTTGTCGAAATCGCGGAACAATTGGGAACTGACCTGAGCAGCGCAGACAAAAGTGCGGCAGGCCCCATTGCACGCGGCGTGTCCGGTGGACGTCAAAGCTACAACGATTACCCGGACGAATTGCCCCTGTCCGCGCCAATGCTCAAGCTGTCAGCCTTCATGCAGACGACAGGCGAAGCGGAATACGTCCAGACGCAGAAAACGCCGCCGGACACTTGGGAAGCGGCGTATGTGTATTCGCGCGCGGCACTGGGCACCTTCCGGTTCTGCAATCTCAAGGGAGAGACCTGCGGACCACAGGACGTTGTGCGCGAATTGCAGGCCGAGGGCTTCGACAAGCTGCTGGGGATTGTCACCTATGATGATGTGCCCAACAAGACCGGCAACTGGGCTGGCATGGGTCTCGACGAGCCGATCTTTGTGCCCGCTGAAGGCGCAGACATCCCCGAGGGCATTCTGAAGCTGGCACAGGAACAATCGACGTTCCAGCCAACGGCCTTTACTTCTTCTGGCGCGCCGTTGGCTCTGATCTTTGCAAAAACACGCGAGGATGCCCGCCAATTGGCGGCCTTTATCCGGTACAACCACGTTGTTGAAACGCCCCTGCCCGACCCGCTTGTGACATTGGATGCGGCCATTGCCGCTGGATCCGAATTCACAAATCTGCCCCCTACCAATCCGACCATGGAGCGGATCGAAAGCATCACGCGCCCGGGCAGCAATACCAAATGGCTTGACGACCCATCCATCGGCATGACGGGCTGTACATCCGTGGCTGGCACACACCGGACAGGCGCGCAGAACCATTTTTATCTGGAGACTCAGACGACGCTGGCTGTGCCGGGCGAAAATGGTGCGATGACGGTGCATGCCTCGACGCAGAACCTCGCAGACAACCAGTACGGGGCGGCGCACGCGCTTGGCGTGTCCGCCAACAAGGTCGCCGTCAAAATGATCCGGGCGGGTGGTGGATTTGGCGGCAAGCAAATGCGCACCGCCTTCACATCAACCGCCGCCTCTGTGGCTGCCGCTGCATTGAACCGGCCTGTGCGCCTGATGCTGGATCGAAACACGAATCTGATCATGCAAGGCAACCGTCACCCGTTTGAGGCCGATTACCACGCGGCCGTGTCCCCGAACGGACGGATTCAGGGGTTGCGTGTCGACTTCCGCTCTGACGGGGGCTGTACCTACGACATTTCGTTCAACATCATGGATTTCGTGCAGCTTCTGGCGGAAAATGTCTATGACCTACGCACATGGAGAACGACCGGCAAGGTATTCAGAACAAACAAGATTTCCTCAACTGCCTATCGCGGTTTCGGCATCATCCAATGTATGAACATCATGGAAGGGATCATTGCGCATATTGCCCATGATATGGGCATGTCGGTGGAAGATGTGCGCGCCCAGAACCTATATGTGCGCGGGCGTCCCGTTTCGGGTCCTTTCCGGATCACGAACCAGACGCTGGACGCGTTGACGACGATGAACGTTCTTTCGGATACCGATCTCAGCAGCCTTGCGACACTGGCGGGTCAGGATTTTCAGACAGAAACAGAATTTCGTGAGCGACTTCAGGCGACACTGGATCTGAGCCCGGCGCAACTGCTGATCATTCTGGACATGGCCACGCTGGCCCACGGCTTTACGCCGTACATGCAGCCGCTGGACAAGTTCAACCTCGACACGACCTACCTCGCCATGGTGCGTGACCCGGACTATGCCGCGCGACAACAAGCGGTCGCAGAGTTCAACGCCACGCACCGATGGAAGAAACGTGGTCTCTATTCGATGCCGCTGAAATACGGCAATGCGTTCACCGGCCCGCGTGGGGCGCTGAACCAGGGCGGGGCCTATGTGGTGGCTTATTCTGACGATGGGTCAGTGTTGGTGCGCCATGGCGGCGTTGAATTGGGCCAGGGCATTCAAACGCAGATGGCGCAGATTGCAGCCCAGACCCTTGGCATCCCGCTCGACAAGATCCAGATGGGATCGACCACCACCGAAGTGATTGGGGATGCAGCACCAACTGCGGCATCAACCGCCTCTGATCTGAATGGCGGGGCTGTCGAAATGGCGTGTCGTGATCTGCGCTCTCGGCTGGAGGATTTCTGCCGCACGCTCGAGCAATACAGTTTTCGCGATGTCCAGACCAACAGGACACCCTCAGAGGCCGGGTACAAATCGATGGTCGAGGCCGTCGTCCTGAACTGGCGTACCCGGTGGTCCGAAGTGTGGGATATGGTGGTGTCGCTGGCGTTTCAGAACCGGATCAACCTGGCTGCAAGTGCACGGTATGCTGTACCGGATTACTCGGCAGTGGATGGGCGCCACCCGATAGGCAATCCGTTCCTTTATCACCTCTATTCCGCGGCCATCTCCGAGGTCGAGTTGGATGTGTTGACGGGTGAGTGGAATTTTGTGCGTGCGGACATCCGGGGCGATATCGGCAAATCGCTCAACCCATTGCTGGATGTGGGCCAGATCGAAGGTGCCTTTATTCAGGGGCTTGGCTATCTGACCACCGAGGAGATGTTGTGGCAAACCCCTGATCAGGCCCCGATTGAAGGGTTCGAGAACGGGGCGCTGCTGACGTATGGGACGTGGGCTTACAAACCGCCCACTATCAACTCGATCCCCGAAGACTTCCGCGTTCACATCGTTGACAACACCGCCACCCAAGCCACCGGCATGAACGAGACCGGCCCCGCCCCTGCAGACAGTGGCGTTAAAGCCTCCAAGGGGGCCAGCGAATTCGCCCTCGTTCTCGCCAATTCAGCCTTTTATGCGTTGCACGCAGCCGTCACCGCAGCGCGCAAGGATGCTGGTTTGACGGAATGGGCACAGATTGACGCGCCCGCAACCGTGCCACGCCTACAAATGGCATGTGCCCCTGATCCAAGCCGCTTTTCCCTGAAACACTAAATCAAAACACTTTAAGGAGACCCCGATGACCAAGATACCATTGCTCGTGACACATGATGGCTCCGTCGACGAATTTGCGTCAATTGCGCTGTTGTGTGGATCTGATTTCCTCGCAAACTACGACCTGCAAGGGATTGTCGTCATCAATGGAGACACGCTTGGCGTACCGGCATATTGGTGCACGAAACGGATCCTAAACATGTGCGGTCAGGGCCATGTGCCTGTTGGGCTGAGTGCTGCGCGTGCCGTCAACGGATTTCCGTGGGCATATCGCCAATTCCCGCTAATCCTGAACACATTGCCCGCGCTGCCCGAGATGCCTGGGCTGGAAGACGCAGATATTGTCGATGGTGATCACCTTTTGGCGGACATCATGACAAATGCGGAGGAAGGCGCTTTGGCGGTGCTGAACCTTGGAGGGCTGACGCCATTTGCGCAGGTAGCGGGCGATCTCAACATGTGGAGCAAGGTCAAGTGCATGTACTGGATGGGTGGGGTCATCGGGGACACCGTGCCCGGCAACATTGATCCCGGCATTGTTCCCGGCGCACCTGAACATTCCGAGTGGAATGTCTTTTTCGATCCCGGCGCGGTCCAGACGGTTTACAATGAAATGTTGCCTGCGCCGATCTATCAATTCCCGCTTAACGTCACGAATGACTACCCCAACTCTGCCGAGTGGGTGCGCAGCAGCCTGAACCCGTCGGCCAATGCCGGACACCGTGTGGTGAACTTTCTGGCCAACGCCTATGCAGCCGTCGTGCCACAGGGTGGTGCGTCGCTGTGGGATGTTGTCACAACGATCGGGCTGATGAACACGGGCTCTTCCGCAGGTGTGACGTTCTTTGGCTACGAGGCCCATGACGTTCATGTTGGTACGCAATACGGGCCAAATGAGGGGCGCATCATCACTTCGACCAGTGGCGGAGGCCGACGGATCAACGTCGCGACCAAGAACGCGCCTGTCGAAACTGTACACGGCTACGCGCTCGGTCAGTGGGAAAGCATCCCGAACTTTGAAGGTTGAGGCAGGGACCAAATGAAAGGACAGACAATGCGCCATTGGATACGTTGCATTGTGATCGCGACCGGTCTGATCTGGGCGGCCACGCTGCACGCAACCGAAATCACCATGACGTTCGGGGATTCCACGCCTCCATATGCGTTTTCGGACACCGGTGTCGGCCTCGAAGTCGATATCGTGCGTGAGGCCCTTGCTCACAGTGGGTACACGCTTGTGCCGAACTTCGTGCCTGCTGCGCGCGTAGAGCGGCAGTTCAAGCAAGGGCTGGTGGACGCGGCTTCAAAAGATCCAGTGCGTATTCTGGAGGGGCCGGATGCACATTACGGCGCGGTTTCTGTGGAATACTTTGACGTGCTGATTACCCTGAGCGCAGATGATCTGACACTGGACACGCCTGCCAATCTGGATGGCCTCAAGGTGATGGCGTTTCAGAATGCCTGGAAGTTTTTTCCCGAATGGCTTGAGCCTGTGCGGGATGACGCGCGCTACAGCCAGACACCGAACCAGCTTGAACAAGTGCGTGCGTTAATCAGTGGCTTGGTGGATGTTGTGGTGGCTGATCGAAACATTTTCAACTACCACGCCCGGCAATGGGCAACAGAAAGCGGATCGACGTTGCCGCCGCTCAAATACACGGCCTTTCAGGCTCCGCTGGAGGTGCGCCCGGTCTTTAGGGATGCCGCTATTCGCGACGCATTCAATGCCGGTCTCGCCCACCTGAAATCCACAGGCCGCTATGATGAACTTGTGAACCAGTACTTGAATTGAAAATGTCACGCAGTTGTGACGGGCAAGTTGCCCCAAACCGATGACCATCAGGCGCAAAGGCTCTTATACCACAAGAGCGCCTGAACCGAACGATGAGGGACTATGAGATGAAAGTTTGGACATTAGGCCACCGTGTCGTTTTGATGTTGATCCTTATGACAGGGATCATGGCATCACACGCGCAGGCCGAGCCCGTCACAATGACCTTCGGGGCGTCCACGCCGCCCTACGCGTTCCCCGACACCGGCCGCGGTATCGAGGTCGACATCATTCGAGAAGCCTTGGCGCAATCCGGTTACGAACTGGAACCCGTCTTTGTCCCGGCACGGCGTATCGCATTTGAGTTCATTCAGGGCAAAGTCGATGCAGCCTCTAAAGATCAGGGCGAGGATCTGACACAGCATGGCGGCATCTACGGCGATGTTTCGGTCAAGTTTCAGGATGTCATCTTTACCCTGACCGACAGCGACATTTCAGTGGCAAAGCCAGAGGATCTGGCCCCCTTGCGCGTTGTCGCCTTCCAGAATGCCTCCAAGCACTACAGCGAATGGCTTTCGCCGCTTGTCGGATCGGCCAACTATACCGAAACCGCAGATCAGAGCCTGCAGGTCAAGATGCTACATCGTGGCCGTGCGGACGCGATCGTAGCAGACCGCAACATTGTGCAATACCTGACAAAACTGGTGGCCGAGGAAGGCAAGATCGGCATCAAGCCCGTCACCATCAATGACTTTGCTGATCCCTGGGGATATCGCCCCATCTTCAAAAGCGAACAACTGCGAGACGAGTTCAATGCCGGTCTGAAAAAACTGATAGACTCGGGACGCTATCAGGAGATTGTAGAAAGCTACGTGAACTGAAGCACGATGACCCGGGGGGACAGGACGTGCCAGCCACGGGATTGCCAGAACGGAACCACCTTTTGACACGGGATCTGACGTTATGACCGCACGGCGTGCACCAGCAAGTCTGCGCACACTCCGTGCCAAATTTTTGATTGTTATCGTCCCGCTTGTTCTGCTGGCAGTTGTCATCGTTTTTGCCTTCTTCGAGATCAACGCCGATCGTCGCGCCACCCAGCAATTGCAGGATCGACTTGACCAACTGCTGACCATGCAAAGTCAGGTCTTGTCGCGCCCGCTGTGGAGCCTGTCGGAGGAGCAAATCGAACTCATCGTTTCCGCAATCGAAGTCGATGACGATGTTCTGGCGGTTGCGATCTACGATGAGACAGGCAGCCTGATGTCCGCCAAAGGTGTGATTGAGGGGATGGAGCAGAACCGCTTCTTTGGCCAGCGCGACATCGTGCAGTCCAGCGGTGATGTCCAGCAAATCATCGGAACACTCGCCATTACGCTGGCACCCAACTCGGTACGCGAAGAGCGTAACAGCCGTCTGGTGCTCGCCTTTGGCCTCGCCGGCGTATTGCTCGCCGCCATTATCATCAGCGCCCTTATTGCCAATCGCAGAACCATCGGGATGCCGCTGGACATGCTACTCACGTCGATCAATCAGTTGCGACAGGGGGACGGGCGCCACCGTGTCAATTGGCACAGTGATGACGAAATGGGCGCGGTAATTGACGCCTACAACGAAATGCTCGCGCGGCAGGAAAGCGACGAACGGAGCCTGCGCGCTGCCTATGACGAGCTGGAAGAGCGGGTTGAACGGCGCACCGCAGAACTTCTGGTTGCAAGCCAACAACTGACCGACGCCATCGAAAGCATGTCCGAGGGATTCGCCCTTTACGATGCCGAAGATCGACTTGTTCTTTGCAACACCACCTATCGCGACAAGATCTTTACCGGCGATCCGGATCGATTTGAGATCGGGATGCGCTTTTCCGATGTTGTGAGATTGATCGCGGACTCCGGTCAGGTGCTGTCGGCACTTGATGATCCGGACGCTTGGTATCAACAGCGCAAAGATCGGCATCGCACACCGGACCAACCCATTCTGGAACAGCGCAAGGACGGCACGTGGATTCAGATCAAGGAATATCCAACAGCCGATGGTGGGGTTGTCGGAATTTACACCGACCTCACCGAGCTACAGCGCCTGTCCGTCGAACTGGAGGATGCCAAGAACGTGGCCGAAAGCGCCAACGAAGCCAAGAGCACATTCCTTGCCACCATGAGCCACGAAATTCGCACGCCCATGAACGGGATCATCGGGATGTCCAACCTGTTGTTGGACACACACCTTGACGATGAGCAACGCGACTTTGGAGAAACGATCAACAGCTCCGCCGAAGATCTTTTGACCATCATCAACGACATTCTGGATTTCAGTCGCGTGGATTCAGGCAAGTTGGATCTGGAACACATCGCCTTTGATCTGCGCACCACGATCGAAGAAGCCGTGGATCTTGTTTCGGTTCTGGCCGCCAAGAAGGGGCTTGATCTGGCCTATTTGATGGAGCCTGACGTGCCGACGCTTGTGCACGGTGACCCAACGCGTCTGCGCCAGGTTCTGTTGAACTTGCTCAACAATGCGATCAAGTTCACGGAGAAAGGCGATGTTGTCCTTGCCGTGCACTATTCAGGAAACGGAGCCAAGGCCGGAACGCACGCCCTACAGTTCTGTGTGCGCGATTCAGGGATCGGCATTCCTGCGGACCGCATGGATACGTTGTTTCAGTCATTCAGTCAGGTCGATGCCTCAACGACCCGTCGCTATGGCGGCACTGGGCTCGGGCTGGCGATCTCGGAAAAGCTGGTGTCGCTCATGGGCGGGCGGATTTGGGTCGAAAGCGAAGTTGGCAAGGGCACGATTTTTCATTTCGTGATCGACTTCGAAGCGGACACCGCAGCCCCTGCCCCCGATTTAAGTGCAGCAATCGCCGGGCTCGCCGACAGGCGCGCACTTATCGTGGATGACAATGCCACCAACCGCCGCATATTGGATGTGCAGACCCGAGATTGGAACATGCAACCGACCGTCGTAGAAGATGGCGATGCCGCAATTTCCGTTTTGAGCGATGACGCCGCCTTTGATGTCGCCATTCTGGATCTGTCTATGCCCGGTGAAGATGGTTTGAGCTTGGCCAAGCGGATCAAAGCTTTGCCTGATTGCGCCAACCTGCCTTTGATCTTGCTGAGTTCAATCGGGCGTACAGTGTTGGAACGCCAGCCCGGATTTAACACGATCATCTTTGAACGCGTGTTGCAAAAACCGATCAAGCCTGCCCCGCTCTTGCAGGCATTGGCGTCTATCCTGTCCCCGCATGAACAGACGATTGTGGCCGCAAATGTTGCAACCAGAACAGAATTCGACACCGAAATGGCACGTCGCCTGCCGCTGAGGATCCTGCTGGCTGATGATAATACCACCAACCAGAAACTGGCAAAAATGCTATTGGCACGGCTTGGATATCGCGCCGACGTCGCCTCAAACGGCGTTGAGGTTCTCGAAGCACTGGAGGTGCAGACATACGATGTCGTTTTGATGGATATTGAAATGCCAGAGATGGACGGCATGGAGGCCACCCGCCGCATTCACGCCGATTGGGGCGAAAAGGCCCCTGCGATTGTTGCCATGACGGCCAATGCGATGCGCGGAGATCGTGACAAGTACCTGTCGATGGGCATGTCGCAATACATCTCAAAGCCGATCCGTGTGGCGGCGCTTGTGCGCGCTCTTGAGGCCGTCGCCGCAGGGCGAACGGTGCATGAAACGGCAGCCGAGGATACAGAGATCAATTCGGATGTTCCGCCAGCAGATGCCGTTTTGGATGAAGCGTCCCTGTCTAACCTGATGGATGTCATTGGCGGTGACAGCGCCGCGCTGAATGAGTTGATCGACAGTTTCGCCAGCGAGGGCGAAACCTTGTTGCGTCGAATGCGCGACGCCACAAAGGCAGATGACGTTGACGCCCTGCGTCGTGCCGCCCATTCGATGAAGTCCAGTAGCAATGACTTTGGGGCCAAGTCGCTGTCCGCGCTTGCCCGGGACCTGGAACAGCGCGCCCGTCAACACGATCTGACCGATTGTGATGGTCTGTTGGATGAAATCGCACTAGCCTTCAGCCAAACCAAAGAAGCGCTGCAAAAGCTGCAGGAATGAATGGCGACCTGAATGTCTGACTTTGAGATGCCGCAAAAGGCCAGTACCATTCTGGTGGTCGACGACAACATGACGAGCCGGCTCAAAATGTCCATGGCAGTCAAGCAGTTGGGCCACGAGACGGAAGGCGCCGAAGATGGTGTGCAGGCTCTCGAACGGTTGCGCGACGGCAGCTATGACCTTGTTCTGCTAGATATCGAAATGCCCAATCTTGATGGCTATGGCGTGCTGGAGACGATGAAGGCGGACCCAGCCTTGCGCGACATTCCGGTTATTGTCATTTCAGCCGTCGAGGAAATGGAACAGGTCGTCAAAGGCATTCAGTTGGGCGCACAGGATTTTCTGCCCAAGGATTTTGATCGCATCCTGTTTCGGGCCCGTGTCGGCGCTTGCCTCGCCCAGAAGCACCTGCGCGATCAAGAGGCGAGCTATCTGGCACAGATCGAGACAGAGCGGCGGCGCGCAGATGATCTGTTGCACGCCACCCTACCCGCCCGAGCAGTGCGCGAACTCAAAGACACCAACGAGGTCAAGCCCCGGCGGTTTGACAATGTCATTGTGCTGATGGCGGATGTCGTCGGTTTTACCGACTATTGCGACAAACATCCCGCCGAGCTGGCCGTGCGCCATCTCCAGCATCTCGTGACGCGGTTTGAGGACATCACATTGTTTCACGGTCTGGAAAAGATCAAGACCATCGGAGACGCGTATCTGGCCACCGCCGATCTGTTGCAGCCCAACGCCGAGGCAGCCCTTGCCACGGCGCGCTGCGCACTTGAGATGACAAACGCCGTGGCCGAAGTGACCGACAACTGGCAATTGCGTATTGGCATTCACACCGGCTCGGTTGTCGCCGGCGTCATTGGCCGTCACCAGCACCTGTTTGATATCTGGGGCGACACCGTGAACACTGTGGCGCGTATAACGGCCATGGCTAAGCCTGACACGATCTTTGCCAGCGCGGATGCATGGGCGCGGATGCAAGACCATTGTGTTGGCACCGCCCAAGGCGCATTGCCTGCCAAGGGCAAGGGCGAGTTGGAGGTTTTCCAATTGACCGGCCTGACCTGAACCGCAGGCCACGGATCGCAATCCCTTGAACACGTGTCGTTAAATTGCCCGTCCTAGCCAAAGGGCGCGCACGACGCGCTAACGCAAGCCTTCCGTGGCGACGAAGCTCACCAATGCACGCTCCGCGACTGCGCGGGCCTGGGCAATTGCGGTCGCGTCACCGGGATCGGCCACCGGTGTTTCAATCTCGAACGCACGGGCACGGTCACGTCCGGTTCCGTCTTCGGGTGCGACAAACACCTGTCCAGCCATGCGGAACGTGCCGGTATTGGTCGCCAGGAAAGCATCAAGACGAATGTCGACCCGCACGTCCGGCAAATCCCGGAAAGGCCAAGGTTCGGGCGCGACCAGACGATCCGTGACTTTCGCTAAGCCGGTTGCGACGTTCAGCGTCACCCCCCGCGCTGGATCATCGGCCCACAACGCCCCCAGTGGAACAATGGCGCCGCTGGCATCGCGGACGTGAATGTCTTCGCTCTGAGCGTAGACTGGCAACGACACAGCGACCACTTCGATACGGGCAAACCGCACGCTGACCTTTTCCTCGCTCGCCTCCAAGGGCGCGGCATCAAATCGCGTCTCTACAGTGCCACACGCACAAAGCGCGCTCAGAACCATCACTGCCAAGATATTACGTCTTTGGATCATCGTTACCGGCCCGTCAAAAGAGAATTGGGATTGCGCGCGATCTGGCGGGCCAGACGCTCTATGGCTTCTGCTGCGGCATCTATTTGGCGCACGGCTGTCGCCAGACCACGGGAGAATTCGGAATTGCGATCATACGCGGAGAGCGTCGAATTAGCCTGCGTTGCAGCGGCGCTCAGGCGGTTGGACAGCGCGGGCAGTGTTGCGCTGGCTTGCGAGATTGCCTCGGCCGCTTCGCGTGCTGCTGCCAGTGTTGCATTTGCATTATCAACGACCCCTCCGGCCCGAAGATCGCTCAATGTGCCCTCAAGGGTGGTCAGGGTCTGGTTCATCTGGCGTGGCAGATCTCGGGTGCTGTCTTGATCAACAAGCGCGTCAATCGCGCCGAGCACGGATCGCAGCTGCTCTGCCACCTGATCCAATGCCAATTGTTCAGCCTGAGACAGGATCGCATCCGCCCGTGCCGTCAGTTTCGGCAGGTCGGCAGCTGTCGCCTCAAGCGAGGCCATCAAATCACTTGCGCTTTGGATGATCTCGCTGTCGTCCACGCTGTCCAACAGGTCATCCACCTTGGTCGCCGCCGATGTCGCGGTATCTGTCAGTGCCGCAAGGTCGGTCGGCAGACCTGTCAGTGCTTCATCCACCAATAGCATGCGCAACGCATCCATCGCCGCGCGCAGATCGGCGGGCAATGCGGCAAGGTCCTCGTTCTGAAGGATGGCGCGGAAATCATCTGTAGTGGTCACAAAGCTGTCCACGGCCGTTTCGAGCGGCAGATTTTGTGCCTGAGCGATCAAGGCAAAGGCTTGCTCGGACAAGGATGGTAACGTCTGCGCGGTCCGATCAAGCCGTTCGATCAATTGTGAGACCTGCGCGATGATCGCTTGGTCCTCCACCTCGGACAACACGGCGTTCAGTTGTTTTGATGCTGTCGACAGTTGGTCCGCAACTTCGCCAACCTGGGCCGGCAGACCTGCAACTTCTGGACTGGTCGCAACGGCCTGCACCGCCTCAAGCGTTGCAATCAGCGACGCCGGGGCGCGTTGCACGTCCGCGCCACCAATAACGGATCGCACATCACCGATTAACCCAATCGCTTCGTTCAGAACGTCTTCAATCGGCAATGCCTCGATCCGGGCCAACACCCCTTGGGCGCTTGCTGTTACGTCCGTGACGCGCGCCGCGGTTGTCGGCATGACAGGAAAGGGTTCAGACACCTGATCCAGCGTCGCAGGGGGCGCATTGGGCACGTCGACCAGTTCGACCTTGAGCCCACCCGTCAGGATGGACCCGGTCGCAAGACGTGCGCGCAACCCATCGCGCACACGGGTGTCGAGAAACGCGAGAAACGCGCTTTCGTCCACGTTGCCCTCAAGTCCCAAGCGGGCCGGACTAAGGCGCAACGTAGCCACAAGCCGCGCCTGACTGTCGCCAAACTGTGCGCGATCAACAATGCCGGACAGCGCCAGAACCTCCCCCAGTCGCAAGCCGCCCAATGTGACCGCCGCTCCGGCTTGCAGACCCGGCAGGTTCTCCTCAAAGATCGCCAGAACATCCAGCGTGCCGCCAGTGTCATTCACAAAGAAGTCCTCGCGGGCGATCTCCTCGTTCGGGTGCAGTTCAAACACCTTGTCGGCATCCAGAGGATCGCCACCTGAGGCAAGCGTTTCAAACGTGACACCGCCCGTGACCAGCGATGCAAGCGAGTCAAAATCAAGGCTCGCGCCCTGTGCCCCCAATGAAAAGTCGACGCCGGAGATGTCCCAGAACCGCGTCGCAGAGGTGATCAGTGTTTCGTGGGGCTCGAAGATAACCGCCGATGCACTGGCCGTCAGTCCCCCCGCATCAAGTTTGGATGGACCGATGCGCCCAACCCGTACCCCCCTATAAAGGATCGGCGTGCCAGCCAATGGCAGTTCGACTTCTGACTGCAGCGTAAATGTCGTTCCGTTCTCTCCCAAGGCCAAAAGCGGTTGCGCGGCAAGGGCTGTGAACCTGGTCTGCGGCTCGGCGCGTTCGCTGTCCCATGCACCGGCAAGGTAAACGCCGGACAAGACAGTATCGAGGCCCGACACGCCTTGTGCTGTCACCTCGGGTCGCACGATCCAGAATTGCGCATCGGCGTCCACAAATGGGGCTATTTCCTTGTCCAGACGGATGGTGGCAATGACATTTGCCAGATCTTCGGAAAAGCGCAGTTCCTCAACAAGACCAACCGAAATGTCGCGGTACCGCAGTTCCGTCTCACCGGCATGCAGGCCATCCGCTTCGGCCAGGGCGACTTCGATCACCGGGCCTTGCTTGGACCAGTTATCCCAAGCGACCCACGCCGCAACGGCAATTGCCAGCAATGGGATGAACCAGACGGGCGAAAGCCGGCTGACGGGCGATTGTTTTCCGCTTATCGGCACGGGTGGTGGCGATGGAGCATCATCCGCCATGTTGTGCCTTTCCATGATCTTCTGCGGCAGACCATATCAATCTGCTGTCAAAGCACTGCGCTGAAAGCATTGTGAAAATGACGGAAAAGGCAAACGTCAAGGCGGCAGGTCCCGGTTGGATGGAGGCAACAACAGACAGTTGCACAAGTGCGCTGAGAATGGCCACCACAAAAACATCGATCATGGACCAGCGCCCGATGAACTCAACCGCCTCGTAAATCAGCGTGCGTTGATGCGCTGTGGCCCTGCTGCCCCTCTGCACGGTGAGCGCAAGATAGGCGATGGCCGCGAATTTGGCGATTGGGATGACCACGGATGCGATCAGCACAATCGCCGCTATGGCGTAGTCCCCGTGTTTGGCAATCTCGACCGCGCCACCCACGATGGTGCTGGATTGTGCGCCCGTCAGCGTCTTGGTGATCAGCATCGGGTAAAGGTTCGCCGGGATATAGGCGAGCACACCAGTCAGCCACAGCGCCCAGACCCATTGGAGACTGCGACGATCGGCAGATCGCAATTGGTGCCCGCAGCGATCACAGCGAGTGACCTCCATGGGCCAGACACGTGCACAGGTCACGCAGGTCCTAAGACCAAGAGCCCGCGCAGTCGTCAACTCTGCACTCCCTGTGCGCCGTCACGCTCCAATGCATTCCAGATGGACCACGTGCACAGATAACGCTCGCAAAAAACCACTGTCACAGACAATGCGATGAACATCCAAAATGCAGGGCCGAACTCCAGCCGAGCCAAACCGGATACCTTGACCAGCGCAACAGCGCATCCAATCGCGAAGATTTCTGTCATGGCCCATGGCTTGAGCCGTTGAGCGACCGCAAAGGCGCGGTGCGCGAAGGGCCAAGGTTGGCGTTGCAATTCGATGGGCACAATCACGTAGATCAGCAGCGCCATGCGCACGGCAGGCAAGCCGACGATGAACAAAACCGATGTCACCGAAACCAGCACCAGAACGCCGGAGCGGAAACTTGTCGCAACCCCAAGCAAGGACACGCTGTTTCCGATGCCTGCGGCGTTGATCGACAGAAACGGAAAAAACGCTGCCGCGAGAACCAGAACAAGAACGGCAAACGCCAAAGCCAGCGTGCGTACACCTGCCTCATATTTGTTTGAAATCAGGACAGTGTGACAGCGCGCACACGTCGCTTTTTGCCCCAATTCAGGTATGCGTACCGCATATACGGCATCGCATTTCGGACAACCAATCAAGTCTTGATGCAACATGGGTGATAACCCCGCACTCACTAAACTACGCCTCCAAGTGTTTGGACCGGGGCCCGCTTTTCGGGCCAAAAAACCCACAGGTCTTTACATGTCATACACAGTTCCTGACGCCTTGGCGCTTTGCAAGTGGGCATTAAGCGGACTTACCGTGCAAATTGGGCAAAACCTGCATGTTGGCAATTCAAGTTCCTTGCCACATTTGTTAGACGGTAGGTAGCAGTGTGTAGGAACGACCTAGTATGTTCACGGGCAAGATCAGTGCGAAAACACACTATATGTGGTGTATCGGCCTGTTTTGCCTGCTGTCTCCGTTGATTTCCCATGCGCAGACTCTGACCGTAGCGCCGGCATCTCCCGACTTGCAGGACCGTCTGAGTGCCGAAGCCAGCGTACTGGACATCGCGCTGGACGCCCCGGTTGGCGACGTGATCGCGACCGCACAAGGTGATTATGGGCGACTTCTCGCCTTGCTTTATCAAGAAGGGTATTTTGGCGCAGAGATTTCAATTCAACTGGCAGGACGCGAAGCGGCGCGCCTGACCGCACTGGATCGGCCATCCGTGGTGCATCCGGTCGTGATCGAAGTGTCATTGGGACCCGCATTTGTACTTGGTGAGACCGAGGTCGCCCCCCTGCCCCCAAACGCAGATTTGCCAGCCGGGTTTGTACGCGGAGCACCTGCACGAACGGACGTCATTCGTCAGACGGCCGCGACTGGCATTAGCGACTGGCGCGATGCCTCACACGCAAAGGCGGAGTTGGTGGACCAAAAGATCGTTGCGCGACATGCGCAATCTGCGCTGGACGTTAACCTGCGCATTGATCCCGGACCTGCTCTGCGCTTTGGCACCCTTGTTGTCCCAGAGGATTCAGGTGTGCGCCCAAATCGGTTGCGTGCGATTGCTGGACTTCCTCGCAACACGCCCTTCAGCCCCGCCGAGCTGGACAATGTCCGCGACAGACTGGTCGATACCGGAGCCTTCAGCAGCGTTATCGTGCGCGAGGCGGAGGTCCCGAACCCTGATGGTACGTTGGACATTGCGCTCGAAGTGCAGGACGCGCCTTTGCGCCGGATCGGATTTGGTGCCGAAGTTGAAACCCGGGACGGCATTTCGCTGGAGGCGTTCTGGATGCATCGCAATGCATTTGGCGGCGCCGAGCGCCTGCGATTTGATTTTGATGTGGACGGTATTGGTGGTGAAACTGGCGGCATCGACGTGGCTTTGGGCGGCAGGCTGACGATACCGGGGTTTCGGCGCCCAGACAGCACATTGGAAATCTATGGCACACTTGAACGGCTGAACGAAATCCACTTCACCTCGCAATATGCAGAAATCGGGGTGCGGCGCGTGCGCGAGTTACGCGACAGCGCGCTTGAGATCGGGATTGGTGCGCGGTTGCGCTATTCGGATGCCGAAGACGCCTTTGGCGACCGCCAGTTTCGCCACGCGCTTTTGCAAATTGATGCCACCCGCGACTTGCGCGACGATCCACTGGACGCACGTTCTGGCAGGTACAATCAGATCAAGGCCGAGCCCTTCTTTGGCCTCAGCGACGGGTCTGGATCGGGTGTGCGCCTGACAGGCGACTTTCGCCGTTATCGCGAAGTCGGAGAGCGCACGGTTTTGGCCGGGCGGTTGCATTTTGGTTCTATTCTGGGCAGTTCCCTTGAGGAAACACCACCGGAGTTGCTGTTCTTTTCCGGCGGGGGTGGCACGGTGCGCGGGCAGTCCTTTCAATCCTTGGGTGTCGATATCCCGCAGGGTACCGTCGGCGGGCGCGGATTTGTCGGTGCGAATTTCGAGGTGCGCCGCGATGTGACCGACACCATAGGCATCGTCGGGTTTCTCGATGTTGGATATGTATCCGAAGATGGTTCGTTCGAGGATGGCGAAAGCCATGCAGGTGTTGGACTGGGCGTGCGGTATCGCACATCGCTTGGTCCAATCCGTGCCGATATCGGAATTCCGTTGGGGGGTGACAGCGACGACAACTTTGGTCTGTTTATTGGCATTGGGCAGGCGTTTTGATGCGTTGTTTTGCCCTCCTGTTCCTCGCGTTGTCTTTCTGGCCTGCAACTGTCATCGCCCAAAGTGCACGCATCGAAGCCCTGCTTGAACGTCAGTTGTCAGGCGATGGCCGCATCGTGGAAATCGACGGGTTTGCAGGTGCCCTATCGTCACAAGCCCGCATGGATGCCTTGCGCATTTCAGATGACACCGGCGTCTGGCTTGAGCTTGAAAATGCCGTGCTTGACTGGGATCGCAGCGCCCTGTTGCGCGGCCGCCTTGATGTGACCGCATTGACCGCCACGCGCCTGTCCGTACTCCGTGCGCCCCAATCCACGCCAAGTGCGCCGGACGCAGAGGCGTCGGGCTTTCGCATTCCTGACCTGCCGATTGCGATCGCGGTCGACCGTTTTGCCATTGAGCGGATTGAGTTGGGCGCGCCTCTTCTGGGAACACCTTACGTCGCGACGCTCGAGGCGAATGCCGCACTGAACAGCGACGGCGTTGTAGTGGTCGCACAAGCCAATCGCCTGGACGCCGCGCGGGGAGAGATACAGATTGATCTGTCCTTTGGGCGTCAAGACGAGATGCTCGCGCTCGTCGCGCGCATTGACGAAGCGGGTGGAGGTATTGTGGCCACATCGCTCGGGTTGCCGGGTGATCCTGCCCTTGTGCTTGATATCTCGGGCGAAGGGCCGTTAGACAACTTCGCGGCTGACATCGGGTTGGCCACAGATGGACAGGACCGCTTGTCAGGTGCGGTCTCCATTGCCGCTATGGAAGACGGCAGCGGGCGTCGGTTCAATGCGGATGTGTCTGGCGATCTGCGGCCATTGCTGGACGTCGAAACGCGGGCGTTCTTTGGCGCACGTACAGCGTTGCGCGTGGAAGGGCTTGCACTGGAGGATGGTGGCCTCGACCTGTCCCAACTGGATTTGCAAACCGCGCAATTGGCCGTAACGGGACGCGCGCTGCTAGATGCAACCCGTGCGCCGCAGCAATTGACGTTGCAGGTGAACATCGAGGGCGATGCGCCGGTCAAGTTGCCGGGCAGCGGCGTCACGCTGCAAAATGCGGATTTGTCATTGGCATTTGATGCAGCGCAAAGCCCCGACTGGACCATGCGCGGCACCGTCAACGATGCGCGTTCGGGGCAGATCAACGCAGAGCTGATCACGCTGAATGGAACGGGTCAGATCGCGCCGAACACTGACACGCCCCTAAGCGGCAGACTTACCCTGTCCGCGCAAGGCGTGGGCGCGCCGACTGATCCTGCACTGGCACAGATCATTGGGCCCCAGTTGAGCCTGCAAACAAACCTGACAATTCAGGACACGGGTGCCGTTGCGCTTGAAGCGCTGCGCCTTGAAACGCCGCACAGCACTGCCGAAGGTACTATTCGTTTTGCTCCGACCGATGGGCGGTTGCAGATGGATGCGAATTTGAATGCCGATTTGCCGACTCTCGCACCTTACAGCGGTGTCGCCGGCCTACCACTGACCGGAGCGATTGTGGCGGATGTTGCCCTGTCTGCTGAACTGCCCGGGGGGGCGATCACCGTCTCGCTTGATGGTCAGTCTGAGGGGCTGGACATCGGGCAGCCCGTTCTGTCGCCCTTGTTGACGCCAGACACACAGCTTGGTCTTGCCGTGACGCGCGATGAGACAGGCACGCGTATCGAGCGTTTCTCTTTGGAAAATTCAGAGCTGACAGCGCGCGCGCACGGAGATGTGGACGCCGAAGACGGCGCGGTGGAACTGACGGCCACCTTGCGCGATGCGGCCTTTTTCGACCCACGCCTTGCCGGGGCGGTGGATCTGACAGCGGCCGTGCGAGACATTCAAAACACAATTGCAATCGACACCGAACTGAGTGCCGCGTTTGGCCTCGATCTCAACCTTGTCGGGACCGTCGCAGGCGATGCACCAATGCTGAAATTTGACGGCACGCTGCAAGAGGTTGAGCGATTTGCGGCCCCTCTGAACGGTCCTGCAACTCTGGACGGGATGCTTGATTTGGGCGCGGCCAACCCCGTCATCTCGGCCAATGTCTCAACCGCGCCGGGCATTGCCGCGCGCATTGACGGACCGCTCAATGGCCCAAACGCGGCCTTGCGCATTGCGGCTGACGTTGCGGATCTGGGCGCATTGGTGCCCGCCCTGCCCGGCCCTGCCACGGCACGCGGCACACTGGATATGTCAGGCACAGCACCGCGTATTAGCGCCACAGTCACCGCACAGCCCGCGATCACAGCGCAGATCGACGGCGCATTGTCCGGACCTTCCGCTTCGGTGGATATACTGGCTGAAATCGAAAACCTCGCTCCGTTTGTTGCGCAACTGCCCGGCCCTGCGCGCTTGAAGGCGACGGTGTCCGATTTCACCGGCGATCTGGCCGTGATGGCCGAACTCAGCGCCCCCAAAGGTCTGAGTGCGCGGGTCCAAGGCACCCCCTTGGGTGATGCAGGTATGTTGAACCTGACGGCAGACCTGAGCAACCTGGGCGTGTTCGTTCCGCAATTGCCGGGGCCTGCCAATATTGCCGCGGTCGTTCGCGATCCGGTCACTGCCCGCAACCTGTCCGCTACGCTGAGCGCAACCGGGCTTGATGCAACGGTTGATGGAACACCCGATGCACTGGCGCTTACGGCCCGACTTGATCGGCTGAACCGATTTGCGCCGGGTCTGGCGGGTGGGGCCAACGTCTCAGCACAATTGGCAAATCTGAGCGGCACGCCGGATGTAGACGTGGCCTTGCGAACTGACACCGGGGCAACCGCGTCGATCAATGGCCGCGTGGATGTGCCACGAAACGCCTCCGATCTGAATATGTCAGGCAGCTTACCGCTTGGACTGGCATCGGCATTTGTCGGAGATCGCGCGCTGTCGGGAAGCACGGATTTCAACATGCGACTGACCGGCCCATTGCAACTGTCGTCACTGGCTGGCCGTGTGCAAATCAGCGGTGCACGATTGTTTGATCCAGCTATCGGATTGACGGTCAACAGTCTTGACGCAACTGCCGACATCGGCGCATCGCGTGCTCAAATTTCTGCTGGCGGTACGGCAAATGAAGGGCAACTTGGCCTCAACGGAACCGTCGGCCTTAGCGCGCCTTTCCAAACGGATCTCGACATGCGGATCAACGGTTTGATCTACGCCATCGACACGTTTGTGCGCACCCGCGTCGACGCGACACTGGCCTTGCGGGGGCCCGCATCCCGCCGATTGGCAGTGTCAGGAGACGTTGGCCTGTTTGACACCGAGATCCGTGTACCGGACACCGGGCTGGGTGGTGCAGAGCCGATTCCCGATATTGAACATGTTGGCGCCCCTTCCTCGGTTTTGCGCACGCAACGGCGCGCCGGCGTTGCGTCACAATCAGGAAATGCTTCGCAAGGCGGCAGCGGGCCTGCCATTCCTCTTGATGTGCGGATCACAGCGCGTGATCCGATTTTTGTCCGGGGTCGCGGGCTCGATGCGGCCTTTGGGGGTGCTTTGCTTCTGGGCGGAACGGCTGCAGCACCGGAACCAGTGGGCCAGTTCAACCTGCAGCGTGGACGCCTTGATTTTCTGGGGCGACGGTTGGAGCTGACCGAAGGACGGGTTATTCTATCCGGCATGCAAGTGCCGCGCATCAGGGTCATTGCGGAAACAGTGCTCGAATCCCTGACTGCGCAGATCATCGTCGAGGGACCAGCGGATGCACCCGAAATCAACATCACCTCGTCCCCGCAGTTGCCAGAGGACGAGGTCCTTGCGTTGCTGCTCTTTGGACGTAGTTTTGATACGCTGTCTCCGTTTCAGGTGGCGCGGCTGATATCCTCGATCCGAACGCTTGCAGGCAAGGGCAACGGGATACTGGACGGCACGCGCCGGGTATTCGGTCTTGATGATCTGGATGTACGCACGGACGAAACAACCGGCGAAACCGAATTGTCCTTTGGGCGCCGTATCAGCGAAGATGTCTATTCAGAAGTGGAAGTCGGCAGCCAAGGCGAAGTACAATTGAACCTGAACCTCGACATTGGGCGCAACACGCGCCTGCGTGGCTCGGCGTCCAACAGTGGCGATACTGGGATCGGGATCTTCTGGGAACGCGATTACTAAACCAGTTGGCTTGTGTAGCGCACGACAGACACCATCGTAGAGTGCATGACAGATCATGCCGCGATACGCTGGCAGGTGCCAAGACATCAACGGGCAATGCACACGATCAGACCCGCGCTGCCTGTGACGCGGCTGGGTGAGCATAATCGCAGCACGATGCCTATCTGGTACTGCGTTACACAACCAATGACAGTCGTTTGCGCGCCATCCCGACCTGCGCCTCGACGCCCCAGTTGAATGGCAGATAGTCGTGTTCAATCCCATCTGCAAAGATCACACCGCCTTCGTTGATACGCGACAGAAGCGACAGATGCGCAGATCCACTGATCTCGCCCGCAGCGATTTCACAGCCGCTGGTCCGGCTTGGCCAAGGTTCGCGTGCAAAGAACGCGGCGCGGTCGTCCTCGGGGGCAATGTCAATCACGCGGTGGGTCGCGGTCATGATGGACTTGGCCCACCCGGTCAGCCCTGTGCCCGTGGCAACGATCATCCCGCTCGAAGACTGGAATTCTTCTGCGTCGCCCGACTGCACGACATAACGCGCTGACTGATGGGACCGGTGGCCGATGAACAGCTCGTTCAAAGCCAGCAACGACATACCTTCGCCGGCTTTGGCTTCGACCATCGCGCGCGCTTGGATGTCGACATCGCCGTGCCGCGCTGATTTGAGCAGGCCAGGCAAACGATCAACACCGTGACGGGTCAACACGCCCTCGGATGCGCCGGGGTCAGGCGTGACCCCGATCACAGGCTGGCCATCCAGATATTTGGCAATGTTCGCCACCAAACCATCCTGTCCAATCGGCACAATGATGTCCTCTGCGCTGAACAAAAAACGGTTCAGGTCCTCGCGGACGACATGCACAAAGGACCATTCAGATGGCACAGCTTCCTTGGCGGCAGTCAGCGCGCGGGATTGCAACGCATCCCGCACCTCGAGTTCCTCGATTTCTTGTCCGCGAGTGGACAGAAAGAATTCTGCCTGCCCCCGTGTGCCGTGCTTGGTCAACAGGGCGGCATATTCTGTCTGTCTGGAGACAAACACAACACGCGGGTTCAGGCTGCTCATTTTACTGCTCCATCACTTGTGGGGCCATCATCGCCCGCGCCTGTTGGACAATCCCGGACAGCATGTCAGGACTGACGGTCAAGCTATCGATCTTGTCCAGCTTGCCTGCGAACTCCTGTGCAGCCAAAGCAAACATGACCGCAGGAGGGACCGACGCGATGGCTTCCATACGGGCCTTTTCCATATCCGCAGCCGCCTGTTCGACCGCGCGGATACGCTTGGCTTCGGCTTCAGCACCAATGATCTTGGCCGCGCTGTCCGCTTCCACCATGATACGTTTTGCACCCGCTTTCGCTTCGGCTTCGGAACGCGCGTTTGCATCTTCCCGCGCAATCAGATCCTGGCGTTGAGAGGCCAGCTCAATCTGGTTTTGCAACTCGTTTTCGGCAATCGCTCGTTCTTTGTCCACAGCCAACGCCCGGCGCGAAAAGGTCGCCTCGTCCGCCTTCTGTTGCAGGCTCTCGAAGGTTGGTGCCTGAAGAGCCCGCTGCAACTCGGAACTAGGAGACAAGGCAGACACACGGATGCTGACCACCTCGAGACCCATTGCGTCCAAAGTTGGATCGGCCTGAAACCCGGCTGCAATTGCGGCCTGGACAGGGGACAATCCCGCCTCGAGCAAGTCGCGCACGCCTTTGTCTTTCAGGTAGGCATCTGCAAATTCGCGCACCAGCCCGGTCAACACCGACTTGATTTGCTCTTCGGGTTTGCCGAGGCGGCCACCCTTGTTGATGTCGATGCCAAAATCCACCCGAGAGGCGATCTTGTCCGCATCGCTGACCCGCCAGATGACAGAGCCTTGGACAGCCAAATCCTGAAAGTCCGAGGATTGACCCTTGATCATGAAGATCAGTTCGCGGTCGTTCATCGGGATTTCGTTCAAGGACGCGCCGTTGGGATCAAACCAGAACGACAGGCCCTTGCCAGATTTCTTAAGGGTCCCTTTGCGGAAATATTGAATGTGCTGCGATGCCTCTGCACGCAGCTGGTTGGCGAAAATGTAGCGTTTGATCTGTGCCATGGTCACAACTCCTTTGACTTGACTTCGTACAGTTCGGCGGGGCGATACGCGCCGCCGGTCTCAAACTCGCCTGTTGGGACGATCATCCCGCGATCCAGCAACTTGCGCCGGAACGGAGGTTTCTTCAGGGGCTTGCCCAGAATGGCTTCGTGAACTTCTTGCACTTCACGCAAGGTGAAACGGTCCGGCAGCAGGGCAAAGCCGATGGGAGAGTAATCCAGCTTACCGCGCAACCTCTTGATAACGTCACCAAGGATCTCTGCGTGATCGAAGGCAAGATCCAGACGCACGCCCTTCATCTGCACTGCCGCCGGACCACCGACCTCGCCCACCCAATCCACGCTGATTTTTGCAAGATTGGCCTCGCTCAACACCTCAGACGGGCACAGCGCAAGATAAACGATGCTGATCACCCGGCCACGCGGATCACGCCCAAGCGCCCCATAGGTGGCCAGCTGTTCAAAGTGGACGGGTTTGGTGCCAACCTTTTCGCGCAACACCCGTTCAACGCTGTCTTCAAGTGCCTCGTCTATGTGAACAAAGCCGCCGGGCATCGCCCACCCCGCGACATCGTTTTCAGGACGATCCACCAGCAAAACGTGCAGGTCACCCCCCATAACGGTCATGATCGCAAGGTCGACGGCCACACTGGGTTTTGCAAAGTTATCGAGGTTGATCATTTCTTATATCCACATTAGTTATTACCTAATTAGATATAACAAACCAACTTGTCAACCGTCTGCGGAAACATTGGGATAATTGAGGGCACCAGAGACAGGTGTCCAAACGCGCCATGAGCGTCAATCAATCTTTACACGCCAGTTGATGACGACAATCTCGCCGCGGCTCTTGGCTGAGTGATGCACGTCGGTTCATTAAAACGGGCATCAAACCGCACGTCCCCCACCGACCTGCGTCCTTCTTCCAACAGATCATCTCGTGGGGATCGCCAAAACAGCCATTCGACATCTCGATCACGGAGTTGTCTGTGCGCCTAAGATCAGCATCCGCACGCAAATCGGCGCGTGGACGGATCACGAAAACCTGCAAAAGATTGCGCACTACACGAAAGACGTGAACAAAAAAAGCACTGGTTATGAGAAACCAGACTGGAAACAAATCGCCAGACGCGCCTAAAGACACTGATTTTAAATGGAAATAATCGCAGTGTGGCGCACCCGAGAGGATTCGAACCTCTGGCCTCTGCCTTCGGAGGGCAGCGCTCTATCCAGCTGAGCTACGGGTGCATTCCATTCGCGATATGCTGCGTCATGCTTACGCGAGATTTTCGGCCGTTTGAAGGGAGAATCCGATATTCACCCAAGCCATTGTTTCTTCACTGTCGTTCGTCGGCACCATGGATTTCCACCAGACCCTGCGCCTACGTGCACAGCGTGGCACCTTGTCCAATGGAGCCTCAGGTTCCACTGGCGTGCCTATATGGCATTCCAAAGACGCGGGCAATTCAGAAAATCACCCGCGCCGATGAAGCGTGTTGGATCTGCGATTAAAACAGGAAGTCGCTGCCATCGAGGTCCGCCAAATCGATGTTTTCGATCTCTAAACTTCCTGAGCCGCCGACAAGCGACAGATCAATAATCACGGACCTGCTGTTTTGCGACAAAGCCCCCGATCCACTGAGTTCGCCAAAGTCGGCGATCCCCAGAAAGTTCAGTGCTATCAAGTCGCTGCCGTCCTGGAAATCTGTGATGCGGTCATCGCCATTGCCCTTGCGCTGCATCACAAAAACGTCGCTGGCCCCGCCCCCTTCAAGAACATCATTGCCGCGCCCGCCGTTCAGCAAATCGTTGCGGCCACCGCCGGACAACCTGTCGTCGCCCAAGCCGCCAAACAGCCGATCCGTGCCCGCGTCACCGCTCAGATCATCGTCCCCGCGCCCGCCTTCCAGCAGATCATTGCCGTCACCACCCTGAAATTCGTTGTCTTCATCCCCACCGGTCAGAGTGTCCCGGCCACTGCCGCCAAAGACCAGACCGTCAACATAGCCCTGTTTCCCGAGATACCTGTCCGTACCGTCTGTGAAGATGATATCGCCAAACATCTCACCCGAGTTCGAGATAACAATTGACGTGTTCGTGGAGCTTCTGACGGAGTATTCAAAGCCGGTGATGGTGCCGGTATTGTCGATCCTTGTCACCGCCTGATTGCCCGTACTCAAGACAAGGACACCGGTTTCGCCAATGATCTCGCCGGCGTTGCGCACCTCAAAACCCGAGCCGTTCACTGTCGCTTGTACGCCAGTGGACTCGGCGGCAATGGTGCCGATATTCGTGATCAAACCAAATCCGTTGCCATCACTGGTCGAGATGCGCACGCCGTTGTTGCCAAGGATCTGACCTGCGTTCAGCAACTCAAAGTCATCCTGCAGGGTGCCAAGGATCGCGGTGCTGTTCAAACCGCCCGAAACAATGCCCGTTGCACCGATCGTGATTTCGACGGCATTGTTATCCGTCAAAAAGATGGGCGCCGCCCCGGTAGACAACACCTCGCCATTGATCAGCATTTCGTGTGTGCCACCTGACGTCGCCTGGATGGCAGCCCCTGCGAACACGGCAATCGACCCGCTTGAGGTCACAATAATATTGTCAAAGTTGCTCAGGATCTGGCTGGCCGAAATCGAGTCGTCGACAAGGATGTTCATTAAATTCTCTCCGTTGAAAACTGCGGGGTGTTGGACCCCAAAACGTAAAATGCTGACGTTTGCCGCTGCGGTACCGGAATAGGTGCCGAAGTTTGGAAAACTCTGAAAAACAGTATAACGGACCAGAACGGAGTCAAACGTGAAAAACACGTTAAGGCATTATAATGCTTACCTTTCTGCGCGGCGTCCGCAACGCATTTCGAAACATTCGCCTTGGGCGGGTGTGCGCTAGCCAAACAACTCGTGCGCCAGTTCCAACGCATCCACCAACGCGTCCACTTCAGCCTTGGTGTTGTACATTCCAAAGGAGGCACGGCACGTGGCTGTCAGCCCCATGTGCTCCATCAGCGGCCCTGTGCAGTGTTGCCCGGCCCGGACCGCGACACCCTTCTTGTCGAGGATGGTCGAGATGTCATGCGCATGCCCTGCCCCTTCCAGAGTGAAGGAAAAGATCGCGCCTTTGTCAGGGGTCGTTCCCTGCACCTGCAACCAGTTCAATCCGCCAAGACGTTCGACAGTATAGTCGCGCAACATGTCTTCGTGGGCCGAGATGGCTTCCATCCCGTGACCCATCATGTAATCGAGAGCGACGCCCAAACCGATCATTTGCACGATGCCCGGCGTGCCAGCCTCGAACTTCATAGGCCCATCGTTGTAGATTACCTCGTTCTTGAAAACATCCTTGATCATGTCTCCACCACCGATGAAGGGGCGCATTTCAGCCATGCGATCGGCCCGCACATAGATCGCACCTGACCCGGACGGGCCGTAGAGTTTGTGCCCCGTAATCGCATAGAAATCAGCACCAAGGTCCTGCACATCGACGGGCATGTGCACGCAGGCTTGCGAGCCGTCCACGAGCACCGGCACGCCTCTGTCATGGGCTCCATCGCAGATCGATTTCACATCTACCTTGGTGCCCAGCACGTTCGACATATGTGTCACCGCAATCAGCTTGGTGCGCGGCGTGATTGCCTCAAGCACTTTTTGCGGGTCCAAAGCGCCCGTGCTGTCGACATCTACCCATTTCAGAACAACGCCTTGGCGTTCGCGCAGGAAATGCCAGGGCACAATGTTGGCGTGGTGTTCCATCACAGACAAGATGATCTCATCGCCCGCTTCCATCCGTGGCATCGCCCAGCCATAGGCCACCATGTTGATGCCTTCAGTCGTGCCCGAATTAAAGATGATCTCGTCTTCGGATCCGACATTCAGAAAACGCGCAATCTTGGCGCGCACAGCTTCATAATTATCCGTCGCGAGGTTGGACAGAAAGTGTAAGCCACGGTGCACATTGGCATATTCTTCGGAGTAAGCCCGGGAGATGGCGTCAATCACCACTTGCGGTTTCTGCGCCGAAGCCCCGTTGTCGAGATACACCAAAGGCTTGCCATTGACCTCACGGCTGAGGATCGGGAAATCCGCCCGGATCTTTTCGACGTCATACATTGTTCATTCCTCCGGCCGTCAGGCCAAACAGCGTCACGATCAGCATCAAGCCCAACAGCATTCCGGCGCTCACAGCGACAAGCAGCCCAAACGCCCGCAATAGCGAGTCAAAGCGCAGGGCCGCAGATATAAAATGCAGCATCAGCCAGAATGCTGCGATCATCACGACCAAGGCAACAAGTCCCCCCAGCACGGGTACTGCAAGGCTAAGAACGATCACCACAACCTGCGCTGCCACCCGCAACGCCTGCAGCCACGTCAGCAGCACCAGCAGTTCGGCCAATTCCCCTTCGCCGCCCATGGCGCGCCCGGCCCAGAACAGCGCATGCACCATCACAACAAGCCCACCCGCCGTCAGCAAGAACAGCGCCAGTGGCCGCTCAAGCAACGCCAAGACAGGAAATGCATCGATCACTTCGGGGTCCGTGGGTGGTCCAATCGCCGTCATTGTTCCCACCAACAGCGCGGTGAGCGCGCACACAGCCCCAAGCGCCATATACACGGTGTTCCGCTCGATCTGCCACGCCATGATCTGCTGGGAGGTGCCACGCGGATCACGCAAGGTTTGCAGGGCCAGCTCGAACCAGAAGGTCATGATCTGCGTTCCTGTGCGATGGATCCACCGATCCAGAACCAACCAAAAACCACCAGCCAGATCAGGCCCACGATTTGCAATTCCAGTCCGGGGCCAACAAAGCCCGCCGTCAGACCGTGCAACAGGATCAAAGGCGACGATGCCAACAAGGCCCAGAACAGTGCCAGCCGCGCGCCGTAGGCAGAGCCGTTCCCGCCCAGAATGCGGCCAACGCCGCGCGCCAACAGCGCGATGGCATAAAGCGCCAGGGGCGCGATGAAAATCCACGCCATCAGGGTCGCCCCCATCAGCATGTTCAGGTCCTGCCCGGTAAGGTGCGCCTCGCGGGACAGGCGTGGCAGTTGCGCGACAAACACCAGCGCGCACGCCCCCATAAGATAGGCGAGCGCGCGATCTTCGCGCGCGCCCATCTCAAGCAGACGACGCATCACGCGCCCCGGCCCACGATAGGTGGCTGCAATATTGCGCGAGATGGCCATGTTAGCCCCGGTGTCGCTCCAACCAACCCTGCAAGCGGTCTACCAGAGCATCGCGCAGTGTCTCGTCCTCGATTTCTTCAACCGCTTCGGCCAGAAACGCGAGCGTCAGCAAGTCCGTTGCATCTGCGGCAGGCACGCCACGCGAGCGCAGGTAAAACAGCGCTTCTTCGTCTATCGCACCTGAGGTAGAGCCATGCGAACACGCCACATCGTCGGCGTAGATTTCCAGTTCCGGCTTGGCGAGGAATTCACTGTCCCCATCCAGCAAGAGCGACTGGCTGATCTGGTAACCGTCTGTTTTCTGGGCACCTTCCTTGACAAGGATCTTACCCTGAAAGACGCCAACAGCCCCGTTGCGCAGCACTTTCTTGAACACCTGACGGCTTTCGCATGCCACCGCATCATGGGTGATGAACACGGTGTCGTCGTGGTGAAAATCCCCGTCTCCGACGCAAGCGCCAGCAACATGCGCCACCGCATTGTCGCCCGTGATGTCGATCACGCATTCGTTGCGCGTCAAACGGCCATTCACAGTCAGCGTAAACGACTTGAACGTGCTTTCAGCCCCGAGACGCGTGAAGATATGCGTCACGGCGCGGCGTTCATGGTCACGACCCTGTGCACGCACATGGTGGAAAGTTGCACCATCCGCCACGTCTACTTCCATGACCTTGTTCAATCGTGCAGCGGCAGGCCCAGTTTCCAGCAACGTCAGTTCAGCACCCGCGTCCAACTTAACCAGGTGGTGCAGAATTGCGTCCGATCCGGAGTCTTTGTGCAGATAAATCAGGTTGATCGGCTTGGTCGCCTTGTCCGTGACATGGATCAAAACGCCGTCACTGGCAAAGGCGGTGTTCAACGCGGCGAGCGGGCGCTGCACGTAGTGGCCAGCACCTTCCAACGATCCATAAAGCTCGGACGCCCAGTGGATGTCAGCGGCTTCTGCCAGACGGTCAATGCGCACCCCGGACAGGGTCAGATCGTCGGATGCTTCTGCATCAAATACGCCGTCAACAAAGACAATCTTCACCCGATCCAGATCGTCGAACAACGGACCTTCGTCATTGTGAAAGATTGCCGCTGTTTCTGGCTCCGGTTGGGTCAATGTATCGGGGCGCGTGAACTTCCAATACTCGTCGCGCCGCTGTGGCAATCCCATATCCTGCACACGGGCCAGTGCGGCCTTGCGCGCTGCCTCTGACCAACCACCGGTGGGCATCGTCAGGGTTGCCAGACGCTCTTCGGTCAGGCTGGGCTGTTGGGCTGGTGCTGCCATCACGCCACCTCGGCGAGGATGTCGGCATAGCCGTTGTTTTCAACTTCCAGCGCCAGTTCGGGGCCACCCGTTTTGACGATACGGCCATTGGCCATGATGTGCACAACGTCCGGTTTGATGTGGTCAAGCAACCGCTGATAGTGCGTGATCACCAGAAAACCCCGGCCCTCGCTGCGCAACGCATTCACACCCTCGGCCACAAGCTTCATCGCATCCACGTCGAGACCTGAATCCGTTTCATCTAGAATACACATCTTGGGCTCAAGCATCGCCATCTGCAGGATTTCGTTGCGCTTTTTCTCACCACCGGAGAACCCTACATTGACGGGCCGCTTCAACATATCGGCGTCGATCTTCAATTCCTTGGCACGCGCACGAATGACCTTGAGAAAATCTGCTGCGCTCATTTCCTCTTCGCCGCGGGCCTTGCGTTGGGCATTCACGGCCGTGCGCAGGAAAGTCATGTTGCCCACGCCAGGGATCTCGACGGGGTATTGAAAGGCCAAAAACAGGCCAGCCGCCGCGCGCTCTTCCGGTTCGATGTCCAGAAGGTCGATATCGCCCAGATGGGCCGAACCACCGGTGACCTCGTAGCCATCCTTGCCAGACAACACATAGGACAGTGTCGATTTCCCCGACCCGTTTGGCCCCATGATCGCATGTACCTTGCCCGCTTCGACCTCAAGGTCGACACCTTTGAGGATCTGTTTGTCTTCTTCCTCGAGTTGCACATGCAAGTCTTTGATCTTCAGCATCTTTTCTTCCTTTTGCAGTAAGGCGCGCAATCGCACGGCTTACATCTTCATCCCTGGCAGGGCGTGTCATTTCAGACCGTCTGCCCCTTATTCTTCATCTGTTTCTTCGACACGCCGGAACAGTTGCTGCACCCCGACAGCGACGGACACCGCCATAGACAGCATCGCAAACCACACCCAAAATGATGTCAGCGCCAGCGGGTGTGCCACGGAGGCCGCAATGATCCCGACAAGCACCATGATGCAAAACACCAAGCCGCCCTGCTGCGTGCCATCCAGATCCGACACCACGTGTCGCTTGATTTTAGGGCGTTGTGGCTCCGTTTGTGTCATTTGCGCTTGGCCTCGATCTCCGCAAGCGCCTCGCGCACCTCTGCCTCGGTGCGGGAACGGCCAGCGCTGTATTCATCCGGCTCGGCCGATTTGACCAAAAGCATCGCTACCACGCCAGCCGGGAACAGCATTGCACCTGTGATCGCAAAAAAGATCGCAAAACCCGGTGCCACGATCACGCTCAGGATCAGGCCAAACAACCCGCCCGAAAGGACGGCCAAAACCATTTTGCCAAAAACGCCTGTTCGCGGCGAGTGCCCAGCCGTTTTTGCCAACTCCGCTTTTGGATGCGGATTGGTTCGCCCAATTTGTTGTGACGCGTCGACATGAGACTCCATCTCGGACTACCCAACCGAACCTTCGAGTGAAATCGCCACAAGCTGTTGAGCTTCCATGGCAAATTCCATCGGCAGCGCCTGCAACACGTCCTTGCAGAAACCGTTTACAACCAACGCAACCGCTTCTTCTTCGTCCATGCCACGCGAGCGACAATAAAACAGCTGGTCATCGTCCACCTTGGATGTCGTCGCTTCATGCTCGACCCGGCTGCTGTTGTTTTTCACCTCTATGTACGGAACTGTATGCGCACCGCACTTGTCGCCAATCAGCAATGAATCGCACTGCGTATAGTTGCGCGAGTTCTTGGCCTTGGGGTGCATCGACACAAGCCCGCGATAAGTGTTCTGCGCCTTGCCCGCGCTGATCCCTTTGGAGACGATGCGCGATTTGGTGTTCTTGCCCAGATGCACCATCTTGGTGCCGGTGTCGGCCTGCTGCATATTGTTGGCAATCGCGATGGAATAGAATTCGCCCTGAGTATCGTCGCCGCGCAGGATGCAGGACGGGTATTTCCACGTCACGGCAGAGCCCGTTTCGACCTGCGTCCACATCACCTTCGCCCGGTCGCCCCGGCAATCGGCACGCTTGGTCACAAAGTTGTAAATCCCGCCTTTGCCGTTTTCATCACCGGGGAACCAGTTCTGCACCGTCGAGTATTTCACCTCGGCATCTTCAAGCAACACGATTTCCACCACAGCCGCGTGCAACTGGCTGGTGTCGCGTTGCGGTGCCGTGCACCCTTCGAGGTAGGAGACATAGGAGTCTTTGTCGGCAATGATCAGCGTACGTTCGAACTGGCCGGTGTTTTCCGCGTTGATGCGGAAATATGTCGACAGCTCCATTGGGCAGCGCACGCCCGGCGGGATGTAAACAAAGGACCCATCCGAAAACACAGCCGAATTCAGCGTCGCATAGAAATTGTCAGACACTGGCACAACTGAACCGAGATACTTCTTGACCAACTCCGGATGCTCTTTGATCGCTTCCGAAATCGAACAGAAGATCACACCTGCCTTGGCAAGTTCTGCCTGAAACGTTGTGCCCACGGAAACAGAATCAAACACGGCATCGACGGCCACCTTGCGTCCCTCGGCAGGCGCGTTTTCCGCCCCTTCGACACCCGCAAGGATCATCTGTTCCTTCAGGGGGATGCCAAGTTTTTCGTATGTGGCAAGCAGCTTTGGGTCAACCTCATCCAGCGACTTGGGCTTCACTTCCATGGATTTGGGGCGGGCGTAATAGTACTGGTCTTGAAAATCGATCTCGGGGTAATCCACCATCGCCCAGTCGGGCTCGACCATCTTGAGCCAGCGATCGTAAGCGGCCAAACGCCAGTCCAGCATCCACTCGGGCTCTTCGTTCTTTTCCGAAATAAGACGGACAATGTCGGGGGTCAGGCCCTTCGGGGCATATTCCATCTCGATGTCGGTTTCCCAGCCATACTTGTAGGCGCCACCGACCTCGCGGACCGCATCGACGGTCTCCTGATCGACACCATCCTTGACCACTACATCTTCGACAACATTGTCCATATCAGACATTTCCCTTTTGCATCAGCGGCCTATGCCGCCCGTGCTTCGTGCTTCTTCAACTTTTGCGCCCATATGTCAGCAAAGCGCAAAACATCCTTTTCCGTCGTGTCCAAACCCAGCGACACGCGCACCGCGTCACCTGCCACATCATCCAGCCCCATGGCCTGCAAGACGCGGCTGGCCTTGACCTTGCCCGACGAACAGGCAGACCCGGCCGAAATGGCAAACCCCGCCAAATCCATCTGCATCACCTGCGTCTCACCCTTCCATCCGGGCGTTGCAAAACAACTGGTGTTTGGAAGGCGCGGGACATCTTTCCCGATAAAAATAGTCGTATTTGAAGCGGCAGCAAGGGCAGTTTCTAGAATATTTCTAAGTTTCTCCACATCCGCCCACTTAGCTGCCTCCACGTCTCGCTGCGCGGCTTCCGCGGCAGCGCCAAAACCGGCGATCCCGACAACATTTTCCGTGCCGGAACGACGACCCATCTCCTGTCCACCACCCCGCAAGATCGCCTCCGGATCGTCCCGGGTAAAATTGATCAACGCGCCAACGCCCTTGGGGCCACCGATTTTGTGGGCGGAAAGGATCATGTACGCAGGACGTGTATCATCCCCGTGCTGCACAAGAGCCTTACCGGCCAATTGCGTTACATCACAAACGACCGCATGGGGCACATGCCCGGCAGTAAATGAATTGACGTTTCCGTTCGTGACTACTTTACCGTCATTGAACAAAATACCTGTTTCGCTGTTGGCCGCCGAGATCGCGACCAAAGCCACGTCACTGTGCGTGGCTGACCATGTCTTACCGCCCAAGCCGGTCAACCAACCCAAGAAGGCGGATGCGCCACCCGGATCAAGCGCGCCATCGCTGCCGATCAGGGACGGCAAGTCCCCCTCATCCCAATCGAAGAAACAGTCATGTTCCGTTGGCAGGGCAGCAAACACTCCACCATGACGGCCCTTTTGCGCGACAGCCAAAGCTGCGGCCTCGGTCGCGGAGCCGGTAAAGACTACCTGAGTCGGCAAACAGCCCACCAATGATGCCACTTGCGCGCGCGCACGTTCGACAATCATTTTTGCCGCGCGCCCTTCGGCATGCACAGATGACGGATTGCCAATCACATCCATGGCCACCAGCATTGCTTCACGGGCTTCACCCCGCAAAGGGGTTGTCGCATTATGATCCAGGTAGACCCGGCTCACCTGATCCATCCTTCATCTTGCCAGGCAAACTTCGGGGGTCTGGGGGCTGGCCCCCGTCCGACATCAACCATCATCGACCACCGCAAACAGGTTGGGCACAGCCGGACAAGGTGCCAACTCGTTGCCAACGACATCCGACAGTCGTGTCTGGTGCAAAAAGACATAGACGTTGGCGCTCAGACCTTCCCACAAACGATTGGTGAGGGATTGCGCCTGCGAGCCGGACGCCGCACCCGAAGCCCCGGCCCCTTTGTGCATCGCATCAACGGTCTCATCGACGGCCGCAAGAATGTCGGACACCCGAATTTCCGATGCCGGGCGTGCAAGACGATACCCACCCCCCGGCCCACGGACCGAAGACACAAGCTCAGCGCGGCGCAGTTTCACAAACAACTGCTCGAGATAGGGCAGCGATATGTCCTGACGGGTCGAAATATCACCAAGGCTGACCAAGCGATCACCTGGTTGCAGGGCGATGTCACTCAGCGCCACCATCGCGTAGCGCCCCTTGGTCGAAAGTTTCATAAACCACGCCCCCAATTGACGTTGCACAGCTTTGGACATACATGCGTTGCCACGCCTGCTTGTACAGCCTGACCCTAGATTTAGAACCGTTCTAAAGAATCCGATCAAACCCGTCAAGAAATCGGATCCACAAAACACGCGCGAGGACAAACCGCATATGCCCGAGGTCATTTTTCCTGGACCCGAAGGCCGCCTTGAAGGCCGCTACCACCCCCAAAAAGAACGCGACGCACCCATTGCGATCGTGTTGCACCCCCACCCGCAATTTGGCGGCACAATGAATCACAAAGTGGTGCATGCGCTGCACTATGCGTTCTTCAAAATGGGGTTCACCGTCCTGCGCTTTAATTTCCGTGGCGTCGGACGTTCTCAGGGTGAATATGACCAGGGGATTGGTGAGTTGAGCGATGCGGCCTCCGCACTCGATTACCTTCAATCCATGAACAACAATTCCAAGCATTGCTGGGTCGCCGGGTTCAGCTTTGGCGCATGGATCGGGATGCAGTTGCTGATGCGCCGCCCCGAGATCACCGGGTTCATATCGGTCTCGCCTCCTGCCAACATGTACGATTTTTCGTTTCTGGCGCCCTGCCCGTCTTCGGGTTTGATCATCAACGGCACAGCTGACCGTGTGGCACCGCCTGCGGACACTGAATCGCTGGTCAACAAGCTGCACGAGCAGAAAGGCATCACTATAACCCACACCCAGGTGGAAGGCGCCGGGCACTTCTTTGAAGATGCACACATGGACACGATGATCGATCACACAACCGACTATGTGAAACGCCGGTTGACGGAGACGTCCCGCTAATGGCCGATCCGGTTGTCATCGAAATGGCCAATAAACTGGCCGAAGAGTGCCTTGCCGTGCAGAACGAGGTCGGTAACGACCGTTTGTTCATGCAGGTCGGGGATGTGCTGGGCGCATCCTCGCAAACGCTCGAAGAGGCATTCTTGACAGCTGTGCGCACACGTATGGCCAATGACGCTGGGCGACGCTTTCTCGCCCAGCAACTCAAATCGCACCGCTCCTCTTCCAGCGAAAGCTGAGACTGGGCGTCAGATGATTTGTTGCAATGCGCCGCGTGCGGCCTGAACTACCCGCGACACCATCAGCCCCAACACATAGCGCAGAAAACTGGCTGTCAGGTCGGCAATTGCCAATCCAGCTGATGCAACGCCACCCGCGAAACGCAATGCTGACTTCACAAACCGCAACAAAAGTCCCCCCATCTCACGCGACAGTGCAACTGCACGGAAAATACCCTCGGCCAGCATATCGAGGAACGTCATCGTGGCAGATATGGTGCCGGACAGCGCATGCAACGCCGGCAGGATCCCGCGCAACGCCATGCTGAGGAAGTAATAGCCAGCAGTCGATCCGATCCCATGTGCTTTCTCCGCCTGATCCAGCCAATAGCTTGGGTCAAGGCGTGATGGCAAAGCGCCGGCCTGAGGCCAGCCTGTGGCGGGCATATTCGGGACGTAAGAGCCCGACATACTGTGCGCACCGGGCGAGATGGACGAAAACCCGGCGTTGATGCCTGTTGTACCGGGTCCTGCGTGGAAAAACGGAAACAGCGGGATCATTGGCACGGGATCTGATTGTGCATAAACGCGTTTGACGCGGGTGTCGCCAATACGGCGCGACACTTCGTTGCCAAGCGCAAGCCCGCCGACCCGCGGCGCGCCGAATGTGTAAAGGTGAGACGGCCCCGTTGCGGTTTGGGCGTGATCAAGGGCTGCGAGGGTTGCCAAAGCGCCACCAAGGGAGTGGCCAACAAAATGCATACGTGCCGGGTTGGCTCCGGCAATGATCCGTTTCACGTCACTGCGCAACGAGTCGTAGATTGCGGCGAATCCGGTGTGCACAAGTGTCCCCGTCGGGCCACGCGTCATGCCGATGTTCAGGTTGGACAGCCAGTCATATTTGGTCTGCGTACCGCGCAACACCAGAATGAACTCGCGATCAATCCCAGCATTGCGCTCAAGCAGCGTTGCAAAGCCGCTTTGCTCTCGCACGACCGTTCCTGATTTACCAACCACCGCGCTGATCGGTGTCACCGGTACACTCAGCGCAGGCCCCTGTTGTGGGTCAGCACTCAACCGGTCTTCTTCTTTGATGAATTGTGTTGCTTCTTCGTTGGTACGCGCAGAGGTCACTGCGTAAACCGCGTCCGCCATGATCGCGGCGTTTTTGGCATTCAAAAGTGTCTCGGACATAACTGGATCTCAATGTGACTAGTCGGAATTTAAAGTACAGGTGCCAAACCAAAAACCGCCATGGCCGGGCGTCTTGCGCAAATCGCAGGTCACCGAAAACGGTGCTCCATCACTTTCGTGGTTCAAATCTCCCACACGCGGCGTCAGGGACATGAACTGCACTTCTTCACCGCCTGTGTTGGCAAAAAAGGCCTGCCGGATTGCATCTTCCGATGGCAAACGTCCCCAAAAGCCGCGCTTGGCCTCCACTGCACCAAAACTAAATGTGCCATTGGCATCAGTTGTGGCGCGATCTTCGCCGCGTTTGCCTGCCCACGCCCATGTACGCCGGACAGGAACATTGGCAGCAGGCGCTCCGTCAGCCCCGATCAAAACGCCCTGCATGGGCGAGGCGACATATTGTACAGGGTTCTTGGACATCGCAGCTCCGGCAGAGACCCAAAGGGCCATCATAAAAATGAACGCAGTATAAAACCGTACCATATGCAGACTTTCACGTTTTTGCGGGCTTTGATCAACACATATCAGGTTTCGCAATACGCCATAGGCTGGAATCTCTGACCCATCCCCGCGACGTTGCGCCACTGGTATACCATTGCATACACCCTTGGCCTTGCCACTTCTATCCGTTATGAGGCGAACAAATTTCCCAACTTGAAAGTGCGAGCAATGACCAAGATCAAGGTAGACAACCCAATTGTCGAAATGGACGGCGATGAAATGACCCGGATCATCTGGGACTTCATCAAGAAAAAGCTGATCACGCCCTACCTCGACATTGACCTGCTTTATTATGATCTGGGAATTGAAGCGCGTGACGAAACAAACGACCAGATCACAATCGATTCCGCTGAAAAGACCAAGGAAGTCGGTGTTGCCGTGAAATGTGCCACCATCACACCTGACGAAGCGCGCGTGGAAGAGTTTGGTCTCAAGCAGATGTGGCGCAGCCCCAACGGCACGATCCGCAACATCCTTGGCGGCGTTGTCTTCCGCCAGCCCATCATCTGTTCCAACGTACCACGCCTTGTGCCCGGGTGGACGCAGCCGATCGTCATTGGCCGTCACGCCTTTGGAGACCAGTACCGCGCCACGGACATGAAATTCCCCGGACCGGGCACGCTGACAATGAAATTCGTTGGTGAAGACGGCACAGTAGACGAGCGCGAAGTGTTCAAAGCGCCAGAATCCGGTGTCTTCATGGGAATGTATAACCTTGATGAGTCGATCAAGGATTTTGCCCGCGCGTCGATGAACTATGGTCTCAATCTTGGCTGGCCGGTCTACTTGTCGACCAAGAACACGATCCTCAAGCAATATGACGGCCAGTTCATGCTGTTGTTCCAAGAGGTGTTCGAGACCGAATTCGAAGACAAGTTCAAAGAAGCCGGCATCACATATGAGCACCGCCTGATCGACGACATGGTCGCCTGTGCGATGAAATGGAACGGTGGTTTCGTCTGGGCCTGTAAGAACTATGATGGCGACGTTCAGTCGGACACGGTCGCCCAAGGCTTTGGTTCGCTGGGTCTGATGACATCGCAGCTGATGACGCCCGATGGCAAGATCGTCGAAGCCGAAGCAGCGCACGGGACCGTGACACGTCACTACCGCCAGCACCAGAAGGGAGAAGAAACGTCTACCAACTCCATCGCTTCCATCTATGCATGGACCGGTGGTCTGAAGCACCGCGCGAAACTCGACGACAACGCGGCACTGATGAACTTTGCCACAACTCTGGAAAAAGTCATCGTGGACACGGTCGAAGCTGGTTCTATGACCAAAGATCTGGCCCTGCTGGTGGGCCCCGATCAGAAATGGCTGACAACCATGGGTTTCCTCGAGAAAATCGACGAGAACCTGAATGCTGCCCTCGCTGGGTAAGGCATCGCGTTGACTCAATCTGGAAAGCCGCCCTGCCTAGGGCGGCTTTTTTCGTGCGACGCAGTTGTTCTTGATGTCCCGGCTACGCCGTCGCGCGCCGACAAAACCGGACTGCCCCGAGGAATCAAAAGTTTTACGATAATCTTAAACAAGTCACCGGCTGGCCACATTTCTGCCCCGGATCTTCATCTATTCCCTGTCCCAACGCTGCTTTTGTCCGTGCTGCCTATGTTTTGGCGGACATCGATTTTGAGGGATACACAATGAAACGCTTTTTGCTTTCGACTGCATTGGTTCTGAGTGCTGGTATGGCACAGGCCGCGACTTTCACATTCGAAGGTGGCGATGACAGTTCTCAAATGCTGACGCTGTTGGCTGACGACAGAATGACGTCCGTGACAGTAACAGCCTTTGACACAGACTATATCGCGTCAACGAACTCCGGCACCGCCCGTGAGATTAACCGCGGTACCCGCGGTTGGGGAGTACGTGGTCGTCCCGAAGGCGGTCGTATCGCTGCAGGTGAAGCACTCGTTTTCGACTTCGACGGTGTGCGGCAGTCCTTGGGCGGCGTGATGATCTTCGAAGCCGGTGACGAAGTCGAGACCTTTGACATCTATGCCGATTACGAACTGGTTGGCAGCTTCACCATCCCGGCAGGTCCAAACCGCGGGATCAGTGAGTTCGACCTTGAAGCCTTTGAAGCCGTCGGTTCTGTGTTTGCTTTTGTCGGTACATCCCCTTCCGGAGCGGGCAACCGCGGCATTCGCCTGTCCGAGTTGACTGTGACCGCTGTGCCAATTCCAGCAGGTGGACTGCTTTTGTTGTCTGGCTTGGGCATCATGACGTTGCGTAAACGTCGCGCGCGCTGACCCCTTGCACCTAAACAACTGAAAACAATACAAAAAGGCTTCTCGCAGGGGAAGCCTTTTTCACTTCGGACGTCAAAACAGGTCGATTGTCTCGCAGAAGAGGACAAAAGCGCCCGTTGTTTCCTCACAATTAGATGAAAATTTAGGCTAAGCACTGGAAATTTGCAGCCGTGTGTGCCATGTGGTTCTTAATCAATAATAAATGTATCGGTGTAACTAATGAAATCGTTAATTCTCGCCAGTGTTTTCGCGCTAGCTGCCGGAGTTGTCCACGCTGCAACTTTCACGTTTGAGAACGGCAACGACAGCAACAGTTCGGCCCTCCTGACATCAAGCGACAGTGACCTCACGGTTCTTGTCTCCGCGTTTGAACGTGGGTTTGACGGGCTAACCAATTCGGGAACAGCCGCCAACCTGAACCAGTCCAACTCGGGCCTTGGTGTGGAAGCTGCCGACGGGAACAACCGCGTCGCTGGTCGAGAAGCGCTTGTTTTTGATTTTGGCCAAGCGGTATCCCTGTCATCGGTGACGTTTCGTGGTTTTGACAACCGCGACGATGCGATCAACGTGTTTGCAGACAACGTGCAGTTGGATGTCGTGATTGTGCCCGGTGACATCGGCCGGGACATCGACTTTGCCGTCCTCTTTGATGATGTAACAGCATCTGTGTTCTCTTTTGTTGCGCGCAATCGGAATGACGACGGACGTCGTGGCTTCCGCATCTCGGGTTTGACTGCGGATCTTCCAGTTCAAGCTTCGCCTCCAGCTGTGCCTCTGCCGGCAGGTGGTTTGCTGCTGCTGGGTGGCCTCGGTGCTTTCGCACTGACACGTCGCCGCAAGAAAAGCTGAACCCAGCAGACACGGATAAAGAGATTGGGCGCCTTGAGCGCCCTTTTTTGTGCCTGACGCGTTTCGGATTTTCAGAAGCTACGCCACGTTTGGGCGCAACGTTCTGACGCCAACCAACGCGGCCTGTTCAATCATCACATGTCCGGTCACCGTCATCACGCTCTTGATCACGCCATAGCTGCGCATAGACGGGCAAAATACCTGTTGTCCTTGTGTTGGCAGTAGCGTGCATCCCTGCGGCATATGCGGCGACGCAGCAAAGTGGGTGGTCATTGCCCCGGAACCAAGCTATTGCGCCCCAACTCTGTATTTTTGACCGCATCAGCGGCCCAATCAAAGGATCCCCTATGGACCTGCGTAACATCGCCATTATCGCCCACGTCGACCATGGCAAAACCACCCTCGTGGACGAGCTGCTAAAGCAATCGGGCACCTACCGCGAGAACCAAGCCACGACCGAACGGGCCATGGACAGCAATGATCTGGAACGCGAACGTGGTATCACCATTCTAGCCAAGGCAACTTCGGTGGAGTGGAAAAACACGCGGATCAACATCGTAGACACGCCCGGCCACGCCGATTTCGGTGGCGAAGTCGAGCGGATCCTGAGCATGGTTGATGGCGTCGTTCTGCTTGTCGATGCTGCCGAAGGGCCGATGCCGCAAACCAAGTTTGTAACATCCAAGGCGCTGGCGCTTGGTCTGCGTCCTATCGTGGTGCTGAACAAGGTCGACAAACCGGACGGAGAACCCGACCGCGCGCTCGACGAGTGCTTTGATCTGTTTGCCAATCTTGGCGCGGATGACGATCAGCTGGACTTTCCTGCCATGTACGCCTCGGGCCGCAATGGCTGGGCGGATATGGAGCTGGATGGCCCTCGCAAAGACCTGTCAGCCTTGTTCGACCTGATTGTTGAGCACGTCCCGGCCCCGGCACAGGTTGCCGCACGCCAAGAGCCGTTCCGCATGTTGGCGACCACTCTGGGCGCGGATCCGTTCATCGGACGCATCCTGACAGGGCGCGTTGAATCCGGCACCCTGAAGGCAGGTGAAACCGTCAAGGCGCTCAGCCGGGATGGCAGCCAGATCGAAAGTTTCCGCTGCACCAAGATCCTTGCGTTTCGCGGTCTGGGCCAGCAGCCCATTGATCAGGCCGAAGCAGGCGACATCGTCTCATTGGCTGGCATGTCCAAAGCCACGGTGGCGGACAGCATCGTCGCGCCTTCTGTTTCTGACGCCCTGCCCGCCCAGCCCATCGATCCTCCCACGATCACAGTGACCTTCGGCATCAACGATTCCCCTTTGGCAGGCCGTGACGGGAAAAAGGTTCAATCGCGCGTCATTCGTGACCGATTGATGAAAGAAGCCGAAAGCAACGTGGCCATCAAAATCTCGGACACGCCAAGCGGCGATGCGTTCGAGGTTGCAGGGCGTGGCGAATTGCAGATGGGCGTGTTGATTGAAAACATGCGCCGCGAAGGGTTCGAGCTGTCAATCTCTCGCCCGCAGGTGCTATTTCAGGAAATTGACGGCGTTCGTCACGAGCCCATTGAAGAAGCCACAATTGACGTGGATGACGAATATTCCGGTGCTGTGATCGAAAAACTGACCGGCGCACGCAAAGGCAATCTGGTCGAAATGAAACCAGCGGGCGCAGGCAAGACACGCATCGTGGCGCATGTACCATCCCGCGGGTTGATCGGATATCACGGGGAGTTCCTGACCGACACACGCGGCACAGGCGTTTTGAACCGCGTGTTTCACGAGTGGGCACCGCACAAAGGCCCTATTCCCGGACGGCGCGCGGGTGTTCTGATTTCGATGGAAAATGGTCAGTCCGTGGCCTTCGCCCTTTGGAACCTCGAAGAGCGTGGTCGCATGTTCATTGGCGCGCAAGCCGACGTTTACACCGGTATGATCATTGGTGAGCACAGCCGCGAAAACGATCTGGAAGTGAACCCGCTCAAAGGCAAGAAGCTAACCAACGTACGCGCATCCGGCACCGATGAAGCCGTGCGTCTGACCACTCCGATCACCATGTCTCTGGAAGAAGCGATTGCCTATGTCGACGACGATGAGTTGGTTGAGGTGACGCCGAACGCGATCCGGTTGCGCAAGCGCTACCTGGACCCGCATGAGCGCAAACGCATGGCGCGCGCTGGCTGAAGCGGATGGGCTGGGGCTCTGCCCCAGACCCCGTGGTATTTCCGGTCAGAAGAAACGCTTACTCACTCGTTTCCACGATCATAAGTTCGCGTTCTGAAGCGCCACGCGCGTGTTCCAGGGCCGCCTGATATGCGGCTGAATGGTAGCATTTTTCGGCTGTTTCGACGTCCGGGAACTTCGCAACGACGTTGCGCGGACGATCTGTGCCTTCCAGCTGCACGTAGCGCCCGCCACGCGCAATAAACTGACCGCCGTGATCGGCAATGGCCACTGTCGCGCCGACGGCGTATTTCTTGTACGCCTCCTCGTCTGTCACCGTCACATGTGCAATCCAAAGTGCTGGCATCTTATCCTCCCAAAACCGCTTTTGCGGCCGCGATCGCGGCATCTGCGTTGCTTGCATCCTTGGCACCGCCCTGCGCCATATCCGGCCGGCCACCGCCACCCTTGCCGCCAAGTTCGACAACTGCTGCCTTCACGAGGTCAACGGCGCTGATACTGTCGGTTTTGTCCTGGGTGACACCAGCAGCCACGGCAACCTTGCCATCCGCATCAGCAATCAACAACACGGCCCCGCTGCCAAGGCGTTGTTTGTGTTCATCAATCAGGGACGGCAAATCCTTGCCCGTCACGCCACTCAGAACTTGCGTAAGGAACGCAGTCCCATTCACGTCCTCAGCCTCTGGTGAGGCCTGACCGCCACCTGCCATTGCTAATTCACGACGCAGTTGTGCGACTTCATTGGCGAGCGCCTTGCGCTCATCCAGCAAGGCTTTGACCCGGGCGGGAACATCCTGCGATTGCGTTTTCAGTTCCGAAGCTGTGTCGGTGAGCGCTTGATCCTGAGCGCGTAAATAGTCGAGCGCGGCCTGACCTGTCAGCGCTTCGATGCGACGCACGCCAGCACTGGATGCGCTGTCGCCAAGGCTGACAAAGGCGCCAATATCACCGGTTTGGCGCACGTGGGTGCCCCCGCACAGCTCCAGTGAATAGGTATCACCGCCCGTGCCTTTACCGGAGCCAGGCTGTTTGCCCATCGACACAACACGAACTTCATCGCCGTATTTTTCGCCGAACAAGGCCTGCGCCCCGAGTGCGCGCGCATCATCCGGCGTCATCACACGCGTCTCGACGGCCGCATTCTGGCGCACAAATGCATTCACCTCCGCCTCGACGGATTTGAGCTCATCCGCGCTCAGAGCCTTGCCATGGGAGAAGTCGAAACGCAGGCGGTCGGGCGCATTGAGTGAGCCGCGCTGCGCCACATGATCACCCAACGCCACCCGCAACGCCTCATGCAGCAAGTGCGTGGCCGAATGGTTGGCGCGGATGGCACTTCGGCGCAGGTGATCGACTTCAAGAACAGCGGCTTGTCCATTGGAAAGGCTTCCTTTTGTGACCTCAGCTACATGAATGAAAACATCCGCTGTCTTGCGGGTATCCGTGATCCGGGCCTCTCCGTTTTCGGTGCGGATCACACCGGTATCCCCAACTTGCCCGCCACTTTCCGCGTAGAAAGGTGTCTGGTTCAGGGCAATTTGCACAGCCGTGCCAGTGGGCGCAGATTGAGTTTGTGCGCCATCAACAACCAGCGCCACGATCTGTCCTTCGGCCGTTTCCGTGTCATATCCCAGAAACTCTGTCGCCCCCGCAGTCTCGGCAACATCAAACCACACGGTGGCATCCGCGGCCTCTCCAGAGCCGGACCATGCTGCACGCGCCTTGGCTTTCTGCTCGGCCATGGCCGTATCAAACCCTTCGGTGTCGACACCGCGGCCTTTCTCACGCAATGCATCCTGCGTCAGATCCAGCGGAAAACCGTAAGTGTCGTACAATTTGAACGCAGTTGTTCCGGGTAAATCAGAGCCGTCTGGCAACTCCGTCAACGCATCGTCCAACAACTTCAACCCACGGTCGAGCGTTTGTTTGAAGCGTGTTTCCTCGGCCTCCAGGGTTTCGGTGATCAATGCCTGCGCTTGGCCAAGTTCTGGATAGGCTGCGCCCATTTGCCGGATCAGCGCCGGCACCAGCCGGTACATAACCGGATCCTTGGCCCCGAGAAGGTGAGCATGCCGCATGGCACGGCGCATAATGCGGCGCAAAACATAACCGCGCCCGTCATTGGACGGCATGACGCCATCAGCGATCAGGAAAGACGTTGATCGCAAATGATCGGCAATCACCCGGTGATGCACATTTTGATCGCCATATGGGTCAACACCTGTCGCATCCGCAGATGCTTCGATCAGCGATTTGAACAGGTCCGTGTCATAGTTGTCGTGGCTGCCCTGCAGCAGCGCGCCAATGCGTTCCAGCCCCATGCCGGTGTCAATCGACTGCATCTCGAGGTCGACCATCGAGCCGTCTTCGAACTGTTCATTCTGCATGAACACGATGTTCCAGATTTCGATAAACCGGTCACCATCCTCTTCCGGTGAGCCCGGAGGCCCGCCCCAGATATGATCGCCGTGATCATAGAAGATCTCAGTGCAAGGACCGCAGGGGCCAGTGGGCCCCATTTGCCAAAAGTTGTCCGAAGTCGCGATGCGAATAATCCGGTCTTCTGGAACGCCAACTTTTTTCCAGATCTCATATGCCTCGTCATCGGTGTGATAGACGGTCACGTACAGGCGATCCTTCGGAATGCCGAACTCACCTGTGATCAGGTTCCACGCAAATGGGATCGCTTCGTGCTTGAAATAGTCGCCAAAGCTGAAGTTGCCGAGCATTTCAAAGAATGTGTGGTGCCGCGCCGTATACCCAACATTGTCGAGGTCATTGTGCTTGCCGCCTGCGCGGACGCATTTCTGCGATGTCGTGGCGCGGGTATAGTCCCGTGTTTCCAAGCCAGTGAACAGGTTCTTGAACTGCACCATGCCCGAATTCACAAACATCAAAGTCGGGTCGTTGCGAGGAACAAGCGGGCTGGACGGCACCACCGCATGTCCTTGTTTCTCAAAGTAATTCAGGAAAGTCGAGCGGATGTCATTGAGCGATGGCATGGTGCAATTCCGGGGCGGAGGACAGGTTACACTGACATAACCCTGAGGCGGTGCAGTGTCCATAAACGAAACAGGGCGCTGCAATTGCAACGCCCTGTCCTTGTCAAAACTCTGGCCACCCGCAGGATTGGGACACTTTGGCGCCGCTCAAATCAGCGAGGTTCCACCCCGGCAGGCTTATGCCTCTAGGATGTCGTCATCCTCAGTCTTCTCGCCTTCCGGCATTTCGAAATCAAGCCCATGGGCCGCCCGGATCTTATCCTCGATCTCAAGGGCGATGCGCGTGTTTTCCTTGAGGAAGCTCTTGGCGTTTTCCCGCCCCTGCCCGATCCGTTCGTCACCATAGCTGAACCACGAACCAGACTTTTCAACGACACCAGCCTTGGCGCCCAAATCCAGCAACTCACCCATTTTCGAGATGCCTTCGCCATACATGATGTCGAACTCCACCTGCTTGAAAGGTGGTGCGACCTTGTTTTTCACGACCTTGACGCGGGTTGCGTTCCCAACGACTTCGTCGCGGTCCTTCAACGCGCCGATCCGGCGAATATCGAGACGGACGGAGGAGTAGAATTTCAGCGCATTACCGCCTGTCGTCGTTTCTGGCGAGCCGAACATGACACCGATTTTCATCCGGATCTGGTTGATGAAGATTACCATGCAGTTCGAACGGCTGATGGAGCCGGTCAGTTTACGCATCGCCTGGCTCATCAAGCGGGCCTGCACACCAACACTGCTGTCACCCATGTCACCCTCAAGTTCAGACTTGGGCGTAAGCGCGGCAACAGAATCGACAACCACCATGTTGACGGCACCTGAACGCACCAGCGTGTCTGTGATTTCCAGCGCCTGTTCACCGGTATCAGGTTGCGAGATCAGCAATTCATCCAGATTCACGCCCAGCTTTTTGGCATATTGCGGGTCGAGCGCGTGTTCCGCATCAACGAAAGCACACACACCGCCTTGCTTCTGTTGCTCGGCAACGCAGTGCAGTGTCAGCGTAGTTTTCCCTGAAGATTCAGGGCCATAGATCTCGACAATGCGCCCCATCGGCAAACCGCCGATGCCCAGTGCGATGTCCAAACCAAGAGAACCGGTTGAGCTGGCCCTGATATCCTGGATTGCGCCCTCATCGCCGAGCTTCATGATCGACCCCTTGCCGAACTGACGCTCGATTTGGGCCAGCGCGCTGTCCAGCGCCTTTTGTTTGTCCGCTGTTTTTTTATCTGTCATGTTCAAAAGGTCTGCCGTTGCCATTGATTTCGTCCTTTGTGTCACACCCCGGTATGAGCAGCAATCACTGCTGCAACAGGGGCTTGGTCTGCGTCGATGTTCTCATTGTGTTCCTTATGAGATCAAAAAGAGAACATTTCAATAAAATTCTCTGCATCTACCTTTTGCCGTGATGGGTTAAGGAGTAGTTTACAGCCACAGTCAAAAGTTGGCGAATGGGACGGAACCGCGCAAATGTTGGTGTTTTATAAAGCAAACCTGGTGTTTCTGTCTGTTCCCAAGACCGGCACAACAGCATACGAAGCCGCATTGCGCCCGTACGCCGACATGGCCATATCCGAGCCCCCGATGCTCAAACATGCTCCGGTCTATCGCTACAACAGATTTGTGCGCCCCATGTATCTCAAGGTCTGTGACACCGATTTGGAAGTGATGGCAGTTATGCGTGAACCAATCAGTTGGCTGGGCAGTTGGTGGCGATATCGTCAACGCCCGTTTATGGCCGGTAAGCCCAATGCAACTCACGGCATCAGTTTTGATGACTTTGTGCTGGCCTACATGAAAGGCAATAAGCCGGGTTTCGCAGATGTGGGCAGTCAGGCCAGGTTCCTCGAACGCCAACCCAACGGCACAGGCGTTACACATCTGTTCCGATACGAGGATCAGCCCAGATTACAAGCGTTTCTCACTGAGCGCGTTGGCGTCACGTTTGAGCTGGAACGCCACAATGTTTCACCGGCCATGCCGGCGCAACTTTCACAGGATGTCGAAACGAGGTTTCGTCGTAAATTCGACGAAGAGTTTGCGCTTTACGACAGCATCCCGACAGGGTGATTACGGCTGCTAGTGCAACTGTTTGTGCACCGTATCCGCCAGATCATTGAGTGAGAACGGCTTGGGCAAAAACACGGAATTTGGAATGCTTTCCTGCTGATCGCTCAATTTGTCTTCCGCATAGCCCGAGACAAAGACCACGCGCACATCCGGACGTTCTTGAAGCGCTTCGCGGACCCAGCTTGGGCCGTCTTTGCCCGGCATAACGACATCTGTGACAAACAAGTCCACATTCAACGTGTCGTCTTCCAGCGTTTTCAATGCCGCTTCAGCACTGTCCGCTTCAAGGACTGTGTAGCCACGCAGCCGCAATGCGCGACTGGCGAACGCCCTCACAGGCGCTTCATCCTCAACCAGCAAGATAACGCCGTCGCCATGTTCCGGTGTTGGAAGCGGAATTGCTTTTTCGACAACAACCGGTTTGGCTGCGCCGCGTTCCAGAACCGGGAACATGATTGAGAAACATGTGCCGGAGTTCAGCGTGCTGTCTACGAAGATAAAACCACCTGTCTGCTTGACGATCCCGTATGCCGTGGACAAACCCAGCCCGGTTCCCTCTCCGGTACGCTTGGTTGTGTAGAACGGTTCAAACACTTTCTGGATCTTGTCCGCAGGAATACCCATCCCTTCGTCGATCACACGCAGACACACATATTGCCCCGCCGGGACCGTCACGCGATCCCGCTCCAGTGGCTCTTTGAGATTGACGCACTCTGTCTCGATCTTGATCTCACCGCCATTGGGCATGGCATCGCGAGCGTTGACGACCAAGTTCATCAGCACCTGTTCCAGCTGTCGCTTGTCTGCGCGGATGGTTTTGAGAACAGGGTCATGGGCCAGACTCAAGCGGACCTTTTCACCAACCAGACGGTTCAGCAGATGCGTAAGGTCCGCCATGGTGTCCCGCAGATCCAGTTCCTCAGGACGCAGTGTTTGCTTACGTGAGAATGCGAGCAACTGCCCCACAAGTGCTGCAGCGCGGTTTGCATTCTGGTTGATCTGCATCAGGTCACTGTAGTCGGCATCGCCCTGATCATGGCGCAACAAAAGCAGATCGCAGTGACCAGAAATTGCAGTCAGGAGGTTGTTGAAGTCATGCGCAACACCGCCCGCCAACTGACCAATCGCCTGCATTTTCTGGCTTTGAACAAATTGTGCCTCGAGGGTTTTCAACTCGGTCGCATCAGACAAGACCGCCAGCACAGTCGTTTCGCCACCTTCGGAGAAACAGTTCAGCGCGACCTGCACAAACATCTCTTTGTCCGTGCGGCGTAAACGCAGGAATTCTGATTGCTGTACCGCACGCCCCGACACAGTCTCGGCAAGCCAATCCCCGACAGGTCGCCCCAAGCCTTCCATAAGACTGGAGAGATGAACGCCCTCAGCCATGCCATCACCAATAAGATCCGCACCAATTCGGTTGAAACTGAGAACCTTGCCAGAGGCAGAAAAACGCACCAAGGGCACAGGAAGGTCTTCGAATGCGGACCATGTGGACACGCTGCTTGTTTCCGGAGGAGGCAACAAGTAGATGGCCTTTCGCCCAGCACCAGCATCTACTTGCGTTGCAAGTACATCAAGAGGACCATCCTTGGCGGTGATACGCGCGACAGATCCCATTGCGACGGGCGTGTGATCAAATATAGCATCGAGTGATTTGACACGCTGACCGATGAGCGTACGCGCGGATTCATTCATATACAGCACGGCACCTGTGCGCCCTGTCATGACCATCGGCAGACCTGGACCATCCGTTCCGCGCCCCTGCCCTGTGTCCAAAACGGCCTCCAACCGCCACAGAAAGCGATCTTCTCCCATCTCGTGCACGGCGAGGCGCATATGGCCTTTACGCGTAACAATGTCCTCGCGTGCCGCACCGTCTGTATCGGCCAGCGCCTTGAGCCGGAACAGTATGCCGCCAGGGTTGGCAAAGGTTGTGCGCAATGCGCCGGCCAGCGTCTCGCCACGTCTGACGCCATACAGCTTTCGGGCCGCTTGATTGGCGCGCAGGACTTCGCCGTCTGCGGTGCATACGAAACTGGGCGAGCTGTCCTTTTCAATGAAGTCACCGATCGCGCCCATCGTCTGGGCTGATTTTTCGGATGCTTGACGCATCTTGAATGTAACTACCACGCCGATCAGCAACAGCGTAACACCGGCCGCGACTAGCCCCATTTTGATCAAAGGCTCCGGGGCCAGAATCCCCATGACGCCCATCAACAGTGAAGCGCCCAAAAGGCTTATTCCTCGCGTTGTCCCGCCTTGGGAAAGGCTGGACCGGGTGCCTTGCTTTAGCGCGCGCATCACTGCCGGGAACCTCCTGCAATTAGAATCGTTGCCGTCGTTTTGCGCCACGAAGTGTTAATTGCAGCTTAACCACATCAAGCACGGAGGGCGGAATGCAGCTCACGGCAAAGTCGTGCGCATCCACGAAATGTAACCCAGAGTTGAGTTAAGCGAGAATTGACTGACGGGTCAAGTGCGCAGCAAAGAAACCGTCACCGTCTTCATCCACAGCCCACGACTGAAGGTGCTGCAATTCCCAGTCAGGGTTCCGGGCCAGAAAGCCATCAATTTGAGATTGATTTTCGATGTTCAAAACAGAGCAGGTCGCATAGACCAACACACCGTTCGGCGCGACATGGGCAGCGGCGGCGTTCAGAATGTCTGTTTGCATGCCAGACAACGCGTCAAGGCGTTCAGGTGTCAGCGCCCATTTTGCATCCGGTGTGCGCCGCCATGTCCCAGACCCAGAACATGGCGCATCCACCAGCACCAAATCGAGCATCCCGGCCTGTGCTATCTCTTCCGGGGAACAGATGGCGATCTGGTGACCAGCACGCTGTGCGCGCACGGGAATGTCTTTCATGCGCACCGGATCGGCATCATGCGCAGTGACCCGCCAGCCCAAAGCGGCCAGGGCAAGTGATTTGCCGCCCCCACCGGCACAGTAATCCAACGCCGTACCGGTTGGTGCAATATCTTCAACAGCAGCTTGACTCGACGCATCCTGCAACTCGACCAACCCATCAGCGAAACTGGTGCTGTTGCGGATCTTGCGCGCACCTTCCGTCACGCTCAATGCCGTCGACGCACGCGGATTTTTGACAGTCGCTATGCCTTCGCTGGCAAGTGCGTCCTGCGCGGCCTCAGAATCCGTACGGGCCACGTTCACGCGCAACGTAATAGGCGCGCGTCTCCTCAACGCCTGCGCCGCGTCTTTGGCCATCTCGCCGAGGCTCTGTTCAAACAACGGCAACAGCCAATCCGGCAGATCCCAAAGATCCCCTTTGGCTTCCGGCACCCGATCATGCGCGACTTCTGCCGTGCTCAACGGTGCTGGACTGTACCCTTCACCGGAAAAAAACTGTGCCGGGTCGACCCCTTCGGCACGCAACCGGCCAAGCATACGCGCGCGACCTGTCGTGCCGCCCCCTCGTATAGCGTCACTGCGCCAATTGCGCAGCGCATCAAATACATGATCCCGCACCGCAGCGCGGTCCTTGGACCCGGCATAGCGGCTGCCGCGCGCCCATCGTGTCAAAGCCTGTTCGGCGGCCTGACCACCGATGATGGCATCCAGAACCTCGATTGCAGCAGCTATACGGGCAGACGGGGTCATCTGGCATTCACATGAACAAAGTCGTGTAACACTTTGAATTTACATGGCACGATAGTTGGGCGCTTCACGTGTGATCTGCACATCATGCACGTGGCTTTCTTTCAACCCGGCCCCAGTGATTTTCACGAAGTTGCAGTTCTGACGCATCTCGTCGACCGTAGCACAGCCAGTATACCCCATGGCGGCGCGCAAACCGCCCACCAATTGGTGCAACACCGTGCCTGCGGAGCCTTTGTACGGCACCTGCCCTTCGATCCCCTCTGGCACCAGCTTGTCACTGGCCGCGTCCTTTTGGAAATATCTGTCAGCAGACCCGCGCGCCATCGCCCCAAGAGAGCCCATGCCACGATAGCTTTTAAAGCTACGGCCTTGATACAAAATGACTTCGCCGGGGGATTCATCCGTCCCCGCAATCATGGACCCCACCATCGCGCATGACGCACCCGCTGCAATGGCCTTGGCAAAATCCCCTGAGAACTTGATACCGCCGTCGGCAATGACTGGAACGCTGCCTGCGGCAGCGGCGCAATCCATAATAGCGGTAAGCTGGGGTACTCCAACACCTGCTACCATACGTGTGGTACAGATCGATCCGGGCCCGATGCCAACCTTGATGGCATCGGCACCAGCGTCAATAAGCGCTCGGGTGGCCTCACCTGTTGCGACATTGCCCGCTACGACCTGAACTTCGTTCGACAACCCCTTGGCACGCCTCACAGCTTCGGCAACACCTTCAGAGTGGCCATGGGCTGTGTCGATGACAATCATGTCGACACCCGCATCCACCAATGCTTCGGATCTCTCAAAGCCCGCATCGCCAACAGTTGTCGCCGCAGCAACGCGCAAACGCCCCAGCGCGTCCTTGCACGCTGTAGGGTTCAGCACGGCCTGCTCTGTGTCTTTCAACGTCAGCAAGCCGGTCAATTTGCCGGTATTGTCCGTCACAAGCAGCTTTTCTATCCGACGGGCTTTCATCAGGCTGATCGCCTCGTCCCGGTCGGCAGGCTCAGCAAGAATTGCCAGATTGTCTGATGTCATCATTACAGAAACCGGTGTTGAATCGTCACTGGCAAATCGCATGTCGCGATTTGTGACAATGCCGACAACACGATCGTCTGCGTCCACGACAGGAAAGCCGGTGACGCGGTAGCGCTCCTGCAAAACCTTCGCGTCCGCCAAAGTCTGATCGGCTCGCAAGGTGATCGGGTTGTATACGATCCCGCTTTCAAACCGCTTCACCCGTCGAATTTCGCGGGCCTGGGCTTCGATATCAAGATTGCGATGAACAACGCCCATGCCACCGGCTTGCGCCATTGCAATCGCCATACGTCCTTCGGTCACAGTATCCATCGCTGAGCTGAGCAACGGAATGTTCAAAGCGATGCTTTGGGTCACGCGGGTGCGGGTATCTGCGTCCGAAGGCAACACGCTGGACGCGGCTGGGACCAGCAGAACATCATCAAAGGTAAGGGCCTCACGAATCTCCATGGATCACCTCGCAGAAGGAGTGTTCATTTGGCGGTTTGCTTTCTCATGGGCGCGGCAGAAAGAAAAGGTCAAAAACACCGCTCTTGGCATTTGCGCGCACGCAGGCAAAGTTGACGCCGACGATCAAGGAGCTTGAACGACATGACCCACGGATATGAAACAGGCCGTCTGAACCTTCCGTTTGTTGGCATTTCGACCTTTGGCAAGCGCCCCTACGTCGAGGATTGGAACGCATTGCAGGCTGACGTCGCAATTCTCGGCGCCCCGTTTGACGCTGGCACGCAATGGCGCTCGGGTGCGCGGTTCGGACCAAGAGCCGTGCGCGAAGCCTCGACCCTGTTCAGCTTTGGGCATGCCGGGGCTTACGACCATGAAGATGATGCAACCTACCTGCCCGCGGATGTCCGGATCGTGGACATGGGAGACGCGGACATTATTCACACCGACACCGAAGGGTCGCACACGAATATCGAAACCGGCGTTCGTGCTGCGCTGAATGCAGGTGCGCTTCCGGTCACGATTGGAGGAGATCACTCGATCAACATTCCCTGTATCCGCGCTTTTGAGGGTCAGGGAGACATCCACATCCTGCAAATTGACGCGCATCTGGACTTCGTCGATGAGCGCCACGGTGTGCGCCACGGCCACGGCAATCCGATGCGGCGGGCCGCCGAACAGTCCTATGTGACGGGGCTGACCCAAGTTGGCATTCGCAATGTAAGCTCAACTGCGAAGGAGGGTTATTCGGACGCGCGGGCCATGGGGTCAGACATCCTGTCGGTTCGTCAGGCGCGGGCATTGGGACCGCAAGCTGTCGGTGCACGCATACCGGACGGCGCGCGGGTCTATATCACTATCGATATCGATGCGTTCTGTCCCTCTATTGCGCCGGGAACGGGAACACCCAGCCATGGCGGGTTCCTGTATTACGACGTGCTGGAATTGCTGCAAGCCGTCAGCAAACGCCACGACATCGTTGGCATTGATCTTGTAGAAGTCGCGCCGGATTACGACCCGACGGGAAGCACGGCAATTCTGGCAGCGCAGGTCTTGATGAACTTGCTTGGGTTCATCTTCCACGCGCGTTCCCAAACGTGAGACACCACCCTTCACCGCGAACGCAATGTTGGGCAATCGTCACGGCGGCTGACACGCCGTGTTGAGGGGGATGATCGCCCGTTCAGGCAAACCCAAAAAACGACGCACGCAACCCTGCCCATGTCGTTTGCCACCTTTCGCCTCGCGCAGCGCAAGCTATTGTGGCGCAACACAAGAATTACCGAGGCCGTGATGAGCACTGATCCCCTTGTAGTCTTCACCCCGTCCGGCAAGCGCGGGCACTTTGCCGTCGGCACACCGATCCTGACAGCCGCGCGTCAATTGGGCGTTGATCTGGACAGTGTGTGCGGCGGGCGGGGCATCTGTTCCAAATGCCAAATCACACCAAGCTATGGGGAATTCTCAAAACATGGCGTGACGGTTGCGGAAGACGCTCTTTCGGAATGGAACAGTGTGGAAGAGCGTTACAAATCCAAGCGTGGGCTCAAACAAGGTCGGCGGCTTGGCTGTCAGGCGACGGTACAAGGCGATGTTGTGATCGACGTGCCCCCTGAAAGCCAAGTGCACAAACAGGTGGTGCGCAAACGAGCCGAAGCGCGCGACATCACCATGAACCCCTCCACCAAGCTGTACTATGTCGAAGTGGCCGAACCAGACATGCACGACCCCTCCGGCGATCTGGAGCGGCTCGTCGGGGCAATTGAAAGAGATTGGTTCATCACCAACATCCACGCAGATCTGCACATCCTGCAAACGCTGCAACCGACATTGCGCAAAGGCAACTGGAAGGTCACGGTGGCCATCCATCTGGGCGACAATGAAAACGCACCACGCATCATGCATGTGTGGCCGGGCTACTATGACGGCACGGTTTATGGGCTCGCAGTTGATCTTGGCTCGACCACTATCGCGGCGCATCTGTGTGATCTGACGTCGGGTGAAGTCGTCGCGTCATCCGGCATCATGAATCCGCAGATCCGTTTTGGCGAAGACCTCATGAGTCGTGTGAGTTACGGCATGATGAATTCTGGCGGTGCGCAGGAAATGACTGTGGCTGTCCGCGAAGGGATGAATGCGCTTTTTACCCAGATCGCGACCGAGGCTGCGATAGATAAGGGACTGATTGTGGATGCGGTCTTTGTGTGTAATCCGGTCATGCATCATCTTCTGTTGGGGATTGATCCGTTTGAGCTGGGTCAAGCACCCTTTGCACTGGCGACATCTAATGCATTGCGGATGCGTGCAGACGATCTTGAATTGAACATTCACCCCTCTGCGCGTGTCTACCTGTTGCCGTGCATTGCAGGGCACGTGGGTGCGGATGCAGCAGCCGTCGCGCTGAGCGAAGCACCCGACAAATCCGAGGATCTTGTCCTTGTGGTGGATGTTGGCACAAACGCTGAAATCCTGCTTGGCAACAAGGAAAAGGTTCTGGCCTGTTCTTCACCCACGGGTCCGGCGTTTGAAGGGGCACAGATCACTTCGGGGCAACGCGCCGCGCCGGGCGCGATTGAACGGGTCGAAATCGATCCAGTGACCAAGGAGCCGCGATTTCGGATCATTGGTGTTGAGCAATGGTCAGATGAAGACGGTTTTGACGAGGCGGCAAGTGCAAGCGGTGTCACCGGAATCTGTGGTTCCGGCATTATCGAAGCGATTGCCGAAATGCGGATCGCGGGGCTGCTGGATCCCTCGGGATTGATCGGCAGCGCTGCGCAAACCGGGACAGACAGATGCATGCAGGACGGTCGCACACATGCATATCTTCTGCATGACGGCTCTGCCAACGGTGGGCCGCGTATCACCATCACCAATCCAGACATCCGTGCCATCCAGATGGCAAAGGCCGCTCTTTACTCCGGGGCGCGCCTGTTGATGGACAAGTTTGGCGTCGACACGGTGGACCGCATCGTGCTTGCCGGGGCGTTTGGGGCGCATATTTCGCCCAAACACGCAATGGTTCTGGGGATGATCCCTGATGCGCCGTTGGACAAGGTCACATCTGCGGGCAATGCGGCAGGAACTGGCGCACGCATTGCGCTGTTGAACCGCGAAGCACGGGGCGAAATCGAAGAAACTGTTCGCCGCATTCACAAGGTTGAAACCGCGATCGAGCCGCGGTTTCAGGAACACTTTGTAAATGCCTCTGCGATTCCAAATTCCGTCGAACCATTCCCCATCTTGAATTCTGTCGTGGCTTTGCCAGATGTGAGTTTCAACGCAGGGGGAGACAGCGAAGGCGGCGGGCGGCGACGCCGGAGACGCGCATAGCGACTGGGCTGTTGGATGTAAGCATCCGGTGCTCAACCAATCATGTCGCGGCACAGACCAATCACAAAGTGCCTCCAATTCGCGCTGTGACCAGAAGTTTCACCGATTTCTACGCGGCGACAGGTGTGTGTCCGCACCAACCCGCGTAGGGTGACACGACTAAACCCGAAGCGACACTCATAAAAGGGGGACGCCATGTCCAACATGGATCAGGAAGAGTTCTGGACCAATGCGGCGGGGCCCAAGTGGGTCACGCTTCAGGATGAAATGGATGCGTTGATGCACCCGGTTCTGGATCTGTTGCTTGCACGCGCATCGCTGCAAAAAGGCGCACGGGTTTTGGATATTGGATGCGGCACAGGCGCAAGCGTGATCGCCGCGGCGGATATGGTGGGAGAAAGCGGGCATGTAATCGGGCTCGATATCTCAGACACAATGCTGTCTTTGGCTCAGGACCGGTTGGCGGGGCGCAAGAACACCGATCTCCTGAAGGCGGACGCGCAGGTACATGCTTTTGACACGCAGTTTGATGCGATCATATCGCGTTTTGGCGTCATGTTCTTTGACGACAGTGTGGCCGCTTGTGCCAATCTTTACAATGCATTGGCCCCCGAAGGCCGGATGACTTTCGCAACCTGGGGTCCTGCCCCGGAAAATCCGTGGTTCATGGAACCGGCTGCCGCTGCAAAATCCGTGCTCGGGCCAATGCCCAAAACAGATCGCTCATTGCCCGGCCCGTTCGCCTTTGAGGATAGCGCGCGTGTACTGGACATCCTGCATCGCGCGGGCGTGCAAGATGCCACGGTGGAAACTGTGAACGTCTTTCTCACACCAAGAGGCAGCATCAAGGCGGCATCGGAACTCTGCACCCAGATCGGACCGGCCGATGGTGCGCTGCGCCATCACGAAGCCAATGACGAACAGCGCATCCAGGTGATGTGCGAAATCGAAAAACGCTTTGCCGTCTTTGATGGCCCAGAAGGATTTGACATTCCGGCGGTGATCCACATTTACAGCGCGCGCAAACACTCTTGACGCCAAAGGCGGGCTTGCCTATCCGAAGGGTCAGGCGCGCGGGTATGGTGAAAAGGTATCACGGCAGCTTCCCAAGCTTTAGTTACGAGTTCGATTCTCGTTACCCGCTCCAATTCCCGTCCAATTGACCAGCACACTGTGCATCTGTGCACCGAAATCCGCTTGCACCCAACGCGCAGTTCCCCAAGTGTCCGAAGTTATGGCTCGGTCTCAACATCATGACGCGTCTTTCTTCAAGATCGCAACGGATCGATCCGTCGTGCGACGTGCGGGAAAGGTCGCGCTCATTGTGGGCTGCATCCTTGCAGCGATAAATCACGGCGACAACATGTGGAACCTGCGCATGGATCTCGCCGCCTGGCTGAAATGCGCGTTGACCTTCTGTGTGCCCTACTGCGTGTCGACCTATTCTTCGGTTATGGCCGTGCGCGATCAGAAACAGCAATTGGAGACTGAGATCCAATGAACATCCTGTTTGTGATGTATGACCAGTTGCGGTTTGACTACCTCAGCTGCGCCGGGCACCCCCACTTGCACACGCCAAACTTTGACCGTGTCGCGGGCATGGGCGTGCGGTTTTCAAACGCCTATGTGCAGTCCCCGATCTGTGGTGGATCGCGGATGTGCTTTTACACCGGGCGCTATGCCGCATCGCATGGTGCACAGTGGAACAACTTCCCTTTGCGGGTTGGCGAACAGACGCTCGGGGATCATCTGCGCAAAATCGGAATGTCCTGCCACCTGATCGGCAAAACACACATGAAAGTGGACGCCGAGGGCATGGCACGCCTTGGACTGTCGGCAGACAGTGTGATTGGGGTGCGTCAAAGCGAATGCGGCTTCGATCCATGGGTGCGCGATGATGGCTTATGGGCACAAGGCCCAGACGGCTTTTATGACGAAAAAAGAAGTCCTTACAACGAGTATCTCAAGTCACAAGGATACGACGGGGAAAATCCATGGGCCGACTACGCCAATGCAGGCATCAAGGATGATCAGATCGCAAGCGGGTGGATGTTTGACCATTCCAATCTGCCCGCAAATATCCGCGAAGAAGACAGCGAAACGCCTTGGCTGACCCGCGAAGCGATCCGCTTTGTTGATAAAACCAAAGGCCCATGGTGCATGCACCTGAGTTACATCAAACCGCATTGGCCCTACATCGTCCCCGAGCCTTACGCATCAATGTACGAGGCAGGTCAGGTCCCTGCTCCGATCCGCTCTGAAGATGAAAAACGTGACACCCATCCCGTGTATGAGGGCTTTATGAACGGGCTTGTGGGTCAGGCCTTTTCCAAGGACGACGTCCGCGCCAAAGTCATTCCTGCCTATATGGGCCTGATCAAGCAATGCGACGATCAGTTGGGTCTGTTGCTGGACCACCTCGAAACGACGGGTCAATTGTCCGACACCATGATTGTGCTGACATCTGATCACGGCGACTATCTTGGGGATCACTGGCTGGGCGAAAAGAACCTGTTTCACGACCCATCCGTCAAGATCCCGATGATTGTCTACGACCCGCGCGCAAAAGCAGATGCGACGCGGGGCACCGTGTGTGACGCGCTTGTCGAAAGCATTGATGTTGCTGCGACATTTATTGAAGCCGCAGGCGGCGAGGTGCCGGATCATATCATTGAGGGGCGCAGCCTCTTGCCTTGGCTGCATGGTGAGTCGCCGGAATGGCGCGATTATGTGATTTCGGAATACGACTTCAGCGCCCAGCCTGTTGGGGCAAAACTGGGTCTCGCCCCGCGTGATTGTCGTCTCTTCATGGTGTTTGACGGACGCTACAAACTGATGCACTGCGCAGCCCCGGACCTGCGGCCGATGCTGTTTGATTTGGCTACGGACCCCGACGAATTAAATGATCTCGCGCGCGGAATGGATCATAGCGATACGATCCTGCGATTAACACAATACCTGCATGAATGGGGATTGCGTATGTCCCAACGTGTGACGAAATCCGAAAGCGATATCATAGGGATGCGCGGTGGTTCGTTGCGGCGAGGTATTTTACCGTTCATGGTCGACGGATCCGAAGTGGATGCGGAACTGACGGTCAAATATCGCGGTCCAGTGCGCCAAAACCACCTGCAGACCGATAGCGAGATCGAGTGAGCGAATTCGCGGCTACAACCAGAAGCAGATGCGACAAACGCACTTGGTTGCAGCACGTATGTCACTTAAATCAACCATCCGTTAACGCATGTTTCTGCGCAAAAGCCGCAATGCGCAATAGACACAGTGGAATTTGTCGTGCCTAATGAGCCTATTACGAGTGACCATTTATCATCCGATCGAAACTCTGAAAATGGCTTCACTTGGATCCCAGCACGCGAATAAAAGCACTTTTTGATGATGTTCGACGGACCGAGCGGGTCTTGGGTGTCGAGTTTCTGATCCGCTTTGCTCTCGTTATGATTGCATCCATCTGTGGATGGTTACTGCTGGACCTCGACTTCTTGCCGATCTGGGTCGCCGCCTATTACACGTGCGTTCTGTTGGAAAAGCTCGTACTGAACCTGCCGTTCAAAACGTATGATGGTTTCGCCCTGGCCGCTCTTTGGGTGGTCAGCTTTCTGTTGGCGTCCGTCTATGCCGTGTTGCCCGTCTACGTCTGGAACATGGAAGACGACATCTGGAAGTTCGCGACCGCGGTGCTGTTTGCGGGCGGAGTTCTGAACATCTTTCTGCTGCGTGCACGCAACTGGCTCTTGGGTCTGGCATACATGTTACCGATGACCGCCGCCGCCTTTGCGATCACCGCGACGTTTTTCGAAGGTTCTGCCGGCGGGACCGAATTCTGGGCGGCTTTCATTCTAAGTGTTTGTCTCGCGGTCTACTTTGCCGTTTGTCTGTGGGAGGCACACAAATCTCACCAACACCTCAGAGATACGCGCGAACAGTTCATGCAGGCTCAGAAGGTTGAGGCACTCGGGACGCTCACCAGCGGTGTTGCTCATGATTTCAACAACTTGCTAAGCGTTATTCAGGGGAATCTGGAACTGCTTCAGACCTATCCCCAGTCGCCTGATCGGGCGGAGTTTGTAGATGAAGCGCTGAAGGCGGCCAAGCGTGGTGCGACGCTGACCAGACAGTTGACGTCCTACGGCCGCAAGGCCGACCTCATCCCCAAGCGTATCAACCCGACGGATATCTTGCGCGCGGTCGAGGAGATGGCCAACCGAATCTTACCGGCCAACTTCACGCTCACGGTGCAGACGAGTGCGAACCAGAGTACGCTGTTCATCGATGAATCGCTTTTGCACTCCGCATTGTTAAACCTCGTTATCAACGCGCGCGACGCGATGCCGGATGGTGGCGAATTGACAATGCGATGCACGGACCCGGCCAATCCTCCGGAGTCATTACGGCTGAACCCGCTCAACACCTACGTCGCTTTCGAAGTTACGGATACCGGTACAGGCATTCCCGACGATGTTTTACCAAACATCTTTGATCCGTTTTTCTCAACCAAGCCAGTTGGTCAGGGCAGCGGGCTTGGTTTGCCAATGGTTTGCGGCTTTGCGCAGCAATCCGGAGGTGATGTCCACGTTTCAAGCGTACCCGGTGTCGGAACAAGCGTCGCCGTCTACTTGCCCAAAGGGTCCGAGTGACGCCGCCAACCCGCTCCGATCACTCGATCAACACCTCTCCGAACGTATCGCGCAGATTCCGCTTCAACACTTTGCCAGTCGCATTGCGCGGCAATACATCCGTAAAGACCACTTTGTCGGGCACCTGCCACTTGGCGATCTGACCGTCAAAGATGGACAGCACTTCTGCCTCGCTGGGGGATTGTCCTTCCGCGGCAACAACAATCAAAACGGGTCTTTCGTCCCATTTTTCATGACGCGCACCAATCACAGCGGCATCTGCCAGCTTTTCATGGCCCAGAGCGATGTTCTCAAGATCAACCGAGCTAATCCATTCGCCCCCTGACTTGATGATGTCCTTGGAGCGATCCTTGATCGACAAATATCCATCTGCATTCAGTGTCGCGACATCTCCGGTGTCAAACCACCCATCTGTCAGCGTTCCCTCGATGCTCTTGCGGAAGTAATTGCTCAAGACCCATGGACCGCGCACAAGCAAGTCGCCTTGCGCTTCTCCGTCGTTGGGCAACTCTTGTCCCTCGTCATCGACAATTTTCATTTCGACACCCCACGGTGGACGGCCCTGGTTCTCACGCAACTTGTATTGCTCGTCCAACGGCAGGTCCAAATGCTTGGCCAGGGGTTGGTTGGATGTGCCCAATGGCGACATTTCCGTCATGCCCCATGCATGAATGAACTCCACCCCGTAAGTGTCTCGGAACGTTGCAATCATTGATGGCGGGCAGGCAGATCCACCAACCACCGTCCGTGTGAGGCTGGTCAGTTCGGAACCCGACTGCGCTGCTGCCCCCAGCAGCCCTTGCCAGATCGTCGGCACACCTAATGCGATGGTCACATCTGAGGTATCTATCAACCCCACGAGAGACGGTCCGTCCAAACCCGGGCCCGGTAAAACCATGCTCGCGCCCACTTGGGCACAGGCATATGGCGTTCCCCAGGCATTGACATGAAACATGGGAACCACAGGCATCACCACATCCCGCGCAGAAAACCCGATACAGTCTTGGGTGTTGGAGGCAAAGGCGTGCAAGACGGTCGAGCGGTGGGAATACAACACACCTTTGGGGTGGCCTGTCGTGCCGGACGTGTAGCATAGCGAGGATGCCGTCATCTCATCGAACTCAGGCCACTCAAAATCCGGCGATCCGGTTTCGATCAATTCGTCATAGAACTGCAACCCTTCGATCTCGCCTGCCAATTCATCATCGCGCCCTTCCATCAAAACGATATGTGCAACGTCGGGGATCTTGTCGCGGATGGCCTTGATTAGCGGCACAAAGGTGCGGTCGATAAACAGCACACGATCTTCGGCATGGTTGATGATGTAGACCAGTTGTTCCGGGAACAGACGCGGATTGATCGTGTGGCAGACAAGGCCCGCACCTGAGACACCAAAGTAGATTTCCAGATGGCGACGATTGTTCCACGCGATGGTCGCACAGCGCGCATTCGGTTCCAGACCCAACTGCGTCAGCGCATCGCCCAAGCGGTGCGCATTGGCACCCACCTGCCCCCAGCTTGTTTCCTCGACCCCGCCGGTGGTTTCGACAGACACAATGCGCGTTTGGCTATGATAGCGCGCAGCGTGATCCACCAGCGATTGAATCGTCAGGGGAAAGTTCATCATTTGGCCAAACATCGGTGCCTCCCTTTTTTATGCCGGAGGACCGTCATATTGCCTTGCGCTTGTGCCAATGCCGCGATCTCCCTGCGCACAACCCTGCCAAGGGCGAAAGCCCCGCGCAACCCTTTGGACGCGCGGGGCGATCCTTTTCAGGATTGGCCGCTCAACCGCATTTCAGAGCATCAACATGCTTCATGTGCGCACGGTTGGCCTCGATATACGCAATCATGCCCGCAAAGACGCTGGGCTGTCCGTCAAAACCGCTCCATGGCTTGAAATGCGAGATGTGCAGGAAGGTTGTCGGATCACGGCGCAACAGATTGGCAAAGACAGATGCCACAATACGCCCACCGACGCCCGTCAGCTTGCCGTCGCCCTGCTCTTTCGCCTCTTGCAAGGCGTAAAACCACAGCGGTGTTTTGGTTATACCTTTCTCGGCCAGTTCCGCAGGCACATCCAGCGCAGGCAGGCCCAAGCGTGCCGCGATCTGTTGACCGCTGGCGAGTTGGTATGTGTAGCGATCCCTGACCATGTTTCTGAGTGCCAGATTGCGCGATTGATCCACGCTCAACGTCTCATCGATATCGGCCAACTCGATCTCTTCCGTAACGAAAGGCAGGTTCAGCAACGGCGCTCCCAATTTGGGCCCGACAAAGCGCGCATGTTGCGTATCGAGACCGTCATTGAGATTGAAGAACATGCCAAGGTCGATGTTGCCTTCGACGGGACGCGCCCCGAACCCCTGGATGGCGAACAGGCCCTTGGCATCCTCACCATCGCGCAGTGCATATTCAAACTGAGTCGTTGCATGCCCGAACCGATATGCGGCACCGGTGAACTCGACAGGCATCACAGGGGCATTCCAGCCAAAGCCAGCGCCTTCCAGCGCCCAATCAAGGCACTCTTTCTGAACAAACTGAGGCAGGAGTTCGCACCACACCACCCACTGATAGTGCAGACGCATAAAGCGGCGGACCTCTTCAAAACTCTTGAGCCGCGGGCTGACATGATCGTGCCACACATGTTTGTGCAGGCCCTCATGCGCGCAAGCCACGATGTCATCAGCCGTGTTTCCGCCCTCGGCCATTTTGCTCATCAGAAGGTTATGGAGCTCGATAAAGATACCCTGCACCTGAGCGACAACGACATTCTCATCGTTGCGGGGATCACCAATCAGCGCCTTGCCGGCACAGGTGCGCGCAAGATCGCGCGGGTTGTCTGCGCGCCCGAACATCAGGAAGTGGCCCGCCTCTCCCGCGCCATAGAGGTGCGGCGACGCTTCTGGCCCTGCCCCGTAAACGCAATCCAGATCAAGGCTTGGTGTGCGCACATTCGGGATTGTGGACGGGTCGATGCGCGACCCCAGAGCGGACGTGGCATCAAGCGTGATGTCGTGGTCCACAAATTGTCCCAGGAAGGTCATGCCAGCGTCGGCATGTCCCTTTTCATTCTCTGTGACGGCCATGTTGTTGGACAGCCTGTCCAAAGCGGCGATGACATCGGCATGGGTGATGTTTTTGATCTGCACCGGGTTAGCCGGAAACAGCCGCCCGAGTGTTTGCGCAAAGGGCCGTGACGGGCCTTCTCCGTGGATGCAGGTTTTCACAAGTTGGTCGAGGCGTGTCAGGCCATGATGGGTTCCAGCCATGCTGTTCCCTCCTCAAATTGAACTTTAAAAAATGGTCAGCGCAAAAATAAAACGCGCACGCACATGCTATATGAACGTGGTGAAAATTCAATCTCAGGTTAGGTACGCTCGCGTCTGGTACGCAAACGTAAGCGACTAGTCGCTTGTTTTGGGCGATGTCATGCGCGCGCGCGGAGCCAGTCAACCAGTGCCTGCGTTGAGCCGTCTTTCCCATCCGAAGGCTGTTCTCCTTCGACGATGGGTTGCAGCGCAGTGGCCAGTTCCTTGCCCAGTTCAACACCCCATTGATCGTACGAGTTGATGCCAAGGATTACACCTTCGACAAACACGCGATGCTCATAAAGCGCAATGATCTGGCCAAGCGTAAATGGATCAAGGCGTTCATAGACCAACGTGGTTGAGGGGCGATTGCCTGCAAATACACGGTGTGCGGCCTGTCGCTCCAGTTCCGCTCCTTCAAACTTGTCTGCTATCTTGGTGCGCGCTTCATCCAGCGTGCGTCCCCGCATCAACGCTTCGGATTGCGCAAGGCAGTTGGCCATCAACAAGGTGTGGTGATGGCGCAATTCAGGTTCATGACCATTGGCCGCGACCATGAATTCGCACGGAATGACGGACGTGCCCTGATGGATCAGCTGGTAAAAGGCGTGCTGCCCATTGGTCCCCGGTGCCCCCCAGACAATCGGCCCGCTTTCAGTTGTCAGACGGCTGCCATTCATCGCGACCGACTTGCCGTTACTTTCCATTTCAAGCTGCTGCAAATACGCGGGAAGCTGGCCCAAGCGTTGATCGTAAGGCAGGACAGCGCGACTTGCATAGCCACAGACCTGGCGGTGCCAGATACCGACAAGTGCCAACATCAGCGGCAGGTTTTCCGCGCCCTCGGCCGCGCAAAAATGCCTATCCATATCTTGTGCTCCACGCAGGAATGCGCGGAAGCCGTCTGTTCCAATGGCCAGCATGATGCTCAGCCCGATCGGGCCCCATAGCGAATACCGGCCACCAACCCAGTCCTCGAACCCAAACACACGCTCAGCCGGGATACCGAAATCAGCGGTCTTTTCCATATTGGTGCTGAGCGCTGCAAATTGCGCGCCGGGATCGCCACCATGATCCAGCATCCATGCCCGCGCGGTGCGGGCATTGGTCATCGTTTCGATCGTGGTAAAGGTTTTGGAGGCGACAATCACAAGCGTTGTTTTCGCATCCAATCCGGCCAGAACGTCCGCGATATGCGCGCCGTCTACATTGGACACAAAATGGCAGCGCGGGCCGTCATGGTAAGGAGACAGGGCTTGGACCGCCATGGCTGGCCCAAGGTCAGATCCGCCGATCCCGATATTCACCACGTCCGTGATCGCACTGTCGCGCACCGAGTTGGCATAGGTTTCCATGCGCGCCAAAGTCGCGAGCACTTCGGGCATCACGTCGGACCCGTCCACCGTGATCGCACCGCCGTCCAGATTGCGCAACGCCACATGCAGCACCGCGCGCTCTTCGGTTTCGTTGATTTTCTGCCCCGAAAACATCGCGTCTCGACGTGCAGCGACACCGGCACGTTCTGCAAGGCCCAACAGGGTTGAGCGGGTCGCGGCGTCAATGTTTGTTTTGGCGTAATCAAAGCGCATGTGCTGCGTCTGGACGGCGAAATCGGTCGCACGCGTGTCGTCAAACAAGCTCAGGATCGAACGGTCGCGCGCGGCATCGGCCAGCAGTTCAAGATCTTTCCACATATGGCCTTACTCCGCCCAATGGACTGTCAGCCCATCCATGATCGCCGACACCGGCGCAACAATCGGGTCAAGCCCCTGTGCCCGCTCAAGGCTTTCGCGTTTCTCATCGCCAAAGATGACGAGGTGTTTGGCCATGGCACCTGCCAGCGCAGGCCCCGAGAATGTGATACGGGGTTCCTGCCCTTCGACGCGCACTGGCATAACCAATGGCGCGCCCTTAGCCATCATATGCTCTAACCCATCCGCACCGGGAAACAGTGAAGCCGTGTGCATATCCGCCCCCATGCCCAGCAACAGGATTGAGATAGGCATTTCCTGCGCCAAAATGTCAGACAATTCCGGCGCCGCGCTGTCGGGCGTTTTGTCTGACATATGAAATGGGATGAATTGGGCCGCCGACGCGCGGTTCACCAGCAGACGTTCTTTGATCAGTTTTGCATTCGAGCGCGCGTGATCCTCTGGCACCCAACGCTCGTCACTCAACATAACGTGCACCCGCTCCCACTCCAGGTCGGCAGCGCACAGGCTGTCAAATATTGGCCCCGGCGTTGTCCCACCGGGCACCACAAAAGACGCCCAGGGATGCACCAGCAGGCAGTTTTTTAACTCGCTGGCGAGGATATCGGCAAGGCCCATGGCCAGGATCTCGCGGTCTGGGTATTCTATGATTTTCATGGGGATACCTTGCGCCACACGCGTCTGTCTCGGGCCAGCATCTGCACCGCGTCACCGGGGCCTTCGCTTGCACATTCATACGGCTTGGGCACGTCGCCGCGCGCCTCCCAACCTCGGATTATCGGATCAGTCCATGCCCATGCCGCCTCGACCTCGTCGCCGCGCATGAACAATGTCTGATTGCCACGGATCACATCCATGATCAAACGCTCGTATGCATCCGTTTGATCAACGCCCTCATCCCCCAACGCATCCGCAAAGGACATATCCAGCGGCACGTCGATCAGACGCATCCCGCCCAGGCCCGGCTCCTTGATGGTCACACCCAGCGTGATACCCTCATTGGGCTGCAACCGGATGGACAACACGTTGCGGTGCTCGCCCCCGTCGCCAAAGATCGAGTGGTTGAGTTCCTTGAACACCACCGTGATCTCGCTTGAACGTGCCTTGAGGCGCTTGCCCGTGCGCAAATAAAACGGGGTTCCTGCCCACCGCCAATTCGAAATGCCAACTTTGAGGGCGACATAGCTTTCTGTACGCGACCGGCTGTCCCCCACCTCGTCCCTGAATGCCTTGCCCTTCTCGCTGGCCTCATACTGGCCGCGCACGATGTGATGCGGTTCAACCTCATCCAAAGCGCGGATGACTTTGAGTTTTTCGTCACGCACCGCGTCAGGTTCAAATTTCGAAGGCGGCTCCATCGCGATCAGACACAGCAATTGCATCAGGTGGTTTTGCACCATGTCACGCATGGCACCCGATTTGTCGTAGTACTCACCGCGTCCGCCAACCCCCACGGTTTCAGCCACTGTAATCTGAATGTGATCGACGTATTGCGAGTTCCAGAGGGGTTCAAACAGCATATTTCCGAACCGAACGGCCATCAGGTTTTGCACCGTTTCCTTGCCCAGGTAGTGATCAATGCGGTAAATCTGTTTCTCATGAAAGAACGCAGCGAGATCGCGGTTCAGCGATTTTGCAGAGTCCAGATCGCGTCCAAACGGCTTTTCCACAACGATGCGGCTGTCTTCATCGGTCAGCCCATGCTGGTTCAAACGCTCCGCAAGGTCCGCAAACAAGCTGGGTCCGACGGAAAAATAAAATGCCCGTACAACGTCCGCACGCACAAGCTTTGCCAATTCGCGCCACCCTGTTTCGCCCCGCGCATCGATGGGTACATATTCAAGATGTTCCAGAAATTTTCCAAGGCTGGCATCATCCGGCGTCTCGTCACTGAACTCGATGATCGCATCTCGAACGACAGCGCGATACCCGGCTGTGTCCATATCTGCCCGCGCAGCACCTATAACGCGAGCCTTTTCCGGCATTTGCCCCGCACAGAACCGACGAAAGAGACCGGGTAAAATTTTGCGGCGCGCCAGATCTCCTGTGCCGCCAAAGATGACCAGATCGAACGGTTGAACCGGAATGACGCGCGACACCATGGCGATGGCTCCTTGAAAATGTTTGCGCAAACATAAACGCAGTTATTGGCGTGTACAATGTCATTTGCACCGACTGAGCGCAGTGGCACAAATCGGCCATCACATTGATGTCAAACGGGTCACATTTGCTTTTCTCTTGCTGCTCTGGGTCTTAACTCTAAGCTCGCGACCAATTTATGACGGAAGATCGATATGAAAGACCTCGCGCTTGTCAATGTGGGCAAGTTTCAAGACCCCGACGTGACAGCCAAAGGCGAAGCGCGCGCCAAGGTGTCCCTCAGCAAGCCTGAGACGCTGTGGTTCAACACCGGGACGTTGTGTAACATTGCATGTACCAACTGCTATATCGACAGCTCGCCGACCAATGATGCGTTGGTCTATATGTCTGCGGATGAGGTAACCGAATACCTCGATCAGCTGGAGGATCGCGCCTGGAATGTGCGTGAAATTGCATTTACCGGCGGCGAACCCTTTATGAATCCTCAGTTTATCGAAATGCTGCGCCGCAGCCTTGCGCGGGGATATGATGTGTTGGTGCTGACCAACGCGATGGCGCCAATGATGCGACCCAACATCAAAAAGGGCATTGCAGAATTGGTCGCCAAATACGGTGACAAGCTGACATTTCGGATCAGCCTCGACCACCACAGCGCAATGGTACACGATACGGAAAGAGGCGTCGGCGCCTTCGACAAGTCACTCCAGGGCATAACCTGGCTCGCCTCGATCTCGGCACGCATGGCAGTCGCAGGACGGGTCGAAATGGCTGAGAGCGAGACGGAAGCGCGCACTGGATACGCGGCTCTTTTTGACAAGCACGGTTGGAACATTGATGCCTACAACCCGGGCATGACCGTTTTGTTCCCGGAAATGGATATGGGTGCTGAAGTGCCCGAGATAACCACTGCCTGTTGGGGCATTCTGAACAAACATCCCGAAGCCGTCATGTGCGCATCATCTCGCATGGTGGTCAAACGCAAGGGTGCTGAGAAACCCGCCGTGCTGGCTTGTACCCTGCTGCCCTACGATCCCCAATTCGAAATGGGCAGCACGCTCAAAGAAGCCGAGCGTGACGTATCACTCAACCATCCGCATTGCGCAAAATTCTGTGTGTTGGGTGGCGCATCCTGTTCGGCCTGACAGTTTAGACGGCAAGCCGCATATACAGCAGCGTCATTCCGCACTGTGCGCGGCGCGCGTGCGCATCCCCCATTGCACCTTATATACGGTTTCTGCTAGTGTCAGACGCAAGATATAGAGCCACGCAAAGAACGGGCAGTTTTACGTGAACGACACGCCGCAACCTCCTGAAAATGATGATGAAATGATACCAGAGCGCCCCGTCTATGACGGCCCCAGCGTATCGATCGAAGACGAAATGCGCACGTCCTATCTGGACTACGCCATGTCTGTCATCGTCAGCCGCGCCATTCCTGACCTGCGGGACGGGCTGAAACCGGTGCACCGTCGCATCCTTTATGCAATGCACGAGTCCGGCAACAGCCACGACAAGTCCTATCGCAAATCGGCCCGTCCGGTTGGTGATGTCATGGGTAAATATCACCCACATGGGGACAGCGCGATTTATGACGCGCTTGTCCGCATGGCGCAGGATTTCTCAATGTCGCTGCCATTGCTGGATGGGCAAGGCAACTTTGGCTCTATGGACGGTGATAACCCGGCCGCCATGCGATATACCGAAGTCCGCATGGACAAGCCTGCCGCTTACGTGCTGGCCGATATCGACAAGGATACGGTAGATTTTCAGGATAACTACGACGGCAAGGACCGCGAACCGACTGTTCTGCCCGCCCGTTTTCCAAACATGCTGGTTAATGGTGCCGGTGGCATTGCTGTCGGCATGGCGACAAACATCCCACCCCACAATCTGGGCGAAGTTGTGGATGCCTGCCTTGCGCTGATTGAAGATCCGGATCTCAGCTCGGAACAACTGATTGACTACGTGCCGGCACCGGATTTCCCGACGGGCGGCATCATTCTAGGGCGTTCCGGCGCGCGCAAAGCCTATCTGGAAGGGCGCGGCAGCGTCATTGTGCGTTCGAAAACGCGCATAGAAGAGATTAGAAAAGACCGCTACGCCATTGTTATTGATGAGATTCCTTATCAAGTGAACAAAGCGACCATGATCGAGCGGATTGCCGAAGCCGCGCGCGATAAGCGCATCGAAGGGATCAGCCATGTGCAGGATGAATCCGATCGAAACGGTGTTCGGGTCGTGGTTGAGCTCAAGCGGGATGCAACGGCCGAAGTTGTCTTGAACCAACTGTTCCGCTTCACGCCGATGCAGACGTCTTTTGGCTGCAACATGCTAGCCCTCAACGGTGGTCGTCCTGAGCAGTTGACCCTGCGCCGCTTCCTGACCGCCTTCCTTGATTTCCGCGAAGAAGTGGTCATCCGCCGTACAGCCTTTGAATTGCGCAAGGCGCGCGAACGCAGTCACATTCTGTGTGGTTTGGCCGTTGCAGTGAGCAATGTAGACGAAGTGGTTGCCACCATCCGTGCCAGCGCCGATGCGGCCGCGGCGCGTGCAGCCTTGATGAACCGTCGCTGGCCCGCACAGGATATCGCGGATTACATCAAGCTGATCGATGATCCGACCCACACAATCAACGAAGACGGCACGTACAACCTGTCCGAAGTGCAGGCCCGCGCCATTCTGGAACTGCGATTGCAGCGCCTCACCCAGATTGGCGTCAAGGAAGTCACGGACGAGTTGGAGGACCTCGCCGCGAAGATCAAGGATTACCTTGCCATTCTGGGCAGCCGCGAGCGCATCATGGAGATCATCTCCAACGAGTTGCGCGAAACACGCGAACTCTTTGCCGTACCGCGCCGCTCAGACATCGTCGACTGGTCAGGCGACATGGAAGACGAAGACCTGATCGAGCGCGAAGACATGGTCGTGACCGTCACGTCAGGCGGATACATCAAACGCACCCCGCTTGCCGATTTCCGCAGCCAAAAGCGCGGCGGAAAAGGTGTGAGCGGCATGGCCACCAAGGAAGAGGACGTGATCACCACCCTCTTTGTGGCCAATACGCACACCCAGCTTCTGTTCTTCACAACAGACGGGATGGTCTACAAGCTCAAGACATGGCGCTTGCCGCAGGGCGGACGGACTTCCAAAGGCAAGGCTATCGTCAACATTCTGCCAATCCCGGCGGGCGTATCCATCGCCGCAATCATGCCGGTGGACCGCGATGAAAAGGAATGGGACGACCTGCAGGTTGTCTTTGCGACATCCGCTGGAACGGTGCGCCGCAACAAGCTGTCGGACTTCACCAATGTCATGCGCAACGGCAAGATCGCCATGAAGTTCGAGGACGATCATGCTGACACAACGCTGATCAACGCCCGCATCGCAAGCCATGATGACGACGTGATGCTGGTGACAAATTCGGGCCGCGCCATCCGGTTCCCGGCCACGGACGTGCGCGTGTTCAACTCGCGTGCGTCTGTCGGGGTGCGCGGGATCAAACTGAACGGCAAGGACCGTGTCGTGTCGATGTCCATCATTCGACACTTTGAAGCGACCAGTGACGAACGCGCCGCGTATCTGAAAATGCGCAGGGCTGTTGCGGGCTTGGCCGACGATGTTGAAGCGTCGGATGAAGAAGAAACAAACGCAAATGCGACGATTGACCAGACCCGTTACGCCGAAATGTCTGCCGCCGAAAATCTGATCCTGACCATCACGGCCCAAGGGTCGGGCAAACTGAGCTCCAGCCATGACTACCCGGTGCGCGGACGTGGCGGTCTTGGGGTCACGGCGATGGACAAGGCGATGCGCGGCGGCGATATCGTGGCCTCCTTCCCGGTCGAGATGGACGATCAGATCATGCTCGCCACCTCCAAGGGGCAATCCATCCGCGTACCTGTCGAGGGCATCAGCTTCCGCTCGCGCAGTGCCGGTGGCGTCAAGGTCTTTGACACCGGCAAAGGCGAGTTGGTCGTAAGCGTGGCATGGATCGCGGATCAAGGTGAAGAAGATGCCGAAGGCGGAGAAGCTGAATAATGTCCGACCTGCCTCCGGTCCTCGTCTTTCCGCACCTCGCTAAAACGGGCGGCACCACCCTGCTCTATCATTTCCGCAAGCATCTTGGGGATGAGGCGATATGTTCGGTCGGGCCGCATAACAGAATGCAGCAGGTCCTGAACGGGCAAACCCTGTTCGAAGATATGACAGCCGAAGACTTTGCGCCCATACGCCTCATGCAAGGACACGGTGTTGACGATGCCGCAGTGGCCATGCTGGCCAAACACCGCGATATCATTCTGGTGACCGTCCTGCGGGCTTCCGTGCCCTTGGCGCGGTCTCGCTTCAATCACCGCACAAAAGAGCTGGGCAAAATTGCCACGACAGCAAAGAACGACGGGACGTTGAGCGTGGAGGCATTTCTGAAACGCCACGGCAAAAACCCGCAAGCGCGCGCCTTGAAATCCGCATTTTCCGGTCTGATCACCACCGACCGCAACAATATGGATGCAAAAACCCGCAGCCTGCTCAAGAAATTCGACCATGTTCTGACGACCGAACAACTGGATGCGCAATGCGTTCCGATTTTTGATTTGCTTGGCTTGCCTCCCAAGATGGAGCGGCGGCGCGTGGCAGAGGACAAGGTTGACCTCGCACTGAGCGACGAGGAAATTTACGACAACCACCCGGTCGACAATGCTATTCACGCGGCAGCCAATCAGGTGTCACCGGACCCCAGTGGGCACCACAATCCGTTTGGATTTGATCGCGCCGGGCGCGACGCTGCCTTTGCCAGACTGAGCGTGGATCTGGATACCTACCGGGCGCGCTCCTACCAGAAACTCGCAGCCCATATCAGCGAACGGCTGATGGCAGAGGCCGCGCTGGCGTCAATGGACGCAGGCATCGCGAAACTGGGTGCTCCGGACATGTTCGCCCGTATCCTGTCTCGCACTTGGGCCAAACAAAAGGCGCAGTTGTCTACCACGCAGTTGGAACGCTCTGAGGTCAATCAGCAACGCTGGGCCAAGAACCGCACGGCCCCGCGTCACCGCGGTTTGTTTCAAAGATCGTAAATTCCACTGAACTTGGCCTTGAGATAGGCCAACAGCGGCTCAGGTCCCGGCTCCACCCCACTTGCGCGCTTGATGATTTCACGCGGTGCATAAAGCCCGCCATGCGTTTGCAGATTGCTTTGCAACCAGCCTGTCGCCGCGCCGGTTTCGCCGCGCGCCAACTGGCTGTCGAGGTCAGGCACGGCGATACGCAGGGCTTCGTTCAGGCATCCCGCATAGACATTGCCCAAACTGTAGGTCGGGAAGTACCCAAAAAGGCCAACGGACCAATGCACGTCCTGCAGAACCCCGTTTGACGGCTTGTCCACGGCGTATCCAAAGTCGGCAAGGAAGCGATCATTCCACGCCGCCTCAAGGTCATTCACGGTCAAATCGCCGGACATCAGCGCGCGCTCAAGATCAAAGCGCAACAGCACATGCAGGTTGTACTGCACCTCATCCGCCTCGGTCCTGATATAGCCATCCGACACGCGGTTGACGGCTGCATAAAACGCATCCTCGCTTGCGATACCGAAGTCACCAAACGCATCGCGCATCTTGCCATAAAGCCATCCGGTAAAGGCTTTGCTGCGCGCCAACTGGTTTTCATAGATCCGGCTTTGGCTTTCATGCACGCCCATGGACACGCCGCTGCCCAGCGGGGTCAGGTGATAGGCCCGGTCGATGTTTTGTTCATAGCAGGCATGTCCGACCTCGTGGATGGTCGAGTAAAAGCAGTTGAACGGGTCGGCCTCGTTGGTGCGCGTCGTGATGCGCACATCCAGGCCGGAGCCAGATGAGAACGGGTGTACGGCCTTGTCGATACGGCCATGTTCCGTGTCATAGCCAAATGTCTCGGCCAGCAATGTGGACAGGGTCAACTGAGCCGTTTCATCGAAACGCCCGGTGACAGCGGCGGGCGCGGGTTTCTCCAGAATGGCGGCGCGCAGGGCCGTCAACTCGGGGCGCAATGCACCAAACATCGCTTCGAGATCCGCGCTGGTTGTGCCCGGTTCGTAATCCTCGAGCATGGCGTCATAAACGTCTTTGCCAGCGGCAAGCGCGGCGCCTTCCTGACGTTTCAGCCCGATGACTTCTGCCAGAACGGGCGCAAAGGCTGCATAATCATCATCGGCGCGGGCCTGCGCCCACTTGCCTTGCGCGGTCGAGGTGACGCGCGCCAGTGTCGCGGCCAGATCAGCCGGCACTTTTGACGCCCTTTCAAACGAACGGCGCACTTCGCGCACCTGTGCCTGCCCCACAGGATCAAGGGATGCGGCGTCAATGTCAGCCAGCCAGTCTCCGACCCGGGCATCGGTGCGGCGGGCATGCAGGACCTTTTCCAGCGCAGCCATTTCTTCGCCCCGCTGCGGCGCGGCCCCGGGTGGCATCATCGTCTCCTGATCCCATCCAAGGCGGCCCGCGACCTGCGCCAAAGCCTGCGTGTCATGCACATAGGCCATCATGTCATCATATGCAGTCATCCGTTTATCCCCCGGATAGATGTTGCCACTGGATAGCCCGCCAGGAATCGCGCCCGCAGGATCAGAACCCACGCGACGACAGCCAGAAACTGGTGCACAATCGCGATGTGCCACGGCGCAGCATAAAGAACCGTCACAATCCCCAGAACCACCTGCAGGCTCAACACAGCCAGAACCGCATTGAACGCGAACCGAGTTGTCGGATGCGTCGAGCGACGCCCGCGCAGCCACACGACAATGGTGAAGGCGAACAGCAAATAGCCGGTCACGCGGTGCACAAATTGCACAAACCCGGGGTTTTCGAACAGGTTGCGCCACCACGGCTCAAGGATGAAGGCGGACGCTGGAAACACCTGCCCGCCCATCAAGGGCCAATCGGTGTAGCTGCGTCCGGCATCGATACCGGCAACCAGTGCGCCAATGAGGATCTGCAGAAAGGCAAAGTGCATAAGGCCCGTCGAGATCGAAAACAGCTTTGCTTCCTTGTTGCGCCGCGCCTGCATCAGATCACGTTCGGGCCGCCCAAGCTGGAAGATGAACCACGCGATGAAGCCGAGAATGACAAAGGCCAGCCCCAGATGCGTCGCCAAGCGGTAGCTGGCAACGTCCACCATACCCTCGCCAGAGGTCACGCCGCTGGCCACCATCCACCATCCGATAGCCCCCTGAAGCCCCCCAAGCGCGCCGATGCCAAGCAGCTTTGGCACCCACCCCGTCGGGATCTTGCGCGCGATCAGAAAGCCCAGGAACCCAAGCGCCCAAACCACACCGATGACACGGCCCAGCTGACGGTGCCCCCACTCCCACCAGTAGATCACCTTAAAGTCAGACAATTGCATCCAACTGTTTTGAATGCGGAATTCGTCAATGGCCTGATATTTGGCAAACTCGGCTGTCCAGTCTGCGTCATTGAGCGGAGGGATCGCGCCGGTGAAGGGACGCCACTCGGTGATCGACAACCCACTGTCGGTCAGCCGTGTCAGCCCGCCAACCGCGATCATGATCACCACCAGTGCAAAAAGCAGCATCAACCACAGCCGGATGGCGCCACGTGCCCCCCCGCGCCCGCGATCAATCACGCCCGCTGCGACGGCCTGTTTTTCGGTCGTTGTGACCTCTTCGAATATGCTGCGGTTTTTTGCCATTTCAGCCTCGTTCCTCGTTAATCGGCAAACTAGGAGCGCGATGGCGAAACGTCCAGCGTCAGGACCGCGTTGCCCAACGGACCATCTGACGCAGCATCCCGTGCAGGGCCTGAACATCGGCGCGTGTCAGCGGCATCCGGCTCCACAGATTGCGCAGATTGGTCTTCATGCTTGCGGCCTTGTGCGCGGGGAAAAAGAACCCCGCCTCATCCAGCCGTTCCTCGAAATGGCGCGCCAGATGTTCAACCTCTTGCCCACTGGCCCATTCGGTACCTGCCATTTCCGTCACATGCGGCGTGACCTCGCCAGCCGCGCGCATCCACTCATAGGCCACCAGCAACACACATTGCGCGAGGTTCAGGGATGGAAATTCGGGGTTCACCGGAACCGAGATCAAGGCATTGGCTTGTGCCAAGTCATCGTTTTCCAGCCCCGCACGTTCGGGCCCGAACATCACAGCCACACGCCCGCCCTCGCCAATCCGCCGGACGGCGTCGCGCATGGCCTCTTCGGGGCTGAACACGTCCTTGGTCAGGTCGCGCGGGCGTGCGGTTGTCGCGTAAACATAAGTGCAATCGGCCACGCTGTCCGCGACATCCCCGTGCAGCGTTGCGCCATCAAGCACCCTGCCCGCGCCACTTGCCATTGCCACGGCGGCGGGGTTTGGCCAACCATCACGCGGCGCAACGATGCGCATCCGGTCCACGCCAAAATTAAGCATCGCGCGGGCCGAAGCCCCGATGTTTTCGCCCATCTGGGGGCGCGTCAGGATAAATGTCATTGCCATAAGCGGCGTCTACCCCGCCAATCAATGCGCCACAACTCCCCCCCGCCGGACAATAACCACAAGCGCTGGCATAAAAGTTTCCATTTCATCGCATTTCAGCTAGTCCTGCTGCCAAACAAAACAGGACGCCGCCAATGAGCACCCCAGAGCAGCCGCAGATATACCTACTGACCCCGCCGACGATTGAGTTGTCGCAATTTCCCGATCTGCTCGCCTCTGTTCTGGATACGCACCCGGTGGCGTGCCTGCGCCTCAATCTGGCCACGCGGGATGAGGACCGGATCGCGCGGGCGGCGGATGCCTGTCGCGAAATCGCCCATGCCCGCGACGTGGCCATCGTTGTCAGCGATCACACCAGCCTTGTAGAACGTTTGGGCCTTGATGGCGTTCATCTCAGCGACGCAGCCAAGTCAGTGCGTGATGCGCGCGATACTCTTGGCGTCGATCCGATCGTGGGCAGCTTTTGTGGGGCAACACGCCACGCCGGAATGAATGCTGGCGAAGCGGGTGCGGACTACATCTCGTTTGGGCCGACAACGGCCGTGGGCGAGGAAACCACCGCGCAGGACGATCTGTTTGCGTGGTGGTCCGAAGTGATGGAATTGCCCGTCGTGGCCGAAGGTGGATTGACCACAGCCCGTATCGCCGAACTGGCGCCGATCACCGACTTCCTCGGCATCGGAGAGGAAATCTGGAACACGGACAACCCGGCGGCCGCGCTGAAGGGCATGGTCGCTCCACTCCTATAGCGCCGGCCGCCAAGTCGGTCAGAGGAACACGCGCTCCACTACCCAGAATGCACCAACGGCCGCGATGGCACAGGACGCCGGGATCGAGATCACACGGCGATACCACGGCCGTCCCGCCAGCCAGCCCACCGCAACAAAGGCCAGCGCGATAACGGTCAGCTGACCCACCTCGACACCGATGTTAAAGCCGATCAATGCCGGAATGAACTGACCGTCAGGCAAGCCGAATTCGCCCAGAACCGACGCAAAGCCCAGCCCGTGCAGCAACCCAAACCCAAACACGATCACGGGCCGCCACGGATTGAGCTTTTTCGCAAAAATGTTTTCAACGGCAACATAGACAATCGACGCTGCAATCAGCGGTTCGACGATGGAGCCGGGGACGTTCACCACACCCAAGGCACCAAGCGCCAGCGTGACGGTATGCGCCAGAGTAAAAGCACTGATCTGCCAAAGCAGCGGTGCCAACCGGGCGGACAGGAAAAACAGGCCAAGAACAAACAGGATATGGTCCAGCCCTTTGGGCAGGATATGGTCAAATCCGACAGGAATGTAATCGACAAATGTCTGCCAGCCGGTTGTTACATTCCCCCCTGAAAGCGCAATCGCGCCCGAAGCCTGCCCCCCTGAAATCAAACCGGTGAACGGTTCATCAACGCCTTGTTGGCGCAAAACGAGGTCACCTGCCCCGGCAGGCCAGTTGATCAGGACTGATGTCGCGCCAGCCGGCAGCGCCGCAGTCAACGAAACATCCGAGATGCGGGCCAACTCGATGTTGCTCACATCAGGCACGCTCACCCCGTTCAAAGCCAAAGCAGCCGCAGCGCCGTCCACCACAAGCAACGGCACGGCACTCCATGTTGTCACCAGCCCATCTGTGCGCGAGGCGATGTCGTCACCAGACAGGGCGCGCAACGCATCGTAGTCATCAACATTTTCAGCGTCATCCGTGTCGGAAATATTGTCCAGATCAATGCCCGACAGTTGGGCGGCCAGATTGACCCGCATGTCGATGCGAATGGTGTCACCTTCCACTGTCAGATCCGCGATTGTGGGCACAACTTCGTGAGCCACCGCAAAACCCGACGACATGACCAGCGAAATACTGATCCACATGCTTGACATCAGAGCCCAAAGCCACACGCTTGAGCACATCCGTTTAAAAGGTTTCACCATGATCTTACCCCGTATCGTTCTTGCTGCTTGGTGCGTGATTTGCGCAGGCAATGCAACCGCACATGAATTCTGGATCGAAGCCAAAAACTATCAAGTTGCCCCGGACGAAAATTTGATCGCGGTGCTCAAGAACGGCCAGGAATTTGAAGGGGTTTCGCTTGGGTATTTCGAACGCTCCATTGCACGGTTTGACATTGTCATGGATGGGCAAACCCAAGCTGTGACAGCCCGACTTGGGGACAATCCCGCGCTCGACAACGCAGCACCGACCGATGGGCTTGCAATCGTCGTTCATGAAACAACACCTTCTTTCGTTACGTACAAGACGTGGGAGAAGTTTCAAAAATTTGCTGATCACAAGGATTTTGGCGACTGGCGCGCGCGACACGCGGAATTGGGTTTTTCAGACCCACCCTTTCGGGAGCGTTATACCCGCCATGCCAAGGCCCTGATTGGCGTCGGGGATGGACAGGGCGTTGACGCCCCCCAAGGGTTGCGCACGGAATTTGTGGCACTGACCAACCCTTATTCTGACAATTTCGACGGCACGATGCGCGTGCAAGTTCTTTTCGAGGATCAACCCCGCGCCAACGTGCAAGTCGAAGTCTTTGAACGTGCGCCGGACGGGACTGTTGAAATCACTCTGCACCGCACCGATGATACCGGGATAGCGGCTATTCCTACGCAGGCAGGTCACACTTACCTGTTTGATGCCGTTGTGTTGCAACCCGTCGGCAATCCGGACAAGGCGGTTTGGGACACGTTCTGGGCGGCACTCACCTTTGCTATACCCTGACACCACCCCTTGCCTTGGTGCGCTGGCAAGGCCACAAGGCACGCATGACATCAGACGCTGACATTCTGTGCATCGGATCTGTCCTTTGGGATGTGATCGGGCGCGCGCCGCTGGCTATGCGCCAAGGCTCGGACGTGCCGGGCCGTATCACCCGCCTGCCCGGCGGCGTTGCGATGAACATCGCCATGACACTCAGCCGCTTTGGCCTGACGCCTGCGCTTTTGACGGCAGTCGGGCGTGATGCCGAAGGGGATGAGTTGATCGCAGCCTGTGCCGCACGTGGTCTGATCACGGACACGGTTTACCGCTCCGATGACCTGCCGACTGACCGCTACATGGCGGTTGAGGGCGCAAACGGGCTGATCGCCGCAATTGCCGACGCACATTCGCTGGAAAGTGCGGGGGCCAAGATTTTGACCCCGTTGAGCGACGGGACACTGGCCACGCCAGAGGCGCCTTACGCGGGACCGGTGGCGCTGGATGGCAATTTGACGATTGACCTTTTGAGCGAGATCGCCACGAGCCCTGTGTTTGCTCATGCTGATCTGCGTGTTGCCCCGGCCTCTCCGGGCAAGGCTGAACGGCTGCGACCATTCCTGAAACAAGGGCGCGGAACGTTATATGTGAACCTCGAAGAGGCTGGTCTGTTGTGCCAGTCCAGCTTTGAGACGTCGCGGGATGCAGCCCAAGGACTGCTTGAGCGCGGCGCGGCACGGGTTCTGGTCACAGATGGTGGATCGGCTGCGACAGATGGTGCGCGCGACGGTCTTGTCAGTCAGACCCCACCCCAAGTGCTTGTGACGCGGGTCACGGGCGCGGGAGATACATTCATGGCCGCCCACATTGCTGCCGATCTGCGCGGGGCAGACCCTGCCGACGCGCTTCACAGGGCATTGGAGGCCGCAGCGGCCTATGTGTCAGGAAAGACAGAAATATGAGCCTTTTTTCCCCCTCTCCAGAAGTTCAGGTCGCCCTCGCAGAGGATGCGCCGTTGGTTGCGCTCGAGAGCACGATCATCACCCACGGCATGCCTTACCCCCAAAATCTGGAGGTCGCCCGACAGGTCGAAGCAGATGTGCGCGCAGCCGGTGCGGTTCCGGCCACGATGGCTGTGATCGACGGCACATTGCATGTGGGACTGACGGACACCCAACTGGAAGGGCTGGCGCAGGCGCGCGACGTGGCCAAGCTCAGCCGTGCTGACATGGCCGCCTGCATCGCGCGCGGCGGCACCGGGGCAACTACAGTAGCCGCGACCATGATCGCCACGCGACTGGCGGGAATATCCGTCTTTGCGACAGGCGGTATCGGCGGGGTGCACAAGGGCGCGGATCAGAGCTTTGACATTTCGGCGGATCTTCTGGAGTTGGCGCAAACGCCCGTGACGGTTGTGGCAGCCGGTGCCAAAGCCATCCTCGATATCCCCAAGACGCTGGAAGTGCTCGAAACTCAAGGCGTTCCCGTGATCGCCTTTGGGCAGGATGACATGCCCGCCTTCTGGTCGCGCAGTTCCGGATTGCCCGCACCATTGCGCATGGACAGCGCCGCCGACGTTGCCGCAGCACATGTTCAACGTGCCGCAATGGGCATTCCCGGCGGTCAGTTGGTCGCAAATCCAATTCCGCTCCAGAACGAAATCGCTGCGGACGAACTTGCACCGATCATTGCGCAAGCCACCGAAGATGCGACAACGCATGGGATCAGCGGCAAAGGCGTGACGCCTTATCTGTTGCAGCGTATCTTTGAGTTGACCGAGGGGCGATCGCTTGCAGCCAATATTGCGCTGGTTCGCAACAATGCGCGGCTGGCGGCACAAATAGCCACGGAATTAAGCAATTGATGCGCTGAATCAAGTCGATATGCGGGTAAGCATTGTAGTGCCCGCCGCCTTCACCTAACTAACTTTCAGACGCAGCTTTGGGCAAAAATGAATACTCCTTTTGATCCTGAAACACCGCGCCGCCCCGGACTGTTTTCCCGGCTGCGCGCTTCGTTCCTGACCGGGCTTGTCGTTATTGCGCCGGTCGGTCTGACGATCTGGTTGATCTGGACGGTGATCGGATGGGTTGATGGCTTTGTTTGGCCACTGGTGCCAACCGCGTGGCAACCCGATTCAATTGTGAACTACTGGCTGGGCAATGCGCGTTTTGTGGTCGAAGGCGGCCAGACCATTCGAAACCCGGATTGGATCCACGTGAACGTCCGTGGCGTTGGCGTGATCGTCTTTTTGCTGTTCACGATCTTCATCGGTTGGGTCGCCAAAGGCTATCTTGGACGTTCCTTCATCAGGTGGGCCGAAAGCCTGGTCGAACGCACGCCGGTCGTCCGTTCGATCTATTCCGGTATCAAGCAAATATCAGAGACTGTTTTTGCCCAATCAGAACGTTCCTTCGAAAAGGCCTGTCTTATTGAATACCCGCGCAAGGGCATATGGGCGATCGGCTTTATTTCAACAACGGCCAAAGGCGAAGTCAGCGAGCGCGCGGGCAACACCGGTGCGTTGCTCAGTATCTTTGTGCCGACGACACCAAACCCGACTTCCGGCTTCTTACTGTTTTTCCCGGCCGAGGATGTGATGGAGCTGGATATGTCTGTTGAGGACGCGGCCAAGTTGGTGATTTCGGCCGGTTTGGTTTACCCCAATGGCAAAAATCCGGCGGAACCTCCTGAAACCTAAAGCAGACCCGGTGTCGCGGTAAGGGAACCCCCGTGCAGCTGGCGCGCACAAGCGCTCACAGAGGCTTTGGACGGCACATAGTGCACAGCTCACATATGCCCGCCCCGCAGCCAAAAAAAAACGCCAGCACGAAGCTGGCGTTAAGTTATTGAGGCAGGTTTCATACAGGCAAGAAACCTATCGAGCAGTGCCCTTGTTATACGCAATACCGCCGTAAGAGTCCAAGCTAAAAGTTTGATAATGCGTAAATGTCCCGGGGCCGCTATTGTTAACAAAACAAGGGCTATCAGGGATTGTTGCCAAAATGGATCGGGATTTTTTCCAATTCGCACGCACGAGAATCATGTCCGCAAGTGTGATTCTGTGTACCTCCGTTTTTGTCGCAGCGTCGGGTGCGGCTGACCCGCAGCATGGCATTGCTATGTATGGCGACCCCCAGCTTCCACCGGATTTTGTGTCCCTGCCCCACGCGAACCCAAATGCCCCCAAAGGTGGGGCCATAACGCTGGCCAACACAGGCAGTTTTGATTCGCTCAATCCCTACATCCAAAAGGGTAACGTGCCCTGGCAGCTGCGTTTCTTAACCCATGAAAGCCTGATGGGGCGCAATCGGGGTGAACCCTTTGCCCTTTATGGCTTGCTCGCCGAATCGATAGAGGTGCCCGATGACCGCTCTTGGGTAGAGTTCACATTGCGCCCAGAAGCTCGGTTTTCAGATGGCAGTCCTGTCACGGTCGAAGACGTCCTGTGGTCTTACGAGACACTTGGCACCCAAGGGCACGGGCGTTACCGCAGCCTCTGGACACAGATCGAAACGCTTGAGCAAACCGGGCCGCGCAGCATCAAGTTCACGTTCAACAGTGACAACCGCGAGTTGGCGCTGTTAGCTGGAATGCGCCCCATTCTACAAAAGGCGCAGTGGGAAGGGAAATCGCTGGCCGACGCAGCGCTCGCGGACATTCCGATTGGCTCGGGTCCGTATGTCATTTCGGATTATGAGGCCGCGCGCAGTGTCACCATGACACGCAACCCTGACTACTGGGGCGCTGATCTGAATGTCCGCAAGGGCACATTCAACTTCGATGAAATCACAATCGATTTCTATGGAGACGGTGATGTGGTGCTGGAGGCGTTCAAAGCTGGCGAAGTGTCGGCCATCCGCGAATTCAATGCCGAAAACTGGGCCAGTGGCTACGATTTCCCCCGGGTGCAGGACGGGCGCATCGTCAAGTCCGAAATCCAGCACCAGAAACCATCCGGCATCACCGGTTTTGTGATGAACACGCGCCGCGCGCCGTTCGATGACTGGCGCGTGCGCGAGGCTTTGATCGCAGCGTTCAATTTCGAATACATCAACGATACCCTCACGGGCGGTGCACAGCCACGCATCACTTCGTACTTCTCCAACTCGCCCCTCGCGATGCAGGCTGGACCCGCGACGGGCCCGGTGGCCGATCTGCTGGCCCCGTTTTCCGAAAACTTGCTGCCTGGTGTGATGGACGGCTACGCTCTGCCTGAAAGCGACGGCACGTTGCGCAACCGGGCGGGGCTGCGCCGCGCGCTCAAGCTGATGGAAGAAGCCGGTTGGACCACCCAGAACGGCAAGCTGTCCAATGCGGACGGCACCCCGATGCGCTTTTCCATCCTGCTGGAGCAGAACAGTACCGAAAACCGCGCAATTGCTGATCTGTACATTCAGGCGCTGACCCAATTGGGCATCGACGTGAGTGTCGATCTGGTTGACGGCGCTCAATTTACGGCACGCACGGGCACGTATGATTTCGACATGACCTACCACCGCCGCGCCATGTCGCTCAGCCCCGGGAACGAGCAGTATTTCTATTGGGGGTCAAAAGCAGCGGTCGAAGATGGCACGCCCAATCTGATGGGCGCGCAGGATCCCGCTATTGATGCGATGATTGATGCGATGTTGACGGCACGCACCCGCGAGGAATCCATCGCGGCGACCCGGGCGCTGGATCGCCTGCTGATCTCAGGGCGATACGTTGTTCCCTTTTGGCAGTTCACAGCCGGGCGCATCGCGCACAAGGCCGAAATGAAGTTCCCGGAGACATTGCCGATCTATGGGGATGGACCAGATTGGATGCCGCAATTCTGGTGGTACGAAGAGTAACGCACCACCATGCAACAAAAACTGTTGGCCGAAGGACTCGGCACCGCCTTGCTGCTGATCAGCGTGGTCGGCTCTGGCATCATGGGACAATCGCTCAGCGACGGAAATGTCGCCATAGCCCTACTGGCCAATGCCATCGCAACGGGCTGTATGCTCTTTGTGATCATTACCGTGCTCGGGCCGATTTCCGGGGCGCATTTCAACCCGGCGGTCACATTGGTTTTCGCGCTGCGCAAAGAAATCGCGCCAAGCCTCGCTGTGGCCTATGTGATTGCGCAGATCGTGGGTGGCATTCTCGGGGTTTGGGCAACGCACGCAATGTTTGATCTGGACATCCTGCAAGCCTCGCAAACATTGCACCGTACCGGGCCAGCACAGTGGTGGTCTGAAATGGTCGCAACGTTTGGTTTGCTGTTCGTCATTCTGGGAGGTTTGCGATCACGACCTGATGCCGTGCCTGCTCTGGTCGCGATTTACATCACCGGGGCCTACTGGTTCACCGCGTCAACAAGCTTTGCCAATCCCGCCGTCACCATTGCGCGTGGCCTCTCAGACACCTTTGCGGGGATCTATCCGGGGCATATTCCAGCATTTATTCTAGCACAGGTAGTGGCGGCTGTTGTTTCACATGCTGCACTGCGGCGAATCTTCCAATAAACGGTTGCCATGTCAGCAATTTGTTATACGTTCCGCGTCGTGATGGATGTTCTGCTTGCACCCGCGCATGCATGTCAGGGCGGACCGATAAAAACGGGGGACACCATGAACTGGAGCGATTTGACCCGCGATTGGGCGGACAGCTATCGTGCCTTGCGCAGCGAATTTCCGCATCTCGAACCAAGTGCGATGCCTTTCCTGAAAGGTGATCAGTGCAGGTTCGAAAGCTATCTGGCCGCGACCCACGACATGTCGCTCAAAGAGGCGCAGGAAGCGTTTGACGCTTTTCTCGAGAAACGCGCGGAGCGACTGTTAGCCTAGGCAGACACGTTACGCCAACGATGTCACCCACAGGATCAGTGCGTCTTCGTCGCTGACGGAAATCACGTTGTGGCCCATTGTTGCGTCGTAATAAGCACTATCGCCGCGACGCATATCCACCGGTTCGTAGAACTCGGTATAAAGGCGCAAAACACCTGTCAGCACGTACAGGAATTCCTCGCCGTCATGACGGACCCAGCCATCGAATTCGTCCATGGAGCGGGCACGTACGCGCGCCCTGTAGGGCAGCATGTTCTTCTTGGTCAGGGTTTCTGCCAGCAATTCATGCTCATAAGTAGCTGTTGCCTGCGCATTGCCTTCCCCGGTCTTTGTCACAACCATACGGCCATTGATCTGGCCCTTTTCCGGCGGCGTGAACAGCTGAGGCACAGAGATCTCTAGCCCGACAGCCAGTTTCTTGAGCGCCTCATAGGTCGGCGACATTTGCCCGTTCTCGATCTTGGACAATGTCGAACGCGCAAGCCCCGCCTGCCCTGCCGCTTGCTCAAGCGTCCAGTCGCGCGCCTTGCGCAATTCACGGACACGCGCGCCAAGATCAAGCGGCTCGCCCATGTCACTGGAACCGTTTGCGCGCGCGATCTCGATGAGGGATTTTGGGTCTTTGCCTTGCATATCATTCTCTATACGGCCCACAAGATAGGCTTGCAACGGCGCACACCGACAGCTAGCCAAGGTGTATGCAGAGTTTGAGTGACAGTGGTCCGTTCGCCCCCTGCCCGACGCCTTTCAACATGGCGGCGCATGTTCTGTCACAAGCCGACGCTCAAAAGTCCAAAATTGCCGTCTCGGTGGTCTCCAGTGATCGTGTAACGTCTTTGACGTATGATGAACTCAAGGCTGCCGTGCTGGGCACGGGTGCTGGTCTGCTACAAATGGGATTGCAGCCCGGCGAACGCATTCTCTTGCGGCTCGGAAACACACTTGATTTCCCCATCGCTTACCTTGCGGCCATTGCCGTTGGTCTGGTACCTGTCCCGACCTCAGCCGCACTGACCGAGCCAGAAGTCGCACGGATCGTCGCTGAACTGCGACCACGGCTGGTGCTGCGTGATCCCAGCGTATCATCCGCAGCTGGCGCGCCGGAAATGGGCATGAACACGTTCCGCAGCCTGCGCAAAACGCCTCCCGCCAAGTGGCACATGGGTGATCCCAATCGGGTTGGGTATATCGTCTACACCTCGGGCACGTCGGGCAATCCGCGTGCGGTTGCCCATGCACACCGCGCGATCTGGGCGCGCCAGATGATGATGGACGGTTGGTACGGTCTTGGCCGTGACGACACGTTGATGCACGCCGGTGCGTTCAACTGGACATATACGTTGGGGACCGGATTGATGGATCCATGGACCATGGGTGCAACAGCATTGATCCCCGAGGCTGGCACACGCACAGACGCAATCGGGGCCCTCCTTGCAATCCACGAAGCGACTATTTTCGCTGCCGCTCCGGGCGTTTACCGCCAGATGTTGACGCGAAAGGCGCTACCGGATCTGCCAACGCTGCGCCACGGTTTGAGTGCAGGTGAAAAAATGCCGGCGCATATCCTGCGTATGTGGAAGGAGGCTACTGGCAAGCCGCTCTTTGAGGCGTATGGCATGTCGGAATGCTCAACCTTCATATCATCAAGCCCTGCTATACCCGCCGACGCATCGGCATTGGGGTGCGCTCAACGGGGGCGAAAGGTTGCAATCGTTGACACCGAAGGGCCGGTGCCTGTGGGCAATTCGGGGACCATCGCCATTCACCGCTCGGACCCGGGCCTGATGCTGGGATATGTCGATCACCCCAACGAAACTGCCGAACGTTTTCAGGGCAATTGGTTCCTGACCGGGGACATGGGCAGCATGGCGGCTGACGGGCAGATCACTTATCTGGGGCGCGATGACGATATGATGAACGCGGGCGGCTACCGGGTGTCGCCTGTCGAAGTCGAAATGGCACTGTCAAGCGCGCCGGGTATCACCGCTTGCGGTGTTGCCGAAGTCGAAGTGAAAACCGGAACCCGCATCATCGTGGCTTTTTACACCGGTCCTGCCCCTCTGGACGAAGCGGGCTTGCATGCTTATGTCGAACCTCGTTTGGCGCGCTACAAACAGCCGCGTGCCTTCGTCCACCTGCCCGTGCTTCCGCTCGGCGCGAATGGCAAACTGATCCGGCGACGCCTGCATCAGTTCTGGCCCAGAACAAGGATGCTGCACTGATGGACCCTGTCAAACTCGACATCATGTCTGACCCGATCTGCCCGTGGTGCTATATTGGCAAGACACATCTCGACCGTGCGCTTGAGGCGGCGGGCGATCATCCGTTTATCATCGAATGGCATCCGTTCCAGCTGAACCCCGATATGCCGCGCGAAGGCATGGACCGCCGCGCTTATCTGGAAGGAAAGTTTGGCGGCAAGGACGGCGCTGTGCGCGCCTATGCCCCGGTTGTGGAACATGCCGAAAAAGCAGGGCTAAAAATCGACTTTGAAGGGATGAAGCGTACCCCCAACACGCTGGACGCGCACAGATTGATCCACTGGGCCGGGATTGAACAGAAACAGACCGCGGCTGTGTCAGCGCTGTTCAAGGCGTATTTTGTCGAAGCACGCGATATTGGTGATCACGAGGTGCTGGCCGATATCGCAGACGCGGTTGGCATGGATGCAAGCGTGGTTTTGCGCCTGCTTGGTTCGGAATCCGACCGCGAGGACATCGCGGCGCGTGATGCCCATAGCCGCAAAATGGGGATCAACTCGGTTCCAACCTTTATCGTGGGCAGTAAACATGCCGTCCCGGGCGCCCAGCCACCTGAACTCTGGGCGCAAGTCATCTCTGAACTTCGCGAAAGTGCTGCGTGACGGGCATGTGATCACCCTCACGTGTATTTTCACCATAAATTCAACTCTCGGTCGTTGCCTTCCCCTGAGGCGCAGGTCAATATGACGCTCATGAGCGTCTATTCTGGCTGGGAGCCCAAAAGTCCGTGACGAAGCCTGATGGGCAAAACCTGAGCAAAGTGGAATTCATTGCCCTGATGGCGATGATGTTCGCCACCATTGCTTTCTCCATTGATGCGATGCTTCCCGCCCTGCCCGCCATAGCGGCAGACATTGCGCCGGGCGGCGTGGCGCAAGCCGCGCTCGTGATGACATGTTTCGTGATCGGCATGGGCGCGGGCACTTTTGTTGCGGGCCCTCTGTCAGATGCCTGGGGGCGCAAACCGCTCGTTTATCTGGGCCTTGCGATCTATGCGCTTGGTGCTGTGCTGAGCTGGATGGCCCCAACCTTTGAGTTGATGATCGCGGCGCGCGTCCTGCAAGGTTTTGGCGCTGCCGGACCGCGAGTTGTCTCAACGGCTATCATTCGCGACCTCTATTCGGGCCGCAACATGGCCAGCATACTGTCACTGACGATGATGGTTTTCCTTCTCGTGCCGGGTGTGGCGCCACTGATTGGGCAGATCGTTACCGAAGCAGCGGGATGGCGCGCGATCTTTGCGGTGTTTCTGATTTTCGGGCTGCTTTTGCTGATCTGGTTTGGGGTGCGGATCAAGGAAACGCTGCCTCCGGCACAGCGGCGGCCATTGCGTCTGGCGCTGATGGGCGACGCCGTGCGTCAGATGATGGCCAACAGAACGGTGCGGCTGTCGATCATGGTGCAGACACTGATGCTGACGATCCTCTTTTCCGTCTTGCTCATGGTGCAGCCCATTTTCGAAGTGACATTCGGGCGGGTGGAGAGTTTTCCGCTTTGGTTTGGTGCAATTGCGCTGACCTCCGGCATCTCAAGTCTGCTGAACGCCGCAATTGTAGGCCGCTTTGGAATGAGGCGCCTTGTGACGTGGGCGTTGACGGCACAGGTCGTGGTGTCGACCGGTTTTTTGCTGTTCTTGATCGCGGACCTGCCCGGCGTCTTCGTGTTTTACCTCGCATGGCAATGGGGTGTCATGTTTCAAGGTGGGCTGACGGTGGCCAATCTGAACGCCATCGCTATGCAGCCCATGGGCCATATCGCGGGCATGGCAGCATCGGTGATCGGATCAATTTCGACGGTGATCGCGGCAGCCCTTGCCTCACCGCTGGGATGGCTCTTTGATGGAACGCCACTGCCCTTGGTTGCCATCGTGTTGGTGCTGTGTCTGGTGGCAACGCTGCTGATGCAATTGATGCGCCGCGCAGAAGAGGCCGCGCCGCCTGACCCGATCGCACATGACACGCCCTAGGCTTTGGCCTTCTTCTTTGCAGCGATGACCTTTTCAGCCAGATCACGGGCAATCGCAAAGGCACCCTTGATCTTGTCGGCATCTGCTTTCCAATCGCGGCGCACGACAATCTTGTTGTCTTTGACCTTCGCCATACCGCGCTGATCCGCAATGAACTCAACCAGACCCTGAGGCGAGGCGAACTTGTCATTGTGGAACTGGATCGTTGCCCCCTTGGGTCCGCCGTCGAGCTTGGCAATACCCGCACGTTTGCACATCGCCTTGATCCGTACGACCAACATCAGCGTGTTCACTTCGCGCGGCAATTTGCCAAAGCGGTCGATCAGCTCCGCCGCAAAGCCTTCCAGTTCAACTTTGGTGCTCAACCCACTGAGACGACGGTACAATCCCAGCCTGACATCCAGATCCGGCACATAGGTTTCGGGGATCAGGACAGGCACACCCAGATTGATCTGCGGCGCCCATTGCCCGTCCTCTTCGCTCAGACCTTCCATCTGGCCCGATTTGATCTTGGCAATCGCCTCTTCCAACATGGATTGATAGAGTTCAAAGCCCACATCACGCATCTGGCCGGATTGCTCTTCGCCCAGCAGATTGCCTGCACCACGTATGTCTAGGTCTTGCGAGGCGAGCGTGAACCCTGCCCCCAACGTGTCGAGGGACCCCAGAACGCGCAGCCTTTTCTCCGCGGTGGCAGTCAGTTTTGCCCGCGGTTTGGTGGTCAGATACGCATAGGCACGGGTCTTGGAGCGCCCCACGCGCCCGCGGATCTGGTAAAGCTGCGCCAAACCAAACATATCGGCGCGGTGTATAACCATCGTGTTGGCAGTCGGGATATCAAGCCCCGATTCCACAATCGTGGTGGCCAGAAGCACGTCATATTTGCCATCGTAAAACGCGTTCATGCGGTCATCCAGTTCACCCGCCGCCATCTGTCCGTGGGCGACGACATATGACAGTTCGGGCAATTGATCCTTCAGGAACTCCTCAATCTCGGGCAGATCCGAGATGCGCGGAACCACATAAAAAGACTGCCCTCCGCGATAATGTTCCCGCAACAACGCCTCGCGGATGGTCACGGTGTCGAATTCGGACACATATGTCCGGATCGCCAAACGATCGACAGGCGGTGTGCCGATAATCGACAGATCGCGTACGCCCGTCAGCGACAATTGCAATGTCCTTGGAATTGGCGTGGCTGTCAGCGTAAGCACATGTACATCGCTGCGCATCTGCTTCAGGCGCTCCTTGTGCGTGACGCCGAATTTTTGCTCTTCATCAATTACAAGCAGCCCAAGGTTCTGGAAACGCACGCCTTTTGCCAGCAACGCATGGGTGCCAACAACAATATCGGCCGTCCCGCGCGACATCATATTGCGTGTGTCATTGGCATCTTTGGCGGACACAAACCGGCTGAGTTGGCGCACTTCGATCGGAAATCCGCGAAAGCGCTCGGCAAAGCTCTTGTAATGCTGCCTTGCCAACAGCGTTGTTGGCGCGATGATCGCAACCTGCACGCCAGTCATGGCGGCCACAAAAGCCGCACGCATTGCCACTTCGGTTTTGCCAAATCCGACATCCCCGCAGATCAACCGATCCATCGGCTGACCACTGGTCAGGTCATCCATGACCGCCGCAATGGCCGACAATTGATCATCCGTCTCCTGATACGGGAACCGGGCCGAAAACGCGTCCCACATACCGGGCGGCGGTTCCAGAATGGGTGCCTTGCGCAGTGCCCGCTCGGCAGCGATGCGGATCAAACGCTCCGCCATCTCGCGAATGCGCTCTTTCAGCTTGGCCTTTTTGGATTGCCATGCCCCGCCGCCCAATTTGTCGAGCAGACCTTCTTCGTGGCCGTATTTCGACAGCAGTTCGATGTTTTCAACGGGCAAATATAGCTTTGAGCGTTCTGCATATTCCAACAGCAGACACTCATGCGCCGCTCCGGCGGCTGTCACGACCTCCATCCCCTGATAGCGGCCAATCCCGTGATCCACATGCACCACCAGATCGCCCGGAGACAGCGATTGCGTTTCCGTAAGGAAATTCTCGGCGCGCCGTTTTTTCTTGGGTTGGCGGATCAGGCGATCGCCCAGCACATCCTGTTCAGAAATGACCGTCAGATCAGGCGCAACAAACCCATGCTCCAGCGCCCAAACAGCCAGATGAAGCCCACGTTTGCCGATCCGGGTTGCGTCCGAGACCGGGATCGCTTCGGCCAGTCCCTCGTCCTCGATCAGTCCAGTCAACCGCTCGCGCGCGCCTTCAGAGTAGCTCGCGATCAGCACGGGGCCCTCATTCAGCCGCGCTTTAACATGGTCGGCCAATGCACCGAAAAGGCTGATACTTTCCTGCTGACGTTCCGGTGAAAAGTTGCGTCCGATACGACCACCTGCATCTGTGACCCCAAGTCCGGTTGCCTGTGGCAACGCTGCAAACTGCAAGACGCGGCGGGCAGCCACCGCCTCTTCCCAGGCGGCGTCGTCCAGATACAACCCCGCAGGTGGCGCAGGTTTGTAAACGCTGTCCATCCTGGAGCGGTTCTGCATCGCCAAACGGCGCGTTTCGTATTGATCCTCAATGCTTTCCCACCGCGCCAGTCGCGTTGGAGTCATTTGATCGTCTAGGGACACGGCTGCGTCAGGCAAGTAGTCAAACAGCGTTTCAAGACGGTCGTGAAAAAACGCCAGCCAATGCTCCGCGCCCTGATGCTTGCGGCCAGCACTCACGGCCTCATACAAAGGATCGTCCGTTCCTGCCGCGCCAAACTCCAGACGATAGTTTTGACGAAACCGCGTGACCGCAGCCTCATCCAGAATGACCTCGGAAACCGGGGCGAGCTCGACCACGTCCAGCTTTTCCGTGGTGCGTTGCGATGCGGCATCAAACCGGCGGGCCCCGTCCAGAACATCCCCGAACAGATCCAACCGCACAGGCCCCAGATCTCCGGGGGGATAAATGTCAATGATACCGCCGCGCACAGCATAGTCGCCGGGCTCGGTTACGGTAGGGCTTTGCACAAACCCCATGCGCACAAGGAACGCCCGCAGCCCAGCCTCGTCCAACCGCCCGCCAACTCGCGCCGAGAACGCCGCCTCGCGCAGCAAATCCCGGGCTGGCACACGTTGCGTTGCTGCATTGAGCGTGGTCAGCAACACAAAGCGGTCAGGCATCCCATGTGTCAGCGCCGCCAGCGTCGCCATACGCTGGGCCGAAATGTCGGCATTTGGCGACACACGATCATAGGGCAAACAATCCCACCCCGGGAAGACCAGCACAGGCATGTCCGGTGCAAAAAAGCGCAACGCCGCCTGCATCGCTGCCAGCCGTTTGTCATCGCGCGCGACATGAATGACCGGGCCACGGCTGGCCACTTCATCCAGGATCAGACGGGCATCATAGCCCTCCGGCGCACCGGAGACGGTAATATGGGTGGGATCAGACATCAGGTTGTGGCTTTGTGCAGACAGGGTGCTTCAATTGGGTCTTGGCGTCGCGCTGTCAACTGCCGAAGGGTCCGACGGCCATGTTTTGGTACATTCCCCACAGCGCGGTCACGAAAATCGCAACCATGCCGATGGCCTGCACCCACGTCCGGTGTCGCGACAGTCGACGCCACAGCACCTCTCCCGTTGCCTGTTCGGCTTGGATCAGGCGCGCGGTGGAGAGATTCAACGCACCTACACCTGCCATGGGAAACCCCAACAAAAACAGGGCTTGGGCAATCTCGACACCGTAAATGAACCCCAACAGCCCAAGGCCCGTCAGCACAAAACACGTAAACCCCAACAGCCAAAGGCCAGATACAGTGCTGATGAACAGCATCCTGTTGGTGTTGATGCGCACAAGGTCCTCAAGGTCTTCGGCCGCCTGCCCGCCATGACGTCTGGCGCGGCTCACCATGTCGAATGGAACGCCCAGCACCCAATGGCTGGCCGTTGACCACACCACTGCCAGCGCAATCCAGAACCAAAGGTTCGAGAACGAGCGCATATCAATCAGCTCGAAAATCGTGGCGGTAAAGTCCAAACTCTGCCCTCAATTGATCCGCTGCGGGACCTTCCGGTTATGGTTTGAGCCTCTCATAACCTGCACACGCGGCGGTGCCTAGACTTGGCAAGCGCAAAAATCCATGGCACGGATGCGGTGTAAACCAAACTGGACAGATCAGATGCGCCCCACCCAAAGCTGTTTTCCCGCGACTCGCCTGCGTCGTACACGTCAAAGCGCCGCGGTGCGCGCCATGGTGCGCCAGAACACACTGAGCGTCGATGACTTTATCTGGCCTGTCTTTGTGCGTTCGGGCGAAGGGGTCGAAGAGCCCATCGCGTCGATGCCGGGTGTCATGCGGCGGTCCGTTGACAGGATTGTCGACGTCGCGCGCGAGGCCGCAGATCTTGGTATTCCTGCGATTTGCATATTTCCCTACACAGGCCTTGAGGAACGGACGGAAGACTGTGCCGGGGCCTGGGATCCAGACAACCACGCCAACCGCGCCATCCGCGCGATCAAAGCGGCAGTCCCTGAACTCGCGATCATGACCGATGTGGCGCTGGATACATACAACATCAACGGACATGATGGATTTGTCGAAAACGGAGAGATCGTGAATGATCGCACGGTCGACGCGCTGGTCAAAATGGCCCTGTCTCAGGCTGAGGCAGGGGCGGATATCATAGGCCCTTCAGACATGATGGACGGCAGGATCGGCGCAATCCGGTCCGCGTTGGAGGCGCAAGGGCACCAGAATGTCATGATCCTGAGCTATGCCGCCAAATATGCCAGCGCGTTTTACGGGCCTTTCCGCGATGCAGTTGGCGCGTCAGGTGCGCTGACGGGCGACAAGAAAACCTATCAGATGGATCCGGGCAATTCTGACGAAGCGATGCGCCTGATCGAGCGAGATCTGACAGAGGGCGCTGATATGGTCATGGTCAAACCTGGCCTGCCCTACCTCGATATCTGCCGACGCGTCAAAGACAGCTTTGGCGCACCCACTTTTGCCTATCAGGTGTCCGGCGAATACGCGATGATCAAAGCGGCCAGCGAAAACGGGTGGGTCGACCATGACCGGGTAATGATGGAAAGCCTGATGGCTTTCAAACGCGCCGGATGTGACGGGATACTGACCTATTTCGCGCCGGATGCCGCAAGACTGCTGGCAAAGGGCTGATGCACTACACCGGCAGTTGTCATTGCGGATTCGTTCAGTTCACCTTTGAGGCTGAATTGGATCATCAACGCATATGCAATTGCAGTGTCTGCCAAAAACGTGGCGCTGTGATTGCGCGCATCCCGGATGATGCTCTTGGCATCAATAGGCCACTGTCGGAACTTTCAATTTATGAGTGGGGCTCGCATACAGCCAAGGACTACTTCTGCCCCCACTGCGGCATTCTCCCCTTTCGCCGACCAAGCGCGCCGACCAAGGCGGAACGGGCCGAAGGGGTACCTGAGTTTGACGGTTGGGCTGTCAATTTGCGTTGTGTGAGCGGCTTTGACAGCATGGATCTCCCCACCAAGCACATTCATGGCAAGGCCATCATCCACGATACGTAGGCATACGCCCGCGCATTTGGGGCCGAAACGCGTGACAGGCACAACGGATCGGCGTATACTTGCCATCAAGTGCGGGCTAACCGCGCACATGAAACGAGCAACACAGGCGGTTCAAAATGAAGAAAACGACTATGTCGCGGCGCGGCTTCGCTGCGGGCGCGCTTGCCAGTACAGGCGTTCTGGCAGCGTGTGGCAACGGCATTGGCAGCCGGGGCGGAACTTTGATTGACGCGCGCGTCGACGCGACGCTTCAGGAAATGTATCGCAGCTACCCCAACACGGCGCAGTTGGCACAAAAAGCAAATGGCTTGCTGGTAATGCCTTTGGTGACCGAGGCCGGGCTAGGCTTTGGTGGCGCCTATGGGCGCGGCGCTTTGCGCGTAAACGACGCCACAGTGGATTACTACTCTGTTGTAAAAGGGTCCGGCGGCTTTCAGATCGGAGCACAGCAATTCGCGCACGTGCTGTTTTTCATGACGCAAGATGCGTTGACCGATTTCCGGCGTTCTCCAGGTTGGGCCGCTGGCGCCGATCTCGAATATGTCGTTTCGGATCAAGGCGATAGCGTTGCAGCAGACACCACAACTGCGCTCTCTCCTGTATTGGCAGCAGTGTTTGCGCGTGCAGGATTGCGCATTGGCGCGACGCTTGAAGGTACCAAGTACACGCGCATCATCCCCTAAAGGCGACCCCTTGGTCAGGCCGCATCGCTGGCCTGGCCAACCGACGGCAGCTTTTCGGCACTTTGCAAACCTTCGACACTGTCCGTGATCCCGCGCACGGCGTTTTCAATACGTGCCATCATTTCGGAAAGCTGACGTTCGACGTTGTGCAACCGGTCAATGATTTCGTCCAGCCCCTCGGTGTCGCCTGTCGTTTTGGAACGTTCGATCTTGCACATCGTGCGCGTCATCTCGAGACCGAACACCATACGCCGCATATCCTTGCAAACGCGGTCGAAATATGCCGCGCGATTTGACACGTCTTTCACCGCAAGCAGGGATTTGTCCATGTAGTAGTCGGCAAGCCGCGACAGCGACAGCAAATCGGTGGCCTTTTTCTCAGATCGCATTCCGGTATCATGGCGCAAACTGTCGGCTGCCTCCGCAATCAGGCTTGTGGTCGCTGTCAGAAATTTTGCGTCCCTGACAGGTGCCACACCGGTTGTTGCCGCTTTGACGAAGTCCCGCAATGAAGTGGCAAAGTTGTCTGACATTGTCTGGTGATTGGCAGAAATCACACCGATCGGACCATCACGACCCTCCAGACGCATGGCTTGCAGGCGCATGTTATACGGAATCTGATTGGTCGCCCGTATCAGTGTCTCAATCTTTTTGCCCTCTGCCTCGATTGTCTCGACAGCGCTTTGGATGTTTGACAGGGCCTCCAGTCGACGCAGACGCGGGCGTTTGAGGATCTGGCCATGTGCCAGCGTTTCACGCTCTAATGCGTCAGCCATGAAGGCTGCATAATCTACAAACCCTAGCGCACAGATCTCGTGCTCCAACGCGGCCACGCTCTCCTTGGGATTCAGATTTTCGCTCACTTCACGCTCTCGGATACGATCATAAGCTTTTTTTATGTCGTTCACCTGTGGCGATGTCGGCATTAGACGCACGGACACGAACCCATTCTCGAAGGGCATGATGACCGCAAATAGCGTATAGCTCCCTTCAGTCTTGGTTCGGTTCGTTACATAAGCGCCAACCGGGTTACCGGACTGAATGGTGTCCCAAATCAACTGAAACACAGCGCGCGGCATATTTGGGTGGCGTACGATCTTGTGAGGCGCACCAATCAATTCTGCCCATTCAAAACCTGAAATGCGTTTGAACACATCATTGGCAGAGACAATGACACCACGATCGTCAGTGCGCGAAAACAGCACATCGCTGGCGTTGAGGGTGTCGATTTCGGGCGCATTGATGAGGGTGGTTGGCATGAGTTCCACATGGCAGTTGCTGAAGTCGCACTTTCGCAGGACCACATTACCAAACCCTGAATTTTGACTGCAGAACAACCCTTTTGCGATCTGCAGAAAACTGGCACTCAAAGCCCCATTCCCTCTGGCTGGCGCAACGAACCACCCGGTGCTGCATTGGTTCAAATGGACAAGTGTGGACCACAAGACCTGTCAGATTGCCCCAACTTTCACCCCACTTTTCGACGCCCGGCGACTTGCGCTCAACCAAGCCTCTGCCTAACAGTCTTGCTCCAAGGATACTCAGCAGGACAAGACGGGCGCGGGCAAATGGCACAGGTGTTTCAATGGCTGGTGCGGGCGACGGCAGCATTGATTGTGCTGGCGGTTTTGGCTGTTGGGCTTGTTTACTATCTCGCCTCGCGGTCCCTGCCCGACTACAACTCAATTGTCCGCGTGCCTGCGATTTCCGCCCCTGTTGAAATTGTCCGGGACAATGCGAACGTACCGCATATCTTCGGTGCAACAGACACGGACGTTTTTCAGGCGCTTGGATTTGCACATGCGCAAGACCGTTTGTGGCAAATGATGATGCTGCGGCGCACGGCGCAAGGGCGCCTGTCAGAGATTTTTGGCACAGCCACCGTGGATGTGGACAGTCACCTGCGTCGTCTTGATCTTTACCGCTTGGCCGTTCAATCGGTGGAGGCTCAGGACCCGGCCACCACAGCCGCCCTGAATGCATACGCCGCCGGAGTGAATGCGCGGCTTGATCAGATCAATGCCGAGGCGCTTGGGCGTGGGGCACCCGAACTGTTCCTGTTCAACTCTGCCCTGGCCCCGTGGCGGCCCGCCGACAGCATTGCTGTGGCCAAATTGATGGGGCTTCAACTGTCTGGCCATATGCAAGAAGAGATCCTGCGCGCCCGCATGTCCCTGGCGTTGGATGATGCTGACCGTTTGGCCGATATCCTGCCGGACGTACCCGGCGAAGGGATCGCAAGCCTTCCCGAATACGCGATGCTAGTGCCTGGAACCTCGCCAAGTTATGCGGCAGTTGATGCGTCCCAACACCCGCTGTCTCCCTTTGCACGGCGCGGATTTGCTGGGGCGTCAAATGCGTGGGCCGCTGCGGCCGCCAGGTCTGCCTCGGGTGGCACCTTGCTGGCCAATGACCCGCACTTGGGTTTCTCGGCCCCCTCTGTGTGGTACCTTGCCCGCTTGGAGCTGCAATCCGGTGGCGTCATCGGCGGCACCATTCCCGGCATCCCGGTGGTGCTGACAGGCAGATCTGACGTGTTGGGCTGGGGGCTGACATCAGCCTATGTCGACGATCAGGACGTCCTGATCGAAGAACTGAACCCCGAAAACCCACTTCAATACCGCACGCCAACCGGTTGGAAAGACTTTGAAAGCCGGTCCTCCATCATTCAGATCGACGGGGCTGACCCGATCACCCTGACCCTGCGCTGGACTGACAACGGCCCGGTCTTGCCGGGTAGTTTTCGCAATCTGGGTGCGATCACCCCGCCAGGACATGTCGCAGCACTTGCTTGGACCGTGCTCAGCCCGCGTGACACGTCTCTGAGCGCTGCGTTGGGCGTGATGAAGGCGCAGTCCGTCGCCGAGGCAATCACCGCCTCCGAGACCTACATTGCCCCCGCCCAGAACCTGACGTTGGTGGATCGCGCGACGATCGCGATGAAGACCATAGGCGCCATCCCGCTGCGAGACATCAATCACCAAAGTCAGGGTCGTATGCCCGCGCTTGGCTGGCGTTCTGAGAACCGCTGGCAGGGGCGCATGGCCTATAGTGCCAATCCTGGATTTGTTGCGCCTGTCGGAGGCATTCTCGGGAACACCAACAACAAGACGGTTGATCGTCCTTTTCCCAATCATGTCAGCTTTCACTGGGGCGACACGCAGCGGGTGCAACGCTGGCAGCGCCTGATGCAGGCGCGCGAAGTGCACACACGCGACAGCTTTATCGAGGCGCAGCTTGATATTGTGTCATTCACGGCGCGCTCTTTGTTGCCGCTGATCGGGGCCGAGTTGTGGTTCACCGGCGCAGCGGCGGCCCCCGGCACATCCGAGCGGCAGCGCCAACGTGCCCTGTCCCTGCTCGCCGAATGGAACGGCGCGATGAACGAACATTGGCCGGAACCGCTGATCTATGCAGCATGGCTGCGTGCGCTACAGGATCGGCTGGTCCGCGACGAATTGGGGCCTATGGCCAACACCCTGTCCCATGTAGAGCCCCTGTTTATTGAGCGGGTGTTCCGCGATGTGGATGGGGCCAGCATCTGGTGCGACGTGCGCCAATCCGCGCCCTTGGAAACTTGCGCCGACATGGCTCGCCTTGCCCTTGATGATGCACTGATCTGGATCAACGAAACCTACGGCGGGCAGCTTGAATCCCTCCGCTGGGGGGATGCACACCAAGCCACACATGATCACGCCGTCCTCGGGGATGTCCCGTTGCTGCGGTATTTCGTGAACATCCGACAATCGACACCGGGGGGCGACAACACGCTGCTGCGCGGCCTCACCAAGGCGCAAGGGCCAGACCCTTTCGAAAATGTGCACGGTGCGGGCTATCGCGGTGTTTACGACTTTGCCGATCCGAATTCGTCTGTTTTTGTGATCTCGACCGGGCAGTCAGGGCACTTCCTATCACGACACTACGACGATCTGGCCCAGTTGTGGCGCCGGGGCGAATACATTCCAATGTCACTGGACGAAGGTCTGGCCCGCGCGGCCGCAGTGGGTGTGACCCGGCTGGAACCGCTTCAGTGACGACAATCCTGTTCAACAAACCCTTTGGGGTGTTGTCTCAGTTTACGGACAAGGGAACACAAGGGTCACCGCGCCCGACCCTTTCGGCGTATATCGACGTACCAGGTGTCTATCCTGCGGGCCGCCTCGATCGCGACAGCGAAGGATTGATGGTGCTCACCAGCGACGGTGCATTGCAAGCCAAGATCGCCCACCCCAAGTACAAGGCTCCCAAGACGTATTGGGTACAGGTCGAGGGTCAAGTGACGCCCGAGGCGATCAGCGCGCTGGCACGTGGCGTCACTTTGAAAGACGGGCCTACGCGCCCCGCCAAGGCCCGCGCGATGCCAGAGCCCGACGCGTTGTGGACCCGCGAACCCCCCATACGTGCTCGCAAATCTGTCCCCGACAGCTGGCTCGCCCTGACACTCACCGAGGGGCGCAACCGCCAAGTGCGCAGGATGACGGCACATGTCGGGTTTCCAACGTTGCGGCTGATACGCGCGCAGATCGGTGATTGGCGACTGGATGGGTTGGAACCAGGTCAGTGGCGGCACGTCTAGCCATTGCCAGACGCAACAAACCGTCTTTATCCAGCAACCTGAAACCTAAGGCGCGCAATACATCCAGCCTGCCTCAAAGGCCGTCAAAGCGCGCTTTCTGGATGGCGCTCCATCGGACGTCGAACTCGAATCCGTCTTCGCCCTGGCGTTCGTCTTGCACAACGTCCTGTTCAAACAACCACGCGCGTTTGCGCCCCTCAGCGTAAGGCAGGGTCAGCGTTTCCTCAACAACCGCGCCCTGCAGCGTCTGGGCCACCTGCGCCAGCAACTCCGGCACCCCTTCGCCAGTGATCGCTGACATCGCAAACACGTTGTCATCGCGCGCGGCGCGGGCGCGCACGGCTTCTCCTGCATCGCCCTCGAGCAGGTCCAGTTTGTTCCACACCTCAAACAATGGGCGTTCGGTATCAACACCTAGGTCCGCCATGATGGTGACGACATCCTGTGCTTGCGCCTCGGTCTCAGGATGCGAAATGTCACGCACATGCAGGATCACGTCCGCGGCCAGCACCTCTTCGAGGGTGGCGCGAAAGGACGCGACAAGTTCGGTGGGCAAATCCGAGATAAAGCCCACCGTGTCGGACAGGATGACCTCGGGGCCGTCTTCCAGTTCCACCCGGCGCATCGTGGGATCAAGTGTGGCAAAAAGCATATCCTTGGCCATCACATCCGCACCGGTAAGGCGGTTGAACAGCGTCGATTTTCCGGCGTTGGTATATCCCACTAACGCAACAATCGGGTAAGGCACTTTGGCGCGCGCCGCGCGGTGCAGCGATCGCGTTTTGACAACCTTGTCGAGTTGGCGGCGCAAGCGCACCAATTGCGTGTCAATGGCACGGCGGTCCGCCTCGATCTGGGTTTCCCCCGGACCACCCACAAATCCCAAGCCACCGCGCTGCCGTTCCAAGTGTGTCCACGCACGCACAAGGCGGGTCCGCTGATAGCTCAGCGCCGCCATTTCCACTTGCAACACACCTTCGCGGGTGGCGGCACGATCACTGAAAATCTCGAGGATCAAGCCGGTACGATCAAGCAATTTGACCTTCCACGCCTTTTCCAAGTTGCGCTGCTGAACGGGGGTAACCGGGCCATCGACCAGCACCAATTCCACCTCGGCCGCCTTCAATTGGTCTGCAAGTTCATCAATCTTGCCGGACCCGAACAACAAGCCGGCCCGCACCTTGGGCAGCGGCACTATCGTTTCGCCGACAACCTGCAATTCCGGCAAGGCATGAGCCAAAGACACGGCTTCGGCCAGCGCGAATTTCGCTTCGCGCCGGTCAGGATCGGATTTGATATCGGGATGGAGCACCCATGCGCGGGTATACTCCGGCTCATCACCCATCAGGACGCGTCTTCGCCCTCGTACAAGCTGATTGGCTGGCTCGGCATGATGGTCGAGATCGCGTGTTTGTACACAAGTTGGCTTTGACCATCCCGGCGCAACAACACGCAAAAGTTGTCAAACCACGTGATAACACCTTGCAATTTAACGCCATTAATCAAAAAAATTGTCACGGGCACTTTGGTTTTGCGCACGTGGTTCAGGAATGCGTCCTGCAAATTCTGTCTGTCCGATGCCATATCGGGCTATCCCTTTGTTCTTGCGTTGGCCTGCGGATCAGACCGTCCCTCACGCCGGAGTATGTCGTGGCGTTAAGCAAGATTCCAGCCCAAAAATCAGTCCGTTACGGACCTACTGCAAAGCGCCGCCTACCGGCGCCACAGATCCGGCGTGAAAAGGGCGATGATTGCCAGTGTCTCAAGCCGTCCCAGCACCATTGCAAGCCCAAATATTCCCTTGGCCGCGCCACTCATTTCGATAAGGCGCACGGGTTCGTCACCCGCGACCTGCAAGAGCGGCCCGGTCGTGGCCAAGCCTGCAACGGACATGATGAGCGCAGTATCGAACCCGACACCGGCGGCGGCCAACCCGATTGTGATCAAAGCCAGCGACAGCGCAAAGAGCATGAAAAAAATCCACGCAATAAATGCCCCGTCTTTTTGCAGCCGCCGTCCCATGCCCCCCGCTCCGGACACAGAGGAGGGATGCACCAGCCGCTCCATCTCGCGCAGCCCGTTTTGATAGAGCGCATAGACGCGCAGCAGTTTCACGCCACCCGCAGTCGTCGCGACACCTCCCCCGATCAGGGCAAGACCCATCAACAGCAACCCCGGCGTCCGCAGCCCCGACCACGCCTGTGCATCGCTCCAGAAATCGGAGGCAAAGCCGGTGGTCGTCAGGAATGACAGCACGGTAAAAGCACTGCCCCAAAGGGCGCGCAAAGCCGCCATCAGATTCTCTTCGGCATCCACGTCGATCGCACCGACAAAGTGGCGCAAAAACAGGAAGGCCGGCACCGCCAAGACCAAGGCCATGCCAATCCGAAATTCAGGATCACGCATCAAGCCGCCATAGTCCGATGTCACGGTATCGGTCGAAAAAGTCAGCCGAGACAATGCGAACAGCATGAACAGCAGCATCACGATTTCGCCGGTGAATCCAGAATTCGAGGCCCCAAGGCCGCCGACGGGTGAAATCCCTGAGGTTGCCATGATCGACATCGCGTGGCTGACAGCAACCAATGGCATGTCGCCCGAAACCGTCAACAAGACCCAAAGCAACACCGTCAGACCTGTGTAGATGGGAACCAGCACGCCGCTGACCTTGGCAATACGCACGCGCACTTCGGGGGCCGTCATGCCGACATCCACCGTAGAGCGCCGCCCCGGTTCAGCCCGCGCTGTAACTTCGAAGCCGCCAAGGTTCAGCGGCGCCAAAATTGCCGACGCCGCAATCCACATCAGCAGCCCCCCCATCCAGCCAACCTGAGCACGCCACAGATGCAGCGGCCTGTTCAACCGCGCGGGGTCGTCAAACATGGTGGCGCCAGTTGTCGTGATGGCGCTGACCATCTCGATATAAGCATTCAGATAGGTTGTGGTACGCAGGCCTTCGTAAAATGGCACCGCGAGGATCAGGGGCAGGAACACAAAGGCGCTGAAGAGCGACATCAATGGCCCCAGAGTGCCGTGCCGTGGATCCCGCCCGGCATGGGCAAGCCCGATGAGGCCAAATATGATCAACCCCAGCAAACCACTGTACAAAAAAGCCCGCGCAGTCACGAGTTCCCGAACCAGCCCGGCATAAACCGCCGGCACTAGCATCGCCGCGGACGCGATGCCACACATCAGCAGGAACAGCGGCAAACGCCCCAACACCTGCCCAAGGTTTTGCCGTGGCTGACTTCGCGCACCCATCAGTCAGACACCCCTGTCCACTTTGCACGCATCAGAAGAAGTCGATGGACACCTGCATCAGGCGCTCCACCTCCGGGACGTCTTTGGCCAAGGCAAAGATGGCAATCACATCTCCCTCATCAATGCGGGTCTTGCCAACAGGGCGGATCACCTCGCTGCCTTTGCGGACTGATCCGACAAGCACACCTTCGGGAAAATCGATTTCATTGACCATCTTGCCAGCCATGGGCGATGTCGACAGCACTTCGGCCTCGATCACTTCGGCGTCCGCATCCCCGATGGAGTACACAGACCGGACGCGCCCGTGCCGGATATGGCGCAGGATAGACGAGACCGTCGTGGCACGCGGGTTGATGTAGGCGTCAATGCCCAACGGGCCCATCATCGGCACCAGAGTCGGGTCATTGATCAGCGCAATGGCATAAGGACAGCCTTCGGATTTGGCGCGTACGGCAGCCAGCATGTTGGTTTTGTCGTCATCCGTAACAGCCAGCATCGCGTCCGCACGGGCCACTCCGGCCTCGGCCAGCAGTGCAACATCCAACCCGTCACCATGCAGCACAATTGTGCGTTCCAGCGCCTCGGCAGCCAACTCCGCGCAGGTCCGGTTGCGCTCAATCACCTTGGCCCGGATGCGCGTTGTGCGTTTTTCCAATGCGCGCGCCACGGCCAGCCCGACATTGCCGCCGCCCACCAGTACCACGCGCTCTTGCTTGCGCATCGTCTTGCCAAAGACTTCCATAGTGCGCGGCACGTCATCGACATGGGCAAAGACATACGCCTCGTCGCCAGCAAAAAGCTGATCCCCGGCCTCGGGGGCAAACAACATGCCGTCACGCCGAATTCCGACAACCACAACGCGCAAGGTCGAAAACAGGTCCGTAAGTTGGCGCAAAGGCGTGTTGAGAACCGGACAGTCCTCGTCCAGCGCGATGCCCAACAGTTGCGCCTGTCCGTCAATGAACAGTTCCGTGTCAAAAGCCGATGGCGCACTGAGACGTTGCAATGCAGCCGCCGCGACTTCACGCTCGGGGCTGATCACAACATCAATGGGCATGTGATCGCGACGATAAAGGTCGGAATAGATCGCCGTCAGGTAGGACTGGCTGCGCAGACGCGCAATCTTGCGGTTGATGCCAAAGACCGAATGGGCCACCTGACAGGTAACCATGTTGACCTCGTCGGAATGGGTGGCCGCGATGATCATGTCCGCATCGCGTGCCCCGGCGCGATCCAGAACATCGGGATAACTGGCAAAGCCCGCAACGCCCTGAACGTCAAGCGTATCGGTTGCACGACGCACCAAATCGGGATCACTATCCACCACGGTGACGTCGTTGCGTTCGCCCGACAGGTGGCGCGCGATTTGCCACCCGACCTGGCCTGCTCCGCAAATAATGACTTTCATGCCTGTCCCCGGACGCACAATCTCAGCGCCCTTGCATGACAGAGCGCGTGCATCCGGTCAATGTTTGCGCTGAACTTGCACACGTGTGCAAATGGGAATTGTTTTCGCGCCCGTGATGGCGCAATATTTGCACATGCGTGTGATTGTGCCTTTGATTTGTGTTTCGCTTATGGCCGGGTGTCTGCCTGTGCGCACCTTTTATGCCGAAGGGGCGAGTTTTGCCGCGTTGGAGCGCGATAACACACGCTGCGACGTGGCGGCCCTGCGGGATGCACCTGTGGCGACGCAAGTGCGGCAGGCCCCGCCCCGCTTTGTGCGTCGCCGCAGTTGCAACGCAGCCGGTCATTGCAAGTATCACGGCGGATACTGGGTGCCTGGCGACATCTATACCGTGGATGTGAACGCAGATCTGCGCATGCGCATCAAAAACCAATGCATGGCGGATCGCGGCTATCGCCCTGTTGAGATACCTGCCTGCCCCTCCGGCATTGCCAAGGCGGCCCCCGCCGGGCCGTCCTCCACCCTGCCCCGCCTGTCTGAAAACAGCTGTGCCATACGCACAGAAGGCGGCGGCTTTCGGATCGTAAATCAAGGATAAACATGACTGACTTTTCCAGCGCCAAAGCCTGCGTGCGGGCGCATCATGCCGCCATGTCTGCTGCCACGCCTGCCACGGTTGCGGCTGCATTGGGTGCGCACTTGACGGACCAGACCCATTGGCGCGGCATGCATCCCTTTCACGAGCAGCACGGAGCGACTGCGATTGCGCAGACCTTTTGGCAACCCTTGATGCAAAGCATGACGCGACTGCAAAGACGGCAAGACATCTTTTTTGCCGGTCAAAACAGCCTGGACGAAGGCGGCGGGATTTGGGTCACCTCGATGGGCCACTTTCTGGGCCTCTTTGACGCGCCATTTCTTGGCATACCTCCAACGCGCAAAATTGCGATGCTGCGCTACGCCGAATTTTCGCGGATTGAAGACGGGAAGATCACGGAGCAGGCTATGTTTGTGGACTTGCTGCACCTGATGGCGCAAGCTGGGTGTTACCCTCTGCCCGACATGACTGGCGCGCAACTGGTGCAACCGGGGCCAATGACACATGATGGCCTGCTGTTCGAGGACAGCCCCCCGCAGGAAGGGGCCGCCACGCTGGCCCTGATCAACCGCATGATCACGTCAATCGACACCGCGAATACCGCACAAAACCCACCTACTCCGCAGGAGGAACTGGCCGTGAATTGGCACGAGGACATGTTGTGGTGGGGACCAACCGGGATTGGCGCAACCTACACAATTGATCGCTACATCAAGCAACACCAACAACCATTCCGCACCCAGCTAGGACATCGCACATTCAATGGTCATGTGTGCCGGATGGCCGAAGGGAGCTATGGTGGTTTCTTTGGGTGGCCCAATCTGTCGATGGAATGCACGGGGCCCTATCTTGGGCTGCCGCCTTCGGGGCGGACAGCTGACATGCGGGTTGTCGACATTTACCGCCGCGACGGGGACAAATTGGCCGAGAACTGGATTTTCATCGACATGCTGCACTTCCTGAACATGCAAGGGCTTGATGTTCTGGCGCAGCTAGATGTGCGCGGGCGCTGAAACAGTTTTCGAAACCGCTGTAGGCGAAGCGCTCAAACAGCACGGCGACACAGCACTGACTGACTGTCAGATGCTCTGTCGCGGCCTTATCTGGATAACGGCGGAACGCCCGTCACGCGTGAAGGTAATTACTCTGCCGCTTCATGCGCCTCTTCGACCTGAGCCACGCGTGCGCCACCCTTGGAGGACGTCACCACACCCAGCGACTTCAACTTGCGGTGCAAGGCCGACCGCTCCATGCCGACAAAATTCGCTGTGCGGCTGATGTTGCCGCCAAAGCGGTTGATCTGGGTCAGCAGGTATTCCCGCTCAAAAGCTTCGCGGGCCTCACGCAATGGCAAAGTCGCCAATGCACCCGACAGCACCACGCGCCCTTCTTCGCCTTCGGGCTCTGATGGGCCCGGCAATTCGCGGGCTTCAATTGCGCCGGTCCCGTCCCCAAGGATCAGCACCCTCTCCACCATGTTCTTGAGTTGGCGGACATTGCCCGGCCACACCATTGTTTGCAAAAGCGCCGCGGCATCCTCACTGAGATCACGCTTGGGCAGACCCTGGGCCGCATTGAACTCTTCGACGAAATGGGCTGCCAGCACCGGGATATCTTCGCGGCGCTCTTCGAGGCTGGGGACAAGGATCGGAACAACATTCAGGCGGTGATACAGTTCTTGCCGGAAGGTCTGCGCAGCGATTGCCTGCTCCAGATCGCGATTGGTTGACGAAATCACCCGCAAATCCACGCGCACCTTGTCTGTGCCACCCACACGTTGGAATTGCTGATCCACCAGAACGCGCAGGATCTTCGATTGGGTACCAATGGGCATATCCGCAACTTCATCAAAATAGATGACGCCGCCGTGGGCCTGTTCCAGCAAACCGGGTTCCACCCCACGATCCGCTGTTTCACGGCCAAACAATACCTCTTCCATCCGCTCCGGTTCGACGCCCGCGCAATTCACCGTCACAAAGGGCGCATCCGCCCGGTTCGAATTGGCGTGAATGTAGCGCGCCGCCACTTCCTTGCCGCTGCCTGCAGGGCCGGTCAGCATGACGCGCCCGTTGGATTTTGTGACCTTGTCCAGTTGTGACATCAACCCACGGAAGCTTGCAGATGCGCCGATCATCTCCGATGGAGGCGCTTCAGTGCGACGCAGGCTCTGGTTCTCGCGGCGCAAACGTGATGTCTCCATTGCGCGGCGAATGACCACCAGCAACTGATCGATATTAAAGGGCTTTTCGATAAAGTCGTAGGCCCCCTGTTTGATCGCTGCGACAGCAATCTCGATGTTACCATGGCCAGAAATGATCACGACTGGCACATCCGGGTTGTCCCGTTTGACCGCCTTGAGGATGTCGATGCCATCCATCCGGCTGTCCTTGAGCCAAATATCAAGAATGATCAGGGCCGGCGCCTCGGTGTTAATGGATGACATCGCATCATCCGAATTGCCCGCCAGACGGGTTGCATAGCCCTCATCTTCCAGAATGTCCGAGATCAGTTCTCGAATATCACGCTCATCGTCGACGATTAAAATATCGCTCATACCGCTTGCTCCTGCTCAACATCATCCAGCGCCAAGGGCAGTGTCACCACCGCCATCGCGCCAAAATGGGTTTGGTCCCCGAAGGGGGACGCGTCTTCGAGGGTCAACGTGCCCCCATGCTCTTCGATGATCTTCTTGACGATGGGCAGGCCAAGGCCGGTGCCTTCGTCTCGGGTGGTAACGTAGGGCTCAAACAGGCGGGCGCGGTCTTCTGGAAGTCCGATCCCATTGTCCGAAATGGTGATGACCGCGCCGCGCGGATCCATGCTCATTGCAACTTCGATCCGTGGGGTATGGCCCTCCGGCGCGCCTTTGCGATGCAATGTCTCGATTGCTTCGCCTGCGTTCTTGATCAGGTTTGTCAGAGCCTGCGATATCATGGTCGCATCCACTTCGCCCTGAATGGCGGTGTTCGGAATATCCGCGGCAATTTCAACCTTGGGCTGCCCCGCCTTTTGCAGGGTGACGGCATCGCGCACGATGGATGTCAGATCGTGATCCTGACGATCCGGTTCTGGCATCCGCGCAAACTTGGAGAATTCATCGACAATACGCCGCAAATCTCCAGTCTGGCGGACAATCACATCCGTCATCTGCTCAAGGCTGTCGCTGTCCTCGCCCACCTTGGGGCTGAATTTGCGTTTGATCCGCTCCGCACTCAGTTGGATGGGGGTCAGAGGGTTCTTGATCTCATGCGCAATGCGGCGCGCCACGTCGCCCCACGCCGCCATCCGCTGGGCACTCACCAGATCCGTCACATCGTCAAATGCAATCACATAGCCTTCGAGGCGACCATCCTCACTGCGCCGCGTGGCCATGCGCACCAGCAGGTTTTCCAGACGACCGGCCCGAGTGACCTTTACCTCACCCTGCGCCACTTCTTGGGGACTGGCGCGCAACAGCGCAAACATGGCCGCAAATTCGGGGATCGCGACGGACAGCGGCACGGCCTCCTGCTGGTCTTCTCGCCAGTTCAGCAACCCGGCCGCAGAGCGGTTGGCAAAGGTGACCTTGCCGCTTGAATCCACACCGACCACGCCGGACGTGACTGAACTGAGGACGGAGTCAAAGAGACGTCGGCGCCGTTCGATCTGCTCCGTATTCGCCAGCAAGGTCTGGCGCTGCCCCTTCAATTGCTTGGTCATCTGGTTGAAGTACCGACCCAGCATGGCGATTTCGTCGTCGCCCTCTTCTTCGCGCACCTGCACGTCCAGATCCCCTGCCCCAACTCGTTGGGCTGCTCCCGTCAGCCGCCCCACCGGACCGCTAAGGCGTTCGGCAAACCACAGCCCCAATGCAATTGCCGCAAGAATAAGAATGACGGCAAAACCAAGGTAAAGCAGCCCGAACTGGAACAGGACGGTGCCACGTTCGCTTTCCAACTGCTGATACAGACGCACGGTTTCCTGTGTCTCATCCAACAACGACAGGATCTCTCCATCCACATCGCGGCTGACGTAGAGATACCGATCAACATACGAGGCCAGCGGGACCAAGGCGCGGAACTCGTTATTCGGCCAATCTTCAAGAATAACAATGCCTTCGGTGACCGCCTCGGCGATCTGGTCCGTGTCCGGTTTTTCGTAGTCAAACAGATACGAACGATCCCCGCGTGCCCTCAATTCGCCGGTGCCGTCGATCAGATATGCCTCGCGCAGACCGCGCTGCACCTGCAACTGCCCATCCGTCAGCACCTCGCGGTCCCCGATCAGCTGGGCCCCGCGCACCGTATCGATATACCGTGCCAAGGCGCGCGCATCCGCAGCCAGATCCTCACGCTGTTCTTGCTCGTACGCTTCTGCGGCCGCAAGCGATGAACCAACAACGCGGCTGACACGGTCTGAAAACCACCCTTCGAGGCCGATGTTCACCGTCAATCCGGCAAACACCGCGACGGTCACAGTCGGGATCAACGCCAACAGCGCAAATGCCCCGGTCAGGCGCAAGTGAAGTCGTGATCCTGCAGACTTGGCACGGCGGGCGGACACCAGACGGGCGATCTGGGACAGCACGAGAGCTGCAACCACAAGCACATAGACCATGTCTGCCAGCAGAACGAGGCGCAGCGCCAACGCGCTGGCCCCTTGATCGAGCGGCCCGAGTACAAGAAAAGTTGTCAGCGCCAGGACAGGCCCCAGCAACACCAATCCAAGCGTCGCAGTATTGCGCACACGTCTGCGACGGCGCAAACGCGCAATGCTCAACCACCAAGTGGTTTGTGTCCTGGATGCCACGTTGGACGCCCTCGATGATGTGGTGCATTGCGCACCTTACCGCCATATCCAGTGATCCAATCGCGACTGCGCCTGATTGGCCACGGGTTGTGTGGCAGTATTACATCAATTTGCGACGGCGTGTCACCTCTATATCGAGGTCCGTAATCTTCTTGCGCAGCGTGTTTCGGTTAATTCCCAGCAAATCGGCACACTTGGCCTGATTTCCTCCAGTTGCATCCAATGCGATTTCAATCAATGGGGCCTCTACTTCCCGCAGAATCCGCGTGTAAAGGCCGGGAGGCGGTAGCATATTGCCATGCAGATCAAAGTAGCGGCGCAAATGACGGGCAACGGATGCGCCCAGCTTTTCAGTGTCGCCAGCACTGCGCATCGGCTCCAATTCTGGCTGATTGCCCAGCACCTGCTCAACTTCCGTGGCCGAGATCTGCGGTGCACGGCTGGTCAATCCCAGACGGCGGACAGCGTTCTCCAATTGTCTGACATTACCGGGCCAGCTGTATGTTCGAAAAATTTCAACCGCCTGCTCGGACAACTCACGAAGGGCTTGCCCGCTTTTCTCTCCGCGCGACAGGAAGTGGTCCGTCAGCAGCGGGATGTCATCCACCCGTTCACGCAAGGCCGGCACGTTCAGCGTTGCGCCGGACAGACGGTAATAAAGATCCTTGCGCACTGATCCAGCTTCCATCGCTGCGGTCAGATCGGTCTGGCTGGTCGCTAAAAAACGCGGCACATATTCGCCCGGCGTGTCCATCATGCGGACAACGCGCGCTTGTAATTCCTCGGGAATGTCTCCGATTTCGTCGAGTAGGATCGTGCCGCCCTTGACGCGCGCCAAAACGCGTGCCGGGCCTTCCAGGTCTTGCAATTCGGCGGCCGTGATCGTGACAAAAGGCAATGTCCTGCGGTCGGAAAAGTCGTGAATAGCGCGCGCGATCAAAGACTTGCCTGTGCCGCTTTCGCCCCAGATCAGCACGGGCAAGTCCGTGTTCATCACCCGTGCAACAACGCGGTAGAGCGACTGCATGATTGCAGTCCGCCCAACCAGAGGCAGCTCATCCGGGCGGTCATCGTCGTCAACGCTGCGCGCCCGGTTTTGAGAGCGCAACTCCAGCGCCTTGGCCGTCCGCTTCATCAAATCAGGTAAATCAAACGGTTTGGGCAGGTAATCATAAGCCTCGGCTTCAGCCGCCTGAATGGCCGTCATGATGGTGTTCTGCGCAGAAATCACGATCACCGGCAGCCCGGGGCGATCCTCTCCGATCTTGGGCAGCATTTCGAGCCCATTACCATCCGGCATCATCACATCCGAAATGACAACGTCCCCTTTGCCCTCGCCGACCCAACGCATCAACGTGGTCAGGCTGGACGTTGCATGCACCTTACAACCGGCCCGTGTCAGAGCCTGTGTAAGAACAGTGCGGATGGTGCGGTCATCATCCGCGACAAGTACAGTACCGTCCATAATCTAGTCCTTTGGTTGAGTGGCAGGGGGCGCGGATTTTGGTGCGCGTGGCAGGGACAGGCGAAACACGGTCCGCCCCGGAACGGATGTGACGGAAATCCAACCGCCATGGTCCGAGATGATCTTGCTGACCAGGGCGAGGCCCAGACCAGTCCCGTTTTCCTTGCCCGACACAAACGGGTCAAAGATATCGGCGGCAATGGCTTCGGGCAGGCCGGGTCCGTCATCAATGATTTCCACCTGAAGCGGCAGCGACTGCCCGGTGCCGTCAGAGCGGCGCAAGCGGAAAGAATGTTCGAAATAGCTGTGCAACCGGATCTTGCCGCCAGATTGCGGCGCCACTTCAGAGGCGTTCTTGAGCAGGTTCAGCACCACCTGAAGCAATTGATCGGGATCGCCGTAGGCAAGCGGCAAGGACGGATCATAATCTTCGATGATGTTCATATGCGCGCCAAATCCCAGCAACGCAGACCGGCGCGCGCGGTCCAGAACGTCGTGAATATTGACGGCCTTCATATCTGGCGGGGACAGATTTCCAAACTGTTCCACCTGCTCCAGAAGCTTGACGATGCGCCGACCCTCTTCAACAATAAGGTCAGTCAACTCAAGGTCTTGTGGATCAAGGTTCATGCTGAGCAATTGCGCCGCACCCGTGATGCCCGCCAGCGGGTTCTTGATCTCATGGGCCAGCATTTCAGCCATGCCGATGGCCGACTTGGCCGCAGATTTCACCGAATGGTTTTGCGTCATCCGCCCGGCCAGTTCACGCGGGGATATCATCAGCAAAAGGTGATCCGGCGCATCGACCAAGGGCGCGATCTGCAAAGCGCACTGAAGCGGCGCGCGCTGTCCGTTGCCCACATCCACGTCATTCACAAAAAGCGGCGTGCCGTTCTTGCGCGCCCGTGCAACGCTGTCTTCCAGCGGCGCATCCACGGCCAACTGATCCCAGATCGGCAAGCCGCGCAGCGCCTTGGCAGAGGTGTTGAAAAACCCTTCGGCGGCGGAATTGATATCGACAATCAGATCACCCGGCCCAAGGACAACCGTCGGCACCGGCAACGATGCCCAAAGATCTCCGGGGTGGCTCATGCTGCGGCCATCCCAGGTGTGGATAGCAGCGCGCCGGGCAACAGATGCAGCACCTCACGGGGGGATTTCGCCGTCAGCACAGCGCGGCGCAAATCCGGCGTCGTTTTCGCGGTGTCCATGAACCAGCCCAGATGTTTGCGCGCCACCCGCAAGCCCAGAACGTCGCCATAAAACGCCAGCATCGTTTCGTAATGTCTGACAACCAGATCGACAAATGTCTGACCTTCAGGAATGTCAGGCGCTGGCGAGCCATAAAGCGCATGTGCCACCTCAGCCAACAGCCAGGGACGCCCTTGCGCACCCCGCCCAATCATCACACCATCCGCCTGTGACAGCTCAAGCGCGCGCCGCGCAGAGGCCGCATCCACAATGTCACCATTTGCGATCACGGGGATCGTCACCGCCTCTTTCACCGCGCGGATGGCCGCCCAATCCGCTTGCCCCTTGTAGAACTGACAGCGCGTGCGTCCGTGGATCACGATCTGGCGAATGCCCGCAGCTTCGGCCCGCGTCGCGATGTCGGGCGCGTTCATCATTGCGTCGTCCCACCCCAGCCGCGTCTTGAGCGTGACGGGAATGTCGACGGCGCGCACAACCGCCTCGATCAGGGTCAGCGCATGGTCCGGGTCGCGCATCAGCGCGGATCCGGAATAGCCTTGCGTCACTTTCTTGGCGGGGCAACCCATGTTGATATCGATCACTTGCGCACCCTGCCCGGCCACCATGCGCGCGGCCTCGGCCATTGGGGCAGCTTCGCGTCCGGCCAATTGCACGGCTGTGCCAACCGCGCCCAACCCCAATTCCGCCTTCTCCCGGCTGCCGGGACGTGCGTTCAACATGTCATGGCTGGCGACCATCTCGGACACAACCATTCCGGCACCAAATTCCGCAACGAGATTGCGGAATGGTAGGTCAGTGATTCCAGCCATTGGGGCCAACATCACAGGGGCTTTCATGTCGAGTGGGCTTGCGGTCATATGCCTATGCCTAATACTTGTGCGCCCCTACCGACTACCTGAACACTTTTGTTTTCTCAATGAAAGCAGCGCTCCGAAACCATAACGGCAACACGAACTGCCTACTTTTTAAGCACATCTTCCGCCCGTAGACAGCTTGACCTCCAGTGCCTAGACACGTGCCATGGAAACCAAGCAAACCACAGTGCTGTCCTGTGCGGCCGTTATTGTCGCTGCCGGTCGCGGCACCCGTGCTGGCGGAGACGTGCCCAAGCAATGGCAAGATCTGAACGGGCGCGCAGTCCTTGCGCACACACTTGACGTTTTCAGAAACCATCCCGGCATCGATGCAATCGTGTTGGTCATCCACCCGGATGACACGGAACGCGCGCTGGCGTTCTCCGGGCCAGATGTTCAAACAATTGCGGGTGGTGCGGATCGCGCCGCATCGGTGCGCAATGGCCTTGATGCCCTGGATCATCAATCTCATGTGCTGATCCACGATGTCGCGCGCCCCTTGGTGACAAATGCCACCATTGATGCGGTTATGGCGGCGCTGGAGACCGCCTCCGGCGCTGCTCCCGCATTGCCGGTCACGGACGCTCTTTGGATCGGATCGGATGGATACGTGACAGGCACGCAGGATCGCACAGGCCTGTTTCGCGCCCAGACTCCGCAAGGATTTCACCTGTCTTCCATCCGCGCCGCTCATGCCGCCCATTCCGGCGGCGCAGCGGATGATGTCGAAGCGGCACGCGCCTTTGGGCTGGACGTGGCGATTGTACCGGGGGATGAAGACAATCTGAAAATCACCCTGCCCGAAGACTTTGCGCGGGCGGAACGAATTTTGCGAGGGCGCGATGGATATTAGGCTGGGCAACGGATTTGATGTGCATGCATTTGGCCCCGGCGATCACGTAACACTGTGCGGCGTGACCGTGCCCCATGATCACGGTCTGGTTGGCCATTCGGATGCTGATGTTGGCCTGCACACGATCACGGATGCGATTTACGGCGCATTGGCGCAAGGCGATATCGGCCAGCATTTCCCGCCATCTGACCCGCAGTGGAAGGGCGCCGAAAGCCACATCTTCCTGCGCCATGCCGTTGAATTGGCAGCGAAAATGGAATTTTCGATATCAAACATCGACTGCACGCTGATCTGCGAGACCCCCAAGATCGGACCGCACTCCGAGGCCATGAGGACGCAATTGTCTGACATTACAGGCGTCGCGGTGGATCGCATCTCGGTCAAGGCCACGACCTCTGAGCGGTTGGGTTTTACCGGTCGGAGTGAAGGGATCGCCTGCATCGCGACAGCCGCACTGGTGCGCGCATGATGGCGCGTATGATCGCAACCGTGGGCGGAGTTGGATACCTGAAGCCTGCGCCTGGCACATGGGGCGCGCTGGCTGCCTTGCCTCTGGCTTGGCTGCTCCATCAGATCGGCGGCGTCTCCGCAATGACCCTGGCCTGCATTGTCACAGGAATCGCAGGGTGGTGGGCAACAAAATCTATGACGACGGGCCGGGACAATCATGACCCGTCCGAAATCGTTATCGACGAGGTTGTTGGTCAATGGATAGCGTTATTGCCGCTGAGCTATGCCGCGAGCACGCGGGGGCTGGACATCCTCGTCATGTGGCCGGGTTGGATCGCGGCCTTTGTGCTGTTTCGGCTGTTCGACATCTGGAAGCCGTGGCTTGTTGGCCACGCAGACCGTCGCGATGATGCAATTGGTGTGATGTTGGATGATGTGGTGGCGGGACTGTTTGCAGCCATTGGCGTTCTAGCCCTTACCGCCCTTGCACATGGCGTTCTGATCAGATGAGCATTGCATCTGATGTTCTTGATTTCGCGCGCGAAAAAGGCGTTTTAATTGCAACTGCAGAAAGCTGTACCGGAGGAATGGTTGCAGCCGCATTGACCGACATCGCCGGGTCGTCTGCCGTGGTGGATCGTGGTTTTGTCACCTATTCCAACCGCGCAAAGGTGGACATGTTGGGAGTGTCATCTGCCACGTTAGATCAATACGGTGCAGTCAGCGAAAGCGTTGCGCAGGAGATGGCAGACGGTGCCCGCAAGGCCGCCGGCGTCGATCTTGCGGTTTCCATCACTGGAATCGCTGGTCCGGGAGGATCTGAACACAAGCCCGAAGGGCGTGTGTGCTTTGGCATTTCAAGCGCGTCCAGCACACGAACCGAAACCATCGAATTCGGAGCCTTGGGGCGGAGCGTTGTCCGCGCCCGCGCACGGGACCATGCCCTGAACTTGCTCAAAGATGCGCTAGACGACTTCTAAACACAGACTTTTCTGACTGCACAAATTTTAATCTACCAACCCCAATTTATGCGCATTTTTTAATCAATCTCAGCAATGATGATTTTATAACCTCCTTCGCAGCGCATTGCCTCTTTTTTCCGCACTCCGTCTGCGCCACCCCGCAGCCAGACAAAAATCCGACAGGACCTAACGGAGGGGACAATGAACGGAGCTGATACTGCCTGGATCATCGTGGCGACAGCGCTTGTGCTGCTGATGACGTTGCCGGGGCTTGCGCTATTTTATGGTGGGCTCGTGCGGGCGAGGAATGTGCTGAGTGTATTCATGCACTGCTATGCAATCGCTTGTTTGATGAGTGTACTTTGGTTTGTGGTGGGCTATTCCATCGCCTTTGGCGGCGGAACGTCAGGCATCTGGGGCGGCTTGGACAAGCTCTTCCTGAACGGCGTTACCACCGACAGCCTGTCCGGCACGTTGCCGGAGGTACTGTTCTTTGCCTTTCAGATGACATTTGCCATTATCACCCCTGCCCTGATTGTCGGCGCTTATGTTGAGCGGATCGGCTTTGGCTTTGTACTGCTGTTCTCATCACTGTGGATGCTGCTGTGCTACGCACCTGTGGTGCACTGGGTCTGGGGCGGCGGAATGTTGGCCGATGGTGGCATCTTCGGAGACACGGGTGTGCGCGACTTTGCCGGCGGCATTGTGGTTCACGAAACGGCTGGGCTTGCAGCCCTCGTCATCGCTGTGTTTCTTGGTGCGCGTAAGACGCAAACCGTGCCGCCGCACAATCCGGGCATGGTGATGATGGGCGCAGCCCTTCTTTGGGTTGGTTGGTTCGGCTTTAATGGCGGATCGCAACTGGCTGCGGATGGCGGTGCTGCCATGGCACTGACGGTCACGCACATCTCGGCTGCGACAGCATCGCTCACATGGGCCCTGTGGGAGCGGATCAAGTTCGGCAAGGCCAGCCTTGTCGGCATGGTTACAGGCACGATTGCTGGCTTGGCCTCAATTACACCCGCATCCGGGTTTGTCGGACCGATCGAAGCCCTGATCATCGGCGCTGTGGCTGGTGTGCTATGTCAGGAAGCGGTCAATTTGATCCGCAACAGCTTGAAAATCGACGACACGCTTGATGTGTTCGCAGTGCACGGTGTGGGCGGTATTTTTGGCACTATCATGATCGCAGTCTTTGGTGCGGGCGCATGGGCGGCACAGCTTGGATCACTTGTGATTGTTGGTGTGTTCACCATTGTTGTCACAACGATTCTGGTGCTTGTTGTACGTGTCATCACACCGCTGCGCGTCGATCAGGAGACCGAAGAACAAGGTCTTGATCTGATCGTGCATGGCGAACGCGCCTACGACGTCAGCAGTTGAGCAAACCTTGTCAGGTCGTCCGCTTGGATGGCCTGCCACAGATCATCAGCCCGTGCGCCGACAAGCGCGCGGGCTTTGTCTTGGATCCGGGTCTGACGCTGCGCGAATGGCGGCGTCGCGTCGAGATCATGCGCATAAACCTCTCCGTCCACGTCGACACGGGCTTGCATTTCGCTGAGGTCGGCATCCGCACGCACCTTCACACGTTTGCGGAAGGCAACCAAGTCCGGCGCGCATGCACATGCATCGCTGAAGGCCGCGATGTCGCCCGTGTCAAACCCGTGCGCCGCCATGGCCAACACATGGGCGTAGGAAAATTTGGCACCCAATCCGGTGTCCGGCGCCGTTTGATTGCACACGCTCAGCCACCTTGGATGGGTATGGACAACAATCCGTTCCGCTCTGGCGAGTTCAACACCGCGCACGGCCTCAAGCGTTGCATGAAGTCCGTGGCAGCAAGCGTGGAATTTGTGGCTGACACTGCCCATGCGCCACGCAAACACCACCGACTCTGCCGTGCCGTGATGCGTGGCCCCATAGCCGAGCGGCCCCTCCAATGCCGACAGTGACGACGTCACCCCCGTGGCCGCCCACGAAGCGGCCTCGACACCCGCACGTGCGGCAAGCCCGGCGTTCAGCGGCTTGCCCATCGTGCCAAATTGCGCCTTCAGGCCAGACGCCATTGTTGCGGCCAGGCCAATGGCATGTGTGCTTTGGCCGTGATCAAGTTCCATCAGGCGCGCTGCAGCGATGGTGGCCCCGAATGTACCAGCCGTCGCCGTTTGATGATAACCGATCTGATAGTGCGCACGCCCCAGCCAAAGTCCAACGGCAACCGAGGCTTCGGCGCCCGCCAAGGCCGCCGCCAACATCTGATTGAACGTTGCGCCACGTGTTTCGGCGACTGCCAAAGCCGCGGACAAAACAACAACTGAAGGGTGGCCGATATGGGCAAAATGCGTGTCATCGTAATCCAGCGCGTGAGACAGGGTACCATTGACAAGGCTTGCCTGTGCGGCATCACCCCGCTCCCCGTCAAAGCGTGTTGCTGGTCCTTGCGCGGTCAACGTCGACGCCCAAGCAGCGAATGTGCCATCCAGCGCGCCTGCAATCCCACATGCCGCCCAATCCAGCACGGACAAGCGCATGACGTCACGCACATCCTTGGGCGCATCCGCATCTAGATACGCCAAAAGCGTATCCGCTATTTTACTGCTATTTGGCTTCAATTGCCCCTCCCGGCAGACGCCTCACCAGGCCGGATGGTTTTATCCGTAGAGATCCGCCGCCCGCCGTTCGAACGCACGTACAATGCGCTGCATCGCCTCGTTGAAAACAACACCAATGATGCCCTGCAGGATCGCATTCTTGAATTCGAAGTCTACGAAAAAAGTGACATCGCATCCGCCTTCTGCGGGCGTAAAAGCCCAATTCGACTTCATATAGCGAAACGGACCATCCAGATATTCTGTGTCGATTTTTTTGGCATCCGGATACAGCACAACGCGCGATCCAAATCGCTCGCGAAACACTTTGAAACTGATCACCAGATCCGCTTCCATCACCTCGCTATCGCCTTTTGGCGTCACCGAACGGACCCGCGCTGCAGCACACCAAGGCAAAAATGCGGGGTAAGATCCTACATCAGAGACCAAATCGTACATCTGATCGGCAGTATAAGGCAGGAAGCGGGTTTCAGAATGCGTCGGCATTGCGCTAGGAAGGACCTCGGACATATCAGCTTTGCAGCGATGTGTCGCCTAAACGCGGCGAAATCAAGAGCCAAAACCTGAGGGTACGATCATGTCACAGCGGCCATATGTCATAGATCAGCTGATCTCGGCCAAAGCCATCGCCGCCCGGATCGAGTCACTTGCCCGCGAGATTGAGGCGGAATTCAGCGATACAAACAAGTTGGTCGTCGTGGGGTTGCTGCGCGGTAGTTTTGTCTTCATCGCCGATTTGGTGCGCGAACTGGATCTGCCCATCGAGGTCGACTTTCTTGAGGCGTCTTCTTATGGCGACGGCATGGAAAGCAGCCGGGAGGTGCGCATTTTGAAAGACCTGCGCGGCGCCATTGAAGGGCGTGACGTGCTGGTTGTAGAAGACATCATTGATACGGGTCACACCATGTATCACGTCCACCACCTGCTTGAGTCCCGGTCGCCTGCACGGATGAAAACCATTGCGCTGCTCGACAAACCGACCAGACGAGAAGTCGACTTCAAGTCCGATTGGACCGGATTTGCGATCCCTGACGAATTTGTCGTGGGCTATGGCATCGACTACGCGCAGCGCAATCGCAACCTGCCCTTTATCGGCAAGGTACGCTTTACCGAAACCGCTTGAGCGTCGCGTTTTCCGCGCGAATGACGCGGCCATTTACCAATTTATCATGCATGGTATAGGCAGGTGTTTTTCCCTCGCTGATGGCTGCAATCGCAGACATGGCATCGCGCAGATGACAGATCGCAACTTCTGCCGTATTTGGATCAAGCGCATCAATCAGTCGGTTGATACGCATGTTGACTTTCGAGACATCGACCATTTCACCACCCCCGTCGTGTTTGTCCCACACTTAAAACGAGCGCATCTGGGTCCGAAGTGTCAAGCGCAAATCATTCCCGCGTGAGTTGAAACTTGGTTTTTGTGGCTTATCCGCGTGATGCCTTGGCTTGGCGCGCTGATCTCAGCCGCGCAAAGTCGTCGCCCGCATGGTAAGAAGACCGGGTGAGCGGCGTCGCAGAGACCATCAGGAAGCCTTTCCCATATGCAGCCTTTTCGTAGGCTGCGAATTCTTCCGGTGTCACAAATCGATCAACACGGTGATGCTTGGGGGTCGGTTGCAGATATTGGCCAATGGTCAGGAAATCGATGTCGGCCGCGCGCATGTCGTCCATAACTTGGGCAACTGCCTGTTTGTCCTCACCCAGACCAACCATGATACCGGATTTGGTAAACATCATCGGATCCAATTCCTTGACCCGTTGCAACAGGCGCAGGCTGTGGAAATAGCGCGCGCCCGGGCGGACTTCGGGGTACAGGCCCGGGACCGTTTCGAGGTTATGGTTGAATACATCGGGCCGCGCCTCGACCACAACTTCCAGAACGGACGGGTCACATTTGATGAAATCAGGCGTCAGGATCTCAATGGTTGTAGTCGGGCTGCGATGCCGGATGGCGCGAATGGTTTGCGCAAAGTGATCAGCGCCACCGTCTTCAATATCGTCCCGATCCACCGACGTAATGACGACGTGGTTCAAACCTAATTTTTCCACGGCATGGGCCACCCGCCCCGGCTCAAACACATCTAGGTCTTCCGGTGGTTTGCCTGTCGCGATGTTACAGAAGGTACAGGCGCGGGTGCAGACTTCGCCCATGATCATCATGGTGGCGTGCCCCTGGCTCCAGCACTCACCCACATTCGGGCAGCCGGCTTCTTCGCACACGGTGACAAGGTTGTTATCACGCATGATCTTTTGCGTGTCCTTATACCCTTGGCTTGTGGGCGCTTTGACTCGAATCCAGTCCGGTTTCTTGGGCTGCGGATTGTCCGGGCGGCGCGCCTTTTCGGGGTGACGTTGCTCGGGTATCTTGAGATCACGCATGGATCGGTCCACCAAATGGTTTAGCGTTAAACTAAATCTAGTATAGCTGGCGTCACTTTAGAATGCCACCGGGACGCATTGCCGCTATGCGATATCAGTCGGGGATTTGCGATCCATCAACACCCTTTAAGGCACGACGAATCCCGAAGACCCACCTACATCCGATACCCGAAACTGAAGATCAAAAAAATGGCGCTGTGGGGAGAGACACAGCGCCATTTTCAAAGGATCGGTATGAGGTCAGCCAATCAGGCCGCCCCCCGGTCCCGTCGTTTCATCATAGTGCTGCTTGAGGCGCATCAGGGCGATCCGCAGAACAATCTTGCCCGAGCGCGCAGACCAACCAAGCCGCTTTTCCGCTGATTCCAGCCCTTCAAGATAGCAACAGCAGCGCAGAACCACATCGGACAGGCCGGGTCCAAGATCCGACAGCGCACCTGCAACACGGTTGCGCGCGGCATCAGGGCCGCTGCCTATACCACTGTCCTGTGCAAAACCGCCACGACCTCCACCTGTCAAAAACCGATCCCAGTTCTGGGCAACACGTGGACCCATTTGCGCCAACTCGAAATCCTCGCGCAAACGTTCCCCTGCTGTTACCAGATCGTCACTCAGAAAAGGTTTTCCGTTTTTGTCACGGCGACGTGCGAGGGCTGTCAGTGGGGATTCAGCAAGATTATAGCGGACGCGTCGCGTTTGCCCGGTATCCGCGTCGCGCACTGTACGCTCACCCCAGACACGGTGTTGGTCGGCAAACGGGGTCGCGTCCTCGGCCAGGCCCGGCGCTGCCTCATGCGGCGCGTCGGGCGATTGACGCAACATCTCATCGTCCGAGCCCTCGAGCATTTCGGCAAGGGCTGCGCGACCGGCAGTTGTGATCTTGTAGCGTGTGATGCGCCCGGCACGTTCGGCGCTGATCCAATCCTGCAGCGCCATGGCTTCGGCCACTTTGCGGTCCACGACAGCGGTACGCGTGCTTGATCCGGTGACACCATCCCGCACCACAACCGCTTTTTCCATATCTACGGCCACGGCCAGCACCGCACCGGTTTCACACAAACGTCGCAACACCCGCTGCGCGTCACGCGACAAGGTCGTGGCATCTGGGCCCAGGTCTTTCTTGGCTGCTTGCATCACTGTGTGATCCTTTTGATATACCTTTTGTCCCGACAGTCCGTTTACTTGCATACCTGCCCCCAATTTACGCAGAGCTGCATCGATCAGTGGGTCGTCACGGCGCGTTTCAAATCTGCGGATTTGGCGCAGCACAGTCGACGCATGACAGCCTGTCCGGCGGGCGAGTTCACGAATGGGCAGGCCCGCTTCGGTATGCGCAAGGTAGTTGCGCGCCGCATCCGGTACCCATGTCGGTAGTCCCGACAGAACACTCTGTGATCCTTGGATTTGAAGCATTGCGACTTTTCCGTCCTCTTTTGCGTGATCTTGGACTGACGCCAAGTTATCCACACCTTATGCACACAACCTAGGGATGCATTAGTTACTCATAAGTTAACAGTCATCGGTATACGCAGCATTGTTTCTAAATAATAAACAGTTGCTAAAGGAACGAGCGGACGCGGCTCACCCCACGCAACACCCGCCTGAGTTGTGCAACGGTATGTGGACAAGTTGTCCATCAAGACCTGGCATCAGATCCGGTCAAGGACCCTACTGGAGTACCGGAAATGCAAGATATTCTGTCTATGTTGAACGCCCTGCGCCGTCCCCGTCTGCTGATGCGTGCCGCTCGAATCGGCGCCGAAGACTACCGCCGCGCAGCCCATCTGCCCCGTCTTTTGGGGTACGGGCAGTTGCCGCGCCATGCAGCCGCGCTGATGCGGTTAATGGAAATAGAGGCGGATCTGAACACGCAACGCGTCGAAGACGATTCGGCCTACAGCCTGTTGCGCCACATAGACGTATTGATCGCCATCGTTGGAGAAGCCCGTGTGATGCGCGCCGCTCAAGGGGCAAACGCATCACATTGAGCACATCACATGAAGCTGTCTGGCTCGGCCGCCTTGCGCTGCGCGACAAAGGCATCAAGCGCCTCGCGCACACTTGGGTCCATTGCGGGCTGCTGGTAATCCGCCAGCAGTTTCTCAACCCGCGCCGTTGCCAGCGCACTGGTGTCCCGCGCGCCTTCGTCTTCCCACGTCTCGAATGGCTTGTAGTCGAGCAAATCTGACTTCCAGAAAGCGGATTTGAAGTTTTCCTGCGTATGGGCACAGCCAAGGTAGTGCCCGCCCGGGCCGACCTCGCGGATGGCGTCCATGGCTTGTGCGTTTGTGTCCACCGAAACGCCAGCGGCCAGATGGTGCAACGCCCCCAGCTGGTCTGCATCCATGACAAATTTCTCGTAGGAACTGACGAGCCCACCTTCGAGCCAGCCGCACGAATGCAGCATAAAGTTCACACCCGCCAAGAGCCCCATGTTCAGTGAGTTGGCGCTTTCATAAGCGGCTTGGGCATCCGGCAACTTGGACCCGGTAAAGCCCCCTGCCGAGCGATATGGCAGCCCCAAACGCCGCGCCAGTTGTCCAGCGCCGTATGTGATGTGCGAGGCCTCGGGCGTGCCAAAAGTCGGAGCGCCAGAATTCATATCGATCGATGTCACAAACGCCCCCATGATCACAGGCGCTCCGGCGCGACACAGTTGGGAATATGCAATCCCTGCCAAGACTTCGGCCATAACTTGCGTCAACGTGCCAGCGACTGACACCGGGGCCATGGCCCCCCCGACAATAAACGGAGAAATAATGCACGCCTGGTTGGCTTGAGCATAGACCTCCAACGCACCCATCATCACGTCATCAAACGTCATGGGCGAATTGATGTTAATCAGCGACGTCATCACCGTGTTTTCAGCAACGAAATCCTTGCCGAATAGAACTTCTGCCATTTCAACGGAATCCTTGGCACGGCTTGGTTCCGTCACCGACCCCATGAAAGGTTTGTCACTCAGTGTCATGTGGGCGTGCAGCATGTCGAGGTGGCGCTTGTTTACCGCCACGTCTGTTGGCTCGCACACGGTCCCACCGGAATGATGCAACCACTTGGACATATAGCCCAGCTTAACGAAGTTCCGGAAATCCTCGATCGTCGCGTAGCGCCGCCCGCCGGACGAATCGCGCACAAAGGGCGGGCCATAGACAGGTGCAAGGACAAGGTTGCGTCCGCCCACCTCAACAGACCGCGACGGATTGCGCGCATGTTGGGTAAACGAAGCCGGAGCCGTCGCGCACAACCTGCGCGCCAAACCGCGCGGAATACGCACGCGATCGCCCTGAACATCCGCACCAGCATCGCGCCAACGCTGCAAAGCGGCTGGATTGTCAGGAAAGTTCACACCGATTTCTTCAAGCACGGTTTCTGCGTTGTACTCGATCAAATCCAACGCTTCTTTGTTCAGAATTTCGAAGTTGGGGATGTTGCGTTCGATAAAACGGGCGGTTTCAAAAGAAACTGCGGATCGCTCTGCACGACGCGCTGCGCCACCACCACCACGACCCCGTCTGCGCGTTGCTGCTTCAGCCATGCCATATCCCCCAAATCTTCCATCCGGTGGACAGGTGCTTACCCCATCGCGGCGTGCGAAACGCGGCATGAGCGCCACTCCCGGTAAAAAAGCGACATGCACCGGTTTCTTCTGACAAAAAATACCACGGGGCCTGGGGTGGAACCCCAGTCAGACGCTTGCCACGCCCTACCCCCCGGCCTATTGCACTCAGCATGACACATCAGACCCACGACCGCCTCCTGATCATCGATTTCGGCAGCCAAGTGACGCAACTGATCGCGCGCCGTTTGCGCGAGCTCAGCGTCTATTGCGAAATCCACCCCTACCAAAACGTGACGATGGACTTTGTGGCGGCATTTGCCCCCCGCGCCATCATCCTGTCGGGAGGCCCCGACAGCGTGGTGCGTGATGGCTCTCCTCGGGCCCCGGACGGTATCTTTGACTACGGCGTCCCCATCCTTGGCATTTGCTACGGCCAACAGGTCATGATGCAGCAGCTTGGCGGATTGGTCGAAGGCGGCAAGATCTCCGGTGGCGGTGGCACAGCAGAATTCGGGCGCGCCTACGTTCAAGCCAAGGGTGAACTGCCTCTTCTGAACGGTTGGTTTGCGGATGGCCCCGAACAGGTCTGGATGAGCCACGGTGATCACGTCTCGCGCCTTGCGCCCGGATTTGATGTCTTTGGCACTTCGCCAAACGCGCCCTATGCCATCACCGCAGACACGGATCGCAACTTTTATGCCGTGCAATTCCACCCCGAAGTGCACCATACACCCCGCGGCGCCACACTTTATGAGAATTTCGTGAAGCTGGCCGGGTTCAAGGGTGACTGGACCATGAATGCCTATCGCGAAGAAGCGGTGGCCAAAATTCGCGCGCAAGTCGGCGACAAGAACGTGATTTGTGCGCTGTCAGGTGGCGTCGACAGCTCGGTTGCGGCGGCTCTGATCCATGAAGCCGTGGGTGACCAGCTTACCTGCGTTTTTGTGGACCACGGATTGTTACGCAAAAACGAAGCCGAAGAAGTTGTGGGCATGTTCCGCGACCACATGAACCTGCAAGTGATCCATGCCGACGAAACTGAATTGTTTCTGGGCGAGCTGGATGGACAAAGTGACCCTGAGACCAAACGCAAGATCATTGGCCGCCTGTTTATTGATGTCTTCCAGAAATACGCTGACCAGATCGAAGGCGCGGAATTTCTGGCCCAAGGGACACTTTATCCCGACGTAATCGAATCTGTCAGCTTTTCAGGCGGGCCTTCGGTCACGATCAAGTCGCACCATAACGTGGGCGGATTGCCAGAAAAGATGGGGCTCACGCTGGTTGAACCATTGCGCGAGCTTTTCAAGGACGAAGTCCGCGCCCTTGGGCATGAACTGGGCCTGCCTGCCCATTTCATCGCGCGCCACCCCTTTCCCGGCCCCGGCCTTGCCATTCGTTGTCCGGGCGAAATCACGCGGGCCAAATTGGACATCCTGCGCGAAGCCGATGCGGTTTACATCGACCAGATCCGCAAACACGGCCTTTATGACGAGATCTGGCAGGCCTTCGTCGCCATTTTGCCGGTGCGCACGGTTGGTGTGATGGGTGATGGGCGCACATATGACTATGCCTGCACCATGCGCGCAGTCACGTCCGTGGATGGCATGACAGCGGATTACTATCCGTTCAGCCATGACTTTTTGGGTGAAACAGCAACACGGATCATCAACGAAGTTCCAGGGATCAACCGGGTCACCTACGACATCACCTCAAAGCCGCCGGGAACAATCGAGTGGGAATGACACCGCTGCGGCGCATATGCGATTTGACTGCGATCAACCGTTCATCCTCCCACCCTGCTGAAACCTCACACAGGTGGCATTCGTGAACCCCGTGTTTCAGGGTGCGTTGTGGATGTTGGGCACCATAGCGTCATTTTCGGCCATGGCCGTGGCGGGGCGCGAAATTTCTCAGGCCCTCGATACTTTCGAAATTATGATGTACCGCAGCATGGTAGGCGTGATCATTGTGTGCAGCCTCGCGGCTCTGAAGGGCACCTGGCGACAGATCGAGACCACGCGCCTTCCCTTGCACGGCTTTCGCAACCTCGCGCACTTCACCGGCCAGAATCTGTGGTTCTACGCCGTAACCCTGATCCCACTGGCGCAGCTTTTTGCGCTGGAATTCACAACACCCATTTGGGTGATTCTGCTCAGCCCCCTAGTACTCGGCGAACGGATCACCCTGATCCGTGCCATTGCAGCAGCGATGGGGTTTGCAGGCATTCTGATTGTGGCGCGGCCCAATGTGCAGGGTGTCGATATCGGCATCATCACTGCGGCTGCCTCTGCCATTTTCTTTGCGTTCTCGATCATGCTGACCAAACGGTTGACCCGGTATGAAAGCATCACGTCCATCCTGTTCTGGTTGACGACCATGCAATTGGTCTTTGGTCTGGTGATGGCTGGCTATGATGGCGACATCGCGATTCCAGATACAAAAGCCGGTGCATGGGTCTTTTTAATCGGCTGTGCGGGACTGCTGGCACATTTTTGCCTGACCAAAGCGCTGTCCATCGCCCCTGCCACTGTGGTTGTTCCCATAGATTTTGTACGGTTGCCCGCAATCGCTGTTGTTGGAATGCTCGTATACGGGGAACTTATAGATATCTGGGTCTTTATTGGTGCAATCATCATTTTTGCGGGCAATTACCTTAATATCTGGTGGGAAACACAGCGCCCCAAAGCGATGTGACACCAAAGTCACATAATTATGACGCTCCGGCACTTGAGCCAGACTGCCCCAGCGTAATTATTGACGCAGGGGGGTTGAAACCCGCCATATGCGTTCCAACACCGCATCACTCACTCGTGCGGCCTTTGGGAGGAAATGACATGAAGACCCGTATTCTTACGGTTGCCGCGCTGTTGGCGACCTCGACATCAGCTTACGCCGTAGGTCTCGACCGTTCCGGTCAATCCATCGGCGCCCTGTTCGAAACAGGCAATCACCTTGAATTCTCGCTTGGTTACACCAACCCTACTGTCGAAGGCCAAACGGTCGCGGCATTCGGTGGCGCACCGATCGGCAATGTTGGCGACAACTTCCTGATCTGGAGTGGCGCTATCAAAATGGACATCAATGAACAGCTGTCCTTTGCGGTGATCGTCGACGAGCCCTATGGCGCCGATACGTTCTACGGTGAAAGCCCGGCCACGTCGATCCTCGGTGGGACCGGAGCAACAGTAGACAGCTTTGCCGTTACAGCCCTTGGACGCTACAAATTCAATGAAAACTGGTCGATCCACGGTGGTATCCGCTATCAGGAAGTGTCCGCGAGCGTCACGCTGGGTGGTTTGGCGTTCAACAGCCCGGCAACACCTTTCACACCATCCGGCGTGAATGGGTATGAAGGCAACTTTTCCAGCGGTGGCGGCGTTGGCTATGTCATTGGTGGTGCTTATGAAATCCCAGATATCGCCCTGCGTGTTGCCCTGACATACAACTCGGCCATCGACTATGATTTGCGCACCACGGAATCGATCCGCGGCGCAGTCATCGCCACAGGCGGGACAACAGCCGTACGCGCACCAGAGAGCGTGAATTTGGACTTCCAGACCGGCATCGCACAAAACACATTGCTGTTCGGGTCGATTCGGTGGGCAAACTACGGCCAGACCGAAGTGACACCGGCAGGCTTTCAAGGCCTGACCGGCAACAGCCTGACAGATCTGGAAAACGGCGTGGACATCAACATCGGTGTTGGTCGTCGGTTTAACGAAAAATGGTCCGGCTCCTTTGCTATCGGATACAGCTCCGAAGGCGAAGATGACCTTGTGTCGCCACTGGCACCGACAAACGGCTCCTATTCGGTCTCTGTGGGCGCGAAATATGACGTGAACGAGAACTTCGCGATCTCGGGCGGCGTGCGCTACACCAATCTTGGCGATGCGATTTCAGCCCCCGGCGGGCGCGGCGTTGCAAACTTTGACGGCAACGACGCGGTATCCGTCGGCGTCAAGTTCGCTTACAAATTCTGATCTCTCTGCATTGACAGAGCTTGAACCCCGCCCCTTTTGGGCGGGGTTTCTATTTGCGCAAGTTCCGGGTGGCATCACCTTGCGGCGCGTGACACACCAACTGCATGATGTTGCAGAAATCTCTTTCTGGCCGCGCCTGGGCCGAGCTGATCTTATTGGCTCTGATTTGGGGCGGCTCTTTCCTGTCGATTCGGATCGCCCTGGACGAAGTCGGGCCGCTGACATCCGTAGCTCATCGCACGGGCTGGGCGATGATTGCGCTTTGGGCTGTTGTTCTTGCTATGCGCTTGCCTGTCCCGCGCAGCCCCCGCATCTGGTTGGGTTTTCTGGGTATGGGGATGCTGAACAACGTGATCCCTTTTGCGCTGATGGCCTGGGGACAATTGCACATTGAGACTGGCCTAACCTCTATCCTGAATGCATCGACAGCGATCTTTGGAGTTCTGGCAGCTGCGTTTTTTTTCGCCGACGAGCGGATGACGCTGCGCAAAGGTGTTGGAGTCAGCATCGGATTCCTCGGGGTTGCCACGGCCATTGGTCTTGAAAACTTCCGCAATTTCGACATTAACAGTCTCGCACAACTAGCTGTTATCGCGGGCACTATCAGCTATGCCTGCGCTGGCGTCTGGGCCCGAAAATTTCTGGGTGGGCTGCCGCCTGAGGTGGCCGCAGCAGGCATGTTGACCGGCTCGACGCTGATTACGATACCATTGGCATGGAGTGTTGAGGGCCCGCTGACGCTCGCGTTGCAGGCGGATACCATCCTTGCCATCGCATACTATGCCCTGATCGCGACTGGTGGCGCCTATCTGCTGTATTACCGGGTATTGGCCATGGCGGGTTCCGGCAATCTGATGTTGGTCACTCTACTCGTTGCCCCTGTTGCAATCACTTTGGGGGCTTTGGTGCGCAACGAAGCCCTGAGCACAAACGCTCTTATTGGCTTTGGCATCCTCGCCGTGGGCCTCGTCATATTGGATGGGCGGATCTGGATGTGGATGCGGCGCAGCGTTGACCGCGCGAAAACCCCCGGCTAGGACACCGCGTAAGAACGCTAAAAACCACGGGGACATCATGCTTTATCGCGACGCAGATCATTGGCGCGCAGCCACGCAAAAGCGCGTGCTGGTCTATGGCATGTCCGGCCTTGGTAAAACGCATTTATCCACCACATTGCGCGGCGCGGGAACGTGGTTTCACTACTCGATCGATTACCGCATAGGTACACGCTATATGGGCGAACTGATCGCTGACAACGCCAAGGCAGAAGCGATGAAAGTGCCGTTTCTGCGGGAATTGCTTATGAGCGATTCGATCTACATCGGCTCCAACATCACTTTTGACAATCTGAGCCCCGTCTCGACCTATTTGGGGAAACCCGGCGCGTCGGAAAAAGGTGGTTTGCCGATCGATGAATACCGCCGCCGACAAGAGCAGTTTCGCCGCTCGGAATTGTCGGCACTTAACGACACAGGGTATTTCGCTGAGCGCGCGCAGGCGCTTTATGGGTATCCAAATTTCATCTGTGACACCGGCGGATCCATCTGCGAATGGGTTAATCCCAACGATGACTACGACGCTCTGATGACAACATTGAGCAGCGTGTGTTTGCCCGTGTGGATCAAAGGCGACGCGGCCCATACCGCCGCCCTGATCGAACGTTTTGATCGCGCACCCAAGCCAATGGCCTATCAGCCCGCGTTCCTGCTGGAGTGTTGGAACGCCTATCTTGCGCAGACCGGAACCGACGCAGCCAAAGTTGACCCCGACGCCTTTGTGCGCTGGACCTACGCGCGTGCCCTTGCCCATCGCCAACCCCGCTACGAAGCCATGGCCCGCTGGGGCGTGACCGTCACTGCGGATGAGGTTGCCTCTCTCAAAGGTGAAGCAGATTTCACCGCCCTGATCGCGACGGCCCTTGAGCGGCGCGTGGGCTAGGTCTATCTGAACCCTACAGGGCTTTGCGCCTGATTGCCCACATCGGCCAAACACCTGACAGGAAAGTCAAAATGCCTATCAAACTGCCCTCGACCTTGCCCGCCTACGCCGTATTGACGGACGAGGGCGTGATGGTCATGGACGAGGATCTGGCCGCAAGTCAGGACATCCGGCCGTTGAAAATCGGGCTGCTCAATCTGATGCCCAAGAAGATCCAGACCGAAACCCAATTCGCGCGGTTGATTGGTGCCACGCCATTGCAGATCGAGCTCACGCTGATCCGTATGTCTGATCACGAGACCAAGAACACTTCGGCTGACCATATGGAGAGCTTTTACCGCCCCTTCAGCGACGTGGTGGATGAAAAGTTCGATGGCCTCATCATCACAGGCGCCCCGATTGAGCATCTCGACTTTGAGAATGTGGATTATTGGGAAGAACTGACGCGCGTGATGGACTGGACCCAGACCAATGTGCACTCCACCTTTGGGGTGTGCTGGGGTGGCATGGCGATGTTGCACCACTTTCACCGTGTGCCCAAGCATCTGCTGGATCACAAGCTGTTTGGCACCTACCGCCACACAAACCTAAAGCCTGCCTCGCCTTACTTGCGCGGATTTTCGGATGATTGTGTTGTGCCGGTCAGCCGCTGGACTGAAGTGCGCAAAGACGAAGTCGAAGCGGCGGGCCTGCCCATCCTTCTGGGTTCGAACGAAACGGGCCCGTGCCTGATCGAAGACCCGAGCCACCGCGCGCTCTATATTCTGAACCACTTTGAATACGACAGTGACACGCTGAAACAGGAATATGATCGCGATCTGGCCTCTGTTCAGGTCGAAGGGGCCGAGATCGCCCTGCCCGTTGGCTATTTTCCGGACAATGACCCAAGCCGTGTGCCGCCAAACAGGTGGCGCAGCCACGCGCATCTTCTTTATGGAAATTGGCTGAGCGAAGTTTATCTGACCACCCCATACGACATGGACCGCATCGGACAGGACCGCACTGACTTGCGGGGATAAAGGCATGAAAACAACGTTCTATCTGGTCGTCTTGCTGGTGATACTGGCTGTGGGCGCGGTGCAATATCTGGCGCTGAAACGCGAACGCGAAGCGGCAGAGGCCTATCCGCCGCAGGGGCAATTGCTGGATGTCGACGGTGTTCAGGTGCATGTGGAAGTCATGGGAGACGGGCCCGATGTTGTGCTGATCCACGGCGCATCTGGCAGCACCCGAGACTTTACCTTTGCCTTTGCCGAGCGACTAAAGGACCGCTATCGCGTGATCATGATCGACCGGCCCGGCCTTGGCTGGACCGATCGGGCCGGCCCCGAATTCGAGGGGATCTGGAGCACGGCGCATGAAAGCCCGCGGGTACAGGCGCGTCTGCTGAAGGCTGCGGCGGATCAAGTTGGAGCAAAAAACCCGTTACTCGTCGGTCATTCCTTTGGGGGTATCGTGGCATTGGCCTGGGCTCTGGAATTTGACGATATTGCCGGACTGGTGAGCATCGGCGGGGTGGCCAATCCGTGGCCCGGAGATTTGGGTTGGTTTTACCGTGTAAACGGCTCTGCCTGGGGCAGCGCGCTGGTCGTTCCCGTGCTGTCGGCCATCGCCAGTCAGGATTATGTCGATGCGACCGTGGCCAGCATTTTTGAACCTCAGAGTGCGCCCCCGGGATACATTGATCACGTGGGGCCAGCCCTGACCTTGCGGCGCGCGTCGATGCGGGCAAATGCACGGCAGGTCAATTGGTTACGGCCACATGTGGTCGAAATGTCTGACAATTACGGCGCCATCAAAATCCCTGTGGAAGCGGTCCATGGTGATGCAGACACAATCGTGCCGCTGGACGTGCATGCAGCCAAACTACCCGGCCAGATTGACGGCGCTGTGGTTACAGTGCTGCCCGGTGTGGGGCATATGCCACATCACACCCACCCAGACGATGTGATCGCGGCCATTGACCGCGTCGCGGCGCGTGCGGGTTTGCGTTAAGCGGCACCCTCCCCCATATTGCATGTTAAGAGCAGTAACTTGGGATCATCCTATGAGCCTCCCCTTTGACGGCGCCATTACCGACTTTTTCCAAAGCGGTGCGCCTGACGACATCCGATCCAAAATCAAATCCGCTGACAAGGCGGATATTCTGACGCCGTCCTACCCTCATGCCAGTCGTATGAAACGCAAGGCTTACGAGGCGGAAATGGATGCGCTGCAGATCGAACTGGTCAAGATGCAGGACTGGGTCAGCGAGACGGGTGCCCGTGTGGCTTGTGTGTTCGAAGGGCGCGATGCGGCTGGAAAAGGCGGCACAATCAAACGGTTCCGCGAAAATCTCAACCCGCGCGGCGCGCGCGTTGTGGCCCTGTCCAAACCCACCGAGACCGAGGCCAGCGAGTGGTATTTCCAGCGCTATGTTCGCCAGTTGCCGTCGGGCGGCGAGATCGTGTTTTTCGATCGTTCATGGTACAATCGTGGTGTTGTGGAAAAGGTTTTTGGCTTTTGTACCGATACGCAGCGCGAGCACTTTTTCAATCAGGTGGCCCCGTTTGAGGAGATGCTGGTTGAAGACAATATTCATGTTTTCAAATTCTGGCTGAACGTGTGCAGGGCCGAGCAATTGCGCAGGATCATGGCGCGCGAACGCGACCCGCTGAAACAGTGGAAGTTGAGCTGGATCGACGTGGAGGGCCTCAAGAAGTGGGACTCCTATACAGATGCGATCCGCGACACTCTGCAGCGCTCGCACACCGATCACGCGCCGTGGACCATCGTGCGATCCGATGACAAGAAACGGGCACGTCTGAATGCCATCCGCACTGTTCTACACGGGTTAGACTACACAAACAAAGACGCCGAAGCTATTGGTAAGATAGATAAAAACGTGTGCGGCGGTCCGGACATCTGGGATGCCTAAACGCGGGTACCACCACGGCAACCTGCGGCAGGCTTTGATCGTGGCTGCGCTGAAGCTGATTGAGGACAAGGGGCCAACCGGGTTCACCTTGTCGGAGGCGGCCAAGCAGGCTGGCGTCACTCCGGCAGCTGTCTATCGTCATTATGAGGGGCGCGAGGATCTGATTGCCGAGTGCGCACGGCAAGGGTACGGCATCTTTGCGGATCTGATGGAGCATGCCTATCAATCCGGCCAGCCCTCCGCCTTGGCAGCGTTTGAGGCAACGGGTCGTGCCTATCTTGCCTTTGCGCGCCGCTTTCCCGGCCACTACATCGCGATGTTTGAATCAGGCATTTCCACCAACCGCACGCCTGAATTGGCTGATGTGGCGGGCCGTGCCAATGGTGTGCTGGAAAAAGCGGCTGGCGACCTGAGTCAGCATATTCCTGCGGACAAACGCCCGCCTGCGTCAATGTTTTCCGCGCATATCTGGGCGATGAGCCACGGTGTTGTGGAGCTATTCGCGCGCAACAGTCCCGGGCGGGCGTCGCCCTTTCCTCCGGAAGATCTGCTTGAAACCGGGATAGGAATTTACTTGCGTGGACTGGGTCTGATCAAACCTGACGAATAACCCGCAGGCACGCCATCGGGCACACAATCCCCGGTCGAACCCCCATAACCCCTCAGATCAGATCAATGCGGCTCGCCAGATCGTCTTCGTCCAGATCCTCTCCAGCAAGGATGCGGACCATGTCTCCATCACCCAGATCGATATCGACCCCTTCGTCGACAGGCAGAAACAGCGCGCTGATGTCGATCTCGGTGTCTTCGACATCAATTGAGATCCTGTCTTCGGCGGTGTTGAGATCTGTGATCACATCCACCCCATCGCCCTTTGAAAAGGCAAAGCGGTCCATACCCTCACCCCCGCTGAGGCTGTCATTTCCCGTGCCGCCCACGATGTGGTCATCGCCGCCGCCGCCCGCCAGCGTGTCGTCACCTGCCGAGCCAATCAACAGATCGCGGCCAGAGTCACCTGTGATGTCATCATCACCTTCCGTGCCGCCAACACGGGTGTGACTCAGAAAGACGTTGTCTTGCAATGCGCCAATATCTGTATTGTTTTCAATCACATCCGACAACGTAGTTGACCAGAGCGCGTTGAACTCTTCGACTGTAAGGTCGGCGGCCCCTTCGCTCCAGAATGGATCAGAGTCGCGCACGCGCTCGAACTGATCCACGATCACTGTCGCAAATGTCTCTCCGATCATACCCCCATCCACGGGCGCTTCTGCCAGGCCACCGACCCAGGCATCGACGTCATCCACACTGTCATAGACGCTTTCAAGGCGGGCGATGATGTCCGGATCAGCGGAGATGTCGGAGAAATCCTCAGCCCGTTCCAACCCTAATTGTTCACGCAAGTCGTTGTATTTGGGCACGCCCAGATCCCGACCCCGTTCGATATTCAACGCGGCAAGATCAAGACCCGTCGTGCCGTCTTCCCCCAACAGGAAGGACCGCACGTCTTCGACAACCTGGGTGTCGAGATCCTGGGCCTCTGACCCCGCAAGTCCGCGCAAGAGCGGATCAATGCCGCCGCCTTCGGCAATTGCACTGGCGTTGAAAAAGGCATCGCGCAAGGAAAGACCACCTGCATCGATGTCACTTCCATCTTCATTTGTACGCTCCAACTGCGTGGGCAACAGGCTGTGGCCAAAACGGAAGGCGACTGTCGAGAATTCAACCGAAATGGCGGATGTTTCTTCGGGATCGTACCCTTCGTAGTCGGCAATGGCGTCTGGCCCAACAAGCATCGGCAGCCATTCATTGTAGGTGATCGCCTGAATTTCGGCCTCGACCCTGATACGGGCCATCTCGAACAGGGTGTCGTCGTCGAGATCCGGGTTTTCAGCGGCCAATTCATCGACCCAACGGTTGTGTTCACGCACAAATAGCGTGTGCATGGATGTCAGCGCCACGTTCTCGGCCCCGCGCACATCACCCACAAGGACACCATGCCCGGTTTGCAGAACAAGACCCTGATCATCCAGCAGCAGATGTGCACCATCCCGCAGGGATGCCAGCGTGTCAGCATCAGATCCATAGACCATCGAGGCGTCCATGAGCGAGGTGATTTCGTTCTCGTATTGGCGCGGCGCATCCTCGCCTGTGCCGTCCATCGGTGTGATGCGGGTAAAGGGTATGATGCTGCCAAGCGTGAATTCTGGGTCATCAAATTGGGTAACGGGAATGGGGGAAAACTCGCCGCTGGTCGAGGACGTCAGCGACAGGTCATGGTCGATGAATTGGCCCCATGCCCAGAACAGGTTGCTTACCCCGTGCGCGTTGGGCGTATCCCCGGTCTGTTGGGCCATCGCATTTGAAATGTCGCGCGCGTTAGGAGCATCAGGATCGAGGCTGCCAATGCCATCAGCATAGCTCGCATCCGTCAGCCGGATCAGCGCCTCATTGCCTACCTCTGGCGTCCCTGTGTCGACATCATCTGTCCCCGGATCTGTCGGAGCGTCGTCACGTACGCTCGGGCGACCATCTGACCGCGTTCCGAAAAAACTGATTGAAAACAATGCGAAAAAGGCAGTCAAGGCTTGCACAGGGAACCTCACACAAAACAATAAACAATCGAAACACTGCCCCCCCCCGAACGTGGTTGGACCCTACGTGTTCACGATTTTGTGTCAACGGCTTGAGCGAAAACGGTGTGTTTCCAAAACGCATTTTGCAGTGGAACATTTTGGGGCCATTGAGTGCCTGAATGCATCAAAACCAGCGCCGCAGCGTACCCCAATAACCATGTGTAGTTTTGCAAGTGCGCACAGAACTCATCGCGCAGTTTTTGGGTTGCACTCTTGCAATCAAGACTGGCTCTTCCGCTCCTCTGCCCCATCAAACGACCGTGCGCGCACAAAAAAAGCGCCGGTTGCGGACCGACGCTTTTCTTTATTGATGTTGTGCTGGTGCCTTAGGTCTTGCGGCGACGCAAGAAGGCAAAAGCGCCAATGCCTGCGATCAGCAAAGGTGCACCGGCTGGCAGTGGCACGGCAGGTGTATCAGCAGCAAAATCGATCGCCTGCAGCAAAACCTGCTCGTTGCCGTTGTCGGCAGTGCCGGAATATGGCTGGTCGTTCCAGTCATAGCCCATGATCAGGACAGTCCCGAGGCCGAAGGTACCGGCGAGGATAACCGCTTCGCCGCCTGGACGCGTTGCCAGAACGTCAACACTTGCACCGATATTGTCAAAGCTACGGAAGAACTGCGTCGCGGACCCGACTGTGTTGTATGTCGTGCCGGACAGATCGTCCAAGTTTGTCGCTTGGCCAGCAGCATTGAACGTGATGTTTGTACCGGTCCCGATAAAACCACCGCCCGTATCATCTGCATCCAGAAGGTTCGCAGTGTTGAGCGCCCAAGCTGATGCGCTCCATTCCGTGATCAGCAAACCACCCCCGGCGACAAAGTCGATAACGGCCTGGTTGCCCGATACACGGTTGAGGATCAGTGTATCGAGACCCGCAAGGCTAGCGGCATCGAGAGAAACGCTGGATGATGTCTCACCGTTCGCATTCAGGAAGCTGGAGTACTGATCAAAACCCGCCACACCAACAGTTGTTGCCAAGCTGGCAGTTGCACTTAGGCCGAACGCGAGCGCGGCGGCGAGGAAAGTCTTCATTTTATGCTCCAAACTTTTTGAGTGTGCCTGCGGGATGTGCAGGATCTTGCATTGCGTTAATGATGCGTTAACTGAGCAGAAAACCGCTTATCAATCAATCCGGCTCCATTGGAAACAAAGCGTTTCCACCCTTGCGTGGTGCGATTGCATCAATCGCAAAGTGCGGATCATGCCATGCAATCTCTACCAGCCAAAAAACATATATTTTTCAAGTGGAAAGCGATCAGTGAGCTTGATGGCCATGATTCTGAGCCGGTAAGCTAGAGGTCGGCTGCACAACTCTGTGAAGGGTTTTCCTTTGCGTTTCAACTCAAGCGCGCAACGTCGAAAGGCCTCATGACGAAGTGGCCCGCGTGGGGCGCATCAACCTGCGTCAAAATGTATGGTTAACAAGCCCACAAAACGAAAAAATGCCGCCCTGATTCGGAGCGGCACTTCCTTGATGACAGTCGATTTAGGCTTAACGCTTGGAGAACTGGAAGCTCTTACGCGCCTTGGCCTTACCGTATTTCTTACGTTCAACGACGCGGCTGTCGCGGGTCAGGAAGCCTGCCGCCTTCAGCGCACCGCGCAAGCTGGGGTCGTACAGCTGCAGCGCTTTGGACACGCCGTGCTTGACCGCGCCGGCCTGACCGGACAGACCGCCGCCTTTGACGGTCGCAACCACGTCAAACTGGCCTTCGACGCCCGCAACCGTGAAGGGCTGTGCGAGGATCATTTGCAGCACGGGGCGTGCAAAATAGGCGTTCATGTCTTTGCCGTTGACGGTGACCTTGCCGGACCCTGGCTTGATCCAGACACGGGCAACCGCGTCCTTCCGCTTGCCTGTGGCATAAGAGCGGCCGAATTCGTCGCGGACCGGGTCACGCTGGACCATCTCGACCACTTCGGGCATCGCCTCACCGGCGACAGCTTGCAGGTCTTCGAGTGTGTTGATTTCGTCAGACATGATCAGGCGCTCCGCGTGTTTTTCTTGTTCATGGATGCAACATCCAGAACTTCGGGGCTTTGAGCCTCGTGAGGGTGATCGGCACCTGCATAGACACGCAGGTTCGTCATGATCTGGCGGCTAAGGCGGTTGCCGGGCAGCATGCGCTTGACGGCCAGCGTCACAACGCGCTCAGGGTATTTGCCCTCAAGCATCTGCTCTTTGGTGCGGCTCTTGATGCCACCGGGATGGCCGGTGTGCCAATAGTGATGCTCCTGGCGCTTGTTGCCTGTCAGCTGCACTTTTTCAGCGTTGATGATAATGACGTTGTCGCCGCAATCCATATGCGGTGTGAACGACGGCTTGTGCTTGCCACGCAGGCGCATGGCGACGATCGAAGCGAGACGGCCCAGCACGATGCCTTCGGCATCAATGATGATCCATTTCTTTTCGATGTCCGCAGGTGTCGCGGTAAAGGTTTTCATGTGTCGCATCCCTGATGGGTGGAATTTCAGATTGGGCGGTTATACAGCAGGGCCAGAGCGCGTCAATGTGCGAATGTCAGTTAAAATTGTTTGTAATCAATATGTTAAAAATATGGTATCTATATACCCCAACGCAAATTGACGTAAGTGCGCGATCCACAACCAGATTGATTGCGTCCTGTTTCAGTTGGCCTGTAAATAACGCCGCTGCAAAATGGCAAGCCGCGCCGGTTCAGGGTTGGTGACACCCCGTTGGATATGTGAACGCGTCCACGGGCCCGGTCGTGGTTTTTTCACCATCAGACCAGCGACGACGGCACCCAGACAAACGGCGCCACTCAAGTCAATTCCACAAGACGTTCTAAACACCTATCTGATCGGGCGGATTTCCAAGCAATCCACGCAGCCGTTCGATCGCGGCCTCAAACGCGACCAGCCGGACACCCGCATTGATTGCCATGCGCACGGCATGTGGAGCGCGCGCGTCCCGGCAGGCATATTCTTCGGCGGCCCGGATGCGCACCCCCTCCCGCTCAGCCGCTTGCACAAAGGCCCCTGCCCGCCACCCTTCGGGCAGATGCAACCACAGAAACGGTACATCCGCCCGCCAGGCCAGATCATGGCCGCCCAGAATATTGACGGCACGCTGGACATAGGTGCCGATGCCGACACGCGCGTCTTCCATCACTTGTGGCAGGCGCGGATGTACCAGCAGGCTGGCAGTCAGGTCTGTTATAGGTGTGGCAAGTCCGAAGAACGAATATTCCGCTGTCCGCCGCAGTGAAGCCGCCTGTCCGGGCGGTGCCACGGCGATGCCGATACGCAGGGCGGGTGTGATGGATTTGGAGATCGACGAAATGTACCAACTGCGCTCTGGGGCCAACATCCTGTAACTGGCAGCCTGCGCCTGCCCCAATCGATAGCAGTCGTCTTCCAGAATGCTCAGATCGCAGCGCCGTGCCACATCAACCAGCGCGGTTCGCCGCTCTTGTGGAGTGAACGCAAGCGTCGGATTGTGCACTTCGGGCGAGGTGCAAAAAATCTGCGCGTCGTGTGCTTTGGCCGCCGCTTCCAGCGCCTCGGGGATCACACCGTGCGCATCCATCGCCACCGGGATCACATCGGCGCGCAACAACTCGGCTGCGCGGCGAAACCCCGGATAGGCCAAATCTTCGACCAGAATAGCCGGTCTGCGCCCGGTCAGCAGCGTTTGAAAAATCATCAGTATGGCGTTTTGCCCACCATTCGCCAGAACGATATCGTCCGCGCCAAATGAGCCAAGAGGCGCGTTGGCCAACCACTGGACCGCTGCCTCGCGCGCCGGGCGTCCGCCCGAGCGCGTAGGATAGTGCATCATGCCCGATGGCGGATCAGCCGCGACCTCGCCAAGCAACTGGCGGATCAGGGTCGCCTGTCCGACGCTCGGAAGGTGCGGTGAGAACAGATTGACCTGCCAGCCCTGCTGTTCGGCATTGTGAGTTGCACTGTCGACCTCAAGCGGCACGTCACCTGAGAGCGGCTCGGCGAGATCCGGTTTGGCCACGAAGGTGCCACGCCCGACTTCGGCAACCAATGTGCCGTCATCCGTCAAAAGCGTATAGGCCCGCGCCACCGTGCCCGGTGTGATCCCCAGCTTCCACGCCAGATCACGCACTGGCGGCAGTTTGTCTCCGGGGCCAAGCGCATGCGACATGATCGCGGTTCGTATCGCCTGCATGACCGCTTTGTATTTTGGCCCGGGGCCGTCCAGCAGGTCGGGCTGCCAAATTGTATCCATTACAATGTTTCCGTAGCGTGACGCATTTTCCTATTGTATCAAGTACTCATGGCAAATCCGCCATATTGTGTCAATACAATTTAGGAGATTCCCATGGCACACATGACCCGCACCTCTGACAGCCACCTTGCCTACCTCACGGCACAAAACCGCATGCCTGCGGTCTCGGTGCTTGCCGTTCAGTTCGCGGTCGTGGTGTCGAAATGGGCCACGCATCGCCGCTCGCGTCTGGCTTTGAAACAGCTGGACGCCCATTTGCTGCGCGACGTGGGGCTGACGCAGGCCGAGGCTGAACTCGAGTCCCGGCGTGTGTTCTGGCGGGTGTGACATCCCCGTGGCAACTGCCAGACCTCTTCCTTCGGCCGGGGCATGGGCGCGTCCCAACCCGGCCGTTTTTTTTGAGGATCGGGTCAAAGGTCTGTCATTTACTGACGCTTTGACGTAAGAAACCAAGGCCCCGCAACACACTGCGATTGCGGGGTTTTTCAATTGTCTTACAGATCAATACCTTTGGGCGGGATCGCATAGGTCAGGGTTGCGCGCGCTACAGGCTTTTCCATCCCTTCAGAGAACAAAAGCACATCTGTCACCGACAGCTGCTTGCCCAGCTTCAACAAGCGCCCATAGCCTAGCAAATCAACTCCAGCCGCCGGTTTGCGCATGAAATCGATAGAACAGTTTGTCGTAACAGCCAGCGCCCGCGGCCCAATCTGAGCCAACGTGGCGATATACGCCGTCACATCCGCCAACCCGAACATAGCAGGCCCCGAGATCGTTCCTCCGGGGCGCAAATGCCGATCCTGCACCCGCAAACGCAGAACGACCTGTGCCTCGCTCACCTCCTCCACATGGAATTCACCGGCCACCTCCAGAAAGGCCGTCTGGAGAAAATCATTCATCTCATCAGCCGTCATGACAACAGGCATACCGTTTCCTTCCCTATTCCCAGAGCTAGGGTTTGCCGCAAATGGCTGAGAGAGCAAGATGACAAATCTAGAATCCAGCGCGCCTTTCAACACGACTTCTGGTTGTTTCCAAATCAAAGACGCATTGTTCGCAACTTGCATCTGGCAAATTGGGCGGAAATGGGGCACAAGTGGGGCACGGTTAATGACCGTAGACACTTTTGGGTCGCCGCCGGCGGAAGGTCCCTCCAGATCAGCCTCTCACTGATCGACCATTCCCGCAGCGGCGACCCCAAGTCCCCCCCAACACCAATGACCTGCACCGCACAGTTGCGCTGTGTCGTGCTGTGCCCTACATCCGCGCCATGACACAGATCCTTCACATCGTGGGCGGCGGCATGGCCGGGTCCGAAGCGGCATGGCAGGCGGCCAATATGGGCGTTGAAGTCGTCATTCATGAAATGCGCCCCAAGGTCGGCACATTTGCGCACCAGACCGGATTGCTGGGAGAAATGGTATGCTCCAACTCGTTCCGCTCGGATGATGACGAGCAAAACGCGGTAGGGCTGCTGCATTGGGAAATGCGCGCCGCCAACGGTCTGATCATGGCCACAGCGGACAAGCACCGCCTGCCCGCCGGTGGCGCGCTTGCAGTGGATCGCGATCCTTTTGCCCAATCCGTCACAGACACGTTGATGGCACACCCCAACATATCGGTGGAATACGGCGAAATCGACGCCCTGCCCGAGGATGGCCACTGGATCATCGCGACCGGTCCATTGACCTCATCCTTATTGGGACAGGCGATTGCGGCCGAAACCGGGGCCGAGGCGCTGGCGTTCTTTGATGCGATTGCCCCCATTGTCTATTTTGACAGTATCGATATGTCCAAAGCTTGGATGCAGTCGCGCTATGACAAAGGCGAAACCGAAGAAGAGCGGACCGCCTACCTCAATTGCCCGATGGACCGCGATCAATACGAAGCCTTCATCGACGCACTCATCGCCTCAGACAAGACCGAGTTCCACGAGGGCGAAACCGCAGGATATTTTGATGGCTGCCTGCCCATCGAAGTGATGGCAGAGCGCGGACGCGAGACATTGCGCTTTGGCCCGATGAAGCCAGTTGGCCTGACCAACCCGCACCAGCCCGATGTCAAACCCTACGCAGTTGTACAGCTACGCCGCGACAACAAGTTGGGCACGCTCTACAATATCGTCGGCTTCCAGACCAAGATGAAATACGGCGCGCAAGGCGATGTTTTCAAATGTATTCCCGGCCTGGAAGAAGCGCGCTTTGCACGGCTGGGCGGCATTCACCGCAACACATTCCTGAATTCCCCAACCCTGCTCACGGCCGATATGCGGCTGCGCTCACGCCCCAACATCCGCTTTGCAGGTCAGATCACAGGGGTTGAAGGCTATGTGGAAAGCGCGGCAATGGGCCTGCTTGCGGGCCGCATGGCAGCCACGGAATTGCTGGGCGGCACGCTTGATGTTCCCCCCGACACCACAGCCATGGGTGCGCTGATCACACACATCACGGGCGGCGCGGAGGCCAAGACTTTTCAGCCGATGAACGTCAATTTCGGCCTGTTCCCGCCCGTCCAGGGGCTCAAAGGCGGACGGCGGGGCCGCAAGGATCGCTACAAAGCCTACACAGATCGCGCCAAAATCGACTGGCAAGCCTGGCTGGCCCCGCAAGCCGCCGCTGCCTGAACGCACCCTGTTCAGTTTCTTCTGACTGAAAATACCACGGGGTTTGGGGCAGAGCCCCAATAAACAACCCACCAGCGCAGCGCGCGAGATGATCCATGAACGGACTAGACGCCCATTCGCGGGCGCGCGTATGGTGCCTGCATGACACGTTTCCTCGACAAGGCTTATTCCGCTCGCGACGCAGCTTCGACACGCAGACTTTATGATGACTGGGCCGCCAGTTACGAAGCGGAAGTGGGTGAAAACGGATATGCCACCCCTGCCCGCTGTGCCGCAGCGCTCAAGGCACAAGTAGATGACCTGACCGCCCCGATCCTTGATTTCGGGTGTGGTACGGGCCTGTCCGGTTTGGCCCTGAAACTTGCAGGCTTCAGCACCATCGACGGAGTAGATTTGTCTCCCGAAATGCTGGACGGCGCGCGCAGCAAACAGGTCTATCGCAATCTGGATCAGATCGATGCGGATGCAGCATTGCCGCGCACCTCCTACACCGCCATTGCCGCGATTGGCGTGATTGGCGCGGGTGCCGCCCCCATTTCGGTGCTGCACACCTTGATGCGCGCCCTGCCCAAAGGCGGCAAGCTGGTGTTTTCATTTAACGACCACGCGCTCCAGGACCCGCTTAACGAGAGTGGTATTGCGGAATGGACCGACTGTGGCGCCGCGCATTTGCTGTTCAGGGAACATGGGGCTCACCTGCCAGGTATCAACTTGAACTCCACCGTTTACGTACTTGAAAAAGCGTGAGGTTTACCACTCGATTTGCGCCGTCTCCAACTGGGCCTCTGCATCTGGGGCACGCCTATTCCGCATTGTTGGCACAAGAAATGGCGCAAGCCGCAAGCGGTACGTGCCTGTTGCGGGTCGAAGACACAGATACCAGCCGCGCCCGTCCGGAGTGGGAAGCACAAATATACGATGATCTGACATGGCTGGGTTTTCGCTGGGCCAAGCCCGTGTTGCGCCAGTCCGAACATCTCGAGCGATACAATGCCGACCTCATGGAGCTCGCAGCAAAGGGAGTCATCTATCCCTGCTCATGTACTCGTGGTGACATCAGGGCCGCCCTGTCCGCCCCGCAAGAAGGGGTCAAAGCGCCAGCCGTCTACCCCGGCACGTGCCGACATCGCACCATGGACACGCGCCAACCCGGCGATGCACTGCGGTTGAATATGGCCCGCGCACTCGAGGTCATCGGTGATGAGATCCGGTTTGAGGAAACCGGCGCTGAACATCGCGGCCACCACTGCATCACTTCTGGCTCTTTGCTTTCGAACACAGGTGATGCGGTGCTCGGGCGTAAGGAGATCGAAACAGTGTCCTATGTGCTTGCCGCAGTTATTGATGATGCCCGCCAAAGCATCACCCATGTGATCCGCGGCGCGGATCTGTTTGAGACAACGCCGCTGCAAGTGGTTCTGCAAAAGCTGTTGTACCTGCCAACTCCGATATATCATCACCACCGCCTGATCCGCAACGAGGCGGGCAAACGGCTCGCCAAACGCGACGATGCGCGTGCAATTGCCAAGTACCGCGCAGACGGCACCACGCCAGACGACCTGCGCAAGCAGCTCGGCCTGCCCCCTCTGTTCCAGAAAAATCCTCGGGAGTGAGGGCCGCAGGCCCGAGAGGGCAGACAGCCCTCTTATGCAATCGGTGACATCAACTCGACCTCGTCACCCTTGGTCACATCCGTATAAAAACAACTCAGGCGGCCCGTGTGGCAGGCCGGGCCAACCTGTCGCACCTGCATCAGCAGGCAATCGCGGTCACAATCCACAGCCATGGACACAAGGCTTTGCACGTGGCCCGATGTCTCACCTTTGACCCAGAACGCAGCGCGTGAGCGCGACCAATAGGTGACCCGCCCCGTCTCGAGTGTGCGCGTTACGGCCTCTGCATTCATCCACGCCATCATCAGCACCTGCCCACTGTCAGCATCCTGCGCGATGGCAGGCACCAGCCCATTGGCATCATAAAGCAAAGTTGAAGGGTCGAAGGGGGGTGTCATGGCAAAACCTTTTGCATCCTGTCGCCGCCCGCTTATGTAGGGAGGGAACACAATTGTCACGTACGCGGAGGCGACATGGCCGCAGAGACCGATCTGATCAAGCTCTACTCGACCCGCATATTGGCGCTGGCGGCAGATATTCCGCACCACGCACGGCTGGCAAATCCCGGCGCAACAGTCAAGAAACGTGCGCCTCTGTGCGGATCGACCGTTACGGTGGATGTGTGCGTTGAGGACGGGCGGATTGCCGCCTTTGGTCAAGACGTGAAGGCTTGTGCGCTTGGACAGGCCGCCGCAGCCGTGACCGGTTCTGCCGTTGTCGGCCTGACGTTGGCTGATGTGCAAGCTGCGCGGGATGCGCTGCGCGGCATGTTGAAAAACGGTGGACCCGTGCCGGCTGCCCCCTTTGACGGGTTCGAAGTGCTGGAACCAGCGCGGGATTACAAAAACCGCCACGCCTCTATCTTGCTGAGCGTTGAAGCCACCGCCGAAGCCATGGAACAGGCCCTGCAATCCGATTGCGCCTGAGCGAACCTCACGACGCGTCATCGTGATGTTCCTGTGCACGGCAACCATGCATCCACGCAAAAAAAGCGCCGCACATCCTGGCGGATGGCGGCGCAAGGAAAGCTCACTTGCAGGGGACGTGTTCTGACTTCCCCGCGGCAGACGGGGCGTTCAAAGGCAGGCAGAGCCTTGGAAACAGGCGCCAATTTGGGACGGGCGCAGCATCAGAAGCAACAGCAAGGTCGCAGGCAGAACTCAGATCAAACTTGGCAGATGCAGACCAACAACCAACATCACCATCAAGGCCGCCGCTCCAATCGCATCCTGAAGCAAAGTGGCTTCGGTCCGCTTGGCGATGTCCTTGATCTGGCGCAGGGTTGTCATGTCGGCATCTCCTTCGTTCGAGTTGCTCCTTTGTTCTCATATTCTTAACCACTCGTAAAGAACTTTTTAAGAACATTTGTGAACTTTTCGGAACGCCGAGTGCTAACCCACTGAAATCAAACGGATCGCCTCGTCCTGCCGCATCAGCCACAGCAGAACACGCGCGGCCTGACCGCGCGGCGACTGCAGTGCCGGATCTTCGTGCAGCAGCGCGCGCGCATCGCTCTGCGCCACTTCCATCAATGCGCCCTGCCGTTCCATGTCCGCGATGCGAAACCGGGGCACTCCGGACTGTGCCGTGCCAATCAGATCGCCGTAGCCGCGCATTTGCAGATCCGTTTCGGCGATGCGGAACCCGTCTTCGGTCTCGCGCAGCACCTCCAGCCGCTTTTGGCCAGTCTCGGACAGGGGCGCCTGATACATCAGCAAGCAGGTCGAGGCCGCATCCCCCCGCCCCACGCGCCCGCGCAATTGGTGAAGTTGCGCCAGCCCAAATGTCTCGGCCCGCTCAATGACCATGATCGTCGCGTTGGGCACGTTCACCCCCACCTCGATTACGGTGGTGGCGACCAATACGCCCGTTTCACCCGCCTGGAACCGCGCCATGGCTGCATCTTTTTCCGCACTGGGCATCTGGCCATGCACCAGTCCCACGCGCCCTTCCCCCAGAACGGCGCGCAGACGCTTGAACCGCTCTTCGGCCGCCGTCAGATCAACGGATTCAGATTCCTCGACCAGCGGACACACCCAGTAACACTGCCGCCCCTCGTCCATCACCGCTCGCAGACGTTCGACCACCTCATCCATGCGCCCCGTGCTGACCAACGCCGTCTTGATCGGTTTGCGCCCCGGTGGCTTTTCATCGAGGATCGAAACGTCCATATCCCCGTATTGCGCCAACGCAAGCGAACGCGGGATCGGTGTGGCCGTCATGACCAGAACGTCTGCCGCTCCGCCCTTCTTGCCCAGTTCGAGCCGTTGACGCACCCCAAAGCGGTGCTGCTCATCCACAATGGCAAGGCGCAAATCGTGGAAAACCACATCGGCCTGAAACACAGCATGCGTGCCGACAAGCACCTGTATGTCACCCCGCGCCAGCGCCGCCAGCTTGGCACGCCGTTCGCCGCCCTTGTCCCGCCCGGTCAAGATTTCCAGCACAACGCCTGCGTCCTCGGCCAACGGTTGCAGGCTCTCAAGATGTTGACGTGCAAGGATTTCCGTCGGGGCCATCATGACGCCCTGCCCGCCAGCCTCGACCGCGATCAACAGCGCCATGAAGGCCACAAGGGTTTTGCCCGCCCCCACGTCGCCTTGCAACAAACGGTTCATGCGATCCGGTGCGGCCATATCCGCCCCGATTTCGGTGATTGCGCGTTCCTGTGCGTTTGTCGGTGCGTAGGGCAGCGCCGCCCGCACCCGCGCCTGCAAACGCTGCGTCCCGACCGAACGCCGCCCCCGCACCGCGCGTTCAGAGGCGCGCGCAAGGGCCAGCGTCAGCTGATGCGCCATCAGTTCATCATAGGCCAGACGGGTGCGCGCCGGTGATGTCGCAGCCAGATCACCCGACGCCAATGGGGCATGGGCTTGCGCCATTGCAGTTGCAAAATCAGGCCACTTCGCCCGATCACGTTGCGCGGCGTCGATCCATTCCTCCAGCGCGGGCAGACGCGCCAATGCGCTGCGTGTGGCCTTGAACATTGTCTTTTGCGTGACCCCTGCTGTTAGCGGATAGACGGGTTCGTAGGGCGGGATATCGTCTGCGTCTTCGACCGGCAGAATGTGGTCGGGATGCACCATATTGGCGATCCCATCGAACAGTTCGACCTTGCCCGACACCACCCGCTCACTGCCCGTCGGCAGCACTTTGTTCAGGTAATCGCTGCGCCCATGAAAGAAAACGAGCTGGAAACTGGTCTGCGCATCTTCGACGTGAATTCGGTAAGCGCCGCCTCGATTGCGCGCCGGGTTGTGCGCGCCCACCTTGACCTTGACCGTGAGGGTACTGGGCAGCGCCGCGCCCTCGACCGTATCACGCAAAGCCCGATCCACGCCTGTATGGGGCAAGGTAAACAGCAGATCGCGCGGCGCGGCAATATCCATGACCCCAAGTGTTTTGGCCGTTTTTGGCCCGATCCCGTCCAGCGTTTCGAGATCAGCAAAGAGGGGGAACAGGATTTCGGGGCGGCTCATGTTGTGGCGATCAAATCCAGCCAGCCGTCTTCGTCCAGCGTTTCAATACCAAGATCTGCGGCCTTTCTTGCCTTGGATCCTGCGCCCGGCCCAGCAACCAGGATGTCCGTCTTGGCGCTGACCGAGCCGGATACTTTTGCGCCAAGACTTTCTGCGCGTGCCTTGGCCTCTGCGCGCGTCATCTTTTCCAACGTGCCTGTGAACACCACGGTCTTGCCTGCGACGGGGCTGCCATCGGTATCGGGTGCGGCGGCATCTTCGATGTTCAGATGCGCCACAAGACGGTCAATGCTGGCAACTTCGGCTTCTTGTGCAAATGTTGTGACCAATGAGTGCGCCATCACCGCGCCAACCCCGTCGATACTCAGCAGGTCATCCCATTCCGCATTACCTTCGGAGGCATTGCGCATCGCATCGCTGAAAGCGTTCCAGCTTTGGTAATGCGTGGCCAGAAGGTTGGCGCTGGAATCGCCCACATGGCGAATCCCGAGCGCAAAGATGAGCCGCCCCAAACCGATCTGGCGCTTGTCATCAATGGCATCAAAGAGATTGGCAGCGGATTTGTCGCCCCACCCCTCACGGTTCTTGAGTTGTTGCATACCACTGCCGTAACGGTCGCGCAGGGTGAAGATGTCAGCCGGTTCCTTGATCCACTCATCGCCGTAGAATTGTTCGACTTGTTTGGCTCCAAGCCCCTCGATGTCAAAGGCGGCCCGACCCACAAAATGCTTCATCTTCTCAACGGCTTGCGCAGGGCAGATCAATCCACCGGTACAGCGGCGCACCGCGTCGCCCGGCTCACGCAAGGCGGTGCTTTGACATTCTGGGCAAAAGCCAGACATTTCGAACGGGACGGAATCAGCAGGTCGTTTGCTCAAATCCACATCGGCTACTTTCGGGATCACATCGCCGGCACGATAGACCTGAACCCAGTCACCGACGCGAATGTCCTTACCGTCGCGAATGGTCTCGCCCTTGTTGTCGCGCCCGGCGATATAGTCTTCGTTGTGCAAAGTCGCGTTTGAAACAACCACCCCGCCAACTGTGACAGGCGCAAGGCGTGCCACAGGGCTGAGGGCACCGGTCCGGCCAACCTGAATGTCGATTGCCTCAAGCCGGGTCCATGCCAGTTCTGCGGCGAATTTATGTGCCACAGCCCAGCGCGGTGTGGTCGAGCGGAAACCAAGCCGCCCCTGCAGCGCCAAGTCATCAACTTTGTAGACAACACCATCAATGTCGTAACCCAGCGTCGCGCGCTGCTCTTCGATTGTTCGGTAATGTGCGATCATGGCGTCTGGACCGTCACACAGCGCTGTCAGAGGATTTGTTTGAAAGCCGAGCGCTGCAAGGCGATCAATCGCGCCTTTTTGGGTATCTGCTAGCGGTTCTGACAACGCACCCCACGCATATGCAAAAAAGCGTAAGGGTCGCGCGCGGGTGATTTCGGAGTCAAGTTGCCGCAGCGAACCGGCGGCCGCATTGCGCGGATTGGCAAATGTTTTTTGGCCCGCTTCGCTTTGGCGTGTGTTGAGCGCCTCGAAATCGGCGTGAGACATGTACACCTCGCCGCGCACCTCAAGCAGGTCCGGAGCATCCGTCAGACGATGCGGCACGTCCGCGATGGTGCGCGCATTTGCGGTTACATTTTCGCCCACCGAGCCGTCACCCCGGGTTGCCGCCTGCACCAGCACGCCGTTTTCATAGCGCAAGGACAAGGACAGCCCGTCAATCTTGGGTTCTGCTGTGAACTGGAGCGGTGCGTCTTGCGCGATGTTGAGATATTTACGCACCCGCAGGTCGAATTCGACAACGTCAGCGTCCTCGAACGCGTTGGCGAGCGACAGCATGGCCACCGCATGCGTGACCTTGGAAAAGCCCTCGGCCGGGTCGGCCCCGACCTGATCTGACGGGCTGTCGTTGCGTTTGAGGTCGGGAAAGCGCGCCTCGATTGCAGCATTGCGCCGTTTGAGCGCATCATAATCTGCATCTGACAGATCGGGCGCATCTTCGGTGTGATAGGCCGTATTGGCCCGGTGCAGCAAAGCGGCGAGCCGTTTGAGTTCTGCGGCAGCGTCAGCGGCGCTCAACGCCTCGGGCTTGATATCTGCGGTCACGCGGGATCCTTTGGGCGGTCAATTCCGTAACAGATAAAAGTGCACGCCCACCGGGTCCAGCCCTTCCGCGGGCAGAGCGCCCGTGAAGCATGAAAAAAACCGGCGCCGCCACGAGGGCCACGCCGGTTTGTTCGCGTTATATATTGGTCTTTCGGGTTTAGGCGCCGATGGCCAGACGGGTGTCGTCATCATCTGTGGCATGCGCCGGTTCGGGATCACGCAGCACGTAGCCACGCCCCCACACTGTCTCGATGTAATTCTCTCCGCCCGTCGCTGTGCTGAGTTTCTTGCGCAGCTTGCAGATAAAGACGTCGATAATTTTCAGTTCGGGTTCGTCCATCCCGCCGTAGAGGTGATTGAGGAACATCTCCTTGGTCAGGGTGGTTCCTTTGCGCAAAGACAGCAGTTCGAGCATTTGATACTCTTTGCCTGTCAGATGCACTGTCTTGTTGTCGACGCTGACCGTTTTGGCATCCAGATTGACTGACACAGTGCCTGTGTTGATGACCGACTGCGAATGCCCCTTGGAGCGGCGGATGATAGCGTGGATACGCGCCACCAGTTCTTCGCGGTGGAAAGGCTTGGTCAGATAGTCGTCGGCGCCAAACCCAAAACCCTTGATCTTGTTTTCAGTGTCGTCAGCCCCAGACAGGATCAGAATGGGTGTTTCGATACGCGCCATGCGGAGTTGGCGCAGCACCTCGTGGCCATTCATATCGGGTAGATCCAGATCCAGCAGGATGAGGTCGTAATCATAGAGCTTGGCCAGATCGATCCCCTCCTCACCCAGATCCGTCGCATAGACGTTCAGGTTCGCATGGGTCAGCATCAGTTCAATGCTTTTGGAGGTGGTGGGATCATCTTCTACAAGCAAAACGCGCATTACCGGGATCTCCGCAGTTCAGGGTCAAATCATTTGAAACAAACGTGAACGGAAAAGGTTAATCACACGTTACCCCTGTTGCGCTTTCCTAGCACATCAACCTAAGGTTGTCTATATCTTTGAAGAGCCGTCGCCTTCAGCGCCTCTTCGCCGTGATTGGAAACCGCGCTGACCCATTCGGTGAACTCTTCAGCGCTGAGGGAATAGCGCTCCAGCGCGTGCTCTTGGGTGATCAACCCATAAAGAACCCCCCGCACAACGGCGGCTTTTCTGGAGGCAACCCAGCGCCGGGTGTTCGCGGGCGGCAGATCCGCCTGCGTCAGCACCGACCCATCGGGCAGAGTTATGGCACGTGGCCCATCGACTTTTTTCAAATACATTACGCTGCTCTTTTACGACGTTTGGCGCAGCATTGCTTTTCGCCTTTAATGCTGAGTTAAGCGCGCTCTTGAGACTATTTCGGATTTTCCTATATTGCGCTCAACTTTCCACGGAGACTTCTGATGCTTGACCATTCCGGTCCGCTCAATTCGCTGGGCTTTGCCAAAGCGCCACAAGATACCCGCGTTGTCGTAGCCATGTCTGGCGGCGTGGACAGTTCTGTTGTGGCGGCAGAGTTGAAGGCGCAAGGCTATGACGTCGTTGGCGTGACGCTTCAGCTTTATGACCATGGGGCGGCGTTGGCCAAAAAAGGGGCGTGTTGCGCAGGCATCGACATCCATGATGCGCGCCGCGTGGCCGAGGAAATGGGCTTTCCCCACTATGTGCTGGATTACGAAAACGTCTTTAAGGATGCGGTCATTGACGAGTTTGCCGATAGCTATTTAGGCGGTGCGACACCGGTGCCTTGTATCCGCTGCAATGAGCGGGTGAAGTTCAAAGACCTGCTTGAAACGGCCAAGGATCTCGAGGCCGACTGCATGGCCACGGGTCACTATATACAAAGAAAAACAGGCGAATTTGGCCCTGAATTGCACAGCGCGGCAGACGCGGCGCGTGATCAAAGCTACTTCCTGTTTTCTACAACGCCTGAGCAACTGGACTATCTGCGCTTCCCTCTGGGCCACCTGCCGTCCAAGGAAGACACCCGCGCGATGGCGGCGAAATACGGGTTGAGTGTGGCCGACAAGCCGGACAGTCAGGACATCTGTTTTGTACCTGACGGAGACTATGCGTCGGTCATCCGCAAGCTGCGCCCCGAAGCCGCCGCCCCGGGGGAAATCGTGGACATGGTCGGCAACGTCCTGGGCACACATGAAGGTGTCATCAACTACACAATAGGTCAGCGCCGAGGGCTTGGCATCGGGGGCCTTGCCGACCCCATCTATGTGGTCAAGCTGGATGCCGATGCGCGCCAGGTCATTGTGGGCCCCAAAGAGCTGTTGGCGACACGCACAGTGCCCGTAAAAGAAATCAACTGGTTAGGCGACGCTCCGCTTATCAGCCAATCAGAGTGGCATGTCGCTGTGAAAGTCCGCTCCACTAGAGCCCCGACGGACGCAGTGATTCGCCCCATCAGCGCGACCGAGGCAACCGTGGAACTGGTGGCAGCCGAGGCTGGCGTCTCTCCCGGTCAGGCATGTGTATTTTACGATCGAGACAGCAGCCGCATCTTTGGCGGCGGATGGATTCACAAAGGCTGAGCATCTGGCGCACGCCATGAAAGTTGTGTGTCGAGCCCCTGCCCGTTCTGGCGACCGTCTTGTCACAGAGCGCAATGCCTGTCTAAATGAACGAGCGTTCAGATCCATGACGGGAGTCACTTGATGAAACTCAACTCAACCTTAGCGGTCGTAACGGGCGGTGCTTCGGGACTTGGCGAAGCGACCGCGCGCCACTTTGCGGCCTCCGGTGCGCGAGTCACTCTGCTGGATCGCGATTCGGAACGCGGCGAAATTGTCGCGGCCGAGATCGGAGGACATTATGTTCAAACCGACGTCACAGATGAAGCCTCTGTTCAGGAAGCGATCGCGTCGGCCTTGTCCCACATGGGCGGGATCACGGCGGCCGTGAATTGCGCAGGCATCGCCATGGGCATCAAGACAGTGGGCCGAGATGGCCCTCATCCGCTCGACGCGTTTCAAAAGACAGTCGATGTGAACCTTGTCGGCAGTTTCAATGTGGCCCGTCTGGCGGCCGAAGCAATGGCAGAAAACGCGCCCGAACCCGATGGTGCGCGCGGCGTCATTATCAACACGGCATCTATTGCGGCCTTTGACGGGCAAAAGGGACAAGCCGCCTATGCCGCATCCAAGGGCGGTGTGGTTGGTATGACCCTGCCGATGGCACGGGATCTGGCCTCTACCGGAATCCGTGTCATGACTATTGCCCCCGGCATTTTTCACACGCCCATGCTGGCGGGCCTTCCCGAAGAGGTACAGGCGAGCCTTGCGGCAGATGTGCCAAACCCTGCCCGCTTGGGAGATCCTGCGGAATACGGACGACTGGCCGGTTTCATTGTCGAGATGGGATATCTGAATGGAGAAGTCATCCGCCTCGATGGCGCGTTACGCATGAGATGAGCGAACGGAAAAAAATGGAGACCGGTCAGTGGTACTCCTGCCTTGATGAAGAATTGGAAGCGCTGCGCGTGCATGCGCTTGAGGCTGTCCACACACACAACCATTTGCCGCCAGCAGAGCGACGCATGTTGAGCGCTCCGCTGGCTGGTCTGTTTGCAACGCATGGGCAGAATTGCCTGATCGAAGCGCCCTTTCACTGCTCTTACGGGATCAACATCCATCTTGGCCGCGACATCTACATGAACACCGGCTGCGTCATTCTGGACAGCGCCCCGGTGCATATCGGTGACGGCACCATGTGTGGGCCGGGCGTGCAGATCTATTGCGCGAACCACCACAAAGACCCCGTCAAAAGGCGTTCCGGGATCGAGATCGCTTTGCCGGTGCGCATCGGTAAAGATGTGTGGTTGGGTGGTGGCAGCATCGTTCTGCCCGGCGTGGAGATTGGGGACAGTGCAATTGTCGGGGCTGGCAGTGTAGTCACACGGGATGTGCCTGCCGGAACAACCGTCATGGGCAATCCGGCAAGGGCACGCTAACCTTCGGCCTTTTCTGCAAGCTCCAACCACTCTTCTTCCGCGGCCGACAATTTGGCCTGCCGTTCGGCCAAGGCTTCGGTCGCCTTGCGAAATTTGACCGGTTCGCGGTTGAACAGGTCCGGATCAGACAACAGAACCTGCAATTTGGCCATTTCCGCCTCCAAACGCTCCAACTCTGCCGGCAAGGCCTCGAGGCGATGTTTTTCGGTGAAACTCAGCCCCTGTTTCTGCGCTGGTTTGCCTTTGGGCTTTTGGGCCGCAGGTTTGGCTGGCTCAACCTTGTCCTGTTGTGCTTCTTCCTGCCGCTGACTGCGGTAATCAGACCAACCGCCCGCATAGACCGTCGCCTTGCCGTCGCCCTCCATGGCCACCGTGGTCACCGCAACGCGGTCGAGAAAATCACGGTCGTGACTGACCAGCAGAACGGTGCCGTCATAACTCTCCAGCAGATCCTGCAACAGATCGAGCGTTTCGACATCCAGATCGTTTGTAGGTTCATCAAGCACCAGCACATTGGAGTGCCGCGCCATGATGCGCGCCAGCAGCAGACGCGCCTTTTCCCCACCCGAAAGCGAGCGTACGGGGGCCCGGGCCTGAGCGTCGTCAAACAGAAATTCCTTGAGATAGCCGACCACATGTTTGGGGGTGCCACGCACCATGACCTGATCGGCCTTGCCGCTGACCCGCATCTCCGGGCTGCTGGTCAGACTGTCCCAAAGGCTCATATCCGGATCAAGCTGGTCGCGGGTCTGATCAAAGATGGCGATATCTAGATTGGTACCGTGCGTCACGCTGCCAGTGTCGGGGGCAATGGCGCCTGTTAGCGTGTTGAGCAGCGTTGTCTTGCCCACACCGTTGGGGCCGACAAACGCAATGCTGTCGCCGCGCATGATGCGCAGATCGAACGGAGAAAAGATGACCTTCCCGTCATAGGACTTTGAAATACCTGTGGCTTCAATCACCTTGCGCCCGGATTTGGGGCCTGCATCCAGCGCCATCGCCGCCGCCCCTTGACGTTTGATCTGTGCGGCGCGCTCGGCGCGCAATTCCTGCAGCGCGCGCACCCGACCCATATTGCGTTTGCGTCGGGCGCTGATACCTTCAACAGCCCATCGGGCCTCGGCTTTGATCTTGCGGTTCAGCTTGTGGCGGGCGGTGTCTTCTTCTTCCCAAGTCTCATCACGCCATGTTTCAAACGCATCAAATCCCTTTTCCTGTCTCCGCACATTTCCCCTGTCAATCCAAAGGGTTGCACGGGTCAGTTCACGTAAAAAAGCCCGATCGTGGCTGATAAGCACAAATCCCGCGCGGGTGGCTTTCAATTCGCTCTCGAGCCATCCAATGGCCTCGATGTCCAGATGGTTGGTTGGCTCATCCAGCAACATCAGGTCGGGTGCCTCGGCCATCAGCCGGGCCAGCGCGGCGCGGCGTCGCTCGCCCCCCGACGCAGTGGACACCGGGCGGTCCGGGTCGAATTTCAACCCGGCCCCCGCGCGTTCAACCTTGTAAAGATCGGACGGTGCCAGACCATGGATCGCAAAGTCACCCAGCGTCGCAAAACCCGACATATCCGGATCCTGCTCCATATATCCCACAGACACACCCGGCCCCGCGACAATCTCGCCACGGTCCGCCTCAACCAGCCCACCCATAACCTTCATCAGCGTTGATTTGCCCGACCCGTTGCGCCCCACAAGGGCGACACGATCACCCGGTTGCACCACCAAAGACAGATCATCAAAGATCGGATCACCGCCGAAGGTCAGGGAAATGTCAGACAATTGAAGAAGGGGTACACGCGCCATATGCGCCAGCTAGAGGCTCACTGGTCGCGGGTCAACCAAGCAGGCGAGAATTCCATCGTCCCAATCCGCATATTCTCTTGACCGGAAATACCACGGGGGGTCCGGGGGGCTGGCCCCCCGGTCCGTCGGATGGGGGACCCCCATCCGAAACAGGTCAGCCCACGACTGCGCGCAACAACTGCTTGCGCGCCGGAGGGATCGCATCGATCTCCAAACCTGTGAACACATGCAATGTGTTCATCTGCGCGTCCACAACCGCATGATCACTGACCCAACCACCCATCATCAGGTAGGTGCGCAGCAACGGCGGCATGCGCAACATCGCCTTTTTAACATCGGGTTTGCGTCGCAAGCGGGCGGCATATTTGAAAACATGCGGCGCCTTGACCCGAGGCAGCCAACGCTTGGGGGCCAGATGGCGCGCCTTGAGCATCGCAAAGGCATCCAGATACTGCGCTGTCTCCGTCCCGGAAAATGAAGAACACCCAAACAGCAATTCCACTTTGTGCTCATCCACATAGGCCGTCATGGCCCCCCAGGCGACGCGCAGAACGTCCGGGTCCGTCACGTCGGGATGCACGCAGAAGCGACCCATCTCGACCATGCGACCATTATAGGCCTCAAAGGCACTCAACTCGTAATATTGCGCCGAATAGCTGCGCGAGATTTCCGCTCCGGTCAGGGGCAGCATGCGAAAACAACTGACAAGACAGTCATCTAGACTGCGATAGATCAGGATATGGGTACAGATGTCGTCAAAGTCGTCGGCATCCTGACCACCTTCAACGGCAAAACAGGTGGCGCGCAGGGTCTGGGCTGCACGCACATCCGCAGCGCCCTGCGCAATTGCGACCCTGTAGCGTCCTTTGTTCAGGCTGATCATATCCAAGCCTTTCCGCGCCCTCGTTGCGAGACCGCATAGCCCAAGACCTGTGACACCCCTGTGACGCCTAGTTGCCGAAGGCACCCTGTCCCGGCAACACGCGCCCGAAGCTGCCCAGCAGCTGTCGCAGGAAAGGCGTGTCGGTCACGCCGCTGTCTGTCACCCTGCGTTCCAGTGCCACAACACGCCCGTCCTCAAGACCAAAGCGTTCGATATTGGCCAGCACGCCTTCGGAGTCAAAACTTATGGCTAACACTTGTCGGTCGATAACCTTTGGGCGCCGTGGTCCAATCGTACGCACCTGACTGCGCACGTAGTAGAAATCGCCCCCTTCCAGCAAACCGCCAGCCGTGGGCGAGCCAACAAGGTCCTCAACAGAGGCGCGGGTATCAATTCCCACTACCAATTCCTGCAATTCTTCTTCGGGTGGAATATAGCCGTGATTGCTGAACAAAGGTGAACAGGCAGACAGGGCCAACCCTGCCATCATCGCGATACTTAAAGTCAAGGTCCGCATCTCGGCCCCCCTTTGGTGCGCCCCCTCTTGCTCAGGAGAGGTCTTGCTTTTATCTCGACTTACTCAAACCTGCGCCTTGGTTCAAGAAACGAAAGTGACCTGCATGTCCCGCACTGCCCCTTCTGCCGCCGCTTTACGTGTCGCAGATCTGTCTCAAAACAGCGAAACCGCCTTTGCTCTCGCGCCAAAACCTGCCGAGTTGGCGGACCTCGCCGCAGCGCTCGACCTCTCCGGGCTGCGCAAATTGCGATTTGAAGGCACGGTGCGCGCATTTGGTACAGCGGATTGGGTCCTCAAGGCCAGCTTGGGGGCAACCATCACTCAACCCTGCAGTGTGACCCTTGAACCGGTCACCACTCGCATTGATGTAGGCGTACGCCGCCTTTTCGTACGCGACTTTGTCGAAATCGATGCGCCAGAGGCTGAAATGCCCGAGGACGACACCATCGAGCCCCTGACGCCGTGGATTGATCCTCATGCAGTTATGATTGAAGCTCTGAGCCTTGAGATCCCCGAATTCCCACGCTCTGAGGGTGCCTCGCTGGGCGAGACGGTTTTGACCGAACCGGGGGCCGAACCTCTGCGCGACGCCGATCTCAAGTCCTTTGCCGGGCTGTCCGGCTTGCGCGATCAGCTTAAGAACGACGACGATAGCTGAGCCCGGATCGTGCCTGGGCGCAGGTTCTTGGCGCCAATTCACCCTTGCGCCGCAGAGAAAGATGGGTATTTTGCCGCGCTCACGATATTTTGGGTTGGACATGGGCGCAGGCTTTGCCTAAACGCACGTCACGCCCACGACAGGACGATTCAAGTCACGCCCCACTAGACGGGATGGCGAAAATCAAACCCGATCACGGGAAGATATGAAACATGCATCCGCGCACATCGCGGCGCTGCCCGAACCAAAGGCCCTTTTCCAATGGCTGTGCAACAGAACAAAGTGTCGAAATCGCGCCGCAACAATCGTCGCGCACATGACAGCTTGACCCCTGCGAACCCAAATGAATGCCCCAACTGTGGTGAGCTGAAACGCCCCCATCACGTGTGTGCAGCATGTGGGCACTACAACGACGCTGAAATCGTCGCTATGACTGAAGAAGTAGATTTGGAAGACGACGCGGCCTAAGGGCCGCGCGGCACAAAAAGGCAGGCAGCACCACATGACGGCCCAGACAACCGATTTGGCCGATCAGGACGCAGCGCAAACCTTTCCTATTACTATTTCTGTTGACGCAATGGGCGGGGACTCGGGCCCCGCCGTTGTTGTGTCCGGCTGTGCGAAATCCGCCAGCGTCAATCCTGACCTGGGTTTTATTCTGCACGGTCCTCACGCCGAACTGGAAGCTCTTGTTGCGCGGCGCAAGCAATTGCGTGGCCGCGTGACCATCCGTGATGCGGCTGACGTGGTCACGATGGATGACAAGCCAAGTCAGGTTGTCCGGTCCGGCAAGGGCACGTCGATGTGGTCGGCCATCGAATCTGTGCGCTCAGGCGAAGCGACGGTGGCTGTCAGCTGCGGCAACACGGGTGCGCTTATGGCCTTGTCCATGATCCGGCTGCGCAAGTTGCCCGGAGTGAACCGCCCCGCCATCGCTGTCCTGTATCCCAGCAGCAATCCGCAAAGCTTTAACGTCATGCTGGATGTCGGCGCTGACATTCGTGCGGATGCCGAGGATCTGTTGCGATTTGCCCTAATGGGTGCATCCTATGCCCGCAACGGCCAGAATTTGCCCCGCCCGCGCGTTGGTCTGCTGAATGTCGGCACCGAAGAACACAAGGGCCGCACCGAGCTAAAGGAAGCCTACGAGCTGATTGCGGCGCAGGCGGACGCTGCCGAATTCGACTTTGTCGGATTCGTGGAGGGCGGTGACATCTCGGGCAATGTGACGGATGTGATCGTCACGGACGGATTTACCGGCAATGTCGCCATCAAGACCGGCGAAGGTACAGCCAGCCTGATTGGTGATCTGCTGCGCGAGGCGTTCCGTTACACGCCGTTGTCGCGCCTTGCCTCCCTGCTGGCCCTCACCTCATTGCGGCGTTTGAAAAAACGGATTGATCCACGCCGGGTCAACGGCGGCGTCTTTCTGGGCCTGAACGGGACAGTTGTGAAATCACATGGCGGCGCGGACTCGACAGGCGTGTCTGCCGCGATAAAACTGGCGGCACAACTGGCCGAACTCGGTTTCAACGACAAGCTGGCTGCCCGGGTCGCCCGGGCCACGCAAGCGGCAGAGGAGAGCACAGAATGACCATCCGGGCCGTGGTGCGTGGTGTGGGGCACTATCTGCCGTCGCGTGTGGTAGAAAATGCCGAGTTCGAAGCGATGCTGGACACCACCGACGAATGGATTCGCAGCCGCTCTGGCATTGAACGGCGTCATTTCGCCACCGAGGACGACACCACATCGAGCATGGCAACGGCTGCGGCGCAGGCTGCGCTCGACGATGCCGGACTTGTGGCGGATGATATCGACGCCATCGTTCTGGCCACATCCACGGCTGACCTGACCTTTCCTTCGGCGGCCACCATGGTGCAGGCCCGTCTGGGCATGACCGGTGGTTTTGCCTTTGACGTACAGGCGGTCTGTGCAGGCTTTGTCTACGCGTTGGCCAACGCGAACGCGTTGATTGTATCGGGTCAGGCCAAACGCGCGCTTGTGATCGGAGCCGAGACATTTTCCAAGATCATGGACTGGAGTGATCGCGGCACGTGTGTGCTGTTTGGCGATGGGGCCGGCGCATTGGTGCTTGAGGCGCAAGAAGGCGCAGGCGGTCCCGAAGATCGCGGCATTCTCGCGACAGATCTGAATTCAGACGGGCGCCACCGAGAGTTGCTCTATGTCGATGGCGGCGTCAGCACAGGCACAACGGGGTATCTGCGCATGCAGGGCAATCAGGTGTTCCGCCACGCGGTGGAAAAACTTGCTGCGACGGCTCATACAGCGCTGGATCAGGCAGGCGTATCGGCAAGCGACGTGGATTGGGTTGTGCCCCATCAGGCGAATATCCGCATCATCCAAGGCACCGCCAAAAAGATGAACGTGCCCATGGAGCGTGTGGTTGTCACCGTTCAGGACCACGGCAACACATCGGCCGCATCTATCCCCCTTGCCTTGTCCATTGGCCGCGCACGTGGCCAGATCAAGGACGGTGATCTGTTGGTGACCGAAGCCATCGGCGGCGGGCTTGCCTGGGGTGCGGTTGTGCTGCGCTGGTAGCGCACCGTACGCACCACCAAACAGCACATTGCACCGTGTATGGCGTGGAGAATCGGCGCTCAATCAGCCGACCTGATCAAGAGATGACCACTATATGCGTGCTCAACATCGCAGCGAGCGCTACAAAACCTGATACGAACTTTTCGAAATGGCGAAATTTGCGGTTTGCTGCCCAGTCCTACAACCGCTTGATATTGACTCGTATTTTCCGCTCAACCTATGCTTGGCAAAAGGGGAGCTCATATGACTGATAAGACTTTGACGCGCATGGACCTTAGCGAAGCGGTGTTTCGTGAGGTTGGTTTATCGCGGAACGAAAGCGCGCAGCTTGTGGAAAGCGTGCTGGATCACATGTCTGATTCACTTGTGAAGGGCGAGCAGGTCAAGATTTCGTCTTTTGGCACGTTCTCGGTCCGCGACAAGTCGGCCCGTGTGGGCCGCAACCCCAAGACCGGTGAAGAAGTTCCAATCAACCCTCGCCGTGTTCTGACCTTCCGCCCATCGCATCTTATGAAAGATCGCGTGGCAGACGGCAACAAGTCCTGATCAGATGACCAAATCCGCGGACGCTTTTCGCACCATTTCCGAAGTGGCCGAGTGGTTGGGTGTTCAAACCCACGTGCTGCGGTTTTGGGAAAGCAAATTCAGTCAGGTCAAACCCGTAAAACGGGCTGGTGGGCGGCGTTACTACCGTCCTAACGACATGTTGTTGTTGGGCGGCATTCGCAAGCTGCTGCACGAAGACGGGATGACCATCAAGGGCGTGCAAAAGATTCTGCGCGAGGAAGGGATGGCCCATGTCGCTGACCTGTCCCGCCCCTTGGATGAGGTGACCGCCGGTCAGGTTGATGGTGATCTGGTCTCCGGGGACGGCAACGTCGAAGCAGATATCGCCCCGAGCATAGAAGCTGTTCAGGAAGCCGCAGAAGTTACGCCAATACATGCGCCCACCCAGCCTTCTCAGGCCGCTGAACCATCCCCTGCCCCGTCATTCCTGTCAGACCTGCCCGCACCGGGCGCAACGCCACAGGAAGACACGCCCCAAGCGGTTGCCGCCGACGAACCGGAGCAGGCGCCCGAGGTGCCACCACTTGCGCCAGCACCAGAGCCTGAATCAGAGTCAGACCCGATGACGACGCTGAATGCTGAACCCGAGGCCTCACCCGCGCCAGTGCCCAGCTTTATGCGCCGGGATGTTGAAGAAAACGCATCGCCAGAATCCGCAAAACCTGCGCCAGAAGAACCAGCTGCGGCGGATGAACCGATTGCGACAGACGCTGCACCGGCAGATGATCCCGCACCGAAGGACGACATCGCTAACGAGACTCCAGCCGCCGCGCCCCTGCCCTCGTTCATGACAGAACGCAGCGAGCCGCAAGAAGCCGAAATGGCCGCCGCCGAGCCGTTGCAGGAAGACACTGCACCGCGTCCGGCAAATGTCGATGTGCCCGCTGATCCAGACTATGCCAGCTTTGACGCCGCGCCGTCGGCTTTGACCCATGCTGCGCGTTTGTCTCATATCAACGACGGACAGCGCGAAATGCTGCGCCCGCTGTTGGCCCAACTGACAGCCCTGCGGGATCAGATGGCCAGCGCACGGCGTGACAGCCGCTAAAGGTTCGGACGCTTCGTGCCAATTCCCTCTTGCCCTGCCCCAGAATTCGGGTATGACACCCCTCACGTCGGGCTATGGCGCAGCCTGGTAGCGCGTCCGTCTGGGGGACGGAAGGTCGCAGGTTCGAGTCCTGCTAGCCCGACCAAACTATCTTTGCCCCTGCGCTACGGGGTTTATGCCAGCACAGCGCTCCAGCCATCTGAGTGAGGGAACCGCATGACTGGCGTCCTGCCTGACACACATCTGCAAGCCATGATCGAGCGCGGCGAGATCTCTGCCACACCAGAGGTCACGGAGGCCCAAATCCAACCTGCAAGCCTTGATCTGCGCCTTGGGACAGTTGCGTACCGTGTGCGCGCCTCGTTTCTGGCGGGCCATGGCCAAAGCGTCGAATCACGGCTTGAAGATTTTGAGATGCACCGCGTGGATCTGTCCGGTGGTGCCGTTCTGGAAAAGGGCTGCGTTTACGTCGTCCCGCTGATGGAGCGCCTCGCTCTGCCAGACGATGTGCAGGCGGTGGCCAATGCCAAAAGCTCGACCGGGCGGCTGGATCTTCTGACCCGAACGATCACCGATGGTGGCACCGAATTCGATCGCATTGCGCCGGGCTATTCCGGACCACTTTACGCGGAGATTTGCCCCCGCTCGTTTTCGGTTCTCGTACGCCCGGGCATGCGCCTGAACCAGATCCGGTTCCGTGCGGGCCAAGCGGTGCTAAGTGACGCGGCGCTGAGTGCTTTGCACAGCGAGATGCCGCTGGTGAACGGTGCGGCGGTCATCGACGAAGGCTTGGGCTTTTCTGTTGATCTGCGCCTGCCCGGGTCGACTCTTGTGGGGTACCGCGCCAAACCGCACACAGGCGTGATTGATCTGGACCGCATCGGGCATTACGACCCCGCAGAGTTCTGGGAAGAGGTCCATACCAGCGACGGTCACATCATTCTGGACCCCGGCGCATTCTACATTCTGGTGAGCCGCGAGGCGGTTCACATTCCGCCTGACTACGCGGCCGAGATGGCACCCTATCTGGCCATGGTAGGCGAATTCCGCGTGCATTACGCAGGGTTTTTCGACCCCGGATTTGGCCATGATGCGGCGGGCGGCACCGGGTCGCGTGGCGTGCTGGAAGTGCGCTGTCACGAGGCCCCATTTGTACTTGAGCACGGCCAGATCGTTGGCCGCTTGATCTATGAACGCATGGCCGCCCAACCCAAACAGCTATACGGCGCGGGCATTGCGTCAAACTATCAGGGACAGGGATTGAAACTGTCCAAACACTTTGCCTCCCCGGCCTGACCTTACGTCGGCTTGGGAGGTTCGACCGGATCAGGCGCATTTGGATCGGGCTGAAGCTCGATCTCTGCGATCTCTTCCACAGGATCTGGAGCGGCATCGTCAGGAGCAGTCGTGTCAGCCGCCTTGGCCTTGTCTTCATTCTTGTCCGCACCCTTGTCTTCGGTGTTGAAGATCCTTTTGCCCGCGGCTTGGATGGCGGCAAAGGCGTCTTCGGCCATGAAGCCAGACAAAAATGCCACAAAAGCAACCGTATAGGGGCTGAGCTCAACATCGCTGGCAGAGCCGCCTCCTTGGGTCAAAGCCAGCATACCTGCGCCGGAAAACAGAAAGATGGCTATAGCCGCCGCGATACCTTCGCCCACATTCACAAACAGCCGCGACATGGTCAGCCCGGTATCCGTGCCGGAATAGTAGCGGCGTGAAAAGGCAACGACAGTGCCCAAGGCGCCGGCTGCGATAGTGACAATCAGCGTCAGGAAAATGGTGGGAAAACTCACGAGGCGCAACAGAATGTCATCGGGCAAGATCCACGTCTGGATCGACAAAGATGACAGGCGTGCGCGCACCACTGACGCAAGGGGCAGTGCCGTGCGCAGCACCCCGATGTTTTCATCGTGGCGTTTGATCTTTTCCTCACGTTCCCGAATTTCGCCCAGCACCACCTCGCCGGCCTGCTGGATCTTGTGAGACGCGGCACCGGCGCTCTCGATCTCGGCCAAACGCTCGGCCAGAGTCACGCGGGCCGCCGCACTCAGGTCGACAAAACGCGCCTGTGTTTCAGCATCCGCATCCGCGTCCGGCATCCCTTGTTCGGTGAGATCGAGCAGCGCAACCAGCTTGCCATGTGGCTTGAGGTCAACATCATCCAAGATGACATCGTAGCGCGCCCGGAACGTCCCAGTGAGCAGGTACTGGAACTCGGTCAGGTCCGCGATGACCACATTGACATGCACACGCATCGCCTCGTTTGCGCGGGCTATGGGACCATAGGACACTTTGACTTGCGCGGCATTGTCCGCAAGTTGCACGCGTCGGTCCCGAATTTCAGCGGCAAGCAGCAGTTTGTCAGCCTCAAGCGCCTGTTCGCGCCGCAACAGAAAAATGTTGTTGTCGATGTCCGTGTCTGCTGCGACCTCTCCGTCCACGTCCGTGATCATCATCACCGGAGGATCGTTTTGCCATGCGGTACGGTAAATGTAACTTCCAAAGCCGAAGGTGACCGCCGACACAAACAAGATATAAAGAGCGACAACTGTGGTCCCAAGCCACAAGGAAGAGGCCCGCGTCAAAGCCGTGGTGTCAGCCATAATTGCCATCCCATTCTTAAATCAATGGGACGACGTTAACCTTTGACGTAAATTCGCGCAACGGTAGTGGCGATTGGGTTACATCCGGCGCGCAGCCTTGTCGGCTTGACGGGCCTGACGGGCTGCTTTCTTGGCCTGACGGCGCTGACGCTCCTGCGCTTGGGTCAGGCCCTGCGAACCGTCTTCGATGCCGTGTTCATCCATCTGCGGCTGGATCTGACGCCGCTTGCCCCGCCCGCGCGTGGCCCGGTTGATCCCGGCATCAATGCCCTTGTTGATGGCCTTACGCATGATCAGACGTGTGATCATGTTGATAATCTGATTTGCATTCATAAGACTGCTCCGCCCTGTTGGGTTGATGCATATATAATCCGAAATGCGGCGGTTTTCAGGTCATTTCTATGATGGCTGACAGGATCAATCCTCAAACAGCTCCGATTGACCCTCGGTGCTTTCGTCTTCTTCCTCTGTCTCCGGGCCCGGGATCGACCCAAGCGGCGGACGATTCTCGAGCAGACCAGCGGCCCGCAATTCCTTGAGACCCGGCAGATCGCGGGCATTTTCCAGCCCGAAGTGATCTAGGAAGGACTGCGTGACCACAAAGGTGACAGGGCGCCCCGGTGTCATCTTGCGCCGACCAAACCGGATCCATTCCAGTTCGATCAGTTGGTCCACCGTGCCGCGGCTGACGCTGACGCCTCGAATTTCTTCGATCTCGGCGCGAGTGACCGGCTGGTGATAGGCAACAATGGCAAGCGTTTCGATGGCGGCCCGAGACAGCTTGCGGGTTTCAACAGTTTCCTTTTGCATCAAAAACCCAAGATCAGGAGCGGTACGCATGGCCCATGCATCGCCGACTTTCATAACGGTTACACCGCGCCCTTCGTAGCGTTTGCGCAGGTAAACAAGGGCTTCTGCCGGATCGCTGCCATGTGGCATCCGCGCTTCCAGTTCATTGACGGTGACCGGGTCAGCCGTGGCAAAGAGGATGGCTTCGATCATACGTTCCTGTTCTGCCATCGGAGGCGCGTCAAACAGGCTTTCTTCTTTTTCTTCAGTTGCTTCTGTCACGAGGCTCATCTTTCTTGCGCAATTGGATCGGCGCGAATGTGTCAGTCTGGCGGATCTCGAGGTGCCCTTCCTTAACCAGTTCCAGACTGGCCGCAAAGGTCGCCGCCGTTGCAGACCGACGCTTGGCGGGATCCAACTCCCACCCTTCGGGCAGATAAGACAGGATATCGGTCCACTCGCCCGCATACCCGATCAATCCGCGCATACGCTCCAGCGCCTGTTCCATAGTGAAAACGGAATCGCGGTCCATCACGAACGGGCGGAATTCATCCCGCGTTCGGATGCGGGCATACCCCTGCATCAGATCCAGCAACGTGGCGGTGTAAGTGACCTTGCGCACGCGCGTCACCATTTCAGACTGCCCCCGCGCAAAGAAATCGCGCCCCAATTGATCGCGGGCCATCAGGCGGGCAGCGGCATCGCGCATCGCCTGAAGGCGTTCCAACTGAAAAGCGAGATGGGCGGCAAGCTCTTCACCGGATGGGCCTTCCTCCGTGGGATCAGGTGGCAGCAACAGGCGAGACTTGAGAAAGGCCAGCCAGGCGGCCATCACCAGATAGTCCGCCGCCAGTTCCAAACGCAGTGCCTTGGCTTTTTCAACGAATGCAAGGTATTGCCGCGCCAATTGCAATACCGACACTTTGCGCAAATCGACCTTTTGAGTGCGGCTGAGTGTCAGCAGCAAATCCAATGGACCTTCATAGCCATCCACATCGACGATCAGCGCTTCTGCGGCCAAGCGATCGCTGACCGACAACGTGTCTTCTTCGAATGTATCGTTAGCCATTCAATTGCCCGCCCAGAAGCGCCTCAAGTTCGGCGTTCAGGCTGGGAATGTCAATGTCATCAGGGGTGCGACGCGCGGCCAATGCGGCCTCCGCACGGGCCTGAGCGGCGTCGGTCATTTGTCCGGCGGCATTGGCACAGGCAATGCGGTCGGCCAGTGGCGCGTTGCAATGCAGGATCACATCGCATCCGGCTGCCAATGCGCCTTGCGCGTTCTGTGCCGGTGACCCACTGAGTGCCTTCATTCCAATGTCATCTGTCATGATCAGCCCGTCAAACCCAATGTCGTCGCGGATCAGGCGCATTGTGTCGGGTGACAAGGTGGCAGGCACTTCGTCGATGGCGTCGTAAACAACATGCGCTGTCATGCCCATCGGCAAGTCGTTCAGCGCACGAAACGGCGCAAAATCTGTCTCCCGCAGGGTATCAAGGCTGACATCCACGTGAGGCAAATCGTGGTGACTGTCGAGGTCGGTGCGCCCATGTCCCGGGATGTGCTTCAAGACGGGCAATATGCCACCATCAAGATGCCCATCGGCTACGGCGCGACCAATCTCGGCAATCTCTGACGCGGACGTGCCATAGCACCGGTTGCGCAGAAAATCATGCGTCTCCTTGACCCCCAGATCGACCATCGGCGCGCAGTTGCTGTCAATTGTGAGTTGTTTAAGTTCGTCGGCCAGCAGCCTGTAACGAATGTACATTGCGCGCGGTGCATCATCCCCTGCAGCTCGGACAAAATCCAAAGGCGGGCTCCACTCGCGCCAGGTCGGGCCACGCAAGCGCTGCACGCGCCCGCCCTCCTGATCAATGGTAATCGGAGCATCGCGCCCAACCGCTTCGCGAAAATCAGAACACAGGGCATAGACCTGATCCGGTGTGTCAATGTTGCGGGCAAACAGGATGAAGCCAAACGGATCCGCCTCACGGAAAAAGGCGATTTCATCCTTGGTCAGACGCAACGTGTCGGCGTCCAGTATCGTTGCGCCAAAGTTGCTCATCTGGTGACGACAGGGATGCAATCGGCCCCTTCGGCCACAAGGGCAGAACAGAACCGGCGCGCATCGCTCAGATCTTCGAACCCGTGCGCGCGCAGGCGGTAGAACGTGCGCCCACCGCTTTGCGCCTTTTGGATCACGCGGTCTTTGCCCGTCAGGTAATCACCAAAGCGCCCTTGCATCTTTTGCCACTGATCGCGGGCGATTTCGGGACTGTCAAAAGCGCCAAGTTGCACAAGGCGGGTTCCGGCAGGCAGCGCGTTTGCGTCAATTTCCTGAGGGCCCGCCGGGGCGGTGGCCGCTACGGGGATCACAACGGCTGGTGCATTGCGCGGACGCAGGTGCGGGCGTTTGGACAATTTTGGCCCGGGTCCCTGAACTACGGTGTTTGTGCGCGGTGCGGGCACGTCCGCTGCACTGACGGAGGCCAGAACCGGCGTAACTTCGGCCTGTTCGGCATCAATTGTCGCGACACCGGATGTGAGTTGGTTGACCAGATCGTCAACGTCCCCGGTTTCAAGTGCTGCTGCGACATCAAACTCGGGCAGTGCTTCGTTCAGGGCAGCAGCAACATCCAGAGGCGCGGGTTGTTGCACAGGGGCCACCGTTTCTTCGCTCATTGGTGCATCTTCGGACGCCAATTCAACCGGACGCGGGGCCAAAACCAACCTGTCAGCAGGCGCTGCCGCTTCGCCAGCGGCGGCGACTTCGTTGACCGCGAGGCCAGTATTGATGGCCAATTGCCCACCTGGATTTTCAGGCCGCACCCGCATATCGCCTTCGGCGGCGCGCACAACTGGAATGCCGGTTACATCGCGCACAATCAACTTGTACCCCCACACCCCGACACCCGCAATCAGCGCCAGAGAGACTGCGGCGCCCGCAAGGTTTGTCATATTCTTCAGCGTATTGGCCGGCTGTGTTAAAGTAGGTTGCGGGCCGGAATGCCCCACGTGCCCCACATTATGGGTGTACTGGATATCTGCCATTTTTGCCTCGTTGTCCGCACAGATACATGCCCGTGCAGATCGTCTTGGGTTTGTTTCGCCTGTGATGCCCTATTGGTGGACTTAACGCAGCTCTTCGGCTGGTTCGACGCCAAGAATACCAAGGCCTGCCGCAATTACAATCATTGTGGCACGGGCAAGGGCGATTTTTGCCTGAGTGGTCGCTGCGTCCTCCTGCACAAATCGCAATTCGGGCAGATCATTGCCCCGGTTCCACAATCCATGGAACACTCCGGCAAGGTCATAGAGGTAAAACGCAACCCGATGGGGCTCGTTGCTGCGCGCGGCCGTTTCGACCATCCGCGGCCACTCGGCCAGTTTCGCCGCAAGCGCCAATTCGGCCTCGTGCGACAACAGGTTGAGGTCAGCGGCCTGCAACGCAGCATCATCCACAGAGATGTTGGCCTCACCCGCCTTGCGCAACACAGACGCGCCACGCGCGTGCGCATACTGAACGTAGAACACAGGGTTTTCCCGGCTCTGCTCCAGCACCTTGTCAAAGTCGAAATCGAGCGGAGCGTCGTTTTTCCGCGTCAGCATGTGGAACCGCGTCACACCTGGCCCGACTTGATCAACCACGTCGCGCAAGGTCACAAAAGTGCCCGCCCGCTTGGACATCTTGAACGGCTCACCGTTCTTGTAGAGCTTCACCAGCTGCGTCAGCTTGATATCAAGCGGCACGGCCCCATCCGACAACGCAGACACGGCCGCCTTCATCCGTTTGACATAGCCGCCATGGTCCGCGCCAAATACATCAATAAGCGCGTCGAAGCCCCTGGAAACCTTGTCATAATGATAGGCGATGTCTGGCGCAAAATAGGTCCAGCTCCCGTCCGACTTCATCACGGGACGGTCCACATCATCTCCGTGGTCGGTGGATTTGAAAAGGGTCTGTTCGCGGGGCTCCCAATCCTCGGGCTTTTTGCCCTTGGGCGGTTCAAGTACGCCCTCGTAGATCAACCCCTTGTCCCGCAGATCCTGCAGCGCATCTTCGATGCGCCCGGTGCCGTAAAGAGATTTCTCCGAATAGAACACGTCCATTTCGACGCCCAGAGCCGCAAGGTCCGAGCGGATCAGGTCCATCATCGCTTCGGTGGCGAAATCACGCACTTCTTCCAGCCAAAACTGCTCGCCCTTGTCGACAAAGCTGTCGCCAACCTTGGCCTTCAATGCCTCGCCCACGGCAATCAGATAGTCGCCGGGATATGTGCCATCCTCGAACGCGACCTCTTGGCCGTGCGCTTCGAGGTAACGCAGATAGACGGACCGCGCGAGCACATCGACCTGCGCGCCGCCGTCGTTGATGTAGTATTCGCGGGTTACATCGTGCCCGGTATAGGCCAGAAGCGAGGCCAGCGCGTCACCAAAGACCGCACCGCGCGTATGGCCCACATGCAAGGGCCCCGTGGGGTTGGCCGAAACGTATTCCACGTTGACACGCTTGCCCTGCCCCATCTGCGATTGGCCATAGCTGGTGCCCTGCTGCAAAACAGCTCCGACGACCCCCTGCCAAACCAAGGGCGCAAGGCGTATGTTCAAAAAACCGGGACCAGCAACATCGGCTGCCGTGATGCGATCATCCGCCACCAAGCGTTGTGCCAAAGCGTCGGCAATGTCGCGCGGCTTCATGCCTGCAGGCTTGGCAAGGACCATTGCCGCATTGGTCGCCATATCACCGTGGGCAGCGTCGCGCGGGGGCTCGACCGTGACATTGTTGGTCGCCAACCCTTCGGGCAGCGCCCCTTTTGCGGTCATCGCGGAAAGTTCGGACAGCACAAGGGTGCGGATATCGGCAAAGAGGTTCATTTGAGCGTCAGCCTCGCATTGGATTTGGGCGGGTGTATCATGCAAAGCACGCGCGTCAATCGCAGCCACCCGTCAAACGCGCGTGTTCTTGCAACGCAAAGCGGTCTGTCATGCCTGCGATGTAGTCCGCCACCACGCGCGCCAGCAGCGTTTTGTCTCCGGCCGCCCGGACCACATCATCGTGCCAACGGTTCGGCAACAGCGACGGATCTGCCAAAAACATGGGAAAAAGATCCTCGATCACCACGGTGACTTCGGCCCTTTTTTCCATTACTGACGGAGCGCGATACATATTATGAAACAAGAAGTTACGGATCACAGTTAAATCAGACCACATCGCGTCCGAAAAGCGGATGACAGGACGGCCGAAGTGGCGAATATCTTCCACCGAACGTGCACCGGAGTCGCGCAGCAATGCGGCAGAGGTGTCAATTACATCGCTGACCATCGCGCCAAACACGCGCCGCAACGCTTCGTGGCGTCGCCGCATCGGGTCGAGCAAGGGATATTTCGTGTCCACTTGCCCATAAGCATCACAAATGATGGGAAGATCGCGCATCATCTCTTCATCGATGAGCCCTGCACGCAGACCGTCATGCAGATCGTGGTTGTTATAGGCGATGTCATCAGACAAAGCGGCCACCTGCGCTTCCGCGCTGGCATGTGTGGCCAATTCAAGATCGTGCTCGACATCATAGTCAGCCAGCGCAAAGGGCAGTTCTCCCAAAACGGGCCCGTTGTGCTTGGCAATCCCTTCCAGACATTCCCATGTCAGGTTGAGGCCATCGAAATCCGCGTAGTGGCATTCCAGACGCGTGACGATCTTGATCGCCTGTGCATTGTGATCAAATCCACCAAAAGGCGTCATGAGCGCCTGCAGCGCGTCCTCGCCCGTGTGTCCAAAGGGTGGATGACCCAGATCGTGCGCCAATGCGACGGCCTCGGTCAGTTCCTCGTTCAGCCCCAACGCTCCCGCAATCGTGCGCGCCACCTGGGCCACTTCGATCGAATGGGTCAGACGGGTGCGATAATAATCGCCCTCGTGCTCCACAAACACTTGAGTCTTGTGCTTGAGACGACGAAAGGCCGAGGCATGGATGATGCGGTCGCGATCACGCTGAAAGCATGAGCGAAATACGCTTTCTTCCTCGGGCCAGCGCCGTCCCCGGGCCCGGGTTGGATCGGATGCATATGGCGTGGACATCTGCCTTATCCTTGTCGCCTGTTCTTTGCTTGCATATATTGCACGCGCAGCACGATGAAAACCGCCCGGAGCCCAACGATGCAATTGCCACCCACAGTTACCCCCCGCGCCTTTGAACGCCTCGCCGAGATTGGTGCAGCAGGTCAGGGTCAGGCCCTGCGCGTGGCAGTCGAGGGCGGCGGGTGTTCCGGTTTTCAATATGAAATCGAACTTGATTCACCGAAGGACGATGATCTTGTCCTTGAAGGATCAGGGGAAAAGGTTGTTGTCGACGCGATCAGCCTGCCCTTCCTGGGCGGTGCCGTGATCGACTTTTCCGAAGAACTGATTGGCGCGCGGTTTGTGATCAACAATCCGAACGCAACAAGTTCCTGCGGGTGCGGAACGTCCTTTTCGATGTAAGTCAGCCGCGCCCGAGAGGGACGCGGGCGAAAGCCTCGAAGAACGAGGCAAAATGCTGCGTGGATGTTTTGGCGGCGCACAGAACAGCCACGGCTTCGGGATGCAGGGCATCCATGACTCCGTCGCGCATGTCCTCCCAATCTCCGTTGCGCTGATCTGCGCAGGACAGCAACGCGGCTGACATGGGTCGCAACGCCCCTTCCGGTCTGGTGCGCGGGCGGAACACACAGCGCGACGCAGGCACTGCGGCCCCGCTGTCATCGTGCCCCGTCATCAGTACGGACCATGTTGCAACAAGATAGGCGTGATAGTCGTCGCTCAGGCTTACATCATCTGACGTCTCAACCGTGAATTCCGACAGATGGTCGCGCACAGTGCGTTCCCAAATTTCACTGGGGGACTGACCCGCCTGACGCAGAGCAACACAGATTTCTGCCAGCAGGTCGATGTTTTGGTCAAGGAACGCCAGAATGCCCGCATATTCCAGACTGAGCAGCGCCTCTGGATCCAGACAGGGATCACAACGCCCGTATTTTGACAGGTAAAATACGATATGGGTCAGCTCGTAGGCCGCCTTTTTGTTGGGCAAAGCAAAGGTTGCTGATCGGTTGATAAAGGCGCGCAGCCGGTCATCAAGCCCGACATCCGCAGCCGCAGTCTTGATCCCACGGCGCGCAAGCAGTCGACGGGCCTCGGCACGTTGCAGATCGCTCAATTCGGCCTCTGGCAGGCCCGAACGGGCCACCCAATCGCACAAGCGCTCCATCTGTGCGCCACCAAGTCCCAAATCCTCAAGATCAAGACCGATGGACAGCAGGAACCTGTAATATTGCGGGAAAAACCCGATCCGGTCGGACAGCGTTTCATAGAATTTGGCGTGCGGGGCCAGGTCTTCGGGCCCCACGCTTTGATTTGTACATTCCAGAATGTTCAGCAGTTCGGCATTTTCCTTGAGCCAGAACACGTCCTCTTGCACGCGGCGCTGTGTGGCAAACACATCAATCAGCGCCCCCTGCCGTTGCGACAGGCGCAATCGGCGCGGCGGGACATTCAACGAGATGATATTGGACATGGGGGTATCTCCATTCATTTTTCGCGAGAACGTCCCGCCCGCTGCGCTCAGGACCCTGACGAAAAGAGGCCGGTCACGTCGCCTGCTTCGGTTTTTGTGGCTGTTGGGGCTGACCCGGACGAAAACATTTCAGTTGCATCACCTGCGGTTGCATCGGTGGCCGTGGGCGCAGAACCAGAGGAAAACATTTCGATGGCATCACCCGCCGCGGTGTCGGACGCGGTTGGGGCCGAGCCGGATGAGAACATGTGCACAGCGTCACCGGATGTGGCATCTGATGCCGTGGGCGCGGAGCCGGACGAAAACATCTCGATCGCATCACCTGCGGCAGTGTCGGACATCAATGTCGGCGCGGAACCGGAAGAGAACATGTGCACAGCATCACCCAAGATCGCTTCCCCGGACATGGGGGCAGAACCTGACGAAAACATCTCAACACAGTCACCTGTGTGCAGGGCGCTGGTGTCATCGAATTGGATTGCAGTGGCTGTTTTACGAAGGGCAGACATTTCGGTTCTCCTGGGTCGTTTTGAGTTAGTCGCCTTTAGGTTGCGACGCTCTTTTTCGATGCCCGTTAAAGATGCGTTCGCATAGCCAAAACTTTGCGGTACCGCAGCAGAGAGGAGATTTATTCACATAAGGAAAGCCACAGAAACCACTGATCACATTCAGCTTCATGTGGAATTGACGGTGCCTAAAAAAAAATTTCCACAGCCCTGTTTTGACTGTGTTTTTTAGCATTCCGTCGGCCGGTATGTACCTTTTACCCCGAATCGGTTGGTTAAGAAATAGTTAATTCATGGTTAATGAAGCGTACGCACCTCTTGCCCCCGCCGCCGCCTTGGGTCAATTCTGGGGGCAACAAGGATCAGGCACATGAAAATTGCGACATTCAATATCAACGGAATCAAGGCACGCGCCGAGGCTTTGCCGCGCTGGTTGGACGCTGCCAACCCGGATGTCGTGCTGTTGCAAGAGATCAAATCGGTCGACGAAAACTTCCCGCGCGACCTGTTTGAAGATCGTGGCTACAACGTCGAAACGCATGGCCAAAAGTCATTCAACGGAGTCGCGATCCTGTCCAAGCTGCCGCTTGAGGATGTGACACGCGGATTGCCCGGGGACGACACGGACGAGCAGGCACGTTACATCGAGGCAACGGTGATGGGTGAGACGCAAGCCCTGCGCATCTGTGGTCTCTATTTGCCAAATGGAAATCCCACACCCGGTCCCAAATATGATTACAAACTGGCATGGATGGAGCGGTTGCGGGCCCGTGCCGCCACCCTGCTGGCGGAAGAGACACCTTTCCTGATGGCGGGCGACTATAACATCATTCCCCAGGCCGAGGACGCAACGCGCCCCGATGCATGGCGCGAAGACGCATTGTTCCGCTTGGAAAGCCGTACCGCCTACCGCCGCCTGATCAACCTTGGCCTGACCGAAGCCTTCCGCGCCCGCACGCTGGGTCCCGGGCATTATTCGTTCTGGGATTATCAGGCCGGCGCCTGGAACCGTGATGACGGTATCCGCATCGATCATTTCCTTATGTCGCCGACTTGCGCGGATATGATGACAGATTGCCAAATCGACAAACAGGTGCGGGGCGAGGAAAAACCATCGGATCACGTTCCGGTCTGGGTCGAACTGGCCGCCTAGGAATTGGCTGGGCACAGGCCCTTTGGTGCTGCCGCGACCAAGCAACGGCAGAAAATAGTGCAGAACTCTTTGGAACCGAATGGCGATGTCGGTGGTTAAGACACCGTGAACGTCGAAGAACGCTTCTAAAGGAGATATAAAATGACACGCTTTCTGATGAGTACCACCGCCGCCCTGACTCTGGCCGCTACAACTGCGATTGCAGCGACCAACGTCAAGGAAATCGACGTTGAGGTTGATTTGGATGCGATCGAGAACATTCAAGCGGCGCAAGTGTGGACCGAAGTGGGTTCGGATCTGGAAACCGCCATTGCGGAACGCCTGGTCGGACAGCTTGACGACAGTGGTGCCCGCATCCTGATCGACATTGACGAGGTACAGCTTGCCAACAGCTTTCAACAAGCAATCGGCGTGGCCGACTCGGTATTGGTGGGTGATGTGAACATCAAGGAACCCGGTATCGCCAACAACGAGCGCTACACACTGACCGTACAGGCCGAACAGCTTGTCGCCTATTTCCCTGATGGAACCGTTCAGGGCGATCTGACGATGGGCAGCGAAGTGTATTACACCGCGATGGTGAACGCATTTGCCGACAACGTGGTCGAAAAACTGAAGTAACGCGGCACATCAAGTGCAAGCGCGGGCGGGATGGAAACATCCCGCCCTTTTTTTCGTTAGGCTTCCAGTTCCGCATCCCAATACAGGAAATCCATCCAGCTTTCGTGTAGATGGTTGGGCGGGAACTTGCGGCCCATGTTGCGCAACTCCTCCGCGCCCGGTTGGCGGGGGGGCTTGCGCAAGGACAAGCCGGTGCGATGCAAAGCCTTTGATCCCTTTTTCAGATTACATGGGCTGCATGCGGCCACCACGTTCTGCCAGCTCGTTACGCCGCCGCTGGCGCGTGGCACCACGTGGTCAAAGGTCAAATCACCTTTGGCTCCGCAATACTGACAGCGAAATTCGTCCCTAAGAAATAAATTAAAGCGCGTGAAGGCCACGCGCTTTTGAGGTTTTACATAGTCTTTCAGCACCACGACAGACGGTATTCGGATCACGGTGCTGGGGCTGCGTACCACTTCGTCATACTCGGCCACGATATCAACCCTGTCGAGCCAGGCCGCCTTGACGGCCTCCTGCCAAGGCCAAAGCGATAGCGGATAGTAGCTGAGCGGCCTGTAGTCCGCATTCAGCACCAGGGCTGGGTGCTGTTTCAACGCAGTTGGACTGCGTACAAAATCTGATCTGAAATCACTGTCTTGCAAAACTCGACTCCATCCTCGCCCGGTCTGCCATTGCGGCACCAGAGCGGGGATCCCGCCCCAGCCTTTGGCACGACTATATCTTGTGGAAACCGTTCTGCAAGCGCCGAAACACCACGATATGTCGCACACTGATTTCGCAGTTTTTCGTGACGGTGATATGACGCCCGATCCGTGAAAATATGAATTAACTGCACCCACCCACAACCCACGCGGGAAAGGTAAGGAAAGCCCCACTCGACCGCACCCGATCCATTGGGTCATGGTATGCCCAGTTCGTTACTCTTTCTTATCAACTCTTTCCTGACGTGCATTTAGTCTGCCCGATTTTTGCAAGGACGTACCCGATGGCCCTGTTGCCCTTTTTCCAGAAGCCAAACCTGTCTGATTTGCTGCGTGACCTTGCCGCGACGCATATCGACACCACTCTGACACCTGCCAACCTGCCCCCCCGGCCCCTCTCTCAGGACTCGGAGCGTTTCGAATTTGATGTCACGCACCGTGTCCAGATCTGGTATGATCGCACCCACGCGGTGCATTCGAAATTCGGCACTTTGACGGCCTACCGGGCCATTACGCTCAGAGGTGATCTGCTGTGGTTTGTTCGCCAAGAGCAAAGTGGTTTGCGCTTTCATGCCTGTGTGGAAGACCCGCATGTGGCCATGGATCTGGCCATGAACACTTGGGATGCCGCGCGCCAGTTGCGCGACAACCCGGCCGTCTTAAAGGACATCATGGGTGAATTGCGCCGTGGCCGTGCCCGTTTACAGGTCTGTCTTGCAGATGCTGAGGCAACACCGCTGTCGCAGCTTGGATTTCGCGCACTTCTGGATTCGGTTGGCCTGTTCGGGCTCACTCGCATTTCCGGGCAAACCATCACCGTCCTGATGAAGAAAGAACCGCTTCTTGCCCACGTGCTGCATGTTGCATGGCGACGTCATCAAACGGAAGCAGCCTATGCTTTGCCCGCGTCAGATGTTCCGGTCGGCTTCGAAGCGATTTGCTGATCTGCGCTGCCTAGAGGCCCAGCTTGTCCCGCATAAAGGCCAAGGCAACACTCAACCCATCTGGCGCGATGCCGTGTCCGGTGCCTTTCATGACATGGGCGTAGACGTCTTTCCATCCAGCTTCCTGCAGTGCCTCAGCCGCCTGCGGCAATGATTGTGGTGGCACAACATCGTCCTGATCTCCGTGGATCAACAAGACTGAAGGGCGGCTGATCACCTCATCCACCAACAATTCGGGACGCAGCAAACGGCCCGAAATGGCGACGATGCCCGCAACCTCATCTTCGCGTCGCGGCGCGACATGCAGCGACATCATAGTACCTTGGGAAAAGCCAAACAGAACGACCTGTTCGGGCAACACATCCTCGTCCACCATCAGGGCGTCCAGAAACGCGTTGAAATCATCCGCTGCGGCCAGCAGGCCGCGTTCGGCCTCTTCCTCGCTTGACCCATCAATCCACGGGATCGGAAACCACTGGAAACCGCCGGGCATGCCGGGGATACCCTCAGGCGCATCCGGCGCGACAAAAAGCGTGTCAGGCAAGTGCTCGCCCAACGGGCCCGCCAGTCCGAGCAAATCCGCACCATTCGCGCCATAGCCATGCACGAACACCACAATCGAACGTGTTTCTCCTGATTGCGGCTCTACCCGCCCTGACTGCAACACCCGTGTCATGTGACCCCCTCGCGACCCTTGGCCACGCGGTAGTAGGTGAAGAACAAGCGCGCGGCAACCGCCCGCCACGGGCTCCAGTCCTCGGCCATGGCGCGCAAGGCACGTTCCTTGGGACGCTCGGGCAGTTCATAAATCAGGCGCACGGCCTCCTGAAGGGCCAGATCTCCCGGCGCAAAGACATCCGCACGCCCAAGGCTGAACATCGCATAAATCTCGGCTGTCCAGACACCGATCCCCTTGACCGCAGTCAGCGTCGCAATGACCACATCATCTGGCTGCGCGCGCAATGTCTCATAGTCGATCCGCGCCTCGGCCAACGCTGTGGCATAGGCGATCTTTTGTCGGCTCAGCCCAACGGCACGCAAACCCGCCTCGCCTGCGGCCAAAACCGGTTCGGGTTGGGTCAGGCCGGCAGATTCGATCCGGGTCCAGATGGCAGCAGCGGACGCCGTTGACACCTGTTGCCCGACAATAGCGTTGAACAGTGCGGCAAATCCATCAGGGCGCCTCCGCAAAGGCAAAGGGCCCGCGATATCCATGGCCCGCGCCAAGGCCGGATCCCGCCCGCGCAGCCAAGCGGCCCCTTCAGCCACATCTGCATCCGTTTCGATCAACCGCCCGTTCACAGCGTTGCCACCCAGTCCAGAACCTCGGCCACCCGTGTCACATGCATCTGATCGGTGCGGCCTTGCGGCGCAATCAGAATGACCGGCAAATCGAGCGCGCGCGCGGCCGCAACTTTGGGAAAGCCAGGCGCACCGCCGGTGTTGCGTGCCATGACAACTTCGATGTTTAGGTCGTTGAAAAGGCTTACTTCTTCCTCTACATCGAACGGGCCAGATCCAAACACAAAGGTGCAATTGGGCGGCGCTGTGCGGGTGTGGTGCTGCAATTGGCGCACGTATACCGGCCCGTCGTGGTGGGCCAACATCTCGACACTGTCACGGCCCGTCGCCGCAAACACGCAAGCAGCAGGTGGCAAGGTGGCGATCCCTTCAGCAAGATCGCTCACCATATGCCACTTGTCTCCCGGTTCCGGGTGCCACAGCGGACGGGCGAGACGCAAACTCGGCAGGTCCGGGCGCATCCGATGCGCCATTTGCCCCAGAGCGACGTCAAAGGCATGGGTGACATCCACCACCCCCTCTGCCCACGCCAATTCCGCACGCAAGCTGTCGGATCGCGCGGCCCCAACGGGCAAGCGCGAGGCATATGTCCTGACACTGTGCCCGGCTGTTTCAAGCCCCGCCATCGTGGCTTCGGTTTCATGCGCACCGCCCAGAACAAGGATCCGTTTCATAGTGCCACCCTAGCCCCCACAGCCGTGCGCGCAAGCGGCTGTGCATTCGTGTTGTATTGCGTCTCTTGCTGCGCCCGCATGCGCAGGCTAGGCAGACCACATGACAGTTACAGATGACTCCCGCGCAATGCGCAATGTGGCCGTTCTGGTCGCAGCACAAGCCTTTCTGGGCAGCCAGATCACCATGATCTTTGTAATCGGAGGGCTGGCAGGCACGCTTCTCAGCCCATTTGCATGCCTCGTGACATTGCCGATTTCACTGATCGTTTTCGGCTCCATGACAACGGCACCTTGGTTGAGCACTCTGATGCAACGCATGGGACGGCGTGCGGGTTTCCTTGTGGGCGCAGCGGGCGGGCTGATCGGCTCGGCCATTTGCGCCTACGCGCTCACGATCGAGAATTTCTGGATCTTCCTCGTTGGCTCGTATTTCACAGGTATCTACATGTCCTCGCAGGGTTTTTTCCGCTTTGCGGCAACGGACACCGCCTCGGATGCATTCAAGCCAAAGGCCATCTCATATGTGATGGCGGGGGGATTGATCTCGGCATTCATCGGGCCGCAGATCGTCGGCTTTATGACCGCCAACAACCCTGACGCCACAGCGATGCGGTACTTCAATATCTACCTTGTTGCCATGGGTTTGAACATTTTGGGCATGGCGCTGTTTTTCTTGCTCGACATCCCGAAACCACCCGCCCCAAGTGCCGCCAGCATTCCAGCGCGCAGTCGCGGCGCGTTGCTGAGCGAACCGCGTATTCTGGTCGCCGTGATTTGCGGGGCTGTCGCTTATGCGCTTATGAACCTTGTGATGACCTCGACACCGCTGGCCGTGGTGGGCTGCGGCTATTCGGAACCTGATGCGGCCAACGTTGTGACGGCGCATGTCTTTGCGATGTTTGCACCGTCCTTTTTCACGGGTCACCTGATTGCACGCTTTGGCGTTGAGCGGATCACGGGGCTGGGCATGCTCATTCTGGCCTGTGCGGGTGGCGTTGCCCTGTCAGGTGTGGAGCTGACACACTTCTTTGGCGCCTTGATCCTGTTGGGACTGGGGTGGAACTTTGGCTTTATTGGCGCCACGACGATGCTCACAACCGCACATGGCGCCCATGAACGCGGCCGCGTGCAGGGCCTGAACGACCTGATTGTGTTTGGCTCGGTGACCTTCGCATCGCTGGCCTCTGGTGGCCTGATGAACTGCGCAGGTGGCGATGCTGTGCAGGGCTGGGCTGCAGTCAACATGGCGATGGTGCCGTTTCTGGTTTTGGCCGGTGGGTCACTGATCTGGTTGGTCCTGCGCCCCAAGTCGAGCACGGCATGACGTGCACGTGCGACCATGGCCCCCTGCACCCCGGGGCGATGGCTCATATTACAGCCATAGCCACCCGGTCAACGCCGTTGCACTCAACCGTCCCGGTGTAACCCCGGGATCAAGCCTGCTATCAGCCACAGCCGCGGGATCACGCATGACCTGTTTCAGCGTCGCCCCAGCCCCAAGCGCAGGCCACAAGGCCGGGCGCGCCTTCCTACCGACGCTTGGCCGGGTCAGGCGCTGTTGGGCACGCTGTGCCAGCGCCACTACGCCTGCATGGGTGCCATCCAGCAATGGAATACGCCCCGCATCAGCCAAAGCCGGGGCCGCCCGCAAAAATGCCGCGCACCCAGCCGCGAACGCCAGTTCACGTACTGATTGCTCTGCCCGCGCAGGTGCGCCCAGTGCCGCGCAAGCCGTCCACATCAATGTGCCCGCAGTTGCATCGATGTAACTGTCAAAATGACCTTCGTCCTCAAAGGCATCGCGGTACACATCCCACCGCCGCGCCGCCACCAAACCGTCCAGTTGTCTGGCCTGCTCCGGTGACAGGGTTGCGCCAAGGGGTGTGGTCACTTCATGTGCCCGCACCTGCTGTGCCTCAGCGATTTCCTCCAGTGCGTCGCGCCACCATTGCAGACGCATCTCCGCAATCATCGGTTCCTGCGTGACCCATGGGGCGCGCGCGACTTCGATGTTGAACGCATAAAGCGGAAACAGCACTGCGCGGGCCTGCACAGGAGCGGCCATGACAGTGCGAAAACGCAACGGATCGGCACGCTCCACGATGCGCGCGCTGGCCAGCGTGCTGTCGGGCAAGCTCATGTGGGGGACACAATCAGCAAGGCATAGGCAATGTCATCTTTTGCAGCCATCCAGTGATCAATTTCCTGCTGGTTTTCATCCAAAGCCGCGATCAGGGCTGCATCCGGGTTTTCATCCCGCAACATGTCGATACGTGATTGCATGGGTTCGTAATACGCCTGCCAAGGCGCACCAACAATCATGCGATGCGCGCGCTTGGTAAATCCTGCTTGATCCACGCGTGCCTTGATCCCATCAAGATCAGTGATTTGTGGGTATTCATGCCAAAATCTGCGCGCGCCATCCGTCGCTGGCGTACTCAGCAGAACCGGTTCGGAGAACACAACCGCCCCACCGCTTTGCAAAGCCTTTCTCCAGATTTGCAAACCCTCTGTCACGCCGAGGAAGTACAATGCCCCGGCGCACCAGATAAGATCGTAAGGCCCTGTTACCGCGGACATATCGCCTTGACTGACAGAAACGCGCGGCCCAAACCGGGCCACACGCTCCTTTGCAGAATTAACAAAATGCTCCACTCCATCAAGGCCATGGAGCCGAGCCTCGGGCAATGCATCGGCAAGCGTTTCAAGATCGGCCCCCGGGCCGCACCCGGCATCCAGAACGCGCACATCACCCGACAGTCTCAACTGAGCAAGCGCCCAGTGCACATCGTCCGGCGTGCCCGGACCTTCGCGTGGCAAATCGCGGTGCAAGGTGAAAAACGCCTCGCGCGCATCGGGGGTCATTGGACACCATCCCGCACCAGTTTCCAGCGCACCGCGTCCAGAAGCGCCTCAAACGAGGCATCCACGATGTTTGCAGACACCCCGACCGTGGACCAACGCCTGCCCTGCCCGTCTTCGCTGTCGATGATGACACGTGTGACCGCTTCGGTGCCGCCTTGCGTGATACGAACCTTGAAATCGACCAGCCGTATGTCCTCGACATGGGATTGGTACGGGCCCAGATCCTTGGCCAAAGCCTTGGCCAGCGCATTCACCGGGCCGCGATCCGTGCCGTGTTCATCCATGCTTTCGCTGACCGAAAACATCTTTTTCCCATGCACTTTGACGACAACCACCGCTTCGGACAGCGACACCATCTGGTCCCGCTTGTTCTTGCGCCGTTCAATCGTGACACGATAGCGTTTCACTTCGAAAAACTCGGGCAGCTGGCCGATCTCGTCACGCGCAAGCAACTCGAACGATGCCTGCGCCGTGTCATAGCTGTACCCTTGCGCCTCGCGGTCCTTGATGCGCTCAAGGATGCGCGCCAGCGCAGGGTCCTTGGCAGGCACCTCCAATCCCATGTCAGCCAAACGCTTGCGCAGGTTCGACTGCCCGGCCTGGTTTGACATCGGGATGATGCGCGCATTTCCGACCGAAGCAGGGTCAATATGCTCATATGTCGTGGGATCCTTGAGGATCGCAGAGGCATGCAGCCCGGCCTTGTGCGCAAAAGCAGACGCCCCGACAAAGGCGGCCTGTTTCTGCGGTACACGGTTCAAGATGTCGTCCAGCATACGCGACGTACGCGTCAGTCCGGCCAGTGCGTCCGGGGTAACACCCGTTTCGAACTGGCTGGCGTAGGGCTCCTTGAGCATCAGGATCGGGATCAGCGCCGTCAGATTGGCGTTGCCACAGCGTTCACCCAGACCATTCAGCGTGCCCTGGATCTGGCGTGCGCCCGCATCCACAGCCGCAAGCGCGCCTGCGACCGCCTGCTCGGTGTCGTTGTGGGTGTGGATGGCGACGTGTGTGCCGGGAATACCGCTGGCAATAACCGCCTTGGTGATGGTGTGGATCTCATACGGCAGCGTGCCACCGTTTGTATCGCATAGCGCAATCCAGCGTGCCCCTGCGTCATAGGCCGCGTGGACCGCTTCCAGCGCATAATCAGGGTTGGATCTGAAGCCGTCAAAGAAATGCTCGGCATCAAAGATAGCTTCGCGCCCATTGTATTTGAGATGTGCAAAGGTTTGCGCAATATTGGCCGTATTTTCGGCCAAAGTGATGCCAAGCGCCTTGTCCACATGGAAATCATGCGTTTTTCCGACAAGGCAAACGGCCTTGGTGTTGGCGTTTAGAACCGCGGCAAGGACGTCGTCATTTTCCACACTGATCCCGGCCCGTTTGGTCATGCCAAAGGCGGTGAACGTGGCGCGTGTTTTGGGCTGATCCTCAAAAAAAGCGCTGTCGGTGGGATTGGCACCAGGCCAGCCGCCTTCGATATAATCGACGCCAAGGGTGTCGAGGGCGGCGGCAATCTGGTGTTTTTCATCCGCCGAGAACTGGACACCCTGTGTTTGCTGCCCGTCGCGCAGAGTGGTGTCAAAAAGAGAGAGACGCTCGCGGGTCATAGGAGTGCCTCCAATTTGCTCACATCCAATTCGGAGGTCGGTAAAAGCTCGACACCTTCCTTTGACATGCGCACTTCGACACCGGCATTGGCCAGGTTGGTTTTCATTGCATCCACAGCGCCAAAATCCTTGGATACCATGGCCGCCTGCCGGATGTTCATGAACGCCTCTGTCAGCGGCCTGAGATCGTAGGCCGGTGCGTTTGCCCAACTTGGCGTCGTCGCGCCCATCAGTCCGAGGAATTGTATGCTCGCCCGCAAAGCAGACACATCATCTGCATGGGACAGCTGGTGCAGTTCCTGAATTGCCTTGTGTGTGTTCAAGTCATCAGACAAGGCCGCAATCATAGGCGCATAAGGCGTGCCGCCATTCTCTGCCTGATCTGCTTGTTGATACCATTTGCGCAGTGTCGTCTCAGCCTCCGCCCGCTTCTTCTCGGTCCAGTCCATGGGCTTGCGGTAATGCGTGCTCAGCATCACAAAGCGGATCACTTCGCCCCGTACACCCTGATCCAGCAAATCCCGCACGGTAAAGAAGTTGCCCAAGGACTTGGACATCTTCTTGCCTTCGACCTGCAACATCTCGTTGTGCATCCACACATTGGCAAAGTCATGCCCGGCGCATCGCGACTGCGCGATCTCGTTTTCATGGTGCGGAAAGGTCAGATCATTGCCGCCGCCATGGATGTCAAAGCGCGCGCCAAGCAACTCATAGGCCATGGCCGAGCATTCGATATGCCAACCGGGCCGGCCACGTCCCCACGGACTTTCCCAGCCGGGCAGATCGTCGCTTGAAGGTTTCCACAACACGAAATCCATCGGATCTTCTTTGTAAGGAGCCACTTCGACGCGCGCGCCCGCGATCATGTCATCCACCGAGCGCCCCGACAGTTTGCCGTAGTCCTCGTATTTGCGCACACGAAACAGAACGTGCCCCTCCTTGGCATAGGCAAAGCCGCCACCAATCAGCCCATCGATCATCGCGATCATCTCGGCGATGTACTCCGTGGCGCGGGGTTCCATATCCGGGCGCAACGCCCCAAGCGCGTCCATGTCCGCGTGATACCAGTTGATCGTCTCGTCCGAGCGTTCGCGGATCAGATCTTCGAGCGTTCCACGTGCACCGGCCTCTTTGCGCTTCAGTGCCGTTTCGTTGATGCGGTCATCCACATCCGTGAAATTGCGCACATAGGTGACATGCGTGTCGCCATAGACATGGCGCAGCAAACGGCTGAGCACATCAAATATCAGCACGGGGCGTGCATTGCCGATATGGGCGCGGTCATAGACCGTGGGGCCACAGAGATACATGCGCACGTTGTCGGGGTCGATCGGCACGAAATCCTCTTTCGTGCGGGTGGCTGTGTTATAAAGGCGAATGGTCATGGCACGTCTCGCGCATAGGGTTGGCGCGGGCCTAGCAATTCTGAACTGTCATGGAAACAAAGAACCGGCCCGCTGAGAAAATCAGCAGATGATGCAGCAAATGATGCAAATGGTCCGGGTCATGCAAACAGGCCTAGCCGAGAGCGCAGCACCGGGTCAACCCTTGTTTGTGGCATCGAACGGCCACACAATGGAGCTCATGAGCCGAGAGATCACAGATAAAATCTGCGCCGCCTTGCCGGGCGCACACTGGGCCAGCCATCATGAGGGTGGACTTGATGCGTGGAAGGTCGGTGACAAGATGTTTGCGTGCATCGGCATGGCCAATGACGGGGTGTCGGTAAAGTGTGCAGATGTTGAAACAGCACAGTTTCTCATCGAAATCGGTGCCGCCACCAAGGCCAGGTATTTTCACCGCTCTTGGGTCCGTATCCCCTTTGACGGCAAGACCAGGGACGAACTGAGCGACCGGATCCACACATCCTATGGCATCATCCGCAACAGCCTGCCCAAGAAACTGCAAAACACCTTGGGGGCCTGGCCCGTGTCCTCCTGAGAGTTTCTTCTGACCCGAAATACCACGGGGGAGGCCGACAGGCCGGGGGCAGAACCCCCCTGCCCAACGCCTCCAGAGACGATGACACCCGGCTGCACCACAGTCACATACCGTTGACAATCCCCACCCCCTCTGACCCCTTGTCGCCAAGACCTCAGGCGGAGACGGACCATGGCGCTTTCACAACGTATCAGCACCCTGACAGGCGGCGGTTCGGACGGATGGGATGTGTTTATCAAAGCGCGCAAAATGATTGCGAGCGGCACCCCGGTGACCGAACTCACGATCGGTGAACATGACATCCGCACAGCCGCCCCAATCCTGCAGGACATGCACAAAAGCGCGCTTGGCGGGCACACGGGCTACGCCATGGTGCCCGGCACGGATGCCTTGCGTGACACCGTCGCCGCCCGCACGTCACAGCGCACCGGTGTGCCAACCACACGTGACAACGTGCTGATCACACCGGGCGGTCAGTCCGCACTGTTTGCCGCACATGCAGCGGCATGTGATCCCGGCGACACCGCCCTTTATCTCGACCCCTACTATGCCACCTATCCCGGAACCATCCGCGGTGTCTCGGCCGTGCCAAAGGCCATACAAACCCGCGCCGAAGATGCGTTTCAACCACGTGCCAGCGACATCGCCGCACATGCGCAAGACGCCAAAAGCCTGTTGATCAATTCACCCAACAACCCCACGGGCACAGTTTATTCCCAAGAAACACTGCAAGGCATCGCGGATCTGTGTCAGGCCCATGATCTGTGGCTGATCTCGGACGAAGTTTATGACACCCAAATTTGGGAAGGCAGCCACCTGTCCCCGCGCGCCCTGCCCGGCATGAGCGAGCGCACGTTGGTCATCGGGTCGATGTCCAAAAGCCATGCCATGACCGGATCGCGCTGTGGTTGGGTCATTGGCCCACCGGAAGTGATCAACCATCTGATCACCTTTGCCACGCACACAACCTATGGCGTGCCCGGTTTCATTCAGGACGCGTCAGTCTTTGCCCTGAACCAGGGCTCCGCATTCGAGGAAGAGGTCGGCGCGCCGTTCCGCCGCCGACGCGACATTGCCAGACGGGTTTTGGCGGGTCAGAACATCGTTGGCCTGATCCCGGCTCAGGGCGCGATGTACCTGATGCTCGACATTCGGGCCACGGGCATGAGCGGCGAAGACTTTGCCAACGCATTGCTCGACGCGCACCACGTCGCGGTCATGCCGGGCGAGAGCTTTGGCACCGCCGCCGCAGGTCATCTGCGGGTCGCCATGACAGTGGCCGATGAAGTGTTCGAAAATGCCCTTCTCACGCTTGTGCACTTCGCAGAAAGCATTGCGGCTGGATGACAAGTCCCTGCAGCCTCGTCTATGCTCGCTGGATATCAGTGTGATCAGGTGTTTGTATGTTCCGTTTTTTCCTTGTTTTCTGGGCCTTGTTGATACCGTTCACAAGTCTTGCACAAACCTTTCCGGAAAACACGTCTACGCGGCTCAATGACTTTGCAGCGCTGTTGGCGCCTGCCGATGCGAAGAGTGTCGATACCATGTTGCAAAAGGTGCGCAGCGACACTGGCATCGAGATGACGGTTGTCACGCTCGACAGTCAAAGCGCTTATGCGCCGGACATGACGCTGGAGCAATTCGCCACAGCGCTGTTCAATGCGTGGGGTGTCGGCGATGCGCAGCGCAATGACGGCATCATGGTCCTTGTTCTGCGCAACGACCGCGCCATGCGCATCGAGTTGGGCGCAGCTTTTGGTCAGGCGTGGAATTCCCACGCCGAACGCGTGATCGACAAGGAATTCCTGCCCGCATTTCGCAACGGGCGATACAGCGACGGGATTCGCGTCGGCACACAGGCCGTGATCGAAGACATCGCCCGCCCCTTCGCCGCTGGCGTCGACGCGCCGGGCAACCGGGGCGACAATGAAGGTTTGATTATGCTTGCTCTAGCTGGTTTCTTTGGAGCAATTATTTTTGGCGCGCAAAGAATCGGCGATATGTTTGCGCGTCTGCGTCGCTGCCCCGAATGCGGTCAGCGCGGCACATTGCGCAGAACACGCCACACAATACTGCACGCGTCACAAACCTCCACCGGGCAAGGTGAAAAAACGACGTCCTGCACGGCATGCAACTTTCGGAAGGTATCTTTTTACACGATCCCCATGCGCCAGACGGGGCGGCATGCAGGCGGCGGCGGGTTCGGCGGCGGCCGATCTGGCGGCGGCGGCGCGTCCGGGCGCTGGTAGCGACAAGGCCTGCCTTAGAAACGGATCGATCCGCGCAGGGTGATGGTGCTCACATCCGAGTCGGCGCCCAACCCTCCGACACTGTCAAAGTCGTGCTGCAGATACTCGCCGCCGATGGTGAAGTCAGGGCTGACCTGATAAGCGAAACCAATTCCATATGTTGCGCCCGTATCGTTGTCGATGGACGTGTCCGCCTGCGCGATGCCGGCGGTCACATATCCCAGCACCAATCCGAAATCATAGCCAGCCCGCAACTTGAGCCGGGCGATGCTGTCAATCGAACCACCGGACGACGTGTCGATGTCGGTCAGATCGTAATCCAGTTCCGCCCCCAGAACGACATCTCCGAAGTCATGGTTGTACCCGAGGTGTACACCACCCAAGGCCGCATCTTCATCCGGGTTACCGGTGCTGTCGAGCAATCCATATCCAAGTTGGACACCCGCATATCCACCGGTCCAGCTTGTGCCTGTTTCGCGCAATTGCGGCGCAGTTCCGGGCGCGTCCTGCGCCATCAGCGGTGCAGCCGCAACAATCGCGGTTGCTGTGAGGGCAATGGCAAATGCAAATCGGGTCATGGCGGCTTTCCTATGTTCGCACGCAACTACCCAACCGACATGAGATTGCCCGCGCTCCATTTCAACGCGCGCGCCGTCACACTGACGTGACGGCGTCGAAATGAGAGCCAGAGCGCGAAAGGATCCATGCCCTCCGCGCCCTGTCCTGCTCGGATCAGAAGCTAATGGACCCGCGGATCGTCAGTGTGGTTGCGTCCGCATCCACACCAGACCCGTTGATGTTGTCAAACTCGTGTTCCAGCACTTCTGCACCAACCCGGTAGCGATCCGAAATCTGATAGGCGACACCAAGACCGTAGAATTCGCCCGATTCAGAACCCAAGGACGTGTCCACATCGGCCACACCCGCCGTGGCATATCCAAGGAAACGGCCAAAGTCGTAGCCCGCCCGCAGTTTCAGGCGCGCAACGGAATCGACACTCGCCCCGCCGGTCAGATCAATGTCTGCTGAGTCGTAGTCCACTTCTCCACCCAAAACGAACGTGCCGAAATCATAGTCGTAGCCTGCGTGCACACCGCCAAGGATATCATCACCATCCGCGCCGCCTGTGCCACTGATGTCGCCATAGCCGAGTTGCACACCGGCATATCCTCCGGTCCAGTCACCACCCAGCTGGACCGGTGCAGGAGGTGCAACGGGCGCCGTCGGCGGTGGTGGCGATGCGATGGGCTGATCAAGGCTGCCCGCAAAGGCAGCGCCTGTGCCAAACGACAAAAGCCCCGCGAGGCCGGCAGAAATAATCACTGTTTTCATTGGTCTGCTCCATGTCTGGTATCGCGGCGCACCTGTTTGAACGCCGCAAGCCCGAGGTGGATGCGCGGCCCCCAAAGATCCAGTCATGGCAGCACAGGCGCGCCTGACCCGGCGCGCGCCCGCTCAAATCACCACAATACGCGGGCGGTCCCTCGCCTTCATCGGCGTCGCAAACAGGACAGACAGGCGCGTTTTTGCGCACCACGCTGCAAAAACCGGCAACGCAAGGACAAAAGGACGCTGCACGCATGACGCAGGAACGTCGCTGCAAGATTGCGATCGTGATCCGCACCATTGGCGCGGAGCGCGGTCGTGCTGCGCGCGGACGTCCCTGACCGATGTGATCCCGTACACCATCTGATCCACACTCTTGCCTACCGGAATTTACCAAATGAACACTCAAGCTCCCTCTCGCTCAGGCGGTCGCGCAGCGCGACGGGCTGCGCGCGCGGCCCCTTTGGCACAACATCTCCGCCCGGTCCGCCCGGGCCTTGAGGGCGGGCGCTACAACGCGCTCACCCAACCCCAGATCGAACAGATCCATCGCGCAGCCCTAGAGGCGCTGGAAACCATTGGTCTGGCGGATGCGCCGCCTTCCGGCGTGGAATATCTGACCAAAGCTGGCGCTGTGCAGGGTGACGATGGGCGCATCCGCTTTCCCCGCGCGCTGGTCGAGGACACAATTGCCCGCGCCAACCGCTCGATCACCTTGCACAGCCGGGACGGCAACACCGACCTCGATCTGTCTGGCGCCAAAGTGCACTACGGTACTGCCGGCGCAGCCGTGCACCTTGTGGATGTAGACGGTAAAAACTACCGCGAAAGCACGGTGCAGGACTTGCACGATGCGGCGCGTATCTGTGAAGTTTTGGAAAATATTCATTTCGTCCAACGCCCCATGATCTGTCGCGACATCCCCGACACGGTCGAGATGGAGTACAATTCAGTCTATGCCTGCGCCACCGGCACAACCAAACATGTAGGCACGTCCTTTAGCGAACCCCACTGCGTGGCCCCGGCCATCGAGATCCTGCACATGATCGCAGGCGGTGAGGACAAATGGCGCGAACGCCCCTTCGTGTCGAATTCGAATTGCTTTGTTGTTCCGCCGATGAAATTCGCTTCTGAAAGCTGTCAGGTGATGGAGGAATGCATCAAGGCAGGCATGCCGGTGTTGCTGCTGTCTGCGGGAATGTCCGGCGCCACGGCCCCCTCCACCATTGCAGGTGCCATTGTGCAAGCCACCGCCGAATGCCTTGCGGGCCTTGTCTATGTAAATGCGGTCAAACCGGGACACCCTGCGATATTCGGAACATGGCCCTTTGGGTTGGATCTGCGCACCGGGGCCATGTCGATCGGATCTGGAGAGCAGGCGTTGCTGACATCCGGTTGCGCGCAAATGCACCGGTTCTATGACATTCCCGGCGGCGCGGCGGCAGGTGCATCAGACAGTAAATTGCCGGACATGCAGGCCGGGTGGGAGCAAATGTGCTCAAACGTGATGGCCGGGTTGTCAGGGCTGAACATGGTCTACGAGGCCGCTGGGATGCATGCTTCTCTGCTGGGTTTCTGTCATGAGTCCCTGATCCTCGGGGATGATATCATTGGACAGGCCTTGCGCTGCGTGCGCGGGATCGAAGTCAGCGATGAGACACTGGCACTGGATCAAATGGCCGCCGTGTGCATGGGAGGGCCCGGGCACTATCTTGGAACCGATCAAACACTTGCGCGGATGCAAAGCGACTGCGTCTATCCCACCTTGGGCAGCCGCACGTCCCCAAAAGAATGGGCAGAACTGGACAAACCTGAACTGGTCCCAAGCGCCACAGCACGAAAACTCGAAATCCTGAGCGCGCCCCCCAAAGCCGCCCTGCCGCCGGATCTGGACCAAGCCATTCGGGACAAGTTCAATATTCACCTGCTGCCCTTTGCGTAAAGCCTCCACTGGGGCAACAAAGACAAACGCCAGGAGCAGGGCATTGTTCAAGTTCCGCAGTTTCAACTGAGCAGAAACCGGTAACTGTCAGGCTCCAAACACAGTGAGGCCCGGTCCCTGGGGGGAAACCGGGCCTCACACCCCCACCCATTTGCAGACGCTTGTGCCGATCTCTCGAACGCGACCGCAAAAACAGCGGGTGACGGTCAGGGCGAGCTTGCAGGCACTCTCGTCACATCTTCTGCATCATGCATGGGATACATCCGCGTTCAGCAGCAATGTGACATTGTCCAACAACCGCCCATTCCAAAACGGGCTTACCCGTCTGTTGGCGGCATCAGGCCCGCTTCTTGGGCTGCGGCAATCTCATCCGCATCAAGCGCACCATCTGCATTGAGATCCATGGCCGTAAACGCATCCGACGTCACATCGGGAAAGCTGGCCTGCACCTCGTCAATGGTCAGCACACCATCGCCGTTGGTATCGAGCTCTGCCGCACCTTGGGCAAACGCCAGCGCTGGAATGCTCAAAGCGGCCGTCAGTGTCAGAATGGAAAACTTGGTCATAGGGAACTCCCTTAGAGGTTACATGTCGAAGGACCGTAAGCGGCGCCTTCCCCCAATATGAGCGCGAAAGGCGGACCTGCATCCCAGACCCCGCCGGATCGCGCAGGGGCCTGCCGATCGGGTCAACACGGTTGAGCGGTGCTCTGCCTAAAAAGGGGGCCAAACGGCAATAGGCGAAAACCCCCGGGGTGGTCACCGCCCCCCTGCACTCCCATTCTCAACGCATGATGGCACAAAAAACGCATTTCGCCCCGCAGTCCACCCACGGCACCAGTCGATTGGTGACGCTGATCCCCATGTTGACACGGCGGGCGCGCAAGCTGGCCCGCTCACGTTCGGAGGCCGAAGATCTGGTACAAGATACCCTGCTCAGCCTGTGTCAAAGGCTGCGGGAAGGCGCACAGATAGATGACCTGCACGCATACGCCATGCGCAGTCTCAGCAATCGCGCAAGACGTGGCTGGCGGCAAAGCCCCACCGAAGAGTTGGGCGAGAATGACGCCCAGATCTTGCCCGACGCCATGCTCAGGCTCGACTGCGCAGACACGCTGGCAGCCATCGAGCGCCTCGCTCCGCCGCAAAGGCAACTGATGGATCTGGTTGTTGCCGGTGAAACATCGCCACGGGCACTGGCCAATGCCACAGGACTGCCCCTTGGCACCGTGATGTCACGTCTTGCGCGGGCACGGGCGCGCTTGCGGATCAGCCTTTCTGGTGACGGCACGGCTTGAAGGCCACACTTTGGGTCGGTGGGCGGGCGCATTTTGTGCCTGCACAAAACAGATCGCCCAACCGGCACAACACACATAAGATGGTCCAAGAAAGGGATGCGCGAACACTCCCCTTTGATTTCGCCGTCCTGCGACTGCTTACTCAGCAAACACACGCTTTTTTTGGCGACATGCATCACGCTGTCGCGCACGAAGTTCGCCATCATTCTGATTTCAAACAAAAAAACGGAGAGCCGAAGCCCTCCGTTGAGTTTCGCCGTTCAGGCTCAATATGTTAACCGCCCGGTACTTTTCTGCCTGCGGCCTGAACGTCGTCAGGAGCGAACGCATCCGCTCCGTGTAAAGGTGGGGGGACAAAGTACCGCCCCACCCTATCTTCGTCGGGAGGCAAACCAGCCAGGCCAGCCCGCCCCCCTCGCGTCCCTTCCCCGGGGCGCGTATCTTCGTCAGCTACACCCAGACGTTCCGCCGCAGGTGTTGCATTTCATGCAGGTGCCGTTGCGCACCAGTGTGTAGTTGCCACACTCGCCGCAGGCTTCGCCCTCATAGCCCTGCATCTTCGCCTTGGTGCGCGCATCTATGCCACCGCTCGCGGACACTACGGCACCGGTGGACACGGATGACGCAACCACTCCGGCGGCGCCTCCACCTACGGCCACTTCCGGCACCAGAGTTTCAAGCGCCATGACCGGATCGGCCGCCGCTTGTGCGACTTCGGACATACCGCCATTCAGAACAACCAGATCTTGCGGCAAGCGCTTGCGCAGATAGCCTGTCGAGCTGATTTGCTTGAGCACTTCCAAAGACTTGGACGCGGCTGTTTCGCTCAGCTCGGAGACGTTGGACACGCCCTCTTCCTCGCCGCGACCGATGTCGTCGAATGTGGCGCCCTCGGGCTTCACATGGGCCAGATCGGTCCGATCGAGGTAGGACACAGCCAATTCGCGGAACACATAATCAAGGATCGAGGTCGCGTTCTTGATGCTGTCATTGCCCTGCACCATGCCCGCAGGCTCGAACTTGGTGAACGTGAAGGCATCCACAAACTCTTCCAGCGGAACCCCGTATTGCAAACCGACAGACACTGCGATGGCGAAGTTGTTCATCATGGCGCGGAAACCCGCACCTTCCTTGTGCATGTCGATGAAGATCTCGCCCAGATTGCCGTCCTGATACTCACCTGTACGCAGGTACACTTTGTGACCACCAACGATGGCTTTCTGTGTGTAGCCCTTGCGGCGCTGAGGCATCTTTTCGCGGTGAGATTTCACAATCTCCTTCACGATGATCTTCTCAACGATCTTTTCGGCCAGCACGGTGGCTTTTTCGGCCGGTGCACCGCTTTCCAGAATCTCTTGGGCCTCCTCATCATCCTCAACAAGGGATGCGGCCAAAGGCTGGGACAATTTGGAGCCGTCGCGATAGAGCGCGTTGGCCTTCACACCCAAGGACCAGCTCAGCTCATAAGCTTTCTGACAGTCTTCGATGGTTGCATCGTTGGGCATGTTGATTGTCTTGGAGATCGCGCCCGAGATAAAGGACTGCGCTGCGGCCATCATCGTGATGTGGCTGTCAACATTCAGGAAACGCTTGCCTTTTTTGCCACATGGGTTGGCACAGTCAAAGATGTGGTAGTGCTCTTCCTTGAGGTGTGGCGCGTTTTCCAGCGTCATTGTTCCACAGACGTGATCATTTGCAGCGTCGATGTCCGCCTTCGAAAAGCCAAGCGATTTCAACAAGTCAAACGTCGGATCGTTCAGCTTGTCCGCCGGGATGCCCAACACCCCTGTGCAGAACTCCTCGCCCAGCGTCCACTGGTTGAACACAAAGCGGATGTCGAACGCGCTTTCCAGCGCAGCATCCACTTTGGCCAATTCGTTGGCGCCAAAACCGTGACCCGTCAGCGAAGTGTGGTTAATCGCAGGTGCATTGCCAATCGAGCCATGGCCAACCGCGTAGCTGACGATCTCTTCGATCTGCGCCGACCCGTAACCAAGGTTTTCCAAAGCGGCAGGCACGGACCGGTTGATGATCTTGAAGTATCCGCCACCGGCCAGTTTCTTGAACTTCACCAAGGCAAAGTCCGGCTCGATCCCTGTTGTGTCACAATCCATGACCAGACCAATTGTACCTGTCGGTGCGATCACTGTGGCCTGCGCATTGCGGTAGCCGTGGGCTTCACCCAATTTCAGAGCCTCGTCCCAAGTCGACATCGCGATATCGACAAGACGTGCATCCGGGCAATTGGCGTGATCCAGCGGCACTGGTTTGACTGCCAGTTTTTCATACCCTTCGGTTGCGCCGTAGGCCGCTGTGCGGTGGTTGCGCATGACCCGCAACATGTGATCCGCGTTCTTCGCATAGCCCGGGAATGGGCCCAGCTCGCCCGCCATTTCAGCGGAGGTGGCGTAAGACACACCGGTCATGATCGCCGTGAGGGCACCACAGAGCGCGCGGCCCTCGTCGCTGTCATAACCATGGCCCATGTTCATCAGAAGACCGCCAATGTTGGCATAGCCCAGGCCCAAGGTGCGGAAGTCATAAGACCGCTGCGCGATTTCCTTGGAGGGGAACTGCGCCATCATCACCGAGATTTCCAGCGTGACAGTCCACAGACGGGCTGCGTGCATGTACTCTTCGACCTGGAACACACCATCCTTGAGGAAGGTCAGCAGGTTCATGGACGCCAGATTGCAGGCGGTGTCGTCGAGGAACATGTATTCGGAACAAGGGTTTGAACCGCGGATCGCGCCGTCTTCAGGGCACGTGTGCCAGTCGTTGACAGTGTCGTGGTACTGGATACCGGGATCGGCACAGGCCCATGCAGCGTGGCCAACCTGTTCCCAAAGATCGCGTGCTTTTACAACCTTGGACACAGATCCGTCCACACGGTCGATCAGTTCCCAGTCTGCGTCTTTCTCGACAGCCGTGAGGAAGGCGTTGGTGACGCGGATCGAGTTGTTGGAGTTCTGTCCGGAAACGGAGTTGTAAGCTTCGGAATCCCAGTCTGTGTCATAGGTCGGGAATTCGATCGACGTGTGACCTTGCCGAGCGTAATCCAGCACGCGCTTGATGTATGTCTCTGGCACCGCAACCTTCTTGGCCGCTTTTACCGCGTCACGCAAAGCGTTGTTTTTCTTGGGATCGTAAGCGTCCGCCTCCGCGCCATCCCATGTACCGATGGCTTCAAACAGGCCATTCAGCTTTTGCTCGTGCATCTTGGAGCCTGCGACGATGGACGCCACTTTCTGCTCTTCGATCACCTTCCAGTTGATAAAATCTTCGATATCGGGGTGGTCGGCATCGACGATGACCATCTTGGCCGCGCGGCGCGTTGTGCCGCCAGACTTGATGGCGCCAGCAGCGCGGTCCCCGATTTTGAGAAAACCCATCAGACCAGAAGACTTGCCGCCCCCGGAGAGCTTTTCGCCTTCGCCGCGCAACGAGGAGAAGTTGGTGCCGGTGCCGGATCCGTACTTGAACAGACGCGCCTCGCGCACCCACAAATCCATGATGCCGCCGTCATTTACGAGATCGTCAGAAACGGACTGGATAAAGCAAGCGTGTGGCTGGGGGTGTTCGTAGGACGAGGCCGACTTGGTCAGCTTGCCGGTTTTGTAGTCCACGTAGTGGTGGCCCTGCGCGGGTCCGTCGATACCGTAGGCCCAGTGCAGGCCGGTGTTGAACCACTGTGGCGAGTTGGGTGCAGTGCGCTGCGTCGCGAGCATGTGGCGCATTTCATCATAGTATGCGCGCGCATCTTCCTCGGTCGAGAAATAGCCGCCCTTCCAGCCCCAATAGGCCCATGCGCCTGCAAGCCGATCGAACACTTGCTTGGAAGACGTCTCTCCGCCCATGGTTGCGCCCTTGGCTGGGACGGACCGCCACAGGAATTCGGGCACATCGGCTTCTTCGACTTTGACCATCTCGGATGGCACACCGGCTTTGCGGAAATACTTCTGCGCGATTACATCGCTCGCCACCTGGCTCCACGTGCTGGGTACTTCGACTTCGTCCAGACGGAAGACGATCGTACCGTCAGGGTTCCGGATCTCCGACACGGTCGTGACGAAGTCCAGATCTGCATAAGCATCCTGACTGGCCTTGGTGAACTGTCTTTCAATTTTCATCGCGCTGCCTCGTTTCCAGCATTTACCCTGCGGACTGACCCGACGTTGCGGGGGCCCATTTCCGTTGCCAGCCCGAAAGACAAAAAACCGTCGTGTGACCCGCTACGCTTCTCGCGTTTGCGGGCCCAGTCGCGCCGTTTATTTGGCGATGTGAGTGTCCCTCGTGCTTGGCGCAGCCCATTAGTGTTAGCCACTAAATGTTGTGGTGAAGCGCCCGGCCTGCACAACCTGACGTATCTGACCCATCTGCGTCAACGACAAAGTTAGCTTTTTTGTGACGAAATTTCCTTGACCTCACCCCTTGAATCATAGCGGCACACCCTTGGGCGATTCACCGTCTATAATGGCGGGAAATGCATACAGTTTCTGTCCCCCGCCGGTGAGCGATATTTCCAAGGTTTCGGGCTGACTTAGGTCAATCTGTGGAAGTTTCGCGTTAAGTTATCCACAGAACTTGCGCGTAAAAGTAGAAAGCTTTTGCCGCGCTGCGGAAAATATGTTGATCTTGGCACAGTCACTCTGAAAGGCATCACATGCGACCAATTTTGCCCATTTTGCTGGTCGCTCTGACCGCATGCGCACCACAATATGTAGCGACTGTGGCGACGTCGGAACAAGATCTACCTGTGCGCCGGGCCGCATTCGCGACGCAGCCCGAACAATTGGACTCGGCTTTCCGCTCATCTTGCGACTCACCCGGAGATGAAGTGCGCCAAGTGTCTGGTGGCATCGTTCAATGCCGTATTCTGCCGCCACCGGATTTGGCCGCCTACCTGCTGCTTCAATTTGATGGCGCGCTCGAGACTCCAATTCTGGTGATCCAAAAACAGACCGACCGGGAAGATGGGGGATTCGTTGTCGAACTCAGCTATTTCGCGGAAGTGGTTCAAAAGTCTGGAAAACCGCGCCGCATTTATTTCAAGCAGCGCGCGCTCGACGGCCTGATGGATGAGTTGCTGACTGCAACAGGTGGCGTCGCGCGCAATGCGTGAGCAGCTGGCGTTGAATATCATGTTTTTTGAAAACTGGTCGGAGCGAGAGGATTCGAACCTCCGACCCCCTGTACCCAAAACAGGTGCGCTACCAGGCTGCGCCACGCTCCGACCGTGCGCCCCTCTTAGAGCGGCAAAACAGAATTGAAAAGACCTAACACGCCCATACGGCGTCACCTTTTTCAAAACTTGGGTGACGCAACTGTGCACCCACGCCGATCCCCAGTTGATCAGACAGCCCACCATTGATTTCCAACACGTGGGTCAAACCTGTGCCACCACGAATGGGCGTTTCATCCAGCGGCTGCGCCCGGCGATGAATGTGACGCACCGTGCCGCCGGCATCAACAAATAGCATATCGAGTTCAATCAGCGTGTTGCGCATCCAGAATGATAGCGATTGCGGAAACGGGTAAACAAACAGCATGCCAGATGACGTTGGCATTGACGGGCGGTTCATCAACCCGGTGGCGCGTTCTTCCGGGTCATCCGCAATTTCCACGGCAAAGCGTGCCTGACCAAAATCGCCACGAATCCATACGGTGTCAGTCCTGCATTCGGCCAAGGCCGATGCGGCGCACGAACCCCAGATCACTGCTGCGCCAACAAATGTCGTCATTCTGGTAAGGGACATATCAGTCCTCGTCGCTGGAAAGAGCCGCCTCCCACGCAAGCACTTCCGACGCCATCTGTCCACGCTTTCCGTCAATCACGCGCAAGGCCAATGCCTCGCCGGGTTGCAGATCTGACAGACCAGAGCGGCGCAACACTTCAACATGCAGAAAAACGTCGTCAGACCGGCCAAACACATTGGCAAATCCAAAGCCCTTGCCCTTGTCGAACCATTTGACACGGCCCGGCTCAAGCGGAACATCCGCAACGGCATCAGGATCAAGCTCGGCAATGTCTGTCAGCGTGCTGATACCGTCCTGCTCTGGTGGAACGATTTGCAGTACTTCTACGGCTTGCACGCCACGATCCGTCTTTTGCACTCGGACGTTCAAACGCGCGCTGTCAGCAATAGAGGACTGGCCAAAATTCCGAAGCACGTTCACATGCAACAGGATGTCGGGGCCGCCTGTATCGGCCACAACAAATCCAAACCCTTTCACGGGGTCGAACCATTTGACGGTACCCGCGATCTGGTCTGTTTCGTCAGAGTGTTCCAGCACGACTGATCTTTCGTTTACGTGTATTAGTGTCGCTCCCCACACTTGCGCTATTTTGCACCCCGTTTTCAAGTGGTAAAATTCTTTAAAAAACAACGGATTGCATTTCAAGTCACGTGAAATTCACGGGTTTAGGCGGGTCACGTCCCATGGCTCACCCGGATTTTCCCGTTGCCAGCGAAACCGATCATGCAGCCGGAACGGTCCGTCAGCCCAAAATTCAATTTCGACGGGACGGATGCGATAGCCCCCCCAAAATGGCGGCCGCTTTGGATTTACACCCTGCTCTGCCGTCACGCGCGCGACTTCCGCCATCAGGTGCGCACGCCCGTCCAGGGGACGGCTTTGCTGAGACGCCCATGCCCCCAGTCGCGACTTCAACGACCGTGAGGCATAGTAGGCGTCGGCCTTGGCGCCGTCCTCTTTCTCGACATGGCCGCGAACCCGCACTTGCTGGTGCAGTGACTTCCAATGCAACACAAATGCCGCTTTCCCGGCAAAGTCCAACTCGCCCGCCTTTGCGCTTTCGTAGTTGGTATAGAAGACAAAGGCGTCGTCTTCTATCTCCTTGAGCAGCACCATACGGACATTTGGCAAGCCGCTGGCATCCACCGTACTCAGTGCAATCGCATTGGGATCGTTGGGTTCGCTAGCCTCTGCCGCACGCAACCAGGCCCGCGCGATCTCAAACGGATTGTCTCCGGCAAATTTTCCAGTGCGATCTTTCATTTCCAATTCTCCCCTGCCAAGCCACTGCTAACGCCGCTGATCCCTGTGGGCAACTCTGTTGCACTCCCTTGATGCGACAAGGGTCTTGGCCTAAAGCTGAGCGCTGAAACGTGGAACGGGATGGGCAAGAAATGACAGCAGGTCTGATGGCAGGCAAGCGGGGCCTGATTATGGGGCTCGCCAACGACAAATCCATCGCCTGGGGGATCGCACGCACACTGCACAACGCAGGTGCAGAACTGGCGTTCTCTTATCAGGGCGATGCGTTGAAAAAGCGAGTGGATCCACTGGCCGCGCAGTTGGACAGCGATATCGTATTGCCCTGCGACGTCGGAGACGAAGCGTCCATTGATGCCCTGTTCAAAAGCCTGCAAGAACGCTGGGGTACTCTGGATTTTATCGTCCACGCCATTGGCTTTTCCGACAAGAACGAATTGCGTGGGCGCTATGTCGATACCAGCCGCGACAACTTTACGATGACGATGGACATCTCGGTCTACTCGTTCACCGCTGTCATGGCACGTGCCGAAAAGATGATGAAAAACGGCGGCAGCGCACTGACGCTGACCTATTACGGCGCCGAACAGGTCATGCCGCATTATAATGTGATGGGCGTGGCCAAAGCTGCGCTTGAGGCATCCGTCAAATACCTTGCCGAAGATCTGGGCAAGGACGGCATCCGCGTCAATGCGATCTCCGCAGGCCCGATCAAGACCTTGGCGGCGTCGGGCATTGGCGATTTCCGCTACATTATGAAGTGGAACGAATACAACTCTCCCCTGCGCCGCAATGTCACCATAGATGACGTCGGCAAATCCGCATTGTACCTGCTCAGCGATTTGGGGTCTGGCACCACAGGTGAGAACCTGCACGTGGATGCAGGCTATCACGTGGTCGGAATGAAAGCTGTCGACGCCCCAGATATGGCCAAGGGATAGGGGATGACGCTGAGCCCCTCTGACCTGATCGCCTTTAATGCTGTACTGTTTGTGGCCCTCATTTCACCCGGTGCAGCGATGTTGTTCATCACGCGCATCACCCTCAGTGCCGGGCGTGCAAGTGGGATCGCAACCGGCATCGGTCTTGGTACGGCGGCGGCCCTGTGGACGCTGGCGGCCCTGTTCGGGTTGGAAGCCGTCTTCAAGTTGTTCCCATGGACCTACACAGTTCTTAAAATCGGTGGTGCGGCCTACCTGATCTGGATCGCCATCCAGACATGGCGCCATGCACGATCTGCGGTCAAGGAAGCTCCCAAACCACGTGGGCGTGCAATTTTGGCAGGGCTTTTGCTGAACCTCGGCAATCCCAAGTCGATGCTCTTTGCCGCGGCTGTGATCGTTGTGATCTTTCCCAAAGGCATGACCGGCAATGACATTGCACTTATCGTAGTGAATCACTGGGTGCTTGAACTTGCATTTTACACTGTTTTTGCCACACTTCTGAGCGCACCGAGCGTGCGGCGCGGCTATCTGAAACTCAAACCTGTATTGGATCGCATCGCCGCAACCGTTCTGGGTGCACTGGGCCTGCGCTTGATTCTGGAGAAATAACCATGGCAGATCGGCTTCCCCATGAAAAAGGGTTCCACGTCAGTTGGGACCAGATGCACCGTGACAGCCGTGCCCTGGCCTGGCGGTTGGATGGCAAGGGTCCCGATGCAGGATCATGGCGGGCCGTGGTGGCCATCACCCGCGGCGGCATGGCCCCGGCCATGATCGTTGCCCGAGAACTGGATATCCGCACTGTCGATACGATTTCAGTCAAGTCCTACCACTCTGGCGGCGGCAAGGCGGATCAGCGTCGCGACGCCGAAGTTCTGAAATCCCCGGACGCAGAGATGATGGGCGACGGCACCGGCATTCTGGTTGTTGATGACCTTGTTGACAGCGGCAAGACGCTGGAACTGGTGCGCAAACTTTATCCGAATGCGCATTTCGCCACCGTGTATGCCAAGCCATCCGGTGAACCTCAGGTGGACACGTTCATCACCGGTGTCAGTCAGGACACATGGATATTCTTCCCTTGGGACATGGCGCTGCAATATGTCGAACCTTACCGTGGTACGGACTAGCGCTTTCGGAGACCCTTTCGGATCGGCACCAAATGGCCAGGTCCATGGCGTCTCTCTTTCCAATCTCACAAGCGCGGTGTGCCGCGCAACAGGGTCTGACACATGAGCATTTCACGCACCGCCGCGACGTTTCCGCCCCCTGTCATGGAGGCCCGCCGCTGGATTGCGGGCGTAGAGTTTCCAAAAGATCGCCCGCTGATGAACGTCAGTCAGGCCGCTCCTGTGGACCCGCCCCCGCAAGCCTTGCGTCAGGCCATGGCGGACGCGGCCCTGACACAGGACGATGCGCATCTCTACGGCCCGGTTCTGGGGATGCCCGGCTTGCGCGCCGGACTGAGCAGCCAGATCAATGCACACTATGATGCAGCCACTGAGCCTGATCAGATCGCCATCACCTCCGGGTGCAATCAGGCCTTTGCAGCAGCCATTGCCAGCCTGTGCACCGAAGGGGATGAAGTTATCCTGCCAACCCCATGGTATTTCAACCATAAAATGTGGCTGGACATGGCTGGCGTTGCCTCCATTCCACTGCCCGTTGGCGATGGAATGTTGCCCAGCGTCGAGGCCGCCAGGGCGCTCATCACCGAGCGCACCCGCGCCATTGCGCTGGTGACGCCCAACAACCCCGCAGGCGTGGAGTACCCCCAAGAGCTGCTGGATGCGTTCTATGATCTGGCCCACACCGCTGGCATTGCCCTGATCGTGGACGAAACCTATCGAGATTTCGACAGCCGCTCCGGTCCACCCCATGGCTTGTTTCAAAAGGATGGGTGGGAAGACACGTTCATCCACCTCTATTCGTTCTCCAAGGCTTACCGCCTGACGGGTCACCGTGTCGGCGCGCTGGTCACATCCCCTGCCCGGCTGGCCGAGGTTGAAAAGTTCCTCGATACGGTTGCAATCTGTCCCGGTCAGATCGGGCAATATGCGGCTCTTTGGGGGCTGGAGCATCTGGGCCAGTGGGTTGCAGGTGAACGCGACGAGATTCTGGCGCGCCGTCGGGCGATTGCTGACGGGTTTCATGTGCTGGCCGCCCAAGGCTGGGAACTGCTCGGATTGGGTGCGTATTTTGCCTATGTCGGGCACCCGTTTGCAATGTCGTCCGGTGATCTGGCGCCGAAACTGGTCTCCGAAGCGGGGTTGCTGTGCCTTCCCGGCACAATGTTCTGGCCGGACGGGTCAGCCGAAGGGGCCGCGCAATTGCGCATTGCTTTTGCCAATTTGGACGCAGATGGCATCGCAGAGATGTACAAAAGGCTGTCAGCACTGTCGTTCTGACGTTCAAGCGCCCTTGCCCGTCCCCGGCCTGCCCGGTAGACACCTGAAAACCCTATAACCTGCATGAGGCACCACATGGCCAAGGGCACGAACTCATTGTCGAAAACCGCCGTCTGGATCCTGCTGGGTCTGCTGATCCTTGGCTTGGGCGGTTTTGGCGCCACGAACCTCAGCGGCACAATCCGCACGGTTGGTCAGGTCGGTGACAAATACATCGATGTGCAAGATTACGCCCGCAATCTCCAACAGGAAATCTCTGCAGTCGGGGCTGAAACAGGATCACCGCTGACCTTTGCGCGTGCACAGGCCATTGGCCTTGATCGCGCAGTGTTGGCCCGTCTGGTTCGTGCAAGCGCGCTTGACCATGAAACAGACCAGCTGGGGCTGAGCGTGGGGGATGAGGTCTTGCGGGACGAAATCCTGAACATACCAGCGTTTCGCGGGCTGGATGGCAACTTTGACCGTGATGCCTACCGTTTTGCCCTTGAGCAATCCGGCAGTTCAGAAGGTCAATTCGAAGCGCAACTGCGCGACGAAGTGGCCCGTACACTGTTGCAGGGCGCGATGATGTCAGGAGTGCGTATGCCCGACACATATGCCCAGACCATCGTGTCTTTCCTTGGCGAAACGCGTGACTTCACGTGGGTGCGTCTGGGGGTCAGCGATCTGGCAGAGCCTCTGGCCGAGCCCAGCGATGAGGAATTGCGCGCGCATTACGATGCAAATATCGACGCCTTCCAACTGCCGGAATCCAAACGCATCACCTATGCGGTCCTGCTGCCGAACATGTTGCTCGGCGCGATCGACATAGACGAAGACGTTTTGCGCGCCGAATATGACTCGCGCATTGATCAGTACAATATCCCCGAAAAGCGGCTGGTTGAGCGTCTGGTCTATCTGGACGAAGCATCCGCCGAACGCGCCGCAGCGCAGCTTGAGGTCGACGGCACCACCTTCGAAGCGCTCGTTCAGGAGCGCGGCCTGGCGCTGAGCGATGTCGATCTGGGCGATGTCAGCCGACTGGAACTGGACGCCGCGGGCGAGGCCGTCTTTGGCGCGGACGTGGGTGACGTTGTTGGCCCATTGCCGTCCTCGCTTGGGCCCGCCCTGTTCCGCGTAAACGCCGTGTTGCCTGCGCAGACGACGTCTTTTGAAGATGCGCGTGATTTTATCCACGAAGAATTGTCGCGGGATGCGGCCCGTCGTCAGGTCGCCGTTCTGGCCGAAGACTACGACAACGAACTGGCTGCCGGCGCAACACTCGAAGATCTTGCCGCAGAGACGGATATGGAATTGGGCTCCATTGACTGGTTTGCGGCGTCGGGCGAAGGCCTCGGTGCCTATGATGCCTTCCGCGATGCGGCACAGGCCCTCACCGAGGACGACTTTCCCGAGATTGTCACGCTTGAGGATGGCGGTGTTGTTGCGATGCGCCTCGAAGAAACCCTGCCCCGCCGCCCCCTTCCGTTTGAAGAGGCCAAGCTGAGTGTCCAGGGCAGCCTCGAGGCGGAACGGACAGAAGCACTGCTGACCGAGCAGGCCGAGGCCGTACTGCCCGCGCTTGAAGCCGGAGAGAGCTTTGCCAGCCAACAGCTCGACAGCATTGTGGAAACGGATCTGGATCGCAGCGCCTTTGTTCAGGGCACACCACCTGCGTTCATGACCGAAGTGTTTGAAATGGCCCCCGGCGACGTGCGCCTCATTTCCGGCTTTGGCGCTATTTTTGTGGTGCGCCTTGATGACATCACCCCCATCGCTGACAATGCCGAAGCACAGGCAGAGGCCGAAGGTCTCAGCGCCGAAATCGGTCAGATCCTTGCCGCCGAGTTGTTCAATATCTACGGCGAGGATGTTGTGCTGCGCGCAAATCCACAGATCAACCAGCAAGCGCTGGACGCGGTCCACGTGAATTTTCCCTGATAGGCACAGCATGGCGATGACCCCCGAATACGACGCCTTTGCCAAGGCTTACGAGGCGGGCCACAATCAGGTCGTCTATACCCGGCTTGCTGCGGATCTCGACACGCCCGTGTCCCTGATGCTCAAGCTGACGGGCGCGCAAAAGGATGCGTTTGTGCTGGAATCCGTGACCGGCGGCGAAGTGCGCGGGCGCTATTCCATCGTGGGAATGAAACCGGACCTGATCTGGCGCTGCCATGGCGAAACATCGGCGGTCAATCGCACGGCCCGGTTTGATGCCGAAGCCTTTACACCGATGCAGGGCAATCCGCTCGACACCCTGCGCGAGATCATCGCAGAAAGCCGCATCGATCTGCCCGCCGATCTGCCCCAGGCGGCGGCGGGGCTGTTTGGGTATCTTGGCTATGACATGGTGCGGCTGGTCGAGCATTTGCCAGACGTAAATCCCGACCCGCTGGGTTTACCCGATGCCGTGATGTTGCGCCCCTCTGTGGTGGCCGTACTGGATGGCGTGAAGGGTGAGGTCACGGTTGTCTCCCCTGCCTGGGTCAGCAACGGGCAATCCGCCCGCGCCGCCTATGCACAGGCCGCAGAGCGGGTCATGGATGCGGTACGTGATCTTGAACGGGCGATGCCCGCCGAAACGCGCGACCTTGGCGAGGCGTCTGTCTCCGATGAACCGGTGTCGAACTTTTCCAAGCCTGACTATCTGGCCGCTGTCGAAAAGGCGCGTGATTACATCAAGGCCGGCGATATCTTTCAGGTCGTCCCGTCGCAGCGCTGGACCCAGGCCTTTCCCGAGCCGCCCTTTGCGCTTTATCGTTCTTTGCGCCGCACTAACCCGTCCCCGTTCATGTTCTATTTCAACTTCGGTGGGTTTCAGGTGATCGGGGCCAGCCCCGAAATCCTTGTCCGCGTATTCGGCTCGGAAGTGACCATTCGCCCCATCGCCGGAACCCGCAAACGCGGAGCCACCCCCGAAGAAGATCGCGCACTCGAGGCTGATCTGCTGGCCGATGAGAAAGAATTGGCAGAACACCTGATGCTTCTGGATCTGGGGCGCAACGACACCGCGCGTGTCTCCAAGATCGGAACGGTTCGCCCGACCGAGGAGTTCATCGTCGAGCGGTATTCGCATGTCATGCACATCGTCTCAAACGTGGTGGGTGAGTTGGAAGAGGGCAAAGACGCGCTGGACGCATTCTTTGCCGGGATGCCAGCGGGGACAGTGTCCGGTGCGCCCAAAGTGCGGGCGATGGAGATCATTGACGAACTCGAACCCGAAAAGCGCGGTGTTTATGGCGGCGGTGTCGGCTATTTCAGTGCGGGCGGTGATATGGACATGTGTATCGCGCTGCGTACGGCAGTCGTGCAGGATCAAAAGCTTTATATTCAGGCTGGTGGTGGTGTCGTCTATGACAGTGATCCCGAGGCTGAGTTCATGGAAACCGTACACAAATCCGGCGCCATCCGACGTGCAGCCGAAGACGCCGCACGCTTTGGCGGAGGCAACCGGTGAAGCTTGACAGCGCTCACAGTCTGCCAGGTCCATGGGTTCAGGCCGCATGCTGCACACCGACTGGACCAGCTTCGACAACTCAACAGGTGTTGAGGCCCTAGATGCCGCGTGATGCATTCGAGATCGGCGGCGTTCACGTATTGCCCGGCACACGCGCCTCTGTCGCCCTGCCCGTGTCTGCCCTGCCCGATCACACACCTGTCGACCTGCGGGTCGAAGTCATCCACGGCAAACGCCCCGGCCCCACCTTGTTCGTCAGCGCAGCCGTGCACGGTGACGAGGTGATTGGTGTTGAGATTGTACGCCGATTGCTGCGCGCGCCACAGCTCGACACGTTGCGCGGCACATTGCTGGTGGTGCCCATCGTCAACGCCTTTGGCTTTCTTGCCCGGTCCCGCTATTTGCCGGATCGCCGTGATCTGAACCGGTGCTTTCCCGGATCGTCCGCAGGGTCATTAGGATCACGACTGGCCCATATCTTTCTCAACGATGTAGTGTTGCGGTGTGATGCTGGCATTGATTTGCACTCGGCGGCCGTGCACCGCACGAACCTGCCGCAGATCCGCGTGACCCCGGGCGACAAGGTGACAGCGGCGATGGCGCGTGCCTTTGGCGCGCCGGTGATCTTGACATCAAGCTTGCGCGAAGGGTCCTTGCGTGGTGAGGCGGCAGAAAGGGGCACGCCCGTCCTGTTATACGAGGCAGGCGAAGGGCTGCGCTTCGACGAATTTGCCGTGCGTGCCGGAGTTGCTGGCATTCTGCGCGTGTTACGTGATCAGGGCATGGTCGGTGCCAAAGGCGTCGCCCGCGCCCGCACACCGTCTTTGGTGTGCCAAAACTCGGCCTGGCTGCGCGCGCCGCAAGGGGGGCTGTTGCGCACCTTCCGCGCCGAGGGCGACGTGGTGGCCGAAGGGGACGTGCTTGCCGCAGTGTCCGACCCGGCAGGTGACACAGAAACAGAGTTGTTGGCCCCCGGCCCCGGTATCCTGATTGGCCGTGCGGTGTTGCCCGTGGTGAACGAAGGCGATGCCGTGTTTCACCTCGCCACTCTGAGCCCCAAAGCGGACGAAGACACTGTCGAGGCGCTCACCGCTCAGCTCGAGGCAGACCCGATCTTTGACGAAGACGAGATCATCTGAGCCGACAGCGGCGGGGCGATAAACGTTACTGCGCGGTCCCAATCGCCTTGAGAACAGCCGAGACAGGCGCCAACGCCACCCGCTCTGCACGATCTTGCAACCCCCACAGCAACAGGGCTGAAATCGTATCCGGGCGCAGACGTCCCACCATGATCACCCCGCCTTCCTGTCCGGCCCGGAAAGCAGCTTGATCAAGGAAACGGCGGATCACCGAAGGAGTCTGGTCGGCACTGTCAAAGTCGCGAAAAACCAGCCCGGTCGGCACGCCGGAACGGGCAGCAAGTTTTTGGGCCGTGTTCAAGCCCTTGGATTGCAGGACAAGCCCATGACCTGTTTCCAGAACGGCTTGGGCAATCTGGTCCGAAACCTCGCGGTTTTCCTGCACGCCTGTCCCGAGGCCTTCCATCACCGCAACCGCTTCGGGCACCGCGTCCAGCGCAGCAGACAGGGTCACTTCTGCGTCGCCCGGAGTTGCTCCTACCGGTAGATCCAGCAGCGCCATCACTTCGAACCCTTCTGCGCGATATTCGGCCATGCGTGCACCGACATCTGCAAGGCTGGCATCAACAGCAAAGGTCAACGGATAGGGGAATGACTGAAGTGCGGCCAACCCGACAGGCCCGCCGGTCAGGTCAACGCCATTGTCCATCAGGACAATGGACATCAGCGGCTTGGCGTCCGGGTTGTCGAACGCCACCGCAAAGGCATCAATCGGCGCAAGATCAGAGGCCGGTGCGGATTCTGCCTCTGCGGTTGGGACTTCGGGTGTGCGATCCACCAACGATCCCGCCGGAGTTCCGATTGTCGGGCGGGTACTGACCTGCGGCGCCGGATCGGCAGCCGACGGCAGGGCCGCCACATCGCTTTCAGGTGCGACCTCAGGCGCATCTTCTTGGGGTGCCGGCGCAGCTGGCGTCTCCGGCGCAGTAGGCGCCTCGGCGGTCTCTGGTATTGCGGGCGCAGATGTCTCGTTTGTGCTTGGTGCCGGGGCTTCGGCGCTTGGCGTCTCGGGCGCGGCCTCTATGTCAGGCGCAAAGGCGGAGTCCGGTTCAGAAACGTCGGGGGCCGGTGGCTGAGTCGGATCTGTTGAGATCGACAATACCCCTTCTGTGTCAGGTGCGTCGGGCAAAGCGGCTTGCGGACTTGGCAGAACGGGCGCTTGTGCTACGACGCTGACATCACTGCCATCTGCGCCTTCAGCCGGATCACCCAAGTCGTCAGCGGCCCCCGTTTCAGGTACAAGCGGTGTATCTGAGCCTGCCTCTTGCGCGGCACGCACGTCATCAGCATCTGGGGTCAGAACGAGCGGCGCATCGCCATCGCGTACCAGATCGGCATCTTTTCCTGCAACGGTATCGGCAGATTCACCGGCTTGCGGTGCTGCGCCCGATGTCGGAGCTTCGATGCCCGCAACCGGTTGTTGCGGCCCCTCACTCAGAACCGAGACCACACCCGCCCCAATGACGCTCACAACGCCGCCCAACATCATACCGCTAAGAAAACCCCGTGCCATATCTGCCCACTCCGCCTGTTGTCGTGTGGCCCCGCTTTGCGATGTGCCTCACCCGCTCGTCCTTCCCTTGTCCCACCCTTGACGGGACAGGCCAAGCCTGAACATGTAGGCGCGACTATAAAGGGCTGTGCGCCCCCTTGGAACATCGAATACGACCATGCTGCTTTTGATCGATAACTACGACAGTTTTACCTACAACCTCGTGCACTATGTCGCGGCCCTCGGAACCGAGGTCGTGGTCAAGCGCAATGATGCGCTGGACGTGCAGGAGGCGATGGCCATGCGCCCGGACGGAATTTTGCTGTCACCCGGGCCATGTGACCCCGATCAGGCTGGTATTTGCCTCGCCCTGACAGAAGCGGCAGCGGAAACCCGCACACCGCTGATGGGCGTTTGTCTGGGGCACCAGACCATCGGGCAGGCCTTTGGCGGCAAGGTTGTTCGCGCCAATGACATCGTTCACGGCAAATTGGGCGCGATGCATCATGTCGGCACGGGGCTGTTTGCAGGGCTTCCGACGCCGTTCAATGCCACGCGCTACCACTCTCTGACGGTCGAGCGCGACAGCCTGCCCGATTGCCTTGAGATCACGGCAGACCTTGAAGACGGCACAATCATGGGGCTGGCCCATCGCACGTTGCCCATCCACGGGGTTCAGTTTCACCCCGAAAGCATTCGCTCTGAACACGGGCATGCCATGCTGCAGAACTTTGTCGACATGCTACCGGTGCCAGCATGAGCGACGCCCTCAAACCCCTGATCGAAGCCGCTGCCAATGGTCCCTTGACCCGTGATCAGGCCGAGACGGCGTTCCAGATCCTCTTTGACGGCGAAGCCACACCCAGCCAGATCGGCGGGCTGCTGATGGCTCTGCGCACAAGGGGCGAAACGGTTGACGAATACGCAGCCGCCGCTGCCGTCATGCGGGCCAAATGCAATGCCGTGCAAGCACCTGACGGTGCGATGGACATCGTGGGAACAGGTGGTGACGGCAAGGGCACCCTGAACATTTCGACGGCCACGGCCTTTGTTGTGGCCGGTGCGGGCGTCACAGTCGCCAAACATGGCAACCGTAACCTCAGTTCCAAGTCCGGGGCCGCCGATGCCCTGACGCAAATGGGGCTGAATGTGATGGTGGGCCCCGACGTTGTAGAAAAGGCGCTGACCGAGGCCGGTATCGGCTTTATGATGGCGCCCATGCATCACCCCGCCATTGCGCATGTCATGCCGACACGGGCCGAACTGGGTACACGGACGATCTTCAACATCCTTGGCCCGCTGACCAATCCGGCCGGTGTCAAACGGCAACTGACAGGCGCGTTCTCGCGCGATCTGATCCGCCCAATGGCCGAAACACTGCAACAATTGGGGTCGGAAACCGCATGGCTGGTCCACGGCTCGGATGGGACGGACGAGTTGACGATCACAGGCGTCAGCTGGGTAGCCGCTCTGAATGACGGGCAGATCACAGAGATCGAGGTCCACCCCGAAGAGGCGGGACTGCCAACCCACCCTTTCGAGGCGATCATCGGCGGCACGCCCGAGGACAACGCGGTCGCCTTCCAGAACCTGCTTGATGGGGCTGCGACCGCCTACCGCGACGCGGTCTTGCTGAATGCAGCTGCAGCGCTCAAGGTGGCAGGCAAGGCGACCGACCTCAAAGACGGTGTGGCACAGGCGGCCACCAGCATTGACAGCGGCGCCGCGCGCGCCAAACTCAAGGCCGTGGCCGACATCACGCAAAACGCCCCCTAGCGTTGTCCATGTTCCAATAATCCCCGGGGGTCCGGGGGGCTGCCCCCCGGTTCCGACCGCAACCCAAAGAGTTGATCCATGACCGACACGATCCTCGACAAGATCAAGGCCTACAAGCTGGAAGAGATCGCCGCCGACAAGGCCGCCAAACCTCTGTCTGACGTCGAGGCTGAAGCACGCAATGCCGACCCCGTGCGCCCGTTTGCCGACGCATTGCAGCTGGCCAATCGCGAAGGCTATGGCTTGATCGCGGAAATCAAGAAAGCCAGCCCGTCCAAAGGCTTGATCCGCGAGAACTTTAATCCAGCCGCATTGGCAGCAGCCTATGCCGAGGGTGGTGCGACATGCCTGTCTGTGTTGACAGACACGCCCAGCTTTCAGGGCGCCAAAGAGTTCCTCACGCAAGCCCGCGCCGCCTGTGACCTGCCTGCCCTGCGCAAGGATTTCATGTACGACACCTATCAGGTCGCCGAAGCACGCGCACTTGGCGCAGATTGCATTCTGATCATCATGGCATCGGTCAGTGACGCACAGGCGCACGAACTCGAAGCGGCCGCTACAGACTGGGGTATGAGCGTCCTGATTGAAGTGCACGACAAAGAGGAACTGGCCCGCGCCGCTTCGCTGGCCAGCCCCCTGATCGGGATCAACAACCGCAATCTGAAAACCTTCGATGTGACTTTGGACACAACGCGACAACTGTCCAAACTGGTGCCTGCGGATCGCACCATCGTTGCCGAAAGCGGGCTGAACACGCCTGCGGATCTGGCCGATCTGGCGATGTACGGCGCGCGCAGCTTCCTGATTGGCGAAAGCCTCATGCGGCAGGACGATGTGGCAAGCGCCACCCGCACCCTGCTGGCCAACCCCCTTGTGTCCGGCGGAGGTATGTAAATGCCCCTGACGCATTTCGACGCCAGCGGCGCGGCCCATATGGTTGACGTTTCTGACAAGGCGGTAACGGACCGCATTGCGACGGCAGAGGCCTGGATCAAGATGCGGCCTGAAACCTTTGATATTATTACAGAAGGTCGCGCCAAGAAGGGTGACGTAATTGGCGTTGCCCGTCTGGCTGCGATTATGGGTGCGAAACGCACAGCCGACCTTATTCCACTGTGCCATCCGCTCCCCATCACAAAAGTCAGCGTAGATCTGGAGCCGGACGCAGATTTGCCCGGGCTGCGTATTTCCGCGACCGTCAAGACAACTGGCCAAACCGGTGTCGAGATGGAGGCCCTGACAGCGGCCTCGACTGCCGCATTGACGGTCTATGACATGGCAAAAGCGGTGGACAAGGCCATGGAAATCGGCGGCCTGCGTGTTGTTTTGAAAGACGGCGGCAAATCGGGACGGTACAGCGCATCATGATCCCGGTCAGCACGGCTCTTGAGCACCTGTTTGCGCTTGCAGATCCGATGCCTGTTGAAACTGTACCGTTGCAGGCCGCCGCCGGGCGCGTTCTGGCGCAGGACGTGCACGCCAAACGGACCCAGCCTCCCTTTGATGCGTCATCCATGGATGGATATGCCATCAAGTCGGTCGAAGCCGAACAACACGCGCAGTTCAAAGTCGTTGGCGAAGCCGCCGCGGGTCATGGGTGGACAGGGACTTTGGGTGCGGGTCAGGCGGTGCGTATTTTTACTGGTGCGCCTGTTCCCGCCGGGGCGGACCATGTGATCATTCAGGAGAACGTGGACCGTGCCGGTGATCTGATCACCATCACCGATGCCGGGGACACCAAATCCAACATACGCCCCGCTGGTGTCGACTTTACCCAAGGCAAAGCAGTGACAGCCCCTCGCCGTCTCACCCCCGGCGATGTTGCACTGCTGGCCTCGATGAATATTGCGGACGTGCCCGTGCGCCGCCGCCCCGTGGTTGCTCTCATCTCGACGGGCGATGAACTGGTCATGCCCGGAGAGGAACCGGGCCCGGATCAGATTATCGCCTCAAACACATTCGGGCTGGCCGCCATGCTGGAGGCCATCGGCTGTATCGCGAGGATCCTGCCCATTGCACGCGACACCGAAGCCTCGTTGCGCACATTACTCGGGCTGACGCGGGGTGCTGATCTGGTGGTGACGATCGGCGGGGCTTCTGTGGGCGATCACGATCTGGTTGCGCGTGTTGCCGCGGAACTTGGCATGGACCAGAAGTTCTACAAGGTGGCCATGCGTCCGGGCAAACCTCTGATGGCCGGACGGCTTGGAGGTGTTGCGATGGTGGGACTGCCCGGCAATCCGGTGTCGGCCATGGTGTGCGGCACGATTTTCCTGACACCGATGCTGCGTGCGATGCTGGGTCTGGGCGCCGCACCAGCCAAACGCCACCAAGTGCCTCTGTCTTGTGATCTGGGCCAGAACGGGCCGCGCGAACACTACATGCGTGGCTATGTTGAGGCGGGAAAGGTGCGCGACGCAGGCGCGCAAGACAGCTCTTTGCTGTCCGTGCTCGCCAGCGCAAATGCCCTGATTGTCCGCCCCCCGAATGACCCCCCGCGCGCATCCGGTACCTTGGTTGATATCATCCCACTCACACAGCAGAGTTGACACAAAACAAGAACGTCCGTAGAACAAACCCTAAATACATGGGCTTATTGGCCAACAATGTAGGAGGACGGACAGTGTTAACCAAAAAGCAGCTCGATCTGCTCGAATTCATTCACAAGCGGGTGCAGCGTGACGGTGTACCCCCCAGCTTCGACGAAATGAAAGAAGCGCTGGATCTGCGCTCCAAATCCGGGATTCACCGCCTGATCACGGCGCTTGAGGAACGCGGGTTCATTCGCCGCTTGGCCCACCGTGCCCGCGCCATCGAAGTTGTCAAACTCCCCGAAAGTCTGGGCGGTGCGCCATCGGGCTTCCAACCCACTGTGATTGACGGCGACAAGCCTGATGTACCGCCCCCGGTCTCCGCTCGGCGGGTTGAGGCTGCGCATGCCGTGGAATTGCCCGTGATGGGCCGCATCGCAGCCGGTGTACCAATCTCTGCGATTTCCGAGGTGTCGCATTCAGTGGCTGTGCCGGGGCAGATGCTGTCCGGCGCCGGCGATCACTATGCCCTTGAAGTCAAGGGCGATTCGATGATCGACGCGGGCATCAACAATGGCGATGTCGTGGTGATCCGGGAAACATCCGCAGCTGACAACGGCGACATCGTTGTCGCGCTTGTCGAAGACCACGAGGCGACCCTCAAGCGCTATATGCGCAAGGGAGACACCATTGCGCTTGAAGCGGCCAATCCGGCCTATGAAACCCGCGTGTTCCCCGTTGGGCAGGTGAAAGTACAGGGCAAACTGGTCGGGCTGATCCGCACCTACTGACCTGACACCGCCGGGCGGACCGACAGGTCCGCCTTTTGGGCCGTACGCACGCCACGTGCGACTTCGAACCCTTCGAGTTTCGGCATCGGATAGCGCGCCCAGCCAGACCACATGCGATCTCCTGTGACATCTCGCGCCGTTTTCAGCGCCCATGTATCGTCTGGCTGCGCGATAACAGCCACAGATCCTGTGGTGCGCAGCTTTTTGGGATCAAGCACAAGGCAATGCGCATCGCTTGTGTCGACATCACCATCCACCACAATGATCCGCCCTGCCGCGCAGCCCGAGAATGAAACACGCGCTTTTTTGCCCCGCACATGCGCGACAAAATCGCGGTCGCGCCACCGGGACGCCGCTTGGGACTGATCTCCACCATCACCGTCGTTTTCCAACCAGTTCCGGGCGACAAACCCGGCACCCTTGTCCCGGCTCAGCGCCCTTCCCTGTTCGGTCATGACCCCGACCAGCGTGCCGGTATCCGCAATCAGAATCGTGGGGCGCTGGCCGAATTGCCAAAGGCTCAGGGACACCGCAATCGCGAGCACACCGCTATAGCGCGCGCGCCCTTGCCACAGGATGACAAACAGCGCGCCGACGGCCATCAGGGGTAGCACCCACGCGTTTGGACCCGCCACAAATCGACGCGAGCCATCCAAAGCCGACACATACTGAGCCACCCCTAGGATCCATTCCAGGCCAAGCCCCATGAACCATAACCCAAGGCCTTCCGCGCCGAACGGAGCCAACACCAATGCAAACACCGCTGCGGGTATGATCAACGCACCCATCAAGGGCACACTGAGCAGATTGGCCAGCAAGCCGTATTGCGCAATTGCGTTGAAATGGGCCGCACCAATCGGTGCCGTGGCCAACCCTGCAACAGCAGAGGATATGAACAACGCGACAAAGGGTTGCGCCCATTTCGGACCGAACTTCAGGTCGCTGTCGCGGATCCATCCAAAGACCGCAACCAGCGCCGTTGTGGCGGCAAAGGACATCTGAAAGCCTGGGCCCATGAGCGCTTCGGGCCTTAGCGTGAGCACAATCAATGCAGCCATCGCCACGGCGCGCAAACTGAGGGCACGCCGGTTTACAAGCACCGCGCACAGCGCAACCGCCACCATGATAAAGGCGCGTTCCGTCGCCACGTTGCCACCCGAAAGCGCAAGGTAAACCGAGGCCGCTGCCAAAGCTCCGATCGCAGCCAGTTTGCGCGTTGGCCAGTGCAGTGCGACATGCGGGATCAACGCAAGAACGACGCGCAACAATCCGAATACAAATCCGGACAACAGCCCCATATGCAGACCCGAAATTGCCAATAGGTGTGCAGTGTTGGACGCGCGCAGGTCTTGCAGGGCCTCTTGGCTGATACCGCTGCGATCCCCCGTTGTGACCGCCGCGGCAAATCCGCCAACATCACCGGGCAGATGTGCGCGCACGTGCTCAGACATGGCCATGCGCACGGCAAACACCGTCTGGCCCATGTCAAATGCGGCCTCGGAGACGGCCAGAACCGGCACGCGTGTGTATCCAACCGCACCCAGTTCGGCGAACCAGGCATGGCGTTGGAAATCAAAGCCCCCCGGCTCGACCGGCCCACCGGGCGGGCTGAGATGCGCGGTTGTCATCACACGCAAACCGGGCACCGGCGTGACACCCAGACCGGCATCCCCGTGCAATGACACGCGCACACGCGTCGGTGTATCCTCAGGCGATACCCGGTCCAGTTTCACCCGGTCTAACGTCAGGCGCACCGCGTCCGATCCACTGCGATCCATGCCGACAATGCGCCCTTCAACGGGGCCGTAATATCGCCAGTCCAGGATTGGCCCGGCCACGGAATGTGCCCGCCATCCGGCCATGACAAAACCAAAGGCAATCAAGGCAAACAGAACGGCGAAGGGCCCCGCGATCTCGCCCAAACGACGCGACACCATCGCACAGCATAGGCCCCCAATCGCAACGGATGCGATCAGGGTGTAGGACGGCTCGAACCGCAGTCCAAAGAACAAGGCAATGCCCGCCGCCATGCCCACGGGCAGCCAGCCAAACATGTGGCCCCGCTGGACCAGCATCATGTGCCGCAGCGCGGCGCCCAGACCCATGCTTGCCCCTTCTTCGCTGGGTGAGTATCAGGAGGCCAAACCGTAGAACCCTCGTGGTTAAGCAAAGGTAAACGCCCCCCCATGTCCCAGCCCGTTGTCACCCGTTTCGCCCCCTCTCCCACCGGGTATTTGCATATTGGTGGCGCACGCACCGCGCTGTTCAACTGGCTCTATGCCCGTGCAAACGGCGGCACCTTTCTGTTGCGGATCGAAGACACGGATCGCGCGCGCTCAACGCCTGAGGCAACAGCCGCCATTCTGGAGGGGATGTCGTGGCTGGGTCTGGCGCATGACGGCGACGTCATCAGCCAGTTCGAACGCGCGGATCGGCACGCCGAGGTCGCCAACCAGTTGCTGAGCCAAGGCAAGGCGTACAAGTGTTTCTCTACCCAGGAAGAAATCGCGGCCTTCCGGGACGCAGCCAAAGCCGAAGGACGCTCCACGCTGTTTCGTTCGCCGTGGCGGGACGCGGCACCTGACACACATCCCGATGCGCCGTTTGTGGTGCGGATCAAGGCCCCGCAAGAGGGGCAGACCCTCATTCAGGACGCGGTGCAGGGCGATGTGACCATTGGCAACGCCCAACTTGACGACATGGTTTTGCTGCGCGGCGATGGCACGCCTGTCTACATGCTGGCCGTGGTGGTGGATGACCACGACATGGGCGTGACCCACGTAATCCGGGGTGACGATCACCTGAACAATGCAGCGCGCCAGATGATGATCTACGACGCCATGGGTTGGGACGTACCCATCTGGGCGCATATCCCGCTGATCCATGGACCAGATGGTAAGAAACTGTCCAAGCGTCATGGCGCGTTAGGGGCTGAAGAATATCAGAAAATGGGTTTCCCTGCGGCCGGAATGCGCAACTACCTGGCCCGTCTGGGGTGGAGCCATGGGGACGATGAATTCTTTAGCGATGCGCAGGCCTTGGAATGGTTCGATCTGGGTGGCATTGGCAAAAGCCCTGCTCGTTTCGATTTGAAAAAGCTCGAAAACCTGAGCGGACAGCATATCGCACAGAGCGATGACGCCGCACTGCAGCAGGAAATTGCAGCGTTTCGCACAGCGACCGGGGCACCTGCATTCGACCAAGCCCAAAGCGATGGGTTGCTGGCAGCCTTGCCTTACGTCAAGGAACGGGCCAAAACCTTCCCGGAACTCCTTGATAAAGCGCATTTTATTCTGACCGACCGGCCCATTGTTCCAGACGAGAAAGCATCAAAATCGCTTGATCCGGTATCCAAAGGTATACTGAGTGAATTGACGCCGCAGTTGCAAACCGTTAGTTGGGATCGTGACAGTTTGGAGGCGGTCCTGAACGACTTTGCTGCAGCGCAGGACACCAAATTTGGCAAATTGGCCGGACCGCTGCGTGCGGCCCTCGCCGGACGTGCCGTAACGCCTTCGGTCTTTGACATGATGCTGGTTCTGGGGCGTGAAGAAACCCTGGCCAGACTGACGGATGCTGCCGCCTGACAAGGTTAACCTTTTGGTCAGACAGCGCACCCTAAGGATGTGCCATCGCAGACTGCGATGGCTGGAGGCGGGCCTGCCCGCCGTTAGACGAAAGGAATAACGCCCATGGCCGACTCGCAAAAATCCGCAACGCTGACACTGGGTGACCAGTCCTTTGAGTTGCCAATCCACTCGCCGACCGAAGGGCCTGACGTGTTGGACATTCGCAAGTTGTATGGTCAGGCGGGCGTGTTCACTTACGACCCCGGCTTCACATCGACGGCAAGCTGTGACAGCACGATCACCTTTATCGACGGCAACCAAGGGGTGTTGTTGCACCGCGGGTATCCCATCGATCAACTGGCGGAAAAGTCGCACTATCTCGAAGTATGCTACTTGCTGCTCTATGGGTTTCTGCCCTCAGCCAGCCAGCTTGAAGAATTTGAAAGCCTTGTGACAAATCACACCATGCTCCACGAGCAGATGGTGTATTTCTATCGCGGCTTCCGTCGCGACGCACATCCCATGGCGATCATGACCGGTGTTGTTGGCGCAATGTCTGCATTCTACCACGACTCCACCGACATCCATGACGCGCATCAACGCGAGGTTGCTTCGATCCGACTGATCGCCAAGATGCCGACAATTGCGGCATGGGCCTACAAGTTCTCGATTGGGCAGCCGTTTGTTTATCCACGTAATGATCTCGACTATGCGTCAAACTTCCTGCGCATGTGCTTTGCCGTTCCGGCAGAGGATTACGAGGTCAACCCGATCCTGTCGCGCGCCATGGACCGCATCTTTACGCTCCATGCCGATCACGAGCAGAACGCATCAACCTCGACCGTGCGCCTTGCATCTTCGTCCGGGGCAAACCCGTTTGCCTGCATCGCGGCGGGAATTGCGTGCCTTTGGGGGCCTGCGCATGGCGGCGCGAACCAAGCCTGTCTTGAAATGCTCAAGGAAATTGGCAGCGTCGATCGCATTCCGGAATTCATTGCACGCGCCAAGGACAAGGATGATCCTTTCCGCCTGATGGGCTTTGGTCACCGGGTCTACAAAAATTTCGACCCCCGCGCCAAAGTCATGAAGCAGTCCGCCGACGAAGTGCTTGAGTTGTTGGGCGTCGAAAACAACCCCGTTCTGGCCGTCGCCAAAGAACTGGAACAACAGGCCCTTGCTGACCCCTATTTTGCTGAAAAGAAACTGTTCCCGAACGTGGACTTCTATTCCGGTGTTATCCTCGAAGCGATGGGTTTCCCGACATCCATGTTCACACCCATCTTTGCACTCTCGCGGACTGTGGGCTGGATCAGCCAGTGGAAAGAGATGATCGCAGATCCACAAAACAAGATCGGTCGCCCACGCCAGCTCTATCTTGGCGAAACGCAACGCGACTATGTCGACATCGAAAATCGCTAACGTTGAAGCCCCCGCATCGTCGGGGGCTTTTTCGTTTTAATTCATCGTGTTCCGCCACACTGTTTCTGATCAATACACAATGCGGCATCCAATTTGACCCCACCCGTGCAAGCCCGTACCAAAGAACTCAGGTGTTCTGAGGTGGAGTAAAAATATGCTTGGGTTCGCAATTCTTGGGCTGTTGGGTATCGCGCTTGTGGTCAACCTTGCGGATGACGACGATGACGCACAAGAAGCCGCTGCCAACAACTCTCCTCAGTTGGAACAGGGCACGGGCGGCGATGACCTCATCGAAGTAGACGGTGGCAACGACACGGTGTTTGCGGGAGGTGGCGATGATCTTGTCCGGGCGGGCAACGGATCTGACCGTGTTTTTGGCGGCGACGGTGACGACCTGCTTGTTGGCGAAGATGGCAACGACTTCCTGCGCGGTGGTGCGGGTGAGGATGTGCTTTATGGCAGCGACGGCGAAGACACGATGAACGGCGATCTGGGAGACGACCTTCTGGATGGCACGGACATTCTGGATGTTGCCGGGCTTTTGGACGCAGCAGAAGCCGCCGCAGCGGACGGCCGTAGCCTCAGCGACAACGAAGTCGCTTCTTTCATCGATTTTGAGGGTGATTCAGGCCAATCGGACGAATTGAACGGCGGTGTCGGCAATGACATTCTGATCGCAGGAGGCAACGATGTGGTCATCACCGGTCTTGGCAGTGACACTGTCGAATTGGGAGATTGGATCGAAGCCGATACGGTGGTGACGATTCAAGACTTCGACACCGACGAAGACGTCATCATCTACAACTATTCAGGCGACACACCACCTGAATTGACCTTCGACAAATCGGACGACGGCGCACCGGCGCTGCTGGCAGATGGTACGCCAGTTGCGATCTTTGAAAACGCAGATGTATCGGAGCTGCAAGCCAACGCGCAAATCGGCTTTGTCTCGCTTGCCTGAGCCCGTTCGGGTCAAGCAACGCTGGATGAATGGCGCACCGGATAGTGCGCCAACCCCATTAGCGCCCCTCGAAACTCGGTTTGCGCTTTTCAACAAAGGCCAACACACCTTCACGGAAATCCCGGCTTTTGCCGCAAGCGCCTTGTTCTGAGGCCTCGGTTGCAAGCTGAGTTTCCAGATCATTGTCCCACGACGCGCGGATCGCCTGTTTGGCCGCAACGAAAGCCCGTGTTGGACCGTTGGCAAGGTGCGCAGCCCGTGCGCGCCACTGCTCTTCGAATTGATCATCATCAACCGCTTCCCAGATCATACCCCAGGCATCGGCGTCCCGTGCGCTGATCTTGTCGGCAAAGAGCGCAGCACCCATCGCCTTGGCCATCCCCATGGTGCGCGGCAACACGTAAGTGCCGCCAGCATCCGGAATAAGGCCAATGCGGGTAAAGGCTTGCAGGAAAAACGCCCGTTCGGTCGCAATGACCACATCGCAGGCCAACGCAAGGTTTGCACCTGCCCCCGCCGCGGCCCCGTTGACGGCCGCAATCGTCGGCACAGGGCATTCCGTGATGGCGCGCAACATCGGCGCATATTCGTCCCGCAATGTCCGTTCCAGATCAAGATCAGCGGCATTCGCACGGTCACCCAAATCTTGCCCAGAGCAAAAGGCGCGCCCTGCTCCTGTCAGCACGACAACCCGAGCCTCCTGCGCGCCTTCGCGTACAGCAACCTCAATTTCGGCGCGCATTTGCGTCGTCAGGGCATTCATGACATCCGGACGGTTCAGCGTGATCAGTGCCACGCCATCCTCCAGCACATACGTTAGGGTCTGGTACTTCATGTCCGGCTCTCCCTTGAGGGTACATGCCCCCAATATCAAACCGATCAGTTCACCAACACCCCCGACGCTCCGTCAGTGTAGAATAATTATCAATCGTCTAGAATTTCGCGCAAGCGGCGCTGCTCGTCGTCACTCAGTTCGGTTTCCGAAGCGCCGGATGCCACGCGACGGGTGCGCAAATAAGTGACCCCAACCCCAGCTGCCAACAGGAACATCAACGGACCAGCGGCCCATAACAGCCAGTTGGACCCGGATGCGCGCGGGTTCATCAGCACAAATTCACCGTAGCGTTCGACAAAAAAGTCAACGACCTGTGCGTGGGTTTGGCCTGACGCAATCTGTTCCCGGATCACGCGTCGGGTATCTACAGCCCATTGGGCGTTGGAGGACGCAACCGTTTCCGATTGGCACACCACGCAGCGCAGCGCATGATCAAGTTCGCGCGCCTTTGCTTCGAGAGCCGGGTCGTCCAGCATCTCGCTTGGATCCAGAGCCCATACCCCCTGTGCGAGGCATAGCCAGAGCAGGAGAGCACGCAGGATCATTCCGCTGGTACCGCCTCGGTCTTGCGCGCGCCCGCAGCCACACGGAAACGTCGATCACTCAGAGACAGCAAACCGCCCAAGGACATCAAGGCACAGCCAATCCAGATCCAATTGGTCAGCGGTTTGATGTATGTGCGCACGGCCCAGCCGCCGTCTTGCTGTGGATCACCAATGACCACGTAAACGTCCCGCGCCAGATTGTAATCAATCCCCGCTTCCGTGGTGGGCATCTGCGCAACAGGGTAGATCCGCTTTTCGGGGCGCAACTGGGCAATCTCGCGACCATCCTTGGCCAGCGTGATATGCCCCATGCTGGACAGATAGTTGGGCCCTTCGACGTCCTCGACCTTGTCCAGTGTTATGGTGTAGCCGCCGACCTCATAGGGCACTCCCAGTTGAGCGACGCGGATATCTTCGGACTGCCATGCGGTGATGCCGGCAACGCCCAGCATCGTGATGCCTAGGCCACTATGCGCAACCATTTTGCCCCAATCTGCGCGCGGCAGCCGCAACAGCCGCGATGGCGTGAACCGCTGACCTGTGCGCGACGCCAAGTCCACCACTGCGCCCATGACCAGCCAGGCCCCAAGGAACGCGCCAACCGGCCCTGTCAGGCTCCGGCCTGTGTTCATTGCCCAAGCAAGGCCGCCCACTGCCAGCGCCAGCACAAAGGCGTAGCGCAAGGGGCGCATGGCACGGGCAATGTTGCCCCGTTTCCAAGGCATCATTGCCCCGACAGGCAGGATCAACCCCAGCAAGATCATGAATGGCGTAAAGGCCATGTTGAAAAACGGCGGGCCGACGCTCAATTTGCGATCAAAGAACATCTCGGCCACGAGCGGCCACATCGTGCCGACGAAAACGACAAAGCAGCTGACAGCCAACAGCACGTTATTGGCCAGCAGCGCGCTTTCCCGGCTGACCATGGCAAAGACGCCGCGCGCCTCCATCGCCCCTGCCCGCATCGCAAACAGGATCAACGCGCCCCCCATGAAAAAGCCCATGATCATCAGGATGAAAACACCCCGTTCGGGATCATTGGCAAAGGCATGGACCGACGTCAGCAAACCTGAGCGGACGATAAATGTGCCGATCAAAGAGAACCCGAAAGCGAGAATGGCCAGCAGGATGGTCCAGCTTTTCAGGGATTCACGCTTTTCCACAACGATAGCAGAATGCAGCAGTGCCGCCGCCAGCAACCACGGCATGAAAGATGCATTCTCCACCGGATCCCAGAACCAAAAGCCACCCCAGCCCAGTTCGTAATACGCCCACCAAGATCCCAAGGCGATCCCGATGGTCAGAAACACCCACGCCGCCAAGGTCCAAGGGCGCACCCAACGCCCCCACGCAGCGTCTACACGCCCCTCGATCAAGGCCGCCACGGCAAAGGAAAACGCCATGCTCAGCCCGACATAGCCCAGGTAAAGGAATGGCGGATGGAACGCCAAGCCAGGGTCCTGCAACAGCGGATTCAAATCCTGTCCGTCAAATGGCGGCGTCGCCAGTCGGACAAAGGGGTTGGACGTGAAAAGGATAAACGCCAGAAACGCCACGCCAATCGCGCCCTGTACTGCAAGAACCCGAGCACGCATGCTTGGTGGCAGATTGCCGCCGAACCACGCCGCCATTGCGCCAAACAAGGCCACAATCAACACCCAAAGCAGCATGGACCCTTCATGATTGCCCCAAGTGCCCGAAATCTTGTAAATCAACGGCTTGGCGGAATGGCTGTTCAGCACGACGAGGCGCAAGGAAAAGTCAGACACCACAAAGGCCCACATCAGGGCCCCAAAGGCAAAGGCCACCAGAAAAAACTGTGTCGTCGCAGCGGGTTCGGCTACCGCCATCCAGCCAGAGTCGCGTCGCCATGCCCCCACAAGCGGCACAATTGCCTGCACAAGAGCGACGACAAAGGCGAGGATCAGGGCAAAGTGGCCAAGTTCTGTCAACATAGGTGAGGTTATATGCCGGACGTGCCTGATCGCCAATGGCCCGAACCCATTTGTCGCATCACGTCCGCGCCATAATGGCTGACCTGCGCACCCGCTTGCTCAAACGGGCACGCAATTGACAAGGTCAGGCAGTGCGGCGCCATTCGTCCAATGCCTGATTGGTGTCAGGTGTGACAGCCGCAACAGTCAAGGCCGCGTCTTCGCGCGTGTCCGCAACCCCGACCGAATTGAACCGCATCTCGCGCAAGGCCGCCACATTCTCCATCACTTGTGGGACATGGGACATAGTGGCCACGATTTCACGCTGGAATTGCTGGGATTTCACCTGATGCCGCGCACCGAAGTAAAACGATACGATCACGCCCAGCAACCACCACAGCGGCTCAGGCACGAGTGCGATCCCCTGCATCCGTTCTGAAAACCACAGCGGCGAGACCATAGCCGACACAAACAAACCCAAGGTCCCCAAGGCGAGGGCCGGACGGGGCAAGCGATTTACCCCGTCCATGATCCGGTCAAAGCCTCCCTGTCGCGGAATGACAAATTCCTGACCGAATTCCTGCATGGCCGCGCTCTGCAGATCATGAGCGCGCATTGCTCCCGCCTCCCGGTTTTCCCGAAAAACCTCGACCGTGTCTTTGACTACATTTCGGTTGCCGCCAAACAGCATCCCGAAAAACCGCTCCATCAACCCCATGCCGCAACCCTTTGCTGAAACTGTGTTTTTGTCATGTGAAAGCGTGGAGCAATGAACTCTTCAGCGCGTTTGATCCAACCGCCTTTGCCACCTGCTCGGGTGCGCGCATATTTGCGACTTGCCGGTCGTCGATCCGCGATGCGGAAATAGTAGTTACGCCGCGCGATGCCATAAGCGTCCACCAGATGGTCGGGGGCGTCGGTATGCGCATTACGTGCCGCCGCAATGGATTGCGGGCCCAAAACCCCATCCACGCTACAGGGATAACCCATTTGAGATAACAGGCGCTGCAATATCTTGACGGCGTTGCCCCCCGCATTGACATACATGTCGAACACAGTTGCATGCAGCGGGGACGGCAACTGCGCAATGCGAGGACGTTCAAAGTAGTGCTGAACAAAGATGTCGACGGCTTGCTGCCGACTCAATCGCTTTACGTCATCCGGGTCGATATCCCCATCACCATCCAGATCCAGCCCCAATCGACGCATGGTATGGATCGTGACACCGAAATTCGTCGCACCCCCCGGGTCGTCAGGATCATTCACGTATCCGCCTTCGCGGGCCACAATCTCGACCGCGATGTCTTTGACCGTTTGCATGTGCAGGCCCTCCGCCATGTTGTGGCGCAGACCCTGATCATTTGAGGTTAATAGGAGTTAACCGCTGCGCGCGCTAACCGTTGGGGTCTTTGTAGACACCTTGCTCTTTCAACGCGTCAACGACCTCTGCGGGCATGTACTGCTCATCATGTTTGGCAAGGATTTCAGTGGCTTCAAACGTGCCGTTGATGTAACGGCCCGTTCCCACCATGCCCTCGTTTTCGGTAAACAGATCCGGCAACACGCCAGTATAGACAACGGGCACGGTTGCCCCACCATCAGTCACGGAAAATCGGATCGATTCGCCTTGCCCGCGCACAATCGAGCCTTCCGCAACCAAACCGCCGATGCGAAACACTTCGTTTGGTCCCGGAGGTTCCGCAATGATCTGGCTGGGCGCGCGAAAGAAGTTGATCCCATCGCGCATCGCATAGCCGATCAAGGCTGTCGAAACCGTCAACGCCACAACCGCCAAAGCGATGATCTGTATACGGCGTTGTTTTTTCAGGCTTTTCATTCGACTATGCAAAACTCATGGAAAGAGCGGAGCCATCATCAGCCCCTCGGTCTCAGGAATATCTAACATCAGATTGGCGTTTTGCAACGCTTGGCCGGATGACCCTTTCGTCAGATTGTCCAGTGCAGCGACAACGATCACCCGCCCCGGCAAGCGATCCGCAACAACTCCGATATGGCAAAAATTCGACCCCCGCACGTGGCGTGTGCTGGGCGTTTCGCCTATTGGCAACACTTCGATAAACGGCTCATCTGCGTATGCTTTCATCAATGTCTCGTAAATCGCGTCGACATCGCCTTTGACATAGGCTGTGCCAAGAATACCCCGGTTTGCAGGGATCAGATGGGGCGTGAACTGAATATGTACATCCCGTCCGGCAACGGCGGAAAATTCTTGGTCAAACTCACCCAGATGCCGGTGCGTGCCACCAACCGCATAGGCGTGATAGCCTTCGGACAATTCTGCATGCAGCAGATTTTCCTTGAGCGCGCGACCGGCCCCGGACACGGCCGCCTTCAGATCCAGAATGATGTCATCCAGATCAATCACACTTGCCGCAATCAACGGCCGCAAGGCAAACTGCCCAGTCGCCGCATTGCACCCCGTGCCAGCAACCAAACGGGCCGCCCGGATGTCTTCACGATAAAATTCAGTCAGACCGTAAACGGCCTCGCCCTGCATTTCGATCGCAGCGTGCGGATTGCCATACCATTTGGCATAGCTGTCGGGGTCGCGCAGCCGAAAATCCGCCGACAGGTCAATGATTTTCAGATCGCGCGGCAGACCGTTGATAACCTCTTGGCTGGTTTTGTGCGGCAAGGCACAGAAACACAGATCAATCCCGCTCCAATCAATCTGTTCAAACGACACCATTGTTGGCATGTCGAGATGGCGCAGGTGCGGATAGACTTGGGCCACAGTTTGCCCCGCTTTGGAAAAAGCGCCCAACGCCTTGATTTCAATGGAAGGATGTTCGGCAATCAGCCGAATGAGTTCCGCCCCGGTGTAACCAGAGGCGCCCAGAATAGCGATAGAATACGTCATGTCAGTCTTTTCACAGGATATGCCGACGATGTGCGTCAGACAGTGTGTTCAGGTGTTGGCAACGAAACGCGATGCCGGTTTATGCAGCTTCAAATGTGATTTGTCGTCGCAAAAACTGGGTGGCACGGGTGCTGACCGTTTTGGGATCACCAGACGTCAGAAACGCACCCTGGCCGCGCCCCATTTTGTCGGGATGGCGTTCGAGGTAATCGGCAAGGCTCTCGCCAACCAACATCGCTTGGGAAAACACGCGCACATCTGCGCCCAGTGCATCCTGAAACGTCTCTTGCATCAACGGATAGTGGGTACAGCCCAGAATTGCGGCCTGTGGTTTGGGCATTTTGCGCTTCAGCGCATCCACATGGCTGCGCACCAACGCCTCGGCAAGGATCATGTCGCCATCCTCGATGGCATCCACAACCCCGCCGCAGGCCTGCGCTTCGACATCTACGCCAATTGCGCGGAATGCCAGTTCGCGCTGAAACGCCCGGCTGGCAACGGTTGCAGGCGTGGCGAACAGGGCAACATGTTGCACGCCCACTTCGCGCGGCGGAGAGTTGTCACCCCATTGGCGTTCCGTAAGCGCCTCTATCAACGGAACAAAAACGCCGAGCACCCGCTTGCCTTCGGGAATCCACGCCTCTTGCATCTTGCGCAAAGCGGCGGCTGATGCCGTGTTGCATGCCAAAATGACCAAATCACAACCCGCATCAAACAATCGCTGCACAGATGCTGTTGTCTTGTCATAAATATCATCGGCTGTGCGCACGCCGTAAGGCGCGTTTGCGCTATCGGCCAGATAGACGAAATCCACGTCAGGAAGGCGCTTTTGCGCTGCGTCCAGAACGGTCAAGCCACCCAGACCGGAATCGAAAATACCAACTGCCATTTTGCGCCTATTGCGAACGGTGCCGCTCTTCGAATTCATACCCCAGATCAAACACTTTGACCGGGTTCGGGTTCAGCTCATACGTGGCTTTTCGCAAGAACTCCATCATCTGTTTGGAATCCTTGGCCATCGGGTCCAGAACGTCACGCTCAATCGGTTCCCCAACGACGACGCGAACCGGGGTGTCGACGCGCTTTTTAAATTCTTTGATCAGCAAACCAAGGCGCAAGGTGTTGGACAGATGGCTTGCGATCTGAAACAGGCGGCTTGTGTGGCCGTCGAAATACAATGGCACAACCGTCGCGTCCGATTTGGCGACCATGCGCGCCGTGAAACTGCGCCAACCCGGGTCCATCGGCTTGGAAAACGGCTTGGCCGCCGTGCTGACCGTGCCGCCGGGAAAGACGCCAATCGCCCCGTCTACACCAAGATACCGTAGCGCCTCTTTGCGGGTGGCCACGTTCAGCGCCATCGCCTCGCGGGTGGCATCAAAACTGATCGGCAAGAGCACGCGGTTCAGCTCTTCGGCCTTTTTGAAGACCGAATTGGCCATAATCCGAAAATCCCCGCGCACCTCGGACAAGATGTGCCCCATCATGAGGCCATCCAAAATACCGTAAGGGTGATTTGCAATCAAAATCAGTGGCTTATCACGCGGGATATTGCTCAGCGATCCGCCGATCACATCCAGCGACAGACCATAGCGTTCTACCATGACTTCCCAGAAGTCACGGCCCGCACGCACTTCGTCTTCGTACCCTTCGGCCCTTTTTATCAGCCTCAACCGACCCGTCGTGTTCTCCAGAATGCGGATAACGGCCCGCCCCCCCTTCGTTTCAGCCGAGTGGGAGTAGGAAATCTCGCGTGCGATCTGGCGTTGACTGTCAGGCATGACGTCTCGTTATGGCGTGGATCAAAAACCGGTATCTGAGCCTCTATCTAAGGGGGATAGGCCGGTCTGCATAGAGTTTATGATGATCACGCGACGCAATTACTCAGCTGCGGCAGCTTGCTGAGGTCCTCCAGCCCGGATTACCGACAGCAATTCCTCTCGTCTTTTGGCAGCCTTGGCCTCGTTTGCCTGCTTGACCGGCCCAAAGCCGCGGATTTGTAGCGGCAGTTCGGCTAGGGCAACTATCGCATCCCGCGTGTTCGCGTCCAGCATGGGCAGAACCGCGGCCATGTCGGCTTCGTATTGCTTGATCAAAGCGCGCTCCATGCGCCGCTCCTCGGTCCGCCCGAAGGGATCAAGCGGTGTCCCGCGCAGCCCCTTCAATCTCGCCAGCAGACGGAAGTTACGCATCATGCCTGCCCCGTATTCCTTTTTGAGCGGGCGGCCGTCTGGCCCCTCTTTGGACAGCATGGGCGGTGCAAGGTGGAACTTCATGGTGAAATCGCCATCGAATTCAGCACGCGCCTTGGCCTCAGTCTCCAGATGCAGGCGGGCCACTTCATATTCATCCTTATATGCCAGCAGCTTGTGATAGCCTCGGGCAACAGCCTCGCGCAGGGTTTCACCCTCGATGCGGTCCACCAGTTTGCGATAGCGTTTGGACAACCGCTTGCCTTGATATTTGACAAGGTGCTGCGCGCGGAACGCGATTTTCTCTTCCAAAGACTTGGGCATTTGCACAACTTTTGGCTCAGCTACCCGCGCAGCCTCCTGCGGGTGCAACACGGCCCAGCGCCCGATGTCAAAGGCGCGTTGGTTCTTTTCGACGGCAGCGCCGTTCAGATCAATGGCCGCCATGATCGCCTCGAGGCTCAAAGGCAGCAGTCCGCGCTGCCAAGCAGCACCAAAAATCATCATGTTCGAAAAGATGCTGTCGCCCATCGTCGCCTTGGCAAGGTCAGAGGCGTCAAACAGATCAACCCGGTCACGCAAGCGCGCTTCAAGTGCCAATGATAGACGGTCGGTCGGCAGCGCAAATTCGGTATCTCTGGTAAAGTCCCCGGTAATGATCTCGTGGCTGTTCACCACAGCCCCGGTGCGCCCTGTTTGGGTCAATCCCAGTGTTTTGGCACCTGCACTGACCACCAGATCACCACCAATCAATGCGTCGCATTCTCCTGTTGCCACGCGAATTGCACTGATGTCGCCGGGATCGTTGGCCAAGCGGCAGTGGATGTGCACAGCACCGCCCTTTTGCGCCAGCCCCGCCATCTCCATCATGCCCGCACCCTTGCCGTCGATATGTGCAGCCTGCGCCATGACCGCGCCGATGGTCACAACGCCTGTGCCACCAACGCCGGTGATCACGACGTTCCATGTATGTTTGATTTCAGGAATGGTGGGCATCGGCAGGTCGGGCAGATCCAATGAGGCTGTCGCCTGCTTTTTTACCTGTGCCCCTTCCAAGGTCACGAAGGACGGGCAAAACCCTTTGACGCAGGAAAAATCCTTGTTGCAGGACGATTGGTCGATCGCCCGCTTGCGCCCCAATTCGGTTTCTTTTGGAATGATCGAGACGCAGTTGGATTGCACACCGCAATCCCCGCACCCCTCACAGACATCCGTATTGATAAACACGCGCTTGTCGATATCGGGGAATGTCCCACGCTTGCGCCGACGTCTCTTTTCAGCCGCACAGGTCTGAACATAAACAATAATCGACACGCCTTCCAGCTTTGCAAAGTCCTGTTGGACAGTTTGCAAATTGGCTCGTTCGTGCACACCAACACCTGACGGGAAACGCGCGACATCCACGTCTTCCTTATCGTCGTAAACCACCGCGACGTTCTCGCAGCCCATGGCGCGGACCTCATTCACGATGCGATAAGGATCAAGATCACCATCGTTGCCCTGCCCACCTGTCATCGCCACAGCATCATTGAACAGGATCTTGTAGGTGATGTTCGTTCCGGCGGCCAAGGCTGCCCGGATCGCCTGCACGCCTGAGTGGTTATATGTCCCGTCTCCGAGGTTCTGGAACACATGCGCCCGTGTCGAAAACGGCGCCTCACCGATCCAGTTTGCACCTTCTGCGCCCATATGGGTGTAGCCCAGCGTTTCGCGGTCCATCCATTGCGCCATGAAGTGACAGCCAATGCCCGCATAGGCCCGAGACCCGTCTGGCACTTTTGTTGATGAGTTGTGTGGACAGCCCGAACAGAAATAAGGCAAGCGCGCTGCGATCTCTTCGGCATTGTCCGAGCGGCGCGCTTCATCCAGCGTCAGCAATCCGCCTTGGATACCATCCGTATTGCGCCCCTCATCAATCAGGATCTGGCCCAGCTTGGTCGCAATCTCGACCGGGTCCAGAGCCCACTTGGCACTGAACAACTCGGCCCCCTCGCGCATCCCGCCATAAACGCGACGCCCCTGACGGTTGTCAAAGATCGCCTCTTTGATCTGCACCTCAAGCAGCTTGCGCTTTTCTTCCACAACGACAATCAGATCGAGGCCCTCGGCCCACTCATTGAACCCTTTCATATCCAGCGGCCAGGTCTGGCCCACCTTGTAGGTGGTCACACCCAAACGCTCCGCTTCCTCAGCGTCGATATTGAGCAGCGACAGCGCATGGACGAGATCAAGCCAGTTCTTGCCCGCCGCCACGAAACCGATCTTGGCCCCCGGTTTGCCCCACATGCGCCTGTCGATCCCGTTGGCATGGGCAAACGCCTCGGCCGCATGGCGTTTGTAGTCGATCAACCGCGCTTCCTGGTCGATCCGGTCATCCACAAGGCGGATGTTCAACCCGCCTTCGGGCATGGCGAAATCGGGCTGAACAAACTTCAAACGATGTGGGTCGCCATCCACCACGGACGTCACTTCGACCGTGTCTTTCATTGTCTTCAATCCGACCCAAACCCCGGCAAATCGGCTAAGCGCGATGCCATACAGCCCGTAATCCAGGATCTCCTGCACGCCAGCAGGCGATACCACCGGCATATAGGCGTCGACCATCGCGAATTCGGACTGGTGCAGCACTGTCGAGGATTCACCTGTATGATCATCCCCCATCGCCATGAGCACGCCACCGTTCAGCGACGTGCCCGCCATATTGGCGTGACGCATTACATCACCGGACCTGTCCACGCCCGGCCCCTTGCCGTACCACAGACCAAACACACCGTCATATTTGCCTTCGCCGCGCAGCTCGGCCTGTTGCGCACCCCAGAGGGCTGTCGCTGCAAGGTCTTCGTTCAAACCGGATTGAAAGGTCACATCTGCGGCGGCCAATTGCTTGAGCGCCCGCGTCATCTGCATGTCGACCGCCCCAAGGGGAGAGCCGCGATACCCCGTCACATAGCCTGCAGTGTTCAAACCAACGGCCACATCGCGGGCCTTCTGCATCAGCATCAGACGCACCAAAGCCTGCGTGCCATTCAGCAAGACCGGACTTTTGTCCAAATCATAACGATCGTTCAGAGAAATCTTCTGCGTGGTCATCTGACGGCCTCCCTTGCCACCTGAGTGTTGCACAGATTTTTTGGAAAAATAGGTCAAATATGCTGACCTGTCAAAATATTTCCGATCACAGTTTGCTCAGGCCGGTCTGACAGTATGGAAAACCATACCCCCCTCAGAGCGAATAGAGACCGCCCCCGCCGGGTTACCCTCGTGAACCACACTTCACGATCCGCTCAAACCCACGGAGACATACAGATGCCAGATACAGACCCCAAAGACGCAGATAGCAAAACCACCGGCGCCCCAAACACTGGCACTGACGACATTATGGACCTGTTTGCCGATGACCCTGAGTTTCAGGAGATCAGCGCCATGGGCAACGACAGAAAAAAGCTCCAGATGGCAATCTACAAAAAGAACCGGGACAAGACCGCAGCGCAACTCGTAAAAACAGTCTACTACTCCAAGAGCATTTTCAGCAAAGAGTACGAGAACGATTGGATCCTTCCCGCTAACGGCGGCACCATGACCAAAACCTCATGCTTTAGTAAGCCCAAAGCACCGGGCCAATGGTACAAGACGGATTTGGCTGGGTATGGGTATCCCGGTTCGGTGCAGGGCTGGAAAATGCATGTCGGCTGCCACCCGCTGGATATGATCTCCTTTTTCGTAACTTTGGCGCCTGTGCTGAACAGGAACAAAATTATGCACAAGTTCCTGAGCTTTGCCACGATGTACGGGCATGACGTTGGACATCAGGTCCAATACAAGCAAGGCGAAGGCAAGACCTGCGTCATTTACCCGGATGACCCCAAACATCTGGTAGAAATCGTCAACATGGTGGACGCCGAGATTGTCCGCGCCAATGCAAAATACATGGCGGACACGTCTGGGCAGCTTGGACCCGCCTTTCGGCCCTACCCCGGCGGCGTGCCCGGCACGATGAGTGTGGGGCGCACCGGGTTTATCGGAGTGCGCTATGGTGGGTTCGTTGGCCCGTTGCCGGACAAAAGCAAGCTTTTCAACGCCCGCAAGTTCAAGGTGCAGGATGATACCAGAGGGGTGCACCCCTACCCCGACTTCATCACCACCGTTCCCTCGGAGATTTTGCAGATCAAGGGCCGCTGAGGCGCGCCGACCGCAGGGTCACGCGTATATTTGTTGGATTGGACGGCGGATCGAGGTTGAGGCGGACGCGCATTCGCGTAGAGTGCGCGCGATGGATTGGGACAAGTTACGCATATTCCACGCAGTTGCCGACGCAGGCAGCCTGACCCACGCAGGGGACAGGCTGAACCTGAGCCAATCTGCTGTCTCGCGGCAAATCCGCGGGCTTGAGGAATCACTCAACGCGACTCTTTTTCACCGTCATGCGCGCGGTCTGATCCTGACCGAACAAGGCGAATTGCTGTTTGACGCGACAGTGGCGATGAACAAACGTCTTGATGCCGCCTCAGCGCGAATCCGCGACAGCGAAGAAGAAGTGTTCGGCGATTTGCGCGTCACAACCACTATCGGCTTTGGCACACTTTGGCTGGCCCCGCGTCTGGCCAAGCTCTATGACCAATACCCGGACTTGCGAGTGGACCTGATGCTGGAAGAACGCGTGCTTGACCTGCCCATGCGCGAAGCTGACGTGGCCATCCGGATGAAAGAGCCAAGCCAGGCCGACCTGATCCGCAAGCGGCTCATGACGGTAAAGATGCAGGTTTTTGCAACACAGGACTATCTTGACAGCAATGGGATGCCTGAAACTGCCGAAGACCTGTCCGAACACCGCCTCATCTGCCAGAATGTGAACTCGGCTCAAGTCGGCGCCAGCGCCAGCCTTGTGCAAAACCTGCTGACCCATGATGTGAAGTCTCTGTTGACCGTGAACAACTACTTTGGTGTGCTTCAGGGCGTCTTGCAAAACCTTGGATTGGGTGTTTTGCCCGACTATGTGAGCCAGGACGAACCCCGTCTCGTGCGGGTGCTGCCGGATATTGAGTCGGCAGACGTGCCTGTTTTTCTGGCGTATCCGGAAGAGTTGCGGCAGTCTCAGCGGATTGCCGCCTTCCGGGATTTCGTACAGGACGAAATTATTGCCTACCGTAAGGGCTTGAGAGACAAGCAAAACTCGTGAAATTCGAGTAGCTATGCGAAAAACGCATATCGGCTTTGCTCTGTAAATCGTTGCCTGCGTCTTGATTGGGCAAATGTGCACAACTATTTCGCATCATGAAGACACGACGCTCAGCGCGTCATCTTCACCTCCCTGTTGGACTTGGCCGAGCTCTGCTCGGCCATTTTTTTTGCGCAAAGCCCAAGCTGCGCAAACCACATCCCCCTCTGTCAAAGCCAAACGTGCCCTTGCCAAAAACAGGCATTCAGGCACAGGGTGCAAAAAACTGCTTAAGAAACGGGGGACAGTCTGCGATGGCTTTGGGTCGACACACTTGGGGGCGCTTCAGTGTGCTGATCGCAGCGCTCTTACTTTGGCTTGTGCCCATGTTCGCGCAGGCACAATCGCTTGTGCCATCAACATCATCCGAACCTGCCCCGGTCACGCTTCCCGACCCACTCACAGAAGAAGCAGCAAATGCGTTGATGTCGCGGCTCAGCGATGCGGAGGTGCGTGCGCTGTTGCTTGAGCAGTTGAACGCACGGGCAACCGAGGCATCGGACACCACAGAAGGCGACGTACGAGCCTTTGTGCACCACGCCACGACTGGCGCGTTTGAACAGATCACGATCGCCCTGCAACGATTACCCATCCTGTTCAGTGAACAGGCGCGCGCCTTCAACAATTTCGGCACATTTGTGGGTACCAACGGGTTGATCTCGCTGGCAGGTTTTTTCGTGCTGGTCCTGATTGGGGCCTTTGCCATTGAACTCATTTTTCGCCGGGTCGTGCGCGGCTGGTTGGTGTTGCCACCGAAATCCGACGATCAAGTGGGCATACGCGCCGCGACAGTGCCCCTGGTTAAACGGCTCATAGGCGAAATCGGCGCAGTTGTCGTCTTCATGGTTGCAGCCAATCTGATCACACGGTTTGTTGTGCCTCCTTATTATCACCCGTTCATTTCGCTTGTCGGACCGTGGTTGATCGGCTTGCCGCGGATGACGATGGCTGTGGGTCGCTTTTTCATGGCGCCCAACGCACCGGATTACCGAATTGTCACGGCGTCGGATGCAACCGCCAAAGCCATCGTTTTTCATATGTTCTGGCTGGGCATGGTGATTGGCTTTGGGCAGGTCATCGTGCCTTTCAACTTTGCCAATGGCGTGCCCATGGGAGAGACGCGCATCGGTGCGTGGATCAACTTTGTGGTGCACTTCTATGTCGCCGTCCTGTTCTGGCGCTACCGCTCGGAATCCGTTGAGATGATGCGCGGCGGGTATGCAGATCTTAGCCCCGCGGAAGAATGGATTGCACGCGCCTATCCCTATTTTGGGATCCTCGTCGCCTTTGTGACGTGGTGGGTGGTGAACATCGTCGTCAGCTATGGAAATTTCAACCTGTTGAATGGTGTGCCGCAATACAAAACCATGGCCTTGCTGACCTTTGCCCCGGCCATGGACACAGCCATTCGCGGACTTGTACGCCATCTGGCACCGCCCATGACGGGTGAAGGGCCGGTTGCAGAGCGTGCGCATATCTCGACATTGCGCTCCTATATCCGGATCGGGCGCGTCGTGGTGTTTGGCATCGTACTGCTGGCTGTTGCCTCATTCTGGGGTATGACTGCGACGGGCCTTGCCACCGCAGGCGTGGGCGAACGCGTCGCTGCGGCCCTGATCGAATTCCTGATGATCCTGTCTGTGGGCTATCTGGTTTACGAAGTGGTCTCGCTTTTCATCAATCGCAAGCTCGCTGCCGAACAGACGGCGGCCGGGTACAACCCGGAGGAAGACGAGATCGGCGGCGAAGGCGGCGGCGCAGGTGGCTCGCGCCTGTCGACAGTGCTGCCGCTGATCCTCGGGATCAGCCGGGTTGCGATCATCGTGGTGTTCCTGTTGCTTGGCCTTGGCAATATTGGGGTCGATACGACGCCGCTTCTCGCAGGTGCCGGTATCGTAGGTCTGGCCATCGGCTTTGGCGCGCAAAAGCTGGTCACCGATGTGGTGTCGGGGATGTTCTTTCTGATCGATGATGCCTTCCGCACCGGTGAATATGTCGAAGTCGAAGGGACAATGGGGACGGTCGAAAAAATCTCGATCCGCTCCATGCAACTGCGCCACCACAAGGGACCGGTGCACACCCTGCCCTATGGCGAGATTCCCAAGATCACCAATTTCTCGCGCGATTGGGTGATCATGAAACTGCGCTTTACCGTGCCGTTTGGGACGGACCCCGAAAAGGTGCGCAAAATCTTCAAGAATATCGGCAAGGACATGATGCAGGTCGAGTTGTACAAGGATGACTTCCTGCAGCCGTTCAAATCGCAAGGCGTGTTCGAATTTGATGATGTAGGGATCGTCATCCGGGGCAAGTTCATGGCCAAGCCGGGCACCCAATTCACGCTGCGCAAGGAAATCTACAATCGCGTCAACCAAGCGTTCGAGGAAAACGGCATCGAATTCGCCCGCCGTGAAGTGCGTGTTGCCATTCCCGGGCTCGACGACCACGAGGATCTGACCGAAGACCAGAAAACTGCCGTCGCCGCGGCAGCGACGCAAGCTGCACAAGAGATGGCCGAGCAAGGCCCCCCCACAGACAAACCCGGCAACTAACCGCGCAAAACGTGGTCGCTAATACATCCACGCGTCGCCTCGCTGCGTAGACTTTTCACACCGCTGAAAAGGACCGTCGACATGGCATCACCGATCTGGACTATCACCGCAACAACCGTTGCGCTGGTTTTCACCGCCCCTCTCGCGATGGCTGAGCTGACAGTTGCTGACCGTCAGACCATCTCTACCCAGAATGGCCTGCGTGTTGTGTCTTCTGACGGCGCCGTCATAGGGCTGACGGACGGCGTGTCGTTTCAAAAGGATCGCACACGTCTCTACCTGCTTGCCCGCGGCGGGTCGATTTTCAGGATTGGTGGCGGCGGCAAGGACATCGTCGTGACAACCTATACCGACACGCTCAGCTTGCGCGGGTCTGATATTGTTCTGAATGCAGACAAGCAACGCGTGCGCAACAAAGCCAACGGATCCTTCACCGATGACAGCGCCCCGTTCGAAATCCTGTTGTTGGATCGGCGTTAAACCGCCGATCGCGCGCAGGGCAATGTATGCGCATCCGACTAAAATTCCGACCCAAGGGGTTAACCGTTCATAGCAACCCGAAAGGACTTACCATGTCACGAACCCCATCCCTCCTCAAATCCGCAATGCTTGCTCTGCTTCTGGCAATCCCCGCCACCCAAGGCAGCGCAGAACTGACCAGCGCAGAATCGCTGCAGGTCGAAAAACTGCGCGGCGTGCAGGTCCTGTCGTCCGATGGCGGCATCGTCGGTCTGATTGAAGGCGCCTCCATCAGCCCATCCCGCGCAGCGCTGTTCCTGCGCTCGGCCAACGGATCGTTCCTGCGCTATCGCGGAAAGGATGTCGTTATTCTGACCCAAGCCAGCGAGATCAGCCTGCAAGGCAACAGCGTTGTTCTGAACTCGACCAGCCAGCGGATCAAGACGCGCGCCACCAAGTTCAAGGCCGACGACGATATGATCGAAATCAACCTGCCGCGCCGTTAAATCGCGCCACGATACACCGGTTGGTCGCCAGTTGAGGCGGCCAACCGCACCATGAAACGGTCACGCCCCCTTTTCCCCGCCCGCGCCCCCTTGTAAGAGAGCGCCAACATGACGCCAGTCGGGGGACAACGGGGCAGTATGACCGAGCCAGCCATCACACCAGACCTGATCGCAAGTCACGGGCTCAGCCCGGATGAATACGACCGCATCCTCGACATCATCGGGCGCGAACCGACCTTTACCGAGCTTGGTATCTTCTCGGCCATGTGGAACGAACACTGTTCCTACAAGTCCTCAAAGCTGCACCTGAAAAAGCTGCCCACCACAGGCCCACAGGTCATTTGTGGCCCCGGCGAGAACGCGGGTGTGGTGGATATCGGCGACGGGCAAGCCGTTGTGTTCAAAATGGAAAGCCACAACCACCCGTCCTATATCGAGCCCTATCAGGGCGCGGCAACCGGCGTTGGCGGCATCCTGCGCGATGTCTTCACCATGGGCGCACGCCCCATCGCGTCGATGAACTCTCTCAGCTTTGGCGAACCGGGCCATCACAAGACACGCCAACTGGTGCACGGTGTCGTCGAGGGCATCGGCGGCTACGGCAACGCCTTTGGCGTGCCCTGCGCGGGCGGCGAAGTCCGCTTTGACCCGGCTTACAACGGCAACTGCCTCGTGAATGCCTTTGCCGCCGGCCTCGCGGATGCAGACAAGATTTTCTATTCCGCCGCGTCCGGCATCGGAATGCCCGTGGTCTACCTTGGCGCCAAGACGGGCCGCGACGGCGTGGGTGGGGCCACTATGGCCTCAGCCGAATTTGACGACACCATCGAAGAAAAGCGCCCCACCGTCCAAGTCGGCGACCCCTTCACCGAAAAACGGCTGATGGAGGCCACGCTTGAGCTGATGCAGACCGGCGCTGTGATCTCCATTCAGGATATGGGGGCCGCTGGCCTGACCTGCTCTGCCGTGGAAATGGGCGACAAGGGCGGCTTGGGCGTCAAGCTGAACCTCAACGACGTGCCCGTGCGCGAAGAGCAGATGACAGCCTATGAAATGATGCTCTCGGAATCCCAGGAACGGATGCTGATGGTGCTCAAGCCCGAGCTTGAAGCCGAAGCCAAAGCCGTGTTCGATAAATGGGACCTCGACTTTGCCGTTGTAGGCGAGACGATTGCCGAGGATCGATTCATTATCGAACATGACGGGCAGGTCAAAGCGGACCTTCCGCTGTCCAAACTATCCTCCGAGGCACCGGAATATGACCGCCCTTGGGTGCCGACACCAGCGGCCGAGCCTTTGGGCGATGTGCCCGGCGTTGATCCGGTGGACGCCCTCAAGGCGCTGCTGTCCAGCCCCAACTACGCCGCCAAACAGTGGGTGTACGAGCAATACGACACCATGGTCATGGCCGACAGCGCCCGCACACCCGGTCTTGGGGCCGGGATCATGCGGGTCCACGGGACGGATAAGTCACTGGCTTTCACGTCCGATGTGACCCCGCGCTACGTCAAGGCAAACCCGGTTGAGGGCGGCAAACAAGCTGTGGCCGAGGCCTATCGAAACCTATGCGCTGTCGGGGCCAAACCGCTGGCCACAACCGACAACCTCAATTTCGGCAACCCCGAAAAGCCCGAGATCATGGGCCAGTTTGTTGGCGCGCTGGACGGCATCGGCCAAGCCGTTTCCGCGCTTGATATGCCGATCGTGTCGGGCAATGTCTCGCTTTATAACGAAACGGATGGCACTGGCATTCTGCCCACGCCCACAATCGGCGCAGTCGGGTTGATTGATCACCCAGACCACATCATCGGTTGTGATGTACGCGACGGCCATGTGGCGCTGCTGATTGGCGAAACGACAGGGCATCTTGGCCAATCTGCCTTGCTCAGCGAAGTGTTCGGTCGCGCCGAAGGTGACGCGCCGCACGTTGATCTGGCTACGGAAAAGAAGCATGGCGACTTTATCCGCGACAACCGGGATCTGATCACGGCCTGCACGGATATCAGCGATGGCGGGCTGGCACTGGCCGCCTTTGAATTGGCCGAAGCTGCAGGCGTTGGCGTTTGGCTCGACAGCGATGACACCGCCTTCCTGTTTGGTGAGGATCAGGGGCGTTATCTGGTCACCTGCTCTTTTGACCGGGCCGAGGCGTTGATGATCGCAGCAGGTCGTGCTGACGTGCCGATTCAGTCGGTCGGCAAATTCACATCCGACACCGTCTGGTTCTCGAACACCGCCAGCGCTCCGCTTGCAGATCTGTCGGCACTCTACCGCAGCAGCTTTGCCGACACTTTCGCGTAAAGCGTTTGCGTTCCGACACCCGGAACGCCGAAAATCAAAATGGCGTACGCCGCAAGGCGTTCCTTAGGATAACGCCCGCAACAGACGGTCCCGCTCGCCGACATCGTCACGGCGGGAGATGACCTGCGCCAGATCCTCGAGTGACGCGATAGAGTGGCCTGCACGAAAGCTGTCCACATGAGGCAGCATGGCGGCGATACCGCGCGCACGCGGCGCAAATTCCTCCCATCGCAACAGCGGGTTAATCCATATTACGCGCGTCGCAGACAGATGCAGGCGTTGCATTTGCCGCGCCAGCGCATCCGGGTCGTCACGATCCAGACCGTCGGTAATCAACAGCACCACCGCCCCCTGCCCTAACACGCGGCGCGACCAGTCGCGGTTGAACGTCTCCAGACACGCCCCGATCCGTGTACCACCTTCCCAATCCTGCGCCTCAGCACCAGCCGCTTTCAACGCTGCATCCACGTCACGGGTTTCCAGATGCCGCGAGATGTTGGTCAGGCGCGTGCCGAAGGTGAAAGCGTGAACCTTGGCCCATCCGGCCCCCTTGGCATTCGCCACCGCATGGAGAAAATGCAGCACCACGCGGCTGTACTGGCTCATGGAACCGGAGATATCGCACAAGGTCACAAGGTTGGGGTAGCGCAGCTTTGGTCTTTTGCGGGCGACATCCTGCATTTCCCCGCCCCGACGCATAGCAAGGCGCAAGGTGCGGGCCGCATCGATGCGTCCAGCGCGCGCGCCATGCGTGCGGCGCGACTGGATCGGGTCAATCGGCAACGACATACGGGCAAGCATGGCCTTGGCCTGCGCCATTTCCGCCGTGCTCATTTGCTCAAAATCGAGGGTCTTCAACTGCTCTTCGCGCGACATGGTCAGCGACGCATCAATCTCGATCTCGGTGCCGCCCTCCTCATCTTCCGGCAGATCAACCTCGGGGCCCGCCCCGTCCAGCAACGCCTCTGCCGCGCGCTTTTCGGCGGCATGGCCGCCCCGTTCCTCCTGGACGCCGCGTACAGCCGGCAACATCGCGGCCATCATGTGCTCCAGATACCGCGGATCGCGCCAATAAAGCCGAAAGATCTGGGCAAATACTGTCCGGTGCTCTGGTTTGGAGACAAAACAGGCGTGCAGCGTCCAATAAAAATCGCGCTTTTCCGTGAACCCCGCCGCACTGACCGCATTGATTGCGTCAATCAGACGGCCCGGCCCGATGGGCAAACCCGCCCGACGCAAGGCCCGCGCGAAATGGGTGATGTTGCCCGCGAGTTTCGGATCATCCGGCAGTTCCAGAGGGATGTATTCAGGCATGTTGCGCCTCGACAGCGGTGCAGATTTCAACGGCGGCGTCTTGCGCGGACAGGTCTGTGACGTCGATGACATGGGCACCTTTGGGCAGGAACAGCGTATCGCGTGCGCGAATGTCGCGCAGCACAGCCGCATCCGTCAGCTTGTCACTGCCCGTCCGCTCCGGGCAGACCAGGCGTCGGGCGTTTTCCTCGACCGACAGATCAAGCGCAAACACGTGCAATTCCGCGCCCCTGTCCCGCGCCAGATCCAGCGTCGGTTGAAACAGGGGAACCGCCGCCGGTTCATCAGCGAGGGCATCCGTCAGAACGATTGGCACCTCAGGCGACAAGCGCCGCGCATGGGCAAGGATCAGGCTGCGCACTTCTTCACGCATGGCCACGCTCTGGGGCGTGTCGCGGGCATAGATCGCGCGGGCGGCATCCAGCATCAAATGATTGTGGATCAGCCGCCCGCCCAAGCGATCTGCAACACAGCGCCCCACGGTCTTCTTGCCCGCACCCGGCCAACCTCCGATATGAATGACAGGCGCAATTTTCATCCAATCAGGCAGGCTCCAACGACGCCTTGGCCTCATCCAGCAAGCGTTTCGCCTCCGAGCCCTGCAATTTCTGAATGTCGTCCTGATATTTCAGCACCGCGCCCAGCGTGTCTGCGATGACTTCGGGGCTGAGTGTCAAAACATCCAGCGCAAGCAAGCACTTGGCCCAGTCTATGGTTTCCGCCACGCCGGGTTTCTTGAACAGATCCTCGGTGCGCAGACGTTGGACAAACGCCACAACTTCGCGGCTGAGGGCTTCGGCAGCCTCAGGCGCGCGGGCGGTGAGAATGTCCATCTCGCGATCAAAGTCGGGGTAGTCGACCCAGTGATACAAACAGCGCCGTTTGAGCGCGTCATGCACTTCGCGGGTTCGGTTCGACGTCAGGATTACGATGGGCGGTTCGGGCGCTTTGATTGTCCCGAGCTCGGGAATCGTGACCTGGAAATCGCTGAGCGCCTCGAGCAGAAATGCCTCAAACGGCTCATCGGTGCGGTCAAGTTCGTCGATCAATAACACAGGCGCCCCGTTCGCATCCGGGCGCATCGCATCCAATAGCGGGCGTTCGATCAGGAATTCGTCTGAAAACAGTTCGGTTTGCAGGACCTTGCGGTCTGCACCTCCGGCCGCTTCAGCGGTGCGAATGGCCACCATCTGCGCTGGAAAATTCCACTCATAGACAGCCGATGATGCATCCAGGCCCTCATAGCATTGCAATCGGATCAAACGACGCCCCATCGAGGCTGCAAGCGCCTTAGCAATCTCGGTTTTGCCGACACCCGCCTCGCCTTCCAGAAACAGCGGGCGCCCCAAGCGCAAGCTCAGAAACACCACCGTTCCCAATGCGCGGTCGCAAACATACCCTTGCTCGCCGAGCATCGCCTGCACGGCGTCTATCGTCTCAATGTGATGCATTCGCGCCTCCCTCGCCTCCAACCTGCATCGCGCGACGCCGCCGTCAACCCCCGCATCGTTGACGCGATTCGTCGCAAATGCCATGATGGAGCGAGCAAAATACGAAGACATGGGCACCCGTGTTAACGTCAGAAAAAGAGGTCACAAGGCATCAATGCACTTGGACCCAACCGAGGCGGCGGACAATGAGAACGCGCACAATCGCACTGAAACACCGCAAAAAGGTGGACGTATGATGCGTATTACAGCGGTGACATGCGTTAAAAACGAAGGTCCGTTTCTGTTGGAATGGATCGCGTTCAACCGGCTGATCGGCGTAACGGATCATTTGTTTTATTCCAATGACTGCAGCGATGGCACCGATGATTTGCTGGATGCACTGGCGGATCGTGGCCTGTGTGAACACCTGCCCAACCCCGCTGAGGGACGCAATTATCAAATGGAAGCGCTGAAGGATGCGCGCAGCCGAGATTGCGTGACCCAGGCCGATTGGGTCTGGATCGCGGATGTCGACGAGTTCCTCAATATTCACGTCGGAGATCACACAATCCCGGCACTGATCGAGGCCTGCGGCGACCCCCAAGCGATCAGTTTAACCTTCCAGTTTTTTGCCAATGACGGCGTGGAGGCGTTTGTAGATCGCCCGGTGATCGAGCAATTCACCCGCAGTCACAATCCGGATCTGTGGTGTGGTGAGGCCGCGATCGAGGTCAAGTCCCTCGTTCGTCACGACTTTCCGCTGAAATACTACGGCGCGCACCGGCCCTTCCAAAAACCCAAACAGCGCCCGGTCTGGACGGATGGCTCTGGGCGCAAGGTGCCGCACAAGTTTCTTGTCGCGGCCAATCCACGCCGCATCCGCCGCTTTCCCGCCGGGGGCGCGCGCGTGCATGCCACGCTCAACCATTATGCGTTGCGCAGCCTCGACAGTTATCTGGTCAAAAATGACCGCGGCGACGTGAACCGCGAAAACCGCGCCTTTGACGACACCTATTGGCGCGAGCGCAATGATCCGGCGTGGCAAGACACGTCCATCCTGCGCTACGCCCCCCAGCTCAAGGCGGCATTGGCCGAATTGAAAAAAGACAAAAAAATCATGGCACTGCATGAAGCAGCCGTTCAGGCGCATATCGCCAAACGGGATGAACTGCTGGCCCGGCCGGAGTATCGCGAGATGCAGGAACACCTGCGCGCCGCATCTACCCTGCCGCCACAGGAAGAAGCGATGCTGCGCGACCTTGGCCTGTTGGAAGACGCGGTATGAGCCTGCGTGTCGTCAACCTCGGATTGCCCAAGACCGGGACAACAACGCTGGCACGGGCCTTGCGGCGGGCCGGATTGCGGGTTGCGGATCATCGCATTCGCTCCAAACAAACCAAAAACGAAGATCTGCACGGCGCATATGTGGCTGACCTGCTTTATCGCGGGCTGTATGAAACAGGCGATCCGTGGACCCATTTGAGCGTGTTCAATGCAATCAGTGAAATGAGCGTGTTGCGCGACGGGCGGTCGATCTGGCCGCAAATGGACTTCGCCATCATCGACGCCATTCGCAAACACCACCCAGGCGTTAAATTTGTGGCCTCAAGCCGTGATCCGTTTGCGCTGTCACAGTCGATGCTGGCCTGGTCCGATCTGGGCACGACACGGTTGCCGGGGTCTTCTGTACCCGGCCTGCCACAAGGTTACGGCGAAACCAGTGCCGAACGGATGCAATGGATCGAAGGGCACTACGCCCATCTGCGCGCCATATTCGCAGGTGACGACAATTTTCTGGAATACGATGTGGCCGACCCCGCCGCGCGTGACTTGATCTCGGGTTTTCTGGAGATGCCGGTGAACTGGTGGGGCAAGACCAATGTTAACAAGTTGAATGAGGTTGCGTGATGCAAATCCACCTGCATATCGGGCTGGAACAAGTGGGCGCAGATCGCCTTCAGGACGTGCTTGCATCCAAGCGCGACCAAATGATCAGCAAAGGCGTGCTTTATGCACGCAGCCCCGGCAACAAGAACCACACGCGCCTCTATATGGCGGTGACGGACCCTGAGCACATTGACCCATTGCGGTTCAATCGCGGCTACATCACCAGCGATAAACAGCAGGTTCTGCGTGATGCGCTGGCCGACGATCTGGCGCGCGAAGTGGCACAGCACACGCCCGACCACCTCATCTTGTCCGCTTCGCAACTGGGCGTCTCTCTGGCCTCCAAATCCGAACTTGAGCGACTCAAGGCGCTGCTGACGCCGCTGTCTGCGGACATCCGCATCATTGCGCATGTCGATGAACAGGCGCGCGTGCTGGTGCGCCATTACGCCGAACAGATCCTCGAAGGGCGCGGCGTGTCGCTCGAACTTGAACTGGGACTGGCGGGCACACAAAACTGGTGGCAGGACGCATTGGCGGCCGCACCTTCCATCAACCCGGCAGCAGGGGTCTTCCTTGAAAATCAAGGGGCTCCGTTCTGGCTCGATTACGCTGCGCTGGAACGGCACTGGAACAGCGTCTTTGGGCAAGGCGCGTTAACCTTTCGCGCCTATGATCCAGACATGTTCGCATCCGAGGCCGTGACCGAGGAAATCCGCACAGCGTTCCAGATTAACACAGCCATTGGCAAAGCCACGCCAGCGCAGCCGCCCGAAATCCCGAACGCTGCATGGATGGCGCGCGGTCGACAACTCAACGCGCTGATCCTGCGGGTGCTTGCCAGCGGGCAACGCATCCTGCCTCGGCAATTGTGGCGCTCTTTCGTGAACGACATCAGGGTTGAGGGGGATGCAATTGATCCTGCAAACCTGTCGGCGATCTCAAAAACCTTTTCGACACAGAACAAGGCCCTGACAACGGCACATGATCTGCCCAAGGACACTCTCAAAGCGGCGCGTGCCAAGAAAGCGTGGAGCGAAGCCGACCCGGCATTCGGGTTCCGTGCCTCGCAATATCTGCTGGGTTTCATGTGGCGCATCGACAAGGCCACGAAAGAGGCGCGCAAGGACAAGACCCCGGATCTGGCCCGCGTCAATGGTACAGCGACCAAAGCCCCTGCCCTCAGCAAAAGCGTCGGGCTGAGTGACACGGCGCGCAAATTGATGCCGCCGCTGGCCGTTCAGAACTTTGAAAAACTGCGCAGTTCTCCCTTTGCGCCCCACAATCGTCTGGGTGCCGTCAACGAAGAAGAACTCGCTGCCGCCTATTCCGTCTTGCCGCCGCGCATCTTGCCAAAGAATTCGACCGGAAATGTCATCGTGGGCTGCATGAAAAATGAAGCGCCTTACATCATCGAATGGGTGGCCTATCACCGCGCCATGGGGGTCGACAATTTCCTGATTTACACCAATGGCTGCGAGGACGGGACCACCGAAATCCTTGACCGTCTTCAAGAGATGGGCGTGCTTGAGCACCGCAACAACGACAACTGGAAGGGCAATTCGCCCCAGCAGTTTGCGTTGAACTCCTCGCTCGACGAACCGGTGATCAAGAATGCCGACTGGATCATCCACATTGACGTGGATGAATTCATGAATGTACGGACCGGCAATGGCACTTTGCAGGACTTCTTTGACGTTGTGCCGGATGCTACCAATGTCGCGATGACGTGGCGGCTTTTTGGGCACAACGGGGTCACCGATCTGGCAGATGAATTTGTCATTGACCAGTTTGACCATTGCGCCCCGAAATTCTGCCCCAAGCCGCACACGGTCTGGGGGTTCAAGACCATGTTCAAGAACATTGGCGCCTATGAAAAGATAAGCTGCCACCGCCCCAACAAGCTCAAGCCCGGGAAAAAATCCAAAGTGCGTTGGGTGAATGGTTCCGGCAAGGACATGACCAAGGAAGCCGCTGAAAACGGGTGGAGAAGTTCGAAAAAGTCAATTGGCTACGACCTGCTTCAACTCAATCACTATGCATTGCGCTCCGCCGAAAGTTTCTTGATCAAACGCCAGCGCGGACGCGCGTTGCACGTCGACCGCTCAATCGGGATCAACTACTGGATCCGCATGGACTGGTCCGACTACCGCGACATCACGATCAAGCGAAACCTGCCGCGTTTGCGCGTCGCCTATGACGCATTGATGCAAGATGACGTTTTGCGTGGCTGGCATGAAAAAGGACTGGCCTGGCATCGCGCCAAGGCAGACGAACTGCACGCAAATCCCGAATTCAAAGACCTGTATGAACAGGCGCTCCAGGTCAAGCTGACCGAAACGGAACGCGTCGCATACGCCTTGGCCCTAGACATGGAGAGCTGACATGGACGGCAGCACAACCATTGATCCTGACGGATACATCAAATCACGTGGACTGAAGTTCCCAAAAGACGGCAACTATCTGACCGGCAAGGTCCGTGGCCTGTTGCGCGAAGGGGATTACGAGCGTGACATGGCCGCTGCGGCCCTCAAGGCCACACGAGAGGGTGACACGGTGCTGGATCTGGGCTGCGGCCTGGGTTTTGTCACCGGTATCTTGGCGCGACGACGCAAGGTTGCCGCGATCCACGGCTATGAGGGCAACCCACGCCTGCTGACCTACGCCGAGGCGATGTTGGCCACCAATGGTATCGACACGGTCACCTTGAGCCATGGCGTGCTGGGCGCTCGCAAAACCACAGTACCTTTTTTTGTCCGCACGCCGTTTGCTGCCTCTTCACTCTACGCCAATGATGATCCGGGCGACGAAATCACCATCGACATGCTGAACGCCAAAACCGTTGTGACCGCCACCAAACCCACGGTGGTGCTGTGCGATATCGAAGGTGGCGAAGCAGACCTGCTGGCCGCACTCCCCCTCAAAGGTGTGCGTACGCTGATTGTCAAACTGCACCCCAGTCATATCGGTCACGCCGGGGTGCAATCCGTCTTTGAACACACATCCAAGGCAAATCTTGCCTACGCACCTGCCCTCAGCACCGGTCGCATCGTCGGATTTTCGGCCGCGTGACCCATCTGGCGCTCCTGACGGTACGGAACGAGGCCGCGTTTCTGCTGGAATGGCTGGCGCACCACCGTGCCGTAGGTTTCGACGATTTTCTCGTCTTTTCAAATGATTGCGAAGATGGAACAGACGTGATGCTGGACCGTCTCGCAGATCTGGGTTGGCTGACGCACGTGCGCAATAAAGGCCCCTATGACAAGGGCGGCATTCAATTCACGGCGTTGAAACAGGCGGCCAAGATGGCGCAGGTTAAAAACGCCGCGTGGATCTTGCCGCTGGATGTAGACGAATTCGTCAACATCCACACCGGCGACGGCACGCTCAATGCGCTGCATGAGGCTCTGCCTGATGCAACGGCTATCACCCTGACGTGGCGGTTGTTTGGCAACAACGGACAGGTGCGTTTTGTCGACCAACCGGTTACGCAAACCTTCACCCAAGCTGCCCCCGAAGTTCTGAACTGGCCGTGGCGCGCTTCGATGTTCAAAACCCTCTACCGCAATGACGGAACATACCGCAAACCCGGCGTGCACCGGCCCCGCGACATCAACGAAGACAAGCTGGACCAAGCCCGCTGGTTTGACAGCCACGGGCGCGAACTGGATGCGCAATTCAAAACGCGGCGCATTTTCTCGACCTATGGGCACGAGAACTTTGGACTGGCGCAACTCAACCACTATCCGCTTGGGGCCATGGAAAGCTATGTGTTGAAGGCAGATCGCGGACGGGCGGTGCATTCCGAGGATATGCTGGGACTGGATTACTGGGTCGAGCGCAATTTCAGCACGGACAGGGATGACAGCATATCGCGCTACAGCGCCGCAACCCAATCCATTCTGGCCGAATTGCGCGCCGATCCCACCTTGGGTGCGCTGCACACGCAGGCCGTAGAATGGCGCAAATCCCGCTTTGAGGCGCTCATGGAGCAAGAGCCGTTTCGCGCCTTGTTCGGACGGCTTTTGATGACCCCACCCAGCCGGCCCGTCCCGGTCAAGGCAGCCCAATTCATGGTGCGCTACGCCAATATGGCGCGGAATCGTTAAAAGTTATGGCAACAATGGCCTAAATTCTCCCTATTTTGGCCCAGAATCGTGACTAATTCAGGAACCAGCCCACACCAAAAGCGGGCATGAGGATCTTGAGATGCAGGACACGAAGATTGAATTCGACCCCGATGTCGCCGATCTGCCCAAAGGCGGTTGGCTGACCAAGGTTGCCGAAGTGGCTGAAGTCCATGGGTTTTTCAAACCTTTGGGCAAACGGCATTTTGCGGCACACATTGAGGGCAGTGACACGCTGATCGTCACGTTTGAAACGATCCAGGGGATGCGGGCGCTGTCGGACACTGCAGAACCGCAAGGCTGGGCCATGGTCAGGGAAAAAGGATGGTCGCACCTCTGTGTCGCCTCGGATGGGGATACATGGTTCCGGGATCGCAACATCTATGGGCTGTTTGACAAGCTGATTGATGACGGTTTTTTCGACGACTATGACAATATCCTGTTTTACGGCGCAGGCCCCTGTGGCTATGCGGCGGCGGCGTATTCCGTGGCGGCCCCGGGTGCGCGCGTGGTTGCCATCCAACCCCAGGCCACGCTTGATCCGCGTGTGACGGAGTGGGACGACCGCTTTACCGATATGCGGCGGATCGATTTCACCTCGCGCTACGGCTACGCGCCGGACATGCTGGACGCGTGCGATCATGCATTTGTGCTTTATGACCCGGCCGAAATGCTGGACGCGATGCATGCGGCCCTGTTCACCCGCGCAGGCGTCACCAAATTGCGCTTGCGCCATATGGGCGACGCAATTCAGGGCGACCTGATGGAGATGAAAGTGCTGATGCCACTTCTGGTGCAAGCCGCCGAGGGCACACTCAGCGAAGAAAGTTTTGCCACTGCGTATCGCGCGCGACGGACATACCCAGCCTATCTGCGGCGTGTTCTGGCCGCTGTCGATGCGCAAGAGCGTGACGATCTCAGCTATATGCTGGCGCGCAACGTGACATCTCGCATGAAAGCGCCCCGTTTCCAGCGCCGCCTCGGCGAACTGGACGCCAAACGCAAGCGCTCTGATGCACAGGACGACACAGCCGCCCTTTAACGCCGCCAAGGCCCGTGCTAACGGGCGGCATGACCTCTTTGACCATTTCCCGCCCCGATGACTGGCACCTGCACTTGCGCGACGGCGCGATGATGCGTGCCGTTTTGCCATGGAGCGCGCGCGACTTTGCCCGCGCCATCATCATGCCTAATCTGGTGCCCCCCGTGGTGACCAGCGCACAGGCCGCCGCCTATCGCGACCAGATCCTTGACGCATTGCCCCAAGGGGCTGCGTTCGAGCCGCTGATGACACTGTACCTCACCGAAGACACCGACCCGGATGATGTCGAAGCCGCCCATGCCAGCGGTCTGGTCCGGGCGGTCAAACTCTACCCTGCCGGGGCCACGACAAATTCCGCATCCGGCGTATCAGATTTTGAGAAAATTCGCGCCACGCTGGATCGGATGGCCAAAATCGGCCTACCGCTTTGCGTGCATGGAGAGGTCACAGATCCCGACATCGACATTTTTGACCGCGAGGCGGTGTTCATCGACCGCGTACTAGACCCGATCCGGACATCGACGCCGGGCCTCAAGGTTGTGATGGAACATATCACGACATCCAACGCCGTGGATTACGCGCGCGCGCAGGACGATACACTCGGCGCCACAATCACGACGCACCACCTCGTGATCAACCGCAACCACATCCTCGCCGGCGGGATCAAGCCCCACTACTACTGCTTGCCCGTCGCCAAACGCGAAAGTCACCGCCTTGCCCTGCGCGCGGCAGCGACCAGCGGCGACGCGCGCTTCTTCCTTGGCACCGACAGTGCGCCACACACGGATGCAAACAAATTGCTGCCCTGCGGATGTGCCGGGTGTTTCACAGCGCCCAACACAATGGCAATCCTCGCCCACGTGTTCGAAGAAGACGGCGCGCTCGACAGTCTCGAGGCGTTCACATCCCGAAACGGCCCCGGTTTTTATGGCCTGCCCGTCAACGCAGACACGCTCACCCTGACAAAACAGCCCGGCCAGTGGCCCACGCATGTCGACACCGATGATGGTCCCGTCACCGTCTTCGACCCCGGCTTTGATCTGCAGTGGTCCGTCGCATAACATCTCTGTTCCAAAAAAATCCCCGCCGGAGGCTCCCACACCAAGCCAAAAGCGCATCGCCCCGAAAGCACACACCATGATCCCAACCAGCTACCCCACCCCCCAGGAAATGGCCCGTCTCACAGCCCGGATGCTTCTGGAAATCAAGGCTGTCCACTTCAACGCGGCCGAGCCTTTTACGCTGGCCTCCGGCCTGCCAAGCCCGACCTATATCGATTGCCGCAAACTGATCTCCTATCCGCGCATCCGTTCCACATTGATGGATTTTCTTACCGTCACCGTTATGCGCAATGCCGGGTTTGAGGCGTTTGACAATGTCGCCGGCGGTGAAACGGCCGGTATCCCGTTTGGCGCAATGGTGGCCGAACGCATGGCGCTGCCAATGTCATATGTACGCAAAAAACCCAAAGGGTACGGGCGCAACGCAAGGATCGAAGGCGAGATGTCCGAAGGCCAGCGCGTTTTGCTGGTTGAGGATCTGACAACCGACGGCGGTTCAAAGCTCAGCTTTGTGGACGCAATCCGCGAAACCGGCGCCACCTGCGGGCATACGGCTGTCATCTTCTACTACGGGATCTTCCCGGAAACGGAAAAGACGCTGGGCGATCACGGGGTCACGCTGCATCATCTGTGCACATGGTGGGATGTGCTTGCCGAAGCCCGCGAAAGCGGTGCCTTTGACGACGCAACCCTCGAAGGGGTCGAGGCATTCCTCAAAGACCCCCGCGGCTGGCAGGCAGCGCGCTCCTGAACACCTACCACGCCACACTGCGCAATTACTGAGACGGAATGCGAAGCACGTGTGGATATCCTGTGGGCCGTTCAAAGGAATCTGTGGAGAACAGACTGTGGAAGGTCTGTGCAAAACACGATTCGAGCCGCCCCGATCTGATTTGGTGAGGTGACGCAATTCCGCATGTAGGCATAACGCCAAAATGTGATACTATATATGGACAGTAGTTTTCGACTGGACAGGGATATCCACACGGATGTCCCCAGTTTTTTCCAACTAGTGCCTTGGCGGTGGGTGTGACACGAGGCTGATCACCGGTGGGGGCCGGAAAAGTACAAGAATCAACACGGGGCGGGGCTATGAACGAGATCGCGGCAATAAATCCAACGGGCATCGCCGTACAGGACGCCGAAACGATGCCGCACTCGACTGAGGCGGAGCAACAGCTGTTGGGCGCAATCCTGACCAACAACGACGTCTACGACCGCGTTGCCTCGATCATCAACCCAACCCATTTCTACGACCCAGTGCACGCGCGCATCTTTGAAATCGCCGCTGCCCGGATTGCCAAAAACAACCTCGCCAGCCCCGTCACCCTCAAGGCCTTCATGGAAGATGACGAGGGCCTGAAGGAACTCGGTGGCCCGGCCTATCTCGCCCGTCTTGCAGGCGCGGCAATCAGCGCCTTTGCGGTGCGTGACTATGCGCAAATGATCTATGATCTGGCCGTGCGGCGCGACCTGATCCAACTGGGGCGCGACATCTCGGCCAAGGCTCAGAAGGTCGATGTCGCCTCCGAGCCCAAGGAACAGATTGTTGAAGCCGAACAGGCCCTTTACAAGCTGGCCGAGCAAGGCACATCCGAGGGCGGTTTCCAAAGCTTTCTCAAAGCGGTAACAGACGCAGTTAATGTTGCCAACGCCGCTTATCAACGCGAAGGTGGTCTGGCCGGCGTGTCCACAGGTCTGATAGATATGGACAAGAAGCTGGGCGGGCTGCACTCATCTGACCTGCTGATCCTCGCCGGCCGCCCATCCATGGGGAAAACCTCGCTGGCGACCAACATCGCTTTCAACATCGCCAAAGCCTACAAACGAGGTATAAAGCCTGACGGCACCGAAGGCACAATTGAGGGCGGCGTGGTCGGGTTCTACTCGCTTGAGATGAGCGCCGAGCAGCTGGCCGCGCGGATCCTTTCGGAAGCCTCCGAAGTGCCCAGCGAACAGATCCGGCGCGGCGACATGACCGAATCCGAATTCCGCCGCTTTGTGGACGCCGCCAAACAGCTCGAAGCCTGTCCGCTTTATATCGATGACACCGCCGCAATTCCGATTGCACAACTCGCTGCCCGTGCCCGCCGCCTGAAACGGACCCACGGGCTGGACCTGCTGATCGTGGACTATCTGCAGCTGGTGCGCGGCAGTTCCGACAATCGAGTGCAGGAAATCGGCGAGATTTCCATGGGCCTCAAAGCCATCGCCAAAGAGCTCGCCATCCCGGTCCTCGCCCTGTCTCAGCTTTCGCGTCAGGTGGAAAACCGAGAAGACAAGCGCCCACAACTCAGCGATTTGCGCGAATCGGGCTCGATCGAACAGGACGCAGACGTCGTGATGTTCGTGTTTCGCGAGGAATACTACAAAGAGCGTGAAAAACCCGGTGATCATGATCTTGAGGGCATGGCAAAGTGGCAGGAAGAGATGGAACGCCTGCACGGGCGTGCCGAGGTCATCATTGGCAAGCAGCGTCACGGCCCGATTGGCACTGTCGATCTGAGCTTTGAAGGGCGCTTTACCCGGTTTGGCAATCTGGTGCAGCCGTGGCAGCAAGTTGGTGGCGATCAGGAGTTCTGATCTGAGTGTCGCGCGCGTGTTCGGGGCTCTGCCCCCGCCCTGCGGGCTCCCCCGTGGTATTTTTGGTCAGAAGAAACTTATGGGGCGGACTTTGCGATAATTGATTGGACATGTGACAGCGCGGTGCCATTCCATGGCGCCATGCGTTACGTTTTGGTTTTTCTCTTCCTTTGCGCGTCGTCTGTGGTTGCCCAGACCCGGGAGGAAGTTGATGTCGAACTGTTCCTTGCCGTTGATGTGTCGCGTTCCATGCAGCCATTCGAGTTGGAGATTCAACGGCTTGGCTACGCGGCGGCGTTGACCAGCCCTGAGGTTCAAAATGCCATTGCCAACGGTTTGCTGGGCCGCATTGCCCTGACATATGTGGAATGGGCCGGAGCAGATGATCAGCGTGTCATTGTCCCTTGGACTATGGTGGCCTCTCCCGCAGACACAGAGGCAGTTGCCTCCCGGATCACCGCCAATTTTGACGACAGCCTGCGGCGCACGTCCATTTCGGGCGCTTTGCGTTTTGCCGCAGCCTCGATTGCGGACAACCGCTTTGACGGTTTGCGTCACGTCATCGATGTATCTGGCGACGGGCCCAACAACATGGGTGCGCCAGTGACCAAACTTCGCGATCATGTGGTGGGCCAGGGCATCACCATCAACGGTCTGCCGCTGATGACCCAAGACGACGATGCCACATCGCGCTGGAACATTCCTGATCTGGATGCCTACTACACAGCCTGCGTGATTGGCGGGCCGGGTGCATTTGTGGTTCCGGTCACCGATTGGGCCGAATTTGAAGCCGCAGTGCGGCGCAAACTGGTGTTGGAAATCGCAAACCTCGCGCTGCCTCGTTTGTGGCAGGCACAGACCACGCGCTACAATTGTCTGGTGGGCGAACAGATCTGGGAGCGCAATCGCGATCTGTTTGCCCTGCCCTGACAGTTCCTGCGCGCATCTGTGTTGTTGCGTGCGATCACGCCACAGTATGCATGTTTCTAAAAATGCAACACGCCCCGGCCATAGTTTCCCCTTTCACCACAATCCATTGGATGGCAAAAGCGCTGCCATGACCTCGGCAACTCTCAATATCGATCTGACAGCAGTGGTGCGCAATTGGCAGGCCTTGAATGCTCTGACCGATTGCGAAACCGGTGCCGTGGTCAAGGCCAGCGGCTACGGGCTTGGCGCTGGTGTCGTGGCGCGCGCTCTTGCCCGCGCAGGTGCGCGGCATTTCTTTGTTGCGACGGCCCATGAGGGGGCGGAATTGCGCACCTCTATCGGGCACGGACAAGATATCTACGTGTTTTCCGGTCACATGGACGGTGACACTACGGCCATCGAGGAGGCCGGGCTGATCCCACTGCTCAATTCCGTCGACCAGATGTTGCGCCAGGTCGAGGCGTTGCCAGGCGCTCCTTTCGGCATCCAACTTGATACGGGCATGAACCGGCTCGGCATGGAGCCCGCCGAGTGGTCTGCCGTGCGTGATATCGCAATTGCGCAAAAACCGGTGCTGTTAATGTCGCATCTGGCCTGCTCGGACACGCCGGATCATCCGATGAACGCGCAGCAACTTGCGCAGTTTCGTACCATGACTGACGGTGTCGATATCCCCCGCTCCCTTGCCGCAACAGGCGGAACGCTGCTGGGACCCGCCTATCACTTTGACCTCACACGACCCGGTGTTGGCCTCTATGGAGGGTTGCCTTTTGACGGGGCCGAAGCCGTTGTGACCCTCGACATGCCCGTGATCCAGATCCGAGATGTCGCTGTGGGCGAAACTGTCGGCTACAGCAACACATGGACGGCGAAACGGCCCAGCCGTATCGCCACAGTGTCTGGCGGATATGCGGATGGGCTGATCCGCGCCATCGGAAATGGGGCAATCCTCTATAACGGCGATGTGGCCTGCCCGATTGTGGGACGCGTATCCATGGATTTGATCACCGCCGACGTAACCGATGCACACGGCATCCCCGAGGTTTTGCAACTGATTGGCCCCCATCAAGGTGTCGATGCGCTGGCAGATTTTGCGGACACAATTGGCTACGAGATCCTGACAGCTTTTGGCGGACGCTATCACCGGACCTACACCGAATGAGGTTTCTTGCTGCGATCGGACGAACGGTTCTGGGTATGCTCGGCGCGATCGGGCGCGTGACACTGTTTGCCGGCGAGACCATTTCCCATCTGGCGCGGCCACCCTTCTATCCACGCGAACTGGCACAGGCACTGCTCAATATCGGATGGCTGTCCCTGCCTGTTGTAGGCCTGACCGCGATCTTTACGGGTGGCGCGTTGGCACTGCAGATCTATGCAGGTGGTGCGCGTTTCAACGCCGAAGCCGTCGTGCCGCAAATCGTTGCCATCGGTATGGTGCGCGAATTGGGGCCGGTACTGGTGGGCCTGATGATTGCGGCCAGGGTCACCTCTTCGATTGCTGCCGAAATCGCGACAATGAAAGTGACCGAGCAGATTGACGCGCTTGTCACTCTTTCAACCCACCCGATGAAATACCTCACAGTACCGCGCGTGCTGGCCGCAACGCTGGTAGTGCCGCTGTTGGTGGGCGTTGGCGATATCATCGGCATCTTCGGGGGCTATGCCGTTTCCACAGGCACATTGGGCTTCAACGCCGCCGCCTATATCCAGAATACAGTGGACTTCCTCGAACTGCGCGACATCACCTCGTCTCTCGCCAAAGGAGCCGTGTTCGGATTTCTCGCCGCCACGATGGGCTGCTATTTCGGCATGAATTCGGGCCGCGGTGCCCAAGGTGTGGGTCGCGCCACCAAAGGCTCGGTCGAAGCCGCTGCCGTACTTATCCTCGCTGCCAATTTCGTTCTGACAGGGGTGTTCTTTTCGCTATGACACGCGCCCTTTCCCGCTCTCTGTTCCCCCAAAATCTCCACCTGAGGGTCCCACACGCACGAAACGGGACGCGGCCATGATTACACTGGACGACGTACACAAGTCCTTTGGACAAAATCAGGTCCTGCGCGGCGTGAACTTGCACGTGGCCAAAGGCACATCACTTGTGATCATCGGCGGTTCTGGCACTGGCAAATCGGTCGCCATCAAATCCGTGCTGGGCCTGATCCCACCGGACAAGGGCACCATCACTGTCGACGGGCAGGACGTTACGAAAACCGGAGACCGGGATGCGTTTCTTGCGCGGTTCGGCATGTTGTTTCAGGGGGCCGCGCTGTTCGACAGCCTGCCGGTCTGGCAAAACGTCGCCTTTCGACTTCTGCGCGGCTCTCTGGCCAAGCCGAAAGACCAGGCGCGCGACATCGCCATCGACAAATTGCGCCGTGTCGGGCTCACGCCAGATGTGGCTGACCGCCTGCCCGCCGAACTCTCCGGAGGCATGCAAAAACGCGTCGGCCTGGCCCGCGCCATTGCGGCCGACCCCGAAATCATCTTCTTTGACGAACCCACGACGGGTCTGGATCCCATCATGGCAGGCGTCATCAACGATCTGATCCGCGAAATCGTGACCGAAATGGGGGCAACCACCATGACCATCACACATGACATGACATCAGTGCGCACGATTGCTGATACCGTGGCCATGCTGCATGGCGGCAAAATCCGGTGGAGCGGCCCTGTGTCGGACATGGACGCCGCAGGTGACCCCTATGTCGATCAATTCATCAATGGACGCGCCACTGGCCCAATCGAAGCCGTCAGATAAAGGGTCGGTGGGTGGGCGCATTTGCCGACAGGCAAACAGACCAGCCCGACGACACAAAGAAAGACAACCATGCACCGCTGGATCAACCTCTCCCTGCTTGTTCTCTACCCGGTGGCATGGTTTGCCCCACTGATGAAGGCCGGACTACTGCCGCTCTTCAATCTCAAGGAAATCTCGGTGATCACCGGTCTGCAATCGCTTTGGGGCTCCGATGTATTCCTCGCACTTGTGGTTACGATCTTTGCGCTCTTTGCGCCCTATCTCAAAACGATTGGACTGGCCCTGATGCACTGGCGACTGCTCAGCCCACGGGTGGCCCCGGCGCTCGCAATCATGGGCAAATTGGCCATGGCCGACATTTTCCTGATCGCGCTTTATATCACGCTGGCCAAGGGGATCGGGATCGGACGGCTGGAAACTGCATGGGGGCTTTATCTTTTCACCGCCTGCATCCTCGCATCCCTCTGGGTCAGCTGGGCCACGGAACAATCCCGCAAGCGCACCACGGATTGATCCCAAAGCAGAAACAATGAGGATCACATAGGCGGCAATACGCCGAAAATTCCCTCGTAAATCCGGGCGTTAGCAGTATAAGTATAGCGTTAACTTTTTGTCTTCTGGGGGGAAGGCGCGTGACCAATTTAGTATCTGCCACACGGATTCTGCTGGCTGTTTTACAGCGTATCTCTCTTGCCATCTTCGCCGCCTTGGCGCTCGTGCTTGTTGTCGCAACGGCTCTGGCGACCGCAGGCGTCTGGCCTTGGGTGGAACTCAACATCCTGTGGAACGGAGCGCCTGTACCACTGGCGGGGATCTACCTGCAAGTTGGGCTGACGATCTTTGCACTCACCCTATGTGTGTTCCTGCCTTCCAATCTGCGGATCATGAAACTCGAAACCTCGCACCGCAAATTCGAGATTTCGGTGGATGACATCACCCAAGCCTACCACGCCGCCCACGCCGCCGACCGTGACAGCACGTTCCGCATTGGCGACGCGTTCGAGAATATGAAGGACCGGCTGGCCTATCTGCGTGACCACCCCGATCTCGGGATGCTGGAACCAGAGCTGTTGGAACTGGCGGCCAAGATGTCCCATATCAGCCGTGATCTGGCGCAGGCCTATTCCAGCACAAGGGTCGAACGCGCCCGCTCCTTCCTTGAGCAACGCCAATTCGAGGTCGACCAGTTCAACGACCGGCTTGATCAGGCCAAGGCAATCCACGGCGAATTCGCCACATGGATCAACCGCCTTGAGTTGGAAGAGAACGTGGCCCGCTCCAAACTCACTCAACTTTTGGACGAGATGGAGCGGCTTTTGCCCGAACTCAACACCGACACAGGTCCACAAGCCAATATGGCAACAATCACCCATCTGCCCGCGCGCGCCGAATAAGGCTTTACGCCGCTGCGCCGCGCTGGCACATCCCGTGCCATGGCAAAATCAACCGCATCCTATTCATGTTCCGCTTGCGGTGCGTCCTTCACCAAATGGTCCGGACGGTGCGACGGCTGTGGTGAATGGAATACAATCTCCGAAGATGTCGGCCTGTCCACAGGACCCGGCAAGGCCCTCGGCGCCAAGCGCGGCACAGGTGTTGTCCTGTCTGACCTCAGCGCCAAGGAAACACCGCCCCCCCGCACCCAATCCACTATGGCGGAATTTGACCGCGTGCTGGGTGGTGGCCTCGTGCCCGCCTCTGCCATCCTTGTGGGCGGTGATCCGGGCATCGGCAAATCCACTTTGTTGCTGCAAGCGGCCGCGCGCTTTGGGCAGGCTGGCGTCAAAACCATCTATGTGAGCGGAGAGGAAGCCAGCGCACAGGTCCGGATGCGCGCCCAGCGTCTCGGCCTTGGGGATGCGCCCGTCAAACTCGCCGCCGACACCAACCTGCGCAATATCCTGACCACACTCGAGGCCGAAGCCCCCGGCCTTGCCATCATCGACTCGATCCAGACCATGTGGCTCGATACGGTCGACAGCGCGCCCGGCTCTGTGTCCCAAGTGCGCGCCGCTGCACATGAACTCACGACTTTTGCCAAACGCAAAGGGATCAGCGTGGTACTCGTTGGCCACGTCACCAAAGAAGGGCAAATCGCAGGCCCCCGCGTTGTCGAACACATGGTCGACACAGTGCTATACTTCGAGGGTGAGCGCGGGCACCAGTTCCGCATCCTGCGCGCGGTCAAGAACCGCTTTGGCCCTGCTGACGAAATCGGCGTCTTTGAAATGACGGGCCAGGGATTGGCCGAAGTCACAAACCCCTCAGCCCTGTTCCTGAGCGAGCGCGGACAACCTTCACCCGGCTCCGTCGTCTTTGCCGGGATCGAAGGCACCCGGCCAGTCCTGTGCGAACTGCAAGCCCTCGTCGCCCCCTCACCTCACTCGCAGCCCCGCCGCACAGTTGTGGGCTGGGACGGCGGACGCCTTGCCATGATCCTCGCCGTGCTCGAAGCGCGCTGTGGCATCCCCTTTGCCGGGCTCGACGTCTACCTTAACGTGGCGGGGGGCATGAAAATCAACGAACCTGCCGCAGATCTGGCAGTGGCCGCGGCCCTGCTGAGTGCGCGCGAAGACGCCGCGCTGCCACCCGATACGGTTGTATTTGGCGAAATCAGCCTCTCTGGCGCGCTCAGACCAGCGCCTCAGACCGAAAACAGGTTGAAAGAAGCGCAAAAACTTGGTTTCACCTCGGCCATCGCTCCGAAAGGCGGAAAAGCCAGCGGAGTGTCGGCCATGACGCTTAATCAGATGAGCGATTTGACCGGATTTGTAGGCGAGGTGTTTGGCGCAGGCTGAACGCGAGCGGGCAGAAAGGCAGGACCATGGAAGGGTTCACCATCATTGACGGCGTTGTCGCCGTGGTCATCATCCTGTCAGCACTGCTGGCCTATGGGCGCGGCTTTGTGCGAGAAGCCATGGCAATCGCGGGCTGGATTGCCGCTGCGGTGCTGGCCTTTCTCTTTGCGCCGCGCGTCGAACCGCTGGTACGCGAGATCCCGGTGGTCGGGGAATTCATCGCCGACAGTTGCGAATTGTCCATCATCGGCGCCTTCGCCATCGTCTTTGCAATCGCATTGATTGTCGTGTCGCTGTTCACGCCGCTCTTTTCTTCTCTTGTGCAACGCTCCGCCGTTGGCGGGATCGACCAGGGCCTCGGCTTTGTCTTTGGCGTTGCGCGCGGCATTCTGCTCGTGGCGATTGCCTTCTTCGTTTACGACACGGTGATCACGGGTCAGGAATTCACCATTGTGGATGAAAGCCGCTCGGCCGCCGTGTTCGGCCGCTTTACCGGGCAGATCGAAGATCAAAACCCCGAAGAAGCCCTTGGGTGGATCACGCAGCAATATGAGGCACTGGTGGGCAACTGCGGCGGCTAATAACGCCGCCACAGCCCAACCAAACCGAGAATCAGGCATTGTGGTGTCATCTTCGCGTGCGACTCGCCCCAAATGGGCCGCGACTCTGCCATCTCAAACGCCACCTTGGTTACCCATATATTAAAGGCGTATCCGCTCCGTCACAGGCACGGGGCGCTGACCCCGCATTGGGTTGACGGACGAAACAATGCCCGGCTTTCGCCTTGGTTGTGTCAAAAAGGCGGCGGATTTGTGGAGCGTTATGGGTCTCAGCAACACAGACACTAACAAACCCTTTCGGAGACCCCAAATGTTCCTCAATCACACAACCGCCTTCAACACCTTTGCCCCTCTTGCCAACGTCCAGACAGGCGCCCTGTTCGGCGCAGCCACGCTGGTGGAAACCGAGACCGGGTGGCGGCGCGCAGATACGCTGATCGCTGGTGACACAGTGGCCACCCTGGATGGCGGCTTTTCCCAGATCGTCGAGGCCACCCAAAGTATACCAACGGCCATGGTGCGCCTTCCTGCCGGAACTCTGGGCGCATGCACGGACGTGCTCTTGCCCGCCGATGCCCGTCTTGGGTTCACGCCACCGGCGGCCTTTCACGACGCCCCCATTGTTTCGGTGCCGGTTCAGGCGCTGGTCGGATGGCAAGGTGTGCATCAGCACCCAACCGCACCCACACAAGCCGTCACCCTGACCCTCCAGCACGAAGAAATGGTCTATGCCCAGACCGGGTTGCTGGTGCATGCAGGTGCCAATGACAGCGACGGCTTCTTTGAAACGCTTAGCTATGGTGACACACGCGCGCTGTTGACGCGGATCGAGGGTCGCATGATTGCACCAGATCGCGCGGCTGCATAAGGCCACGTGTGATCCTGTCGTGACAGCAGCGACAAGGCTTGCTACACCGCGCCTACCCTCTTTCTCAGGATTCGGAGCTGCCCTTTGTCCGAGATGGCCGACGACGCGATGATGCCCCCCGCGCACCCCTTCGATGACGACAAGCTCAAAGAAGAATGTGGAATATTTGGTGTCTGGGGGACGCTGGACGCTGCGAACTTTGTGGCCCTTGGCCTGCACGCCCTGCAACACCGAGGACAAGAAGCAGGCGGCATTGTCGCCTACGATCCAGAAAGCGGCTTCAACTCCGCTCGCCGCTTTGGATATGTCCGCGACAACTTCACGTCGCAAAAGGTGATGGAAACACTGCCCGGTTCTCTCTCTATCGGGCATGTCCGCTACTCAACCGCCGGGTCCAAAGGTCAAACAGCGATCCGCGACGTCCAACCCTTCTTTGGCGAATTTGCCATGGGCGGGGCAGCTATTGCCCACAACGGCAACATCACCAACGCCGACGCACTTCGCCGCGAACTGATTGAACGCGGCTCGATTTTCCAGTCCTCCTCGGACAGCGAATGTATCATCCACCTGATGGCGCGGTCCCTCCAACGCAACATCCCCGAACGGATGGAAGATGCATTGCGCCGGGTCGAAGGCGCGTTCTCCGTCGTCGCCATGACCCGCACGAAACTGATCGGCGTGCGCGATGCCCTCGGGGTACGCCCGCTGGTCTTGGGCAAATTGCCCGGCGGTCACGTCCTCAGCTCAGAAACCTGCGCGCTTGACATCATCGGTGCCGAATTTGTGCGCGAAATCCGCCCCGGCGAGATGGTCGTGATCACCGACAAAGGCATCGAAAGCCACTTCCCCTTCCGCCCGCAGCCCTCGCGCTTTTGTATCTTCGAACATGTTTATTTCTCGCGCCCCGACAGCATCCTTGGCGGGCGTTCGGTTTATGAAACCCGTGAAGCGATCGGTCGCGAACTGGCCAAGGAAAATCCCGTCGAGGCGGACCTTGTCTGCCCCGTGCCAGACAGCGGAACCCCGGCGGCTATAGGCTACAGTCTCGAATCCGGCATTCCCTATGCCATGGGTATCATCCGCAATCAGTACATGGGCCGCACCTTCATCGAGCCCACGGAAAGCATCCGAAATATGGGTGTGCGCCTGAAACTCAACGTGAACAGGGCGCTGATCAAAGGCAAACGGGTGATCCTTGTCGATGACAGCGTGGTGCGTGGCACAACCTCACGCAAAATCAAGGAAATGATTCTCGATGCAGGCGCGGCCGAAGTTCACTTCCGCATCGCATCGCCGCCCACGGCTTGGCCCTGTTTTTATGGGGTCGACACACCGCAACGCGAAAAGTTGCTCGCCGCCACGATGAGCGAAGAGGAAATGACCCAACATCTCGGCGTCGACAGCCTCAAGTTCATTTCACTCGACGGACTGTACCGCGCGGTCGGCGAAGCCAATGGGCGTGACCCAAACCAGCCTCAATACTGTGATGCATGTTTCTCGGGCGAATACCCGGTCGAACCTGCGGATATGATCGAAAAAGGCTTTGAAATGAAGGCAGCGGAATGACCCGGATCGCGCAGACATTATCATTGATCGCTACTTTGTCGTTGGCCGCTTGTGGTGCAGGTGTCGCCCCGATCCCCGTTGATGTGTCTGCGGCTGGCAAAAACCTTGGCGCTGCCGGGCAAACACCGCTGAACGTGCGCGCCACTCAAGGTGGGCGGGATGTCGCGGCAACGTGCACCGTCTCTTCGGTCGCCTTTTCGGCCACGCTGACAACCCCGGCTACTGTGCAACTTCCTGTTTTTGCAGGAGAGAATGTCACCGTGAGCGTGTCGTGCACCTTTGAGGGCGCTAGCGGATCGGTGCGTCAGACATGCTTGCGTCCAACTGCGGATGCGACCTGCACATATAACGACGCGGTGGTGCGGCTTTAGGCCTGCTGACAAGATCTGACGGGAAAGATGGATACCTGTGGCGACATGGACCAATCCCTGATCACGGCCATTGCCCCGTGGCCGGATGCGGCCCAGCGACATTTCTCGATCGCACGCCAGCTTGTGTACGCGGTGGCCACTGACCAGAATATCGGCCCGCTTGAGGAAAGCCTGAAATGGGGCCAACCGGCATGGCGGCCCGCTAAGGCGCGCACAGGCTCCACTCTGCGTCTGTATTGGAGCGCCTCTGACCCCAGGCACCTCGCTGCCTATGTCGATTGCAAAACGGACATCGCGGCGCAAATGGCCCTGCGCTTTGCGGACCAATTCAACAATGACGGACGGCGCGCGCTTGCCTTTTCACTGGAAGAGGCGCTGCCCGAAGACGCATTTTGGCAACTCGCGCATCTCACTCTTTGCTACCACCGTCTCAAACGGCGGGCCAATCCCGGCACGTGACCCGACGGCAATGGGCAACAGCCCGCCGATGCGCAAAACGCCATATTTCAAGGGCGCACAGCCCGTGATAGCCGCCCGATCTCGCGCATGTTTCAGCAGATCGACAGGCCATGACAGACACCACAAATGCCACCACCGCAGACCTCGCCACGCAGCGACAAACCTTGCCGCTGCGAAAATTGCAACTGATCGGCATTGCAGGCAGCGAAGAGGCCCGGCGCGCCCTGTTGCGCACCCCCGCCGGTCAGATCCGCACCGTCGCCCCAGGCGACGACCTACCCCAAGGCACGGTGGTCGCGATCGGCCATGATCGCCTGATCCTGCAAAAGAACAGCGGCGAACGAGTTCTGGCCATGCCCGGCGATGACTTGTTGCAGGCCGAAGACCGCTCCGCCGCCTAAGCGAGACACGCATCTGCTTGACGCGCGCCTGCGCGGGATGCATCACCCTGCCATGACCGAGAAAACTGCCCTCATCACCGGTGCCTCGCGTGGCCTGGGTGCCGCTCTGGCCCTTGCCTTGGCGCCGACGCACCACATCATCGCCGTTGGGAAAACCACCGGCGCGCTCGAAGAACTCGACGACCGGATCAAAGCCGCAGGTGGTTCAGCAACGCTCGCGCCCATGGACATCACCACCGATGCCGCCATGCAGACGCTCTGCCGTGGCATCTATGATCGCTGGGGCAGACTTGATCTCTGGGCGCACGCTGCCATTCATGCAGCCCCTTTGGCCCCGGCACAAATGATCGACGCCAAGGACATGGCCAAATCCACGGCCGCCAATGTCACGGCGACGGCCACGCTGATCACATACATCGCGCCGTTGCTTGGCTTGACGGGTGAGGCGATATTTTTTGATGATCCGCGCGCTGGAACGCCGTTTTTTGGCAGCTACGGTGCAACAAAAGCGGCGCAAATCGCTTTGGCGCGCAGCTGGCAGGTGGAAACGGTCAAAACCGGCCCCAAGGTGCACATCCTCACGCCTGAACCCATGCCTACAGCGACGCGCGCACGCTTTTTCCCCGGCGAGGATCGCGGACAGCTCGCTGATCCAAACGCCGAGGCCAAACGCCTGCTTGCGCAACTCTCCTCTTGAACGCGCCGGCAATGCGTGGCCCACTCACTCCATGCTGCGCCTCACACCAGACTTTGCCCGGCCCCGTCCACAGTCCAAGGCTTCGACACTCAGGTCGATCTACGATGCGGCGTCGACAGGATGGCAGGACGGCATCTCCAGGCTTGGATTTATCGAGGCATATGCGCACCTGATGCACGCCGCACCGCCACCGGGACCCGAGGCGCGGGTGATGGATGTCGGAACCGGGACAGGTGCGTTTGCACAATCGTGGGTCAACGCGCATGGCGCGCCAAAGTCGCTCACGCTCACAGACATCTCGCCCGCGATGCTGGCTGCTGCGGCCAAACGCTTGCCACGCGCGCGTACCATTCCCACAGCACTCGGCGCTCCAATCCCGGACTTGCCCGCACAAGACGTGGTAATCTGCGCCCACGTGATCGAGCATCTGGACGATCCGAACATGGCGCTGAAATGGCTCTTTGAGCAACTCGTCCCCGGTGGCACACTCGTTCTGGCTTTGTCACGACCGCATTGGTGTACCGCATTGGTGCGTTGGCGGTGGGGTAATGCGGCCTACACGCCAGAGACCGCTCGCGGAATGTTGCAACAGGCCGGGTTCAACCAAATCAGTTCACACCCCTTTCCCGCAGGGCCGCCTGCACGGGTCTCATGCGGCTATATTGCCCGCCGCCCGTAACTTGCGAGCAACAGCCCCTTCTCTGTTCCCAAAAAATCCCCGCCGGAGGCTTCTGCCCGTTGCCCCGCACACCACCCCTGCCCTAGTACAGGACAAAGGGGGCGACATATGCGCATTCTCATCACCAATGACGACGGAATTTCAGCACCCGGCCTGGCCGTGCTGGACAAGATCGCACGCAGTCTCAGCGACGATGTGTGGACGGTCGCGCCCGCGTTCGAGCAATCCGGCGTCGGGCACTGCATCAGCTATGCGCGTCCCTTCATGATCCAGAAGATCGGTGACAAACGCTTTGCCGTGGAAGGCTCGCCCGCCGATTGTGTGCTCGCCGGGCTGCACGACGTGCTCCCGGATCGGCCCGATCTGATCCTGTCTGGCGTGAACCGAGGCAACAACTCTGCCGAGAACACGCTTTATTCCGGCACGCTGGGTGCCGCGATCGAGGGTGCGTTGCAGGGCGTGCTGTCCATTGGGCTTTCGCAATACTTCGGCCCCGGCAATCGCGATCTCGCGGACCCGTTCGAGGCCTCCGCCCAGCACGGCAAAGACGTGATTGAGCGGATTATCGCCGCCACGCCCAAGACACAGGACGGCTACCAGCTGTTTTACAATGTGAACCTGCCCCCGGTTGCGGGCGCGGATGTCAAAGGCACCAAGCTCTGCCCCCAAGGGTTGCGACCCGGCGTTGGATTTCATACCGAAGCCACAACGTCCCCTTCAGGGCGGCAATTCTTGTGGATTCGGGGCGGCGACCAACAGGTCGAAACAGCCCCTGGCACGGATGCCGCCGTCAATCTGGGCGGATACATCTCGGTCACGCCGATGCGCGCGGATCTGACGGCCTATGACATGATTGATACGCTACCCGGCATCGCCACATGAACGACGACAGCGCCCAAGACGATCTGGCCACACGGAAAATGCAGTTCCTCTATGCGCTGCGTTCTCGTGGCGTGACGGACCGTCGGGTGCTGCAAGCCATGGAAGAAATCGACCGTGGGCCCTTTGTGCGTGGGCTTTTTGCGGACCGCGCCTACGAAGACATGCCTTTGCCCATCGCCTGCGGGCAGACCATCAGCCAGCCATCCGTTGTCGGGCTGATGACTCAGGCTCTGCAAATCACACCGCGCGACAAGGTACTCGAGATCGGCACCGGATCGGGCTATCAGGCCGCGATCCTCGCCAAACTGGCGCGGCGGGTCTACACAATCGACCGCCACCGCCGGCTTGTGCACGAGGCCCGCGCCATCTTTGCCGAACTGGATTTGCACACGATCACGACCATCACGGATGATGGCAGCCACGGGCTGCCCGATCAGGCCCCGTTTGATCGCATCATCGTCACCGCCGCAGCCGAAGATCCCCCCGGCCCACTTTTGGCGCAACTCAAGGTCGGTGGCATAATGGTGCTGCCCGTGGGCCAATCGGACGCCGTGCAATCCCTGATCCGGGTGCGCAAACACGAAACGGGCCTCGAATATGATGAATTGCGCGAGGTGCGCTTCGTGCCCCTGCTCGAGGGCTTGGGCAAAGAGTGAAACTGGTGTAAAACACCGCCAAACCGAACAAGGTCTCCGCCACAGAGAGGCCCGGCAGAGGACAAAGCAGATGACCCCGACGACGCATTCCACCCGGCGCATGCCGTTGATCCTTGCCACCTGCGGCTTGGCCGTGCTGGCCGCATGCGACGAACCGCTCGATTTTGATCTGCGCGGGATTGGAGGCGGCTTTACCACCGCGCAGGCAGCACAGAACGCGACTGAAAACCGCCCTCGCGCTGACAATCGCGGTGTGATCTCCTATCCCAACTATCAGGTGGCTGTGGCCAAACGCGGCGACACGCTTGCCGATGTGGCCAACCGCGTGGGCCTGCCAGCCAATGAGCTGGGCCAATTCAACGGTGTTGAAACCAACGTGCCCCTGCGTGAGGGCGAGATCATCGCGCTACCTCGACGCGTCAGTGAACCCTCGCCTGCCACCGGAGCTGTGACCACTGGGCCGATCCAACCCTCTGGTGTCGACGTCACGACATTGGCGGGCAGCGCAATTGATAACGCCGAGCCTACTCCTGTGACGGGCAGTACCCCGGTGGCCTTGCCCCAGACCGGACAGGAGCCCATCCGCCATCAGGTTGAACGTGGTGAAACGGCGTTCACCATCGCGCGCCTGTACCAGGTTCCGGTAAAGTCACTGGCCGAATGGAACGGGCTGGGTGCCGATTTTGCGGTACGTGACGGGCAATTCCTGTTGATCCCTGTGGCCCGTGTTGCCGCACCTGCGCGCGGCGCAGCGGCTGGCAGCGCCACAACCGCGCCCGGCCAAGGCAGCCCGACACCAACACCACCCAGTGCAACCCAAGCCCTGCCCCAGGACGACACCGGCCTGCCACAAGAAGCCGAAGAGATCGTGAACGCCCCCGCAGCCGATGTCGGCACCGTAGCGGCACCTAAGACAAGTTCAGAATTCTCCGTTCCGGTTGTGGGCAGCATTATCCGGCCCTACTCCAAAGGACGCAACGAAGGCATTGATATCAAAGCCGCACCAGGCACTCCGGTCAATGCAGCAGGCGCAGGCACCGTTGCCGCAATCACCAAAAGCGCCGAAGGCATCCCCATTGTCGTGATCCGTCACGCAGGCAACCTGCTGACAGTCTATGCCAACGTGATCGACGTCAAAGTGGCCAAGGGGGACTCTGTCAGCAAGGGGCAAGCCATCGCCGCCCTGCGTGACAATGCCAACGACGCCTTTGTACATTTCGAGGTGCGTGACGGGTTCGACAGCGTCGATCCCTCGCCGTTCCTCGAAGGCTAACGGCGCGTCACTCCAAAGGGTCGAACCTTAACAGAATAAGACACTCTTGCGGCGGATACCCGAAAAACGGGTAAATCCGCCGCAATTGTCTCAATATTTCCCAGAATTTATCGCAAACGGCACCGTATCGCCCTCAGGTCGCCGCGTTGCTTGGGCAGAAACAATCCAACGAAACAAGCTGGATTGGTTCACGCCATGCCCGTCTTTTACGGATACACAAACGCGCTGCTCGGAACGCAAACGACCGTCAACGGAGCCGCGAACAACTATGCCTTCGCCCCAACGGGGACGTGGAGCTATTCCGGCAACACAACATATTTCGTCGTCGAGGAGAACGACGGCGCAACCGTGTTCAATGGCGATGGCGATGTAAACGAATTTGTCGACCCCAACGAACGCTTTGGCGGCGCATGGGAACAGACGGCTGTTGTCGAAGGGACCGAACGGCAAATCATCTGGGATTACACCTTTACCGTCACAGATGGGACAACCACATGGCGCATCGGCGTCATTGATGTCGATCTCAACAATGACAACGATCTGAACGATGGTGCAGATGCGTCCGCCTCGGACGAAGACGGCTATTTCCTGGTCTTCCCCGACGGTATGCCCCCACCAGACACAGATCTCACCATCGGTGGTATCGTCGAAAACGACGACAGCACCCCGCATATCGGGCTTGGTGCATCCGTTGTGTGCTTTGCCGCGGGTACACTGATCGACACGCCAGACGGGCCGCGGGCCGTCGAAACACTTGCGCCCGATGATGTTGTGCTGACGGCCAGTGCCGGGGCACAACCGATCCGTTGGGCAGGTGCCACGACAGTGGTCGCGCAGCGTGATCTTGCCCCTATCGTGATTTCCAAAGGAACGCTCGGCAACGAACGCGATCTTGTAGTGTCACCCCAGCATTGTGTCTTGCTCAACGATTGGCGGGCCGAGTTGCTCTATGGGCAAGACGAGGTGCTGGTCAGGGCCGTTGATCTGCTGGGCATGGACGGTGTCTATCGCAAACCCGGCGGGTTGGTGACCTACTGCCACATCCTGCTCGACAACCACCACGTCGTTTGCGCACACGGGATCTGGAGCGAAACGCTTTATCCCGGATCTGTTACAATGGCGACGGTCGATCCAAGTGCCCAGGCCGAGATTGCAAAACTGTTTCCGGATCTGGCAGCCTATGGGCCCAAAGCGGCCCCCTGTCTGCGCCAATTTGAGGCACAGGTGCTGGCGGCTTAAACGCTGACGCCGCGACGTCCCGCCAAATCGCAGAAATACTGCCATGCCACGCGGCCCGAGCGAGAGCCGCGCGTCGCCTGCCATTCAATGGCTTCAGCCCACAGCGTGTCCTCGTCAATATCGACACCATAGGCCGCACAATAGCCCCGGATCATCGCCAGATACTGATCCTGATCGCAGGCATGAAAGCCCAACCACAATCCAAATCGATCTGACAGGCTGACCTTCTCTTCGACAGCTTCCGACGGATTGATGGCACTGCCACGCTCGTTTTCGATCATGTCGCGTGGCATGAGGTGGCGTCGGTTCGACGTCGCATAAAGGATCACGTTGTCCGGACGCCCCTCGATTCCGCCGTCCAGCACTGCCTTGAGGGATTTATAGTGCTGATCATCATGCGAGAAACTGAGGTCGTCGCAAAACAGCACAAACCGCTCGGCAGGTGCAGCGCGCAGCACGTTCAGCAATCGGCCAACCGTCGGCAAATCCTCACGGTGCAATTCCACAATTTTAAGGTGCGGAAACTCGACTTCAAGTGCGCCATGTATTGCCTTGACAAGGCTGGATTTTCCCATGCCTCGCGAACCCCACAACAGGGCATTGTTGGCCGGCAGGCCCTTGGCAAACTGACGGGTGTTGGCAAGCAACGTATCGCGCGAACGATCCACCCCCAACAGCAACTCCAAAGGCACACGGGACACATGCGGCACCGGCAACAAACTATCCGGGTCTGCCTGCCACACGAAGGCGGATGCAGATGCAAAATCCGGAACCGGCAAAGGCGCCGGAGACATCCGCTCAAGCGCCGCCGCGATACGGTCCATTGGGTCGTCTATCACTTCAGGTCATCCTCGGCGATGTCGCCCAAGTCATCTTCCTCATCGTCGAAATAGCCCTCTTCGCGCAGTTTCGCGTCGCGCTGCTTTTCCACGCGGCGCACAAGGAAAATGGAAATTTCGTACAACCCGTAGACGACGGTAAACAGGATCAACTGCGTGATGACATCCGGCGGCGTCACGACAGCTGCCAAGACCAGAATGCCCACCATCGCGTATTTGCGCACGTTGGCCAGACCCTCGGAGCTCACCAGCCCGGCCTTGCCCATCAGGGTCAGCAACACGGGCAACTGAAAGCAAAGACCAAAGGCCATGATGAATTTCAGCGTGATATCAAGGCTTTCGTTGACCTTGCCATTAAAGACGATGGTTGGCCCCGTCCCCGGCTCCGATGCAGTTCCCAGAATTGAGGCAAACATCGAAGACGCATCAGCAAAGCCCAGTAGGAAGCGCATCGCGAGCGGTGTCACCACAAACTGGGCAAAGCTCGCGCCCAGAATGAACATCGCCGGTGACGCAATGAGAAAAGGCAGAAATGCGTTCTTTTCCTGCCGGTACAATCCCGGTGCCACAAAGCGCCACATCTGGAATCCGATCACCGGAAAGGCGATGCCAAAACCAAAGACCATGGACACACGAAACAGCGTAAACAGATATTCCTGAGGGCTGGTGTATTGGAAGGTGGGTGACGGATCACCCAATGATCTCAATGTGTTCTCGATCGGTTCGAGCAGGAATTCAAGCACATGAGCTGCGATGAACTCGCCTTGAATAGGGATGAAAAAGATTGTGATCGCCGCGATAAAGGCCAGAACCGACCGGATCAGCCGCGTGCGCAACTCCGCCAGATGCTCGATCAACGGGGCTGCTGAATTGTCGATGTCTTCGCTCTGGCTCATCCGCTCTCTTTCGGGCTTTGCGCCGCGCTTTCCGCCTCAAGGCGTTCGGCCGTCTTGAGGGCCTCTGCCGCCTCGCGGGCTTTGGCTTCGGCTTGCGAACGGGCTGTGGCGGCCTCGATTTTCTTGGACATGGCTTGGCGTTCGGCGGTCTGCTTTGCCTTTTCGGCGGCCATCTTGCCGGTCTCGCTGTTTGGATCGAGATCGCTGAGCGAAGATGTCACATCCCGCGCCGCCTCCTTCACGCCATCCATGGCCGACCCGACTGGATTGGTCGCAGAGCGTATCGTCTGCTGCAGATCCCGCACACCGCTTTCATCCGCCGCCTGATTCATGGCCGAAGAAAACTCACGCGCCATGCCTTTCGCCTTGCCCACAAAGCGACCGACCTGGCGAAACACCATAGGCAAGTCCTTGGGGCCAATCACGATCAGCGCCACAATCCCGATGACAAGAAGTTCGGCCAGACCAAGGTCGAACATTGCTTAGGCCTTGTCTTTGTCAGTCTCGACCGTCGTGTCGGGCGTGATATCCTTGGCCGCTTCGGCGTCTGCCGCCTCAAGCTCTTCCTTGCCCTCGTTCACACCTTTCTTGAACGACGTAATGCCCTTGCCGACTTCGCCCATCAGGCTCGAAATTTTGCCACGGCCAAACAGAACCAACACCACAACCGCAATCAGCAGCAGGCCCGGCAGTCCGATATTTCCAATTCCCATGTCATATCTCCCATATGAGGCGACGCGGATGTCACCCTGTCGAACGTTGTTCTATGCACCCAATGCGCAGCCGAGAAGTCATGGGCGCCCATTCCGCCAGGCGATGCGCAAAAAATCCGCAACTTTTTCGTCTGGCGCGCATCCAACTGACAGGTTAGTGTCAGTTGGACCCTGTCAAACCCGCCCCATCAACACATGATGGGAGAAAATCATGACAATGACTGCCGAAATCGTTACCTTCCGCCTCATCGAGGGATCAGACACAACAGCCTTTCGGCGCGCCGCGGCGGATATGGAACCGCTTTTGCGCGACGCGGGCGGCATGATCCGCCGCACTCTCAGCGTTGATGCTGACGGGCTGTGGACAGATCATATTCTGTGGTCCTCCATGGACACCGCCCAAGCTGCGGCACAACAGATCATGGCCAACCCGGCCGCTGCCCCGTTCATGCAAATGATCGACGAACCTACCGCTCAGATGCGCCACGCAATGGTGCAGATCCAACAGGAGTGACATGCGTCGCACCGACCGCCTCTTTGACATCATCCAGATCCTGCGCGACGGCAAATTGCACCGCGCGCAGGACATCGCTGAGGCATGCGAGGTGTCGGTGCGCACCATTTACCGCGACATGGACACGTTGGTCGCTTCCGGCGTGCCCGTGTCAGGCGAGCGCGGCGTTGGCTATATGATCACAGAAGCGATCAGCCTGCCGCCCCTCACCCTGACCACAGCCGAACTGGAGGCGATGAACCTCGGAATGGCCATCGTCGCCGAAGCTGCAGATGACACCCTCAAGTCCGCCGCTGCCTCGCTGGCCGACAAGATCGATGCGGTCCTGCCCGAACGCACCATCGCCGAAGCAGACAAATGGAAGTTCGCGGTCTATCCCTTTGCGGACGCTGTGCGCGGCTTTGGCCAGATGCCTACCTTGCGTGCCGCGATCCGTGCACGGCAAAAGCTGAAGATGACCTATCATTCCAAGGGAGACCGGATCACAACACGCACGATCCGCCCGTTGCATATGGAGTATTGGGGACGGGTCTGGACCCTGACCTGCTGGTGCGAACTGCGCAACGACTTCAGAGTGTTCCGCGTCGACCTCATTCAATCCGCCGAAGCGTTGCCGGAAATGTTCGTGGACGAGCCCGGAAAAACGCTCAGCGACTACGACCCAAATTTATGAAACAATCCACGGTGTGTCAGGCCATGGGTCGGTGGGCGGGCGCATTTGCCCATCGGGCAAACAGAGCCGCCCATCGACTACCGTTTGGGCAGGAACACCTCAATCGCGGCCACAGCCATCACCGCCACATCACCCGCCACAGGGACATCCAAACCACCCTTCTCGGCCACAACCTCAACCGATCCGTAAGGCAGCAACCCGGCGATCACGTCCACATCCACCGCCTCGGGACGCGGCGCACCGATATGCACAACCACACGCATCGTGTCCCGGTCCACACCCAACGTGCCGAAGATGGGCAGGGACGCACCCTGCAACGCTTGCTCTACTGCGCGGCGCGCCGCCTTGGTGTCATCACAGCCATGCAGATCAACCCCTTGGGCCATCTCGATGATCAGGCGTTGCTCGCTCATGCCGCACCCTCCACCGAAACAATCAACGCAGCCTGCGCCATGACAGTTGGATTGCCGACTCCCTCGGGGCGCACCACGTCCAGCCCCCCATGCTCCACAACAAAAGTAGTCGCTCCGTACGGAAACACCTCAGCCAGCACAGACGTGTCAACGAGGTCAGGTTGAGCGCAGCCAATGCGCACCTCAATGCGCATGTCTTCCTTCTCAACCCCCATATATTCCGCCAAGTTGATCGAATTGCGCCACAAGGCGGCACGCACCGCGCGGGCCGCAGCCTCGGTGTAGCTGCCCCTGCGCAACGATGTGCCAAGGCCAAATTCCACTATCATCGGTCCCATCAGCTCTCTCCTTCGGCGCCAAAGACAAAACACTTGTCCCGGCGAATACGCAGCCACATCACCGTATCGCGGGCCGGCAGAAACACCCCCGGTACGGTCGCCTTCATGACCGCACCATCATTCAGTCGAAACTCGACAAGGCTTTCATTGCCCAAAAACCGTGCCCGCACCACATGGGCCTGCGCAGCGGTACCTTCGGCTGGTGTCGGTGCGGGGCCAACGCCCGCGCGATCAAAATCAATCTTCACGTGCTGGGGGCGGAACACAATGTCGACTGCAGTGCCGTCCGTTACGCCGGGTGCCAAAAAACGACCGAAGGGCGTCATCGCCAGCGCCCCCTCAACACGGGCGCGCAGGCGATTGGCATCGGAGAAAAAAGCCACAGCAGCCCGATCCGCAGGGCGGGTATAGACATTGTAAGGCGCACCTTGCTGCACGATGCGACCATCGCGCATCAGTGCAATTTCGTCGGCCATCCGCATGGCCTCGTCAGGCTCATGGGTGACCAGCAAGACGGCCGTGTCTTCTTCTTTCAGAATGGCAAGTGTCTCATCGCGGATGCCATCGCGCAGGCGGTTATCAAGGCCGGAGAACGGCTCGTCCATCAGCATGATGCGTGGACGCGGGGCCAATGCGCGGGCCAAAGCGACGCGTTGCTGCTCCCCTCCCGACAGCTGGTGAGGGTAAGCATCAATAAAGCGGCCCATGCGCACCCGTTCCAGCATCTCTTCGATGCGCGCGCGTTTCTCAGCACTTGTCCCGCGCAGGCCATAGGCGACATTGTCAGCCACGGACAGGTGCGGGAACAGGGCAAAATCCTGAAACATCAGGCCAATTTCGCGCCGCTCCGGGGGCACGCGAAAGCGTGTGTCGCAAATGAGGGAGCCATCGACGTATATCTCGCCCGTGTCCTGCATCTCGACACCGGCAATCATGCGCAAGGTCGTGGATTTGCCGCAGCCCGAGGGACCAAGCAGGCAAGTCAATTGGCCGGGCAAGATCGACAGGCTCACGTCGTCCACAACCTTGCGCCCGGCAAAACTGCGCACAAGGTTGCGAATTTCCAGCCGCGGCGGAGTCACAGGGTCCACAGAGTCAGCCTTTTTCCGATCAGGACGATCGGTCCCAGATAAAAACAGTCAGGAACTATCAGGGACGCCGCGCCCCCGCAAGGACCGCCGCAAACCCAACCAAAAGAACGGCAACACAAATCACCAGCAGCTGTTCGTACTTGTGACCGTCCGGCAGGAGGACCGCAAAACTTGGCCACGCACGCCCGAAATAGAGCAGTGCACCAAGGCCCGCCGCGCCAAAGGCCACAAGGTAGGACCACAACGCAACCCGCCTGCCCCACACCAGACCAACCAGCAGAACCGGGGTCAAAAACATGGACGCGGTGCCGCTGACGGCCACGGCATCAAACAGAGTCGCATTGCCCCACAAGGTCAGCGCCGCGCCCCCCGCCATGAACGCAACCATAACCAACCGCCCGCCCATCAGCGAGCGCGGCGCCCACGCCAGTTCCTCAACCACCAACCGCGCTGCCGAAGACAGCGCGGAATCCAGTGTCGATACCGCAGAGACCAACAAGGACAACATCAACAGCGCAAACACCCAGAGCGGGAACATCTGCCCCCAAGTGCCAATCAATTCCGCTTCGTACTCCGCCCCCACAAGGCTGGCCTGAATACCAAAAAACCCAAAGCCGATAATGCAAAGTGTCGACAGCCAGAAGGCATGGACAAAGGACCGCCGTGTCGTGGCCTCATCCGCCAGAAATCCACGATCCATCATGACCGGATCGTGAGCCGGATAGGAAAACACCTGCAGCGCAGCCACCGCCAGCAACACCCACCCATTGTAAGACCCCGCTGTTCCCGGCGCGCTCAATACAGCACCGAAAGAAAAACCGGGCGACAAAATCAGAAACAGAAAGGCCAAACCAAACACGACGAGAAAGACAGCCATCTGGGCAACGTCCGTGCGTAGCGCGGCACTCAATCCGCCCCACGCCGAATAGGCCAACCCGACAACGGCAACGACCACGACCGCAACTGTCGCGCCGCCGCCCATGACAGCGCCAGCTATCAGCCCCACCACCAGCAAATTGGCAAACACTTCGGACAACAGGCGCAATGCTATGACCAGATTATAGACAGACACACCCACAGCACCGAACCGCGCGCTCAGCCAATCCTGTACGGAGACTGCGCCACGCGCGCGCAGCCGCGAAACGATGAACCCGCCGCTTAAGAAACTCAGGTAATACGCGGCATATGCCAACGTGCCCGCAATCCCGTAGAAGTATCCCAGAATCGCAGCATTCATCAGGCTGCGTGCAAATATCCATGTGGTCACCTGACTCAGCACAAGCACCCAAAGCCCTGGCGCCTGCCCCCCCAAACGGCCCGCGAAAAAGCCCTCAACCGAGGCGCTGCGCGGAGCAGCCAGCAGACTTGCTGCAATCACTATGGCAAAGAGGATAATCAACAGGGTTGGGGTCATTTCAGGCGCTCACTCAGAGGGATGTGGCGCATCGCTACCAGTGCGCAAACCGGCACACCAGCCACCCTACGCAGACGTGAACGGGTCGGTGGGCGCCTTCTTGTGCGGGGAAAATTCTCCTCAGTCAGGCGACGCGCCCGCCGCGCAGACAGGGCGGCGCACTTTGCAGCCGGGCAGATCAGAGCCACTCGGCAACTTTACACAATCTCAAATGCGGCCTCTGCCCGGTCCGCCCCGTTGACCTGCACAACCAAACCGTGCGCGCCCTTGTGCAATTCAAATGTGGTCGCATTGGCCTTGAGCTTGTGAACCTTCTTCAAAACCAGCGGCTTGTCGGCCGTAACCTGCCCGACTTTCAGCTTGAAGACCTTCTCCGCCGAACGCCCAGAAGGCCGTGCAAAACGAATGCGGTAATCCACCAAAACCGGGCAACTCTCTCCGGTTAATGTCACTTCAAATGTCAGCGCGTCTCCCAATTGCACCGCTGGCGCGGCCACCGTAACTGACACATCCAGTGCTACATCGCCGCGATAGCCCAGCATCTCCATCGCGCCGGGATGACCGTCCTTGATCAACGTGCGCAGCGCATGACGGCGCATCCACGCGCGCTCCTTGGGGTTCTGACTGCCCTCAGCCTCCCATGCGGCAAGACGTTCCAGCACTGCGTCCGGATCTGTCTTGGCCACATCATTGAGATGATTGGCGACCGAGCGGGTGACAAATCGCGTTTCATCCGCTTGCAGTCGATCCAACAAGGGCAACGTCTGATCCAGATTCAGATCGACCTTGCGCGCCCACGGGAGCTTGGGGCGCATCCCTTCACTGACCAAGCGACGGACATGGTAATTCTCGTCCCCCGCCCAATTGGCCAACCGGGCCAACGTCTTCTCGGGCCACCGGTTCAGAAAGGCGCGGATGTAAAATTCCATCGAAAAGCGCTGCGTGGCGGCATAGAGCAGATCCAAGGCCCGCTCGCGATGCTCTTCCAGCCCATGGCGCACCGCCAAAATCCCCGGAACGGCATGGATGAACCGACCAAAATCATCGTCGCTCAAAGACGGATCAAGGCGCTGAGGCATCGCCGCCTCCAACTGATCCGCCATGGTGGGAAAATCGGGTGCAAGGTAGGGTTCAGCGCAATCCGCAAACCAGTCAAGGCACTCCATCAAGGACCGCTCGGCAATACCGGACAAGGCCTTGCGATGGAAGGCGTCGCGCTCAAATCCGGGAACGCCAGCGGCCAACTCATCGGCCAAGTCACCTAAAGAACCTGCGTTAAACAGCTGATCTTTCAATGAAAACGTCGCAGGTGCCTTGGCCATATCGACTCACCCTCGCGCGCGTCGTCGCAGCCCGCAAAACGCCAGAACTCCAAAGCCCAACAGCGGCAGGGACGCAGGCAATGGCACAGGCGGCACATCAGACGCAAAGATCGCATCGACACCGCCGAGTCCAAAATCACTGATGGACGTGAATGACCCACGCGAGTTCGGATCATCCAGCAAACAATTCAGTACAGACGGATTGAAATTGCCCACGCCAATGATGTGCAACTCAATGTCGTTGCTGATCAGACTGGATTCCAACGCGCATGGGTTTTGCGAACTCGCAGGCACGGGGTTGCCATCGGTGATCAGGAACATCACCCGCCGATAATTTGGCAAGGTGGCGAGATTCGCGAACTGAGTGATGCCATCCTGCACCGCAGTCCTGGTATGCGTCGTTCCTTGATAATGGCGCAGATTGTCGATGTCGTTTGTGATGACGCTCCGGTCCTGATTGGCGACGAAACTCCGTTGAAACTTGATGCCATTGGAAAACACGTTCAAACCGATGATCGAGTTGTCCAGCGCCGGGCTGTTGACAATGGAATTGGTAAAGGTCTTGACCTGATCCCACCCGCTGGCGCCCAGCGACCCGCTGGAATCCAGCGAAAAATACACATAGGCGTCGTCGTAAACAGTGGACGCCGTGGCCTTTTCGCCACTCCCTGCAAGTGTAGCCGCAGTGATTGTAGCCACAGCACATACGCGCGTGAAAAATGTCATTCGAACCATCCTGAAATCAGAAGACGTTAAACACAACCTATCAGCGAACCTTCGCCATTCAATCCCTTTTTGCGACACTCACCGGACAATCGCAGCCTGCCTAGATCGTCGCCACCGTCGCCCCGCCATCCAGCAGCAGATTCTGCCCCACAATGAAGCCTGCATGGGTCGAACAGAGGAACGCACAGGCCGCGCCGAACTCTTGGCGCGTGCCATAGCGCCCTGCGGGAATAGTTGCCGCTCGCTGCGCGCGGGCTTCTTCCAGCGTGATGCCTTGGGCCTCCACAACACCGCCATCCAGCGCATCGGCACGGTCCGTTGCATGGATCCCCGGCAACAGGTTGTTGATGGTCACACCCGATCCCGCCACCTGACGCGATGTACCCGCCACATAGCCCGTCAAACCAGTGCGCGCCGCATTGGACAGCCCCAAAACGGGGATCGGTGCCTTGACCGATTGCGAAGTTATGTTGACCACCCGCCCCCAGCCGCGATCCATCATCCCCGGCACAAGCGCTTTGATCATCGCAATGGGTGCCAGCATGTTGGAATCCAGAGCAGTGATGAAATCATCGCGGTCCCAGTCATGCCACATACCGGGTGGCGGACCGCCCGCATTGTTGACCAGAATATCAATGTCGCCTGCCGCCTCGATCAGGGCCGCCTGCCCGTTCTGGGTCGACACGTCCGCCGCCACCGTGACAACCTCAACCCCGTAAGCGGTCCGGATCGCCTCGGCTGAGGCCTCAAGCGTGTCTACACCGCGTCCGTTCATCACCAGATGTACACCCGCACCGGCCAGTGCCTCGGCGCAGCCCAAGCCCAACCCCTTCGAGGATGCACACACAACCGCCCGTTTTCCCGCAATTCCCAAATCCATGATGTCCTCCGCATATCTGTTTAACCAAGAGGTAACGCCCCCCTCACAGATGCGCCAGCAAAAGACCGAAGCGTTGACCGATCCACGCCACAATTCTACGTTAAACCCTCTCGCATCCCACCAGCCCGAGCACCAATGACCGACACGCCCACCACTCCAGCCCAAAGCCTTGCTGTTCTGCGCGCGCAAGACGTCTGCATCAGCGATGGTGCCAATATGGGCGACGTGCTTTCGTTTGGGGCGGATCTGATGCTGGATGATGTTTATACGCTGGCGTCGGGTGCTGACACGCAGCGGCTGACTGTGCATACAGGGACCTCACACCTGATCGTTGCCGAAAACAGTGCGCTTGGCCATGCCGGGGCAACCATCCATCTGGATTGCGCCATCACGCTGATGCCTCCAGACGGTCACGTCACGGATGCTATTGTTTTGGTCGAAGTGGACGACAGCGGAGACATCAACGCGATCTATCTGTGCCCCTTGGCCGCGCTGACGCCCAAAACACCTTACGCATTGGTGGGGGTGGACACAGACACAGTGCGCGAAAAATTCGCACAACTCGCCTGCGCCCGGTTCACACGTGGCACCCGGATTACCATGGCCTCGGGCGCGCAAGTCCCGATCGAAGACCTCAAGGTTGGAGACCGGGTTCTGACACGCAATGATGGCGTGCAGGCGGTCGGCTGGATTGGGCAATCCACTGTTCGCGCGGTCGGCGATTTTGCCCCGATCCGGATCAAGGCCGGCACGCTTAACAACGCCCACGATCTGATCGTTTCGCCCGATCACCGCCTGTTCATCTACCAGCGCACAGACCAGTTGGGTGCAGGGCGTTCTGAACTGCTGGTCAAAGCCCGGCATCTCGTGAACGGAGACTCTGTGGTCATCCAAGACGGCGGCTTTGTGGACTATTTCGAACTGCTCTTTGACAGCCACCAGATCATCTATGCCGAAGGGATCGCGGCTGAATCCATGCTGATCGACACACGCACCCGTTCGGCCCTGCCCGACGAGATCACTGCCGACCTGTCCCAGCACATCAACGAAGGGCTGTCGGGTCTGGACGTGACCGAAACGCTGTTGGACCGGCCCGATGCCGCAGAACTCCTGCGCAGGGCGTCGCTGCGTTAAAGCGGCACACAGCCAAAAGCCGCCCTGATGCGATCAGGACGGCGCCGTTTGAACCAAACCAGGCCTGCAAGTCCGCCCAACTGCAGCGGCATACCCGCAGGCACCGGCAGCGGGGTCGCATCAACCGAAAACACCATCATCAAAGATCGGGAACTGTCCATCGACGGGGGCCGAAATGCTCAGGAGTGACAGGTTGGAAAACCTGATCAAATCGACAACGTCGTCGTCAAACAACGCCAGCGTTGGCAACACTGAAATTGCGAAATCATTGTCAATAATGTTCACCCGACCACTCAATGCAGTCATGGCGAACCCACTTTCGGAACAGGTGTCTCCGTTGGCCAGCGGGCTCACATCAACGTTCAATGCGACCCCGTTGAAGTTCTTCATGGCAGCCTCGCCAGCGCCGACCAGTCCAATTGACAACCCGATCACAACAGCAGTCTGCTCTTGGTTCTTCAGCATTTTTTTACAAATTTAGACGCTTTGAAGGAGCGTTCGGGATCAGCACCTTACCGTCAAGAACCAAGCCCCGACCCCTTTTTTTCAATTTGATCACAGGTCGCAATTAAGCGGCGTAAAAGAATTCTTCCCGCGTGATCTTACCCCCGGCCACGTGATACACGCCGACCTCTTTCATGTCGTCAATCGCACCCGTTTCCTTGTTCTTGGTCTTCATCTCAAAGATCACGGCAAAGCGGTCATCCCCGTGGGGCATTGGATCAGAGATTTCGCCGCCCAAGACCTCAAAGGTGTTGTCCCACCACTCATGTTTGCCTTTTATCGCGTCCAGCCCTTCTGCTGCGCGCCCGTCTCCGAAATCAACGGGTTCGACCGAAACGGCATCCGGGGCATACAAGGCATCAAGGTTCGGCCCCGTATCTCCGCTGCGGCACCCGGCAACCAATGCGTCGGCAATTTCCTGAAGGGTCATGATCTTTCTCCTATCTGGTGTTGATGCAAACAGATCTACCCGCACCCCCTGACAGTTTTTGTCAGTACGCCCATGGCTCTGCATTTTGGCACACAGTATCGCCGCGCCGCGTGAGTACCTTGCCGTGACAGACTTGGTGCACTGGTTGAGTTCCCACGTTTTGGCACCGCTTGCCCCCTTCCTGCGGCCCCGATATACGGCCTGCATGTTAGATAACCGCCCCGAATTGCCCCCCGAAATTGCCCGTCGCCGTACTTTTGCGATCATCTCGCACCCGGACGCGGGCAAGACGACACTGACCGAGAAGTTTCTGCTCTTTGGCGGCGCCATTCAGATGGCCGGACAGGTGCGGGCCAAGGGTGAGGCGCGGCGCACCCGATCCGACTTTATGGCGATGGAGAAAGACCGCGGAATCTCGGTGTCCGCCTCCGCCATGTCCTTTGATTTCTCGAACAGTATCAACACGTTCCGCTTCAATCTTGTGGACACGCCGGGGCACTCGGACTTTTCTGAGGACACCTATCGGACGCTCACAGCAGTGGACGCAGCCATCATGGTAATCGACGGAGCCAAAGGTGTCGAAAGCCAGACTCAAAAGCTGTTTGAAGTCTGTCGCCTGCGCGATCTGCCGATCCTGACCTTTTGTAACAAGATGGACCGCGAAAGCCGCGATACATTTGAGATCATTGACGAAATTCAGGAAAACCTTGCCATTGACGTGACCCCGGCCAGTTGGCCCATTGGCGTCGGGCGCGATTTCATCGGCTGTTACGACATCCTGCGCGATCGCCTCGAACTGATGGATCGTGCTGACCGTAACAAGGTCGCGGAAAGCATTGAAATCAACGGCCTGGACGATCCAAAGCTCGCGGATCACGTGCCCGCCGCGCAATTGGAACAGCTCCGCGAAGAGCTGGAAATGGCGCGCGAACTGCTGCCACCGCTCGACCCTGTGGCCATGCAGCAAGGTACATTGACCCCGATCTGGTTTGGCTCTGCAATTAACTCGTTCGGCGTCAAGGAACTGATGGAAGGGATCGCGACATACGGCCCCGAACCACAGATCCAATCCGCGCAGCCGCGCGAAATTCTGCCCGAGGAATCAAAGGTGTCAGGCTTTGTCTTTAAAGTTCAGGCCAACATGGATCCCAAACACCGGGACCGCGTCGCTTTTGTGCGTATGGCCTCTGGGCACTTCAAGCGCGGTATGAAACTGACCCATGTGCGCACCAAGAAACCCATGGCAATTTCCAACCCTGTGATGTTCCTCGCGTCTGATCGGGAACTGGCCGAAGAGGCCTGGGCCGGTGATATCATCGGCATCCCCAACCACGGCCAATTGCGCATTGGCGATACCTTGACCGAAGGAGAAGCGTTGCGTGTGACGGGTATCCCTTCCTTTGCCCCGGAACTGTTGCAGGGCGTCCGAGCCGGCGATCCCCTCAAGGCCAAGCATCTGGAAAAGGCGTTGATGCAATTCGCCGAAGAAGGCGCTGCCAAGGTCTTCAAACCGTCCATTGGGTCTGGGTTTGTTGTGGGCGTTGTCGGGCAGTTGCAATTTGAGGTACTCGCCAGCCGGATCGAGCTGGAATACGGGCTGCCCGTGCGGTTCGAACAGTCCCAATTCACCTCGGCCCGTTGGGTGAGCGGCGACAAGCAAGCCGTTGAGAAGTTTAGCGATTCCAACAAGCAACACATTGCGCACGACCACGATGGCGACATCGTGTACCTGACACGCCTGCAATGGGACATTGACCGCGTCGAGCGGGACTACCCGGATGTGAAACTCACCGCGACCAAGGAAATGATGGTATAGAGGGGCAATGATGTTCCTCGAACCGACCCTCTACCGCGGTGGCTATGCCAAGTTGATGAAGTATCTGGAACGGCGTCAAAGACCCTTCCACGATGCCGACAAGATCCTGCCCCCCCGCGACGTCAATCTGCGCAGGCTCTACCGTAAAACCGTGCCCAAGACGACCCAATCCATCGAAGATCTGCCGCGCTATGACGCACAACGCAAATGGTTGGAACTGCAGATCGAGTTTGAAGGCCAGTCAGAACTTTTTCGCCTTCATGCGATGGTGATTGCAATGTCACGGCGTACGGATCCTCCTGCGGATGCCCTGCCCCTTTTCTTTCGCATCTGGAACGAACAGGGCCCGCTGATGGCCAAGAAACTCTCGACACGCTGGTTGATTTCCGCAGCCACGACATTCGCTGATTGCGGTCAGAATGGTGATCAGCGCGCACTTGGGATGGGTCTGTCGTTGCTATTTGATCTGATCAAACTGCATGACAGCGAACGGCGCAATGCAGGGCTGAGCGGCGACACACCCGCCCCCTTTGTACGCCCCAAGGACCGTCCTCCCCTCGCCTATGACATGGCAGCCTATTCTTTTGAAAAGGGCGATCTGGATAAGGTCATGTTGGCCCGTCTGTGGCAATTGTCCGAACGTGATGCGACCATTGCGCCGCTGGCCGTTGCCATGTTGCGTATGGTCATGGTGGATCATCGCAGTATTTTCGGGCGCGCACAGGCGCTCAAACCGCCAAAGCAACCAAAGTAGGAAGGGGCAATTGTGACTGTCCGCTGGGGCATATCTTCAACCATACTGGCCCCTACGCCCCAGATCTTACGCTTTGCAGCCTATCATTTGGAGCAGGGCGCGCACCGGCTTTACATCTACCTCGATGCACCAACGCCAGAGGCGTTCAACCATTTGAAGGCGCATCCGAAAATCCGTGTGCGCACCTGTGACAGTGCCTATTGGAACCAGCGCGGCGGGCGTCCGGACAAGCATCAGGTACGCCAATCCACCAACGCCACACATGCCTATAACCGCAAACCCGAGGTGGATTGGTTGATCCACATGGACGTGGACGAGTTTCTGGTACCTCAGTTGTTGTCCGTTGATGACGTGCTTGCCCGATTGGGCGACAACACTGTGGCCGCGCGGGTCCGCCCGATGGAGTTGTTGGGCGGCAGCGCGGATGCGTTCAAGGCTTTCCTGCCGTCGGGTCCGGCGCGCGCCGACACGGTTACACAGATTTACCCGACCTATGGCAAACACTTGCGGGCTGGTTTTCTCAGCCATGTGGCGGGCAAGCTGTTTGTGCGCACAGGCCTGCCGGACATGACCATCCAGATCCACAATGCCTTTCAGGACAATGCGATTTTGCAAGGCAGCACGGAGCTAGTGCAGGTCGATCTGGCCCATTGCCATGCCACCTCGTGGGAGGACTGGCATGCGGCATTCAAATACCGGCTGGAACACGGATCATACCGCGCCGAATTGAAACCGGCGCTGGCGCGGGACAAAGGCGGTCTGTCAGTCCATGAACTCTTCCAATCCATTGCCTCCGAACAGGGGGATGCGGGCCTGCGCGCCTTTTACGACGAGGTTGTTGGCGACAGCCCGGACCTTCGGGCACGACTCGAGGCACATGGGCTGTTGCGCAAGGTCAATCTGGATTTGGAGGCGCTGGCTGCCAAACACTTCCCCGACGCCTCTGTTTGACGCCAGTTCGCACCTTTGCTATGCACGCGCAGCATGTCGGGGCCCTACGCCCCCATATAGGGCCGCGCGGGCCGACATCACCAGACGCAGCGGGCCAAGTCAGTGTCCGCAACCCACGGACATACATGACAAAATTTTCTGATCTGAACCTGAATTCCAAGGTACTCAAAGCCATCGACGAAGCTGGCTATGAAACCCCGACACCCATCCAGGCAGGTGCGATTCCTCCGGCACTTGAGGGACGGGACGTACTTGGCATCGCCCAGACGGGCACCGGCAAGACCGCCAGCTTTACCCTGCCCCTCATCACACAGCTTGCGCGCGGGCGCGCCCGGGCACGTATGCCACGTAGCCTCGTGCTTTGCCCGACACGGGAATTGGCTGCACAGGTTGCCGAGAATTTCGACACCTATTCCAAATATGTGAAGCTGACCAAGGCGCTGCTGATTGGTGGCGTCTCCTTCAAGGAACAGGACATTCTGATCGATAAAGGGGTCGATGTATTGATCGCGACACCCGGACGCCTGCTTGATCATTTCGAACGTGGCAAACTGATCCTGAATGACGTCAAAGTCATGGTGGTCGACGAAGCCGACCGGATGCTTGATATGGGGTTCATTCCCGACATTGAACGCATCTTTGGTCTCACACCGTTTACACGTCAGACACTTTTCTTCTCCGCCACCATGGCGCCAGAGATCGAGCGTATCACCAATACCTTCCTGTCCAATCCTGAGCGGATCGAGGTGGCTCGTCAGGCCACGGCCTCCGAGACCATCGAACAGGGTGTTGTGATGTTCAAAGGCTCGCGTAAAGATCGCGAAGCCAGTGAAAAGCGCAAAGTCCTGCGTATGTTGATCGATGGCGAGGGTGAAAAGTGCACCAACGCAATCATCTTCTGCAATCGCAAGACGGATGTGGATATCGTCGCCAAGTCCCTGAAAAAATACGGATATGACGCAGCACCTATCCATGGTGATCTGGATCAGTCGCAACGCACCCGCACACTGGACGGCTTCCGGGCGGGCGATCTGCGCATTCTTGTAGCCTCTGACGTGGCCGCGCGCGGGCTGGACGTGCCGTCGGTCAGCCACGTGTTCAACTTTGACGTGCCGGGCCACCCAGAAGACTATGTGCACCGGATTGGGCGCACAGGTCGTGCGGGTCGCGAAGGCAAGGCAATCACCATTTGTGTGCCACGCGACGAAAAGCAATTCGATGCTGTGGAAAAGCTGATCCAGAAAGAGATCACGCGCTTTGATAATCCGCTGAAGACGACCTCCACGGCGGCAAAGACAACAGACGCCGCGCCGGACGCAGTAGAAGAAAAGCCCAAGAGCACGCGCAGCCGTTCCCGCTCAAGCAGCAGCCGGACAAAAGCAGACACCAAGACCGAAGCGCCGGTCGAAACGACGACAGAGGCAAAAAACGCATCTGCCGTCGAAGAAACGCCAAAGACGACGAGCAGCCGCAGCCGGTCATCTTCCAGCCGCAGTCGTTCCGTGGGACGTGATGATCGTGGCGGTAACAAGGTTGTCGGACTTGGTGAACACACACCGACATTCATCGAAAAGAGCTTTGAAGAGCGGATGGCAAGCTAGAGCAATCTTCGAAAAATCTCGCTCATCTGGCGCTGCTAAAGATCAAAAGTCTCAAATCGCTAGCTGATAGACTTAAGTTCAAGTTGTTTAGAATCCGCAGTCATCACGCATAAAAATCACATTGGCTTTGCACAGTTTGTGCAACCCACGGGTGAACGACGGGCCAAGTCAGCTCAGCGAACAAATCTGCCATCGGATTTATGCGCCTCAAAGTCTGCAATGCGCACTTTGCGGTGACCGCTTCGGTCTATGGCCGGGCTGCGGGCATGCGGAGTACGCAAAACAGCCATTGGCCCAGCACCCGAAGTCTAACCGTCAGGTCGCGCGACGTATCGCATCCGCCATGGCTTCAGCCAAGTCTCGAGGGGCGTTGTCGCCAATAAAGATGGACCTCTTGAACTTTGGCAAAGGTGGAAAATTATCCTTTGAGGTCAGTACTTTCATGCCCTCTTCGACGCTATCTTGATAAATGACACCAACGGCGAACCCGGCCCGGATCGCCGCCTTTTGGCTCATGATACCCGTACAGGCAAAGGCGACGTTGTACGCGCGGCCTTGCTGGTTCAGCGACACCTTTGGCAATTCTGCAAGCCAGCATCCATGGTCAATGATTGCAAGTGGCACGGGATCGTCTCCCTTGAGATTAAGCACCTCGCTTGCTGCCCAAACGGCTTGCTGTTCGCGGAAAACCTCGCCCGGGACGGTTGTGACCGCAGAGCAGACCGCAATATCCAATTTGTCCGCCCGGACCGCATCTCCAAAACCGGCTGTGCAACCCGATGTCGCGACGACCTCGACACCCGGATTGGATCGGCGGAAGTCTGACAGGGCTTTCTCCAAGACGCCCTCGTCGAAATCCTCTGGAATACCGACCCGTATGCGACCGTTCAGAGGTTCGGCAAAGAGTGACCTGATCCCCGCCAGTTCCGCCAAGCTACGCCGCGCGGCAGGCAACAGCTTTTCCCCGCTCGGCGAGAGGGACATGCCTTTCCCATCGCGCAGGAACAGCGATGTGCCCAACTCTTCCTCCAGTTTACGCAATTGCACGCTGATCGCGGATTGACTGCGGTTCAAGCGAGACGCGGCCAAGGTCAGGTTTTTGCAATCTGCAATCTCGACAAATGTCTTCAAAAGGTTGCCGTCGGTGAAATCACGTTCGTTTTTGTGCATCACATCGTTCACATCATTTCATTTTATTAAACGTAACGTGCCCCCTACATCTCAGTCAAGCAACGACCACTCAAGGGACAAGACGATGACCGACCAAGACCAGATCATTGCAACTGTGACCGACTACATCGAAGGCATCCGCGATGGCAGTGGCGCCCGTGTCGCCAAGGCATTCTATTCAAGCGTTAATCTGAACTCGCTGGATGCGGATGGAAATCTGGTGCTGACGCCGCGCAGCGCGCTTGAGACGTTGGCGGATAGTGGGACACTTCCCCCGAACACCAGCGAGATCACTCATGTAGAGATCAACAACGACATGGCTCTGGTCAAGGTCACCATTGATCTGCCGACATTCCAGTTCTTCGACTTGCTCACGCTGCTGCGGCTGAATGTAGGCTGGAAGATCGTCTCCAAGACCTACACGACGGTCAACAAGTAAGGCTCAACGCTCAATTCGATAGGAGGTACAGACATGACATTCCGCAAGATCACAGGCACCGTAATTGTCTTGGCGTCGTTGGCGATAACGCCCGCATTTGCTGACATCAGTGAAGCCCGTAATTTCTACCAGTTTGAACCAACGGTTCTGACGTCTGGCCAACCCAGTGCCGACCAATTGTCAGAAGCCGCAGACGATGGCATCGAAGTTGTGATCAACCTCGTTCCCGAATCTGAGGGAATCTACAACCCGCAAGAAGGAGAGATACTGGCGGCTCAAGGCGTTGAATACATCCATGTGCCCGTCAACTGGCGTGACCCTAAATCGGAGGAATTTCAGAACTTTCTGAACGCCATGGACCGCGTAGGAGATCGAAAGGTTCTTGTCCATTGCTGGGCCAATGCCCGTGCTTCTGCCCTTGTCGCAGCGCATCGCGCCATCACTGCGCCAGATACACGCGCGGCCGAGCTTGAGCAGTTGGAAACGATCTGGAGCGACGTCGCAGGTTATGACTTTGCCCGAAACACGGTTTGGCAGACGTTTCTGGCCGACAACATCACAGAGGCCGCACAATGATGCAGGGGCCTTTGATATCAGCAGACGAATTGAAAACCGTCATTGATGCTCCAAACGTCAAAATCTTCGATGTGCGTGGCACGTGGGCATCGCCCGCACGGGCCTTGCCAGGCGACTATGACGCAGGGCACATCCCCAGTGCTGTCTTCCTGGATTGGACTCAACACTTCATCACGCAGGACGTGGCACCCGGATTGGCCGCCATCGCGGATGAAGCAAAGGCGCGCGCGTCCTTTATGGCGCTAGGAATCAATGAAGGCGATCTTGTCGTGCTCTATGACGCGTCTTCGCACATGCACGCGGGTCGGATTTGGTTGGCCATGCGGCACTGGGGATTTGAAAACGTAAGAGTTCTGGACGGCGGGTGGATCAATTGGAAAAACCTAGGGATGCAGGTTTCGACAGTGTCGTCCGTGCCCGGAACAGGCAACTTCGTTCCCAAATATGTGCCCGGCCTGAAACTTGATCTGGAGGAATTTCTTGCGCTTCACGACAGCGCCTGTGTCATCGACGCACGCGGGGCCGCAAATTATGCAGGCAACCCGGATGATCCACGCAGTGGTCACATTCCAGGTGCGTTGAATGTTCCGTTCAGCGCAATGCTTGATCCGGACAGCGGCACGTTTCTGGACGCCGACACGATCGTAAAGGTCTTGGATGAACGCGCGCCCGGCTGGGCATCCAAACCACTGATCGCGTCTTGTGGCTCTGGGTATGCCGCCACGGTTGTCCTCTTGGCGCTCGCGATGATCAACAAGCCCGGCATCCTTTTCGACGGATCTTTTGCTGTTTGGAAACAAGACCCGGACCGCCCTGTCGCGCAAATGCACGCCCCCTAACAAAACACCTATCAGAATTGGAATTGCCCATGACTTCCGTGCTTCACGTCACGTCCAGCGTGCGCCAAAATGGCTCTGCGTCCCTCAAGGGTGGGCACAAGGTTATTGAACGCTTGCAAGGCCTTCACAAAACACTCACCGTTACGACCCGTGCCGCAAGTGATGAGGTCGCGTTTCTGACCGAAGACTGGGTCGGGGCCAGCTTCACCCCAGCCGGTGCACGCACCCCCGATCAACACGCGACATTGGCGACGTCTGATACGCTGGCACAAGAGCTTCTCGATGCTGATATTCTGGTCATCTCGGCCTCGATGTATAACTTCGGCCTGCCTGCCGCGCTAAAGGCATGGGTCGATCACGTAGCGCGCCCGGGCCTCACATTCCGCCCGGACCCGGACCAAACCTATGTGGGGCTCGCCACCGGCAAAACGGCGTATATCGTTGTTGCAACCGGCGAAACACCGGTGATGGGAGAGATGGATTTCGTGTCGCCCTACTTGGTTCACGTGCTTGGGTTCCTGGGCATTACAGATGTGCATGTCATTGCAGCGGATATGACCGTAGTGGACCCGGCGTCTCTGGATAGCCGGGTCGCAGAGCAAATCGACGCATTGTTCTAGGCGCTCATCCAGCAGCCGGCCGATCAAGACTGAACAGATCAGACACGGCTGTATAATCGCGATAGCCAAGTCGGGCGAGCGGTTGGAATTTGGTCACATCGAAGATGCCATCAATCAGGTATTCGTCGCACAGATGGATCCCTGTGACCTCGCCAAAGACCACGATGTTGGCCTCTCCAGGCAGATCAACGACTTTGACCAGCTTGCACTCCATACTGGCCGGAGCGGCTGCAACGCGCGAACATGCGATGGTGGCGCAGTCTGCGCGCTCCAACCCCGCAAGATCGAACTCGTCTACGTCGCGTGGCGCAGGGGCCGAGGTCGCGTTCATTGCATCGCGCATCTCAAACCCAACGACGTTCACGCAGAACACGCCTGTATCGATGATGTTGCCGACGGAGTCCTTGCCGCGCATCCGATCCGCTTTGCTGGCGGTCGAGGCGAACATGACTTGGGGCGGCGCATATGACACCCCGTTGAAGAACGAATAGGGTGCGAGGTTCTCCGAGCCATCAATCCCACGTGTCGAAATCCAACCGATCGGGCGCGGTGTGATGAGCGCATTAAAGGGGTTGTGTGGCAGACCGTGGCCATCGCGCGGTTCATAGAACATGGGCGTTTTCCTGATGTTGCCGGTCTGCGTCTTGTCGTTGTGGCACAGACCGAAAGTCTTGCGTTACCCGGCTTGATCACGCAAATCGCGGTTCATGGAATAGGTGCCCATATGGGATGCCTCAGCCAGCACATGGCTTTTGATCGCGGACATCGCGTCGGTACCGGTGAAGGCTCCGTCCAGATCGACAGCTTCAACATCCAGCGCATAAACGGTGAAGTGATAGTGATGGATGATGCTGTCATTCCACGGTGGGCACGGGCCATCATAGCCGCCATAGTCGCCGCCCATATCCGGGTCACCTGCGAACCAATCGGTGTAGCTGTTGATGCCCGTTTTCCCGTAAGATCGCTGACCTGCGGTCTTGCCACCGGGCGTCACACCAAGGCTGTCAGCGCCTTCGGCGATCTCGCGTGTGGTGGCTGGCACGTTCACCAAGACCCAGTGATAGAAATCGACACGTGGCAGATCCGCCGGAACCGTTTTGCCTTCTTGGTTTACGTCTTCGCCCGATGACGGCACGTCCGGATCATGCATGATCACCGCGAAGGACTTTGTGCCTTCGGGGACGTTTGACCAGCTGATCTCGGGGTTGATGTTGTCAGAGGTCTCAAACCGGCCTTCCGCAGGGATTTTGCCGAATGCGAATTTTTCTGGGATCGGCGCGCCATGCGCCCAAGCTTTGAGAGTGATGTCCATGGGATTGGTCCTGTTGCAAATTTGGCGTTAGCGCCTCGACTGGATGCCGAGGCGCACAGTTTTAGCGGTTATATACTGCCGTGATGGTTGAAGACGCCAAGCTATTCGCGTTCACCATGAAGCCCGCAAGCGCGTTGCTGACCGAATTGTCGATCGCAAGCGTGGTGCCCAAGGCGTGGACAGTGAACTGGTAACGGTGGACTTCACCGGGAGGAGGACATGCGCCGCCAAAGCCTTGCGCACCGTAATCATTGGTCAACTGGACGCCATTCACGTCGCCACCACCGGGCAGCGATGTCACGTCAGCGGGGATGTTGAAGGCGAACCAATGCCACCAGCCCGAACCAGTTGGCGCGTCCGGGTCGTATACGGTGACGGCGAAGCTTTCGGTGCCTTCCGGCGCGCCGGACCATTCCAGTGTTGGGGCTGTGTTGCCACCTTCGCAGCCAAAGCCCTGAAACACGAAGTCAGAGTTAAGCTGTTGACCTTCGGCGATGTCAGGGCTGGTCAAAGTGAAGCCGTCCGCCATGGCAGGAGCGGCCAGTGTCGTTGCCAGTGCGGCGGCGAGGAAAACGTTACGTGTCATTGGGATAATCCTTTCTGGGATTGTTTGTTGCTGATGAAACAAAATTAGCCATCACAACGCGGTACCGCTTCCGGCTCCCAATCAAGGATTGTCGGATTTCGATCAATCTGCCGCCAAACGAATGTCTTTTGGCTTAATCCCGAACCTTTTGCGGAATGCGTCGGAAAAGTGCGACGGTGTTTTGAACCCGCAAGCCAGCGCGATTTCGGAGACTTGAGCATCAGTCGTCTGCAACAGGCTGAGCCCGTGTTCCAACCGTGTGTGCAGCAGGATCTTGGCAAAGCCCTGCCCGCTTTTAGAGAGCCAGCGGCGCATCGTCGCCTCGCTCATCGCCAAATGTTCGGCAACCTCTTCTGCCATCCACGAATGGCTCAGATCCGACTCGATCAGGCGACGTACCTGACTGATCGGGTCGTCTTCGACTTGGGTTGGCAATCGGAAACCCTGTTCGCGCAGCCACAAAAGAGGCTCCAACAGTCGGTGATCCCGGATGGTGTCCGGCAAGGCGTCGTTGTCCAATGTGTCTTGGATCAACCCCAAAATATCCGACGGATTGTTTTCAGCCGCGCGGACAATCTGCACCCCGTCTGCGGCGTCCGACTTTGGCAAGTCAGAGAACACCGCATTGATCAGGTCGTGTGAGTAGCTGACACCAAGAGCCCGATAGTCGCTGTCCATCACGGGGCGGTTTTCCATTGTCACCATAGAGCCGGGTGGGAAGATCATCAGATCACCTTCTTCGCCCAACATCTCGCCCTGCGACGGGGTCAGCACATATTTGCTGCCGCGTTGAATGAAGAAGAAAAACGTTAGGCGAAAGTAAAGTTCCGTGAACGTGGCCGTGGTCGCCTGCGTGATGGGGTAGATCGAAACTTTACTGTCCACGGTACGTCCTTGGGTTTGGGGTGACGCGTTGATAAATGCGCCACCCCTGTTTGTCAGGCCACTTCTGCCAATGTTGACGGCACACCACCGGCGAGCAGCGCACCGCCTCCGGGTGCAACTTCTGTCAGATTTAAACTGCGCAGGATTTGGCGTGTTGTGGCAGCTGCCGCTGACAGTGTCGGCAAGCCAGATGCCCGTTCGATCATTTCGATGGATGGGAGTGACGGCATCTGCACACAAGCCGACGCGACGATGGCATCGACGCCGCGTAAATCCAGTTTGCGCCATAGCTCTGCCGGGGCAGTCGGATCTTGGGATGCAACTTCGAGGTTGTCGGGGATTTCGAGAGCGAGGAAATCCTGCACTTCAATACCTTCGTTTTCGATGTAATCGACAACCAATTTCGTGAGTGGCTTCATATAAGGACAGATGATCGAAACTTTCTTCAAGCCCATGTCCTTGAGACCATCAATGAGGGCCCCGGCAGAGTTCAACACAGGTGTAGGGCAACCGTTGTCTACTGTGGCTTGGTTCAGTTTCTTGTAGGATTCATGGTGATATCCCAGCCCCATCGACATGATCGCAACAAGGCAAGCATAAGCCTGGACCTCAACCGCAGCATCCGACAGCTCGGTCGCGCAGCGCACGCTGTCTGCGTCCATCGCCTCCAGCTCTTCTTTCACAACGCTTTTCATCCGCATCCGGGAGGAGTGGAAAGTGAAGCGTTCCGGCAGGATCGTTTCGCGTGCTTTCAAGAGTGCCGGGATTTCGGTTTCCATGGTCACGTTAGAGCTGGGAACAATCAGGCCAACGCGGCGGTACTTGGATGAGTAGGACATGTGAATTTCCTCTAAATCTTGGAGTTAAAGTGCAGGGCCCATGACCGCCTCTGGCAACCAAGTGGCGATACCGGGGAAGACGCACAGCAGGACAATGGCAAGCAGCATGCAGGCCACGAAGGGCAGCGAGCCTTTGAGGATGGTCTTGAGAGAGATGTCCGGCGCAATGCCGTTGATCACATAAAGGTTCAGGCCCACGGGGGGTGAGATCAGACCGATCTCCATGTTGATCGTCAGGATGACGGCAAACCAGATCGGATCAAAACCAGCGGTCGTGATGATCGGTAACAGGATCGGTGCGGCCATCAGGATCACAGCCACAGGCGGCAGGAAGAACCCCGCGATGATCAGAAAGATGTTCACCGCGATCATCAATACCCAAGGGTTTACGTCCAGCGTGCCAATCCATGTCGCGATGCTTTGCGTGATGAACAGGCTCGACAGCATATAGGAAAACACACCCGCTGCGGCGATGATGAACAGGATCATCACGCTTTCTTTGGTGCTGTCTTGCAGGATCGTCCAGATCTTGCGGACGTCGTAGAGCTTGTAGATCGCGATTGCGACTGCGAGGCACAAAAGCGCGCCGACAGCAGCAGTTTCCGACGGCGTCGCAACCCCGCCATACATCGCATAAAGCACACCAATGATAATGCCGATGAACGGCAAGACGCGTGGCAGAACTTCGAACTTTTCCTTCCAGGAATAGCTGCGAGCCGTCAGCAGGTTGGTGTCTCCAGACCTCCATGTCGCATAGAGCGACCAGACCATAAACAGCCCGACGAGCAGGAGCCCCGGAAAGACGCCGGCCAGAAACAGGCGGCCAATCGAGGTCTCGGTTGCAATGCCGTAGACGATCATGGTGACGGAGGGCGGGATCAGGATGCCCAAAGTGCCTCCGGCGGCGATAGAGCCCGTGGCGATCTCTTCAGGGTAGCCGCGTTTGCGCATCTCGGGGATGCCCATTTTTCCGATTGCAGCACAGGTGGCCGGGCTGGAGCCGGACATCGCAGCGAACAAGGCGCATGCGCCAAGGTTGGAAATAACCAAACCGCCGGGCACACGTGTCAGCCACCGCTCCAATGCTTCGTATAAGTCAGCGCCTGCGCGGGTTGAAGCGATCGAGGCCCCCATGATGATGAACATCGGGATCGATAGCAGCGCAAAGCTGTCGAGCTTGCCGAAGAAAATCTCGGGCATCAGTTCAAGCGAGCGCATGCCGTCAAAGATCACCAGAAACCCGGCAGAGACGACGATCAGTCCCACACCCACGGACACACCGGAAAACAGGACAAGGATGGTACAGATGCCAACAAGGGCACCAAGAATAAGGGGATCCATTACGATGCCTCCAGCCCAAAGGGCGTTTCAGATTTCGTGAGAAGGGCTACAAGATCGGCGATCAGTTGCAGCAACAACAAGCCAAAGCCGACAGGCAGGGACAGGTAAGGTATCCACAGAGGAACCGCCGTTACGGTGTCTGACGTCCAGCCCCGCGCCCATGCAAAGTGCCAATATTCATAGCCGTAAAATAGCATTGTGCCTGTGATGATGATCGACAGCGTCAGCGTCACGATGGCCAACCCGAACCGTGCCGTGCCTTTCAGAGCCAGCGGGATGAGGTCCACGTTCACGTGGCCGCGCTGGAACTGTACGAACGGCAACCCGACGAGGGTCGCGGCAATCACCAAGAACACAACGATCTCTGTCTGCCAGACGGTTGATCCATTCAAAGCGAAGCGGATAAAGATCATTTGGCATGTCAGAAAGACGGCCGCCAAAATCATCAAGGCAGAACACCACCCCGCGACACTTGAGATATTTTGGACCGCGCGCACAAAGCCAATCTCGCTTTTTTTGCGTTGGGCAGCCGAAGGGGCATGGCCAGCCATGACGTATTCCTTCCAATTGGGTTGGGATGGGCGAGAGGCAACGTGCCCCTCGCCGTTGGGATCACTCGACCGCGAGCGCCATATCAAGCAGCTCTTGGCCGCCTTCGACATCCGCCACAAACGCGGCGTAGGATGTTTCCTGAGCCAGCGCCTGCCATGCTGCGAAATCATCCGCAGTCATTTCGGCGATTTCGACACCTGCTTTTCGGAACACATCAACCGATGCAGCATCCTGCAGCTTGGCTTGCTCAAGGTAGTGCGCCTCGGCTACATCCGCCGCCGCAAGCAAGGCCGCTTGTTGCTCTTCCGACAAACCCTCGAACGTGGATTTGTTCATCAGCAGCGGTTGGTACAGGAACCACAACGCAATGTCGGACGCGGGTGTGTAACAGGCGACCTGTTCAAAGATCCGGTAGGACACAAAGGACGAAGACGACGTGTTCGCCGCATCCAAAACGCCCGTCTGCATGGCGGAGTAAATTTCGGATGACGCCATAGACGTGATTGACGCGTCCGCACCAACCAGCATCTGTTCAAACGACTTCCCCGCCGCACGGGTCTGCAAACCCGCGACATCATCTGGATGCGTAATGCAGGTGTCTTTGCCCACGAACCCACCGGCAAGGTAGCCGTGGACCAGTACCATCACATCATCCTCGGCCATCTTTGCCTCAAGTGCTTCCATGAAGGGCGACTGGCTCAGGCGAGCCGCATGGTCATGGTTCTTCACAAGACCCGGCATTAGCGTCAGGTTGAATGCCGGTTGCTGACCACCGGCATAGGACAGTGGGAAGACTGTCATGTCCAACTGCCCACGGGATAGCGGACGATACTGTTCGCGCGGTTTAAAGAGCGACTTTGACGGGAAGATGGTGATCTCAAGATCGACACCAGCTGCCGCGACTTCATCCGCAACGATCTGAGCCACTTCATGACGCACGTCACTGGTGGACCATTGGTGAGACAAACGTAGTTCCTTCGCCTGTGCTGCCCCGCCTGCAAAGGCAATTGAAAGCATGGCTGATTGGATAAATTTTTTCATTTCGATTCCTCCTATGGATTCTTTTACATCTTATATGGATACATATAGCAACATTAAAAATCCAAAAACTTTAAAATTGACTGGTGACCAGTTAGGGAAATCGCTATGAAACACACGAAGGGATTGCGCATGGCACGGGCTTCAGACACGCTCATTGAGCAGCTAAAACATGATATTTTCAGTGGCTTACTGAAGCCGGGCGATCAGCTCGAAGAGGCTGATCTCGCAACGCGTTTTGGCGTAAGCCGCACGCCAATCCGTGAGGCCATTCGGTCATTGGTAGACTGTGGTTTGTTGGAAACACGCCCACGTAAGGGCGCTATGGTGCGCGTTCTGACTGCAAAAGAGCTCAACGATCTGTTCGAAGTTGCGGCCGAGCTAGAAGGCATGGCATGCCGATTGGCCAGCGATCTGCTCACGCTTTCGGACAAAAAGGACATCGAAGCGAGCTTGGAACTATGCCGCTCCGCCGCCGAAGCCGAAGATATTCCCACCTATGCCGAAGCCAATCTCGCGTTCCACGCCGCCATTCACAAGGCCAGCGGCAATGCGTGGCTTGTCGATCAATTGGATCAGATCCAGGCACGGATCAATGTGTATCGCCTGATGCCTTATGAAGTTGTTGGACGTTTGGAAAAGTCGCTCACAGAACACCGTGAAATTAGTGATGCAATCTTTACCAAGAACGGCGCCTTGGCCAACACGCTGATGCGAGATCACATGATGTTGCAGGGGGCCAGATTACCGAGTCTTCTGAACGCTCTTGAATGAGTCTTTGCCCGTTCAGCAATCTGCTATCGACAAACTAATACGCGAGCCGCGCAAACGGTTTGCACGGATGAAAACCCGAATTCAAGCCAAGCAGTATGGTTCTTCGAATGGCAGCTTTGAGCGCGTCAACACGACATGTGCGCTTTGCAGTCCTTCGGAGGTATCGGCTCAAGGCCGCTATCTTCATAGCGGCCTAAGCGTTTCGTTCAGTGCATGCGGCTGACGACAACTGTCACTTCCGGCTTCTTGCCGATCTCATCCTGCCCAGTTTTGCGCACAATCCGGCGCAGCGCGTCGGACAGAGTGTCATCATCGCGCAAGGTTTTCGCATCAGCGCGCCCCAGGAATTGGCTCAGATCCTCTTCGAGGACCTCAACCAAAGCGGCTTTGGAGCGTCCCGTTTCGGGCAGCCCCATCAACTCGCACCAGGGCTCACCCAATGGTTCGTCCTGCTCGTCCAGGATTAGCGTTACCGTTACATGACCATTCAGGGCCATGCGGATACGATCACGCACAACGCCATCAAGCGCGCCGATCTGAACCGATCCATCCAGATATGTCCGCCCTGTCTCCACATACTCCGCGACCTTTGGTGCATTGCCGGACAGGTCAATCATCATTCCGTTGACGGCCAATACACCCGTGCGCCCCTTGGCCTCGGCCAATTTCACGTGGGCGCGCAAATGGCGATGTTCGCCGTGCATCGGCACGACGATCTGCGGGTTCACGATGTCCTGCAACTCTTCCAAATCCGGGCGATTGGCATGGCCGGATACGTGGTACAGCCCCGATGAATCGTCGACCACATCCACGCCCTTTTCGGACAATTGGTTGATGATGCGGATTACACCACGCTCGTTGCCGGGGATCGTTTTCGACGAGAACAGGAACAGATCCCCCTCTTTCAATTCCAGCCCCATATATTTGCCATTGGCAAGCTGCGCTGACGCCGCGCGGCGTTCACCCTGTGAGCCAGTGACCAGCAGCATCAGGTTTTCGCGCGGAATGCTCTTGGCATCCTCCGGGCTGACCACCGTCGGGAATTCGCTCAGCACACCTGTCTCGATAGAGGCTTCGATCATGCGGCGCATGGCCCGGCCAAGCAGCACGATGGACCGCCCTGCCCGCGCACCTGCATCCGCAAGGGTCTTTACCCGCGCCACGTTGGACGCAAATGTCGTGGCAACGACCATGCCACTGGTATGAGAGCGCACGAGGCTCTCGATTTCGGGACCAACAGATGTTTCCGAGCGTCCCGGATTTGGTGAAAAGACGTTGGTGGAATCGCAGATGAACGCCTTCACGCCGTCCTTGCTGACCTCGGCCCACAGGTCCGGGTCAAACGGTTCGCCCACAATGGGTGTCTTGTCCAACTTGAAATCGCCGGAATGGATCACCCGGCCCTCGGGCGTGTCGATGACCAATGCGGCACTTTCAGGGATTGAATGGGACATGGGCAGAAAACCCACCTTGAAAGGGCCCGCCACAACCTGATCGGGCCAGCCCGAAACCACCTCAACCGCCTCTTCGGGGTGGCCGTGTTCGCCCATTTTGCGCCGCGCGATATTGGCGGTAAAGGGGCGGGCGTAAATCGGCGCGCCAAGCTGTTCATAGGTATGGGCGACGGCCCCTACATGGTCCTCGTGGGCATGGGTGATGAACACACCGTCAATGCGGTCGCGTCGCTCGACCAGCCACGCGATGTCGGGCAGGATCAGATCCACCCCGGGCGAGCCGTCCATGTCGGGAAAGGCCACCCCCAGATCCACAACGATCAGGCGCTCTGCGTCTTCGGGGCCGTAACCATACACATAGGCATTCATGCCAATTTCACCCGCCCCTCCGAGGGGCAGGTAGATCAAACGTTCACTGCTCATAAGTCAGTTATTTTCCTTGTTGTAGCGATGGATGACCGTCAGGCCATGCATCGTCAAATCATCTTGGTAATCATCAAACAGGGTTTCGGTCTGCTGAAACAGCGGCGCAAGGCCCCCTGTTGCAATCACGCGCATGTCGCGGTCGCGCTCCGCCTTAATCCGGGCACATATCTCACGCACCAATCCGACGTAACCCCAAAAGACACCCGATTGCATACAGGCCACAGTGTTGGTGCCGACAACGGATTGGGGTTTGGTGATATCCACATGCGGCAGCGCGGCAGCCGCATTGTGCAGCGCCTCCAGACTGAGGTTCACGCCAGGCGCGATAACGCCGCCTACGTAGGCGCCATCATGGGCAACGACATCAAAGGTCGTGGCGGTACCGAAATCCACCACAATCAGATCGCCCCCGCAGCGATCATAGGCCCCTGCCGTATTCACCAGACGGTCCGGGCCGATTTGCGTGCCTTCGTCCACACGGGGTGGCGCAGGGAGCAGGCAGTCCGGCTTGCCCACAACATATGGGCGGCAATTGAAATAGCGATCACACAGGACGCGCAAATTGAAAACGACCCGCGGCACAGTGGACGACACGATTACATCCGTGATCTCCACATCCAGTTTCTGGAACCCCATCAGAGAGGTCAGCCAGACATAATATTGATCCGCCGTGCGCTGCCATTCGGTTGAGGTGCGCCATGTGGCCAGAAACGCCGTCCCGTCCCAGATGGAAAACACGGTGTTTGTGTTACCACAATCAATGGTGAGCAACATCGCGTGCCCCTTTTCAGAAATAGACATCCGCTGCCGGGATGTGCACCCGACCCTTGGCTGTCTCTAGAACAAGTTGCCCCGTCTCGTCCACGTCCACGAACGTACCGACACATGCGTCATGGGTGGTGCGCGCTGTTATGGCCTCTCCCAGCCGCGCCGCACGGGCCAGCCAGGCGGTTCGAATGGGGGCAAAACCAAACGTGCGGAACTGGCTTTCATAACGTGCATAAGCTGCGGCCAGCACATCAAGAAAGGCCTCGGGTTTGACGTCGATGCCAAGGTTCGACTTGACGGCGACGGGCATCACCGCCCCCTCCTCGACTTCGGATGCATCCGGCGCTGCCGCCAGATTGATGCCAACCCCAATCAACAAATGGCCAGCGCCAGCGCTTTCCAGCAGAATACCGGCAACCTTGCCGCCGCGCAGCAGAACATCATTTGGCCATTTCAGCGCAAACGGCTCCTCGCGCCCGGTGACGGCAACAAACGCATCGCGCAAGGCCAACGACATCACAAAGGAACGCAAGGCCGCCTGCCCCGGTGGTTCATCCAGCGGCAGCACAAGCGTTGCCGCGAAATTGCCTGCAGGCATCGACCACGCGCGCCCCCGTCGCCCGCGTGCAGCACTCTGAGACAAGGCCAGGATCCACTCGGGTCCAGAGAGATCTGCCGCCACACGTGCCCCCTCACTCAAGGTAGAATCCACCTCGCGCAAGACACGCCGCCCATAGCCCGTAGGCCACGCCGGATCACCGCTCTCTGTTCCCAAAAAATCCCCCCCGGAGGGTCGATTGGCCAAAAGCGCCTAGTTGACCAAAGTGGCCGCCGCCGCTGCTGCAGCGCCTTCGATCCCGAACATGTTGATAATGCCCACGAACATGATCAGCGCCGAGCCCATCAGCATCGCCCACAAGACCGGCGACTTGCCACCATTAAGGCCATCCTCGGAGTCGCTGCCGAAATACATGAAGAACACGATGCGCAAATAGTAGTAGGCACCGATCACCGACGCGATCACGCCTGCAATCGCCAGCCATTCCAAACCGCCCTCGTAAGCCGCACGCAGCACGTAAAGCTTGCCAAAGAAGCCCAGGAATGGCGGTACACCAGCCAGCGAGAACAGCAGCACAAGCATGGCCAACGCTTTGGCCGGTTCCTGCTTGTAATACATGTTGAGCGATGAGATATCCGTGACAGGCTGTCCGTCGCGTTCCATCATCAGAATGAAGGCGAATGTGCCAATATTCATCGTCACGTAGATCGCCATGTAAACCAGCATGGCCTGCACACCCAGCACAGTGCCAGCCGCCAGCCCCATCAGCGCATAGCCCATGTGGGCAATCGACGAAAATGCCATCAGGCGCTTGATATTGGTTTGCCCAATGGCCGCGAACGCACCAAGGAACATCGACAGAACCGCCAGCAAGGCCATGACCTGCTGCCAGTCAGACACCGCACCACCAAAGGCGTCATGCATGACACGCGCAAACAGCGCCATGGCCGCAACTTTGGGTGCGGTCGCAAAAAAGGCCGTTACCGGCGTGGGCGAACCTTCGTACACATCCGGGGTCCACATGTGGAACGGCACGGCAGAAATCTTGAACGCAAAGCCAGCCATCAGGAACACAAGACCAAACAGCAAGCCAAGCGAAGTCCCGTCTTGAGCAACTTGTACAATGCCGGAGAACAGCGTTGTGCCGGAGTAGCCGTAAACCAGTGACGCGCCATAAAGCAGCAAGCCAGAAGACAGAGCCCCGAGCACAAAATACTTCAGCCCCGCCTCGGTCGACTTGACGGAATCCCGGCGCAGTGAAGCCACAACATAAAGCGCCAGAGATTGCAGCTCGAGGCCCATGTAAAGCGCCATCAGATCGCCAGCTGAGACCATCATCATCATGCCCACAACCGCCAGCACCACAAGCATCGGATACTCAAACCGCAGCAATCCGCGGCTCGACATGTACCCTTCGCTCATCAACAGAACGGCTGCTGCAGACACAAGGATCGTCACCTTGGCAAACCGGGCAAAGGCATCGTCAACGAACATCCCGTTAAAGGCGATGTTAGTCCCTGTGCCGGTGAACCCAATCCATGCCGCCACAGCCAGAAAAACCGCCGCGGTTGCCCACAAAAGGACCGAAGCCAACCCGTCTTTGGACGTGTAAACCGCGCCGACAAGCCCCAGCATGGCAAAACATGCGAGCAGAATTTCGGGCAGAATGATTGTCAGGTCAGCAGCCATAGTTTCAGCTTCCTATCAGTTCGATGCCACTTGCGTCGCGGCCTCAGCCGCCGCAAGGGCCGTATCATATTGGGTCACAAGCGCGGCCACCGATGGGCCAATAATGTCCAAAGCAAGCGCAGGATACACGCCAAGCAACAGCGTCATTACGACCAGTGGCGCAAAGATTACCTTTTCGCGGCGTGTCATGTCCGTGATTGTCTTGAGGCTTTCCTTGATCAGGTCCCCCATCACCACACGGCGATAAAGCCACAGCGCATAGGCCGCCGAGAAAATCACACCGGTTGTGGCCACCATGGCCACCCACGTGTTGACCTGGAACACCGCCATAAGCGTCAGAAACTCTCCCACAAACCCGGATGTGCCCGGCAGGCCGACATTGGCCATGGTGAACAGCATGAAGATCAGCGCATAGGCCGGCATCCGGTTCACAAGGCCGCCATAGGCGTCAATGTCGCGCGTGTGCATCCGGTCATAGATCACACCAACGCACAGGAACAACGCGCCCGAGATAAAGCCATGGCTGATCATCTGGAAGATCGCGCCATCAATGCCCTGTTGGTTGGCCGCAAAGATGCCCATCGTCACAAAGCCCATGTGGGCGACAGAGCTGTAGGCAATCAGCTTTTTCATGTCCTCTTGGACCAGCGCCACAAGCGATGTGTAGACAATCGCAATCGCCGACATCCACAAGATCAGCGGCGTCATCACCTCTGCCCCGACAGGGAACATAGGGATCGAAAAGCGGATAAAGCCATAGCCGCCCAGCTTCAGCAGGATTGCCGCCAGCACTACTGACCCGGCGGTCGGGGCCTGCACGTGCGCATCCGGCAGCCATGTGTGAACCGGCCACATCGGCATCTTGACCGCAAAGCTCGCAAAGAAGGCGATGAACATCAGCGTCTGCAAACCACCCACAACCTGAATGCCGAGCACGCTAAACGTCCCGAAGGCAAAGTTGTGGTTCAGCAACGCTTCGATATCCGTGGTGCCCGCATCCGCATACATGCCCACCATCGCCACCAGCATCAGCACCGAGCCGAGGAAGGTGTAGAGGAAGAACTTGAAGGATGCATAGATCCGGTTCGCCCCGCCCCAGATGCCAATGATCAGGAACATCGGGATCAGACCAGCCTCGAAGAACAGGTAGAACAGCACCAGATCCAGCGCCATGAAGACACCGAGCATCAGCGTTTCAAGCAGCAGGAAGGCGATCATGTATTCCTTGACCCGCACCTTCACGTCCCATGACGCAAGGATCACCAGCGGCATCATGAAGGTCGTGAGCATCACAAACAGGACAGAAATCCCGTCGATCCCCATCTTGTAGGTCAAACCCATGATCCATGTGCCCTCTTCCACGAACTGGAAGCCGGTATCGTTGCGATCAAAGCCAAACAGGATGAACAGCGACACAAGGAACGTCGCCGAAGTGGCAAACATCGCCACCCATTTGGCGTTGCGTTGTGCGGCCTCATCTTCTCCGCGCAGGAACACGGCAAGGATCAGACCGGCCAGGGCAGGCACGAAGGTGACGATGGAAAGAAGATTGTCCATCAGTTTGCTCCTCCGGAAAGCGTCATCCAAGTCACCAGAACCGCGATCCCGATCACCATGGCGAAGGCATAGGTAAAGATGTAGCCCGACTGCGCTCGGCCCGCGAGGCGGGTGAAGAACGGCACGATCCCCATGGAAATCCCGTTGATTGATCCGTCGATCACGTTGCCATCACCCTTCTTCCACAACTGCTTGCCGATCCACAGCGCAGGCTGGATGAATAGGAAATTATAGGCCTCGTCAAAGTACCATTTGTTCTTGAGGAACAGGTAGAGCGGGCGCTGGTTCTCGGCCAGTTTGGCAGGCAGGCTTGGGTTTTTGATGTAGAACCAATAGGCCATCAGGAAACCGATCAGCATGGCCGCGAAAGGCGAAGTCTTCACCCAGTATGGTACCTTGTGCGCATCATCCAGAACGGTGTTGTCCTCACCGATATAAATGGCGCCCTCACCCGGTTTGCCAGCGAACACGTAGTGGTGCTCGCCCTCTTTCTTGCCCGCTGCCTTGTCGCGAAGCGTGATGGCGCCAGCGTGATCTTCGCCTTCTTCGGCATAGGGAATGCCGTAGAACTTGGCGACCTTGTCCACGTGTCCAAAGAACGAGCCATACCAGACCATACCGGCAAAAATCGCCCCAAGGCTCAGAACGCCCAGCGGGATCAGCATCGTCACCGGGCTTTCATGGGCGTGGTCATGGGTGTGCTTGTCACCGCGCGCCTCGCCGTAGAAGGTCAGGAACATCAGACGCCAACTGTAAAAGCTGGTAAAAAGTGCAGCGATCACCAAAGCCCAGAAACTGAAGCCTGTCCCGGCTGCATAGGCGCTTTCGACAATCGCGTCCTTGGACTGGAACCCGGCGAATCCGATTGGAATTTCACCCAGCGTAAAGATCCAGACGGGAATGCCTACGCCCGTGATGGCCAGAGTACCAATCATCATGGCCATAAAGGTGTAGGGGATCTTTTTGCGCAAAGCGCCGTAGTTCATCATGTCTTGTTCATGATGCATCGCGTGGATGACCGACCCCGCGCCAAGGAACAGCATCGCCTTGAAGAAGGCATGTGTCAGCAGGTGGAACATTGCCGCCGAATACATCCCCACACCTGCGGCAACAAACATGTAGCCAAGCTGCGAGCATGTCGAATAGGCGATGACGCGTTTGATGTCGGTTTGGACCAATCCCACGGTCGCCGCAAAGAATGCCGTCAGCGCGCCAAGGAAGGTGATGAACGCAGCCGCCTCAGGCGCAAATTCGATCAGGGGCGACATGCGGCAAACAAGGAAAACGCCCGCCGTCACCATGGTCGCGGCGTGGATCAGGGCGGACACAGGCGTCGGCCCTTCCATCGCGTCCGGCAGCCACGTGTGCAGCAACAGTTGCGCCGATTTCCCCATAGCCCCGATAAAGAGCAACATGGCAATCAGATTGGCCGCGTTCCACTCGCCCCAAAGGAAGGTCAACTGCGTCTCCGCCAGATCGGGTGCAGCGGCAAAGATATCATCAAAGCGGATCGAATCCGTCAGGAAGAACAGCCCGAAGATGCCGAGGGCAAACCCGAAATCACCCACACGGTTGACGACAAAAGCCTTGATCGCAGCAGCATTTGCGGACGGCTTGCGGTAGTAAAAGCCGATCAACAGGTAGGATGCGACGCCCACCCCTTCCCAGCCAAAGAACATCTGCACGAGGTTGTCCGCTGTCACCAGCATCAACATCGCGAAGGTAAAGAAGGACAGGTAGGCAAAGAAGCGCGGCTTGTAGCTTTCGCCCTCACGCCACTGCGGATCATCCGCCATGTAGCCAAAGGAATAAAGGTGCACGAGCGACGACACGGTCGTGATCACGATCAGCATGATCGCCGTCAGACGATCCAGCCGTATGGACCAATCGGTGCTGAGCGAGCCACTTTCGATAAAGCGCAGGATCTGGATTTGCTCGGTCGTGCCATCAAAGGTCAGGAACACAACCCATGACAGGATCGCGGACAGGAACAGCAGGCTTGTTGCAATCCACTGGGCGGCGCTTTCGCCAAACAGGCGCCAGCCAAAGCCACACAGCAGCGCGCCAACCAGCGGGGCAAAGAGGATGATGGTTTCCATGTGCCTTAGCCCTTCATCACATTGACGTCTTCAACCGCGATCGTGCCACGGTTGCGGAAGAAACAGACCAGAATGGCCAGACCAATCGCCGCCTCTGCCGCAGCCACGGTGAGGACAAACAGGGTAAAGACCTGCCCCACCAGATCCCCGAGAAAGCTGGAGAAAGCGACCAGATTGATGTTCACGGCGAGCAGCATCAACTCGATGCTCATCAGCAGGATGATCACGTTCTTGCGGTTCAAAAACAGCCCGAAGATGCCGATGACGAACAGCGTCGCCGCGACAGTGAGATAGTGTTCAAGTCCGATCATCATTCTTCAACCCGTTTGAATTGCGTCTTGGTGCCCCGCATATCCGGGTACCATTTTTGGCAAGCGCAGCTTTCTTTTTCCGATTTGATCCTGACCACTCTCGCGCCTAGCTCCGTCAAGCCAGAAGCCAACTGGTCGAAGGATTCAATCGACTCAGAGGCACTCGCATCTGCCATCAACGCTTCCGCGTCGTCAGCGACATCGAACGTCGACACCGTCGCGCCAGTCACAGTGTTCAGTTTTCCTGTAGCAACCCGTGCAGTGAGCTGCTCTCCGGTCAGGCAGCTTTCCAGAATAAGCGTTCTCGTAAACGGCTCTTTTTCATGTTGACCAATGCTATATGTCACTACCCCGGGGCCAACGTTCTTGTGCCCCACCTCGGCTGAAGTTGGCGAAGTGTGTCTGTGGCAAGGCTTCGCATCGGCTGCAAAAGCTTGGGCTGACGTGAGCGTAGCAACGCTTAAAGTGGTCAAAATGCTTTTCATTGCGCTCTCTCCAGAAGAAAAAACGCGGTCTTGTCCCCCCGCGCCTCTGGATAGAGGGCGGCGCAGGCGCAGGGCTCTGCATCGAGGGTTGTTATCGCGATATCGCGGGCGGTGCCGTCCAGATCGGCCGCCATGCGCTCGAATGTGGCAAAGGCGCGCGCGCCGTTTTCGTGCCGCTCGATCACGGCCAGTGCCTTGGTTGTGCGGTCAAAGGGCAAGCGGGTGCCCATGTTGTCTTCGGCTGTGCGAAACTGCAGCGCCGTGCCGGGCGCGCAATCCACAATCGTGAAAGACGTCGCCGTGCCTTCCTGGCTCCACCAATCCCGCCACATCACACGGCCCTCACCGAGGTCAACGTGATCCGCCTCGCCCCCATGCGAGATATGCGTGGTGCGGTCACAGTCCATCAGGGACAAGGCCATCACCTCTCCTCCCAGAACCGCGACGCAGGCCGCCAGATATGCGCAACGCAGGTTCAAGGTTACAGCCCCTGCCCCGGTTTGACGTCCTTGAGTTCCATCGCGACCGCCGGATCGCGGTACATCTGGGCCAGCACATCCTGACGTTTGACATCAGAGCGGTGGCGCAGGGTCAGCACAATCGCACCGACCATCGCTACCAGCAGGATCAAGCCGCTGAGTTGGAACAGCAGGAAGTACTGATCGTACAGGATCAAACCCAAGGCTTCGGTGTTGTGACGATCGACAGGCGTCACCTGAGCGCGCAGCCCTTCTGCGGCGCTTGAGGCTTCCCAAGCCCCAAAGGCCATTACAAATTGCATCAAGATTACAACCGCGATCAGCAAGGCCAAAGGCATGTATTTCGCCATTTCGGCCTTTAACTCGGCAAAGTCGATATCGAGCATCATGACCACAAACAGGAACAACACGGCCACCGCGCCCACATAGACGATGATCAGCAGCATCGCGACAAACTCGGCCCCGAGCAGCACAAACAAGCCGGCAGAGGACAGGAACGCGAGGATCAGCCACAAGACCGAATGAACCGGGTTGCGGCTGATGACGGTAAACAGGCCCCCGGTGATCACAGAGATCGCAAACAGGTAAAAGGCAAATACAGTCATGTCTTGTCCTCGTCTTGGCCCATGACCTCTTGCGCCAGTTCCATGGCGCGGGTCATTGCAGGCACACCGGCGAACATCGCCATCATGCCAAGGGTCTCGGATATCTGTTGATCGGTGGCACCGGCCTCGCGGGCGTGGCGTACGGTTTGACGCACGGCGGTGTCAGCCTGCGCGCCCTGCATGGTTAACCCGGCCAGCGTGATGAGAAGGCGCGTCTTGGCATCCAGACCATCTTCGTTCAGCGCGTTGCCAAACCACGTCTCCATCACCTCTTTGGGCATGGTGGGCCACATGGCTTCCATCGTCTTGGGGTCAAAGGCATTCATCTGCGGAAAGGATTTCGCCATATCCTGCATCTGCGCCATCATGGCCGCGAAGGGGTTTTGGTCATCGCTCATTGCAGACCTCTCAGCCGGGTCTCAAGACCCTCCATGGCACCGGCCCATTCTTTGGCAGTGTTTTCCTCTTCGGTCCACAACTCATGCAGTTCGGAATTTTCAGACGCCACGCGACGGATCGCGCGCAAGGCGAGCGGGATAAGTTCTTCGTCTTCTGTGACGCTGTCGCCATGCTCAAGCAGCGTATCAAGCGCGTCAGCCTCCGCCTCGGGAGGCGCATCAAATGCAGCTGCAACCACTTCGGCAGCAGCGCGGGCCGCTGCACCCTGATCGTAGTCCAGATAGTCACCGGCGGACGCATCTGCAGCCTCTTCCAACGCCGAACGCACGGCTTCGACACCGCCGGACGCATAGGCGTCCTCGATCCAGTCGATCGAGCTATCGTCTTGAAAAATGCCTGTGCCCCAAGCGCCCATCGTCTTGCCTTGCCTTATCTGTACGGTGCGTCGATTTCGAGGTTGCGCGCGATCTCGGCTTCCCAGCGGTCGCCGTTTTCCAGCAGCTTCGCCTTGTCATAATAAAGTTCTTCGCGCGTTTCGGTGGAGAATTCGAAATTCGGTCCCTCCACAATTGCATCCACCGGGCATGCTTCCTGACAGAAGCCGCAATAGATGCACTTGGTCATGTCGATGTCATAGCGCGTCGTGCGGCGGCTGCCATCTTCACGCGGTTCGGCATCAATGGTGATGGCCTGCGCCGGGCAAACCGCTTCGCACAGCTTGCAGGCAATGCAGCGCTCTTCGCCATTGGGATAGCGGCGCAACGCATGTTCGCCCCGGAAGCGCGGGGACAGTGGCCCCTTTTCGTGGGGGTAATTCAGGGTCGCTTTGGGACGGAAGAAATACTTCATCCCCAGCTTCATGCCGACCCAGAAATCCTGCAACAGGAAATACTTGGCCGCGCGTCCATAGTCCATCTGGGTCATTCGAACAACACTCCTCGAGACGGTGACTTGGACCATCCTTCCAGGCGGGAAGGAAAGTGTAGCTGTTTGGAATAGACGGCCGGCCCTTGGGGCCAAACAACATGGCTAACGTGTCTGTGACTGCAATCAGCCACAGCGTCCCTGGCATCGGCATAATAACTGCACACATCGCCATCAATCTTCATTGCAAAACTGCCGAACCCTGTCGGTACAATTTCGAACAAATGTCCACCAGCGCTCACGGAATAGTCCATCTGGGTCATGTCATTCTCCCTGAGAACCGTCATTGATATGCATATACGCCCAAGCCTTCAGGGCCGAGACGACCTCGCCCGGGTCCGCCTTGTCGAACTTCTGGTCACTGTTGAGTGACCCGATGGCAAATTCGGACGTCATGTAGGCGACCAGATCATCGAGATGCCGTTCAGGCGCATGTGTAATAGCCGTTGCCAAACCCATCAATCAGCCCCCCATCGGCCAGCGGGCGTAAACGCCCCAGAACCATTCGAACTTGGCGGCAAAGGCCACGAACACGACCCAGAACAGCGAGAACGGCAGGAACACTTTCCAACCGATCCTCATCAGCTGGTCATAGCGGTAGCGGGGCGTGATCGCCTTAACCATCGAGAAGATGAAGAAGACAAACAGCATCTTGAGGATCATCCAGAACACGCCATCCGGCAGGAACGGGACAGGTGACAGCCAGCCGCCAAAGAACATCAGCGAGATCAAGGCACACATCAGCACAACAGCGACCAGTTCACCGATCATGAACAGCAGGAACGGAGTCGAGGAATACTCAACCTGATAACCGGCAACCAATTCGGATTCCGCTTCGGGAAGGTCAAACGGTGGCCGGTTGGTTTCCGCCAGGGCCGAGATCAGGAACAGGAACAGCATCGGGAAATGCGGTAGCCAGTACCAGTTGAACAGACCCCAGTCGCCATCTTGTGCGGCGACGATGCCGGAGAAGTTCATGGAGCCGGTCGAGATGATGACCCCGATGATGATCAAGCCGATGCTGACCTCGTAGGAAATCATCTGTGCCGCAGAGCGCAACGATCCAAGAAAGGGGTATTTTGAGTTCGAGGCCCAGCCCCCCATGATCACACCGTAAACTTCCAGCGACGAGACCGCGAAAACATACAAGATTGCGACGTTGATATTGGAAAGCACCCAGCCATCGTTGAACGGGATCACCGCCCAGGCGATCAGCGCCATGACAAGGCTGACCATAGGCGCAAGAAAAAACACGCCCTTGTCCGCGCCCGCAGGCACCACGATTTCCTTGACGATATACTTGCCGAAATCCGCAAAACTCTGCAGCAGGCCATAAAAGCCAACAACATTGGGGCCACGGCGCATCTGAACGGCAGCCCAGATCTTGCGGTCGGCATACATCAGGAATGCAAGCGCCACGAGCAGTGGGATTACTACCAAAAGCACCTGCCCGACGAGCAACAGCGCGATACCCAGAGGGTTGGAAAAGAAAAAGTCAGCCATCTGTCCTCACACCGTCGGAATGCCCTTCTCCGCGCAGGCGGAGGCCACGACTTCGGCGTCAATGGTCCGCAATCCACGCGGCAGCGCTGGCGAGATGGTGTAAACAGCATCCGCCGTCCACACGCCAGCCTCTTCGTTCACATTTGTGCGCAAATGCCGCGCAAATCCCCAGCCACGGATCAGCGTATATCCGGCAGCTGCACATTCTGCGTAGTTTTCGACATCTGCTGTCGTGATGGCGTTGGTCATCACGACGTTGAATTGGACCAGATCATCGGCTAGCAATTGCGTCTCCACCCCGCGATAATCCGGGATGAACTGTTCCGCGGTCGGCACAGTGTCACAGGCCGCCAGAGGCATCAGAGATATGAGCCACGCGGCTTTCATTCGCACCAAAACGTTGGTTCGCGGAAACCCGTCACGATCCAATCGTTCCCACTCTGCTTACCAAACAAGGTGTATAAGCAAGTTTGCTCATACGGCGAATATGACGTCGATGTTGTTGTGACGTTCGCCCAACCGCCAGTACCGTAGATTTTTGCCGAATCTGTTGTTGTTATCGGGATCGCTCCAGCTGTCGTAATCGACCATTGGAAGGCACGCTGCCCGTTGGGCAAATCAAAAACCGTGGTCGGACGTCCGTAATCCAACATCGGTTCCGTGATTGATTGCCCGACGTAGCCTTGCATTATCTGCGTCGCGCATCCGCTTACAAAGGCTGCAAATACGATTGGTATTAGTTTTATGAGCGATGGGGACTTCATTCTGCCGCCATTGCCTCGCTTTTGCGCGCCTTGGCGTTGGCAGACAGTTCCGCCATCAGCTGGCTGGCCCGCGCAATCGGGTTGGTAAGGTAAAAGTCGCTCACGCTGGACGTCAGTGCGCCGCCTTCCATCTTGCCTTGCGGCAAGGCGGCCCCTTCGTTTTGCGCGACCACGTCAATGTCACCCAGATGCGGGTGTGCCTTGACGATGTCGTTGCGCAACGCGCCCAGGCTGTCAAAAGGCAGATGTGCGCCCACCTCACCGGACAGCGCGCGCAGAATGGCCCAGTTTTCCTTCGCCTCTCCGGGGGCAAAGCTGGCGCGGGCCGCCAATTGCGGGCGCCCTTCTGTGTTCACGAACAAGCCAGCCTCTTCGGTGTAGGCAGCGCCGGGCAGGATGACATCAGCGCGGTGCGCACCACGATCCCCGTGAGAACCTTGGTAGATCACAAAAGCCCCGTCGCCAATTTCGATCTCATCCGCACCGAGGTTGTAAACGACATCAGCACCGTCCACTGCCGCCATCGCATCGGGGTTTGTTGCCCCGACATCCATCGCGCCAACGCGGCCCGCTGCCGTGTGCAAGACCAGAAGGCCCGACTTTGTGCTTTCGGCCAAAGCCTGCGCGGCAGCCAGGATCGCAGCACCATCGCCACGTGTCAGAGCGCCTTGGCCAACAATAATAATGGACGCTTTTTCCTGCACTTCGGAATGATCGCGTTTCAGCAATTCATTCAGGATCGCAGGATCGGTGCCGATGTGGTTGGTTGGATAGGTCAGATCAATGGCCTCGCCCACAACGCCAACATTCGCCCCTTGGGTCCATGCCTTGCGAATCCGCGCGTTGAGCACAGGTGCTTCCAGACGCGGATTGGTGCCGATCAGCATGATAGCTTCGGCGGTGTCGATATCTTCGATACACGCTGTGCCGACATAGGCCGCGCGATTGTCGCTGGGCAATTTTGCACCATCGGTGCGGCATTCAACAACGCCGCCCTGCCCTTCGATCAATTGCTTGAGGGCGTAGGCGGCCTCGACAGGGGCCAGATCCCCGACAAGCCCGGCCAATTTGGAGGCCCCTTTGATGGCGTCAGAGGCTTTGCCCAACGCTTCGCCCCAAGTCGCGGGGCGCAATTTTCCGTTTTCGCGGACATAGGGTTTGTCCAGACGCTGACGGCGCAGGCCATCCCAAACGAACCGGGTTTTGTCCGAAATCCACTCCTCATTGGTGCCATCGTGGTTCAGCGGCAAAAAGCGCATCACTTCTCGGCCTTTGGTGTCCACACGGATGGACGAACCCAAACCATCCATCACGTCGATGCTCTCGGTCTTGGTCAGTTCCCATGGACGGGCGGTAAAGGCGTAAGGTTTGGATACCAATGCACCAACAGGGCAAAGGTCGATGATATTGCCCTGCAGGTTGGATTCGAGGGTTTCCCCCAGATAGGATGTGATCTCTGCATCTTCGCCACGCCCAGTCTGGCCCATCTGCGTGATGCCTGCGACTTCGGTGGTGAAGCGCACACAACGGGTGCAGGAAATGCAGCGCGTCATATGGGTCTCGACCAGCGGGCCAAGGTCCAGATCGTCTGTCGCGCGCTTGGGTTCGCGGAAGCGCGAGAAATCGACTCCATAGGCCATGGCCTGATCCTGCAGGTCACACTCTCCGCCCTGATCGCAGATCGGGCAATCCAGCGGATGGTTGATCAGCAGGAACTCCATCACGCCCTCACGGGCCTTCTTGACCATGGGCGAGTTGGTCTTGACCACGGGCGGCTGGCCCTCGGGACCGGGGCGCAAATCCTTGACCTGCATCGCGCAGGAGGCCGCAGGTTTGGGCGGACCGCCAACAACTTCGACCAGACACATGCGGCAGTTGCCGGCAATCGACAAACGCTCGTGATAGCAAAAACGCGGGATCTCGATACCCGCCTCTTCACAGGCCTGGATCAGGGTCATGGCCCCGTCCACTTCGACCTCGTTGCCGTCAATGATCACTTTGCGCAGGTTGGACATGTATCAGTTCATCCTCAACAGGGCGCCGATCTGGCCCCCTTTTTCGATTTCTTTCCGCCCAAGCGCGCAATAACTCTCAGGGTTTCCTGTGAGAACGCCACCCGCGTTAAGATATGATTTACGTTCCGCCTTCAGGCGGGCTTTTTCGGCGTCGGATTTGCGATAGGCATCAATCTCGGCATCCGAATATCCCATCGCACGCGCCTTGGATTTGAGGCCATTGATGGTGGTCACGGCCTTGAGCAGGCGCGCGGAAATGTCCGGGCAGTTCTTGCGGATCTCATCCGCGATACCCACGGCAAGGATTGTGCCATCAATCTCGGGCACGTCCCGCAAATGGGGTTTCGCCGAGGCACTCCCGGCCACAAGGCTGATCATCAAGGCCATAGTCATTGCGCGCATCACTTCTCTCCACGGTTTGCGTAACTTGGGCTACATGTGGAAAAGCATCTATCTGCTATGCAATAACAACGGCTGACACAAGGCGGTAGCGCGCAAAATGTCGCCTTTTTCGCGGTGGCTCTATTGTGGATCACACACGCCACGCAACAACAGCCTGTCATTGGCAATTGTCAGAGTGCCGTCTTCGGCATCCGGGCCATCCACCCAGGCAATCTCAGACGATCCAAAGTTGGCAATGCAGTAGCGCACCGCCTCATAGCGACCAGCCTCCCGCGCACCATCGATAGACGCAGATGCGGGGGTTACAGACACTTCGAATCTGTCCCGTTTCTTGTCCAGTTTGCTGGCATTGGAGCGGAAGAACACACCGTCAAACGCCACACGGTCGGCTTTTCGTTCTGCACAGGCTGACAACATCAGGGCCGCGATCAACAGCAGCGCTGTCAATACGACCGGGGACGGAGAGACCCGCGGCAGGGTTTTGGTTCTGATTTGTGTCATCGCGTGCTCCTTGCCCTTGTTCGGGCGTCGGTCAGGTCCCTTTTGGGTTGGTGCCATGGGTGCGTCAGATCGACAAATTTTGCAAGGGGGATGCCGGAACACACACGCAAACGGCCCGCTCCGGGACCTGATCAAGCCTCAGCGACATGCTCCCAACCAAAGGCGTGATCCGTCTGACCGTGCTGATCCAGATAGGCCAATCGCTGCACGGCCTCGGCCACCGTGGGGATGTGCCCTTCGGGAACCCACCACATGACCAAACGTGTGCCCTGCTCTGCCGCGTCATACCATTCGGCCTTGCGATCGTAGAACTGCTTGTGAACCGTCTGGAACACAAAGGCACGAAAGCTGTCGACGTCCTGCCACACGGACAGGGTGCTGGCGGTGCGCGGGTTGCCACCAAGGGGGCCGTTCAGATCCAGCTGGGCCGCCTCCATATCGTCGTTTTCCATATGCCAAATGTAGCCCGGACTACGACGCGCGATGTCATAGACCCGGTCCAGATTGTTGGCGAAATCGGCAACGCGCGGATCATCCCAGTCGTATTTGAGGGTACCTTTGTTGAATTCAGCGAGGTGCATTGTTCATGCAACCGCAAAGAAGATGACAAAACACAGCAAGGCAAACACACCAAAAACAATCGGCAGTCGCACGTCCCCGCTCAGAGGTTTGTCATACGAAGGTTCCAGCTCGTGCGTTGGATGCGGCACTGGATCTACGTCACTACCACACTTTTCGCACAGCAGCTTGCCGAACGAAGCCTTGTTTTGATGCCCACACGTATCGCACAGACCCGCGTTTGGTCGGGCTTCGAGCGGGTAAGAAATTCTATTCCGCAGCAATACGCTTGCCTGCAATCCGCTCTTCGATTTCGCCGCGGAAGTTCTTGATCAACCCCTGGATCGGCCACGCCGCCGCATCACCAAGCGCGCAGATTGTGTGACCCTCGACCTGTTTGGTCACATCCAGCAGCATGTCGATTTCTTCGACCTCTGCCTCGCCTTTCACCAAACGGTCCATGACGCGCATCATCCAGCCCGTGCCTTCGCGGCAAGGTGTGCACTGGCCACAGGATTCGTGTTTGTAGAATTTGGACAAACGCCAGATCGCTTTGATCATGTCGGTCGAGTTGTCCATCACGATGACGGCAGCCGTGCCAAGGGAGGACCCTTTTTCCTTCAGCGCATCGAAATCCATGATCGCGTCGCGCATGTCTTCGCCGCGCACGTTTGGCACGGACGACCCGCCGGGGATCACCGCTTTGAGATTGTCCCAACCGCCGCGAATACCGCCGCAATGCTTGTCGATCAGTTCCTCGAACGGGATCGACATCGATTCCTCAACCACACAAGGGTTGTTGACGTGCCCCGAGATCGCAAACAGCTTGGTGCCCGCATTGTTGGGGCGCCCGAAGGACGAAAACCACGACGCGCCGCGCCGCAAGATGGTTGGCACAACCGCAATGGATTCGACGTTGTTCACAGTTGTCGGGCAGCCATAAAGACCCGCACCGGCCGGGAATGGCGGCTTCATGCGCGGCATGCCCTTTTTGCCTTCAAGCGATTCCAGCAATGCGGTCTCTTCGCCGCAGATATAGGCCCCTGCCCCGTGGTGCAGGTAAATGTCGAAATCCCAACCCGACTTGGCGGCGTTCTTGCCAACAAGCCCGGCCTCGTAGGCCTCGTCGATGGCGGCTTGCAAAGCCTCTTTTTCGCGGATGTATTCGCCGCGGATGTAGATATAGCAGGCGTTGGCATTCATCGCGAAACTCGCGATCAGGCACCCTTCGATCAAGGTATGCGGATCATGGCGCATGATCTCGCGGTCCTTGCAGGTGCCTGGCTCGGATTCGTCTGCATTCACAACCAGATAGGCGGGGCGGCCGTCACTTTCCTTGGGCATGAAGGACCATTTGAGACCGGTCGGGAAACCCGCCCCGCCCCGGCCACGCAGACCGGAATCCTTCATCTCCTGAACAACCCAGTCGCGCCCCTTCTTGATCAGCTTGTCCGTGCCGTCCCAATGGCCACGCGCCTGTGCACCCTTCAGGGTGCGGTCGTGCATTCCATAAAGGTTGGTAAAGATACGATCCTTGTCAGCCAGCATGGGCGTCATCCTTTGCCATAGCAGTCCGCGCGTGGGACTAATCCGTGTTGCGGCTCTTTTGCCAAATCCTGACGGCCACCACCAGTGACCAAATGAACGCAGCCAGCGCGAAAAGCAAAATCAGCAACTCGTAACGCGCAGGCAGGCCCAACCCGCGCACGATGACCGGCGCAAAGATGGACAGCAAAGCGGCCCCCGCAATAACGAGGGCCGCGATACGGCCCTGACGGGCCAGTTTTGGATCAAGGCGATCAGACACGTTTTAGTAGACGCCGCCTTTGTCGACTTTCTTCGAGAATTCCGTCGTCCCACCCTTTGCAAGGATTTTGGCCTGCTTCACCCATTCATCGCGCGTGACGCGGCCTTTGAAACCCTCCAGGTTTTCATCGACCCAAGCCACCTCCTTTTTGCGCCAGCTGGCAACTTGGTCGAAGTGATAAAAGCCCATGGAATGCAACAAAGCTTCGAGTTTGGGGCCAACGCCTTTGATCATTTTCAGATCATCCGGGCCACCTTCCCGTGCAGCACTCAGCGTTTCGGGTTTGCCATCCGCAGCGACCGGAGCCTGTTTCGGCGCAGCCTCTTTCTTGGTTGCGGGTGCGGGTTTCGCTTTTGCCTTGGCTGGCGCTTTTTTGGCAGGCGCCTTCTTGGCCGCCGGTTTGGGCGCAGGTTCGGGAGCTGTGTCGCCCTCGTATTTCCACTCGCCTTTGCGTGCAGACAACTCTTCCTGACCTGGCAGTGTGGCTGATGCTTTTACTGCGGTCGTTGCAGGCGCGGCAGCTTTCGCAGCAGGAGCAGGAGCTTGCGTGTCAGCAGTGCTGGTTGCGGCATTTGCACTGGCATCTGCATTTTGTGCTGCGGTTGCAGAGCGGGCTTCTGCGGCAGCACGGTTTTCTTGTGCCTTGCGCTCAGCTTCATCCGATTGACCGGGCTGCATCTCACCTGCGGCTGGCAACGGTCGGCACAAAATCCAACTGAGCAACGCGCCAGCGATTGCAAAAATCACCGCTGCGGCGAATACAGCCTGCACAAACGTCCAGCCGCCAAGCAACATCAACAAGACGGCCGCCAGCAAACCTGCCAACCCCGCCACAAGCCAGCACCCTATCGCGCAGCTGACCATACCCTTACCATTGTTCATGCGAGTCCCTCTCCCGTGGGTCTATTATGACTTATAGATACCGTCTTTTTTCGCACGTTGGGAAAATTCTGTCTCTGCCCCGCTGGCGAGGGCGGTTGCTTGCGTGACCCAATTGTCACGACTGACGCGTCCTTTGAAGCCTTGAAGGTTCTCATCGACCCAAGCGACCTCGTCTGCCGTCCATGCCGCGACCTGATCAAAATGATAGAATCCGAGGCTGTGCAACAAGCTCTCAAGCTTGGGCCCGACGCCCTTGATCAGCTTCAGATTATCAGGGCCACCGTCACGGGCAGCCGCTAGCGTTGCAGGTTTGGTGCCTGTATCCGAAGGCGCTTTGCGCTCAGAGGATGGCGCAGGCTTGGCTTTGGACTTTGCTTCTGAGGGCGGCGCCTTGGCCACTGCCGGTTTCGCTTTGGCCTTAGCGCTCGCTTTTGGTTTGGCCGGAGCGTTTGCTGCTGTTCCCTGCCACGGCGAAAGCAAAGGCACTTCGGTGCCATCGATGCGTTTGACCGTGTCGCCGATGTCCGTCGCCAGTTGGACAGAAGCGTTGTATTTGGTCTTGCCGCTGTCAAAGTCCTGCAATGTGGTCAGACCGCTCAGCGGTTCGGCAGCAAAGCGTCCGTTTTGCGGACCCGGCGTGGGCACCTCGCCGGCGGCCAATGCGTCGATGATCTCGGCCATGCGGGCGGAGGTAAGATCTTCGTAGTAGTCCTTGCCGATCTGCGCCATAGGCGCATTGGCGCACGAGCCGAGGCACTCGACTTCTTCCCACGAGAACTTGCCGTCGGCGCTCAGCTGATGGGGCTTGGCCGCGATCTTTTCCTGACACACGGCAACCAGATCCTCGGCCCCGCAGATCATGCAGGACGTTGTACCGCACACTTGAATATGTGCAACAGATCCAACAGGTTGCAACTGGAACATAAAGTAGAACGACGCGACTTCGAGTGCGCGAATGTAAGCCATGTCGAGCATATCAGCCACGGCCTCGATTGCGGGGCGCGTCAACCATCCTTCCTGTTCTTGCGCGCGCCACAGGAGTGGGATGATGGCGCTGGCCTGACGGCCCTCGGGATACTTGGTGATCTGCGCCTCTGCCCAGGCCTGATTGGCCGGGGTGAAGGCGAAGCTATCGGGTTGTTCAGCGTGGAGGCGGCGGAGCATATGGTCTTCTCTCGGTCTGCGTGGAGACTGCGGGAGCCTCCGGCGGAAGTTTACTTTGCAAGATGAATACGGATCAGCGGTCGATTTCTCCGAACACGACGTCCATCGTTCCGATGATGGCGGCGACGTCGGCCAGTTGGTGGCCTTTGGAGATGTAATCCATCGCCTGCAGGTGCAGGAAACCCGGTGCCCGCAGCTTTGCGCGGTAGGGTTTGTTGGACCCATCGGCAACGAGGTAAACACCAAATTCGCCCTTAGGCGCCTCAACCGCGCAGTAAACCTCGCCCTCGGGGACGTGGAAACCTTCGGTGTAGAGCTTGAAGTGGTGAATCAACGCTTCCATGGACTGTTTCATATCCGTGCGGGACGGCGGTGTGATCTTGCCGCGGGCCAGCACGTCACCGGGACAGTCGCGCAATTTGGCAATGGCCTGTTTGATGATGGACACCGATTGACGCATTTCTTCCATGCGGCACAGGTAGCGATCATAGCAGTCGCCATTCTTGCCAACCGGAATCTGAAAATCAAATTCGTCATAACATTCATAGGGTTGCGCACGACGCAGATCCCAGGCCAGGCCAGAACCGCGCACCATGACGCCAGAGAAGCCATATTCGAGGATATCTTCTTCGGTGACGACACCAATATCAACGTTGCGTTGTTTGAAGATGCGGTTTTCGGTCAGCAGGCCGCCGACGTCATCAAGGAACTCCGGGAACTCGTGCGCCCATTGTTCAATGTCGTCGAGCAGTGCATCCGGCAAATCCTGATGAACACCACCTGGACGGAAATAGGCCGCGTGCAAACGCGCGCCACATGCACGTTCATAAAACACCATTAGCTTTTCGCGTTCCTCAAAGCCCCAAAGCGGTGGCGTAAGCGCCCCCACATCCAGAGCCTGAGTGGTCACATTCAGCAAGTGGTTCAGAACCCGCCCGATCTCTGAATACAAAACCCGGATCAGCGACGCGCGGCGCGGCACCTCAACCCCGGTCAGTTTTTCGATGGCCAAGCACCACGCGTGCTCCTGATTCATCGGCGCCACATAGTCGAGGCGGTCAAAATAGGGCAGGTTTTGCAGATATGTCCGGCTTTCCATCAGCTTTTCAGTACCGCGATGAAGCAAACCGATATGGGGATCACAGCGTTCAACCACTTCGCCGTCCAGCTCAAGCACAAGTCGCAAAACACCATGCGCAGCAGGGTGTTGCGGGCCGAAGTTGATGTTGAAATTCCGGATCTTCTGTTCGCCCGTCAGAGCGTCGTCAAATTTGGAGCCGTCCATCATGAAGTCACCATGCTTGTCTGAAGGGTATCTTGCCACCGATCTGGCAGCCGCCCCATACGCGTTTCGATATCGTCATATTGCGGGCGCAGCAATGCGGCAAGTCGCGCCCGCTCGATCGGGGTGATCAATGTGCCCGCGCCTGCGTTCACCTTTTCCTGCGGCCCTGTCAGCGGGGCGTCAAAGCCAAGGAAGGCAGCAAGTCGTGAAAGAGTTTCGCTCTGGAACAGTTCCTCGAAAAAGATCACGAGACGCTGCCGCTCGGGAACAACTGCACTCAGGCGTGACAGCGTACCGGCGTAATCAGATCGCCCGCGCTCGGGCGAGTCGGCGTTATGCATTACTTCGTCCAAAAGGGTCGCGCGCGCAGCATTCGCCTCAACCCCTTTCAGGGCACGGCGGGCAAGCGTCATTCCGATGTTCGACCAGAGGCGGTCCACTGGGTCCCGCAGGACCATCAGGAACTTGGTGTTGCCCGCGTTCAACGATGCCATACGGCCAAAGCTGTCTTCGCTCAGCATGGCATAGCCGGGCGTTATGTCGGCTACCACTTTGTGCCCAGGCCGAGCCCTGCGCAACAGCAGCTTTTCATAAAGCGCGTCGTTGCGCCGTTGCGCCGCGACCAGACCAACCCAGCGGTCGATCTCTTCGACACGCGCGACGGCGCGTTGCCGTGCGCGCGGGTTTGTTGCCTGCGCCATTGCGGTGCGCGCCTCTGTGCGCACTCTGATCATCTGGTCCAGCGTCCAGATTGATGTTTTCGCCTCAAGGCTGTCGAAATAGTGGAGTTCTTTCAGAGGTGGCATCGCAGCCTCGGGGTGGGCGCGCAACGCCTTGGACAGCCATGTCGTGCCTGCCTTGGCCGCCCCGATCCCATATAGAAAGGCTGCCGCCATGCTCAGCGGCGCTCCAGCTCTTGCAGCTTGATCGCCATGAACCACAACATCGCAATGGTTCCAATCGGCACCACGCAAATGATGGCCCAGTACTGGTTGATGCCGAAATGGGGCAGCAGCTTGAACATCGGAACGACAGTTGCCGCTGCAATCAGGATCCAGATCAGCAGGTTCATGACTTGGCTTCCTTTTCCTTTTCATCGCCGGGCAGGATATATTCAGCGCCTTCCCACGGGCTCATGAAGTCAAATTGACGGTATTCCTGAACAAGACTGACGGGCTCATAAACCACGCGCTTTTCAACTTCGTCATAGCGGACTTCGGTATAGCCCGTTGTCGGGAAATCCTTACGCAGCGGATAGCCGCGAAAGCCGTAATCCGTCAGGATGCGCCGCAAATCCGGGTGCCCCGAAAACAGGATTCCGAACATATCGAACACTTCGCGCTCGAACCAGTTGGCCGACGGGTGAATGTCCACGATCGAGGGCACCATTTGATCTTCCCGGATCGACACGCGCAGGCGAATGCGGTGGTTCTGGTACATCGACAACATGTGGTAGACGACGTCAAAGCGTTTGGAGCGACCCGGATAGTCGACACCGGTGATGTCCACGAGCGTCGAGAACTTGCATGTCGCGTCCGTCTTCAAAAACTCCACAAACCCCGTGAGGCTTGACGGTGCCACGTCCACATTCAGCTCATCCTGGGTCACATCCCACGCCAGCACGCAGTCAGGGCGCTTGGCCTCAAGATAGGACCCGAGTTCTGTCATTTGGTTGGCAAGATCACTTGGCATGGCTCAATTTCTCCATTTCCGGGTCAAATAGCCCCATCTCTTTTAAACGGTCAATGCGCGACTGCCAGCGTGGGGGCAAGGCCGCCTCTGAGAAAAGAGCCGCACAATGTGAATATTGCGGGGCCAAACGGCGCAAGAAACCTGCTCCAATCTGGGGTGGCAGAGGCAAACCAACACCTTGGTTCTGCGGTTGATCCGGTACAACAAAGTCAGCCGAGATGCCCAAAAATGCGCAGATCTGGGCGATGCTCTCGCGCTCGAACAATGTCTCAAAGAAAGTAACGCAGACTTGCTCTTCGGGCAGGTTTGCAAGTGTGTTCAGGGTATGCACATAGTCAGAACGGCCATTGACCTTGGTTGATCGTTTGTTGGCAAACGCGTCTGCCATGGCATGGGCATTGGATGCGATTTGGCTTTGAACTTGGCTGTGTCCACGCACCACCGTGCGTGCGCCTTGAAGCATGCGTACCGCACGACGATAATACGGCATCCGGCCGAGCGGGTCACGATAACGGGGGACTGCGCCCGCTTTGCGTGTTGCAGACATCCGCATCGACGACCACAATCTGTCTACAGGATCCCGTAAGACAAACAGAAAACGCGCACGGGGAGACACGGACAGAATATCGGCAATACCGTCCTTATCCAGCATCGCGTATGCTGGCGTAAAATCGCACAGATACCGTGGCTGATCAGCGCCGTAGTTCAAAAAGGCCAGATAGGCGCGATGACCGGAGCCGGTCGAATTGTACATGTCATTGCGCAGATATGCGACGCGCAGCCTGTCAAAAAAGGCTCCAATGACGGTGTGCGCTGCTTTCAATCCAACGGTGAGGGTCCGAGATGGAAGCCGATTGCGCGTCAGTCCGTGGCGGACATCGAAATAGTGCACTTCCTTGCGGGGGGAAAAGTGGAGGTCGGTGTGTGAGCTAAACAATTCGGCAAGCCAAGTGGTGCCGGCCTTTTGCGCGCCAAGGCAAATGAATAGATCGGGCTGCGGCGTGCAAGATGCCATGCTGTTTGAACCAAACTTATCCAACTTGCTGAACATTTGTCGGGTCAAACAGGCCCAATTCCTTGAGCCGCCCAATCCGCGATTGCCACCGTTCAGGCAGCGCCGTTTCTCCAAATTTCGCAGCGCAGAAATTGTATTGCGGCGCAAGACGGGACAGGAACCCATCCAACTGGTCTTTGGGGAAGGCGATTGGCGCGCCTTCGTTCTCTTTTTCGTCCATGGCGGCCTTGATTGTCGGCACACCAAGGAAGTCACAGATGCGTTTCATCGCTTCGGGGGTAAACAGCGTCTCGAAGAATTCGTAATGCAAGTTGTCGCGCCCAACAGCGCCTTCCATGTCTCGGATCGTCCGGTCATAGGATGAACGCCCGGGCATTGTGCCCCGCTTGGCCTGTTTGACAAACTTCACAGCTGATGCCGTCGCTAGATCCTGTGCCGTCTTTGCGCGACCCAGTCCCACGGCACTCCGAATGCCGCCACCTTTTTCAGATTGGATAGAGGCCCGCCGCCGCGCGCTCATCCGCATGGCAGACCACAGGCGATCCACAGGATCACGCATCAAGAACAAGTAACGGCTGTGCGGAACCACCCGCGCCATTTCCTCAAACGCATTCCGGCTCATATGCGCATAGGCAGGTGTGAAATCACAGATATAGCGCTGCCCGGCGTAGCCGAGCCGCAGATAGTCCAGATAGGGCGTATGATCCTCAAAGCCGTTGTTGAACATCCGCAAATGCATGAAGTTCGTTTCAGCCTCGGCAAAGGCCGCATCAAAGTCCGGTCCCGGTTCATCCGGCAGGTTCTTGATGGATTGTAACAGCCGCGCCTTGTTGCGGCTGTAGGACATTGGGTCGTGACCATCCAGCACTTCGAAATAATGCACTTCTTTGCGCGGGGCGAAATGCAGATCGGGGTGTGCGCGCAGATTGGCCTCAAGCCATGTGGTGCCAGCCTTTTGCGCACCGATACAAATCAACAGTTCTGGCTGCGCATCCTGCGCTGCCCTGCCCTCGTTGACATGCTCATGTGTGTTCATCGCAAAAGACGCTCCTTGGCGCCGCTTGCCCGCAAATCTTTAGCGGACAATCGTACCCGTGCGGCGCATTTTGCGCTGCAACTGCATGATACCATAAAGCAATGCCTCCGCCGTGGGCGGGCAGCCCGGCACGTAGACATCGACAGGGACGATGCGATCACAGCCACGCACAACAGAGTAGCTGTAGTGGTAATAGCCGCCGCCATTGGCGCAGGATCCCATGGAGATCACGTAGCGCGGCTCAGGCATCTGGTCGTAAACCTTGCGCAGGGCCGGCGCCATCTTGTTGGTCAGCGTTCCGGCCACGATCATCAGATCGGATTGGCGCGGGGATGCACGTGGCGCTGTGCCAAAGCGCTCAAGGTCATAGCGTGGCATAGACGTGTGCATCATCTCTACCGCGCAGCAGGCCAGACCGAAAGTCATCCAGTGCAACGACCCTGTTCGCGCCCAGTTGATCAGATCATCCGTAGAGGTCAACAGGAAGCCCTTGTCCTGCAATTCGGCGTTCAGTGCTTGTGTCGCGTGATCCTTGTCACCACCCGCCATCGCGGGGCCAGCAGAGCCTGCATCCGTTATTGCCATTCCAGAGCTCCTTTTTTCCACTCATAGGCAAAGCCGATGGTCAAAACGCCAAGAAACACCATCATCGACCAGAAACCGACCATGCTGATATCCTTGAACGCGACGGCCCATGGGAAGAGAAATGCAATTTCGAGATCGAAAATGATGAACAGGATCGACACGAGGTAAAACCGAACATCAAACTTCATGCGGGCATCATCAAACGCGTTAAACCCACACTCATAGGCTGACACTTTTTCCGGGTCCGGATTGCGCACCGCAATGACGGCCGCTGCCAGAAGCAGAACAAGACCAAGGCCGATCGCAACGGCCAAGAAAACGAGAATGGGCAGGTATTCCCAAAGCATCTCTTCCACGGTTGGCTCCTTTTCTGCGCGCCTCATTCGGGCACGCGCGGTCAAGTGGCTCTTTTGACTGGTCCGGGTTTACGCGCACCATCCGGCAGGGTCAACAAACCAAGCCACAACTCGCACGATTCCTGCCGAGAGATATCGCCGCAGGTCGTGACCGCAACAGAGGCTTGCGGTTTTGTGGCCAAACCAGCGCTTTGTTACGCGGGAAGAGTTAAGCAAAACCTTTCATGAGGACACGTGTTTTTTGACGGGTTGCGGTCGCTCCGCGCACTTTTTTGTTTTGCCAATTGTTTGTGCGAAAAGAGGTCGGCCCCGATAAAACGACCCCGTCTATTTTTGACCCGGGTCGCCATGCCTTGCCGTGGCACACAGTTCAGCCTTTTTTCTTTGTTGGCAATCCCACCGCCTGATCAAACAGATTGATCCAGCACGCCGGGAATGGGCGCGACGTGTATGCCGCGCCCTATTGTCATCAGAACAAGAGGATGTCGGACGACCCTGCCCCGTGCCGCAGAGCGTGGATGTCGGCCAGATCCGGGTCGCCTGCCCATGCTTCGGCGGCCGCACGATCAGGGAAGCGCAACAGCGCCATGACATCCGGCACAATGGGCTGTCCCTCCAACACCTGCGGTTCAGGGGATGCCTGCACAACCTCCCCACCATGACGCGCCAACGCGGCGGCGGCTTTCTCGCGGTATTGGCCAAGACTGTCAGGGTTGGTGACACGGATCATCGCGACAGCATGCGTTGTCATTGGGTATCCTTTCCATATTGCGGATCAAATTGCAGAACCGACCCTAGCGCCCTCTTGTTTGAGCGAAAACAGAGGATAGATGAGCAGGGTCTGTGCAAAAATAATCAGGGCAAGGAGCAAAGACATGACAGACTGGGACGATTTGCGCTTTGTGCTTGAAACGGTGCGCTGTGGTGGGCTGAGCGGCGCGGCGCGTGCCTTGGGGGTCAATCACGCGACCGTTGCGCGCAGGATCACCGCCGCTGAAACCGCACTTGGCACACAGCTTTTTGATCGACGCCCAACGGGCTACGTGCCGACAGAAGCAGGCGAGGACGCCGCGCGCGCAGGCGAAGCGGTCGAGGCGCGCCACGCGGCTCTCGGCCGAGCCATTGCAGCGCGCGACGCCAGCATCACCGGTACCCTGACGGTCACAGCCCCGCAATTGCTGATCCAACGCGGGCTGGCACCCATCCTCGGGGCATTCTGCGCAGAATACCCCGGCGTATCGTTGAAGGTGCTGGGGGCAAACACCCCCCTGAACCTCGCGCACCGCGAAGCGGATGTGGCCATCCGCATCTCGGACACGCCGGACCCGGATCTTGTGGGACGTCAGGTGGCAACGCAAAACTCAGGCGTTTTTGCCAGCCACGACTATCTCAAGCGGCTGGAACAGAATCCTGACAAGCGGTTGGATTGGCTGCGTTTTGTTCACTGGGAGGGCGCACCAAAATCGGTGCAAGACGTCTATCCCAACCTGCATGTGCAAATGCATCTGGATGACATGGTGGCGATGTTGGGGGCAGTCGCAGCGGGGTTGGGCGCGACCCGGATGCCCTGTTTTCTGGGCGACACGGACCCCGAGCTGGCGCGTGTCCCGGGCATAGGGTTGATGCCTTACCCGTCTATTTGGGTCCTGACCCATGCCGATCTGCGACATGTGCCGCGCATCGCTGCGTTCACCCAGTTCGTGTCCGATGCGTTGCGCGCCAAACGGCCCATTTTTGCGGGCGAACAGGTCTAGTTCTTGTCGCCCACCCATGGCGGTGACGTTTTGCCAAAGAACGCAGCAATTCCTGCGTCCGCCTCTGCGCTGGCCCACCTGTCCGACAGCGCCTTGATACTCATGTCGATGGTTCCGGCATCAATTGTGGGCCCAAGGCGGCGCGCGAGGGCCTTGGCCTCTGCCACCGCGCCGGGGGCACAGGCAAGATAAGGCGTGACTTCGGCTTCGACGGCGCTTTCCAAGTCCGCTAACGGCACGACGTTGGCCAACAGACCAAGGCGTTCCGCCTCGGCAGCGTCAAACAGGCGGGATGACATGAACACGCGCCGCGCGCGCCCTTCGCCCATGCGGGCCACGACATACGGACCGATGGTGGCCGGGATCAGGCCAAGGCGGGTCTCCGTCAGACCCATCTTGATGTGATCGGCCCCAATGGCGACATCGCACACCGCGGCCATGCCCACACCACCGCCAAAGGCATTGCCGTGCAAGGCGCCAATCAGGGGTTTGGGCAGCGTATTCAATGCCTGCAACATATGCGCTAACGCCCCTGCTTCGCGCGCGCGGGTGTCCGGGTCGGCCTCCATCTGCGTGCGCATCCAGTTCAGATCACCACCCGCGCAAAAGCTTTTGCCATTGGCCCGCAAAACCACAACGCGCACAGCCGGATCAGACCCCAAAGCCTGCGCCGCATCCATGACTTCACCGATCATGGCGGCGTTCAAGGCATTGTGCTTTTCGGGGCGGTTCAAAGTCAGGGACGCAACACCGCGTGCATCCATCGTGACATCAATTGTTTCGCTCATCGTCTTCCCTCTGAAGGCCTGTGCAAAAAAGCACTGCCGCAAACGCGTTTTGGTGGTCAAAAGCGCCTCGCGTTCCGCGCGATCTAGCTGCGCATCCCGCGTGCCATATTTGCGGCTTGCTCGATCACATCCAGATCAAGACCTGTCTCATAACCGAGCCGTTCCAGATGAGCGGCGACTGCCTCTGTCGCGACGTTGCCCGCAGCACCCGGCGCAAACGGACACCCGCCCAAGCCGCCAACAGCGGCGTCAAACACGCGCACACCGAGGCTGAGTGCCGCATCAATATTGTCCATCGCCCGTCCGCTCGTGTCATGAAAGTGCCCGGCAAGACGGCCAACAGGCACAACATCGCGCACAGCGAGTAGCATTCGTGCAATGCCATCAGGCGTCGCGCGCCCGATCGTGTCGCCCAACGACACTTCGTAACAGCCCATGGCAAACAGGCGATCAGCAACACGCGCCACGGCCTCGGGTGCGACGGGACCGTCATAGGGGCATTCAACCGTGCAAGACACATATCCGCGTACGGGCAAATCAACACTGCGCGCAGCGGCGATGACTGGCTCAAACTGCGCCAGTGCTTCATCCACGCTGACATTGATGTTGGCGCGCGAGAACCCCTCGCTGGCAGACCCGAATACGGCTACTTCGTCTGCCCCGGCGGCACGCGCATCCTCGTATCCGCGCATGTTCGGGGTCAGCGCGCCATAGCGTACACCCGGCGCCCGTGTGATCCCGGCCAGAACGTCAGCGCTGCCCGCCATCTGTGGCACCCATTTCGGGCTGACAAAGCTGGCACATTCAATCCGGGAAAACCCCGCCGCGCTCAGGAGATCCACCAATGCGACCTTGTCGGCCACCGAAATTTCGACCGGTTCGTTCTGCAGCCCGTCGCGCGGCCCCACTTCGTAAATTTCAACAGGACCCAGCATCACACCTCCCATGCCGCATAAAACGGCTTGTCATAAAGACGCGCGCCAGCCTCAGGCAGGCTTTGGACGAAGGCAGGTCGCGCAGTCAACGAGTCGTACCAAGCTTGCACCTTGGGGTATGGATCAAGACTTGCAAAGTGGCGCGCCATGTAAACCGCCTGCCCCACGGAAATGTCCGCCGCAGAAAACCCAGCTTTCAGCAGGTAAGAACCGCTTTCGGACAGCCGCGCTTCGATGGCTGCATAGCATTTGCCAACACGCGCCGCCTCAAGCTTCATCACGATAGGGCTGCGCATTGTATCGTCATACAGGGCGACATGCTGTTGAGTCAGGGCCGCGGTATGCTGGCTGATCGTTTCGGAAAAATGCACCCACACCAACCACGCCACCCGTTCCGGAGATCCGGGACTGCGCCCCAACCCGTCCGGGCTGAACCGCTCGCAGAGATATTCGGTGATCGCGCCAGTCTCGAACATGCAGGCGCCGTCGATTTCGAGGGCCGGGACGCGCCCGGCCGGGTTCAGTCGCAGGTAGCTTGTGTCGCGCAGGGATTTGTCAAAGGCGTGGGTCGCAACTTCAAAGTCCACGCCCAGCTCATGCAGCAACCACAAGGAGCGCATGGACCGCGTTTGAGGGCAATGATGAAGCCGGATCATGTGTCTTCCTCCTCCAGACGGATCAAGGCAGCGCCAGCACTGACCTGATCGCCATCGCCAACCAGCACCTCCGCAACAACACCGTCGCGCCCGGCAAGCAACGCATGTTCCATCTTCATCGCTTCCAGCACGGCAAGGCGATCCCCTTTGCGCACGGTCTGACCGGCCTGTGCCAAGACGCCCTTCACAAGGCCGGGCATGGGCGCTTCGATGACATTGCCACCAACCCCTGCGCCATCGGTGACATCCAGCAGATCGATTGCGTGATAGACGATACCATAGTGATCAAACACCGTGATCACTCCGTGCGTCACGGACACGTCGGGGGCCGGATGCCCGCCAATCCACCAACGGCCCTGGCGACGCTCTGCCAGAACATCTACGCCGTCCACCTGCCAAAGTTGACGATGCGCGTCCGACACCTGCACCTTCAGATCCAGCCGCTGATCTTCATGCGTCAACGCAACGGTGCGCAACAAAGGTTGCCACAGCGAAAAGCCAGCCTCGCCCCCTGCGCGGTCAAGCCCGCTGCATGCCATGGCAGCTGCAATGGCATGGTGCGCTTCGGCCTCCGGCTTCTTGGTTAGCGCGTGGATATCGCGCGCGATCAACCCTGTGTCGACCTCGCCGCGTCCAAATCCACCATGTCCCGCGAGCGCGCCCAAAAACGCCAGATTGGTGACCGTGCCCGCAACATGGGTCTGCGCAAGGGTCTGGCGCAAGCGTGACAAAGCCACATCGCGGGTCGGTCCATGCATAATGACCTTGGCGATCATAGGATCGTAGAACGGGCTGATCTCATCCCCTGAACGCACGCCACTGTCTGCGCGCGCACCATCAGGAAAATGCAGATGTGTCAGAGTGCCCGTGGCAGGCAAGAACCCTGCCGGGACGTCCTCGGCATAAAGTCGGGCCTCAAACGCATGGCCGCGAATGGCCAGATCGTCCTGCGCCAAGGGCAATCCTTCTCCGGCCGCCACACGCAGTTGCCAAGCCACCAGATCCACGCCGGTTATCGCCTCGGTCACGGGATGCTCCACCTGCAACCGAGTGTTCATTTCCATAAAAAAGAAACCATCCGTGTGCAACGCGCCCGAACCGTCGACAATAAATTCCACTGTCCCGGCCCCCTTGTACCCGATGGCTTCAGCAGCCTTAACGGCGGCGTCTCCCATGGCAGTGCGCATGTCATGTGTCATGCCCGGCGCCGGGGCTTCCTCGATCACTTTTTGGTGGCGACGTTGCAGCGAACAATCCCGTTCAAACAAGTGCACAGCGCGGGTGCCATCACCAAAGATCTGCACCTCGATATGGCGCGGATGTGTAACGAATTTCTCCACCAGCACATCGGTGTTGCCAAATGCAGTGCGTGCTTCGTTGCGGGCACTCGTCAGTGCGGCGGCAAAATCATCCGCGTCTTCGACAACCCGCATCCCCTTGCCGCCCCCGCCCGCGACTGCCTTGATCAGGACCGGATAGCCGATCTTGTCCGCCTCAGCCTCCAGCAGGGCGTCGTCCTGATCCGCGCCGTGATAGCCGGGCACGACAGGCACGCCGGCTTCGATCATCAGCGCCTTGGCCGCATCTTTGAGACCCATGGCGCGGATGGCCTCCGCCGACGGCCCGATAAAGGTCAGTCCAGCAGCGTCTACCGCCTGCACGAAGTCAGGGTTCTCTGACAGAAACCCGTAACCGGGATGGATCGCCTGCGCGCCCGTGTCCAAGGCCGCCTGAATAATTGCATCGCCGCGCAGGTAACTGTCTGCGGGAGCTGAACCACCGATATGTACGGCAATGTCCGCCATCTGCACGTGCTTGGACGCGGCGTCTGCATCCGAATAAACGGCCACGCAGCGCACACCCATAGCTTGCGCGGTTCCCATGATCCGGCAGGCAATCTCGCCCCGGTTTGCGATCAGGATGGTTTTAAACATTCTGGACCCCTTTTCCACACCAGCCGCGTCGCGGTTCGCCGTCATATGTGCGCGCCAATCCCGACGATATCATTCTTGAGGCAACGCCTTGCCCATCAACAACCACAACGACCAATTGCCGGCCATACCTGTCGGTGCCACGAGGCCATGTCTGGATGTGTTTCGCTGTGTACAATTCCCAACGCAGCACTTGTGTGGCCGCAAACGCCTTGATTGCTTCACCGGCGCACCGTGCGTTGAACTCGGGCGTGTCATACCCCATGATCCGCGCGGATACATAGCCGGATTTGGGACAAATCGCGCGCACGGTGTCACCATCGATAATACCAACGATGCGGCAGTCCGTATGCTTCTTGAAAAACCCGTTGGCAGCATCACTAGCGACAGGCAAAAACAGCACGACCAATAAAAGTCCGACAAGCCACTGCTTTGCGCTGAAACTTTTGCGCTTGGATCTGATACGCAAAACACGGCCCATAGTTACATCCGGAACACGCCAAAGCGTGTCTCCTCGATCGGGGCATTCAAGGCAGCACTCAGGCTCAGGTGCAACACATCGCGGGCCTTGCGCGGATCGATGATGCCGTCATCCCACAAGCGGGCGCTGGCATAGAGCGGGTGCGCCTGTTCCTCGAACATGTCGATTGTCGGCTTCTTGAATGCCGCCTCTTCTTCAGACGACCACGTACCGCCCGCACGTTCGATCCCGTCGCGCTTGACCGTTGCCAAAACACCGGCAGCCTGCGCGCCCCCCATGACAGAGATCCGGGAATTGGGCCAACTCCACAGGAAACGGGGCGAATATGCCCGACCCGACATGCCGTAGTTGCCTGCCCCGAATGACCCGCCCACAAGCATCGTGATCTTGGGTACTGACGTTGTCGCCACTGCCGTCACCATCTTGGCGCCGTGCCGGGCGATTCCTTCGTTTTCGTATTTCTGCCCCACCATGAACCCGGTAATATTTTGAAGGAATATCAGCGGGATACGGCGTTGCGAGCACAGTTCGACAAAATGTGCGCCTTTTTGCGCGGATTCTGAAAACAGAACGCCGTTGTTGGCGATGATCCCAACCGGGCATCCTTTGATATGCGCGAAACCGCACACAAGCGTTTCACCAAAACGCGCCTTGAACGCATCAAACCGGCTGCCATCCACCACGCGCGCAATGACCTCGTGAATGTCGTAAGGGGTACGCAGATCAGCCGGAACCACGCCAAGTATTTCATCCGGGTCATAGGCGGGCTCTTCCGCACTTTGCAAAGTCACCGTGTCGGGTTTGCAAAGGTTAAGGTTTGCGACACTTCTGCGGGCCAAGGCCAGTGCGTGGGCATCATCCTCGGCCAGATAATCTGCCACGCCCGACAGACGCGTGTGCACATCTCCCCCACCCAGATCCTCGGCACTGACAACTTCGCCAGTGGCCGCCTTGACCAAAGGTGGACCTGCCAAAAAGATCGTACCTTGTTCCTTTACGATGATCGTGACATCAGACATCGCAGGCACATAAGCCCCGCCCGCGGTGCAAGAGCCCATCACCACGGCAATCTGTGGAATGCCCTTTGCGCTCATCTGCGCCTGATTAAAGAAGATGCGGCCAAAGTGGTCCCGATCCGGAAAGACCTCATCCTGATTGGGCAAATTCGCCCCACCACTGTCGACCAGATAGATGCAGGGCAGATGGTTTTGTTCTGCAATCTCTTGTGCGCGCAGGTGTTTCTTGACGGTCATGGGGTAATACGTGCCGCCTTTGACGGTGGCATCGTTGCACACCACCATCACTTCATGCCCGTGGACGCGCCCGATCCCTGCGATCACCCCCGCGCACGGAGCCGCCCCACCATAAAGACCATGGGCCGCCGTTGCGCCCACTTCGAGAAACGCTGACCCCGGATCAAGCAGATTTGCCACGCGTTCGCGCGGCAACATCTTGCCTCGGCTCACATGCCGGTCGCGCGACCGTTCACCGCCGCCTTGTGCAGCGGCTTCAGCAACGGTTTGCACCTCTGCAAGGGCCGCAAGATGGGCATCGCGATTGGTTTTGAACGTTCCGGACGACGGCAACGCCTGCGATTTCAATTTCATGGTGTTACTCCGGTTTCCGCAGCGGCACGGGCTTTCAATTCCTTGCGGATCACCTTGCCCGTGACGGTCATGGGCAAAGCCTCAAGGAATTCGATTTCCCTTGGATATGAATGGCTTGACAGACGACCCTTCACGTAGCCCTGCAATATCTCTTCGGTTGTTGTCGCGCCGGGTTTCAAAACAACGTAGGCTTTGACGATCTGCGTGCGCAGGGCGTCTGGTTTTCCGACGACACCCACGGTCGCAACATCCGCGTGGGTCAGCAGGCAGTCTTCGATTTCGCCGGGTCCGATGCGATATCCGGCCGAGGTGATGACATCATCATCGCGCCCGACAAACCGGATCTCGGGGCCGTCACGCAGGCCTCTGTCTCCTGTCAGCATCCACGATCCGTTGAACTTGGCAGTTGTCTCTTCGGGGCGCTTCCAATACTCCAGCATCATGGAAGGCGCACCACGACGGATCGCGATGTCGCCTTCTTCTTCCGTGATCGCGCCGGTTTGGTCGATCACTTGAACGTCGAATCCGGGCACTGGTCGCCCCATGCAGCCCGGGCGCACCGGGTAGCGGGCAGCGCAAGACGACACGACCATGTTGCATTCGGTCTGGCCATAAAATTCGTTGATGGTGACGCCAAGCGCCGCGCGACCCCACGCCAGCATCTCCGCCCCAAGCGGTTCGCCCCCGCTCGCCACAGAGCGCAACCCGTCAATCCGCGCGCCATCCGCCTTGAGCATGCGCAAGGCTGTGGGTGGAAAAAACACATTCCGGACAGCGGCTTGCCTAATGATATTAATGCAGTTTTCAGTGTTAAACTTGGCCATACGCGCCGCGACCACCGGCACTCCCATGGCCAAGCCTGGCATGAGCACATCAAACAATCCGCCGATCCAAGCCCAATCGGCAGGCGTCCAGAGGCAATCCCCATCCTGACCCAGATCATCATGGCTCAGGGCAACCCCGGGTAAATGCCCATCCAGCACCCCGTGCCCGTGCAACGCACCCTTGGGCGCGCCGGTTGTCCCCGAGGTGTAAATCAAGACGGCGGGCGTCGTGTGCGTGGCTTCATGCGCACCGATAGGTGCTCCATCAATACCTGCCGTCGCGGTGTTCCACGTTGTCGCCAACCCACCAACAAGTCGGGCACCTTCATCGTCCGTTAGCACCAGAGCGACCCCTGCATCATTGATCCGGGACGCCAATGCATCATGCTTGAAGAGTTTGAACAAAGGTACTGATATTGCGCCGATTTTCCAGATTGCGAGATGCGCAGCCGCACACCACGGAGATTGGGACAGCAAGACGCCAACCCGGTCTCCGGGTGTAACCTCAGCGCGCAAGGCCCGTGCAAGGCCATCCGTCATCCGGCCAAGCTCGCCATAGGTAACGTCACGCCGATCCGGCCCGGTCAGATCAATGATGGCGACTTGATCAACGGGATGGCGCAGGCATTGGTCGACCATGTTCATATGCCGCCCTCCGGCAAGGTCGTTATACGCCCCATACGATCCACATCATAGCGCACATCGCCGCAGCGCACGCGCAGAACGTCGCCTGCGTCATGTAACCATCCTACACAGTCACTGGCTACACCACCTTGGGTCTCGACATGCAGTTTGGCCACCGCTTCAATCACACCCGTTGCATTCTCAAACGGCACCCGCTGTTGCCCCAGCCAAAAGCCACCAAGACCCGCCAGTACCACAAGAATGGAGGTCGTGATCAGAACGGAGCGCGGCATCAGCCCATCGCCGCGACCAGTTCGCGCCCAACCAGCATCCTGCGGATTTCAGACGTGCCCGCCCCGATCTCCATCAACTTGGCGTCGCGGAAAATCCGGGCCACAGGGGCGTCGTTCAGGAAGCCCGCCCCGCCCATGGCCTGCACCGCCTGATGGGCCTGTTTCATTGCCTCTTCCGAAGCATAAAGGCAACACGCCGCCGCATCCTGTCGCGTGACGGTCCCGCGATCACAGGCACGCGCGACCTCGTAAACATAGGCGCGCGCGGAATTCATCGCGGTGTACATATCTGCAATTTTGCCCTGCATCAGCTGGAACGACCCGATAGGTTGGCCAAATTGCTTGCGTTCGGCCATGTAGGGCATGATTTCGTCGAGACAGACAGCCATGATACCCAAACCAATGCCCGCCAATACCACGCGTTCGTAATCGAGGCCGGACATTAGGACTGCGACGCCGCGCCCTTCTTCGCCCAGTACATTTTCAAATGGCACTTCCACGTCGTCAAATATCAGCTCGGCCGTGTTTGATCCCCGCATCCCCAGCTTGTCGAAATGGGGGGAGGTCGTGAAACCCTTCATCTCCTTTTCGATCAGAAAGGCCGTGATCCCTTTTGATCCCGCATCCGCGTCCGTCTTGGCGTAGACGACCAGCGTGTCTGCGTCCGGACCATTGGTAATCCAGTACTTGGTGCCGTTCAGGATATAGCGATCGTTGCGCTTTTCGGCGCCCAACTTCATCGACACCACGTCAGACCCTGCTCCGGCTTCGGACATCGCAAGCGCGCCGACATGAGCGCCACTGACCAATCGCGGCAGGTATTTGTCCTTTTGGGCATCCGTCCCGTTCAGCTTGATCTGATTGACGCACAGGTTGGAATGCGCGCCGTAACTCAGGGACACTGACGCACTAGCCCGTGCGACCTCCTCGACCGCGACAGTATGCGCGAGATAGCCCATGCCTGCCCCGCCATAGGCTTCGTCCACGGTGATGCCCAACAGTCCAAGCTCACCCAGCTCGGGCCAAAGCTCTGGCGGAAAGGTGTTGTCGGCGTCAATCTGCGCCGCCATCGGCTTGACGCGATCCTGCGCCCAGCGATGCACCATATCGCGCAGGGCATTCACATCCTCGCCCAGATCGAAACTCATGGAGTGGGTGAACATTGCGTGCCTCCCCGCAGTTAATGAACGCTTGTTCATTTATAGAGAGACCTGCGGACGCGTCAAATCAAATTTCGATAACGGTCTACGCGGCGGCTTTGCGACCCCTGATTGAATAATGACAGCGCTGCGAAATACCCGCTCTCTTTTTGGGTAACACACACTTCACTTCTGATGATGTCTGCCCGCAACGGCGGGCGCGTGTTGCGCCATACGTTCGACAGCAAAAAACAGCTTAAACCCAAAAACAAGACAGGGACATACGAGTATGCCAACCGAAATTTCTAATGGCTCCAGCCAGTCTACGATCACCTTGTCCGGCTTTCTTATGAACGAAGATGCGGTCATCACCTCTTCTAAAGACGGGATCGAAGTGTTCGAAGCCAATGGCGTCAATCTGCACGTCAACGGGATTACTTTCGCAGATACACGCGCGATTTTTGTCGAAGTAGACTCCGCCGACTCGAATTTGACAATCGGCGCATTCGCGAACCTTGTCGGTCAATCCATCGGTTGGGGTCGCCGGAGACAACGCCGAATTGGTGAACTACGGCGCTATAACCGGGTTGATCTCATTCGGGGTTAACCTTGAGTTCGCCAGCATCGGCGGCACATCGTTCACAAACTATGGCACAGTGTCGGTTGATACAGTCGGCCTCGCCATACAAGGCGTCGGCCAATATGCCGTCAATCACGGCACAATCAGCGGCAAGGTAGGCGTTAATCTTACCGAAAACAGCTCTGTTTTCATTAGGCGATATTATACTTTACGTACCCCGCACTCAGTCAGACTGCGCGGTTAACGATTTCAAACTTCCCGTCCGAGTTTCTCTCCCAGTCGTCACAACACGAGATTCTTTCTCGCCAATGACGGCGGTGTACCTTGCAGGCACAGTGGTCAGGACACGATCATCGTTGGCGCAGGTGCCGATAGCGTCGACGGCGGCGATTCCCGCGACACCATCCTCGGCGGAGGCGACTACGACCTGATCCTCTGGGGCGGAGACCGCGACGTCTTGATCGGCGGCAAGGGCGATGATGCTCTTGACGCTGGCAACGGGCGCGACACGCTGGATGGCGACAGTGGTGACGATATCTTGACAGGTGGCTCCGGCAAGGATGTCTTTGTATTTGGTGTCAAAGCGGGTGACGACGTGATCACAGATTTCCAGCTTGGCTTAGACGTCATCGATTTGAGGGCCTTCAGCATCAACAGCGTCAATGACATGGAACACTCTGGCGCGCGAAGTGCGTTTGGCACCGCGCTGTTTATTGGTCTCGACGCGCTTGGCGGGTCTGGCTCGATCACCATTTCAAATGTCGATTCGACAATCGCATTGTTCGAAAGCGACTTTATCTTCTGAACAAAATCCCACGCAGGCTTGGCTGATCAGGCCTGCGCACCACCCTGCCCTTGGTAGACCGCGCTCACCTCGGCCCGGATAATCCGCGCAATCAGCGCGCAATCCTCAAGGCTAAAGGTCAGCGGCACCCGCATATCCACAACCCCCGCCAGCACCCGGTCACTGGCAGCCATCGGCGTGGACGGCGCATAGCGCCAGCTGTCATAGCGGCTGGTGAACGCCACAGGTTCGGGCGCACCAAACCATTTCAGCTCAACCCCCCGCGCGCCGCAGCGTTTGATCACCTCTTGCACGGCAGATCCGGCCCAATCCAGCAACAGGAACTGAATGGACGAGCCCACAATGGTCTCCTGTGCAGGCCTCTCAACGATGCTCAGCCCCGGCGTATCCCGCAAACCGGTTTCAAGCGCGTAGTAGCGTTCGTTCCAGCGTGCGCATTGCGTCGCCAGATCCGTCACCTGAGGCCGCAGGATCGCCGCCCGCAGATTGTCCATTCGTCCGGAAATATTGGGGGTTTCGTATTTGATCTGGTCGAACGCCTCTTTGGGCGGGCCAGCCAGGTGGCGTTCAAACAGCATATAGCTGCCCGACATCATGATCGCCTTGGCTGCAAGGTGCATGTCATCTGTGACGAGAAATCCGCCCTCGCCTGAATTAACGTGTTTATAGGTTTGGCAGGAATAACACCCGATGGCCCCGTGCCGCCCCGAGGGCACGCCGTTCCATGCCGCCCCCATCGTGTGCGCGCAGTCCTCGATCACTTTCACCCCGGCACCGTCACACATCGCCATCAGCCGATCCATGTCGCAGATATGGCCGCGCATATGGCTCAGCAGCAGAACCTGCGCCTGATCCAGCTTAGCCTCCAGATCATCGAGGTCGATGGTCAGGCTTTCGGTCACGCCCACAAAGACAGGTTGCGCCCCCACGGCAGCAATCGCACCGGGCACAGGGGCAAGCGTGAACGCGTTGGACAGCACCTTGTCGCCGTGCCCCACACCCAGTGCCCGCAGTGCCGTGGCCATGGCGTAGCCGCCAGACGCAACAGCGAGGCAATATTGCGCACCAACGGTCGCGGCGAATTCCTGTTCCAGCAGCGCGGTCGGAGCGACTTCGCCCGGGCCAGTGTTATAGCGGTGCAACCGCCCTTCGCGCATGACATCCACAGCGGCTGCAATCGCCGCTTCGGGGATGGGTTCTTGCTGGGTGAAACTGCCGTTGAAACGCTCTGTCATAAACGTGTTTTGGGATGCATGTATGTCGGCGTCAAGCAGAGCGACGCTTATTCCAAACCCTGAAATTCCCGCTTTGCTGCTTTAACGCGACGTCAAAGCCGCAACCACACCGGGCAATGCTGCGAAATCGTTGAGCAGTGCTTCGGGCGCCAAAGCCGCCATATCGCCACCGGCTGGCCCGAACGTGACCAGAATGCTGGGCACACCTGCTGCACGTGCCGTGTTGCGATCCGTGTCGCTGTCTCCAATGAGCATACAGTCCGTGGCGGCGCGCCCCACCCGTCGGGCCGTTTCAAACAGTGGCTCAGGATCGGGTTTTCTGACGGGCAGCGTGTCAGCGCCGACCAGTGCACCAAAGTCATCCCTTACTCCAAGGTCCCGCAGCAACTGATCCGCCAGACCTTCGGGCTTGTTTGTGCAGATCCCGACGGCAAAACCCTGCGATTTCAATGTCTCAACTGCATTCATAGCGCCGGGGTAAAGGTATGTGTGGGTGGAAATCGCGCTGCCATAGGCTTCGAGCAGTATGGGGTAGTATCTGTCGACAACAGCCTCATCAAGCTGTCCCACACGTGACAACCCTGTGCGCAGCATCATGCGCCCGCCCCGCAGCGCCACGCCCGCATCCTGCGCCGTCAACACATCGCCCAACCCCATGTCGCGAAAACAGTAGTTGGCCGAGGCCAGCAAATCCGCCGATGTATCCGCCAAGGTTCCATCCAGATCAAAAATCACCGCCGTCATAAACCGCCCCTGCTCGACATACCCTGTTGCAATCCGCAATCATCTTTGATGCGGCCACGCTTGCACGCGGTGACCTAGGCGATAAACAGGGGGCAACAAAAAGACAAAGAGAATTGGCCGAAAGAGGCACTATATGAGCGTTGCACTGATCATCCTTGCCGCAGGCAAAGGCACTCGGATGAATTCGGACCTTCCAAAGGTTCTTCATCCCATTGCAGGGGCGCCACTGCTGCATCATGCGATGCAGACGGGGGCGGCCCTTGACCCGGCGCGCACGATTGTTGTTGCCGGACACGGCGCGGATCAAGTGACGGCTGCGGCCCATGACTATGACGATGCAGCCGAAGTTGTACTCCAGTCTGAGCAACTGGGCACAGGCCATGCGGTTGATCAGGCCCGCGCCGCACTTGCTGGGTTCGAGGGCGATGTGGTTGTGTTGTTTGGTGACACGCCTTTCCTGCAACCCGATACACTGAAACGTATGATAACAGCGCGCCAATCACATGATGTGGTGGTGCTTGGCTTTGATGTGGCTGAATTGCAGCCCCGTTACGGCCGCCTGATCATGGACGGCGAGCGTCTGCTGCGCATTGTCGAATACAAAGATGCCAGCGAAGACCAACGCCAGATCCGGTTCACCAACAGTGGCCTGTTGGCGTGCAAGGCCGACACCCTGTTTGATCTGATCGCGGGCCTCAGCAATGACAACGCATCGGGCGAATACTACCTGACTGAAGTGGCGCAACTGGCCAACGACAAGGGCCTGTCTGTTACGGCAATCAAATGTGATGAGGCTGAAACGCTCGGCGTGGATTCACGAACAGATCTGGCCGCGGCGGACGCGATTTTTCAATCCCGCGCCCGGACTGAACTGCTGAATGATGGTGTGACGCTGGCAGCACCGGACACAGTGTACCTGTCCTTTGACACCATTGTGGGCCGGGATGCCCTGATCGAACCCAACGTGGTCTTTGGCCCCGGGGTGACCGTCGAAAGTGGGGCCACCATCCGCGCCTTTTCCCATCTTGAAGGATGCCATGTGTCGCGCGGGGCCATCGTTGGCCCCTACGCACGCTTGCGCCCCGGCGCGGAACTGGACGAGGACGTTCGCGTCGGCAATTTCGTCGAAGTCAAAAACGCCACCCTCGCACCAGGTGCCAAGGTCAACCACCTCAGCTACATCGGTGATGCCTCTGTTGGTGAGGCCAGCAATATCGGGGCCGGTACGATCACCTGCAACTATGATGGCGTCATGAAGCATCGCACGGAGATCGGAGCGCGCGCCTTTATCGGATCCAATACCATGTTGGTTGCGCCAGTGTCCGTGGGCGATGAGGCCATGACCGGATCAGGGTCCGTTATCACTTCGGATGTCGAAGACGGGGCACTTGCCATCGCGCGTGCGCCACAAGTCGAAAAACCGGGCATGGCCCGCAAATTGTTCGAAATGTTAAAGGCCAAAAAGGCCAGGCAGAGCAGAGGCAGCTAAAAATGTGTGGAATTGTCGGTGTGCTGGGTGATCACGAAGCAGCGCCCATACTGGTTGAAGCCCTCAAACGGCTTGAATATCGCGGGTATGACAGTGCCGGTATTGCGACTGTGAACGGGGGTGTCCTTGATCGCCGTCGCGCCGTGGGCAAGCTGGTCAATCTCAGCGACCGTCTGGTGCACGACCCGCTGCCGGGAAAGGCGGGGATCGGTCACACACGCTGGGCCACACATGGTGCAGCCACCGAGCTCAACGCCCACCCGCACAAAGCCGGTCCAGTCGCAGTTGTGCATAACGGGATTATCGAGAACTTCAGAGAATTGCGCAACGAAATGGCCGACGCAGGCCTTGATTTCCAGACAGAAACGGACACGGAAACCGTCGCCCTGCTTACTCAACACTACATGGCCCAGGGGCTGTCTGCAGCAGAGGCTGCATTCAAGACGGTTGATCGGCTTGACGGTGCTTTTGCACTGGCCTTTCTGTTTGACGGCGAAGAGGATCTGATGATTGCGGCCCGCAAAGGATCGCCTCTGGCCATTGGTCATGGTGACGGCGAGATGTTTATCGGATCAGACGCCATTGCGCTGGCTCCAATGACCGACAGTATCACCTACCTCGAAGAAGGTGATCGCGCCATCGTCACACGATCCGGCGCCACCATCTATGATGTAAACGGCACCCTCGCCAATCGTGCCATTCGCCAGATCCAGATCGATTCAACCCGTGTGGACAAGGCGGGACACAAGCATTTCATGGCCAAGGAAATCGCGGAACAACCCACTGTTCTGGGTAACACTCTGGCCAACTATCTGAGCGCTGAAGGCACCATCACCCTGCCCGATCCGGACTTTGATTTCAAAGATGTGGACCGTTTGGTGTTGGTTGCCTGCGGCACAGCCTATTACGCCTGCCTGACGGCCAAATACTGGTTTGAACAAGTGGCGCGGATCCCCGTCGAAGTCGATGTGGCGTCTGAATTCCGCTACCGCGAACCACCCATTCCAGGGCGCACGGTTGCGTTGTTTGTCAGCCAATCCGGTGAAACCGCCGACACTCTGGCCGCCTTGCGGTACTGTCAGGGCAAGGCAGACAAAGTCGTTTCGGTTATCAACGTCCCCGAAAGCTCGATTGCGCGCGAAAGTGACCTTGCGTTGCCGATCTTTGCCGGGGTCGAGATCGGCGTGGCCTCGACCAAGGCATTCACCTGCCAGCTGACCGTTCTGTTGATGCTGGTGCTGAAGGCCGCGCTCGACAAGGGTGTGTTGGATCAGGCGCACGCGCAGGCACACATCAATGCACTGCGCGCAGTGCCCGGTTTGGTCAACCAGGCTATCGCTCAAAGCGAAGTGATGAAGGGCACCGCCCGTCAGTTGGCAGAAGCGCGGGATGTCCTGTTCCTTGGACGTGGCGTGATGTACCCGCTTGCGCTCGAAGGCGCGCTGAAACTCAAGGAAATCAGCTATATACACGCGGAAGCCTATGCGTCTGGCGAATTGAAACACGGCCCCATCGCACTGATCGACAAGCATGTGCCGGTGGTGGTCATGGCGCCGCGCGATACGCTGTTCGATAAATCCGTTTCGAACATGCAAGAGGTCATGGCGCGCAAAGGCAAAGTGGTTCTGGTGTCGGATGCAGAGGGTCTGTCCGAGGCCGGTGATGGCGTTTGGAAATCCGTGGCCATGCCGACGTGTCCCGACCTCGTTGCCCCGATCATCTACGCGGTGCCCGCGCAGCTTCTGGCCTACCACACAGCCGTCGCTAAGGGGACGGATGTGGATCAGCCGCGCAACCTCGCCAAATCCGTGACGGTGGAGTGATGGCAAAGCAGTTTGATCACATCAGCGACGACCACTCGGGTTTTATCTTGGCCCAGCACATCTTTTTCGTGGGCAGTGCGGGGCATGACAGCCGGGTCAACATATCGCCCAAAGGCATGGACAGCCTGCGTATTCTTGGTCCCAACCGTATCATCTGGCGCAATCTGACAGGGTCTGGCAACGAAACCGCCGGGCACTTGGCGCAGATCAATCGCATGACGCTGATGTGGTGCGGATTCGAGACACGCCCGATGATCCTGCGGTGTTACGGATCGGCGCGCACATTGCATCCACGAGACGCGGATTTCGCGCCGTTGAATGCCGAATTTGCAGCCTCTGACGGCGCGCGCCAGATATATGACGTGCATGTCGATCTTGTCCAAACGTCCTGCGGCTATGCGGTGCCCTTTTTCGATTATGCAGGCGAGCGGGATGTCCTTGAAAAATGGACTGAGAACAAGGGAACAGACGGGATCGAAACCTATTGGCGCGAGCGCAACCAGCACACGATAGACGGCATTCCAACCCAGATTATTGCGGATGCCGAATGAGCCCGGAAGCAGCCATGGCCATGATCCGCTCCCACGCGGATCCTGAACGCGCCAAAGGTGCGAAGGCCTACCACAAATCGCATCGGGAACATCTGGGCGTGCCCAATCCCGTGCTGAATGATCTTACAAAGGCGTGGCGGCAAGAGCTCGCCGTACCTGACCGCGTGGCACTGGCGGATGGGTTGTGGCAGACCAATATTTTTGAGGGACGGCTTGCGGCAGCCAAGCTGTTGACACAGGCCCGCATCCGCCCGGATGACGCCGTATGGGCACTGATCACGTCGTGGGTGCCGGACTTCGACAGTTGGGCAGTGGCAGATCATGTATGTATGGCGGGCCAAAAGCGCCTGACGGCTGCGCCGGAACGTCTGGATGAGGTCGCGGCATGGACAACCTCCGAACATATGTGGACCCGGCGTGCGGCACTGGTCATCACGTTACCGTGGACCAAGCAGAATTTCCCAAAGGCGGATGAGTTGGCCGCGCGCGACCGCATATTGGGCTGGGCTGCCGCTTACGTTGCAGACCGTGACTGGTTCATACAAAAGGCAATTGCATGGTGGCTGCGCGATCTTAGTAAACATGATGCGCATCGGGTGCAGGCGTTTCTTGATGTTCATGGCGCTGACATGAAACCTTTCGCCGCCAAGGAAGCTGCCAAATATCTGTAACGTGGCGCTCCAACACCTAAGCGGGAACGCACAAACCTTTACGCACCAAAGACGTCCACAGTGGGCAGTGCAGTCAGTGGTGCACCCAACTCTTGCATCGCCTGCAAAGACAAGCGGCTCCCCGCCGTGACTGGCCCTTCAATCGGAATGAGCGTCACGGCCACGGATTTGCCCGTTTCTGGGTAAAACACACGCCCAGTCCGTTCTTGTTGCACCAGCGGTGTCTTTAACCAAAGGCCGGATTGCGAGGCATCCCCGAGCGATGCCACAGTGCGGCCCAAAGTGCCTACAGACACTTCCGGCTCCGGCGCTGCATCGGCTGTCTGTGGCGCTACCGCCTCTTGATCAGGGCGCGCCTGAGGGCGCACCAGTACATTTGGCGTGACACCAGCGCGCACTTCGCCTTCGGCATCAACAGGTGCCTCCCGTTCCGGCAAAACCCCACATCCCGCAAGTGTCAGCCCACTTGCCACGATCAGAACACGCAACCCCATACCATTCTCCCAACCAATTTGACACGCAAAGCCTCTTGCAGGCGCGGCGCGGCGCACATACCACTTAACCCATGAGCACCCCATTGATCGACCCTTTCCAGCGCGCGATCGACTATCTGCGCGTTTCCGTCACCGACCGATGCGACTTTCGCTGCGTCTATTGCATGTCCGAAAACATGACCTTTCTGCCCAAGAAAGAGTTGCTGACGTTGGAAGAACTGGACCGCATGTGCTCAACCTTCATCCGGCTGGGTGTACAAAAACTACGTATCACGGGTGGTGAGCCACTGGTGCGGCGCGAGATCATGACGTTTTTCAATGCGATGGGCCGCCATCTTGAGGCAGGAACACTCAAGGAACTGACGTTGACCACAAACGGCAGTCAGCTCGAGCGTTTTGCAACCGACCTCTACAGTGCCGGTGTCCGTCGCGTGAACATTTCGCTGGATACGCTGGACGAACAGAAATTCGCCGACATTACCCGCTGGGGCCGCCTGCCTCAGGTCTTGCGTGGTGTTGATGCAGCCTTGGCTGCGGGGCTCAAGGTCAAAATCAACGCGGTCGCCCTGAAGGGCTTCAACGAAGACGAACTGGACACCATCACCCAATGGTGTGCCGCGCGCGACATGGGGCTGACCTGGATCGAAGTGATGCCCATGGGCGATTTGGGCAACGAGGACCGGCTTGGTCAATATTGGTCGCTCAAGGACGTTCGGGCGCGCTACACTGACAGTTACACTGTGACCGACCTCGCCGAACGCACAGGCGGTCCGGCCCGCTATGTCCGCCTGGAAGAAACCGGTCAGAAAATCGGGTTCATCACCCCCCTCAGCCATAACTTCTGTGAAAGCTGCAATCGGGTTCGCCTGACATGTACTGGCGAGATCTACATGTGTCTAGGCCAGGAAGATATGGCGGATTTGCGCGCACCTTTGCGCGCGCACCCGGACAGCGATGCGCCGCTGGAGGATGCCATTCGCGCGGCCATTGCCCTGAAACCAAAAGGCCACGACTTTGATTACTCACGCCAACGCGCGGACGGTCAAATGCCACGTCACATGAGCCACACCGGCGGTTAGGCCCGTGCGGCCCACACCACTGTTCCGCCTGTATCAGGCGGTCGCGGCCCTGTCGCTCCCCTTTGTCGCCCGAACGGTCGTCAACAGGTTGCGGCGCGCCGGTATCAGTATCGACCGGGCCCATGAACGCCTCGGGCACGCAACCCAGCAGCGCCCCGGCGGCCCACTGATCTGGCTGCATGCCGCCTCTGCTGGCGACGTCCAGTCCGTCTTGCCGCTTATGGCTCACATGACTGCGAAAAACTCCTCTTTGCATCTGCTGCTGACCACCAGCACCGCCACATCCGCGCAAGCGATCACAGGGCATTTGCCGCCTCGAGTCATGCATCAGTTCAGCCCGCTGGATGCCAAGGGTCCGCTTGATCGGTTTATGAAGCGCTGGCGTCCGGATGCATGCGCACTTGTAGACTGCGAACTCTGGCCCAACCTGCTGGATCAATGTGCACTGCGTGATATTCCGGTTGCATTGCTGAATACCAGATTGTCAGACCAAAGCGCGCAAGGCTGGCATCGCTTCCCCGGCACCGCAAAATACGTGCTGCGCGGTATCAGGATGGCACATTGCCAGGACCGCGGCAGCCGTGATCACTTGCGACACTTGGGATTGGCCTTTGCCGAACAGGGTGGAAACCTCAAATCCATCGTTGCGGCGCCCCGGATTGCGCCAGCCACACGCGATGCGGCCCACGCGGCGTTGGGTGGCGTTCCGATATGGGTTGCTGCAGCCACCCATCATGGTGAAGAACAACAGGTGCTGGCAGCCCACAAACGCCTGCTCAAGGACCATCCGAACCTGCGTCTTATCCTCGCGCCATTCCATCCAGAACGCGCGGATGACGTGATCGCCCTGATCCGCCAAGCAGACCTAAGCTACGCACAGCGCAGCACCGGCGCGGCGCTGGGTCAAGCCGTCCAGGTCTATTTGGCTGACACGCCCGGAGAGACGGATCTGTGGTACACGCTCAGCCCCATCGTGTTTTTGGGTGGTTCTTTTTGCGATGCTGGCGGACACACGCCCTTGGAACCAGCCGCAGCGCACACCGCAATCCTGCACGGACCACGCAATGACACCTTCGCCAAGATCTACGCAGCCTTCCGGATCAAGGATGCCAGCATCGAAGTGCAGGATGCGCACGTTCTCGCGCACGAAGTCCATGACCTGCTCACCGATCCCAGCCGCGCGGCCACCCTTGCCGCTCGTGCCCGCACCCTGACGCAGGACGGTCGCGACGTGCTGGACAGTCTCAGCGACCAACTCTTTGCTCTGGCCGGGATCAACGGTAGCGACCAGTATCACTGATGCGCCGCCAAGCGCGTTGCCAACGTCAACAGTCTGGAAGCATTCAGGGCAGCCCCTGCCCAACGGCCAAGGGACGGCGGGTGGGGCGACCTGCCCCAAAGGGCAGGAGCGTCACACAGCGTTCCTCAAAACATCGGCATACACCGAACAATGACGTGATCAGGACGCAATCGGCATGCGTTGTTCGACAATCTCTGCCCACCACGAACATCCCGCAGGAATAGCCTCGTCGTTAAAGTTGTATTCGGGGTGGTGCACCATTGCCGTGTCACCATTGCCCACCAGGATATAGGCACCGGGACGCTCTTCAAGCATGAACGCAAAATCCTCACCCCCCATCACAAGAGGCGCTTCATCACACTGCCCGGACACAGAACGGGCCACATCCGCCGCAAAGGCTGTCTGATCGTCATGGTTCACCATGACCGGGTAGTTGCGCATGTACTTGACACGCGCCTCCCCCCCAAACGTCGCGGCGACGCCATCACAAATCTCCGCAACACGCTTTTCTGCCAGATCACGGGCCTCGGCAGACATCGTGCGGACAGTGCCATAGATCTGGACCGACTGGGGAATGACGTTGAACGCCTTTGAAGACGTCTCAAATGACGTGACAGACACAACAATCCGGTCGATAGGATCAGCGTTTCGACTGACGATACTTTGCAGCGCGGTCACGGCATGGCTTGCCATAAGCGTTGTATCAACCGTGTCTTGCGGCTTGGCGGCATGACCACCGCGGCCCTCAAACTCAATTTCGAGCAGATCGGTTGCCGCAAAAAACGCGCCAGAGCGGATGGCGAATTCTCCAACAGGACGACCAGGCCAATTGTGCATGCCGTAAACTTCTTGAATGTTCCAACGATCCATCATGCCATCGTTGCACATCTCGCGACCGCCACCGCCGCCTTCTTCGGCTGGCTGAAAAATGACAACAACCTTGCCGTCAAAATTCCGCGTCTCCGACAGGTATTGCGCCGCCCCAAGCAACATGGCGGTGTGACCATCGTGGCCGCAGGCGTGCATCGCGCCATCTGTCTTGGACGCATAGTCCAGACCCGTCGCCTCGTGGATCGGCAATGCATCCATATCCGCACGCAACCCGACAACCTTGCCCGCACTGTCGCTGCGCCCGTTGATCACGCCGACAACACCTGTGCGCCCAATGCCCTCGACAACTTCATCACAGCCAAAGGCACGCAGTTTTTCTGCAACCAGTGCACTGGTGCGGTGCGTTTCAAACAGGATCTCGGGGTTTTCGTGGATGTCACGACGCCACGCAGTGATCTCGGCCTGCATCTCGGCAAATCGATTTTTGATAGGCATAAGTTTTCCTTTGCAAGATCAGCGCGTTATTGCGCGGGCATACGTTGTTCGATCAATTCCACAAACCAGCTGCATCCTGCGGGGATGGCATCATCGTCAAATCGGTAGGCCGGATGATGGACCGTCGGGCCATCACCGTTACCCAGCATGATGTAGGCACCGGGGCAAGCATTCAACATGAAAGAAAAATCTTCGGCGGCCATGATCGGGGGGGTGTCCGTTATGACATCGCCAGCCACGGCGCGGGCGGCCTCAGCGGCATATTCTGTGTGTTCCGCGTGATTGACGGTAACGGGATATCCAATTGTGTAATCCACCTCGGCAACACAGTCATAGGCCTGCGCGGTCGCTGTCGCGATACGGATCACCGCCTGTTCGACCATCTCGCGCACCTCAGAATCAAGCGCCCGCACGGTCCCTGTCATGCGTGTCACCTGCGGAATGATGTTGTGCGTGTCGATGTCAGAATGAAGCGCGCACACAGACACAACCGCAGATGCCAGTGGATCGACTGTGCGGCTTGTTATGCTTTGCAGGCCCAGAATGATATGCGCCGCTGTTACGTTGGGATCAATGGCTTCATGCGGAGCCGCGGCATGGCCCCCCTTTCCCGTCACCGTGATCTCGAATTCATCCGCGCTGGCCAAAAGTGGCCCGGGACGAACCGCGAATTGGCCCGTCGGCAATCCGGGCATGTTGTGCAGACCATAAACCTCCTGAATGCCCCAGCGGTCAATCAGGCCGTCATTGACCATCTCGCGCCCGCCGCCGCCACCCTCTTCGGCGGGTTGGAAAATCAAAACGGCCGTCCCATCAAAATTCCGCGTTTCGGCCAGATACTGGGCGGCGCCCAGCAAAATTGCTGTGTGTCCATCATGGCCACAGGCATGCATTACTCCCGGCACCGTCGAAGAAAACGCAACACCTGACGCCTCGGAGATGGGAAGCGCATCCATATCGGCGCGCAGGCCGATGACGCGCCCCTTGGTGTCGGTGCGACCCTTGATCACAGCAACAATACCTGTTTTGCCGATCCCGGTTGTGATGTCGTCAATCCCCAGGTCCTGCAAGCGTTCGACAACGAAGGCAGCAGTCTTGTGCACCGCAAAATCCAATTCGGGATGGGCGTGCAAATGGTGACGCCAGCCGGTGATTTCGGCATGCGTTTCGGCAAGACGGTTCTTGATGGGCATCACATTACCTTTTTAAAGAGCTGGACCAAGGCGCATGGGACTACCATCGCCAAAGCGCGCAAAACGAAAACGTGTCAGATCATGGCCCGGATCATCGCCCAAGACCAGAGCCGCCAGCACGCGCCCCACGCCCGGACCAATGCCAAACCCATGGCCGCTCATGCCGGTACCGACCGTGAGGCCTGGAATCGTGGCAATGCGGTCAATCACGGGCACGACATCCGGCATCGTGTCGATAAGCCCAGCCCATGCTGATTTGACCTGAACAGACCCAAGCTGCGGAAACATTTTGCCGAAATCTTCCACAAGTCGGCCCACTTTTCGCAAATTGGGTGCCGGGTTCAGGACGCGATGCGCCTCAAAAGGGCTAGCATCATCGCCCGACCACTTGCGCGGCGTGCCCCAGCCGTCAGGATACCCCTTTGGGGCCGCAGGCAGGAACCGTGTGCCAAACGGATCTGCACGCAGCTGCGTGAGATATTTGGGCAACACGCGAAAAGCATCCGGGCCGACAAACAATTCGTGGAACCCACCTGCGGCCACGGAATAGCCGCCATCCGCGCGCGGACGAAAAGCGATACGATTGTCTGCCGCCGCACCCATATAGGGCATGGGGGCGGCATGCAGCGCAGCCACGGTAGCGCGCACAGAAAGCTGCGGCAGAGCAACGCCATGGCGGCGCAGAAACAGCGAGGACCAAGCGCCGCCGGCCAACACGACCTCAGAACAAGAAATGCGCCCGGCTTCGGTGACCACACCTGCAATTTGTCCCGCCTCAAGGTCGAGCGTGCGCACGGCACAATTTTCAACCAGTGTTGCACCTGCACGCGCCGCAATTCCGGCAAGCGCGGGCACCGCGGCCCATGGTTCCGCCTTCATGTCACTGGCCGTATACATGGCCCCCGCGCAAGGGGTCGCCATATTGGGGATCAGATCGGCAACCTGCCGCGCACTCAGCAGTGTCGTGTCCACGTCACATGCCTGCGCGTGGGGTATCCAACTGGCATATCGCGCCATATCTGCATCCGAGCGGGCCAGATAAGTCACACCATTCTGCGTCAGACCAATGTCAACGTTGGTTTCCGCAGCCAGTTCGCGCCAAAGCCGACCGGCCTCCACCATGATTGGCAATTCGTCCGGGTCACGGCCCTGCTGGCGAATCCAGCCCCAGTTGCGGCTGGACTGCTCGCCCGCGATACGACCTTTTTCCAACAACACAACGCGTTTGCCCGCGCGGGCCAAGAACAGCGCGGTGCACACGCCAATAACACCACCACCGATCACGACCACATCGGCATCGGAAGGAGGCGGTCCCGGCCATGCCACCGCTGAGGCCTCGGAGATCGGGAAGACAGTCATCGTTGAGCGGCGTGATATGTGGGCGCAATACGCACAGCTTTGCAGGACATCGCGTGAAGCAGGGTGCGCTTTTGAGCGATGTGCCGCATGAAAACAGCAGAACTACGCAAGACGCGCCACCAGATCGCGCATGAACTCGTGCCCGTTCTGAAACTGCGCAACTGTAATGTACTCGTTTGGCTGATGGGCCTGCGCGATATCGCCCGGACCGCACACAACAGCCGAATAGCCCGCCGCCTGAAATTGGCCCGCTTCGGTGCCGTAACTGACCACATGTGTTCCGTTGTCCCCGGTGATGGCGCGCACGATCGCTTCGGCAGCGCCATCGGTTTCGGGCTGCAGCGGCGGCACATCAAAGCGTGTTTCGATGTCGATACGCGTATCAGGGTGGACCGCTTGCATACCTTTCTCGATCTCGCGGACATGCGCCAGATAGGCTGCTTTCAATGCGGCCACATCGTCACCGGGCACCGCACGGAAATCCATGGAAAACCTGCAATCCTTGGCCGTGATGTTGTGCGCCGTACCACCTGACACCTGGCCAACATGCCACGTGGTGCACGGTGGGTCGAACATCGCCGCCAATGTAGACGGCTTGACCGCGTAGTTTATTGCGTTCTGATGATTGGCAAAGTCGATAACCTTGGCCCCTTCAAGGATCGCACTGACCCCTTGCGGTAACAACGACGAGTGGACCTCAAAGCCGATGACGTGGGTGTCAAAGCCCTGCCCGCCCTTATGGCCGGTCACCGCCTTCATCATGGAGGGTTCGCCAACGATAACGGAGCCACCCTTGGGCACCACACCGTCCATCGCTGCAATCATGGGTGGCGCCCCGAGGCATCCGATCTCTTCGTCAAAACTCAACGCAAGCTGCATAGGCGTGCTGACCCCGGCATAATGCGCCTCGACCAAGGCCCAGATCGCCAAGGCATCAAACCCCTTCATATCGCAGGTTCCGCGACCAAAATATTTGCCATCCCGCTCAACAACATCGAAAGGATCACTGTCCCAGGGTTGCCCGTCCACCGGCACTACATCCGTATGACCCGACAGAACAACGGCGCCTTCGACCTGGGGGCCCACATGTGCAAACAGCGCGGCCTTTGATTGATCAGGGTGATAATAGCGATGCGCGCCTATGCCATGGCCGCGCAAATACTCTTCGACCCAATCGACAAGGGGCAGATTGGTGTCACGGCTGACGGTTGGGAACCGGATCAGTTGGGTCATCAACTCCAACGGAGACAATCGGACGCTCACACGGCTTCTCCAAAAAACACCAAGGTGCAATCCTCGTCCGCGACATGGAACTCGCGCTGGCCGTAATCCTGATTGAACGGTGCGCGCACGCGCTCTTCGGGGAGTGTATCCAGTGCCGGTTTCATAGCGGCATAGAGCGCGTCGATACCATCGACATCAATGTAAAAAGACCCTTCGCGCTCTGGATGGGACAAATCAACATGGGCGCTGACTTCGACAAGCCGTACTGCCGCCGCATCGCGGCGCAGGAAGGCATAGTTGTCTGCCTGAAACCCGACAGTGAACCCCAAAACATCACGGTAAAACTTGATTTGCTTATCAAGCGATGTGCAAGGGACAAATGGCGTGATCTGGGTCAGACGCATGATCTGCCCCTAGTATCCGCTGTCAGTTGTCAGCACAAAATGACCCGGCTCCACCTCTTCATAGATTGACGGCTCCGGGGCGTAGTCGGCAGGGTGGATCGGCGACGGAATGGGTTTGAAGTTCAGGTCTTTCTCGGCTTTGCGCTTGCGCGGGTCCGCGATCGGCACAGCCTTCATGAGAGCTTGGGTGTAGGGGTGTTTGGGATTCTCAAAAACCCCTGCTCTTGGCCCCATTTCCACAATACGACCCAGATACATCACGCCGACGTAGTGACTGACCCGCTCGACCACTGCCATGTCGTGGCTGATGAACAGGAATGACACACCCAGTTCCGCCTGCAACTCCATCATAAGGTTCAAGACTTGCGCCTGCACGGACACGTCCAATGCCGACACCGCTTCGTCTGCAATAATCAGCTTGGGTTCCAGCGCCAATGCACGGGCGATGGCGACACGCTGTCGTTGCCCGCCCGACAATTCGTGGGGAAAACGACGCATAAAGCTGCGAGGCAACTCAACACGGTCAAAGAGCATAGCAACACGATCCTGCATCTCGTCGCCTTTGTGCGTGCCAAAGTTCTCCATCGGCTCTGCGACCTGGTCGGCAAGCTGCATTTGCGGATTCAACGACGCAAACGGGTCTTGGAAAATCATCTGCATGTCACGGCGGGCCTCGCGCAGATCGCGGTCGTTCAGCGCCATGATATCCTTGCCATCAAGCGAAATCTGCCCCGACTGCGGCTCAACCAGTCGCAGGATGGAGCGCCCCGCAGATGACTTCCCACAGCCTGATTCACCAACCAACGACAGGGTCTGACCCTTGTTCAGCGTAAAGGAGAGATCCTCGACCGCATGGACATTGGCCACGAGGCGTCGAAAAAAACCACCTCGCACCGGGAACCGCGTAGTTAGGTTGCGCACCTCCAGCAATGGCTCCTCCGTACCAAGGATGGGCTTGATCTCGTCCTGCGTCCGGCCAAGAAGTTTCATCGGTTCGGGTGCCGCTTTTCCCGTCATCTCTCCGAGCTTGGGCACGGCCGCCAACAACGCCTTGGTGTAGGGATGCTGTGGGTTCTCGAAGATGTCTGCCACGGGGCCTTCTTCAACCTTGTTGCCGCGGAACATGACCACAACACGATCCGCCATTTGCGCCACAACCGCCATGTCGTGGGTGATGAACATCACAGCGGTCCCCGTCTCGCGTTTGAGACGATCCATGAGCGCAAGGATTTCGGCCTGAATGGTCACATCCAGTGCGGTTGTCGGTTCATCCGCAATCAACAGCCGCGGCTCGCAGGCAAGGGCCATGGCGATCACAACCCGCTGGCGCATCCCGCCGGACAACTCGTGGGGGTATTGCTTGAGGCGTCGCTCGGGCTCTGGGATGCGGACCTGCTTCATTAGATCCAATGCACGCGACTCGGCTGCGGACTTGGACATGCCTTTGTGCAGGCGCAACCCTTCGGTCAATTGGCGGCCCACGGTAAAGACAGGGTTCAGCGCTGTCATCGGCTCTTGAAAGATCATCCCGATCTCATTGCCGCGGATGGTGCGCATCAATTCCTGTGGCGTGTCAGCAAGATCAACGGCATCAGCGTCCTTGCGATCAAAGATCAGTTGCCCGCCTGCAATTTCTCCGCCACCGAATTCGACCAGTCGCATCAAAGACAGCGACGAAACCGACTTGCCCGAGCCGGATTCGCCAACGATACAAACCGTTTCGCCTGGGTTCACAACAAAGGACACGTCCTCGACCCCAACGACCGGACCGTCCTTGGTCTGGAATTCGACCCGCAGCCCTTTGATATCCGCGATCGGGTTTTGTGCGTCTTGATCCAGCATATGTATCCCCATGAGCGCCTCGAGCCGGGCGGTTGCACCAAGAGTGGGCGAAGGTATGGGCGCTGTCAAACCCCAGAGGTCGAAATCTGGTACATGACCGCACGCAAGGCTTGCAATTTCGTCAAAGTCTGTTTGCATTGTCCCATGCGCTTGGGGGGCCATGCGTAAAAACTGCGGGGAAACCGTGGGTTACGTTATCTAGTGCGTGTTTACTCCCCCTTGCCTGAATTGCGTTGCTTAAAAATGCGACGCTCGATTGATGTGCAGGTCCGCCTGTCGTCCAACAACGGAGTATAACATGTCGTTTAAATCCCTTCTTATGGGTGCCGTGGCTACAGCCGCTCTTGCCCCCGCCGCCTTTGCTGAGCGTGGCGCGGATGGCGAGGTCAGCATCATTTATTGGCAGGCCCCATCCATCCTGAACCCTTATCTGTCTGGCGGCACCAAGGATGTTGAATCCGCGTCCATCGTGCTGGAACCCCTCGCCCGCTATAACGAAACCGGCGTCATGGTCCCCTTCCTTGCGGAAGAGATCCCGACTGTCGGCAACGGCGGGGTAAGCGAAGACCTCACGACGATCACGTGGAAGATCAAGCCGGGCCTGCTGTGGTCTGATGGCACGCCCGTCACCTCCGCAGATGTGAAATTCACGGCTGACTACTGCATGAACCCCGAAGGTGGTTGTGCACAGCTTGCATTCTTTGACGGTGTGGAAAACGTCGAAGCGCTGGACGATCTGACTGTCAAAGTGACGTTCAACCAGCCCAAGCCAAACCCATATGGCCCATTTGTCGGTGGTCAGTCGCCCATCATTCAGGCCGCGCAATTTGCCGACTGCCTCGGTGCCAAGGCACCTGAGTGCACGGAAGCCAACTTTAACCCCATCGGCACCGGCGCCTTTGTGGTGGATGATTTCCGCCCCAATGACGTGATCCAGTATTCGGCCAACCCGAACTACCGTGATCCTGCCAAGCCTGCATTCTCGAAAATCACCTTCAAAGGTGGTGGCGATGCAACGGCTGCCGGTCGTGCGGTTCTGGAAACGGGCGAATTTGACTACGCTTGGAACCTGCAGCTGGCACCCGATGTCATTGCGCGCATGGAAGAAGGCGGAAAAGGCACAGCGATTGCAGGCTTTGGTCCGCTGATTGAGCGCCTTGAGATGAACATGACAGATCCGTCGCCCAGCCTGCCCGAAGGTGAGCGCTCGACTATTGCACATCCTCACCCCTTCCTGAGCGACTTCAATGTGCGCAAAGCCCTGTCGCTGGCAATTGACCGCCCGCTTCTGGTCGAAGTTGGATATGGTCAGGCGGGCAAAGTGTCCTGTGATCTGGTCCCTGCCCCTGCGATGTTCGCCTCGGGCGACATGCATTGCGCAACTCAGGACATCGAAGGCGCCAAGGCACTGCTGGATGAGGCCGGTTGGGTCGATAGCAATGGCAATGGCATCCGCGACAAGGACGGCGTTGAGCTGAGCATTCTGTATCAAACATCGACCAATGCTGTGCGTCAGGACTTCCAAGCGCTGATCAAACAGTGGTGGAGCGAAATCGGTGTCGAAACCGAGCTGCGCAACCTTGATGCGTCAGTCTTCTTCGGTGGTGACCCAGGTTCGCCTGATACGTTCCAGAAGTTCTATGCGGACGTTGAGATGTATGCCAACACGTTCAACGGCACGGACCCACAGCAATACCTGGCGGCCTATCGTTGTGGCAACGAACCCAAGCCTTCGAGCCAGTGGCAGGGTGAGAACATCAACCGCTTCTGTGATCCGGCCTATGACGAGCTGATCGATGAACTCGCCCGCACTGGCGACATCGAAAAGCGCGCAGAAATCGCGATCAAGATGAACAACATGCTGACCAAGGACACCTACACCATCGTGCCGCTTGTGCACCGTGGTCGTGTGTCGGCCCATGCCAACAGCCTGGGCGGCGTCATCTTGAACGTCTGGGACAGCGAAATCTGGAATGTGGCCGACTGGTACCGCATCAAGTAAGCGATGTGGGGCGGACTTCGTGTCCGCCCTGCCCTTTCTCGGGCAGCACGCGTTGCCCGAGAAAATCGAGGTAGGGTGCATGTGATGACGCGCCGCTGCCTACAAGATCAAAAAGACCACCCTACAAGGACTGGCCCTTCATGCTGACTTTCACAATCCGCCGGTTGATCCTGTCGATCCCGACGCTTTTGTTTATCAGCTTCGTCATCTTCATGCTGTTGCAGCTCGCCCCCGGCGATCCCATGGCGCAGGTTCCGCTTACGGTCCCGCCAGAGGTGAAGGAAAAGATGCGCGAAGCCCTTGGCCTCGGCCAGCCCATCATGGTCCAATACTGGAAATGGATCGTGCAATTCTTCTGGATCGAGCCGCAGGTCCTCATTGACCACTGGTTCGGGACCGCCTTTGCCGAAGGCAAGCAGCGCGTCATCTCTTGGCAGACCCGCAGCCCCGTCATGGACATCGTCGTCCAGCGTATTCCGCAAACCCTGTGGGTGGTCGGTCTGTCCTATGTTGTGGGCATACTGATCGCCATTCCGATCGGCATCTATTCAGCCTATCGCCAGTATTCGGTTTTCGACCAATCAGGCACGTTCATCACCATGATCGGCTTTTCGATCCCGCCTTTCTTTACCGGGCCTTTGCTGATCGTTGTGTTCTCGGTGCAATTGGGTTGGTTGCCCTCCATCTATGACACCACGCATGTTGTCACTGATTGGTCCAGCTTCAAAATCCAGTTCCAGCAGATGGTCATGCCCGTGATGGTGCTGGCCTTGCAAACCACGGCACAGCTCAGCCGCTACATGCGCTCGTCCATGCTCGACAATCTCAGTCAGGATTACGTGCGCACCGCGCGCGCCAAGGGGCTCAAAGAAGGCGCTGTTGTCATGGTGCATGTGCTGCGCAATTCGATGATCCCAGTGATCACGGTCATCGCGCTTGGTGTGCCGTCGATCTTTGGCGGCGCGATCATCACGGAGAACGTGTTCAAGGTGAACGGGATTGGGCAGCTTTTGCTCACGGCCCTCTTTGCCAATGACATCCCGATGGTCATGACACTGACCTTTATCTTCGCAATCCTGATCGTGCTGTTCAATCTGATCGCTGACGTTCTTTACGGCGTGCTTGACCCGAGGATCCGCTATGACTGATCAAGTAGTAGACCCCTACGCCGCCTTGCAGGACAAGGAACCACCAAAGGAACCGCGCAGCCAGTGGAAGGATGTCTGGGACCAGTTCAAGCATCACAAGGGCGCGCTATTTGGTGGAGGCTTTCTGATCTTCATCACGTTGGCCGTTCTGTTTGGCCCCTATATCTGGACAATCGACCCGCAAAAACTGGACATCCGCAACAAGGACCTGCGCCCGATCTACGTTGCCCTCTGGGACGGCACAGCCAAGGTTGGCTGGGGCAACCCGCTTGGCACCGACAACTTGGGTCGAGACATCATGGCCAACCTGATCGCGGGGGGGCGTGCGTCAATGGCTGTGGGTTGGGCAGCCATGGTGCTGGCCTTGCTGATCGGGACAACTGTCGGCGTCATCTCGGGCTATTTCAGAAAGGCAGATTTTTGGCTGATGCGCTTTACGGATCTGGTGCTCAGCCTGCCAATCCTGCCTCTGTTGCTGGTGGCCGTGACGCTGTTTCGCGAGCCGCTCAGGGCGAATTTCGGACCTGAGGGTGGCATGTTCATCCTCATCGTCGGAGTTGTGGGTCTGACGAGCTGGATGCAGACTGCCCGCATCGTGCGCGGTGACATTCTGGCCCTCAAGGAACGCGAGTTCATTCTTGCGGCGCAATCCATCGGGACAACGTCGGGCAAGATCATTCGGCGTCACCTGCTGCCCAACGTGATCTCGCCCATCATGGTGTCTGCAACGCTTGGACTGGCAACCGCCATCATCACCGAAAGCGCGCTGTCATTCCTCGGCGTCGGATTTCCATCCGACTTCCCCACATGGGGCAAACTGCTCGCCGATGCGGTGCAACGCATGGAGCAATACCCAGAGCGCGTCATCCTGCCCGGTATCCTGATCTCGTTGACGGTGCTGGGGGTCAACTACCTTGGTGACGGTTTACGCGACGCCTTGGATCCACGTATCCGAGGACGTTAACGCACGCTGTGCAAGGTTTTGAGACTGATAGGCGATCCCACGAGGGTCGCCTATTTGTCGGCCTCTTTGCGCAAACGGCGCACCAACCCCCAGACCGCCAAAACGACCGGGATTGTGATCAGCGCGGTCAGCATGCTCTTGGATAGCCCCGTCGGGGCCTCAAGTGGGTAGAGCAAATAGGATGCCAGCGAAACAGCGTAGTAACTGATGGCCACCACTGAAAGGCCCTCAACAGTGCGTTGCAGCCGCAGCTGAAGATCCGAGCGTTTGTCCATACTCTCCAACAGCGCCTGATTTTGGGCTGAGCGTTCGACATCCACACGGGTTCGAAGCAGATTTGCCGCCCGAACTCCACGCGCTGACATCGCATCAAGACGCTCCTGAGCAGAACGCACGGTGCGCATTGCCGGTTGATAGCGCCGCACCATGAATTCACCAAAACTCTGGCGTCCCTCGAACCGGGCTTCGCGCAGGGCTTCGATCCTTTCGTTGACGATGGCCTCATAGGCCCATGTCGCGCCAAATCGGAACGAAGACTGCGCCGATAACGTCTCAAGTTCCGCCGAGATTGCCAACAGCGCCTGCAGGGTTTCTTCGGCCCGTGAGCCCTCCTGCGACATTTCCTCGACCAAGGTTGTCAGCCGCGTATCAAGCGCACCAAGCTGTGCGCCCATCGCACGCACCCGAGCAAACCCCATCATGGACATGGATTTGTAGGTCTCGATCTCGCACAGGCGCTGTACGATCCGGCCAATGCGCCGTTTGCCGGTGTCTGCTCCCACAAAGATCGCAAAGCGCATGTGACCCGATTCATCAATTCGGAAATCACCCGCAATGATCGCAGCATCATCCACGACCGTGCTTACGGCAAGGCTTTCGGGCACAAACCACTTTTCCAGACGTTCACCAACCTCCGCGTCCTCGGGACGGTCTTCGACGCGCAGCAGAATGGATGTCACACGCTGACCCGGTGCCGCTTCCAACCAGTCCACGGGGAATGGATCAAACGCACGGGCGTCAAACGGGCGATCCTGCACCCCATCAGAAAAGACTGTGTAGGTTACAAACTCGGTGTGCTGTTCCCACTTCAGCCAGTGTTTTCCGATCTGGCCATAATAGTGCGTCGCACCGGGTTGCGGATGTGGGGCCCCGTGTCGGTCCAACAGATCATGGAGATGCTCAAGATCAAGCGTGCGATCCCGGTTCGCAGCCATTTCAGGCTGCTTGAACGCCACGTAGGCAGCGGCACTGGAACTTTGCATCGACGGGAAAGGCCGCGCGTGCAATTCGTTCGCCAATTTATAGCGCAGCGGGTGATCTTGTATGGGGGCCATGGTCTGCTCCGGCGTATTTTGAGGATACATAGCCGAGTCGCGCGGTGAGTCCAAATTTTTTTACATTCTTTTCAACAAGTTAATAGAATGCAATGGCATACCGAGATTTTACAAGCCCAACTCTCGTGCAAAATCGGCCCGTTCCGTTGCGCTGAATGGCACATGTGGTCCGGCGATCACCTTGCGCACCAGCGTTGCGTGTCCGCGGCTGGCGGCTTGGCGCAGCAGCGCCTTTACAAAGCCCGCATTCCTGTGGCGCTGACGCAGCAAGAGGCGAAACTTTGATGGGTTCATACCGCTCTTGATGGCACGGCTGGCCACGGTCGACATCAATCCCATGTCATTGAGATGCTGTGGCACGCGGTGGCGCATGAACGGCGTCCAATAGCGCTCGACCCGCGGCGAAGTCAGCCGCGCCACGTGGGCGGCATCGGGACGCCACCATGGGTCGTAAATGACCTTAACGCTGCTGGCCTGTTCGAGCGTGCGCGCCGCATCAATCCACGGCCCGGACCACTGCCCCAGCTTGCGCCCCTCGTCAAAGCGCGTCTCGAACGGGGCAAGGGATTTGCGCAAGGTGGTCTGCGGCGAGATTGCAACCACCCTTGCGCCGGGATGCACGATACTGAAGGCACAAGCCGCATACCCTCCCATGGAGGCACCATAAAAGACGACATCATCGAAATCCGCAAAGAACCCGCGATCGCGCAAACCGCGATAAACCATGAACATGTCCTTGTGGCGAAACCAGTCGTTTTGCTTGGTCATATTGCCCAAGTGGGACCAGCCCATTTCCTCGGCCAGCGCGTGCCCCCATGGCAAACGTGGTGGCGCGGAATGGATCGATCCGTAGTGATCAAAGGTGACAAGAAGTTTGTCGTTGCGCGGCATGTAGACGAGGTGATGACGCGGCAGGTTGCGGATAAAGCCTTGCCGTCCGGATTTCGCCGACGCTTCGAGGATGGATTTCAGCAACGACATCACAACCCTCCTGTCCTGCGTTGGTGTGGTTTCTTGGTCTGTGCACCAAGGTTAGAGCGTAAATTGCCAAGGGACGTAAGGCATACGCGTCCCACGCTAACAAAAAAGGCGGACCATTGGCCCGCCTTTGTCGTTTGTCTGAACCGCGACGATCCTATTTGATCATCGCACCACAGGTGCGTCAGTCTATCATCGCACCACAGGTGCGTCAGTCTATCATCGCACCACAGGTGCGTCAGTCTATCATCGCACCACAGGTGCGTCA
>CANMVD010000005.1 GCA_947501275.1 uncultured Tateyamaria sp.
CGCCTTCAACTTCTCCGGAACAAGATCCGCAGCAGCCGAAATCTCCTCAGACGTCAGAATCACATTGCCATCATAACAGTCAAACTTAGCAGCGTAATCAAGTGCAGCCTGGTCCCCGCCAGCTTCAATGTCAGCCAAAATGTTGACAACAGTTTCATGCACGTCCGGTGCATCAGAGAATGAGGTCAGGTCAGCTTTCTTGAGGTATTCGCGCGCCATAAGTGTAGGTTCCATTCAGAAATGCGGGTTAGACCATGCGCGCGGACAACAGATCGCGTGTGCTCGCACATGGCATATTTCGAATTAGACCCGTTCGTTATGGGCAGGCAAGCATCGGCACGGCTTTGCACGATTGCTTTGAAATCAAGCTGCGGTTGTTTTCAGAATGTGAAAACTGCGCTAATGCTTTGGTATAATATTGAGACACTTGCCTGCCCTCTCATGTTCAAAGGGCGAAATGCGGGCTGTAGAGGGTGCCAGCGCCATTTGTCGCGGACACCACAAAATCCAGGACAGTTCTGCGATTGGATGTGCTGCACATTTACGCGAAACAGTCTCGGTTGTTTGCGACTGACTGGAAGAATGGACAGTTGGCGCAGACAGCAAACGCGCACGTTGCCGCGCAAAAACAACAATCACTATGTGGTCAAAATGAACTTGCTCGGCCCTGCCCCAAACACGGATCGTTGGCTGCGCATGTCAACTCTCACTCCAACGTGACCAACGAACCTCGTGTGTCATGCGCAGCCCAATGAGTCCGCAGGACGTAACGGATCGAGGTCAGAACAGGAAGAAGCTGGAATCGACAACACTGCCGTCAGCGAATTCAAAGAACTCGATGTGCTCTCCTGCATTGGCGAGCCGCAGGATGCCGCTGGTGGTGCCGTCATCCCACTGCAGATCAAGCAAGACGCCGTCATCCCCCGATGTTTCCGACGTTCTGGCCGTGATGTCGCTGATGTTGAGGTCGGTGAACACAATTGTGTCGCTGCCCCCACCTTCGGTTTCGCCATTGGCGTTGATCAACACGCGTCCCGATGCTTTGGAGTAGATATACGTGTCGTCGCCGCCTTCGCCAAACAGGCGCTGGAACGTGTCGCCATCGCGCCCGCCCGCATCCAACCGGTCGTCACCAGAACCTCCATAAACGAAATCCCTTCCGTCACCTCCGACAATGAGATCAGCGCCGCTGTCACCCGTCGTTACCGTCGTGTTAGAGAAATTGAGCGCTGCCACGCCGCTGCCATCGGCCGTCAGGATTTGATCGAAATTGACATCCGTAAAGGCAAAGTGTTCAATCTGTTCTCCCAGATTGGCGAGGCGCAAAATTCCGCTTTCGCTGCCGTCATTCCAAAGCAGATCCAATTGAGTGCCGTCACTGCCTGACGTGGCAATTGTGCGAAGGGTGATGTCTTCCACGCTCAAGTCCGAGAAGCTGATCGTGTCGTGGCCGCCTCCTGCAACTTCGCCGCTGGAATTGATTACGACGCGCCCGGATTCCTTGTTGTAAATGTAGGTGTCATCTCCGCTTTGACCCGCCATGCGCTGGAACGTGTCTCCGTCACGTCCACCTACATCAAGGCGATCATTGCCAGCGCCGCCAAACAGGAAGTCCCGTCCCGCCCCTCCAACGATCAGATCATCGCCGTTGCCCCCTGTCGTGACGGCTGTGTCACCAAAACTTGGGTGCGGGGTACCGCTGCCATCAGCAAAGAATATTTGATCAAATGTGGCGTCCTTGAATTCATACTTCTCGATATGGACCCCAAGATTGGCAAGGCGGAGGAAACCGTCTTGCACCATCAGATCTAGGCGTATCCCGTCTGCACCGGAAGTTTCGTTTGTACGAAAGGTGACGTCAGACACATTGAGGCCACGCAGAACGATGGTGTCCATGCCCCCGTTCGCTTGTTCGCCATTTGCGTTGATCCATACCCGTCCCGAGTCCGGCCCGTAGACGTAGATATCGTCTCCGGCTTCGCCAAAGAGACGCTGCAACGTATCTCCGTCACGCCCGCCCGCATTGAGCAGATCATTGCCGCCACCACCATACAGGAAGTCTCGGCCCTCGCCGCCCAGCAATATGTCGTTTGTCTGCACTCCTGTGGTCACAATTGTATTGGCAAAGTTGGAATGGGCCGTTCCGCTGCCGTCGGCAGACAGGATTTGGCTAAAGACACCATCGGCAAAGGAAAACGCTTCGATCTGCGCACCCAGATTAGCGAGACGCAGGATGCCGTTTTCATCATCCACGTCCCACAACAGATCCAGTTGTACCCCGTTTGCTCCTGAAGATGTGGTGGTCCGCGCCTCCAGATCGCTTGCGTTCAGATCGGTGAACTCAATTGTATCACTACCTCCGCCTGCAATCTCAGCTGTGGCATTGATCAGAACGCGGCCAGAGACCGTCCCGTAGACATAGGTATCGTCACCTGCCTGCCCGGCCATGCGCTGGAACGTGTTGCCATCGCGCCCGCCTGCATCAAGGCGGTCATTGCCGTCTCCGCCAAAGAGAAAGTCGCGGCCGCCGTCTCCGTTTAAGACGTCATCACCTTCATCGCCGCGCAATTCATCATCGCCGCCGCCACCAAATATCGTGTCATTGCCGCTGAGTCCCGAGATCACGTTTTCTTCGCTCAGGCCCGCTAGGACATCGTCTAGGAAACCGGCGGTAAAGCTGACAGCAAGCCCGCCTTCGTAGACTTCCATATCGCCGAATGTTCCCGAGAACTGGCTGATCTCATTGGTAAGCGTGATATTGAATTGCGGCTCGTCAGGGATGATCCGAAAGATGTCGTCAGAGCTGTTTACAAAGGCGGGGTCCGTTTCCAATACGTCCTGCGGGCTGAAACCTGCGCGCAGTTCATCCGTCATCGTATCTGCCCAAACGGCTCTGGAGGTGACAAATTCGGAGCGGTATTGGCTTGTCGCGGTGTCATATAAGACCGTGCCCGAGTCATCGAAACGCAACGTGTCGACGCCTTGACCACCAACGATCTGACTGTTGCCTGCGCTCAAAGTGAAATAGTCGTCTCCCAGGCCACCCAACGCAGTGTCGTCGCCCAAGATCGAGATGCGGTCATTGCCGCCAAGGCCACTGACGAAATCCGCACCCTCTCCCGCGTCCAGACTGTTGTCTTTGTCATCGCCGAGAATGAAGTCGTCGCTGGCCGATCCAATCACATTCTCGATGGAGCGCAATGTATCGATCGGGCCACTTCCGCCCGTTCTTTGGCTCGCCGTCCCGTCAGTCAGGCGGACGGAGACGCCGCCAAGCGCATGCGATGACACTTCAAACGCGCCCCGATCTGCGCCGGGTGCCGCATGGGCATAAGACGCCGTGTCTGTGCCTGCCCCCCCTTCCAGCAGATCAGAACCAGCACCACCATGCAGCAGATCATCACCGTCGCCCCCATAAAGGCTATCAATCCCATCGCCCCCATAAAGCAGATCATTGCCCGAACTTTGGTCGATCACGTTGAAATCAAAACCATTCTGGCTTTGATCAATGGGGCCATCATCCGTGTTCACGTAATTCAGTTGCAAATCGGCTTCGCTGGACGGATCGGTGATGGCGTCAAAGTCCTGCGCGATTTCACTGTCGCTTCGGGCCACATCCCAGACGCGAACTTCGTCGATCTCACCCTGAAAGGACTGCGAGAAGTTAGACGTGATGTAACCAATTGTGACTGGTTCACCAACGCTTGTGCGGGGCTGGTCGCTGCCAAGCGAGCGGCTGGCGACCAACAAACCATCGACAAACAGATCAAGTGTGCCTGTCGCCTCGTTATAGCGCCCGGCAAGCCTGTGTTCTGAGCCATCAGCCACAAATCCCGCCTCAAGCGAGCGTGCGCCGCCATTGTTGCCAGTATCAAAACGCACATGCGCCATTCCGTTGTGGACAGCCAGCGAAAATGTCTGCTGGCCGCCGATGGGTTTGGACACGATGCGCTGGAATGCGGCACTGTCGACCTCGGTGCTGATGACAGCCTCAAGCGTCCAGCTCTCTGCAAATTCGAGCGCGGGATCGTAGTCGACAGAATAGAGCGTCTGCACATTGGGCAGGGCCTGCCCGCCTGCGCGCCCCTCAAGGATGTCGTTGCCACCAGCGCCGATCAAACGGTCGCCGTCCGCGCCACCGCCAATCAGGTCGGCGTGGTCATCAGAGCCAATTGCCGTTTCAAAGTTGGCGATGGTAAGGTCGATTTCACTGCCCGCTCCGAAACGGCTGACAGTACCGGCAAGAAAGTTGATGTTCAGGCCACCCTGCGGGCCAATCATTCCGTTTTCAAACTCAGGATCAGGCACTACGGCTGACAAAATGTCGTTGTCGATGATTTCATTGCCATCATCATCAAGACCATCCTCGCCACCGTCCAGATCAACACCGGCATCGTCAAAGCCTTGACCTTTTTGGACAAAGACGATGTCGTTACCGTCTCCCCCATCGACCAAGAAGCGGTCAGAACCGCGAAGTTCATTCACTTGGAATTCGTCGTCTCCTTCACCGCCAAAAGCCTTGGCCGTGCCTTTCAGTTCAAATTTGTCGTCGCCGCCCTGACCATAGACCTCATAGGTGCTGTTGTTGCTCGACTCGACTTCGATGAAATCATTGCCATCTCCGGCAAGAATCAAATGGTCGTCGTTTCGCCGGTGTAGTCTAAAGATGTCGTCATTGCTCGATCCGATATAGTTTTCAAAGCCTTCAAGGGTGAAGCTGATAAGGTGACGGTCCGAGTCCTCGTCACCCGTTTCACTTTCGTTGACAGCGAAGGCGCGCAGACGTTGCGTCTGACCACTGGTGGAATTGTCGTCAATGACTTCCCATCTGAATGCGTCGCTCTGGGAGAGAACAAGCGTGTCGGTGTTCCCGCCTCCGTCGTAACTTGGCCCATTGGCATTGCTGGTCACTGTGCTTTGGACATCAACATTGGCAAACACCGTGTCATTGCCGTTGCCCCCCGACACACCCGCGCCGCCGCCCATGGTGTGTTCGACATAAATAACGTCGTCCCCTTCGCCGCCGCTAAGGGATCTTGCCGTTACACCGTCTTCTCTGAAACCGCCATGGAGTGTGTCGTTGAAATCCGAACCAACGAAATCTTCAATGCTTTCGAACCGATCTTCCGAGACAACTTGTTGCCCGTTCGCCGAAAGCCTCTCGACCCGCCCTTCGCTAGCAAAGATGCGCACGGAGTTCGAAGATAGCGTTCCATCCCGGACACTTTGAAGTCGGCCCTCGCCGCTTAGAAAGGCTTCGTTAAACGGATCGGTCAGGTCACTTGAGTAATTGAGCTGATCGTTTCCATCGCCACCATCATAGAAATCGCTGCGCCCTGCTTTGGCCTTGTCGCCTGCATAAAGTCGATCTCCACCCGCGCCGCCATAGAGTTCGTCTGATCCAGCGCCACCAATCAAAACATCGGAGTCTCCGCGTCCAAAGATCGTGTCATTCCCGGCGCGCCCGTCGATCAGGTCTTGATTGACGCTTGACGACAAAAGATTGGCAGAGGCGTTGCCCAGCACAAATTTGTTTCCCTTGCCGTCAATCCTGATGTTCTCGATCTTCAACAAGACGGCCTGATTGTCCGGATTTTCGATGAATTCCTTTTCAGCAAGGTCTACAAAGACTTTTTGAGTGCCTTCAGGGTCGTTGAAAATGCTGAACGTGTCAGACCCTTTGCCGCCCAAAACCGTATCGACGCCGCCGTTAAAGCGGAAGTCGTCGTCGCCGTTGTTGCCGACCATCAGGTCGGCGCCCGCTGATCCGGAAATTAGATCGTCTCCGCCGCCGCCTCTGAGGGTCGTCTCCCCACCCGACACTCCGCCGGTTGCAAACAAAAAGACGGAGTCGATCTGCCCATCCCCATTCGCATCGCCTTCGTTGCTGCGGTTCACTTGCCCGCCTGCGGCCACGGATTCAACCTGATCAAACAGGTCATCAATGGATAGCGTCAGTGTGGTGCCCGAAGCCCCACCCAGAAAGGATACACGTTCAATGTTGTGCAGTACGTCTCGCCCGTCCAGCGAGACCCCGGCGATGGGCGAGACATGCTCGACCGTGATCGGCGAGGTGTCGCTCTCACGGCTGAATTGATATTGCTCGATCGGGCCTGTGAACACCGCAGTGTCCATACCATCGGCCCCAAACAGGGTGTCATCGCCTTCGGCGCCATATAGCGTGTTGTCCCCGCCCGTTGCGATGATTGTGTTGGGTTCCCGATCTCCGATCATGATGAGGTTGGACACCTTGATCAGGTTCGGATTGTTGGGATCAAGCGGATCGCCCGAGGCACCGGGCAGCAGGTAGCCTGCAATCAAGGTGTTGTCGTCATCCGCACCTTCGACTCCTTGGGGAATTTCGATGGCGATCCCACCGTTGGCATTTACCGCGCCAATACGTTGGCTGGCTTCGTCAATGACTTCGCCGGCAGCCGTTTCGGCCACTTCCATCAGACGTGACTGCAACTGATTGAAAATGAAATCCCCAAGATTGAAGGGATCGGGGTCATCTTCGCCGTCTTTATCAAAATCAAAGCTGCTGATATTGGTGAGATCGAAATTGTCGATGGCAACTTCGACGAAATCCAGAGCACCGTCTAACTTGTCCAGCACGCCTGTATCTGGCAGCAACGCCGTTATGCGCGCAGACGCCGCATTGATGATTTTGTCGGCTCCAAGCGTATTGAGCACAAAGTCGATAACCGGATCCACGGTGATACTGGCGACAAAATCCACGGCCGACAGAAGCGGTTCAATGGGTTTGATCACGCTGTAGACCACATCGAGCGGCCCACGGATCGCATCCAAACGATCAAAGATTTGACCAAGCTCGGATTCGAGATCCAGAAACGCGTTGAAATCCCCGCTTGGTACGTCACTGTCAAAGCTCAGGAGCAGTTCCTTGACGCTGTCCGTGTCACTTGAATCCATGTCGTCAAAGACATCGTTGATTTCCTGAATAACGCTGAGGGGCACGGCCACCACGTCACCGGTCGCTTCGATCGCAGCTGTGGAGAAAGTTGCGAGTTTACCTGCAATTTCGGCAACCGTGCCAAAGGATGCCTTTTGTTCCGAGATCTGTCCCTCGACCGACGCCAAAGCCTCGTCGAATTTCCCAAGATTGGTGTCAATATCGCGCAGTGTGGTGGTGATATTGCTGTTTTCGATGCGATCCGCGACCGACTCAATCTTGTCATCAATCCGATCAATCACGTTTTCGACGTTCTTGAGCATGCGCAGGCCCACGTCCGAAATCGTCTTCAGTGGAGAAGCTTTGCCCATGAGGCTGAAAATCAGCTTCAGCTTGTCAATGTCCGCACCAAAGGAGTTCACCTCGTTGCGGAAATCCTCGATTTTGGAGAGCGCGCGTTCGACGATCTGAACGTCATCGCGCACATCTGCTACACCGTCTCGCAGGAACGCGACATTGCCAAGACTCTGGTCCAGCTCGGCATCATAGTTTTCGATGTTCTGGACGGCTATTTCTAAATCAGACTGCATTGGGTCTCAAATCTCCGGTCGGGACAAGAAAGGTCTCAAAATCTAACCTTCTTGGACAAAAGCGTTTTTGGGTGGCTGGTTGGAAAAACGGCAAACAAATTATTGCATCATTGAAGGTTGGTTTCTGGGTTCCTCAAAATGTGTTTGAGATGTTGGGCTTAGTTTGACTTATCGGCCGTCCGCCCAACTGTTATGAGCCGATGCCAAGGTATGTCGTGGCGGCAGTTCGGACCCATGCTATGGTGTTTTCCAGTTTGACGGAGGGATGCATCGGCAATTGGCAAACAGACAAAACGTTCGGTTGGCGCTGCGGCGTCCAGTTTTATGAAGGCTTGTGGAAACATCATTTTTTGACTTTGAAACCGCTATGAATTGATCGTGTGGCACTCTTATACTTGAAAAATGGTCACACAGGGGACGTCTATTGCATATGAGGAGAACACCTCATTTTGCAGCGTCCCGCAGATTGATACGAACGCCAAGTCAATGTTTGCACGTTCAGATTGTTGGGTGTGTCGCTTTCAGACGGTTGTGCCGGCATGCGTAAGCAGGATGTCTGTCTTGTGTGTTCGCGCTTTACGGGCCGGATTTGGCGGCCCCGCTCTCACAACAATTTCGACACGCTTTGAAATCAAATGGGTGGAACACTATGACGCGATGCTGAGCGACCGCCAATTGTGGTCGTGCCGCATTGCGCAACTCAAGCTATGACAAGCCCTTCTATAATGAAGACGCTTCCCTTGCCGTATGCGCTGCGTACTTTGAGGGTCAGACCGTTGCGGTCTGCCAACTCTTTGACAATGGAAAGGCCTAACCCCTCGCCGGAAGCGGCATCTGTTGAGGGTCCCCGGACGTAGGGTTCCAGAACTTTGTCGAGCTGATCAGGCAATATGCCACTGCCCGTGTCCCAAATCTCGATTGCGGCGTGTCCGGCACGGCGGCGCGCACCAATCAACACGGCACCTGTGGATGTGTAGTTCACTGCATTGGACGTCAGATTGGACACGATCCTGATCAAATCAATTGCAGGCATGCAGACCACGAGGGAACTGTCTACAATCTTGAGCGCGATACCCTTTTTGTCGGCCTCCATGGCAAACATCCGTTGTGCGTTCCGAAAGATAACTTGAAGATCGGTGTCGTCGCCATGCTCTGGCGTCTCCTGAATATGTGAGGTCAGCCGGGTTTTGGTCAGCGTCTGCCCAAGCAAGCTGTCCAGAAATTCGATACCTGCTGACAATTCTGAAACCAGTTCGGGTGATCGCTCTTTGGCTATGTCCAGGGATGCCCTCAAAGAAGCGATGGGTTGTCTTAGATCGTGACTGGTTGAGGCAAGATTGGAGCGATGGCGCTCTGCAAGATCGTGGGCCCTGCGCAGGTCTCCCTCCTTGGACAGCAACTGATTGCTCAGCTCAAGCCTGCGGTCTGTTTCCGCAAGCTGTGCGGTTACAGCCTGATCACGCGCTCTGCGCAGTCCATAGACTTGATTCAAAATCGCCCCTGCAAAAACAAGTGCATCAGCGGTTTGGATCCCAAGTGTCAGTTGGTCGATCTCCTCGTTCCAGAGGGCAAACCGGGGTAGGCTCGCCATGAAATTGATCACGCCACCGACAGCCAGCAACCCAAAACCACACATGAAAAATCGTGCCCCGTGCAGCCGGTCGCGCACAGCCAGGTATGCGCCCCAAAACCCAAGCAAAATAAATGTCAAAGGCACTAAATTGGCAATTGCCTGAAACTTGGCGCTTGCGAGCAGTTGTTCGAGAACCGCAATGGTAGTTCCGATGATGATAAAGGCCCAAACAGATCGCCAAAACACGGGATAGGCGGTTGCAGCCCTTAAGAAGTACAGGATGAACAATAGATAGAACAGCATGACACAGGTGTGCAGAACACGCGTGGCCAAGAAGTACACATCAGGTGTGATGTGCAGCACCTCCAAACTGTATCCCTGCGAGTGCATGTTCAGCAGTGCAAGAGACGCCAGATAGACCCCAAACCAATTCGGTGCGGCATTCAACAGAAAGTTGGGTGACAGGAAGAAAAGAGCAACGAAGGTCATCATGGCACCAAAAAACAGGCCATGAGCCAGTCTGCGGCGCTGATCTTGAGCATCAAAAAGATCTTTGGACAGCACGCTGATCGGGAAAAATTCCGCTGTGGGATGCGCTTCAAATACAGCGCGAAGGCGCAATTGTTCACCCGGTGATGTGGCCAACAAGGCAGACGTCAGAACCGGCCCTTGACTGGCATGTGACTTTTGTTCTCTGGCCGTAAACGGTGAACGAAAAAACGGGGCGTCTTTTGTGTCAAGAAAGAACTCAAACGCAAGTGGGTGAAGCACCTCTGTGCGCATCAGCCAAAAGACGTCATCCTGAGTGTCGTTTACGATTGTAAACTCTACCGTGGTCGCCGCGGATGATGAATCCACCGGACCCGCTGAAAAATCAATTCTTTCAACAAGGTTGACTATCGGGATTTCTGATAACCTAATCTCTTGGGCCTGCGCCTTCCGTAACGGCCCAAATGAAACCAACATCAGGATCAAGATGATCCAACCTACGGTGTTAGACAGGATGCGTAGTGATATCACGACCTGGAGCCATCTCTGAAAACCGAACTGTGGTGCTCGCGGATGACCATACGATTGTGCGGCAAGCCTTGCGCAATATTTTGGTTGAGATCCCGCACACGGACGTCATCGCTGAGGCGAATGACGGATTGGAAACGATCACACTGTGCAAAGCCCTGATGCCGGATTTTCTGACGCTCGACAGCGACATGCCGATGGCGCGAGGGATGGAGGTCTTTGTAGAAGTGCGTCGTTGGTCTCCGGAGACACGTATTTGTCTTGTGACCGGTGTAACTGCGCGTGGCCATCTGGCTGAATGGATTGCAGCGGGCGTGGATGGCATCGCCTTCAAAAGCTGCCCGACCGAAGACATGCAGGCGTGCTTTTCGCTTGTTCTTGAGGGCGGCAAGAACTTCACGCCTGCGGTTCTGCGGGTTATGGAAAGCCTTGAGGCGCGTCCTGAGATCACCTTGAGGGAGCGACAGATCTTGCACCTTATCGCTGAAGGCAACACCAATGCTGAGATCGCCAAAAGGCTTTCGCTCAGCCCAAAGACTGTCGACAATCACCGCACGAAACTGATGGGAAAACTGGGCGTCCATTCGATGGCTCAATTGCTTTCCTATGCCTTGCGAGAGGGCCTGCTCTAGCGCATCAATTCGCTGCTTGGGCTGTTCGAACAGAAACATCGCGATCAATTGTAGCTTCTCGCGCAAAGAACTGTGCTGCAATGGGGAAAACACCCTATTTGCCGCCTCGTGTTACTATCTACAGCGCGAGCATCTGATCCGGATGGTGGATCAACTTGATCACCGCGCGTTAAAACTGCCCTGCGCAACCGATGGAAATCTGCCCTAAGTTCTGGTCTAGCTACCGTGCGGAGCCTTGCACTGCGCATTGTCCAGTTACTTGGGTGTCGTTGCAAGATTGCGGGCCAGTAAAGGCAAACTCGTGCATCATTGCATTGCACATGCTTACTCTTGCGCGTTCTGGTCATACAAACCGACCTGAGCCAACCTGCAAAATTCCGGGCACACAGGATGTCTGACAGCGATCAAATCCGTTGCGCAGGCAAATCGGCAAAACTCAGAAAGCAGTGAATGGGGTGGCGGACAGACAGGGATTCGAACCCTGGAGACGGTCTCCCGCCTACACACTTTCCAGGCGTGCGCCTTCGACCACTCGGCCACCTGTCCGTAATCGGGGACCTACCCAAAAAGAGGGGTGGGATGCAATACCTGATTGTCGATTATGATCCACGTGCGCTTTTTTGAGCCAGCAAGAGGGCGAGACCCAATCCGACCTCGCTTGCGGCAGCAACCAGCACCGACACACCCGCGACGCCTTGGGCGAAATGGTAGGCGCCTGTGAGGGCAACTGCGAACAGCACGAAAGCAGCAATCAGGCAGATCCGCGACAAGACCGGGCTTGGCGGCTGGCTGCTCAGAACACTCAACATGCCCGCAACGCCGATCAGGACGGGCGCAAAGCGTTGGGACGGAAAATCCATACTCGCATCATATGTGATCGCATAGAGGCCGAGGTATAGTTTAGGCGCGACAAGCAGCACACACCCAATCAACCCAACAACGGCTGCCGCAATGCGGAATAGGATTTTATACATTTCGTCGCGACCGCTGTTTGTGTGCGGGCCGATACCTGCCCTAGGTCAGAAAATACGAAACGACGCGACAAAGGGCAAATGGTCCGACACTTCCTCGCGGAACTTTTCGCGCCCCATGTCGAGGGTCCAGTGCATCGGGAACAGGCGCAACGAGCCCCGGATGTAGTCCGTCGAAAATTTTCGCGACACGGCGAAACCATCCAGCAGGTTGGCCCGCCCCTTGGACAGGATGTGCGAAAAGCGATCCTGCAAATCCCAGCACGACACAAAATCCATCACGTCATCGCCCCCGAGGTGATGAAAGTTGCTGACATCCTGTCCGGGGATCATGTTGAAATCACCCGAAAGCAGGATCATGTCCGTTTTCCGCCCCGGTGTTGCCTGCAGTTGCGTCATCCAGTTGCCCAACACCTCGCATTGCGTGTCTCGCAGTGTCTGTTCAGGCTTTCCGCGGCCAGACTTCAAATGAACACCAATTGCTGTGGCCTCGAACTTGGTCCCGATCTTGACATCGACAGCAAAGGCCTGCCGCCCGCCAGTGTAATCGCCCTCTGATCCCGGAACAAAGCGCGGGTTGGTGACATCGATGCCCGGCTTGTGCAGAAAGCCAATGTGCAAGTGACTGTCGGGCTGCGGCAGAATGGTGACGTTGTATTCGACCCCGTATTCGTCCCTAAGCGTTTGGGCCAACCAATCGATGTGGGTGATCGGCGAGACTTCGACCAGTGTCACAAATTCTGCATCCAGCAAGGCCAGCCCCTTGGCTTGGTTCAGCGCCTTTTGCGATGTGGTGGAAATCCCGTCTCCGGGGCGAAAAGGAGTGTTGCCTGCAAGGTTCCAAACAGCGAAACGGGCAATCGAGTGCGAAAACGTCAACATCTGTGCATCCTTCAAAAGTCATTAAATATGACCGGATCATAGGCGCAGGACGCCGCACATTTCAATTGCCGCGTGTACGAGGATCAGGTGTCGAGGTGCAGATAGACCCGGCGGTTCATGCGTCCCTTCTTCTCGATCTTGCCGATGCGCAGGCCACCGATCTCGCCCGTGCGGGCCACATGGGTGCCCCCGCATGGTTGCAAGTCGACCGCAATTTTGGGACCGCCAATGCGGATCAGTCGGATGTCACCTGCACCGCGGGGAGGTTGCACAGACATGGTTTTGACCAGCTCTGGATTTGCGGCGAGATCTGCGTCGCTGATCCAGTCTTCGCTTACGACAAGATCGGCGGCCACATGTGCGTTCAGGGCCTCTTCTATGGCATCGCGGTCTTCCGGTGCGTTTTCCATATTGAAATCCAAGCGCCCGCGCGCGGCCCCGATTGATCCCCCCGTGACACCAAACGGCAAGACCACAGACAGCAGGTGCAGCGCCGTGTGCACGCGCATATGACCAAAGCGGCGATCCCAATCCAGATGTTGCGTGACCTGTGCGCCTTTGGGTGGCATTGCACGCGGCTCAGAGGGGATCAGGATGATGTCATCGCCCTGCCCCTTGATGGCCGTCGCAATTGACAAGGCACCACCATCCCATTCGATCCGCCCGCTATCGCCAGGCTGCCCGCCGCCAGTTGGATAAAACAAGGACGCATCCAATATGATCCCGCCCTCGTCGGTGTGGTCGCGAACAACGGCCGGTGCATCGCGCAGGTAAGCGTCACGGCGAAACAACATTTCGGTCATCGCCCGTCTCCATCTCCATCTGCCTCACCACCATCTGCCCCGTCGTCGATTTCGGGCTGAGGCACATTGGCTTCTGACTGCTTTGGAACATCACGCAGGGTTTCAGGATTACGCAGCCAGATATCACGCTGCGCAAAGGGAATTTCGATGCCCTCTTCGATAAAGCGCGCAGCGATCTGGTGGTTGATTTCGTTTCGTACACTCAAAGACCAGTTCACGTCACGCAGGATGATACGGACCTCGAAATCAAGGCTGTCCGCACCAAAACCTGCAAACAGGATCATGGGTGCAGGGTTGGCCAAAGCCATCGGATGCGCCTCTGCGATCTCGCGCAAGATACCTTCGACTCGGCGCGTGTCCGTTCCATAAGCCACGCCAACAGGGATGATGACACGGCCAACAGTGTTGCCACGCGTAAAGTTGGTGACGGTGCCTGAAATCAGATCCGCGTTGGGCACGATCACGTCCGTGCGGTCAAAGGTTTCGATCCGCGTGGCGCGCACGGAAATGTCGCGGACATAGCCCATCTGGCCACCGACCTCGATCCAGTCACCTTCCGAAATCGGGCGCTCGATCAACAAGATAATGCCTGACACAAAGTTGGACACGATCGTTTGCAACCCAAAACCGATACCAACAGACAAAGCCCCGGCGACAATCGCAATGCTCGACAGGTCGATCCCGGCAGAGGTAATCGCAATCAAGGCAGCGAGAAAAATCCCGACATAGCCGATGCCTGAGACTATGGCTGTCTGTCCGCCGGGATCGATTTTAGTCTTTGGCAGGACCGAGGTTTTCATGGCGGCCTGCGCGCTGCGTGTCAGCAGAAAACCCAGAGAAAACACTATGACCAATGTCAGGAAACTGCCCGGCGAGATGGTCATGTCGCCAATCGTCAAACCGTTGCGCAATCTGCTCCACAATTCCGTCAGATCCGTGACCCGTGCACCCCAGATCAAGGACAATGGGATTGCCGCTGCAACCACCACACCAAAGCTGATCAGGGTCGGGATCAGTGCATCCTGCACGCTGTTGCCTGGGCGCAAGGCGGCATACACGTCCCGCACAAGCTGTTGGATTTGGAATACTGTCGCCATCAAAGCGAGCGTCAGGACGGTCGGATATATCAACGCCTTGGCGGCCGTGCCGTATCCTACCATCGCCAGCACGGGCGATAAGAGCGCGACAATAATTGCCCCCTGCCCCAACAACCGGATCAGTCGTCTGCTGAAAGCGCGTTCGCTTTCATCTTCTGGAGCACCTTCACTTTGGGTGTGGCGCAACAACCAGCCGATCCTCAGGACCAGCAAAGATGCCAGTAGAATAAGGGGAAAGTTCAGAACGGAGGTGGTTTCAGCGCCATAACGTTCATAGTCGGAAATGTCACCGATCAGAATATAGACGGCGTATACGAGGCCAAGGACCCATGTATAGATACGCCCTTCCGTGCGCCGTTCGGCTGGCAGTGCCAAAGGTGTCGGTTGCAAGTCGCTGCGCGGGAAAATCCGGCTACCAATCCAGAGCGAAAAGAAAACCGACAAGCCCATCGGCTCAAGCGCGTTGAGCAAAATTTCGACGCGCGGACCAAACAGGTCTGTCGCACCCATCGCGCGCAGCAATGCAAGCAGGCCCAGCATCGGCAGAATGATCTGACCAAGCGAGACCAAGAAGGCCGCCGCACCGGTGCCCGAGCGGTCTTCGACCCGCTGGATGCGTGACGCAAGCAGCTCGGACCACCGCCGCGACCGGGTCACCAGCACCAGACCAGCGATCACCAGCGCTACAATCAGTGGCAGGTTGTCTTGCGCATTCTCGCGCGTTACCGGGTTGGCCCAGGATGCCGTGACACCGCTAAAGGCAGCGTCAACGGTCACTGTCACACTGCGCCATGCAGTCGGCCACAGCGCCGGATTGATGGGCCACGGCCCCATATTCAGCAACTGATCGGCCTGTCGCTGTCGAATGATCTCGTCGATTTCCGAGATAATGCCGTTTGCGCGGCTAAAGGCTTCTTCCGCTTTGCGGCGCGGGGTGCTCAGCCGCTCCAATTGGGCATTCAGCTCGGCGCGCCGCTCGGCGATTTCGCTCGCTTCCGTCTCGCCCTCGCCCGGGGCTGGACCAAGTGCCGCGATTTGTTCGTTGAGTGTGTCAAGGCGGCTGTCATTGCTGTTGAGCTGGGTCTGGACGCGCTGGCGCCAGCTTGCCACTTCTGCCCGCAACGTATCAAACGCCTCATCGGAGGCGCGCGCGGTCTCGATTGCGGATTCAGCACGCGACGCGACGGATTGCCATTGATCGTAGTCCACAGGTGCATTCTGGGACAAGGCCGCAAGGCCAGTACACAGCCATAGAACCAGAGCGAACGCGACACACACTTTGATCATGCGCATCATTCGTCCTCAAAAACACCCGGGATCGACGCCGGTGCGCGGTCAAGCCAGTCCGGTACCGGCAGATCCCTTTCGCGCAGGAATTCAGGGTTGAAGAGTTTGGACTGATAGCGTGTCCCAAAGTCGCACAGGATTGTCACGATCGTGTGGCCCGGGCCAAGATCCTTGGCCAACCGAATGGCGCCGGCCACGTTAACGCCGCTGGAGGCGCCAAGGCACAGGCCTTCATTCTTGAGCATGTCAAAGACAACCGGCAGCGCCTCTTTGTCCGAAACATTATAGGAAAAGTTGGGGCGGAACCCTTCGAGGTTCTTTGTGATGCGCACCTGTCCGATGCCTTCAGCGATGGAGCCGCCCTGCATCGCGATTTCGCCAGTTGTGTAGTAGCTGAACAAACCAGCGCCGTCAGGGTCCGCAAGCCCGATCTTGACGCCTTTTGGTTGCAGCACATCAGCGACACCCGCCAATGTCCCGCCTGAGCCCACAGCGCAGATGAAGCCGTCAACCTTGCCCCCTGTCTGTTCCCAGATCTCGGGACCCGTTGTCTCGATATGGGCCTGCCGATTGGCAGTGTTGTCAAACTGGTTGGCCCAGATCGCGCCATTCGGTTCCGTTTGTGCAAGTTTTTCGGCCAAACGCCCGGAATAGCGTACAAAATTGTTGGGATTGCGATATGGAGCCGCAGGAACCTGGATCAACTCAGCCCCTGCAAGGCGCAGCATATCCTTCTTTTCCTGGCTTTGCGTTTCAGGGATCACGATGACCGTCTTGAACCCCATCGACGCACCCACCAGGGCCAGCCCGATACCGGTGTTGCCCGCGGTTCCTTCGACGATGGTACCTCCGGGGCGCAACGCACCGCTTGCGACCGCAGACTTGATGATGGATAGCGCCGCGCGATCCTTGACCGACTGTCCGGGGTTCATGAACTCGGCCTTGCCCAAGATGGTACAACCGGTTTCTTCGCTGGCTTGGCGCAATTTGATCAGCGGGGTGTTTCCCACCGCCGCAGCAAGGTCAGAGGCAAAGTCCATGTGGTCGTCCTTCAACAGCTTCAGATTAGGTGTAGCGGTCGTGTGTAGCGATCTCAACCCACGACCGGACCTGCACCCGCGCGCAAATTTGCACGATGGTGCGCCAGCCAATAGGTCAGCAATGTCAGGGGAGCATTGGCCGTGCGTTGGTCTTCGGCCCACGACAAAAGAGTCTCAAATGGAACAACATGGTTTCGGATATTTTCGCCCTCTGACTCTGCCCCGCCGATCCGCCCATCGAAATCAGACAGATCGCACACTCCGACATAAAGGTAGAAAAAATCGCTGGCCGCTCCGGGTGAGGCATAGCATTCGCCCGCAGGCATCAGGATCGTCAGATCAAGGCCGGACTCTTCCTTCGCCTCGCGATAAGCCGCCTGTTGCGGTGTCTCGCCGGGGTCTATCAGGCCCGCAACCGGCTCCATCTGCCACAAAGTCGGGTCGCTACGGCCCAATGGGCCCAGCCGAATTTGCTCGACAAGCAAAACGCAGTCGCGCGCGGGATCATAGGGCAGCACGATTGCCGCGTCCGATGACACAAACACAGCACGATCCAGCCAATCCGACATGCCCCCGTCAAATGTCTCGTGACGCATCCGCACCTCGTCGATCGCAAAGAAATTCGAGTAGGCACGGCTGCGTTGGTCAATATCGACCTTGCCTCGCAGTGTCCCCACGCCGTGCCGCGATGTCTGCGCGTTCACATTGCTCCATGCACGTGCGCGAATGCGGGGAAAGCGGCGTAACACCTCTTGAGCGGGCACGTCGCCGAAATAGCCCATCACCTCGCGTGCCGCAAATTCGGTCATTCTACCCCATTTGCTGGCCCATTGGCTCAGATCCCACGGGCCTTGCGCCGTCCACGCACCGGGTGTCGGTTTATAAACCTGAACGTCATGCCCGTTCGTCGTGGTGGCCGAGGCCAGATCATAATCAAATCCAGCTTCGTAGTAATTCAGGCGCGCCACGTCCTGTGTGCTCAGACCATGGACAACCACGCCACTTGCCTGCGCGCCTTTCTGCTCCACGAGCATCGGAAATGGGCCTTGCGCAACTGCCATGACTGCATGATCCGGCAAGGTATCTTCGTGCATCTCAAGCGCTGCACCAGTGCGGTTCATCACGATTTCCAACAAAGGGATATGGCGCATCGTGCCATAGAAAAACAGCGTGGTCATGTTACCGAAGTCGCTCTGGTCAACGCCATGTGCGCCAAGCGTATTCAGCGGCAAACCCTGTCAGAACCCCGCCAATCGCAAGCGTGGACAAAATCGGCACCGTTGCCATCAGAACCGCCCACTCTGCCCCAATTTCAAAGATCGCTACCAGCGCCTCGAACGGACCGTCATAGCGATTTTTCATAGCGATACGCACCATCTCGTTGCAGGCTTGCACAAACAGACCCCAAAAGGTCAAAACGGCTGCACCGGACAACCCGACATTGATCGCAGAGACAACACCCCTGCCCGCACGACGCCCGATCACCATCCAACCGGAAAGAAATCCAAGACCGACATTCACCCAAGTGAACCAGCCAAAATTTGTGTCTTCTTCGAACAAGGGCATAATCAGCCCGGACACCACAAAGCCAAGGATCGCAAGGCCCAAGGCAGCGACTAGTTTTGCTGCGTCAGGCATATCATTGGTCCTTCATGTTGTGTCTGCGCTTAGCCGGGACGCTTGATCGTGATTTGCGTCACGTCACAGTTGGCACTTTCGAAGGTGGCCGCGCAAGAGGTGAGATAAAAATTCCACATCCGCCGGAACCGATTGTCAAAGCCCATTTCGGCAATTTGGTCCCATTTATCGTTGAATGTCTCGTGCCAGCGGCGCAGCGTGATGTTGTAGCTTTGACCAAACTCGACAGAGCGTTCAACCGCCAGACCAGCCTTGATCACTTGCGCGCGCAGGGCTTTCGGGCTGGGCAGCATACCACCGGGAAAGATGTATTTCTGGATGAAATCCACACCCCGCTGATAGACGTCCCACCGCCGATCGGTGACGGTGATAATCTGCAATGTGGCATTCTTGCCAGGTTTGAGACGTTCGCGCACCGTATCAAAATAGGTCGGCCAGTACTTTTGACCGACAGCTTCGAACATCTCGATACTGGCAATGCCATCATAAATGCCCTGTTCGTCGCGGTAGTCTTGCAACTTGAATTCGACCTGATCTGAAAGACCAGCTTTTTCAATGCGTTCTTGGGCGTACTTAAACTGTTCTTCGCTGATTGTGAGGCCGGTGACTTTCAGCCCGCGTTCTTTGGCCGCGTATTCTGCAAAGCCTCCCCAGCCGCACCCAATCTCAAGGATATGATCGCCGGGCTGCGCGCCCATTTGATCCACCATGCTGGCATATTTCGCGATTTGCGCCGCTTCATGGCTTTCCTGGCCTGTTTCGAACAAGGCCGAGGAGTAGGTCATCGTGTCATCAAGCCACAATCCGTAAAAATCATTACCCAGATCATAGTGATAGCTGATGTTCTTGCGCGCTTGTTCCTTGTGGTTGCGTTGCAGCCAGAACCGGAATTTTTCGAAATTCCGCACCAGTGCCATGCCCGGAAACCCGTCATAGATGGCTTCGTTGTCGGCATGTACCCAGTCCATGAAGGCTTGCAGGTCCGGTGTGCTCCACCACTCGTCCAGATATGCGTCGCAGAATCCCAGATCACCTTCGCGGATTAGGCGAGCAAACAGATCGTCGTTATGGATATGCACTTCGGCCACTGGCCCAGGGTTAGGTCCCTCGGCGCGAAAGCGACGCCCGTCGCGCAGCACAAAGTCGATGCGACCGTGATTTACCCCCTGCACCATCCCGAATGCCCGAGAGAAGTAGCGCGGCAAGTTCTGCTCGCCGTCCGTTGTCGTGAGGAACATGCAGTCTCCCATTTGCAATTGTGTCACGCTATCTTGACAGGTGACATGGCGCAACCGTGCGCACAGGTTTGTTATCAAAAATCTCGGTTTTCATAGGCACTTAGAGCGCGTTTGCGGCCTTCGTCAGCTGCGACAACCGGGTTTGGGTAGGTGTCGGTTGCGGACATGTTCCAGCTTTTGGGGATCGCATCAAAGTACGACAGCGCATCATCATGTGGATTGCTGCGCCCTTCGGCGATCCAGCGGCGCACATAGTCGCGGTTCTTGTCAAACTTATCCAGCTGCGTGACAGGGTTGAACACGCGGAAATATGGCGTTGCATCGGGGCCAGACCCAGCTGACCATTGCCACCCCATCGCATTGCTGGCCGGATCCCAATCGATCAGGCAGTGATCAAACCACGCTTGTCCGACCTTCCAATGTGTCATCAGGTGTTTGGTCAGGTATGATGCAACAATCATGCGGCCGCGATTGTGCATCGTTCCGGTTACGTACATTTCGCGCATGGCTGCATCGACAAACTGAATGCCCGTACGCCCCTGTTTCCAGGAGATGACTTCGGCAGTGTCTTCGGTGTTCCAGGGGAAATTGTCCCAATCCGGCTTCCAGTTGCCGTTCAGGATATGTGGTGTGTGGTGCATCAAGTGGTAGGCAAATTCGCGCCAGACCAGTTCCTTCAGGAATGTTTCCGCGCCCTGCTTGCCCTCATGCATCGCGCGCAATCCGGCATGCCAGCATTGATGCGGGCTGATCTCGCCAACGGCAAGGTTTTCGCTCAGCCCGGATGTTCCATCTGTTGCGGGTAGATCGCGGGTCGTGTCGTAGCGCGCGACGATGTCGTCGATGAAGTGACCCAGACGGTCCCTTGCCGCCTGTTCACCGATCCGCGCAAAGGGGCGCACGATGTCGCCGCCACGGCGCATGTCTGCGCCCAACTGCCAGTCTGCCGGTGTTTCGCTGTCTGGCCACTGATCCGGCGCTGCAATGCGGCCCGGCGCGGCCAATGGCGCTGCTACGTCGCGGTTTTTTACATTGCGCCAGAACGGTGTGTAGACCCGGTAAAACCCGCCTGTTTTTGTTTCGGCTGTCCATGGCTCAAACATCAGGTGCCCGCCAAAACTGCGCGCGTCGATCCCGCGTTCCTTCAGGTTCGCCTTGATGTCGGTATCGCGTGAGACCGCATCGGGGTCATAGAGGCGCGACCAGTACACAGCCCCTGCTCCGGTTTCAGAGATCAACGCGTCCAACACGTCCTGGGCGTTGCCCGAGCGCAAGATCAGTCGACTTCCATTGTCTGCAAGCGATTTTGCAAGGTGCTCGACGCCCAAACCCCACCGCCATTTGGGGGCTGCGCCAAGCGCGTCAACACTGCTGTCGCGGATTACAACAGGGATCACGGGCAAGCCGGATTTGCAGGCTGCAGACAAGGCTGCATGATCGCTCAGCCGCAAATCGCGGCGGAACCACATCAGGATAGGGGAATTGCTCACTCGTGTGTCCGTAACCGTTTGTTAAGATTACGCAGCACGGCGGTGTTTGGATCAGACGAAGGACGTTGACTTTGCGTCACAGGACAGTGTCCAGCGCCGTGAGCAAGTGCGCGATTTCGGCGTCGTTTGTGTAGTGGGTAAAGCTGAGGCGCAAAACGCCGCGCGCCGGATCAATGCCCATCGCTTCGAGCGCGCGCCCCGCGTAGAAATCTCCCCCACCGCACATGACCCCATGCTCGGCCAGTGCCGCAGCGACGGGCACAGGGTCGCGCCCCAGTTCAAGCGCCACAGTCGGCGCGCGTTTGCCTGCGTCTGTTGGGCCAAGGACACGCACATCGTTACGCGCTGCAACGGCTTCAAGCACTGGCGTCAGAGCTGCTACCTCACGGGCGCGCATAAGATCATGAACAGCGCGCCCACGCTCCACCGGACTTGCGTGGCCGCCGATGTGATGCGCGTGCAGCGCATCAACATAATCCGCCATACCAGCACATGCCGCAACCTGCGCATGGTCCGGCCCCGCCGGCGTGAAGCGCTTATAAAGACTGTCGCCATTGAAATGGTGCCCTTGGTTGGGCAGCAGTTCTGCCAATGTGCGGCGTATAACCATCAACCCTTGGTGTGGTCCGTAGGTTTTGTAGGCTGAGAACAAATAGATATCGGGGCCCAGATGCCCAACATCCGGAAAGCCATGAGGCGCGTAACTGACACCGTCCACGCACACAAAAGCCCCTGCGGCGTGGGCCAACGCCGTAATTTCAGTGACCGGATTGATCTCACCAACGACGTTGGAGCAATGCGGGAAACACACCAGTCGGACGCTTTCATCAAGTAGATCCTCAAGTGCGGCGGGGTCCAGGTGACCCGTTGCGGGATCAACGCACCACTCGCGCACTTCAATCCCATTGTTTGCCAAACGCCGCCACGGGCCCGTGTTGGCCTCGTGATCCTGATTGGTCACGATGATTGCCTCACCTGGCTCCATCATCTGCGCAAACGCCTGAGCAAGGACATAGGTGTTTTGGGTTGTGGACGGACCAAAGCTCAACTCGTCTTCATCCACCCCAAGGATTGCCGACATGCGCCGGCGCGCTTCGTCCATTTCCTCTCCGCCAAGACGAGAGGCCGCGTAGTCGGAATAGGGTTGCACTTTGCGCTGCGTGTAAAAGCGATGCAGGCGATCAATCACCGCGCCACAAGCGTAGCTGCCGCCTGCGTTTTCAAAGAACGCCTGCCCTTGCAAAGACGGGTCGGCAAAGGCCGGGAACTGCGCCCGGACAAAGTCGAGATCCAATGACATCACCATACTCCTGTTGCCAATGAAAAAGGCCCCAACCGCGTAGGTCGGGGCCCTTTGATGCTATCTCAGCTTGCCTCAAGAGCAAGCCGATTTTGGCTTTATTCTGCCGGGCTTAGGCCATTGCCTGTTGCGCCCGGGATTTCCGAGTGCACGGCAGGCACGCCAGCCGCTTCGCGGCGCCCGTCATTGTAGATCGCCTTGATCAACGCGATACACATCAGCGCCATCACTATGGAGAACGGAAGCGCTCCGATCACCATCGCGGTTTGAATGGCGCCGGTGCCACCAGAGATCAGCAATCCGGCCACAACAAGGCCCAGAGCGCCACCCCAGAACAGGATATGTGGACGCGCCTTTGGACCTTCGTCGCCGGCTGCATTGATAGTGTTCACGATCAAAACGGCCGAGTCTGCGGATGTCACAAGGAACGTCATCAACAGCACAACGATCAGTACTGCCATACCCCACGCCAGTGCCTGCGCAATCGGCGCAAGCATGAACTCGGTCATGGCAAAGATCTTGTCTCCATTGGCCGCGTCCAGAATGACACCGTTGGCATCCCCGTTCAGCTCAAGATCAATGGCCGTACCGCCTGCCCATGAGAACCAGACAAAGCACATCAGAGATGGAACGATCATCGCACCCAAGACAAACTCGCGGACCGAACGCCCACGAGAGATACGCGCAAGGAACAGACCTACGAAGGGTGCGAATGCAATCCACCACGCCCAGTAGAACACGGGCCACCAGCCCTGCCACTGCGCAAGAAGGAAGGCTTCGGAGCCTTCGACGCCGTCAGACTGGAACACGTTGATGCTGAGCCATGGAAGCGCAAGAAGGTAGTCAAAGATCCCCACAAAGAACGCTGTCGCCCCGAAGAAGGTCGCACCAAAGATGATGAAGAAGCCCAGCAGGACAATCGACAGCACCATGTTGATGTTTGACAACCACTTGATGCCTTTACCGACCCCGGACAGCGCCGACAGTGTGGACGCTCCCATGATTACCAGAAGCGCGACAATGATCCCAAGCGTTGTTGCAGACCCGTCTTCGAGTACCAGACCGCCAATTCCGATCCGGGTCAGGCCGGCCACGAATTGCTCAACACCAAATCCAAGCGTCTGCGCCACGCCAAGGATCGTCGCGACAACAGCAACGATGTCGATGATGTTGCCCAGCAAACCGGATAGGGACGATCCAAACAAAGGTGTCAGCGACGAACGGATCGTCAGCGGCAGTCCGCGACGATAACTAAAGAAAGCCAGCGCAAGCCCCGCAATTGCGTAACATGCCCAAGCACCTAGACCCCAGTGCAGGAAGGACCAAACATAGGCCTCACGCACGTTGTCTTCTCCCAAAGCCGTGGTCGCGCCTTGAATAACGGACGGGTTATTCTTGAAATGGGCGACGGGTTCCGCGACAGCCCATGTCAGCATCCCGACACCAATACCGGCGCCGAACATCATGGAAAACCACGAGAAGTTGCTGAATTCAGGCTTTTCACCCGGTTGGCCAAGGTTCAAACGCCCGGCCGTCGGCCAGATCGCAAGCCCAAGACAAACAATCACGAAAAACGTGACAACCCAGATGTACCAAGAGGCAAAGTTGGCCAGAATGACGCTGTTCCAATCACCCAGCACAGTGCCCGCTTCGGTTGGCCACACGATGCACCAAACGACCAGCATACTGATGATGATCTTGCTGACCACCGCGACATTGACACTGAACCCTCGATAAAACCCGCTATCCGCGGTCTTGATCGGGAGCTCCGTGAGAGGAGGTTGAATAGACATTTAAGGGTTCCCTGTTGTTGTCGTTTTTATAAGCAACAGGAAACCACGGCTTTCTCGGATTACGAAACATTAATTGTGCACAAAATGGACATAACCAGTGTCTGATGGGTCGTTTTTTGCCCATTCGTGAAATTGCGACGCGAATCTTCACCTTTTGAGTGTTTAGGAACGGGCTAAAGCGCACCCGTGATCGCCGCCGCATGCGCCTTGATGGTGTCCATATCGCCCATTTGCCCAGGCGGACGCATCGCAACGCCCGCGTGTCTGGGATGGATGTGGAAATGCAGGTGAAACACCTCTTGCCCACCGGCGGTTTCGTTGAATTGCTGCAGCGTGATGCCGTCTGCCTCAAAGGCGGTCTTTGCCGCATTGGCCACCCTCTTTACCGTCGCCATAACGGCGGCCAGTTGGTCATCTGTCGCATCAAGCACATTCCGGCAAGGCGTCTTGGGAATGACAAGGCAGTGCCCATCCGTGCGCGGCATGATATCCATGAAGCACAGCGTTGCGTCATCCTCGTACACTTTGAAAGACGGGATTTCGCCCCGCAGGATCTTGGCAAAGATATTCTGGTCGTCATAGGCGGTCATGGTGTGTGCTTTTCTCTTACTGAACTTGATACATACCCTAGCTGAGGTGATCGGAATTGCCAGCCGCGATGAGACTACGCCAGCCATCCGGTTCACACTCAAAGCTGTGCAAAAAAATTTTCGGCGATGTCTTGAACGGCGTTCATGCAATCTTAAATCATGAACATCGTTCAAGGGAGAATTAAAATGAGTGATATTGCAATTATTGCGATCTTGGTCACGGTCGTTACGATAATAGGGCTTATTGGCTGCGCGACAGTTCAGCAACGCGCAATGAAATGGTTTTGGACTGCTCTGGGCATTCCAGCCGCCATCTCCGCCTGCCTGTTTGCGGCAGCTTCAACCGCTTCGGGCTGGGACGGCGTCACGTACATGGCTTTACTTGTTTTTGGCAGCCTTCCCGCCACCGCCGCCGTTTTGCTCGGCGGAGGTATCGGCTTGATCACAAGGCCCAAATTGCCTCGGCCCGCCTACAGGGTTTGACGAAATACCTGAGACTTCACGTATCACCTAACGCGGTAAAACCATGGGTTTCACGCAGCGTTAGGTGGTTCATGTTTTTCGCATAACGCATTAGGCGTTCACATCGACAACCACGCGGCCCTTCACCTGACCTTTGAGGATGGCTCGTCCAAGATCAGGCAAGTCTGAAAGGGTCGCGGGTTGAACCATCGCTTCCAGCTTGTCCATCGGCAAATCCTTGGCAATTCGCTCCCATGCACGCAATCGGTTTTCGTAAGGTTGCATGACGCTGTCGATACCCAAAAGGTTCACACCGCGCAGCAAAAACGGAATGACTGTCGCTGGCAGGCCCGCACCACCTGCAAGGCCAACAGCAGCAACAGAACCACCATATTTGACCTGCCCCAGCAAACGGGCCAGCATCTCGCCACCGACCGCGTCGACGCATCCGCCCCAAGTCTCGGCCTCAAGGGGGCGTTTAGTAGTTTCATTCAGCTCTTCGCGTGCCACAATTTGGGTGGCCCCCAGCGACGTCAGATAGTCCGCCGTCTCGGGACGCCCTGTCACACCCGCCACTTGATGACCCAGATTTGCCAAAATGGCTGTTGCAACCGATCCAACACCACCCGCGGCACCGGTCACCAATACCGGACCGTCCTTGATGCCATGATCTTCCAGCGCCATCACAGCCAGCATCGCGGTAAAGCCGGCCGTGCCGACAGCCATTGCCTGCCGCGTGTCCAACCCGTTGGGCAGCGGCACAAGCCAATCTGCCTTCACGCGCGCTTTTTGTGCATAGCCCCCCCAATGCGCCTCGCCCACGCGCCAGCCAGTCAGGACAACTTTATCGCCCGGGGCATAGCGGTCATCGTCGGATGCTTCGACAGTGCCGGCAAAGTCGATACCCGGCACATGGGGATAATTGCGCACCAACCCCCCACCGGGGCCTATGCACAACCCGTCCTTGTAATTCACGGTGGAATATTCAACCGCAACAGTGACTTCACCGGCAGGCAGATCATCCAGTCCCAGTTGTTGGACCGCAGCAGATGTTTTTCCGCTTTCTTCGTCTTTATTCACAACCAACGCATTAAACATCTACTTCTCCATTCCGGGGTCGATCCCCTGCTTCATCTTGCAAAATAAACTTCGGGGAGCCTGAGGGGCTGGCCCCTCAGTCCCGTCATCACAACCAGAAAGACTCCTGGACCGTCGCACGACGCAAGCCATCCGGTGCATCAACCTCAAGCACAGTGCCGGGATCCCAATGGGTCATGCGCACCATGCCGATCGACACATTTGTCTTGAAATCGGGCGACCACGCCGCCGACGTGACCTGACCCACACGCTTGCCATTGGCCATGAGTGGCCAGGGACGATCACACGGGGGCACCGCGGCGCCATCAATCGCAATCGGACGGATTTGCTGGACCGGGCCTTCTTTGGACACACGCAACAACGCATCCCTGCCGATACAGCCGATGGCAGTCTGCGTGTCACAAAACCGACCCAACCCGCATTCATGCGGTGTGTTGTCGTCGGTCATGTCGTTGCCATAGCTCATCAGGCCACCTTCGATCCGCTCAATGGCATTGGGACATCCCGCGCGCACATTCAGATCCTCGCCTGCTTCAAACAATGTGTTCCACAGCGGCATCCCCAGGTCGCTGCCATCAAGGTAGATCTCAAAACCGCCCTGCTTGGAGTACCCCGAACGGGCGATGGCCAGATCACGCCCCATGAACTGAAACATATCAAAGCGGAAAAAACGGATGTCGCGGACACGTTCACCAAAGACACGTTCCATCAACTCATCTGACTTTGGCCCCTGAACCGCCAACGGAGACACATCCGGTTCATCCACCAACACATCCAGGCGATAACCGTTGGCGATCCCCTTGACCCACAACAGCAAATCCGAATCCGCAATCGAAATCCACCAGCGATCCTCGCTCAATTTCACAGCCACCGGATCGTTCAACATGCCGCCGGTTTCATCGACGATAGGCACATAATAGCACTGGCCCGGCAGCATCGATCGAAGATCCCGCGGGGTCAACATTTGCATCAGGCGTCCCGCATCCGGGCCGCGCAATTCGACCTGGCGTTCGACCGACACGTCCCAGACCTGCACATGATCCTTGAGGTGACGATAGTCCGCCTCCACGCTTTCAAAAACAGTTGGTAACAGCATCCGGTTGTACACGGTATAGGCCTTGACACCGGCGGCTTCGACTCCGGCGGAAAACGGGGTGCGCCGCAGGCGGCGCGAGGGAGAAATCATTGCCATCATTCGTCCTCTGGCATGAGCACAACATCACTTACGGGCGCCTTGACGCCCACGGCTGTCATCATCGCGTGCACTTGGCCGCGGTGATGGGTTTGGTGATTGAACATCTGGGCAACGCAGAGGTCGCGTTTCTTGACAAAACTCTGGTCGAGCGCCGCAGAATACCACGTCACATCGCCCTTCAGATCAAGCGTGCGCAGCGTGTCCGCCCACATACGGATACCGCCATCCAGCCGAAAGCGCTCTGCGCTCCAGACCGCAAAGGTTGGCGTGAATGTCGTATGCTCGGACGGATCCACTGATGGAGGATCGATGCGCGGCTCAAACCGGCTCATCCACAATGTATCACCCCACAGCAGGTGATTTAGCGTTGCCATGATGGAGCCAAAAAAAGCGCCGCGATCCTTGCGCAAGTCCTTGTCCGACATCTCTGCCAGCAGCTCGGTCAATTGCCGGTTCTGCCATGCGTTGTATCGCGCCATCATGCGGACATAGCCCGCGTCGATCACGGTTTGGGGCCTTTCCAGTCAATCGGGCAGATCTCAGCCGACTTGCCGCCAAAATCCCAGATGCGACCGTAGTCACGGACCTTGGACTTGGTACCACGTGCCGCGATGATGTCCGGACCCATCCAGTATTTCGAGTTTGAGACCATGACGGGGTGATCTTCGTCCTTGCCTGTGATCATTTCGATTTCACCCTGGATCTTGCGCCCGATATAAAGGCCGCGCTTCTTGCCATCGCGCACAATTTCCACTTTCTCGCGCTCGGCGCCGACGATGTCGCTGACCAGCATGGTAAACAGGCCCGTTGTGCCACCTGCAGCGCCGGAAAAGATCTGCAAAATACCGTTATACGCTTTGCCGCTGGCGCGTTCGTCGACATAGGCTGCAACCTTCCAGCCCCCCTCGCCCATGCGGCCTGGAATTTCGACCATCAAGCCCACGTTGAGCCCCGACAGATCCTCGCCTTCGTAGTGCCCTTCATCGATGGCAATCGCCATCCACGCGTAACAGTGCCCTTGGGTCGGAGGATGCGCGCCGAGGCTGACAACACAGGGACAGAACACAGTGCATGAGCAGTTCAGAAACAGCTCTCCCTTGATAGCCCATTCGGTGGGCGTCATCTGGCGGCGACCCGGATTTGGCATCCGGCTGTCGATCCGCTGGCTGATGGGCAGCCTATCGGCATCAGGTCGTTTTTTCACAGCCATTTCAGTCTCCTATCCAATTGCAAAGGGCCAACCCAGTACGGCGATACCCACCAGAACAAGGATCACACCCATCGGTTTCGTCACGCGATGTCCAATTTGAGGCAGCTTTTCGAGCACCATGAAAAGCGTCGCCAAGCCCATCCAAGCCAGGCTCATCACGCCACCCACAAACCCAAGCGCCATGAAGCCCCAGCAGCACCCCACACAGTAAACGCCGAGACCCAGACCCATCCGCAAGCCTCCTCCTGCTCCCGTGCGCCAATGGCCAAGGAAATAGGTCATCGGACTGTGGCACACGCCGTGGCAAATTTCCTTGGCGCGGGTGAATTGGAACAGACCGACAATGACAAGCAACGCGCCAGACAGCGCGGATGTCTTTGCAATGCCCAGCATGTCGATGGCACCGCCATAGAGCAAACCCAACTGTACGCACGTGATCAGAGCCGCAAAAGCAACCCAAGCGATTGCATATCCCGCTACAACACCAACCCAACCTGCGCGCGTACCGTTGGCACTGACCATCAGGTCTTCGTAGCTGCGTAATGTGGGGATCATGGTTGGCAACATCATGGCCGCCATCATGATGGCCCACATCGCAAAAAGTGTTTCAAAACGGGCCATTGGCATGTCCATGGGCATGCGCGGATCCATTGCCGCCATGCGCGCGCCCATTTCGCCGGGACGTCCCAGCAGATCAACGTCCATACCCGTGCTCATGACATACATGACCCACCAGGCCCAAAGGATAAGCCCGAAAAAGCCCAGCCACAGCGTGGATCTTAAAATGTGCGGCATGAGACCTCCCTGACGACTCAAGCGTTGCAAATTGAATGTCAGACATTTAAATGTAAGACAAATGAAAATTGATCCTGACAGCTCCAAAGACCTCTCCGCCCAGATCGCCGAAGCCATTCGAGATGCGATTGTTGCGGGGGAATTGATTGTCGATCAGCGACTTCCATCCGAAGCCGAACTGGTGGATCAGTTTCAAGTGTCTCGCCCGACAGTGCGGGAGGCATTGAAACGTCTGGCTGCGCAATCCCTGATTCGCACCCAACGAGGCGCGTCCGGAGGTGCCTTTGTCAACAGGCTGCGCTTTGAAGAAGCTTATGACCAACAGGTCACCACGTCCAGTCTATTGCTGAGTATGAATGCGGTCAGCTTTGATGTTGCCTGCGAAGCGCGATATGCGTTGGAGCGGGCGTGTGCTCCACTCTCCGCTGCACGTCGTACGCCGGACCATCTGGCGACAATGCGCGCAGAAATTCATCGTCAGTCACAGCCCGGTCTGACGGACGAAGCGTTTTGCGCATCGGATGTTACGTTTCACCGGGCCTTGGTTGACGGGGCGGGCAACCCTGTTGTCAGTTATCAGCTGGCAGGCGCAGTTGAGGCAATGCAGCCATTGATGAACATGATCACGTTCACCGCGCGGTCGCGCGAAAGAATTGTGGATCTGCACACCGCGCTGACAGACCGGCTTGAGGCGCGGGACGCACTCGGCGTTGAATCAACATTGGCGACACTGGAAAGCTATACCCGTGATCTCGCCCATTCCATTGTTACGGAACGGGCACGTCGGGCCGAAACAATCACCTGACGTGTCAATGGGTTGCCGGCAACGCCCTCGCGACCTACCTCCGATGACATGACTGATACACTGAACACTGTTGCCACGCTGCTGACCATTGGCTTTGGCCTCTTTGGGTTTCTAGCGCCACGCTACACCGCGTCCGCACTGGACCTCGCACCGACCAAAAGTACGATGGGGCTGAGCGAAATGCGCGCCTCTGTTGGTGGCCTGTTTGTCGTCGCCGGACTGGCCGCGCTGTACTTTGACCACCCAATTGCGTTTGCGATGATCGGGTTCGCATTTGTCGGTGCAGCCTTGGGGCGCGTGGTTTCGCTTGTTATCGACAAGCCGCCCGTTGTCAAAGTGCTGATATTTGGGGGTATCGAAGCGGCACTTGCTGTTTGGTTTATTTCTGCAAACGCTTGAGGTTACGTGCGAAACTTAATGTATCAAACAAAAACGGCCACTCGATTGAGCAGCCGTTTTGACTATCAGTCTGTTAGACTTACGCGCGCTGTTTGCGGCGCATCCATGCCATACCCGCAATACCGGTAAGCAGCAGCGGTAAACCAGCGGGCAGCGGTACAGGGGGTGGGTTACCACCGCCGGGGTTACCGTTACCGGTGAACGTCAGATTGACGTCACCGTAACCGGACGAACCAGTTGCGATTTGAGCTGAAGACGTAACGCTCCACGTCAGCCAGTTGGAATATCCGAAGTCCAGATTTGTCCAGTTGCCACCATAACCAAGCTGGCCTGGCTTGTTTGGGTCGGGCGCGATGCCGAGCGGGCGCATCACGAGGTCCATGGACAGGCCGGCCAATGCGCCAGTACCCGTCACGGTGCCCATGATGGAATTCGCACCCATGTCAAAATAGACCATGTTGTCTTTCATGACCTGCGTCGCGGCTTGACAGGCCTGCCCTGTGCCACAGTAAGGCGCGGCAGGCACGTTGGACGTTTTGGTGACCAGAAAGTCAAAGTTCATGCTGTAGGTTGTGCCACCTACATTGTTTTCAACGCTCCCGTTCAGGGCCATGGTGGATCCATCGTAATTGGCTGTACCGCCAGTGATGGACCATGTGTTGTCGCCCAGGAAACCTGGCAACCAAAGGCCATGGCCGCCAAAAGCGTTGTTCAAATCGTAATTGCCGACGTAGCTGTCGGTGACAGCCGGAACGGAGGTTGCGTGTGCAGCGCCCCCAATCAATGTTGCAGCGCACAAGGCAGCAGCGCGCATAAATGACAGTTTCATAACGATAACCTCGAGAAATATGACTACATTGTGTTAATAAATGAATTTTTGTGTGATTTCCAAATGAAACTGAATCCTCTCTCGCCTCGCGGGAATTGCACGTAGGGGTAGTGAGATTGCACTATCGTGGGATGTAATTCATCGACAATTGATCGCCATTTTGCCGGAAATGGAAACAAACCAGTATCGTTACAATTGGAATATGCAATCCGATTCCCCGATAAAAACGCAGTCGATTCGCAGCTGAAACGGCTTGAAAAACGGGTCCATCCGTCCAACGCCGAGGGGCTGTCCCACATGCCTTTGAGGTCATAACTGATTGCATTTTCTCAACCGGTCGCCTACATGTGTCCTGTCCTTCGGGACTATGGACATAAACGCGCTCGTAATAAGCGGATCGGACCCGGGGGCGGTACCCGGCGTCTCCACCAAACATCCTTCATTTGGGGATCATGGGGACGAAATAGGATCGACGAACGTCTAAAGGGGTTTGCTTTGTCTCGGCTGTCTGCCACCGTTACCGGCGAAACTTGTACAATTGCAAATGACAATCGTGCTCCGATGGCAGTAGCGGCGTAAGCCGTTCCTAATATCGAAAATTAAGCCCTTGCGCCTAGCCGCGTAAGGCGGGGTTCGCAGGCACCTGGCAACAGAAGCCTGCACTTCTCTCCCCTCTTCTTTGTGATCCGTTAGCGGCTCTAATTCAACAGTTGTTAAACTTCGGCTGATAGGAGCGTGCAGCACAATCGTCATCGGCGGAGAACCAACAAATGCCGCACAAGGCCCGGACACTCCGGAGATATTACGATGAAGTTTGGGAACAGGGCGACTTGACCGCCATCGCACGCATTCTGGCCCCTGACGCGCGCACCCGCGGCATCATGGGGGATGTCCCGTTCAATCAGGTCGAACTTGCCGAATTGGTGGATGTGGTGCGCGGCTTGCTAGACGACATTGAAGTGTCCATGCCGATCACGGTTGAGCAGGATGATTGGCTGTCCGCTTTGGTCGAGATCAGGGGAAAGGCGGCGGATACCGGGCGCGACGTGCATCTGTCCAGCCAGGTTATTGCCCGGTTTGCAGGCGAGCAAATGGTTGAGGTGTACAGTGGCGTGGATTCATTGCAACTGTTTGAGCAGCTGGATTTATTGCCAGAAAACGCGATGGCGATCATGTTGGGTGGAACGCGATTGGGGTGACCCTTTTGCCCCGGAATTTCTTAATGATGAATTGCGCGTAAAGCGCGCTCGATACTTGAGCAAATACCGCAACCATTGACGTGGCCTGAAGAATTGGCTGCGCCATGCGACCCTATTCTTGAGCGGTGAAGCCAATCGTTACGCAATTCAATAGACAGCCAAAGTCTCTGAGTAGTGCCCGCAAGCCTTGACGCTGACGCCTGAGCTTCGTTATCACCACAACATGGGGTCACCGCGAACACCCCGTGAGGCGTCAGCCCAATGTTCGCATGTTTCCAGATCAAAGGATGCATGCTCATGGCTGCCCCAAACGAAATCACCCCCGCCCAACTCAATCGGCTGATTGGAACACCGCAAGCGCCTGTAATCGTTGACGTTTCCCTTGACGAAGACTTTGCTGTCGATCCGTTCCTGATACCGGGTTCGTTTCGGCACGCGCACACGGATATGGCCGGACTTGTCGCACGATTGGGCAATCGCGCATGCGTTGTTGCCTGCCAGCGTGGCAAAAAGCTGAGCCAGGGCATGGTCGCGTTGCTGCGAAATGACGGGCATCGCGCGGAATACCTGTCTGGAGGAATGCAAGGCTGGCGCGACTTTCCTGGCATGGTGCGCGTACCTGCCAAGAGTTTGCCCGCGCTGATCGATGGCGCGACGTTGTGGGTGACCCGCCATCGTCCCAAGATTGATCGTATCGCCTGCCCGTGGTTGATCCGACGTTTTGTCGATCCAAACGCACGCTTTTTGTTTGTCTCTCCTGGTGAAGTTCAGGGCGTTGCAGAACGGTACGATGCAACCCCTTTCGACGTGGAAGAGACGTTTTGGAGCCACCGGGGCGATCAATGCACGTTTGATACGATGTTGGACACGTTTGAACTGCACACCCCTGCCCTTGATCAATTGGCCACTGTCATTCGCGCCGCTGATACCAACCGACATGCGCTCGCTCCCGAGGCTGCGGGGCTTCTTGCTCTGTCTGTGGGATTGTCGCGTCAGTATCGCGATGATCACGCGCAGCTTGATGCCGGCATGGCGCTTTATGATGCGCTATATCGGTGGGCGCGGGACGGCAAAGGAGAAGGTCACGATTGGCCAACTGGGCGGGCGCAATGAACGCGTCTGAACCGACCACGCCCACCAAGTCCGAGATGTTCGCCGTCTTCGGCCGAATTGGTTTGCTGTCCTTTGGTGGTCCTGCAGCCCAGATTGCGCTGATGCATGATATGTTAGTTGCACGCCACAAGTGGTTGAACGAGCAGGAATATCTGCGTGCCTTGTCCCTTTGCATGTTGCTGCCGGGCCCGGAAGCGATGCAGCTGGCAACCTATGCCGGTTGGCGCTTGCGTGGTGTTGTGGGTGGTGTCTTGGCGGGGTTGTTGTTTGTCATACCGGGAGCGCTGGTCATTCTGGGGCTGGCATTTGTATACATCCAGCTCGGCACTGTCCCGGTTGTGCAAGGGGTCTTCCTTGGCATCAAGGCCGCCGTCATCGTGATTGTTCTTCAGGCATTGCTACGGTTGATGCGCAAGGCCCTCGACACCCGTTCGTCCTGGCTTCTCGCGTTGGCAGCCTTTGTGGCGTTGTTCGTGTTTGGCGTACCCTTTCCCGTGATTGTCATCTGTGCAGGACTGTTAGGCTTTAAATTTGCTGAATCGACCACGCACAGCGTCACCGTCGCACCCGTTGAGGCACACACAGGACGGACTATCGCGATCTGGGGCACTCTGTGGGCCACACCACTGTTTGTGCTGTGGATAACCGGGCAGGACTTTCTTTTGCAGATTGGGGTGTTCTTTTCCAAACTGGCGGTTGTGACCTTTGGTGGGGCCTATGCCGTGCTGGCCTACATGACACAGCAGGTTGTACAGGATTATGGTTGGGTCACCACGGGGCAGATGATTGATGCATTGGGACTGGCGGAAACCACACCGGGGCCACTTATACTGGTGACGGAATTCATCGCGCTTCTGGCTGGATTTGCGGAAGGCGGGATCTGGATGGCGCTCTGTGCCGGAGTAATCGCGCTATGGGTGACGTTCACGCCGTGTTTTTTGTGGATATTTGCTGCTGGTCCGTATCTGGAGCATATTGCGGCCCGCCCTCGCCTGTCGGCGGCCTTGCAGTCGATCACCGCTGCTATTGTGGGTGTCATTCTCAATTTGTCTGTCTGGTTCGCGCTGCATGTCCTGTTTGCGAAAGTAGACGATGCACGCCTGCTTGCCCTGCCCGCCCCTGATTTGAGTTCTCTGAACCCAACCGCGTTAGCACTGACCGCCTTGGCAATTGTGCTGATGCTTGGCCTTAAAATGTCGCTTTTGACGGCACTTGCGCTTCTGGCTGGTCTCGGTGGCGTTCTGTCGCTGACAGGACTTGCCTGATTGTGACGAAATCGCCCTCCACCTCTTTCCTTGCCGGGAAATTGGGATATGGTAGAGATCTGACCAGCGGAGACAGCCATGGGCCGCAGCATTGATTATGGAAACTTGATGCATGAAGCCATGCGTGGCCTCATTCGCAAGGTTTTGACGGATGTCGCAGACAAGGGTCTTCCCGGGTCGCACCATTTCTTTATCACGTTCGACACCAGCCACCCTGATGCTGAGCTGGCAGATTGGCTGAGCGATCGTTATCCGGGTGAGATGACGGTGGTGATGCAGCATTGGTACGACAAACTGGACGTCGGCACCGAAGGGTTTGCAGTGACGCTGAACTTTGGCGACGCTCCAGAGCCGCTGTACATTCCATACGATGCGATAAAGACGTTTGTGGACCCGTCAGTGGAGTTCGGATTGCGGTTTGAAACGCAAGACGGCGAAGCGGATGACGGTATTGGGTCAACAACAACGACAATGCCTGTCTCTGCGCCTGAGGTGCTGCCTGCGCCCAAAGCGGTACAGCCTAAGGCGGACAGCGATACAAAAGGCGGCGAAAGTCAGGAAGCGGACGTCGTTTCGCTCGACAGTTTCCGCAAGTGATCTCTTAGTCGACTTTGGTCAAAAATGTCTCGACGGCCCGTGCGATAATACCGTCCTGAACAGTCTGGAATCGCAACTGTAATCCGCCATCGGCAAGCGTACGGTCATATTGTTGGAGGCTGTATCCACCGTCTTCGGCAACGAACAGAGAATAGACCGTCATTGTATCACCAATGAGGCGTGCCCAGACGTATGGCTCACCCTTCATCGGGTCGAGCTGAACCTGATGACCAAAGACGTTGCGTTGCTGTGCCGCGGCAAATACGGCAGGACGACCACTGGGAACAAATTCAACCGAATAGGACTTTTCTTTGCGCCGCCCATCCGTGCGGGTTGTCACGGACGTCCAGTTCACCACGAAACCGTTGTCTTTGGTCGCCTTGATTTCGACACTCATGTCACGGGGGATTTTTGTCCCGTCGGCCGCGGTCACCTCTGCAGCCCCCTCGTATGAGCCCGCAAACCTTTCAAAATCTGCGTGTGCCACGTTGACCCACACGACCATCGCCAAAGCAATCGCGACCCGTTCCCAAACTCGTTTGTGCGCAAGGCGCCAACGCTGTGTCATGGTGTCGTGTTCCTTCGCTTGCCCGTTGTAACCCATATATAAGGCGATTAGCCCAGTTGCGCACCCGTTCACACAAAATTTGATCTTCAGGCGTTCATTTCAGGTGCACCACGCACCTTGTTTGGCCAGCCTGCGCCCGGTAAACGCGAAGGGTAATTCGCACCACGCCAAAGGAGCAGCCCAATGGCCGACACTCGCACAGAAACCGACAGCTTTGGTCCGCTCGAAGTCCCCAGTGACAAATACTGGGGCGCGCAGACACAACGCTCCATCATGAATTTCCCCATCGGTTGGGAGAAACAACCCATCCCTGTTGTGCGCGCGTTGGGGGTGATCAAACAGGCCTGCGCGATGCAGAACAAAGCTCAGGGCACCCTGGATGGCCGTCTGGCCGATGCCATCATTGCGGCCGCGGGCGAGGTCATTGACGGAACACTTGATGACAACTTCCCACTGGTCGTGTGGCAAACAGGGTCTGGCACACAATCCAACATGAATGCCAACGAAGTCATCGCAAACCGCGCCATTGAGATTTTGGGTGGTGTGATTGGCTCAAAAGACCCGGTCCACCCAAATGATCACTGCAATATGGGGCAGTCTTCAAACGACACTTTCCCAACAGCGATGCACATTTCCACCGCCATGACGGCGCGGGACGTCTTGCTGCCCGGATTGCGCAAATTGCACGCCAGTCTCGAGACCAAGGTCAAAGCCTTTGACAAGATCATCAAGATCGGGCGCACGCATACTCAGGACGCTACCCCGCTGACTTTGGGTCAGGAATTCTCTGGCTATGCGCATCAGGTTGCGATGGGCATCGCGCGTATCGAGGCTGCCCTGCCCCGTATTTACGAACTGGCACAGGGTGGCACGGCCGTCGGCACTGGGTTGAACACAAAAACAGGGTGGGCCGAAGCGGTTGCAGGACACATGGCCGACATCACCGGCCTGCCCTTTGTAACAGCCCCCAATAAATTCGAAGCCTTGGCCGCCCATGACGCGATGGTAGAAATGTCTGGTGCGCTGAAAACCGTTGCGGCGTCTCTGTTCAAGATCGCAAATGACATACGCCTGCTTGGATCGGGCCCACGCTGTGGTTTGGGCGAATTGGTTTTGCCTGAAAACGAACCCGGATCGTCGATCATGCCGGGCAAAGTCAATCCGACACAGTGCGAAGCGTTGACCCAGGTATGTGCCCATGTGATGGGCAACGACGCGGCGGTTGGTTTTGCCGGTTCGCAGGGTCATTTTGAACTCAATGTCTACAAACCCATGATGGCCTATAACGTATTGCAATCCATGCAGTTGATGGGCGATGCGGCGTCTGCCTTTACTGACAATCTGGTTGACGGTTTGGAGGCGGACGAGGTTCGCATCGACAAGCTAATGCGCGAGTCGCTCATGCTGGTTACGGCGCTTGCGCCCGAGATCGGCTATGACAACGCCACCAAGGTCGCCAAGACCGCCCACAAGAACGGCACGACGTTGCTGCAAGAAGCCATCGCCTTGGGCTTTGTGGACGAAGAGACGTTCAACCGTGTGGTCCGTCCCGAAAACATGATTGGTCCAAAGTGAGCCAACCGATCAACCTCAACAAGGTGCGCAAGGCGCGGGCGCAGCATGCCAAGAGAGTGCAAGCTGAGGCCAACGCCGTCGCCTTTGGGCGTACGCGTGCGCAGCGGCACCGAGACGAGGCAGATCAACAGCGTGCGCAGACGGATTTGGACGGCAAACACATGCCGCCATCGAAAGGTGGCGCAAGTGATGCGGACAGTTAGTGGACGGCCCAGCGTTTGAACACAGGACCTGAAAAGCACTCACTCACACTCAAGGGGCACCGGACCAGTGTGTCTCTTGAGCCTGAGTTTTGGGACGCGTTCCGCAAGATTGCGGCAGAAGAAGGCAAGCCAATCAACGTGTTGGCGGCCGAAATTGATGTTGCGCGCGGTGCTGATGTCGGCCTTGCATCCGCCATCCGTGTATTTGTTCTGCGCCGGGTGATGGAGCGCTGAGCGCAGCGTCACACAGCTTTGTGTCGCGCACTAAGGAACCATCACGCGCTCGGCTTCTAAGTCGCGCAACAGCCCGGAACGGGCGCAGTGCACGGTTCGCTCAGGCGATGGACGCCTGATAGATCTTTTCGATATTGCCACCCAACGCCGCCACAAACCCGTCGTCGGTCATGTCGCGCTGCAACCCTTCGGTCAGCGCGCGGCTGAAGCTGGCAATCATCTTGTGGTTCTGGGCCAGACGCGCACTGGCCTCATCGGTCGAGTAACCACCCGACAGCGCAACCACACGCAGCACGCGCGGATGGTCGGCCAGCGCATCATAAAGGCCCGGTTGCTCGGGCAAGGTCAGTTTCAGCATCACATCCTGACCGTCTGACAACGCGTCAAGATGTGTCAGCAAGGCCTGCGCAAGCATCTCTTCTGCTTCGGACTTTGTCGGAGATTTGATGTTCACTTCGGGTTCGATGATCGGAACCATGCCCGCAGCCACAACGTCCCGGGCCACATCGAACTGGTTGGCAACAACTCGTGCAATGCCGTCTTGATGTGCACCATGAATGACAGACCGTTCCTTGGTGCCAAAAACGCCCATGCCATGTGCCTGGGCCAGCGTGTCGGCCAGACCGGGGATCGGTTTGAGCACTTGAACCTGATCCGCCTCGTCTTCCAGTCCCTTGTCAATTTTCAGAAACGGCACCACGCCACGCTCGGACCACAAGAAGTCCGCAACGGGTTTGCCGGCAACCTGTTCGCCCAATGTTTTTTCAAAAAGGATTGTCCCAATCACCTTGGCTTTCGTGAAATCAGGGCTTTGCATGATGCGGGCACGCATGCGCTGCATCTCGGCAAACATTTCGTCATCGTTGCTGTAGTCCCCTTCTCCCACACCATAAAGCGCCAGTGCTTTGGGGGTCGACCCACCGGACTGATCCAGTGCTGCGATAAAGCCCGCGCCTGTTTCCATCTGAGCGCGCATCTTCGCAAAATCGGACATATTCGGTCTCCAGCAACGTGATTCAATTTGTGTGGTTGTTAACCCAATTCAAAGAAACAAATAAGGCACCGGACCCAGTGTTAGCGCTGCCGTTTGCGCAAATTTAGCCAAATTCCGTCGCGCGCGCGCACGGTAAGGTGCGCAACGGGCACTGGCGTGCGCTCTGGCACGGTTTCCAGCGCGATATCGCGCAACAGCCGCGCAAGGATCAGCGGCCCTTCGACCATGGCAAACCCTGCTCCTGTGCACACGCGCGGACCTGCGGAGAATGGGATAAAGGCATCGCGTTGGCAGGCCTTGCCGTTCTGCGTGCTCCATCGGCTTGGGTCAAAATCGTCGGGGCGATCCCACAGCCGGTTCTGACGGTGCAAATGCCATGGGCTGATCACAATCTGACTGCCCCGTTTCAGAAGACGTTTGCGGAACGTCTCGGGAGAGGTCGTTTCGCGCACCATCATGGGCACTGGCGGATACAGGCGCAGCGTTTCCCTGAACACGTCCCGTGTGACCGGAAGTTTTGACATCACGGCAAAGTCACAGTCCTGCAAAGCCTGCGCCTCAGCCGCCACCTTGGTTTGCCATTCTGGATACAGCGCCATCAGATACAATGCCCACGCAAGTGCAGATGCGCTTGTTTCATGTCCAGCCAGGAAAAAGATCGCGACCTGATCCACCATTTCGTCCGGCGTGAACATATCGCCCGTCACCGGATCGCGGGTTGTCATGATCTTGGTCGCCAGATCGTTTGGTGCGGTTCCGGCTGCAATTTCAGCCGCCCGCCGCGCCACCAGTTGCGAAATCAGTGACCGGATATGCGCGGCATTGGCTTTGGTCTCGCGACGAAATCCCCGTGGAATCCATCCCGGTAAGGGCACGAAGGCGGCAACATTCAGGATCGGCTGACTGCGTTGATAGGCTCGAAATGCGTGGAAAACGGCACCCGCAAGGGAATCCTCGATGGGGATCGAAAACAGGGTGCGAAAAATCACATCGGCTGCTGCATGGCTGGTGTGTTCTTCGATCTCAGTCTCGCCGACCTGCAAGCGTTCGGCCGCAGCCTCTGAGGCGGCCCACATGGCCGGAAAGGTTTCGCGCAGACGTCCGCCTTCGAATGCGGGATCAATGATGCGACGCTGCTTCTCCCACACCTCCCCGTTGGTCAAAAATACCGAATTGCCCAATAGCGGGCGCAGCCCCTCGCTGATGCGATCGGATTTGGGAAAATCTTTGGGGCGCTCCTTGAGCACAGTCTTGATCAGTTCGGGTTGGTTGACCAGGTAGCTTCGGAAAAATGGCGTGCGAAATTCGGCCATCCAAGCCCGGTAGAGACGCGCGGGCTGTGCCGACAGGATGTCCTGGCGAAACAGTTGCATATAGCGCCACAGCGACACGCGATCGGGGCGACTGGGAGGTTTGGGTGGGATCATGCCGTGACAGACGTGTATTTGGACACGGGCACATCAATCCGGGATCTGGACGGGGGGCGTTCAGCATAACGTTCTGACAACGTCAGTGGCCCCGCCGTGATCTGGAAATAGTCGTAGTCCTTGGGGCGATCAAACGCGCAAAGGTACTGAAAATGCAGCCGGAAAAACCGCCACCGCAATTCTGCCCAACGCTCGGGGCTGAGCGTTTGGGTAAAGGCAGCGGAAAACACCAACGGCCACAGTTTGTTGTCTGGTGCCACGCCTGACACTGCAACCGGATCGCACAGCGCAAATGCGCATCCGTCACCCGGCGCTGTGACATCGACCCAAGTCAACGCGTTCTGTACCGACAGGTATCGCAGATCCGCCCGTAACCGATGCGCCTCTGGCAGAAAGGACACCATCGGTACCACTTGCCCCAAAGACAGGAATGCCAGCGCAGGCCCGCCATCGCGCACATGACCTGCCCGGATCAGATCCGACAGGATTGACACAGCCAGATGCGCGCCGGACGAATGCCCAACGACCAGCACCTCATCCACGTCACTGTTCAAGGCTTCGGCGATGTGGTCTCGGAAGACGTGCATACGCTCTTCCAGTGCGGGTGGATTGGCACCACGCGATGCGGCCGAATAGGCGTAGTCGTGCATCAGGTAATAGGCAAAGAACTTGCCGTCTTTCGACTTGAACCACCGCAGGATCAATATGCCGACCACAAGAAATACGGACCATCCCAAGGCTCCGTCAAACAGTCGCCAACCCAACGCAGCCTCGTTCAGTACGCCACCAAATAGGCCTGCCAATGCGTTCACACCAGCGCTGAAGGCCCATGTCACTATACGTGCGGCCAAAGACGCCAGTATGATCGCGACAAGCAGCTGCACAAGCAACATACCGACCGGATAGAGCGCTGCAAATACAGGACCTTTGCGCATCAACATCAATCGCCGCAGAGTACCGGTTGTGATGTATGTCCAAGCGGTGCGCACCAACTGGAGATAGGTTGCCAGTATTGTTCCTGACATACTGGTACGTACGATGTCGGACCACACCAAAACCTCGACATCGGTTTGAACAGGCGCTCCGTCGATGATGGCATCGATATGCCAGCCGTAGTTTTCGCCGCCCTGGGCCGGTGTCAGCGCAATTTTGTAGCCCGAAATCTCGGCCTGTGCTGCGCCTTCCTTGCGATACAGCTCGCGATAGCGCCGCGGGTGAATCGGATCGTAGCCAGGAATGTAGAACACCCGGCGTCGTGAAACAGGATTTGGATGCGAACTGCTCATGACTGCACCTCATTTAGGCGTAGCCTATCGGAAGTGTTTGGCCAAAGTAAGGCGGCACAATGTACAGTCGCCTCTACAACTCTCAGTTACTTGATAGGCATCGCGCTGATGCCCTGCCGCTCTAACCGTTGAGTCCAGATTTAGCCAAGTGTTGCGAGTGCCGGGAATTGCTCGAGCAGCCAGAACGAGAACCATGTGAAAAGCCCGGTCAACATCGCAAGGCCGACAAGGACAAGAAGCCCACCCATCACCTTCTCGATCAACGCCATATGACGCTTGATCTTGTTCATCAAACCCATTGCGCGGCTCATGAACATGGCCGCCAAAAGAAAAGGAATACCCAGACCCGCCGCATAAATACCCAGCAGGAATGTCCCGCGCGCCACGGAGGCCTCGGATGCGGCCAATGTCAGGATCGCGCCCAGTTGTGGCCCGATGCAAGGAGTCCACCCAAAGGCAAAGGCCAAACCGAGGATATAGGCACCAAAGGACGAACCGCCCTTGTCGCCCGCATCCATGCGCGCTTCGCGGTCCAGAAAAGACAGTCGGAAGATACCAAGAAAATGTAGGCCAAAAACGATGATCACAGCCCCGGAAATCTGCGCGAACAGCACTTGGTTCTGTAAAAAGAACGCACCGAAGGCTGATGCTGCAAATCCCAGAATCAAGAATACGGTCGACAGACCCAAGACGAAAAACAACGCTGTAACCGTTGCTCGGTTTCGACCACTCCGGTCATCTGACATTTCGTTGACTGTCAGGCCCGACATATAGGCAAGATATGGTGGCACAATCGGCAGCACACAGGGGCTGAGAAAGCTGATGATGCCCGCAAGCAGCGCAATGCTCATGGCAGGAATCAGGCTCGCGTCGATGATATCTATTCCAAACATACTCCGTCCCTATCCTGCATCGGCGCGCCCGTCACGCACCCGGCGGTCACATGTCTGTGGACTTGCTGAAACATCACGCCTATCTGGCAGGCATGACTGACGACTCTCACGTACTGGATGCCACCGGGCTGCTGTGTCCCCTGCCCGTGCTCAAGGCGCGCAAGCGGCTGCAGGCGCTCGCTTCGGGTGATGCGTTGACTGTGATGGCGGATGACCCGGCCGCAATTGTCGATGTGCCCCATTTCTGCGCGGAAGCCGGACATCATCTTGTCTCCACTGAAGTGGACGGAGACATCCAGACCTACGTGATCCAAAAGAAATAAGGGCGCTCCTTTACGGCGCGCCCTTCGTGTCTGATCATTTACCCAACGACCACCAGCCGCGTTTCTTCGGTTTGGGAGGCTCATCAGGCGCCGCTTCAACCACAGGCGCCTGCTCTGCTGCCGCAGCAACCGGTTCCGGTTTCGGCTCTACAACTGGTTCAGGTGCGGGCTCCGCTTCGGCCGCCGGTTCAGCGGGTGCCGCTGTGGCCGTGTCTGCCGTTTTCTTGGTGCTGCGCGACGTCGTTGATCGGGTGCGCGTCGTCTTCTTCGGAGCAGGTTGCGCTTCCGCGGCTTGCTCCGATGCATCGCTTGCAACTTCGGGCGCCGCCTCTGCCTTGGCGGCAGGTTCTGCATCGGCCTTGGCTTCGGTCTTGGATGACTTGGTCGTACGACTGCGGGTCGAAGTCGACCGTGTACGTGAGACGGTTTTCTTGGCTGGTGCCGTTTCGGCCCCTACGCTCACCTCCGGGGCGCTTTCAGCTTCCGTTGTATCCGGCTGCTCGTCAGGTGCTTGTGCCGGCTCGTCAGGCGTATCCTCAGCATTCGCGTCGGACGCCTGCTCCGCGCCCTCCTCGGTCGTGGTCGAGGATTTGCTGCGGCTGCGACGGCGCCGACGACGACGGCGCTTGGGTTTTGGCTCGCCTTCTTCATCTGTGACGGGATGCTCTGTAACAGCCTCTTCGGCCTCTTCTTCGTCCACCTCATCCATGATCGAAGTGTCAACAGACACAACCGGCGCAGCGATGGCCGTCACTGACCGCGTCGCGGTCTTGAACTTTTCAAGCGTGAAATCGGGGCTAACCAGATGCGGTTCACCCTCGATGCGCACGGACAGGCCGTAACGCCCTTCGATGTGAGCGATGTGTTCGCGCTTTTGGTTCATCAGGAAATTGGCGATGCCGACCGGAGCCTTGATCAGAACTTCACGCGAACGACGGCGTGTGCCTTCCTCTTCGATCTGGCGCAGAATCGACAGGGCCAGGTTGTCATCCGACCGAATAAGGCCCGTACCATGACAGGCCTGACACGGCTGCGTTGTCGCTTCGATCATACCAGGGCGTAGACGCTGACGGGACATCTCCATCAGGCCAAAGCCCGAGATGCGGCCCACCTGAATGCGCGCGCGGTCTGTCTTGAGGCGGTCCTTCATCCGCTTCTCGACAGCAGCGTTGTTCTTGCGTTCGTCCATGTCGATAAAGTCGATGACGATCAGCCCGGCAAGGTCACGCAAACGCAATTGGCGGGCGACCTCGTCAGCGGCCTCAAGGTTGGTCTTGGTTGCCGTCTCCTCGATCGAGCCTTCCTTGGTCGATCTGCCCGAGTTCACGTCGATGGCCACAAGCGCCTCGGTGATGCCGATCACGATATAGCCACCCGATTTCAACTGAACCGTGGGGTTGAACATGCCGCCCAGGTAAGTCTCGACCTGATACCGCGCAAACAATGGCAGGCTTTCGGCGTAGAGTTTCACGTTCTTGGCGTGGGACGGCATGATCATTTTCATGAAGTCCTTGGCGATGCGATAGCCGCGCTCGCCTTCGACAAACACCTCGTCGATCTCACGATTGTACAAATCACGGATCGAGCGTTTGATCAGGTCGCCTTCCTCGTAGATCTTGGCGGGCGCGATAGACTTGAGTGTCAGCTCGCGGATCTGCTCCCACAGGCGCTGCAGGTATTCGTAGTCGCGCTTGATCTCGGCCTTTGTTCGCTTGGCACCGGCGGTGCGCACGATCAGGCCGGCGCCTTGGGGCACTTCGATCTCGTTGGCGATTTCTTTGAGCTTCTTACGATCCACTGCGTTGGTGATTTTGCGAGAGATGCCGCCTCCACGGGCCGTGTTGGGCATCAGAACGCAGTAGCGACCTGCAAGGCTGAGATATGTCGTCAGGGCCGCGCCCTTGTTGCCGCGCTCTTCCTTGACCACCTGAACGAGAAGGATCTGGCGAACCTTCACGACTTCCTGGATCTTGTACCGCTTGGGGCGCGGTTTGCGCGCGGGGCGGATGTCTTCAATATCGTCTTCGTCAGCGACGGATTCGATGCTGTCATCTTTGGACGTCGCATCCGCGGCTTTTTCTTCGGTGTCGTCATCCTCTGACGCGTCGCTTGCGGGTGCAACGGAGTCTTCGGCGGTCGTCGTCTCGGTTGCGTCCGGGTCTTCGGTCGCTGGAGTGTCTGCAGTGACCTCAGCAGTCTCGCCGCTATCGTGTTCTTCGTCGGCGGCAGGTGTTTCGACCGGCGTTTCCTTGACGGTCTCCATGGGCGAAGACGCTTCGCCATCCGCCACCTGCGCATCGGCCTCCGCAGGATCAAGATCGATGGTTTCCATACCCTCGATCTCTTTGGTCGCGGTTGCGTCCTTGTCTGCTGCCTTGGAAGCCTTGGAGCGCGAAGTACGACGGCGTGTGGGTTTGGGCTTGTCCTCTTCCTCATCGCGGGCCTTTTGGGCTTCCGCATAGGCGCGCTCTTCTTCCATGAGCGCTTCGCGGTCCGCGACGGGGATTTGATAATAGTCGGGATGGATCTCGCTGAACGCAAGGAAACCGTGGCGATTGCCGCCATAATCGACAAACGCTGCCTGCAGCGAAGGTTCGACCCGTGTTACTTTTGCGAGATAGATATTGCCAGCGAGCTGGCGTTTGTTTTCGGATTCAAAGTCAAATTCTTCAACCTTGTTTCCGTCGACCACCACAACGCGGGTCTCTTCCGCGTGGGTGGCATCGATAAGCATTTTCTTAGCCATGAAAGTCCATTGCACGACCGAACGTGTCTCCCCCCCGGAGGGGCCAAACTGCGTCGGTGGTGTCTTGTTAAAGCGATGTGGGACACGCGGCAGCGGTGGCCCGGGGGGCCTTCTGCTGGGAGTATTACTGTCCTCACGCGCGTCATCGCGGTTCTTCTCCGATACGCACGATGGTGTCGGCGTATCCGTTCATAAGCTGCGCCAAACCTCGGCTTGCGTCAGCATCTCGTGGCCTTTTTCAAGGCCCAATCGGTCTGTTGAAAGCGGCAGGGTTGTTCCTGCATATCGCCCCAACAGCGAAACTCAAAAAACTGGGGCGACGTTAAAGAGCGTCGCATGCCCATACCTCTAGATAAGGGAAAGCGAGGGCGCTTTACAATGGGCAATTGTGCATTACGGCGCCGTGCCTGTCCGGATTGGCGTTTCAACACTGTCAAGCAATGCAAGTGCGGACCAAAGATCAGGTGCAATATGCTGTCCAAGTTGCGGTAGGGGGACGCCCACGGGCCGCAGATCCGGGATTTGAACGCCCGTGCACCCTGCCGTGATCGCTGCCGTGATTCCGGGATCGCTGTCTTCAAACGCTGCACATTCATGCGGATCGACACCCAATCCGGCTGCGGCCTCTAGGTAGGGTGCCGGATGCGGTTTGTTGGCTGACACCTCGTCTCCCCCCGTCACGCTGTCAAAGAAATCTATCAGACCGGCTGATTTCAGGTGTTGGCGGGCAGCGTGCCCATGAGTGGAGGTTACAACTGCCATACGCGCGCCCTGCCCGGCCAGATGCTCCAGACTTTCACGCGCTTTGGGGCGCAGTGGCACATGCGAGGCTAGGCTGTCGCGCACGCCCGCGTGCATGGCCGTATTGAACACGACAGCCTTGTCTTGATCGCCTACAATCTCGGTGATCCGTGCCAATGCACGTGCGCCGGAGTTGCCTACGAGGGTCAAGAACTCTGCCTCGGCCGTGGCTGAGTCGAACCCCATATCGCGCAAAAGCGATACGGCGACGTCTTGGTACACCCGCTCGCTGTCCAACAATAGACCGTCCATATCAAACAGATAGGCTGCGAATTTGGCCATGGGATGCTCCTGCTGCTTGGCGGCATCCCTGACACGGGGCGACAGAAATTGAAATGACCGCCCGGGCTGTGGGCGGTCACTTGTTACGTCAAATTGTCATGCTGCCATCAGAGATAGTCCGAGCGTTGCAGGCCGTACTTGGCCATTTTCTCGTTCAGAGTCCGGCGCGGCAGGCACAATTCGTCCATTACAGATGCAATAGAGCCCTTGTGGCGGCGCATGGTGTTGTCAATCAACATGCGCTCGAACGCTTCGACATATTCCTTGAGCGGTTTGCCTTCGGTGGTCATCACGGGCTGCATTTCCTCGTGATCGTTCATGAGCAGCGAGGCGATGGATCCCGTGCCACGACGTGCCTGCAAAACAGCACGTTCCGCGATGTTGATCAGTTGGCGCACATTGCCCGGCCACGGAGCTTGCAACAATTGCGCCGCTTCCTGAGCGGAAACTTTGGGCGCTTCGCAGCCATATTCATCTGCAAACTGGTCTGACAGCCGGGTGAACAATGTCAGAATGTCCTCGCCGCGTTGACGCAACGGGGGAACAGTGATGCGCAAAGCTGCCAGACGGTAAAACAGATCGGGGCGCAGCGCATCTTCGCAGGTGCGGCCTGCCTCCTGCATGTTGCAGATCGCAACGATGCGGGTTTCGGCAGGTGTGCCCTGATCATTGATGACACTCAGCAAACGGGCCTGCAATGTCTCGCTCAGGGCCTCAACATCTTCGAGCACCAGTGTCCCGCCACGCGCCTCTTCGATCGCTGGCAGATGCGTGTCTTCGGGCAGCATCGGTCCGAACAAACGCTTGGTCAGTGCCTCTTCTTCCCATGCCGAACAACTGACCAGCACGAACTTCTTGCCCGCCCGACTGCCAACTGCATGCAAGGCATGTGCGACAAGCGTTTTCCCGGTGCCTGTCTCGCCGTCAATCAGGACGTGTCCGTCCGCTTGCCCCAGATCAAGGATATCCTCGCGCAGACGTTCCATGACGGGGGCATTGCCGATCAGCTTTTTCATCAACTGACCGCCATCGGACAACTCGCGGCGCAGCGCCCGGTTGTCCATGGTCAGACGGCGCGCGCCTGTGGCTTTCTTGGCCAGTTCGGACATCCGATCCGGGTTGAAGGGCTTTTCGAGGAAATCAAAGGCTCCAACGCGCATCGCCTCTACAGCCATGGGTACGTCACCGTGGCCGGTGATCATGATCACTGGCAAGGCGCTGTCATGGCCCATCAGTTTCTTGAGAAACTGCATCCCGTCCATGCCGGGCATCTTGATGTCGGAAATAACAATGCCGGGATACTCCGGACCAAGTTGCTTCAGCGCGTCCTCGGCGCTGGCAAATGTTTCGGTGTCATAGCCCGACAGCGCCAGCCATTGGCTGATGGATTGACGCATATCTTGTTCATCATCCACGATGGCGATTTTCATTGCTTGGGTCATGCTCTTGCTCCGGTCCTATTCTGCCGCGGCGATCTTGCTTTTGTCTGTAATCTCATCCCGATCCAGGATCGGAAGCTGCATTTCAAAGACCGCACCACCGGATTGTCCGTTGCGTGCCGTCAGCCGTCCACCCAGATCGTTCACAATGCCGGAGGAGATGGCAAGGCCCAAGCCAACACCGTCGCCCGGCTGCTTGGTTGTATAAAATGGTTCAAACAATTCATCGAGATCAACAATCCCGGGGCCATTGTCGCGCACCGTCAGGGTCGCGGTTTCTCCGGCGGACAGGATGATGTCGACCTGCGGGGCGTCTTGCGTCTTTGTGGCGTCAATTGCGTTGCGCAACAGGTTCACCATAACCTGCTCGATGCGCATTCGGTCCCCCATGACTTCGACCGCATCTGGCGGGATGATGCGGTTGATCACAACGCGGCGCTGGCGCAGTTGCGGTTCCATCATCGACAGGCTGGACGCCAGCGCATCGCCCATATTTACAGGGCTGAGCGCGTCTTGCCCCTTGCGGGCATACGACTTGAGCTGGCGCGTAATGGCACCCATCCGTTCGATCAGATCGTCGATGCGCCCAAAGCTCACCAGTGCCTCTTCGGGGCGGTTGCGCCGCAACAGCAGTCGCGCCCCGGCCAGGTAGGTTTTCATTGCGGCCAGCGGCTGGTTCAGCTCATGACTGACAGCAGCCGACATCTCTCCAAGGGCGGCAAGTTTGGAGGACTGTTCAAGCGTTTGTTCGGCCACGGCAAGGTCCTCTTCGACCCGTTTGCGCTCGGCAATTTCCCGCTGCAACTGCGCATTCAGGTGGCGAAGCTCTGCCGACTCGCGGGCAAACAGTGCAACACGTACGGTCGAACGACGGCTGACGGCATAAAACGCCAGCGCCAGCAAAATCGCGAATCCCATGATCTCGAGCGCCAGCACGCCGTTTACCCGTTCACGCACAGACGCATAGGTTGTGAAAGACGTCATGCGCCAGCCGCGAAACGGGATTCGTGTCTCCAGTCGCATCACCCCTTCACCTTGCAAATAGGCATCGGGTGGCAAGGCGGTCCAGTCTGCGGTTGCTCGGATTGCCCGCTCGATTGCGCTTTGCGGAGGTTGGGCCGCAAGCGCCTCCTCTTCTGTGCGCCCGCGCCAACGCGGTTCTGTCGCCAGAATGATCTCGTTGGTGCTGTCGGTCACCAGGACGGCCGCAGAGATGCCGGCCCAGGCCCTTTCGAATTTTTGCAGATCAACCTCAATCAGGATGACGCCCAGCACGTCCGTGCCGGCGACGATGCGGCGCGAATAAACAAATGCAAAGCCGCCACTTTCACGGGCTGATGTTGTGAAAATCGTATCGGTGGCGCGCAATGCGTCCACAAAGTAAGGTTCATTCCGGTGGGGTGAGCCAAGCACATTGCGATCCGTTGCGGCAACGGCCCGCCCGTCAAGATCCAGCAACATCAGATTTGCAGCACCGATTTCCTCGACAAAGGATATCAGGCGTTGGGTTGATTGCTGATAATCTGCAGAGTTGAGCGCTCCGATCAACGTGGGATCACGTGCCAACAGTTGGGGCACAATGGCGCTTTGGCGCAATTCACTCAGCAAATTGCCGGAATACAGCGCCAAACGCAGTTCGGCCCGGTTTCTGGTGGTTTCTGTGAAACGGTCCGTAAGCAGCTTGTTGGTGAAGACAATTGTCGCGATAGCGGTAAAGAACAACACCACCAGTCCAAAGCGCACGCGCCAACTGATGGTTTGTTCCCGTCTGGGAAGATCGGGCTGTGTCACGTTACGCGCCATGAGGGGCAACTTACGCCCCGTGGCTGCTCCGCTCAAGTCACGCGGTCGTCAATTGACCCGCCAATGCGCGAAAGAGCGCCTGACCATCCGTGCCGCCATGGCCTATATCCGCCGCTCGTTCCGGGTGCGGCATCATACCCAACACGCGTCGGTTGTCTGATACTATTCCAGCGATGTCACGCAGTGACCCGTTTGGATTGTCTGTGTAGCGAAGAACGACTCGGTCTTCGCCCTCAAGGCGGTCCAAAGTGTTGTCTTCGGCAAAGTAGTTGCCATCGTGATGGGCAATCGGGACGTCAATGACGTCACCTGCATTGTAACCCTCGGTATAGGCGGACTGCGAAGTCTCGACCTTCAAACCAACCGTTTTGCAGATATATTTAAGGCCCGCATTGCGCAGCAAGGCTCCGGGCAGAATGCCGGTTTCGGTCAGAACCTGAAAACCGTTGCAAATGCCCATCACATATCCGCCACGGTCAGCATGTGTTTTCACCGCGCCACAGATAGGTGAGTTGGCGGCAATTGCGCCGCAGCGCAAGTAATCACCAAAGGAAAAGCCACCCGGGACCCCAACGATGTCGGTGCCTTCGGGCAAGTCTGTGTCCTTGTGCCAAACCATTGTGACATCTGCACCGGCTGCTTTGAAAGCCACAGCCAGATCGCGGTCACAGTTCGAACCGGGAAAGACGACAACGGCGGCCTTCACGACAGATCCACCCGGTAGCTTTCGATAACGGTGTTTGCGAGCAGTTTGTCGCACATCGCCTTTACGTCATCCTCTGAGGTGCCATCCGCCAGATCCAGTTCGATTACCTTGCCCTGGCGCACCCCGTTCACGCCCTCGAACCCAAGCGCACCCAAAGCGTGGCGCACAGCCTCGCCTTGCGGATCCAGAACACCGGTTTTCAGCATTACATGCACGGTCGCTTTCATGCCCTGCCCTTTTCTTTCAATTGGTCGCGGGACGCTCAGTTGATAAGCGTCGGTTTGGTAATGGGCGTCGACGTCTTGGGCATGACCCCCAAACGGCGCGCCACTTCTGTATATGCATCAGTCAGATTGCCCAGATCGCGACGAAATACATCCTTGTCGAGCTTCTGACCCGTCTCGATGTCCCACAAACGGCAACTGTCCGGGCTAATTTCATCTGCCACGATCAAGCGCATGAAATCACCGTCATAAACGCGGCCTATTTCGATCTTGAAATCCACCAGTCGAATGCCGACCGCCAGCATGACACCAGACAGAAAGTCGTTCACCCGCAGCGCAAGACTGAGAATGTCATCCATATCCTGCTGGCTCGCCCAGCCAAAGGCAGCGATGTGTTCTTCGGTGACCAGCGGATCACCCAGATTGTCGTCTTTGTAGCAATACTCGACAATGGGCCGGGGCAACTGAGTGCCCTCTTCGATGCCCAATCGCTTGCTCATCGTGCCAGCGGCATAGTTGCGCACGATTACCTCAAGCGGCACGATCTCGCAGGACCGCACAAGCTGTTCGCGCATGTTCAGGGAGCGGATGAAATGGGTCGGCACACCGATCTGGTTCAGTCCGGTCATGAAGTATTCGCTCAGGCGGTTGTTCAGGACACCCTTGCCTTCGATCACGTCCTTCTTCTGAGCGTTGAAGGCCGTTGCATCGTCCTTGAAGTACTGAACGATTGTGCCGGGTTCGGGGCCTTCATAGAGAATCTTGGCTTTGCCTTCATAGATCTTCTTGCGCCGGGCCATACGGAACCTTTCCAGACAAAACGACCGCGCCACATCTGGCACGGAGCGGTGGCGCGGTCTTAGTGCATGGTTGGGGCTGGGGCAAGCGACATGGTGTTGCTTTTGCGCAGGTCAGTGCGCGCGCTGCCCCCGGATCATCCGTTTGAAAAAGCCCCAGTTGGGTTGGACCTTGTTGTCAAAGCCCGCGGGCGGCTCGATTCCCGGTGTTGGGCCGCACAGATCTTCGTGGTCAATCGGGCAATCAGGATGGAAAAGCATTTTGACACGCTTGGTTCCCGCTTCCGTTGTTTCGGCGTAGTCGCGGATGCGCAACTTGAACCCGTCTGCATCGTCTTCGACCCCGATGGTATTGCCATCCTGAAACTCGTTTCCGAACTCTAGCGCCATCTGCGCCGTCGACATCACCCATTGGGCGGCCTCGTTCGGGGGCACCGGTGCAAAGGCGTAATGCACTTCGTAGGACTTGAACGCCTCGAGGCCGAAAGACACGGCACTGAACAGTGGCCGCCCGTCCGGATCGGTGCGCTCGATGTCCAGCCCGATCCACTGCTTTGTCGGCCAGTCATCGCTCATGGCCGCATCCGCCATCTCGACAACCGCTTCGGGGCTCAGGAAATGATCCGCCTGCTCCCAATATACGGCAAGAGCCACGGGCAGTTTTGCAAACACGGCAGCCAGACAGCTTGCAAGCCGGGCAGCGCGAAAAGCGCTGATTGTTGTGTCGTCCGACGCAGCGCAGCTGATGCAGATGTAGGATTGGTTGCGCGACAGACGCTCATCAATGTCCGGGCATTGCACCTTTTGCAGGTGACGCAGCGCGCGCGCATCCCATGTGCCATATCCCGGCAAGCGGATTAGCGTCGTCAGCGCAGCATCCGGCCCACGGTCGCCAACAAACAAGGGACACGTGATGAATTCGTCCGTGTCGCACTGGTTGTCAAAGGCGCTGGAGACTTCTCCGACCTCCAACTCAAGCGCGGGATAGTCTTCGAGCAATGCGGCGCGGATCTCACTTGGGGAAAACTGGACCCCTTCGGAGAACAAAACGTAAGCCGAGAAGTTCGCCCCGCCTTTGCCTTTTTCTGACACGACAGGCATCTGTTACGCCGCCTTGGAACGGTGCAACATCATCAGCACCTCAAAGATCTGGTGAAAGCGATCTGCTGTCAGACCTGCCTTTTGAGCCATCGCAACAAGGGTCTGGAATTCCGTTTCATCAATGTGGCCGTCCGAGATTGCAACACGTACCGCAAAGCAGATGCCCGTTTCGCGCAATTCCATCGCCAGAACGCCGATTGCGTCATCAAATACGGGCGTTTGCCCGCGCTTGGCCAAATCCAGCATCACCTCTTTGACCAGATCCGTTGTCCGGTTCAGCCCAAGTGAGACGAAGATGTTGTTTTGCATGCACAGATTGATGATTTCCTGCACTTCACTTTCTTCAACCTTGCCGTCTGCTGTGGCCATCATCACCGGGGCTGCCAGCAATGCGCGTGCAACGTTCAGATTGTCGTTTGCGGGCGCCTTGCTACGCATTTTTGAAAATAGTCCCATTATCGCTCTCCTGCCTTAGATTGCGTTAACCATCCGCAAGAATTGCGCCTCAATCATGACGTGTACGGGTCGATTTTTTGAAAACAGCGCGGCGCTGCCCTTGCGTCGATCCGACACGGGCTGCATATGTTGATCAACTTTATAGTCAGACAGATGAGGCCAGCATGAGCTCTTTCGACGACCGCGAAAACGCGTTTGAAAACAAATTCGCCCACGATGCCGAGATGCAGTTCAAGGCCGACGCACGGCGCAACAAGCTGCTGGGGCTTTGGGCAGCAGAGTTGATGGGTAAATCCGGCGACGACGCCGCGGAGTATGCCCGCGAAGTCGTAAAGTCCGATTTTGAGGAAGCCGGAGACGAGGATGTGTATCGCAAAGTGTCCGGTGACCTTGGAACGCTTGCGGATGAGGCCACTATCCGTGCCAAAATGGCGGCATTGATGACCGAAGCCAAGGCCCAGCTGATGCAGGAAACCAACTGACCCAATACGTTGGTTTCAAGTGTTAAAGTGTACGCGCATGCCATATCTGGTTTGCGCGTTTTTTAATTGATCCAATTGAACCATTAACCGGTCGATCATGTTCGCCCTGTAGCCCGCCTGATGGGTGAACAGTTTTTTAGGGGCATGGCGGTGGTCATTGAGAACATAACAGGTGCACGCATTGTCAAAGCGGCCTGTCGTGTCGTGCTACCCTTGCTGATCCTGACGGCCTGCATGGTCCTTCTGTCACAAAAACTGACCATCGAAACGGTTGCGGCTCTGCCTGCACAACTGGCGGCGATCCCGTGGTGGAAGTGGGCTGTAGCCGCCCTTTTCACTTTGGTCAGTTTCTGGGCTGTCGGGCAATATGATGGATTGGCGCACAAGTACCTGCGCACGGGACTGCCGGATCGCCAGGCCCGCTTGGCCGGCACAATTGGAATTGCGGTTGGCCAGACACTTGGGTTCGGGTTGGTCACAGGTGCGGTTGCACGCTGGCGCATGTTGCCCGCATTGCATCTGTCGGATGCATTGCGCCTGTCTGCGTTTGTCTCGGTGTCCTTCGTTCTGGCGTGGGTCGCTGTCACAAGCGTGGTTTGTCTGCTGTTGCCCGCGCCGGGATGGTCAAAATGGGCGGGTGCGCTTGGGGTGGTCCTTGCGTGCTTCGCCTTTTTGACGATGTTCTGGCGACCGCATATGGCGTTCGGACGGTTTATCGTCTCCTTGCCCAGCTGGCGTTTGAGCGGCGGAATACTGACTTGGGCGCTCCTTGATACTGCGATGGCCGCAGCTGCCCTTTTTGTTTTCCTGCCAGCCGGGTCTGTCCCATTTGCCAGCCTGTTCCCCGTCTTCCTGATAGCAATTGGTGGCGCGTTGATTTCAAACACGCCCGGCGGTGTTGGCCCTTTCGAATTGATTTTGGTCACCGCTCTGCCCCAGATCGGACCAGACAGTGTGTTGGCCGCGATATTGGCCTACAGAGTTGTTTACTACGCGTTTCCGGCAACGCTGGCCGCTTTTGCCCTGTGCCGCCCTTTGCGCGTGCTGCACTCATTCCGAAAGCACGTTGACGTCTCCAGTTACAGTGCGCCGCGCAGCGAGGTCGCGGTTGTGCGTCAGAATGGCGGCGCGATTGAACAGCATGGTGAATGCCAGTTGGCGCTTTGGCCAACGGGTCAAACCCTGACGCTGTTTGCTGATCCTGTCAGCGGAACGACGTCACACGCCCTGTCTGCCCTCGTGGAAGCAGCGCAGCGTCAGGCACGGCTACCCGCCCTTTATAAATGCGGGCCTAAATTGGCCCAAGCGGCACGAAAGGCTGGATGGCAGGTACTGCACATTGCTGATGATGCCGTGGTGCATTTGCACGACTACGCGCTTGAGGCTCCGACCCGGCGCACATTGCGGCGCAAATTGCGGGGCGCCGCTAAGGCAGGAGTGCGCATCCAAAGCGGAGGCCCCTTGCCCTATGCCGCACTGGCTGCGGTTGACGTGGCATGGCAAGACAGCCATGGATCAGCGCGCGGCGGCAGTATGGGGCGTTACTGCCCGAACTACCTCGCGGATCAGTGGGTTGGATGCGCGTATGTGGATGACACGCTGGTTGGTTATGTCAGCGCACACCGATCCCGTGATGAGTGGTGCCTCGATTTGATGCGGCAAACCCCGGATGCGCCCGGCGGGACAATGCACGCGCTGGTGCAGGCTGGCATTGAGGCTGCAAGGGCCGAAGGTGCAAAACGCTTTTGCTTCGCAGCGACACCGGCTTGTCCCAACCCTGCCTCTGCGTTCTGGCGTTGGGTTTCCATGCAAGTGGTTACACGCTCTGGCGGTCCCGGTCTTCGGCAATTCAAATCCGCTTTTGCCCCCGATTGGGTTCCAAGATACGCAGCTGCGCGCAGCAGAGTTTCCCTTGTCATTGCTCTTGCGGATCTGACCCGCGCGATCATCAGGCCAACACCCTTGACCGCCCCGGATACAAACAGACCTCATCTTAATGATGAAAATTATGAACTGGCCTCAAGACATGTCGCATGACAAGACCAATTCATTCTCACGCGCGCGAGGTCCATTCATGCCCAATCTGCTGATAGAAATGCTTGCCGACAAAGGCACGCTACTGGCCGATGGTGCCACGGGCACCAACTTGTTTGCCATGGGCCTTATGGCCGGTGATGCGCCCGAGTTGTGGAATGAAACGGAAGTCGGCAAAATCACGTCCCTTTACCAAGGCGCAGTTGATGCAGGAAGCGATCTGTTTCTGACCAACTCCTTTGGCGCGAATGCATCTCGCCTGAAATTGCACGACGCAGGGCACCGGGCGTTTGAATTGAGCCGTATGGCCGCTGAAATTGGTCGTGACGTCGCAGACCGTGCCGGGCGCACGGTGATTGTTGCCGGGTCCGTTGGGCCAACCGGCGAAATCATGGAACCCGTGGGCGCGCTGACCCATGCTGACGCGGTTGAAATGTTTCACGAAACAGCCTCCGGTCTCAAAGCCGGAGGTGCAGATATTGGATGGCTCGAAACGATCTCGGCCCCGGAAGAGTTTGCAGCAGCCGCTGAAGGGTTCGCGCTGGCTGAGTTGGCCTGGGTTGGTACGATGAGCTTTGACACCGCCGGACGGACCATGATGGGTGTCACAAGCAAAGACATGGCGACACAGGTAGCAGCATTGGAACACCCACCGCTTGCCTTCGGGGCAAATTGTGGAACGGGCGCGTCGGATTTGTTGCGCACGGTTCTTGGCTTTGCCGCGACAGGCACGGAAACGCCGCTGATCGCCAAAGGCAATGCAGGCATCCCGAAATACCACGATGGTCATATCCACTATGATGGTACACCGGAATTGATGGCCGACTACGCGGTGTTGGCACGTGACTGCGGCGCGCGCATCATCGGTGGCTGTTGTGGCACGACGCCAGAGCACCTCCGCCACATGCGCGAAGCACTGGACACACGCGCCACTGGCACGGCGCCAACACTCGAGGCTATCGTTGACGCGCTTGGACCGTTTTCGTCTTCCAGTGACGGGACGGACGACGCCGCAGCCCCTGCGCGGCAGCGTCGGCGCTCCCGACGCGTTGCTTAAAACAGGCTCAACTGCGCCGAGGGCGCGCGCGGAGCCTGAAACAAGTCCGTGCGCATGGCTGGTGCCTCAGATTTCAATCCCAAACGCTTGAGGGCAATCGCAAACCTGTGCGCAATCATCTCTGCATAGACCCCTTCCCCGCGCATCCGGTGATCCCATCGCGCGTCATAATCCTTCCCTCCGTGCATCTCGCGCAGGCGGGACATGATGCGACCTGCCCGGTCTGGATATGTCTGCGCCAGCCACTCCTGCCACAACGGCGACACCTCGCGCGGCAAGCGCAACATGATCCAACTTGCCGTGCGCGCGCCCGCATCCTTGCCCGCGGCCAGAATCGCTTCCAATTCCGGATCAGTGAGCGCGGGCACCATCGGCGAAGCCATAATACGCACGGGAATGCCGGCCTGCGACAGATTTCGGATCATTTGCAAACGCCGATTGGGACTTGGCGTGCGCGGTTCCATGGAACGGCACAATTTTGCGTCCAGCGTTGTCACAGATATGCCAACGCGGACCAAACCACGCAGGGCCATACGGCTCAGAATGTCCAGATCTCTTTCGATCAACGCACCCTTGGTGACAATCGCAACCGGATGACCGCAGGCCTCAAGCACTTCAAGGCAGGCGCGCATAATCCCGTGGTCTCGTTCAATGGGCTGATACGGATCAGTATTGGTGCCAATGGCAATTGGCGCGACCTTATATGCCTTGCGTCCCAGTTCAGCGCGCAAAACCTCCGGCATTTCCGGGCGCGCCACCAGTCGCGTTTCAAAATCAAGGCCGGGCGACAGGCCCAGATAGGCGTGGCTTGGGCGCGCAAAACAATAGACGCACCCGTGTTCGCATCCCCTGTAGGGGTTGATGGACCGGTCAAAAGGCAAATCCGGCGAGGTGTTGTAGGTTATCGCGCTGCGCGGTCGCTCTATGCTGACTTCGGTGCGCAAAATCGGCAACGGCTCGTCCACATCCCACCCGTCCGCCTCGGCATGGCGGCTTACATGCTCAAACCGACCGACCGAATTGCTCACCGCCCCTCTTGCGATGGGTACACTTGTCTGCAAATCCCGCTTCATCATCAGAATATAGAACGGAACAGGAACATATACCAGAAAAGAGTGAGATATCAGACCGGCTTTGACCGGCATAGTACACGATTGTGACCGGATGCGTCGCGCATGATGCGGTCCATGTCGCAATTCGGACAGTCGAACTGCGACATTCTGGCCAATAAATCGAGAAACAGGCTTTGGGTGCATGACACCCCGCGCAAAGGAATGCCCCATGTCACAAGAAGACGACATCATCCTGTCCGAACTGGACGACGAAGAGCTGGTCCAACAGATGTTTGACGACCTCTACGACGGTCTCAAGGAAGAGATCGAAGAAGGCGTCAACATCCTGTTGGAGAGGGACTGGACACCATATGACATCCTGACCAAGGCCCTGGTGGGGGGCATGACAATCGTTGGTCACGATTTCCGCGACGGCATTCTGTTTGTGCCCGAGGTGCTGCTGGCTGCGAATGCGATGAAGGGTGGGATGCATATCCTCAAACCATTGCTCGCAGAGACCGGCGCGCCCCGTGTTGGCAAGATGGTTATTGGCACCGTCAAGGGCGACATCCACGACATTGGCAAGAATCTGGTGTCGATGATGATGGAAGGCGCCGGTTTTGAGGTTGTTGATCTGGGCATCAACAACCCGGTGGAAAACTATCTGGAGGCCATCGAAAAAGAGGGTCCCGATATTCTTGGCATGTCTGCCCTTTTGACAACAACGATGCCCTACATGAAAGTTGTGATCGACACGATGGTCGAACAGGGTATTCGCGACGACTACATTGTGCTTGTGGGCGGTGCTCCCTTGAACGAGGAATTCGGCAAGGCCATTGGCGCAGACGCCTATTGCCGGGATGCTGCCGTTGCTGTGGAAACGGCCAAGGAATTTGTGGCGCGCAAACACAACCAGATGAGCGCATAACATCAAGGCGCGTCTCAAAGTGCAGATCAACGACGCAACACTGACAGAACAAGGGCTCGGGCCGACAGGCTCGGGCCCAATTTTGTTGATCGCCTGTGGTGCGCTGGCGCGTGAAATTCTGGATCTGAAAGCGGCAAATGGTTGGGATCACATGGACCTCACCTGTTTGCCAGCCAAGTTGCATCTGTATCCGGACCAGATCACCAGCGCAGTTCGCAGTGCAGTTGCCAAACATGCGGCGGACTACGCAAGGATCTTTGTGATTTATGCTGATTGTGGCACTGGCGGCCAACTGCAGGCAGCCTGTGCGGACATGGGTGTTGAAATGGTGGCTGGCCCCCACTGCTACAGTTTCTTTGAGGGCAACGCGGCCTTTGCCGAGCAAAGCGCGCAAGAGATCACAACCTTTTACCTGACCGATTTTCTAGTTCGGCAATTCGAAGCGTTTGTGATCAAGCCGATGGGGCTCGACCGCCATCCTGAATTGCGCGACATGTATTTCGGAAACTATGAAAAGCTGGTCTATCAGGCGCAAACGGACGACCCTGCCCTGACCCAGAAGGCACAGGATGCAGCCCGCCACCTTGGGTTGGAATTCGAGCGGCGCTTTACCGGATATGGTGATCTCGAAACGACGCTTAAAACGCTTTGAAACAACCCTGCATTCAACGCACCGCGCCCGACCAAACCCGACCGGGGTGGTGTTTGGACAAATAAGCCGCCGCGATTTACGCTGCTGCGGCCACTGTGCGGATGCGTTCAATCATGGAGCGCAACCCGTTTGATCGTTGCGCAGACAGGTGGTCATTCAGCCCAAGCCGTTCGAGTTCGGCACGGGCGTCTACCGCCACGACCTCCCCCACGGGCAACCCGTTGTAGAGACGCTGCAATATGGCAATCAGACCCTGCACAATCATGGCGTCGCTTTCGCCATCAAACCGGAACACACCGTCTTCGATCACGGGATGCAGCCAGACCTGACTGGCGCAGCCTTCCACCTTCGTGGCTGGCACTTTCAGTGCGTCGGGCAACGGTTGCAACGCCTTGCCCTGTTCGATCACAAAACGATAGCGATCTTCCCAATCCTCAAGGAACTCAAAGTCTTCAACGATGTCTTCAAACGCAGCTGTGGCCATGGGGCTTTGATCTCCAAGTTTGTTCCCGTGACCTAGGCGCGGTGGCCCCAAACGTCCAGCCCCCGTTGCCCAGAAGCGAATGGACGCTTTTCAACGAGACCCGCATCCGTTACCACATACATCAAAACAAGTTGCACGAGCAGACCATGCGTATTTTGACCGCTTCGCTATTGATTGCCACGCTGACGGTGTCGGCTTGCGGAGGCGCACGTGAAAGCCGCCTGAACCCGTTCAATTGGTTTGGGCGTGGCCAATCCGAGCCGGTCGCGGAACAGCAAACCAAAGCAGAAGCCAATCCTTTGATTCCACAAGAAGAGCGCGGTGGTCTTTTCCGCAGCTTGCGCAGGCAGGACGTGGAATATGCTGGCGCCCCGATTGATCAGGTCAGCTCTTTGGTGATCGAGCGTGTGCCGGGCGGAGCTATCATCCGTGCAACAGGAATTGCGAGCTTTGTGGGGGCCTATGATGTCCGACTGGTGCCCGCGAACGAGGAAGAAGAAGCCGAAGACGGCGTTCTGACCTATCGCCTCGAAGCGGTGCGTCCGCTCGATGCGCCTGTCGCGGGGTCTGATCGGTTGCGCACAGTGACCGTGGCGCGGCGCGTGACGGACAGCCAGTTGGCCGAAGCGCGCATCATTCGCGTCGAAGGGGCACGCAACGCCCAAACGTCGTCACGGCGTTGAATCAAATCGCAAATCCATGTAGGGACGCTGACCCCGCGAGATGCGTCGGGTTGGTTCAGGCGTCGTCCAACAGAATGATGCGCACGTTTGCGCCGTCCGCCGTCAGTGCCACCCGCCCATCGCACAAACGCAATGCGTCTTGACCAAACACTTCTGAACGCCACCCGCTGAGGGCCGGAACGTCTCGCATTCCAGCTGCCAAGGCATCCAGATCCGCAGCAGAGGCGATCAGCTTGGCAGCCACCCCCGCGCTTTCGGTTTTGGCCTTCAACAACACCCTCAACAGATCTGCCAGTGCCGGGTTCACCTGCAACTTTTCACGGCTGCGATCAGGTTGCGGCATTTTATCTGTTGGCTTGTTCGTCCCGCGTTCCACCGCGGCAAGGATACCATCCGCAATGTCCCCTTTGCGCGCCTCCCGCAGCAGCAGACGTGATCGCCCAAGATCTTCGAGAGTTTTTGGCTTGTTGGACGCGAGTTCGACCAGTGCATCGTCTTTGTAGACACGGTTGCGCGGTATGTTTCGGCTTTGTGCATGGCTTTCGCGGAAAGCGGCCAATTCCTGAACGACTGCCAGAAATTTTGGCGAATGAGTCCGCGTCTTGACCCGTTTCCACGCGTTTTCCGGGGCGATAATGTAGGTTTCGGGTGACAGCAGGATGCGCAATTCTTCCTCAACCCAGTGCGAGCGACCCGATTCCGCTAATTTTGCGGCGAGGAATTCGTAGATCTGTCGCAGATGGGTGACATCCGCCAGCGCATAAGTCTTTTGCGCCGAGGTCAGTGGGCGGCGTGACCAATCTGTAAAACGGGATGTTTTGTCGAGCGGTTGGCGTGCAATTTTTCGCACAAGGGTTTCGTATCCAACCTGTTCGCCAAAGCCGCACACCATCGCAGCGACTTGCGTGTCAAACAACGGTTTTGGAAAGACCTGCGCGTCTACGAAAAAGATCTCGAGATCCTGTCGCGCGGCGTGGAACACTTTGACGACGGACGTGTCGCGAAACAGCGTGTATAGCGGTTCAAGAGACAAACCATCTGCCAAAGGGTCAACCAGCACTGCATTGCTGTCATCGGTGCCCGGCATGGCCAACTGAATCAGGCAAAGTTTGGAATAATACGTCCGCTCACGCAGAAATTCAGTGTCGACGGTGATATAGTCATGTTTTGCCGCCTCTTCGCAAAAGGCGGTCAAATCGGCAGTGGTCGTGATTGTTTTCATCTGCGGCTTCTTGTTCTTACTTCGTGCAGTGACTGTCTATCGGGTCTACACCACTTTCAGTTGTCTTGGCTAGAGCATGACCGGCGTTGTGTTTCCGCTGGCAAATCGACGCAAGACTGCCGGGTAAAGCTTGTGTTCCTGAATAAGGACCCGCTCGGCCAGAATTTCGGGCGTGTCCCCGGCTTTGACGGGAACTCGGGCCTGCCCAAGTATGGGGCCGTCGTCCAATGCAGGCGTCACAAGGTGTGACGTACATCCATGTTCCGTGTCACCCGCTTCCAAAGCGCGGGCGTGGGTGTTGAGCCCTTTGTATTTGGGCAAAAGCGATGGATGGATGTTCAACATCCGCCCCTCCCAGGGGGTGACAAACCCGGCCGTCAAAACGCGCATGAAGCCTGCAAGACAGATGATGTCGAGGTCATAGGGCGCAAGGGCTGCGGTGATCGCCGCTTCGAAGGCAGGTCTGTCTTTGCCAAAGGGGCGATGATCAATCACTTCGGTGGCAATGCCCTGCTGGCGCGCCCATCCAACTCCGCCCGAATCTTCGTTGTTTGAGACCACAACGGCGGGTCGTGCCGGGTGATCACCCGTCATGTCCTGCACCAGCGCGCGCATGTTGGAGCCACCGCCGGAGATAAAGATGCCGACGCGTTTGCTCACCCAAGTTGCCCGCTGTAGCGCACGCCCTCGCCTTCTTCGATCACACCTATGCGCGTGACATCCTGCCCCGCGCCCTCCAGCGCGGCGCTCACGGCGTCAACACGATCTGCGGCCACAACCACGACCATACCAATGCCCGCGTTAAAGGTTTTCAGCATCTCGGGGCCAGTGATCCCGCCTTGCGCACCAAGCCATTGAAACACGTCGGGCAGCGCCCACGCATCCAGCTCGACACGAGCACCAAGCCCGTCGGGCAGAACGCGCGGCAGGTTTTCCGTCAAACCGCCGCCCGTGATATGGGCAAACCCATGCACCCCGCCAGCCTTGATGGCCGCAAGTGCCGCTTTGACATAAAGCCGGGTGGGCGTGAGCAATGCCGCGCCCAGCGTCGTGCTGTCATCCCAAGGGCACGTATCGCCCCACCCTAGCCCCGACGTCTCGACCACACGGCGCACCAGCGAATATCCGTTGGAATGTACGCCATCAGATGCAAGTCCCAACAGCACGTCGCCTGCCCCGACGCCTGTCGGCAAGGCCGTGCCGCGTTCCATTGCGCCCACTGAAAACCCGGCCAGATCAAAGTCTCCGGCGGGGTACATCCCCGGCATTTCGGCAGTTTCGCCACCTATCAGCGCGCAGCCCGACGCTTTGCACCCTGCGGCGATCCCTTCGACAATCCGAGCGGCCTGATCAATGTCCAGCTTACCGGTTGCAAAGTAATCCAGAAAGAACAGAGGCTCGGCACCTTGGCACACCAGATCATTCACGCACATGGCAACCAGATCGATGCCAACGCCGTCCACATTGCCTGTATCAATAGCAATACGCAGTTTGGTGCCGACCCCGTCTGTGGCTGCCACAAGAACTGGATCAACAAAACCCGCGGCCTTGAGATCAAAGAGGCCACCAAAGCCCCCCAACCCTGACGCCACACCTGCGCGTGTCGTGCTGGCTGCAGCGGGCTTGATTCGATCCACCAGAGCGTTGCCTGCGTCAATGTCCACGCCCGCGTCTGCGTAGGTCAGTCCGTTCTTGTTCTGCTCAGCCATAAACATGCCCCCTGCCTGTTTGCATGCCCCCCTATCAAGGCGACCGGGCGACGTCCATATGGCGTATTACGTCTTGGGTTGGTTGAGGTGTTTGAGAGCGGTGCGCGCACCCAGACCAAGGAAGATCCGCGATGCCAAAACGTAGAGGGCGAAAACCACAATCAGGATGATCACCAGTCCGGGTAATCCGATGTTGGCAAAACTTGCCAGAAAGCCAGCGCCAGCAAAAATCGCAAATGCGGCAAAGATCACAACGCCAATCCCGAGATTGATCAGCGTGAACACACTCGACAGTCGCCACATGCGCCCTTTGTCCAGGGGTTGACCGGTACGCCGCACATAGGTTTGCCCGGCATCCAGTGCCGGTAAAATTGCGCTAATGACACCGCTGGCTGATCCAAGGTCAAAGTCTGTAAACGCAACAAGAAGTCCGTTGATGACCATCAAGGCAAACATCGTGATCACACACGCAACCAAATACCTCAAATAGAGTGCTGCGTTCGACATGACCTGTTCCTTTCGTTCGGATCGCTGCCAGCGTCCCTATGCATGTGCGATGTGAGCGTCAACAGAGCCGCGTTGCCCCTTGACCCCGCGCACGCCTGTGAGTAGCCCTCACTCTTATGGCGGGCCTGTAGCTCAATTGGTTAGAGCAGAGCGCTCATAACGCTTTGGTTGCGGGTTCAAGTCCTGCCGGGCCTACCAATCCTGCCTATCTTGTTTTTGGTGCCGAGAATTGCGGCAACCATAGGTTTTTGCGCAAAATTTGCAGGCACGCGTATGGTGTGCAACAGTGCGATGACCGGATGTCGTTTAGAACGGCACGACAGGCTGCATAGGGTTGCGTATGAACGATCAACCAGTTTTTGACGAAATGTGGGGCCATGGCAGCGACGATGCGCGCACGCCGTACAAGGAATTCTACAACTGGTTTGAAGGCGAAGATCCCGCACGGTTGCGGCGTAAACAACGCGAAGCCGAAGAAGTGTTCCGGCTTATGGGGATCACGTTCAACGTCTACGGCAAATCCGAAGCCGAAGAGCGTCTGATCCCCTTTGACATCATTCCGCGGATTATCTCTGGGCAGGAATGGCGCACGTTGAGCCGCGGGATCGAACAACGTGTCAGAGCCATCAATGCCTTTCTGCACGACATTTATCACCGGCAGGAGATCGTGCGCGCAGGGCGCCTGCCCGCCCATATGATCTCGCAAAACGCAGCCTACTTGCCCCAGATGATTGGGGTCACGCCTCCCGGCGGCATCTACACCCATATCGTCGGTATTGACCTCGTGCGCACGGGCGAAAATCAGTTCTACGTTCTTGAGGACAATGCCCGCACCCCGTCGGGGGTGAGCTACATGCTCGAAAATCGCGAAACGATGCTGCAGATGTTCCCGGAGCTGTTTGCCAAGAACCGTGTCCAATCGGTGCAGACCTACCCCTCCGATCTGTTGCGCTCATTGGCGGCTTCAGCGCCCAAGGGATGTAATTCGCCGCCCACTGTCGCCGTTTTGACGCCCGGTATCTATAACTCGGCGTATTTTGAACACTCCTTCCTTGCCGATGAAATGGGTGTTGAGCTTGTTGAGGGGCATGATTTACGTGTCGTGGACGGGCGCGTCGCGATGCGGACAACGCGGGGCTACAAACCCATCGATGTTCTCTATCGCCGTGTGGATGATGACTTTATCGACCCGCTCAATTTTGATCCTTCAAGCACGCTTGGCGTACCAGGCATCATGGATGTCTACCGTGCGGGCAATATCACATTGGCCAACGCGCCGGGAACCGGGATTGCTGACGACAAGGCGATCTACAGCTACATCCCTGATATTGTTGAGTTCTACACCGGCGAAAAGGCCATCCTGCAAAACGTGCTGACGTGGCGGTGTTCTGAACCGGACTCCTTGGCTTATGTGCTCGACAATCTGTCCGATCTTGTCGTGAAGGAAGTCCATGGCTCGGGCGGGTATGGAATGTTGATCGGGCCGACGGCCTCCAAAAAGGAGCTCGAAACCTTCCGGCGCAAATTGGTGGCCAACCCGGACAACTACATCGCGCAACCGACCCTGTCGTTGTCATCGGTGCCGATCTTTACCAAACAAGGCCTCGCGCCGCGCCACGTCGACCTGCGCCCCTTTGTATTGGTCAGCCCGGACCGCGTGGACATCACTCCGGGGGGATTGACCCGCGTGGCCTTGAAGGCGGGATCGCTGGTGGTGAATTCCAGTCAGGGCGGCGGCACCAAGGACACTTGGGTACTGAAGGACTAACCGGATGCTTGGGAAAACCGCCAATGGCCTGTTCTGGATGTACCGTTATTTTGAGCGAGCCGAAAACACGGCACGTTTGCTGGATACGGGTCAACGCATCGCCCTGACACGCTCTGGCAATACCGATGATGAATGGGACCCGATTCTGAAGACGGCCGGTGTGGCGGACGAATACTACACCCAACACCCAGAAGGTCTGTCCAAATCAGAAGCGATTGATTGGATGCTGCGTTCCAAGGACAATCCGTCGTCTGTTTTGTCCTCGATGCTTGCTGCGCGGCAGAACGCACGATTGGTGCGGACGGCCCTGACCCACGAAGTGTGGGAGGCCACAAATGGCTGCCATATGCGGGTCAAGGATATGCTGTCGCGCAAGGTCAACGAACGGGATTTACCCAGTGTCTTAGGCGCACTGCGCCAGCACATTGCACTGGTGCGTGGCGCGACCCACGGCACAATGATGCGCAACGAGATTTACAATTTTGCGCGCATCGGCACTTTTCTCGAGCGGGCGGATAACACGGCTCGGATTCTTGACGTAAAATACTATGTGCTGCTGCCATCAATCCGTTCGGTGGGCTCAGCCGTGGACAACGTACAATGGGAGACCATTTTGCGTTCGGTTTCCGCTCGGGGAGGTTTTAGGCTGGAATATGGGCCGGATGCCGGTCCGCGCGATATAGCCAGCTTTATGATACTGGACCGGCGGATGCCGCGTTCCCTTGCGTTCTGCACGCACAAGATCTGCGAAAATCTCGGCTTTCTTGCGGCGGATGATGGCGGTGCCACACCGTCCATTGATGCCGCTCTGGACATCCAGAAAAATCACCTGAGCAAATCCATAGACGATATCTTTGACGATGGGCTGCACGAATTCATTGAAACGATGCTGGGGTGTTATCGCAACTTGAGTCATCAGATTGAACGCGATTTCAGGTTCTCGGTATAGCTCATGCATCTCAAAATTACCCACACCACACGCTACCGATTTGACGCACCCGTCACATACGGATTGCAGCAGGTTCGTAAAACACCCAAGTCCAATCACCAGCAGGACATCAAAAAGTGGACCACAACCGTGGTTGGCGGGCGCAACGAAGTCGCCTTTGAAGACCACCATCGCAATTCCGTTCAATTGATCAGTTTTGACCGGGACGCGCAGTCCTTGGACATCGTATGCGAAGGCGAAGTGGCGATGACAGACACCCAAGGAATCGTGGGGCGCCATATGGGCCCTGCCCCCTTGTGGCTCTACAAGCACGAAACTGCCTTGACCAAGTCTGGCAAAGCCACGCGAGCCTTGGCACAGAGTGTCGAACAAGGCTCACCACTTGAGCGAATGCACAGCCTGTCCGGCATGATCCGCAATGCCGTCGCCTACAAGGTGGGCGCGTCGCAACCCGATTGGACTGCCGAAACCGTGCTGGCCGAAGGCTGCGGCGTTTGTCAGGATCACACACATGTTTTCCTCACATGTGCGCGGCTGATGGATATCCCTGCCCGCTATGTTTCCGGTTATCTGATGCTCGATGATCGGATTGCGCAAGAGGCCATGCATGCGTGGGCCGAGGCTTATGTTGATGGGCTTGGTTGGGTCGGTTTTGACATCTCGAACGGGATCAGCCCGGATATGCGCTATGTGCGTGTCGCAACTGGGCTGGACTATAGTGATGCGGCGCCTGTAATTGGAACCCGTCAGGGCGGCACTGGTGAAACGCTGTCTGTCCAGATCGAAGTCGCACAGCAGTAGAGAACAACAAGAATGACATATTGCGTCGGAATGGTTCTGGACGAAGGCCTGCTTTTCATGTCCGACACCCGCACCAATGCCGGTCTCGACAATGTATCGACCTTCAAGAAGATGCATGTCTTTGACGTACCGGGCGAACGTAACATCACCTTGATGACTGCCGGAAATCTGGCCACGACCCAAGCGGTCATCAGCCTGCTCGAAGAGCGCACAAAAGCACCCGAAGACCGCAATCCGTCAATCCTGTCAGTCCCGTCGATCTTTCAGGCGGCTGTTCTGGTGGCTGAGACCCTCAAGGAAGTGGTGAATGCCCATTCCGGTGCGGGCCTGAACGCGGAAGCCACGTTTGGCGCGACCATCATTCTGGGTGGACAAGTCGCGGGCGGTCCCCCGCGCCTGTTCCTGATCTATCCAGAGGGCAATTTCATCGAAGCCGGTGGCGATACGCCCTTCTTCCAGATTGGCGAAACCAAGTATGGGCGTCCCATTCTTGTGCGCGCGTACAACGCCGCAATGACTTTCGAAGCGGCGATGAAACTGATGCTTGTCAGCTTTGATTCAACGCTCAAGGCGAACCTGTCCGTCGGCTTGCCCTTTGATTACCATTTCTACAAGGCAGACAGCCTGTGTTCTGGCAAGACTGGCAGGATTGACGGCGAAAACCCGTACTTCCTGAGCATTTCCGAAGGTTGGGGAGATGCGTTGAAAACCGCGCTGGACAGCCTGCCTGACTTCACTGCCTGAGCAGACGTCACAGGGCGGGCCTTTCGCTGCGCGATGCAGCCGGATGCACGACTATCCCAGGACATTTTCTTGATCGCATGAACGGCGACTAGGTTTTCCCCGCCCCGACAGCCGTCCTTTCGTCACCATCCCAACGCCATGGCGCGCAACTGCCTCAGGCTTTGCGCACATGCCATCCGACCGTCATTGTCACTACGGTGTCACCCTCGCCATCGCGTATGTCGACCAGAACATCAAACGCGACTTTGCCTGTCTCTTTAAGGGTTTGCAGCAATTCTGCACCCGGCGTGTCGGTCTTTGCGTGGGCTTTCAACGTGCCTTTTGCGATCTTCACATAGGAAATCTGCGCCCCGGACGCGACGGGACGCACCTCAAGGATGACGGGGGCCAAGGCTCCGGCCAAAGCCGCTCCAGAGGCCGCCTCGCCCAATGTGAACATGGCCCCTGCATGTTGCGACTTGATATGGTTGGATGTCTCTGTGCGCTGATCAAGCGTGGCTGTCGCGATGCCATCCCCGATTTCGCCCAAGGTGATGCCGACATGGTTCGCAAAGGGAATGGACTGTTCCAAGTGGGTTTTGATCATTTCGTATGGGGTCATGTCGCGTCTCCTGCTTGCGTTGCGCAATGCTAGGCACAAGGTGCGCATCAATCGCAAGCGTGCCGCCACGGCATCAATCGAGGATAAGTCTCGCTCAGCGGGCGATGACGATATCAGCCCGCAGACCACCAAGGCGCTCACTTTGACCAAGGCGTAAAACACCACCATGCGCCCGCGCGATGTCTGTCGCTATTGCGAGGCCAAGACCGACACCCGATCCCTTGTCCTGATTGCGGGCCGGATCAAGTCGGGTGAAGGGTTGCTGGGCATCTGCACGGCGATCTTCAGGAATGCCTGGACCGGGGTCTTCAACGCGCAGGCGCAGGGATTTGTCGGTAATGGCCACTGACACTTCCGCGCAACCGCCATAGCGCACCGCGTTGCTGACCAGATTGGACAAGGCGCGCCGCATTGCGACCGGACGCAACATTACCGAGCCTGCGCCCTTAACATCGTGAAGCGTCACGATTTGCCCGCCGCGCGTTGCATCCTCGACCACGCTACGGGCCAGTGCGATGGGGTCAGTTGGCTCCGGTTCGCCCTCGCCTTCACCCTTGGCAAAGTCAAGGAATGCATCAATCATCTGTTGCATGTCCTCCACGTCCGCTTCCAACGCCTCTCGGGTTTCGTCATCCGCCATGCTCAGAGACAAGCGCATCCGCGTGAGCGGTGTGCGCAAGTCATGGCTGACCCCGGAAAGCATGAGCGTGCGCGTTTCCATCTGCCGTTCAATACGGTTGCGCATATCAACAAAGGCGGTCCCGGCAGCGCGCACTTCGGTGGCACCGGCCGGTGAGTAGGTCATGTGACGCCCACGCCCAAACGCTTCGGCTGCGCGCGCCAGACGCTTGATGGGGCGCAACTGGTTGCGCAGATAAATGAACGAAATCAACGTTGTCAGGATCGAGAAGAAACCAAGATAGACCAGCAGCTGGTGCGGGTTGCGTGCCGAGATGCGCCGCCGGTCAAACGTGATGGAGACGGGTCCGGCATCAGACACGGCAAAAAGCCGGACAACACCCCGTGTCGACAAGTCAAACGACCGTATTTCGCTCAACCGTTCGCCGAGACGGCGGATAATGATACGTCCCGAAAAGTCATTCCAGTCACGCGTGTTGCCTGCGGTCAGGGCGTTCGGGTCCACAGGCTGCACACGCATATCCAGTGCCGCAACACGCGCGGCAATCGCCTCTTCCACCGACATGCCCGGCGCGCGTTCAGCAATGGCATCCAGCACCAGTTCAACTTCGCGCGCCACGGTATCTGACATCTGGACCGTCACGCCCTCGAAATGCCGCTGCACAAATACGACGGCCACGACAACCTGCACCACAATGACAGGCAGCAGCAGGATTAAAGCGGCCCGGCCGTAGATGCCGCGCGGCAGATAACGTTTGAGCCAGACAAAGGACATGGGATAACCCTAGCCGCGCAGGCGTGCAGGGAAAAGGGGATGGCTATGCAAGATGGGAACGATTTTGATCCCCCCGTTGGCAAGGCGGAAACGCTGGCACCGGGATTGCGCCGTATCGTCGCCCCGAACCCATCCCCCATGACGTTTCGCGGCACCAACACGTACATCGTGGGGAATACAGAGCTGGCCGTAATTGACCCGGGGCCGGATCATTGCGAACATCTGCAAGCCATCCTGTCCGCTGTCACAGCCGACCAACGCATCAGCCACATCATTGTCACCCACAGCCATCTTGATCACTCACCGCTTGCGCGCGCATTGTCACGCGACACCGGTGCGCCGGTCTATGCGTTTGGGGATGCGCTGGCTGGGCGCAGTGCGGCCATGCAATCACTGGCCGCAACCGGTTTGGCGGGCGGCGGCGAAGGGATCGATACGCAGTTTGCGCCCGACATTCATGTGAGCGACGGTGCTGTGATCTCCGGCCCGGATTGGCGCCTTGATGTCATCCACACGCCGGGGCATTTGGGCAATCACATCTGTCTTGGATGGAACGATATCTGCTTTACCGCGGATCATGTCATGGGGTGGGCCAGTTCGCTTGTCTCACCTCCTGACGGAGACCTCACCGACTTCATGAACTCCTGCATCAGGTTGCAAGACGAGGACTGGCGCGTATTTTACCCCGGGCACGGCGCGCCGATCAACGCGCCGCAAGAGCGTCTGGCGTGGCTCATTGCGCACAGAAAGGGTCGAGAAGAGGCCATACTGGCCTCCCTCGCACAGGGGGCGGCGCACGCTGAAGCACTGGCGCAAGCCATCTATGTCGATACGGCGCCCGCATTGCTTCCGGCAGCGACGCGCAATGTGTTGGCCCATCTCATTGACCTGACGCAGAAATCGCATATCGCGCCCGTTGGCTCTTTGCGTGCTGACGCCATATTTCAGCTGATTTAAGCCAGCGCGAAAATAATTGCACTTTGGCTGTTCAAACCCACTGGACGCGCGGAATCGCCCTTGCTATACGGCGCGAACCGTTCCGGCGTAGCTCAGCGGTAGAGCAGTTGACTGTTAATCAATTGGTCGTAGGTTCGATCCCTACCGCCGGAGCCAAAATTCCCCTAAAATCAATAGCTTATACATCTGATTTTCAGGGCTGATTTGGTGCAGAAATGCCTAGTAGTCGTCTAGTAGTCACCCACCCCACTGCGGCTACTAGGACGATTCAACGGGCTTGGTGATATGCACCGCTTTCAGCTTCGGCATCAGTTCCCAGATCACGCGGGCGTCTTTGAACCCGGCGGTGCCTTTCTGGTGATTCACGGCCACCCGGCGCAGTCGCATCAGATCAGCATCGGACAAGCCCGCGTCTTTTAGTTGGCCCAGCCGTTGCGACAAAGTCCATTCAATCAGGTCGCCAAGACACGCCCTGATCTCGTGAATGCTGGCATCGGGTGCGGGCTTAAACGGCAGTGAGGATTTGGTCACAGGCATCATGCGTTCCGAATGTTGGGTGCTTCATCGGCGGGCAAGCTGGTGCAGTCGAGGGTGACGGATACGCCCAGCACGTCACCAGCATGAACACTCAGCACGGCATAGAACACACCGTCTAGCAGGATCAGCGCTAAGCCATTGGGGGCCACATCCGATATGATGGTGACGCGGTGACTACCCTCATACGAAGCGGCAACGGTGAGATTGGTTTCTTTGGTGCGATCCAAATAGCCGTAGGTTTGGCTGATCCGGTCATATTGCATTTGACCTTCGGCGTCGTACACGGTTGTGCCGTTGTCTTCGGACACACCATAAAGAACCGCTTGCTTGTAGAGCGGGGAGTGTTTGGCCATGCGCAGTTGCGCTTGCATGGGTGTCAGAGTGTTCATTCCCAGCCCACCAGTTTCATCGCTTTGTCGAGTTCCACACCGGCACCCGTCAGCACGCCCACGGCTCTTGCACGGCCCGCCACATCTGCGCTCATCATCTGGTCAATGGACACGCCGGTCACGCCCAGCTTTGCTCTCAGTTCGGGCAGCATCATCTTGGCCATCGGCAGAACGGTTTGCAGGGCGAATAATCTATAGCCCTCGCGCATTGCCCCGGCGTTGCCGCTCCCCGTGGTGAGTGCCGGTGGAATGCCAGCTGCGTTTAACAGCCGATGATGCAGGCTGTCCGTAAAGGGATTGAGGTCTGCCCTTTGCAGGTCAGGGGTAAGGTCTACCTTGCGCCATTCGGAGCGTTCACCGCCGGTGTGGTGGGCAAGGTCGCTCTTGGATGCAATCACCGCCAGTGATCCGCTACGCAGCCCTGAGGTCGCTTTCTGGCGTTCTTCCGGGGCAATGTTTGCTGGGAACGGCAGCACACCCTTGCCTGCGTAGTTGGTGGCGGTGGACACGGCTTGCTCAATCTCAGCCATCAAGGCGGGGCTGAGGCCCATCATCCGCCACGGGCTGCGCCCGCGCCACGGCTGAGCAGGATCAGGGTTGATCGTGAAGTGCAGCACTTCATCCTCAACCGCCTTGATGGTCTCGGTCTTGTTCACGCGAGGGATATGCAGGTGATACTGGCCTTCGCTCACCTGATCCCAATACGGGACGGATTGCAGGTCTAGCTGGCCTCTGGTGAGACGGATGTGCCAGCATGACTCCCCACGAAACAACAGGTCGCGGGCGATGGTGGACAGCACGTTGGGGTCAATTGGCTCTGGCGCGGTCTCCACCATGCTCAGCCCGCTGGACCAGAAATGCAGGGCGGTGCCGATGGTGGCGCTCAAAGGCACACCCTGATCCGACACCAGCCCTTGGCGACGGGTGTTGATAAAGTCAGCGGTCACTGTGCCGAATGCCCGCGTCTCAATCTGGGGGGACTTGCGCTTGAAGGGCCAGATCATATGTGCACCTCGCCTGATAGCAGGGCACCAGCACCAGAGCCGTACATCACACCTTTGAGGTCTTCGCGCGTAAGCGATGAATCCCCTGCGGATTGGCTGCGGAATTCACGGCGCAAGGGATTTTGGATGATTTGATAGGCGGCGAGGTTCCACACCGCTTGCCGTACATGCGGCCCTGCAGTGGCACCGGGCGTGGTGGCGGCATGGCTCAGGCGGTATAGGGAACTGGGTTCCAGTTCGATCATGCCCAAGCCCGCGATGTAGGTGTCCTGCCACGGCATCCATGTGCCGTTTGCCAGACACTCAACAGTCAATTCTTCTGGGAACGGATAGCGCGGCCAAACCCATGTGATGGGCGAGTGTACTTTGATGATCACGCGACCCGATGTCATGTCCCGGTAAGTGCGTCCGGTGAAGGTTTCCACCTGCACCCATGCGGCCTCAATCATGCTGGTGGCGTCGTCTTCACTCACGCCCGTTTCCAGAGCAAGTGCGACAGGATCAACGCCCTCTGGAACAGCCCCGAACGTCCATTGTGGTTCAAAGTGAGTCACGGCGTCATTCATGGCAAAATCACCCTATGTGGCGTGCTGTGCAATTGATTGCACGACATCTTGCGAAGTTCGGCGGATGTGGTGGGGTATGCAGGGCGAGTGACCAGACTTAGCTCGTAGAGTACCGCGTGGGCGATTTGCCTGATCTTTACGGATGGGTTGCCCGGCTCAGGCACAAGCGTCTCAGCATCGGCCACAACGTTCTTGGGTGGCACGCGAAACCCCGGTGAAACGCCCGTCACCAGCCCCGCACCGATCATGGCGAGGGCATCGGTGATATGGGTCGCACGCTCTGCGCCTTCTGGAATCTCTGCGAAGAATTCCAGTGCTTTATCGGTGTCTTCTAAAGTGAGATTGCCTGCTTGCCGCGATGCGAGCGGCTTTCCGTAGTCATGCCCGAACAGCAGATGGATGTCCCGGCTTAGGTCTTCGAGTGCGAACGCGAATGCGCCAGCAGCGAATGTCTCTTTGCGGACGGTGCCCCGGTCGCTCATCACGGCCAAGGCCCCGTAGGGAAACCGGCCCGCAATCAACGGGCGCTTATTGCGCTGGCGCACTTCGAGGGCGTCAACGTCCCATATCATGCGAGCCGGTTCCATTACGCGACGCTCACATTCGTGATGCGCTTGAAGCGAGTAGCAAGGCGCTGCACCAAGACGTCTTGGAAGCTGAACACTGTCAGTGCCACCTTGCCCGTTTTTGACTCACTGTAGGGGTCTACGATCAGTTCAGGACTGCCCCAGTTCACCATCCAGGCATGTTGCGCAGGCGCTCCCACGTAGACGTTGCTCAGGTCGTTCGTGATGCCGGACACTTGCGAGGAAAACGTCATGTTCGACACGATCTTCTTGGCTTGATCGTATTCGGTCAGGATATCGCCAAACGTGCCTGTCAAAAGCGTGTGCAGGTGATACGGAACGCCCGCAACATGGACGCCATTTAGGTCGTTCAGCTTGGCGCTGACCATCACGTCAGTCATCCACCGCACCAGCGACGAATAACCAATCACCGCGCTCTCATTGTCGTTTGGCGAAGACAGCAGCGTCTCAAGGCCAGCGGGTTGATTGTCCGTGCCGGTGCCTTGGAAGGCGGCCAAGTCCATGGCTTCGCGAATGACTTCTGCCAGATCACGCCGCAGCATCGGTTGCAGGGCCGAGTTCTGGCGAATGGCTTGGCGGCTGAGAAGATACCGGGCCGTCAGCGTCTTGATGCCCGGTTCCTGCACGTTCGTGTTGATCGTGGCAGCGTCCACCCCTGCGCCTTCTGACACCCATGCGGCGCTGGTACCGTCGGTGAGTTCCGGGAAACGGGGTTGGCCGGATACTTGGATTGTCTGGAAACCAAATTTCTGAGCGGCACTTGCCTCAAAAACGCGTTCAAGGGCCTGCATGGTCGGGCGCGATGCGAGTTCACCAGAAGACGCATCGGGTGCCGTAACGGTGGCGTCTGCCCGTTGTTCAAGCGCTTCCCATGGGAACCGGGTGCCCTTCATGGCTTTGCCGTCCCGTTTTTCCAGTTCGGCGCTGATTTCAGCTTCCCGACCAGACAAAGGTTTTTGGTCTTCGAGAGCTTCAACCATCTTTGCGATGTCAAACGACCGACATTCGGCGTTAAAGTCCTTGTCTGCGGTATCAGGCTCTTTGATCTTCTCACGCTCAGCGTCTTCGAGGATCAACGCTGTCCGCAACTCCACCTCTGCGCTTTGATATTCATCTGTCAGGGACCGCAGTTCTGTGCGGGCATCATCGGTGATTTCATCGACCTTCTGAATCTCGGCCATTTTTTCGCGCCGCTTCGACTGCGCCAATTGAATTTCTTGGGATTTCAGCATTGTTGAGGTTCCTTCATTGGGCGGCTTGAATGGCCGTGAGAAAGGCGTCACGCCCCTTCACTGGGGTGCGGCGGCGTTGCTTGGGTTTAGGTTCGTGTTTCTTGAAGCGTTCGGCGTTGGTGCGCTTCGCGTGGCAAGAGGCGCAGAGCCATTGCAGGTTGCGCATGTCGAATGGATCAATGCCCTGCGCGGCGCAGTTTGCGCGGCTGACAATGTGGTCACCTTGCCCAGCCATGCCGGTGAAACAGTTGCAGCACTCGCACCGGAAATTGGCGCGCAGGGCCAGTGCTCGGCGCACGCGTTGCCAGCGGGCGGTGTTGATCGTGGATTTTTCAGACTGGTGAGGCATCAAAACACCTCAACTTCATATTCAGGCTTGGGCGCTTCGCGGTCGCGCATATAGGCCCCAGCGGCGAGGATCAGGGCTGCGGCCACATCATTGCGCCCGTCGCGGTGCGCGCGGTCCAGTTGAACCGCCCCAGTGGTGCTGACCTTGCAATCGGCTTCCGCAAGCGACGCCTCTAGCAGTAGGTTGCGGCATAGCTTGGCCTTGCCCGCTAAAAACATTCGGCGTGTGGCAAGGATATCGGCGTTGCCGTCTTTGGGACCGTTGGCGCGAAGATTGAGGGGCCAGTCCACACCGGCCTTGGCAAGAGCGTTGCGCAACTCACCTTCGCGGTATCGGTCCCCGGTGACGCTTTGCACGGGATGGCCCCGTATCATGTCCAGCACATGCGGGATGAATTCGGACAGTTCGGTGACGTGGCCGGTGGTCTCTTTGAGTTCGCCGCGCTCAGCGCATTGCACCCATGTCATGCCCACCAGATCACGCTTGCCGCGCTGCAACAGATTCATATCAGCAGATGGAAAGGCCCCTACCGCCCTCACAACGCCGCTTTCAAAGACAGCGACGGCGGCAGTCATGGACGCGGCCCCGCCTAGATCAAGGCCAAGCCACACGGGTTCGCCGGAGATGGGTTCGGCGGCTTCATCATAGGCGCGTTGCAGCGTCTTGTATTCGAGTAGCAGTTGCCGTTGCGGATCAAGTGGAGCGTTGAGTTGCCAAGCCATGAAAGCCGTGGTGGTGCCTGCGGCCTCCGCCTCAGTAAATGCGTCTTCGAGGAAGCGGCGGGACTTAATGCCAGAAGCCAACCCCGGATTGACCTTTTCCCATAGGTCGCGGTCACCCGGATCAGCATCTAAGGGCGCGGACCAGCAATGGACCTTGGTGGAACGCGATGGGCGCTCTATCCGTTCGTTAAACTGTTTGCTGGTGCCTCTTGTGCCGGTGATGATCAGCCTGCCGTCGCGGGCGGCGAGGCTATCGGTGAGGTTTTGAATGACTTCGCTGTTATCGGTGAGAAGGCCCGCTTCATCCACGAGCGCGAAGTCGAGGCTCAAGCCGTGGCCTTGGGTCTTGGACCCGGACAGGATTTCAAGGCGGGAATTGTTGTCACCCAGGACAACGCCGGGGGCCGGATTCTTGCGCACCTTGATGTGATCCAGCCCGTTCGCCTCGCACAACTCTTGAATGGCGAGGGCAAGCATCAATGAATGATTTTCGGAAGGGCTGGCAATGGCACCGCGCCAGCCGGGCAAGTGCAGCGGTGACCCTTCCGTCAGATAGGCCAGTGCCAAGGCGGCACACATGCTCGTCTTGCCGTTCTTACGGGCAATGCTGAATAGGACCGTGCGGTGAAGCGGTGATCCGAATTCATCATTCGCTAGATGATCGTCAATGACGTCCCGCTGAAAGTCATGCAGCACATACGGCTTGCCACGACTGATACCGCTGGGGATTTTGAATTGCTCAAGCCACGAGGCAAGTGCCTCGGTTTTGTCGATTGGCCGATGTGGTTTCTTGAGTTTTAGAGCCATACATCTGGCCTAGAACCCATGAGTCCAGACGGTCAACAGGATAAGGCCAGATTAGAGGTCTAGTGGTTCAAGGGCGGGGCCAGTATCATGGCTCTAGGCAAGAACGAGCGGTGCAAAATGCAGTTTATCTACAGTGAGCCTCAAACAGAATTTGAGAAAATGATCGGTGGCTGTCGCCATATCAACGCCTTTGGCACCATTCAGAGAGGCGACGCAGATCGACTCGTGGACATAATCCGCAAGTGCGAAGTCCCACCACAAACGAACGTTTATATCAATTCCACGGGCGGCGATTTGGAAGAGGGTTTAAAGATTGGCTGCGTTATTCGCGCTTACAACTTAGAGACTTCGATTGGCACGTACACGCTGGAGCCACCTCAGGGCGATGTGCCTATGGCGTCTAGAACCCTTACACCTGGAGTGTGCTACAGCGCAGCAACAATGGCCTTCGCGGGGGGGCGTTTACGGCACTTCCCCAAAGGCTCAAAATTCGGTGTTCACCGTTTCATGTTTCAAACACCAGACCCTAGTAACGTGGAGAAGTCCCAAGAACTATCTGCCAGCATGGCATCTTTTTTAGAGAAAATGGGGGTTGCGCTTTCGTTTCTTCAAACATCTGCAGCGGTCCCTAGCGATACCATTTTGGAGTTAGATGAAACCCAGCTTGAGTCGCACCAAATGGTTACAGGTGGTCAAACAGGAGTCGAGTGGGGCACCGAGATGCGCAGAAACATGATGTACGTTCGCGGTACCAGAGACTCTATCTACGGCAAACACAAGGTCATGCTAGCGCACGCGAAAGACGCTGGTTTTATGTTCTGTGCAGTAATCGAGGCGCAAGGACGCCAACAGGAACTTTGTGATCTCGGTCTGGTGGAGATCGTCGTCAATGGCGAAGATCATCGGATCAACATTTCGGACAGATGCGACCGAATGGCAAACGATGTAGACGTCATCCTCATCTCAAAAATCACAAGTCAAGAAGCGGCTCTTATTGCTTACAGTAACAGTTTCGGTGTGCAAATTCGCTTTTGGGAAGATTCAGAGATGTTTCTCGGCATCTCCGCGATGGATACGACAGGCGGACAAGATAGCCTCATAACGCTCTACAAAAACATGAGCTAGATGGACAACAGCCCAACTCCCTTGTCCCGCCTTCAGCGGTACTAGGCGCGCTCCCTCTACCTCCCGACAGTGGTCTCCAAGGGGTTATATACAAGATTTGGTTCAGATATGCACTGATAGTGGTCGTGCAACCAATTGCACAAGATGTGGCATGTCACCGAGCGGCTATCGCGAGATGAATGTAGACTGAACCCATAGGCTCTGCCATGATCAACACACGGGACAGCATAGATCAGCCACCCTGTGACAGGGCTTAGACTACTAGCGGCGGGCTGGTGAGTGAATCAGGATTGTGAGGGGTGGTCCACTGTGTGGGCCACGTTCACCACATGGCGTGAAGGTCGATACCAGCCTGCTCTGACGCCAAGGCAACAAACCTGCGCAATACCGCATTGGTGAGCCACGTCTTTTCAGACAACTGGAACACCCAACTCAAAATCTGCCCCGCGTCTGCACACTGATCCAGCGGAATATCGTAAGTTGATGGCGCGTCACAAAGAACGAACAGATCAATCACTATGTGACCGTCTTCGATGAATACCGTGCGCTCCATCAATTCGCCGTGTTCAAGGGCTGACTGGCGTACTTCATCGAGATTGCTCATGGCGCTGTTACTTTCTACTGTTCGAGGTCCGTAACACACTAGTGGCTGCGACTTCAGGCTTCAATTGCATAGGCTGGCAGATCGGGCGCGGCGCGTCTCTCTATCCTACTCAGGCACGTTGCCTTGTTGTCCCGTGGAAACTGATCATCTGGCATGTTGCTTTCCCTGAGCGCAGCGAGGGGTAAGCCTTCTGGTTTATCTATGTCCCTTTCTTTTCTTCCTCCTGTGAGTAATAGACAAACAAGAAGTATTACTCCTGTAGATATATGGAACAAAAAGAAAGGGACATCACCCTGACACGTCCTTGATAGGGTCGATTTCAGAAGAGTAATCCGGCTCCCAATCGTGCAATGCAGCCGTGTCCCGTTCTGCCCACCATTCTTCCCAGAAGTCCACTTCCTCTTTCGGCACTTCTGACAAGTTGGTCTTCATGTGACTGGCCACGAAAGCACTCTCCGCACACATCCAGAACACCCGCAACGTCCGTATGTTCGGGTAGTGGTGAAACAGGTGTGCCTTGCCGGGTTTTAGCTTGATGAAAGACGCGCCTTTGTTCTCTTCCAAAATACCGCACATGGGCGTCTCAAGGTCTTCGGTCTTGTACTTTGACAGGTCTTTGGTTCGTTTCCATCCATCCGCGCTGATCGCATATTTGAAAATATCTAATTGCCAGTCTTGCCGAAAGTCTTGGGCCAGCCCGATCAAGCACCCATACTCTTTGGGCGTTACGTCTTTCTTGGGTTTCCACTCGCGCCCTGCAGCTTCGCAGATGGCCTTCTGTTTGGCGTTCACGGCGTCGTTCTGCACGATATTGTCTAGAAAAATCTTGGCCATTGTGGCGGCTAGTCGAGACGGTTGATTAGGGTCAGGCTTGCCGATCCTGACAAGGGCAGCTTGTCTCCCCTCCACCCGCTTTCGGAGTGTGTCAAACGGCGCTTTCTGGAAGACGCGGGTCACGGTTTTTGCGCTCACGCCCGCCATTTCGGCCCAATCTTGACGCGGGCGTATGGCCCAAGTCTTGCCTTCAAGTAGTTGGCCCTGTTCTTCGATAGTCTGGCGCACCAGTGTCTCCAGCCGCACTTGCGCACTGGAATCTGCATTGCTAGATTCTGGCATGTAACATGCTCCCCTTTGCCGAGGTCGGATCGTGTTCTCTTTTGCTTCGCAGGCAAAAACGGCCCCCGGATCAGCGTCCGGGGGCTTTTGCTTATTCCACCCTATTGGCGTCTTGAAATGCCAACACATCCGAGCGGCGGTAGCGCACCGTCCGATGGCCATGTTTGTTATAGGGTATCTTGGGGGACGTCCCGTTGGCGCGGGATTCAGACCTGTCCTTATCAAGGAAGCGGCGGGAAACGCCCAGCAGCAAAGCGGCTTGCTCAGTGGTCAACTGATCGGAAAGAGATTGCGATTTTTTCAGATGTAGGGCCATCAGCCATTCTCCACGGATCGAAGCACAACCGACGGCTTGGCCGTGCGGTCATGGGGTTACCATTTTCTTCGCGCCTCAGGCTTCCTGTCCTTGCAGACCCGTAACCTGAACCCTCCGTGGTATAACGACGCTCGCATCATCGCCGATGCTGGTTAAACAATGAGGCTTGCCTTAACAGTTTTCAAGTCCCCCGTTGTTTGTCGATGTGGTCTGATACCATCTGCACAGACTTTCGCAGCGTTTCCGGGTTCTTTGACACTTGATAGCCAAGGGTCACATTGCCCCCGCTGGCATGATTCAACAGACGCATGATTTTGGACTGTTGTAGGTCCAGATCGGTGGCGATGGTGGCAAAGGATCGGCGCAGATCGTGAAAGTTCACATCCCAGCCCAGAGCCTTTCTAAATGCCGTGAGGGTTTTTCTAGGGTCACCATAAGGCGTAGCCCCCCAAACGTACCTCTCACCCTCTGTGCGCTCTTGCAGGCGTTCAAACAGGTCCAGAGTTTGATCGGCCATGGGAAGCGTTAGGGCTTCCCCGTTCTTGGCCCGTTCAGCCGTGATGGTGAACGTCTTTGCGTCAAGGTCTACGTCTGCCCAAGCCAGATTTGTAGCCTCACCCATCCGCATCCCAGTGCGGGCTAACAGTTCCATGAATACCTTGAAGTTCTCGCCCGCGTGCTTGTGGCGGTTTGAGGTGGTTTCGAGGTTTCCCAAGGCTGAGAAAAACTTGGGCCAGTCGGACACGAAAGACTGTTTCCGTTTGGCCTTGGGCAAAAGCTTTTTTGCTCGGACAATTTCGGCTGGGCATTGGGGCAAGAGCATGTTGCCTTCCCTGTCTGTCACATCCGCCCGTGCCCAGTTCCAACATGATTTGAACGTGCGAACAGCCAAAGCGGCACCACTTGGTGTTCGGTCAATCATCTCTTTGAACCTGGCTTGAAACAGCTTTGGCGTGATCCGACGCAGTTCAGTGTTATACCAGTCGCCAAACTCGCGGGACATGGTGGCGCGATAGTTGGCGGCAGTGCTTTCACGGTGCCCGCGTTCTTTTAACCATCCGTCTACGGCTTGGCTGAGGGTCATCAGCTTAGCTCTTGCAAGGCGCAGTTCGGCATTCCTATCCTGCCCATCAGCCATTTCAGCTAATGCCTTCATAGCCAGCTTACGGGCATCGCTCAGGGTAAGTTTGTCGGTTCGGCCAAGGGTCACACGGCGCGGCCTGCCACGTACGCGGCTCTCCGCATAGTATGCCTTCGCCGTTTTCCCGACACGAACGCCAAAGCCCGGTTGTGCATCATCCACGACGAACCTTTGACCCCCAGTGGTGAGGGGCAAGTCACGCACAAGGTTGGCGGTGAGACGTGGCATGGCAGTGCTCCTAGTAGTCGCCTAGTAGTCGGCTTATGGGAATCTACAGGCAAACATAGGAATCCATGGAGTCGGACACAACACCCTAAAATTATTTAATTTCATGCCCTTGTGGTGCTATGGGTGGCGATGGGATAGTATCGGAACGAACAGCCTTGGGTAACTGTTAATCAATTGGTCGTAGGTTCGATCCCTACCGCCGGAGCCATGACAAGCCCTTTAAGATTTTGATCTTAAAGGGTTTTTTTGTGTTTTGCGGATTTGAATGTTGCGGGTTTTGCAAAATCCCGCAACATTCTCGACATAAGACTAGCTTGGAATGGAACATGAAGTACGTATCCCCATCGATCCGTGAAACAGCATTCAACTGCCCACATTGTGGAGCACTTGCACGGCAATACTGGCACACAGTCCACGCCAATCCGATGGATAAGACGAAGCTGCCGTTTGTTATGGACGAAGCCAACTGAAAGAACTCAATCTTGATCATGTGCAAGATAAGGAAGAGCGCAACCGGATTCAGCAATGGGCTAAACGCAAAGCCAAGGGAAGACCCTTTCTGGAGGGCAATCAGGGGTATCAAGACTTTGACGTGAACAATGTCTGGATCAGCCGTTGCTATAACTGCGACGATGTCGCGGTATGGATCTACGATCGGATGATCTACCCACAGCGCGGTGAAGCGCCACCAGCCAACGCAAACTTACCCGAAGAAATCCGTCGGGAGTACGAGGAGGCAAGTTCGATTCTGGATCACTCACCGAGAGGGGCAGCAGCCCTGATCCGATTGGCCATTCAAAAACTATGCAAACACCTATGCCAGCCCGGGACAAACATTAACACGGACATAAAATCTCTAGTCGCTTCTGGCCTCGACGCACGTGTTCAGAAAGCACTCGATGCAGTTCGAGTAATCGGGAACAATGCTGTACATCCGGGCCAGATCGATCTTCAAGATGATCGAGCTACGGCGGAGAGCCTGTTTCGTCTGCTGAACTTGGTTGTAGAAAAAATGATCTCAGAGCCAAAGCACGTTGATGAGGTCTATGCGAGTTTGCCGGACTCTGGGCGCGAGGCCATAGAGAAGCGCGACCAATCCGACTAGTTTAATCAGGTTTCCCGCAACAATTCCCGCAACATTTTCGGAAAGCGCACATCTGGAACGGTGGATTTAAGCGTTTAAAATCAGTATTTTATGTCGATGTTAGACTTTCATGCAACACCTACCGCCGGAGCCAATTCCACCTTACCGCAGATTGGACGCATCCGCGCATCACGTGCGATCATGCATCGACATGCGCCAGAACCGCACCAAGAACGCGCTTCAAGGTGCCCGCAGGATCACTGACCATGTCTTCGGTGCGCCAGCATACGTGATGATCCGGGCGCACCAAAACGCAACCACCGTCCCCGATTTCGCTGGCCCGCGCCCAATCGCCGGTATGGTCTTCGTGTTCGCGGCGTGGCCCGATGACGTGAACTGTCAGCGTCAGGCCAAAGGCGTCACCCGCTTCCTGTGCGGCAGCCGCCCATGCATCCCCCCCCGCCCCTGTCAGCAGTGAAAATGTGCCTTTTCCACACAGGTCCAATGTCGAGACTTTTACGCCTCCGTCGCGTTTGAACACCCACGCATGGGGCAACCTCGCGCCAGGCCATGTCGTGGGTTGGTAGTGCAGTTCTGCATCCAGCTCGAAGGCGGGCTCAAGCTGTCCGTCTGTGACAACTGCGTTGGAGCGATAACGCTGGTTCATCTCGACACCGTGGGCATCGAATTCGTACTTTTTGAAAGCAATAGCCTCGCGAATGGCGGCACGTTGCTTTTCAGCGGCAGGCCCAGCGTCACAGCGCGCCTCCATGCTGGCCTGAATTTTTACGATATCCGTACCGCCGTCCATGCCCAGCGATTCAAAGATCGGACCAAATTCTCCGATTGACTGGTTGGCTCGCGTCACAACTTGCTTGGCGATCGGCGCGCGTTCGGTTGTGTAACTGTCCAGCAGCGTCGCATTGGCCTGTCCCTTGAGAACTGACGCCAGTTTCCACGCCAGATTGAACCCGTCCTGAATGGATGTATTTGACCCCAATCCGTTTGAGGGAGGATGGCGGTGCGCCGCATCTCCCATGATGAACACCCGGCCCTTTTGCATGTCGGTGGCATACATGTTGTTCACGGTCCACGTGCCGGCTGACAACAACTCAATCTCCAGATGCGGATCACCCACAAGCTGTCGGGCAACCTGCGTCGCAAAGGCTTCGTCAACAACCGGCGCGGGTTCGTTGATGTCATACCCCCAAATCAGCAGCCATTCATTCCATGGCCGCACCATGCGGACAACGCCCATGCCAATGCCCCCAACATCCGCGCCGGGCTGCATGACCCAGTACAAAACGGACGGGCGGTGCGCGACGTATTTTGACAGATCAGCCCGCATCACGATGTTGATCGACCCCCCGACACCCATTTCGCCCTCAAATGGCAGTCCAAGGTCCTCGGCCACCTTGGAATTGCCGCCATCCGCCCCCACGAGATACTTCGAGCGAATGGTGAATTCCTGCCCGGTGAGACGATCAAGGCAGGTTGTTGTCACGCCGTCGCTGTCCTGCGCATGACTGAGGTATTCTGTGCTCATGCGCCCATGGGTGCCGCGCTTGCAGGCGGTGGAATACAGGATTGGCTCCATGAAGGTCTGGGGCAGATCGTTCATCAAACAGGGCGAGCTCAGTTGATGTTCGGCGCGCGACAAGGGGTGATTGCCCCATGTCTTGATACGTCCGATTTCTTCTCCGGCCAGGCTTTCGCAAAATACGTTCTCACCCATCAATTCTTGATGTGTGGCATGTAGATAGGCTTCGGCTTCGACCTCGTGTCCCAGATCACGCAACACTTCCATTGTGCGTTGATTGGTGATGTGGGCGCGCGGCGTGTTCGCCAGCCAACGGTAGCGGTTCACCACCATGTTCTCGATCCCGTAACTGGACAGCAGCGCCGCTGTCGCCGAGCCAGCAGGACCTGTGCCAATGATCAGAACGTCGGTTTGAATGTCGGCCATGTTAAGTCTCCTGCCTTTGGTTCGTGTCGTGATTTCAGATGCTTATGCGTTGGGAGGCGCGCCAGCCCACGCGCGCTCCAGCAAGGCCCGCACGCCATCGGCGGTCACAGGGCGCGGGTTCCAATAGGGGTTTTGGGTCGCCAGCGTGACGACGCGTTCGATGTCATTTTTCTGCAATCCCAAATCTCGCAAGGCCAGAGGCGCGTCCAAACGCGCGGCGAAATCCCACAAGGCCTGCCCGGGATCAGAGCCCCCAAACAATCGCGCAACCGGAGCAAGGGCTGTTGCGGCCGCCTTGGCATTGGACGCCGTTGCATGTGGCAAGATGATCGCGTGTGTTTGCGCATGGGGCAGACCAAAGCTACCCCCAAGCGTGTGGCAAAGCTTGTGGTGCAGCGCCATGCCCACCTGCCCCAGCACTGTACCACATGCCCAAGTACCGCGCTGTGTGTCCTCGCGGGCTTGTAAATCGTCCGGGGTGTGCACGACATGCGGCAAGGCGGTGTGAAAAGCAGTCAGCCCTTCCATCGCCATGGCATCAGACAGTGCAGTGCGGTCGCGCGCATATAGCGCCTCAACCGCGTGGGCCATGGCGTTCAGTGCACTGGTCACTGTCATTTCTCTTGGCAACGTCGCCACCAATTCGGGATCATAAAGCACGGATGCAGGCCGCAATTTGGGATCGCTGAGAGTGGTTTTCTTTCCTTCTTCCGTCTGGCCAAGGATGGGTGTGCATTCGCTGCCGGCATAGGTGGTCGGGACAGCAATGTGGTGCAGCGGATGGCGCAGCGCCAATGCCTTGCCCAAGCCGATGGTTGATCCGCCGCCCACCGAAACAACACAGTCCGCTGCGACACTGTGAAGATGGGCCAAGGCCTCTTGGGTCACCTCAACGGGCGTATGCATCACAGCCTTGGCAAAAAGCCCAACAGCGCGCGTGCCCAAGGCCTCAACACATTCCATACCAAGATCGGATTGCTGTGCGGTGCTGAGCACCAGAACCCGCTTTGCGTCTACAGCATCCACAAATGCGGCGACTTCACGGCGCACGCCCGGTGCATAAACCACCGTTTGACCGCTGCCATGTTTCTCAGTGTCGCGCATACGTCTCCCCGCCTGGAGACACAGTGTCAAAATCGGACGGGCCTATTGATCCAAATAGCCGCTGGCTACATAACTTGGCGTTATGAAGATTGATCCGCGTCACCTCGAAATGTTGTTTGCGATCGTGCATCGCGGTGGTTTGACCGAAGGGGCAGATGTGTTGGGCAAGTCGCAACCCAGCGTGTCACGGTCCCTTGCGCTGCTTGAGACACGCATAGGCGCCCCACTGTTCGAGCCCGGTAAACGGCCGCTAAAGCCAACGGAACTGGGGGCGACACTGGCCGCTGAGGGGCGCAAGGTGTTTGAGGCCGGGCAACACGCCACCGGCCTGCTGGAACGGTTCACCACCGGAAAGACCGGTGCCGTACGTGTGGCTGGAACGCCGGTGTTCCTTGACGGTGTGATTTCCGGGATGATCGGCGCCTTTCAGGTCGAACACCCGGATGTGCGCATTGACCAAAGCTATGGGTATGCGTCTGATCTGTTGCCCAAGCTGGAAGACGGCGCGCTGGATCTGGCCATTCTGCCCATGCGACACGGAGCGATCCCCGACGGACTTGTGGCCGAACAGATCCTGCCGGGGCGCAACGTCATTGCCTGTCGTGCCGGGCATCCACTGGTACGCCGGGGGGCGGTCAAGTTGAACGAGTTGGGTCAGTACCCATGGATTGCGCCACCCCCGGACAGCCCCCTATTTCATGACCTGCGGCTGGTTCTGGACAGCGTTGGTGTGACCGACTTCAAGGTCAGCTTTTCGGGGGGATCGCTCAGTGCTGTGATCAGCATCCTGTCGGGATCAGATGCGTTGACTGTGCTGCCCTTTTCGGTGGTGTTCATGATGCGGCGGCAAAAGCTGATCAGTGCATTGCCCGTTCGCATTGGCGATCCGGATCGCCATCTGAGTATTTTGCACAACACAGCCTTTGCCATGCGCCCTTCGGTCAAACGATTTGCCGCACATATCAAGGCGGAATTCCAGACCCTTGCAGGCAGCATCATGCGAGTCAGTCAGGATCAGGTGTGGCGCCCTTAGGGCAGTTTCGGAAAAGCTAAACCTCTAAAACCTACCAAGAAACAGGAGATTACAGAGCGTTACGCCATCAATTCCGCATGGATCTGCGCGAACAGCGTGGCGGCGTAATCAGCGTTCATGTGGGTATAATCCGCCAGTGTGGTCGGCACGTCGGCAGCCTTGCTGCGCTGCCGCGCATATTCGGGTTTGCTGAAGAATGGACTGTGCAGGTGATCAGGCGGCGCCGGGAACAACGATACGCCTTCGGCGTGGCATTGCGCTTGCACGGCATTGTTGAACAGCTGAAACAGATGCGCCAATTCCGGCTGACGCTGCAACTCTGCGAGAACGGGGCTGTGATCCACCGCTTCAATAGAGGGATAGGCGGTTTGGATAGTCATCAAATGGGCGTGACGCGGAAAGAACTGGCGCAATCTCAGGGCATAGGATTGCACGATGTCCGTAATCATGTCTGTGACGCACGGCAAAGACACCAATGGAAACCGCTCGTTCGCGGGACGCAGACCCAACACGTTGATCCCGGCAAGGCCGGTTAGCACGTGCATCATGTAAAAACTATGTGACGTCAGCAGAACCAAATCGAATGCGTCCAGATCAAGCGCATGCTCCCCATCCGGGTCGATCACTTGATCCGGCATTTCCGAAACAGGCATCTTCAGGTTCAGCGCCGTCCCCTTCAGGTGCTCTGACTGAAAAAACACCTCGTTCGGCAGACCAAAGTAGCTGAGTGATAGGTCCGGAAAACGCCCCTCGATTGCGGATTGCGCATCTTTGAATGCGGTCAGGTGTGAGTTTCCAATGAAAGCGATCCGCGTCACTTGGCAAATGCCTCAAGCAGAATATCCTCACATTCCACATCCCAGTCAGGCATGTCCGAAACCGTTTGGCGCTTAATCCCTTTTGCCGCCTTGTCCGTGCCGCCGTAGGAGTCCTCAAACACCTGCATAACACGTTTTACCCCGATCTCGGACGGAGTGCGCAGGTTGTCGGCAAAATGCGGGCCGCCCAGCACTGGCGTTGTGATGATTTCGTAAGACGGGAAGTAATCCACATCCCCGTGGCGCCGCAGCATCGTGTCGCAAACCGTGCGCAGCATCGCCTTTGAGGCAGTGGAGGCAAGCGCAACGTGCTGCGGCGTTGCCGTTGCCGTCAGCGGCACAGGTGAGACAGTCAGCAGCAGCCGCATATCCGGATTGATGGCACGCAACATGTCCCGGACCCCCTCCATGTCGGCGCACACCTCCTCGTAAGTGAAATTCACGAAGTCGGCCGGGGTGTCAGCCATGGAGCCGGCAATTGTGCCGGGCGCCGTTGGCACCGTGCGCCCTGAGGATCGGTCGATCCACGCTTCGGTCAGGCCCAGCGTGAAAATCACACAATCTGCAGCGCAGAGCGCATCACGCACCGCCTCCAGATGTGCGGCCCTGGCCAGGGTAACCTCTTCAATACTGGCCAGACCCTTGGGTTCAACGCTTGGTCGCAAGGCATCAAAATACCGCCCCTCTCGTTCCCAGATAACGGGTTGAGGCGGGACTTCGACTGTTGCCTCAGTGATGAGTTCGCGAAATTGGCGGGCAGTGTAGATGTTGCCATACCGCGCGGAATACTGACCATAACCATAGGATTTCGCGACACGCTGCGGGATCAATCCAGTTACATCTTCTTCGACGATCACGCCCCAGCCAAGGGCCATCAATTTGCGATGCAGGTGCTGGGCAAAACAACTGCCCGCCGTCATCACCTGCGTGTCGGGCGTCAACGCGAAGCGCGGTTGATGCAGCGCCGCGATCGTGTCGGGCTTGCGCTCCACCACGGCAGAGCGCCAGAACGCATGTGCGGGCTGCTTGGCGTAAGGAGACGTATCCATTGGATCTGGCATATATGGAAATAGAGGCCTCCCGGTCGTTGATGTAAAGGCAAAACCACCGCCCTACCCCGCAGCACGCTCCGCTGCGATCAGGGCCTTATACGCCGCACGCAGTTGCAAAAAGACCGGACCGGCAACGCCGCCGCTCATGGTGCGTCCATCAATTTCAAAAACCGGGGTCTGCGCGCCAAATGTGCCGGTCAAAAACGCTTCGTCCGCGCTGTATGTATCCACGAGCGAGTAGTTGCGCTCGTGCACTGCAATCCCTTCGGCGCGGCATAGATCAATGACCTTCTGGCGCGTAATGCCATTCATGCAGTAATCCCCTGAAGAGGTCCAAACCGCCCCCTTTTTCACGATGAAGAAGTTGCAGGCATTGGTTGTGTTCACAAACCCGAACGGGTCCAGCATCAACGCTTCGTCCGCGCCTGCGCGCAGCGCATGGTTGAGCGCGATGATGCAGTTGAGTTTTGAATGCGAATTCAGTTTGGCGTCCTGCGTCAGAGGCAAGCCGCGGTGATGTGGAACAGTGTGCAGGCGAATGCCGCGTTTTATGACGCTGTCATCGGGCTTGGAATGTTCGGCAATGATCACGATGGTCGACCCGAACACGCTGAGATGGGGGTGTTGGAACGGTTTGGTTTTCCGCCCCCTTGTCACCATAAGTCGAATGTGCACATCATTCGTCATCTGGTTTGCATCCAAAGTGTCCCACACCGCCGCTTTGAGCGCGGCACGGTCTAGCCCGACGTCGATTTCCGTGTAGGCGGCGGCCTCGAACAAGCGATCAAGATGGTCGTCCATGAACGGAATGAACCCGTCATAAAGGCGTAACCCTTCCCAAATGCCATCACCCAGCAAAAATCCACTGTCATAGACAGACACCATGGCCTCGGCCTTGGGGACAATCTGCCCGTCCACGTAAATCTTGATGTGGTCATTGCGCGCGTCTGCGGCGGCGTCATGAGTGGACACGTGATTGTCTTGCATGGGGGCTCCTATTTGTTGATGCACATCAGCGCGCGTCCGTCCTCGGGGTCAAGGACAAAGGTTTGCACCCGGGCTCAAGCTTTGTCATGGTCAGGAATGTCTGATGTTCTGACCATTTCCTCTGCCGCATTGAAAGTACAGTTTGCACTGAACGGCGCGCGGATGCGCGGTGTGTTTCTGAACGGCGGGGAAAACCTGATCCTCGACGCAGACCCGGAGGAACATCCCGAATGGGTCGGAAGCTACGGCGGAACGATTGTAGGGCCGTTGGCGAACCGAGTGCGGGATGGGCGGGTCGTGATTGGTGACACAGCCCACCAGATGCCCCAAAACGAAGGCAGCACGTGCCTGCACAGTGGTCCCGACGGTGTTCACGTGCGTCCGTGGACCGTGGTGGCTCATGCGCCGTCATCGCTTACGTTGGCATGTGATTTGCCTGACGGTGCCTGCGGTTTACCCGGAGAACGGCATTTGGAGACCCATTGCGAGATCAGCGGCTCCAGCCTTGTCCTGACACTCACAGGCACAACATCCCGACCAACGGCCATGGCCCTGGCGCATCACCCCTACTGGCGTTTGGGCACGCAGCACCGTTTGCGCGTCGCGGCCAGTCGCTACCTACCCAAAGACGAATTGAACCTGCCCACCGGTGACATCAAGGATGTCACGGGTACACCGTATGATTTCCGCACATCGCGGGCCATCCCTCGTGACATCGACCACTGTCTGTGCCTAAACCAATCGAGCATGGGGAAGCTGTCGTCGGTCGCCACGTTGGATGGGTCGGGAGGAACGTCGCTCGATATCGCCACAACCGAGCCGGGATTACAGGTCTATGGGGGCGCATTTCTGCCCACTATTGCCGGAACGCCAATCGCTCCGGGGGCGGGAATCGCGCTTGAACCGCAAGGATGGCCGGACGCGATCAACAATTCAGGCTTTCCCTCTGTTCTGATTACGCCGGATGCGCCGTACCGCCAAATTACACGGTACACCCTTCGATAGATCCGCCGCCCGGACAAGTTCTTGGACACAAAATCGCCACATTTCAGCCGCATGCGCGGCAAACTCCTGTGCTGAGGTAATTGCGTAGCAGTCAAAGAAAGGCATCGTTATGCCAAAACAAACACAAAAACCAACGCCCAAACCGCAGCCCAGAAAAGAACCACAGCCAACGCCGATCTTTACGGACTACGCGAGCATCTGAGGCAAAAAGACCCCGGGAACACCGGTTGGGTACAAATTGTGGGCTTTTGCGCGCTGAGGTTTCACGCCGTTTAATTTGCCACTGGAACGGCGTGACAGGCTTTGCATCCCGTCTTAAACTGACCGCATGAGCACTCCTGTTTCCAGCATCCGCAACTTGGGTCCCATGATGGACGAAGCCTGTGCGAAGGCCGGTATTCCAGATGCCGAAACATTGCAGAAATTGGGTGCAGATGAGGCATATAGCCGTCTCCTGCGCAACGGAACCAAGCCCCACTTTATCGGGTACTACGTCTTGGTGATGGGATTGCAGGGCCGTCCATGGAACGACTGCAAGGGCGAGGAGAAAAAAGCGTTGCGCAAACGCTTTGACGCGATCAAGGCGACATCCTTTGATCAGGAGTTGTCGAGTTTCGAACGCGTTCTGAACGAAATCGGCGTCATAGCAAAAAGCACTTAGACTTTCCTGCACCCAAAGATGGGCTGCAAATTGCTCCATCCCTTTGAAGACAAAGCAGCAGGCGCCAGTTGCATGTGCGTGGCATCACGCAAGGAAAAGGCGCGCCCAACCAGGCGCGCCTTTTAAGTTTTGTACTCGTGCAATTTGGCAGGTTTTCGAACGAAATTTGGATGAACCTAGTCGCTTAACGTATTGAAATTGCGTTATTCAGTGAACGTCAGACGATCCAATTTATGCGAAGACTGTTTTAACCAACCAGTTCGAGACCGGAGAAGAAATAGGCGATTTCCTCGGCCGCTGTTTCTGGCGCGTCGGACCCGTGTACGGAGTTCTCACCCACACATTGCGCGAATTCGGCGCGGATGGTGCCGGGGGCCGCATCCGCCGGGTTTGTCGCGCCCATGACTTCGCGGTTCTTTGTGATCGCGTTCTCGCCTTCCAGCACCTGACAAACGATTGGCGCGGACGCCATGAAATCGCACAACTCGTCATAGAACGGACGTTCAGCGTGCACGGCATAAAACACACCGGCTTGTGCCTTGGTCAGGTGGATGCGTTTTTGTGCGACGATGCGCAGGCCTGCTTCTTCGAACTTGGCGTTGATCGCGCCTGTCAGGTTGCGGCGGGTTGCATCGGGTTTGATGATGGAAAAAGTACGCTCAAGCGCCATGGGATCACTCCTGTTTGCACGGCGAGGCCGCCGTATTGAATTGCGCGCCGCCTAACACGACCTGTCGCGGCGGAAAAGTGGATTATTGCCGCAACCGGAAATACAGCCCATTTGTCACCCCGTGCCGGGCCGTCAACATCTGCGCAGAACGCGCAAGGCAGACACCTATTTACAAGGCGCGCGCGGGCCTCGTTGAATGCAACGTCGCGCATTGGAGCCAGACACGCCAATATTGCCATGGATCGCAACGCGCGGCGCTTGATACTCCGGATGGTTCGTTACAACGGTCCTTGGGCCCGTTGCCTCCCATGCCCTGTACCACCCGTGGTGACATCACGACAATAAGTGCACCGGCCCGCATTGACTTGGGACGATGACTGCTGCAGTCGTCGCGCCATGCTGAAAATATCTGATATCACCTACGCTGTTGCGGGCCGCCCCTTGTTCGAGGGGGCCAATGCCGTGATCCCGAATGGTCACAAAGTTGGACTTGTCGGGCGCAACGGGACGGGAAAAACCACGTTGTTCCGCCTGATCCGGGGTGAACTGGCACTGGAGTCAGGTGACATTTCATTGCCTTCCGGTGCGCGGATCGGCGGTGTCGCACAGGAAGTGCCCGCGTCTGACACGTCCCTGCTCGACACTGTACTCGCCGCAGACACCGAGCGCGCTGCGTTGTTGGCCGAAGAAACCGACGATCCGGGCCGGATTGCTGAAATTCAAACTCGACTTGCTGATATCGATGCGTGGTCGGCAGAGGCGCGCGCAGCCACTATCCTCAAAGGGCTTGGCTTTGACGATGACGAGCAACTCAAACCTTGTGCTGACTTTTCGGGTGGGTGGCGGATGCGCGTGGCGCTGGCGGCCGTGCTTTTTGCACAACCCGACCTGTTGCTGCTGGACGAACCGACCAACTATCTCGATCTCGAAGGGGCTTTGTGGCTGGAAACTTACCTCGCCAAATACCCCCATACCGTTGTGATCATCAGCCACGACCGCGGATTGCTGAACCGCGCAGTTGGCGCGATCCTGCATCTGGAAGATCGCAAGCTGACCTTTTACCAGGGCCCCTACGATCAGTTTGCCCGCCAGCGGGCCGAAAAGCTGGCACTGGCCGCTGCGATGGCCAAAAAGCAGGATGCGCGGCGTGCGCATCTGCAATCCTATGTGGACCGGTTCCGCTACAAGGCAGACAAGGCCCGCCAGGCCCAATCGCGCCTCAAGGCGCTGGCCAAGATGCAACCGATCACAACGCCGCAAGAGGCTGGCCTTAAGCGTTTCGATTTTCCCAACCCGGAAGAACTGTCGCCACCGATCATCCATCTGGATGGCGCTTCAACGGGCTATGGCGACACAACCGTGCTGGCAAAGTTGAACCTGCGGATTGATCAGGACGACCGCATTGCGCTGCTTGGCAAGAACGGCATGGGCAAATCCACCTTGTCCAAGTTGCTGAGTGACCGGCTGCCAAAGCTGGCGGGCAAAATCACCCGTTCCAGCAAGCTGCGCATCGGCTATTTCGCCCAACATCAGGTGGATGAATTGTTCATCGACGAAACCCCACTGGATCACTTGCGCCGCGAACGCCCGACGGAAAGCCCGGCAAAGTGGCGCGCACGTCTGTCCGGGTTTGGATTGATGGCGGATCAGGCGGACACGGTTGTTGGCAAATTGTCTGGTGGTCAAAAGGCGCGCCTGTCGTTGCTGCTGGCCACTCTGGATGCGCCGCACATGCTGATCCTCGATGAACCGACAAACCACCTTGATATCGAAAGCCGCGAAGCACTGGTCGAGGCGCTGACGCAGTACACGGGCGCTGTTATTCTGGTCAGCCACGACATGCACTTGCTGGAACTGGTGGCCGATCGGTTGTGGCTTGTGTCCGGTGGCACCGTCACGCCGTTCGAGGACGATCTGGAAGCCTATCGCAAGTTGCTGCTGAACGAGGGCAAGCCGGCCAAACCCAGTAAACCCGAAGCCCCAAAGCCCAAAAGACCAACCCGTGATGCAATACTGGCCTTGAAGTCAGAGGCGCGCAAGTCAGAAGCACGGGTCGAAAAGCTCAACCAAATGCGCGACAAACTCGCCGACAAACTGGCGGACCCGGATCTTTATGAAGATGCGAATATCGGTGAAATGGAAGTCTGGCAGAAGAAGTACGCCGAGGTCATGGATGCTTTGGAGCGCGCAGAATCCCTTTGGATGCAGGATCTGGAAAGGCTTGAAACAGCGGAACGCACCTGATCTTCCGCAGGTCGGACAAACAACTCAGCGCGCACCGCACGGTGCCCAATTTCGAAGTGACACATGATTGATACCGCATTTTTGATCACCGCCTTTGTGACCATGTTCGTGGTGATCGATCCCATTGGGTTGGCACCCTTGTTTGTGGCTCTGACGCAAGGGGTGCCAGAACGTCGACGCAGGGCCATTGCGATGCGGGCCTGTGCAATCGGAATGGGCATTCTCGTCGTCTTTGCGCTGTTTGGCGAAGCTGTGCTGGGCTTTATCGGGATCTCGATGCCTGCCTTCCGCGTGGCGGGTGGCATTTTGTTGTTTCTGACCGCGTTGGACATGCTGTTCGAACGGCGTACCAAACGACGCGAAGATCAAAGCGAAGAAGAAGACGGCACTGACGATCCGAGTGTGTTCCCGCTGGCAATTCCGCTGATTTCGGGGCCCGGCTCCATTGCGTCTGTCATCCTGCTGACTGGCCAAAAGCCGGGCGTGGAGGGTCTCGCGCTGGTGTTGGCCATTACTGCTTTGGTGCTGGGCGTGTGCCTTGGTCTGTTTCTCGCCTCTTCCGTTCTGGAACGGGCACTGGGCAAAACCGGGATCACGGTTGTCACGCGACTGCTTGGCATGTTGCTGGCGGCGCTGTCAGTACAATTTGTACTGGATGGTTTGAACAACTTCGGGCTGCTGCCGGGATGAGGGCATACGGGCTGACATGGCGCGCGCAATCCCTATATTGATCCCATGGAGTCCAACGACATTGCCCGCATCATCTATCTTGGCGCTTTTGCCCTCGTTCTGGGCGCTGGTTTCTTGCTGACCAACAAGCTCAAGCTGGGTCAAACCCTGCAAATGGCAGCGACATGGGTATTGATTTTTATCGGTGCGATTGGGGCATTCGGGATTTGGAGCGACATTCAGGGCGATCTGTTTCCGAACCAGACCAGATTTGAAGACGGTGGCAGTATCGTTGTGCCGCGTGCGCGCGACGGACACTATTACATCACCCTTGATTTGAACGGGACGGCGACGGAATTTGTGATCGATACCGGGGCAACAGACATCGTGCTGACACAAGACGACGCGGTGCAGGCTGGGCTGAACCTTCAGGAACTCGCCTTTGTCGGTCGCGCCATGACTGCAAACGGAGAAGTGCGCACCGCACCTGTCCGCCTTGATACAATCTCGATCGGGCCCTTTGAGGACACCGATGTTTTTGCTGTCGTGAATAATGGCCAGATGGATCAATCCCTGCTGGGCATGGGATACCTGCAACGCTGGGGCAGGATCGAAATATCGGGCAATGAACTGACGCTGACTCGCTAGACTTCGGCCCCCGTTCCTGAAGCGACCTAACCCACGACGCGATGCATCAGGTCTCGGCCTTCTTCTCCCACCGACCGGATTCTTCGGACCAGTACTGCGCCGACGCGCCTGCGTCTTTCAAAGCCTTCCACTGCCCCCGCGCCACATCAAGCGCCTGAGGATCGTTGCCGTCAAACAGGACACAAACCCTGTCCAGTGCCGCGACCTCATCTGCCCCAACCGCAGCGCCATCGACACTCATGATGCAATTGGTGCCGTGGGTATCGCTGTCGGTTGTCAGCAAAACGGGCTGATCCGCATCATGCGCACCGCCGGCCAGACCATGCGGCAAGAAAGCCTCTTGCGGGCCAAGCCACAGTTTCTCGTCCAACGCCGCCATGCGTGCCGCATCAGTGCCGCGCACAGCAACGCGCCAGCCTGCCTGCAATGCCTTGTCCAACAACATTAATAACGTGTCTTCCTTGGACCGGTGTGTCAGGTGATAGAAATAGGCCGCACCCACTGTCAGCCCTCGTAAATGTCAGCCACAAGCCTGTTCAGGGCCATGACGCCCCAGCCTGTCGCACCCTTGGGGGCCAGCGCGGTGTCTGATTTGACTGATGCAACCCCTGCAATATCGAGGTGAATCCACGGTGTTTCTGGCTTCACAAAGCGTTGCAGGAATTGCGCAGCGGTGACGGAACCAGCCGGACGGCCACCGATGTTCTTCATGTCGGCAATGCGCGACTTGAGCAGATCATCATAGGCCTGACCCAATGGCATCCGCCACGCGCCCTCGTTTTCTGCCGCAGCAGATTTGAGGAACGCATTGCAGAGCCCGTCATTGTTGGAAAACACACCCGCATTCTCGTGGCCCAGTCCAATGATGATCGCGCCGGTAAGCGTCGCCAGATCAATCATGCCCGCAGGCTTAAACCGCTCTTGAGCGTACCACATGACATCGCACAGTACCAAACGGCCTTCAGCGTCCGTGTTGATGACTTCTACGGTATCGCCCTTCATTGAGGTGACAACATCGCCGGGCCGTGTTGCATTGCCCGACGGCATGTTCTCGACCAGCCCAACAAGGCCAACCACATTGGCTTTGGCCTTGCGCAGTGCCAACGCCTTCATCGTGCCCGCAACAACACCGGCGCCGCCCATATCCATGGTCATGTCTTCCATGCCACCCGCAGGCTTTAGGCTGATACCCCCGGTGTCAAAGACGACACCTTTACCGACCAACGCCAAAGGTGCGGCGTCGTGCACGCCACCATTCCACTGCATGACCACAACCTTTGAGGGACTATCAGATCCCTGCCCTACACATAAAAGTGTTCGCATTCCGAGCTTTGCAAGCTCATCTTCATCCAACACCTCAACGGCAACGCCAAGCGATGACAACTCAACAAGACGGTCTGCAAAGTCGGTTGTGGTCAAAACGTTTGCAGGCTCGTTGACGAGATCGCGCGTAAAGAAAACGCCACTGGCAATCGCGAGCAATGGATCAGCCGCCGCCGTCGCATCCTGCGGCTTGGAACACATAACGTGAACCGAGCCGGATTGCTCTGCCGACGCAGTCTTGTGGACGTCAAACGTGTAGTCGCGCATGGCCAGTCCAAAGGCCACGTCGGCGACGCGGCGTGTGCCATCCACCGCGAGCAGCAGATTGTCGCTGCCGCGCAGCTTGGCCAGTGCCGCCCCTGCCTTGCGGGCGTCTTCGACGGAATGGTTGCGCGGCAGGCAGACGACATCAACGGCATGTGCCGCCATGCCAACTGGCCATGCCATCGACGTCACCCCACCCGGCTTGACCTTACCAAAAGCGTCGCTGTCCATGAAACGCTGCACCGCTCCCTTGGTCAGACGATTGACCCGGCGTGCGGATTGACCCATGCGCCCTTCCGGGGACACAACCACCGCGACCCGCCCTTCATGTCCTGCAAGCGCGTCGATATCGGTCTCGATAAAGGTGATCGGGGTAAGGTCAGTCATTTGAGGCTCCAGCAGCTTGGAAAAACGGCAATTTCAACAGACCTAACCCGCCCATGCAGGCGTGACCAGCACAGGACGTCAATTTAGACGCTGTTTAGGAGTTTTCCCCGGGCGCTGCTTGGGATAATTTGCCCCCAAGCGCGCTGTCACGCACCAACAAGAACAGATAAACCAAAGGGGGGCAGATTGGCCAAGTTCGACCGCTATATGCTGTCACAACTCCTTGTGTTGTTTGGGTTTTTCGCGCTTGTTCTTGTGGCAGTGTTCTGGATCAACCGGGCCGTTTCGCTGTTTGATCAACTGATTGGTGATGGTCAAAGCGCGCTGGTATTCTTGGAATTGAGCGCGCTCACCATGCCGCGACTTGTCACGACGGTTCTGCCGATCGCGACATTTGCCGCCACTGTTTACGTCACAAACCGCTTGAACAACGAAAGCGAGTTGACAGTGATGATGTCCACAGGTTCTTCGCCATGGCGTCTGGCGCGACCCGTGGTTTTGTTTGGTTTGGTGTCGGCCTTCATGATGTCAATCCTCGCGCATGATCTGGAGCCGCGCGCCTCGGCGCAGCTGAGCGAACGTCAGGCCGAGATCTCGCAAAACGTAACCGCCCGACTGCTGACCGAAGGCACCTTTCTCAGCCCCGCCTTGGGCATCACCTTTTACACGCGCACGATTGGCGAAGATGGCGTTCTGCGCGATGTGTTTCTCGCAGATCGCCGTGTCCCCGACGAACGGGTTATCTACACAGCCGCAGAGGCCTACCTTGTACGTAATGATGAAACGACTTCGCTGATCATGGTGGATGGGCTGGCCCAACGCCTGACACCAACTGACCAGCGCCTTTCAACTGCCAAGTTTCAGGACTTCTCCTTTGATATTTCTGGACTGATCGACGCGGATGGCCCGGCATCCGTTGCCCTGCGCAATCAGGGCAGTCTGGCCTTGCTGAGCGACTGGGATGGATTGGCCGAACGATTTGCGACAACACCAGGCGCGATCGCAGAAGAACTGCACAGCCGCTTTGCAAGGGCCACGTTCTGCCTTGTGACTGCCTTGGTCGGATTCGCCACATTGCTGGCGGGCGGGTATTCCCGCTTCGGCGTTTGGCGCGAGATTGTCTTGGCGTTTGCGCTGTTGCTGGTGCTTGACGGCGCACGTGGTGTTCTGACGGAACCCGTCGTACAGGACGCGCGGTTGTGGCCCATTCTTTATGCTCCGTCCCTGACAGGTCTTGTCATCACCGTGGTCCAACTTTGGAGTGCGGCTCGTCCCGGCTGGCTGCGCCGAAAATTCCGCCGAGGTGTTCCAGCATGATCCTGCACACCTATTTTGCGCGCCGTTTTTTGCAAAGCGTTCTGGTGGTGACCGCCGTGTTGCTGTCGGTTGTGGTGCTTGTCGATCTGATCGACCAAACACGCAAGTTTTCGGATGTTGGCGTCAGCTTTGGTCAACGTGTGCGGCTGACGATCCTGAACGTGCCCGAAACGATCAATCAGATTCTGCCGCTGATCATGATCATGGGCACTGTAGGCCTTTTCCTCAACCTCGCACGCACATCAGAGCTGGTTGTAACGCGTGCCTCTGGTCGCTCGGCGCTGCGTGCATTGGTGGCACCTGTGCTTGTTGCGCTGGCCATCGGTATCTTTGCCACGACCATGTTGGGGCCAATCGTGGCAGCCACTTCGAAACGCTACGCTGTCTTGTCTGAAACATACCGTTCTGGTGGCGTGGCAGCCCTGTCAGTGTCTGAAAACGGGCTTTGGTTGCGCCAGGGGGGCGCGCAGGGCCAAACCGTTATCCGCGCGGCGCGCTCCAATGCGGATGCGTCGGTGCTGTATGACGTGACCTTTATTGCCTATGCGCCAAACGGCGGGCCCGTGCGCCGGATCGAGGCGGCAAGTGCCGCGCTGCGGGAAGGCGCGTGGTCATTGCGCTCGGCCAAGGTCTGGCCGCTGGTGGCCGGGATCAACCCCGAAGCCAACGCGGTCACGCATGAGTTGCTGAGTGTGCCGTCGACACTCACGCTGGACCGGATCCGCGAAAGCCTTGGCACGCCGGCGGGCGTGTCGATCTGGGACATGCCTGAATTCATCGCGCAACTGGAACAGGCCGGGTTTTCCGCGCGGCGCCACGAGGTCTGGCTGCAATCGGAACTCGCGCGCCCGATCTTCCTGATGGGGATGGTTCTTGTTGCCGCAGCCTTCACGATGCGCCATACCAGATTTGGGGGCACCGGAACGGCGGTGTTGGCAGCAGTGCTATTGGGGTTTGCGTTGTATTTCGTTCGCAGCTTTGCGCAGATTTTAGGGGAGAACGGGCAAATTCCGGTCTTGCTGGCTGCGTGGGCACCGCCCTTGGCCTCAATCCTGCTCGCGCTTGGGCTTTTGCTACAGACCGAAGATGGGTAGTGCGCTGCGCATATGGGCGCTTGGGGCCGTGTTTGCGTGGCTCTGCGGCGCTGTTGCCTTGGCGCAAGATCTTGCACCCCCTGCCCCGGCGGTGCTCGTGGCTGACGAAATCGAAGTGACGTCTGATCGCCGCCTGATTGCACGTGGCAATGTCGAAGCGTTCCAAGGCACAACACGGATCACCGCGCAGGCCATCGAGTACAATCCCAACACAGGCGGTCTGACGATCACCGGCCCGATCACCATGATGGACGGCGAAGGTATCACAATTCTGGCCAGTCAGGCCGAGTTGAGCCAGGATTTGCAAAACGGCCTGCTGACAGGTGCGCGTCTGGTGCTGAACGACCAATTACAATTGGCCGCAGTCCAGATGAACCGGGTCGGCGGACGCTACACACAGCTTTACAAGACTGCCGTCACGTCGTGCCGCATTTGCGAAGACGACCCACGTCCGCCCCTTTGGCAAATTCGGGCGGAACGGATCATACACGACCAGCAGGAACAGCAACTCTATTTCGACAAGGCGCAGGTGCGTGTGCGCGGCATCCCGATCTTTTATCTGCCCCGCCTGCGGCTGCCCGACCCGACGCTGGACCGGGCCAATGGCTTTCTGATCCCGGAAATCCGCTCCAGCAACCTTTTGGGGACCGGCATCAAGGTGCCGTATTTTATCAAGCTTGGAGATCATCGTGATCTGACGCTTACCCCGTACATCTCGAACCGGACCGAGACGCTCGAATTCCGCTATCGTCAGGCGTTCAAACGAGGGCGGATCGCGTTTGAGGGTGCCGGCTCGAACGATGATCTTCGCCCTAACAACAATCGCGGCTATCTGTTCGGCGTTGGAGAGTTTGATCTGGGGGGCGATTTCCGCCTGCAATTTGATGTCGAACTGACCTCAGACGACGCTTACTTGTCGACCTATGGCTATTCTGACAAGGACAGGCTGGACAGCGAAATCCGCGTAAGCCGCACGCGGCGCGACAGTTATGTGCGCTTTGGCTTCATCAAAACCAAAACACTGCGCGACGACGAAGACAATGACCTGTTGCCGTCGAATATCGTTGAGGCAGTGTACGAGCATCGGTTTTTCCCGGCAGTCATTGGCGGCGAATTCAGGATCGGAGCCGAGGCCCGTGCGTATCGTCGCCGTTCCAGCGAGCCGTTGGATTTGAATGCGGACGGTGTTGCGGATGGGCGGGACGTGTCGCGCGTGAACGTTGAGGCCGACTGGCGGCACACGTTTTATGCTGGCGGGCTGGAGGTATCGACGCTTTTGGGTGTGGCCGCTGATGCGTTCCATATTGATCAGGACAGTGTGTTTGACGGCTCAGAGGCCGAAGTAACCCCTCAGGGCGCAGTTACGCTGCGCTACCCCATGGCCCGCACCGACAGCAGTGGTGCACGTCAAGTTCTCGAACCAACGATGCAGGTGGCTTGGGTTGGCGGTGATGGCCTGAACATACCGAACGAAGAAAGCACTCGCCCCGATTTTGATGAAGGCAATTTGTTGTCCCTGTCACGCTTTCCCGGTCCTGATCGGCGGGAACGCGGATGGGCGGTTGCGTTCGGAGCGACATGGGCGCGGTTTGATCCAGACGGGTGGAACGCAAACCTGACGGTGGGTCAGATCATACGCGAAGAAGCCCAGGTCGACTTTTCCCCATCATCCGGCTTGACCGGGACAACATCCGACTTCCTGCTTGCTGGTCAATTGAAGTTCGATGGTGGTTTGTCGATCACTGGTCGCTCAATCTTTAACGAAAGCTTTGATGTATCGCGTGCCGAGTTCCGAAGTGCTTGGAAAAATGATCGCCTGGATCTAGGCGGCAGTTACGTGTGGCTTGCAGATGACATTGTCCTCGATCGTCCGGAAGCGATCAACGAACTGACCTTTGATGGGTCTTTCAAGATCGACAACTTTTGGACAGCCAATCTGGACATGCGGTACGATCTGACCGAGGGGCGCGCGGCCACTGCGCGCGCCGGTGTGGCCTACACAAATGAATGCGTCACGATAGCGGCCTCGTTGACACGCCGCTTTGCGGACTCAACAACGGTTGAGCCTTCGACAAATCTGGGCTTTACAGTCTCCCTAAGAGGTTTTTCGGCCAACACAGGCGCAGAAACACAGGTAAGAACATGCACAAAGCAGGCAAAATGAGCGGTAAAGCAATGAAACAAGTGATGCATCGCGTCCTCAAAGGTGCGGCTGTGAGCGCCTTCGCATTCGCGGGTCTGGTCTCCTCGCCGGTGACAGCCCAAAATCTCTTTGCAAATGTCGCACAGGTCGACGATGCGCTGATTACTGAATTCGAAATCCAGCAACGCATCCGCTTTCTTCAGGTGTTGAACGCGCCGGGCGCAGATCGTCAAAGCGTACTGGATGAACTGATCCGTGACCGCCTGCGCGTGTCCGAAACGGCGCAGTCCGGCATCGTTCTGTCTGACGAGGCTTTGCAGCAAGGGCTTGCTGATTTTGCGGCCCGTGCGAACCTCACTACCGAAGAGTTTGTCCAAGGTCTTGCCAGCGCCGGGATCGACCGTACAACGTTCCGCGACTTCGTGTCGGCCTCACTGGTCTGGCGCGACTATATCCGGGCCCGTTTCGGATCACGCGTCCAGATCACGGAACAGGAAATTGATCGTGCAGTTTCCTCTGTCGGCAGTGCCACCGGAATCGAGGTGCTGGTCTCCGAAATTATCATCCCCGCGCCGCCCAACCGTGCCGACGCGGTACTTGCACAGGCAGAACAAATTTCGCAAGTGCGCACGGAGGCGGAGTTTTCCAGCTTTGCACGCCGGTTCTCCGCTACAGCATCACGTGGCAATGGGGGTCGTCTGGAATGGTTACCCATTACCGATTTGCCTGCGGTTCTGCGCCCATTGCTCCTGTCGCTCAGCCCGGGTGAAGTGACGGCCCCCCTTCCTATTCCAAACGCGGTGGCGCTGTTCCAGTTGCGTGACATTCGCGAAACGGACGCACCACCCCGGACCTTCTCGGCTATCGAGTATGCCGCCTACTATATCAACGGCGGACGTACGCCCGAGGCACTGGCGCGCGCGCGCACCATTCGTGCAAACGTGGATCGCTGCGATGATCTTTACGGGATTGCCAAGGGGCAACCAGAAAATGTGCTGGACCGCGGTAGCCTGCCCCCGGAAGAGATTCCTGAGGATATTGCAATCGAATTGGCCAAGCTGGATCCCGGAGAGGTGTCGACAGCCCTGACACGTGCCAATGGTCAGACACTTGTATTTCTGATGCTGTGTGGTCGCGCCCCGACGCTGGAAGAAAATCAGACGGTCGACCGCGAGGCGATTGCAGGCGAATTGCGCAACCAGCGCCTGACCGCTTTTTCAAACAACCTGCTGGCGGAATTGGCGGCCGAAGCAACCATCGTCATTTTTGACGAATGAGTCGCCCCATCGCGATCACCTGTGGCGAACCTGCAGGGATCGGACCGGAGATTGTTGCAAAAGCATGGGCTGAACTGTCCGATACGGTGCTGATGATGTGGTTGGGCGATCCCAGACATCTGCCTGAAGGCACACCTTGGACATCAATTTCGGACGCATCCGAAGCCCACACCGTCTGCGGCGAAGCCTTGCCTGTTCTTGAACACCGCTTTGCGCAGCCCGCGACGCCGGGGACTCCCGACTTGGCAAATGCCCAAGGGGTTATTGATGTCATCGCTAAGGGCGTGGAGCTGGTACGCACAGGCGCAGCCTCTGCACTGTGCACCGCCCCCATCAACAAAAAGGTGCTCATGGATGGCGCGAATTTTGCGTATCCCGGTCACACGGAATACCTGCAAGCGCTGACAGATGCGCCGCGGGCGGTGATGATGCTTGCCTCGGATCAATTGCGTGTTGTGCCCGCGACAATCCACATTGCGCTAGACGCAGTGCCCACAGCGCTGACTCCAGAGTTGCTGGCTGAAACGATATCCATCACTGCTCACGGACTACGTGAGCAATTCGGGATCGCCGATCCGCGCATCGCCGTAGCGGGCTTGAACCCACATGCAGGCGAAGGCGGCGCAATGGGACATGAGGAAGGCACTTGGATCGCAGCGCTCATCGCTGACATGGCAGCAAACGATTTGGACGTGTCCGGACCGTGGCCTGCAGACACGATGTTTCACGCGAAGGCGCGGGAAAAATATGATGCAGCGGTCTGTATGTATCACGATCAGGCCCTGATCCCCATCAAGACGCTGGATTTTGATCGCGGCGTGAACGTCACGTTGGGCTTGCCGATTTTTCGAACATCTCCGGACCACGGGACGGCCTTTGACATTGCAGGCCAAGGCATCGCCAACCCTACCAGCATGATCGAGGCCATCCGTTTGGCCGCCAAGATGGCAGCAGGCGCATGAGCGGGATCGACACCCTGCCCCCGTTGCGCGCCGTGATTGCCAACCACGGTTTGAGCGCGCGCAAGTCGCTTGGGCAGAACTTCCTGCTGGACCTGAACCTTACGGCCAAGATTGCGCGCCAAGCAGGCGATGTCGCAGAGTGCGACGTTCTTGAAATCGGCCCTGGCCCCGGTGGTTTGACGCGTGGGTTGTTGGCCGAAGGCGCGCGGCACGTTCTGGCCATTGAAAAAGATGCGCGCTGCCTGCCTGCGTTGGCCGAGATAGCGGCGGCTTATCCAGGCAGATTGACGGTAGTGGAAGGCGACGCGTTGGAAATCGACCCGTTGGCGCATCTGCGCGCCCCAATCCGTGTGGCTGCCAACTTGCCTTATAACGTGGGCACCGAACTGTTGGTGCGCTGGCTGACCCCTCCGACATGGCCGCCGTTCTGGCAATCGCTGACATTGATGTTTCAGCGGGAGGTTGCAGACCGGATCGTGGCGCAGCCCGGATCAAAAGCCTATGGTCGCCTTGCCGTTCTGTCGCAATGGCGCAGCGATGCACGCATCGCGATGTCGCTTCCGCCAGAGGCATTTACACCGCCGCCCAAAGTCTCAAGCGCGGTGGTCCATCTGACCGCCTTGCCCGCGCCACGCTTTCCAGCGGACGCAGATGTGCTGAGCCGGGTGGTTGCCAAAGCGTTCAACCAAAGGCGCAAGATGCTGCGCGCCGCGTTGAAAGGCGTCGCGCCCGATATAGAAGACAAGTTGATCGCCGCAGGTTTGAAACCGACAGACCGGGCCGAGCAGATCCCACTGGAGGGGTTCTGCGCTTTGGCACGGTTGGTGGCAGACGCCTGACGCTTACTCTGCCGCTTCGGGAGTGGATCCGTCACCTTCATCAGCTGTCGCTGGAGTCTCGGCCGCGGGAGCTTCGGCACTTGGTTCTGCAGGCGCTTTGGGCTTGCGTGACCGGCTGCGAGTCGATTTTGGCTTAGGCTGGCTTTCCGGTGTTTCCACAAGTCCGCTGTCGCTGTCCGTCTCTGGCACGTCCGGTTGCGGGGCCTGAGCGGGATCCGCATTGGCTTCGGCTTCATGGCGTGCAGCACGATCACGATCACGCTCGGCCTGACGTTCGCGGTTCTGACGTTCCTGCTCTTCGCGGCGGCTGTCCATTTCGCGCTGCGCTTCGCTCAGCAGACGTAAGTAGTGCTCTGCGTGTTGTTGGAAGTTCTCGGTTGCAACACGATCACCAGACAACTGCGCATCGCGCGCCAGTTGGTTGTACTTGTCAATAATCTGTTGCGGTGTGCCGCGCACCTTGCCCTCTGGGCCGGAGCTGTCAAACACCCTATTGACGACGTTACCGCCGCCACCGCCACCACCGCGATTGCGATTGTTCTTGGACCGGGACCGTGATCTCGAAGATTTCATGTAGTCTGTTCAGCTCTCTGGCAGGTTTCTCTGATCGCCCGCAGCGGGCAACATGTGCCAAGCGCATCGGGTTCCGCGATCTTTGGATGGGACGCAAGCAAATGGCGAAAATCCATATCGCCTGCGACTGAGCAACGAATAAACATGCAAACCGGTGTTCGACAAGTCAAAAACCCGCATTTACCTCAATTTTAAACAGATCACGCTGGATTTCGCGCAAGAATGACACGGGGACGCCCATCCAAATCGGGCAAGACGCGCACTTGCCCCCAGCCTTCGGCCTCAAAGATGGCGCGCACGGCGTCCCCTTGCTGGTGCCCGATTTCGCAAATGACACGGCCCTGCGATGTCAGGTATCCGCCCGCCTGACCGGCAAGCAGGCGGTATACCGACAATCCGTCCCCTTCATCGGTCAGGGCAAGACGGGGCTCATGATTGCGCACCTCAGGTGACAGCGCATCCATTTCATCCAACGCAATATAGGGCGGGTTGGAAACGATCAGATCAAACCGCCCCTCCACCCCGTCAAGCCAGTCACCTTGCAAAATGTCAGCACGATCCGCGACGCCGTGACTGACCGCATTTGCACTGGCCTGCAGGCACGCGGCCTCGCTGACATCAACGCCAATCCCGTGCACATCAGGCCGCTCGGCCAGCAATGTCACGAGAATGCATCCCGAGCCGGTCCCAAGGTCCAGCACGCGGGTGAAATCTTCGCTCAACGACGCCTCAATCAGGCTCTCTGTCTCCGGGCGCGGGTCCAGCACATCTGCACTGATCTTGAACGCACGTCCGTAAAACGCACGGGCACCGATCAAATGGCTGACGGGCACCCGCACGGCGCGCAGAGCGATCAACTGATCATAGCGTTCCTCGATATCCGGAGCGAGGTCTTCGGGGGCGATCAACGTCACGCGGGCCGCGTCCACCTGTGCTGCATGGGCCAGCAGCAACCGCGCATCACGGGCGGGGTCCGGTACACCTGCCGCGCGCAAACGGGCCGTTGCCGACGCCATCGCCTGGGCCGCCGTCACCCCTCCATCTCCGCCATCAGACGGGCCTGCGCATCTGCAGTCAGCGCATCGATCACTTCGTCCAGATCGCCCTGCATGACCTGATCCAGCTTGTACAGTGTCAGGTTAATACGGTGGTCCGTCATGCGACCCTGCGGAAAGTTGTAGGTGCGGATACGTTCCGAACGATCACCAGAGCCGACCTGCGCAGCCCGATCGGCACTGCGTTCGCTGTCCACGCGGCTGCGCTCCAGATCATATAGACGGGCACGCAGCACCTGCATGGCGATCTCGCGGTTGCGATGCTGGGATTTCTCGGAACTGGTGACAACAAGGCCGGTGGGCAAATGCGTGATGCGCACCGCGGAATCAGTTGTGTTGACGTGCTGACCACCCGCCCCTGACGCACGCATCGTATCAATCCGGATGTCTTGCGGTGCAATGTCAATGTCAACGTCTTCGGCTTCCGGCAAAACCGCCACGGTTGCAGCCGAGGTGTGAATGCGGCCACCGCTTTCGGTGCTCGGCACGCGCTGCACCCGGTGCACACCGGATTCGTACTTCAGCCGGGCAAAAACGTTCTGTCCCGTAATATGGGCAACCACTTCCTTGATTCCGCCCAACTCGGTCGCCTGTTCCTCGATGATGTCGACCTTCCAGCCATGCGCTTCGGCATAGCGGTGATACATCCGCAACAAATCACCCGCAAACAAGGCTGCTTCATCCCCACCTGTGCCGGGTCTGATTTCCAACATGGCCGGGCGGGCATCCGCGGCGTCCTTGGGCAACAAGGACAATTGCAGCGCAGCCTCGGCCTCAGGCAAGGCGGCCTTGAGCCTTGGGAGCTCTTCCAGCGCCAGTTCCGCCATGTCCGGGTCGTCAAGCATCTGTTTAGCCTCGGCCATGTCATCCACGATCTGACGATAGGCCTGGATCTGCTCGACCACCGGGCGCAAATCCGAATATTCCTTGGCCAATGCGGCAATATCGCCTGATCCATCAGCCATTGCGGCCTCAAGATATTGAAAGCGTTGGGTGATCTGGAAAAGGCGGTCTTGGGGGATCATAACGGAGGTGTGATGCAAGGCGGGGCTTTGGTCAAGGGCCCCCCTGTGCTATACGTATGGGCATGCTACGTGTGTTTTTTCTGACCTGCCTCATGGCCAGCCCTGCGCTGGCAGACGTCACCTCGCCTTCCGGCAAGACGGTGGAATGTTATTGCACCGACAAAGCGGGATCCCGGATCGAGTTGGGACAAACCGTTTGTTTGCAGGTGGATGGCCGGATGTTCATGGCACAGTGCCAAATGTCGCTGAACGTGCCGATGTGGCGCGAAGTGCAACAGGGATGTCTCAGCTCGTCGCTGTCATCCCCCTTCGGCGGCAGCGCGCAGCCGCTGCAGTCGTTTGCCGTTGACGCCCAGATCTGACAGGCCATACCGCAGCCGCGCATGCATTCGCAGTTGCCCATCGCGATATTCGACCGTGGTATAATCAGGAAATCCGGCCCATTTGGTGCGGGTGACATAAGTGATGCGTCCGTCTTCTACAGATCCCGCCAACACACGGGTGCGCGGCAAGGCGCGCGCAGCGGCATCGACACGCATCAACGCGTCCGGTTCGGCGTTAAACACACGCATGGCCCCTGACGCAAAGTCTTTGCTTGATGTCGCGTTGATCGGCTGGTGCCAGCGCGCAACATCGTCCGGGGCCAGCCGGACGTAAGCCGCCAGTCCTGACAGGCAAAGTAACACAAAACCAGCAAGATACATGCGATACCTCATGTTGTTCCAGGCGTTGACGAAACGGTGCCTACCCCACATCGTTCTCCGGCCATCAGCGATAGGCCACCCCGGGCAGCACACACAGCAATTCGTACAGGATATTGGCCCCGGTCAAAGCGGTGTTGCCGGACGGGTCATAGGGCGGCGACACTTCGACCAGATCACATCCCACAATGTTCACACCGCGCAGAGCACGGATGAATTGAAGCGCCTGCGGTGTTGTCAGCCCACCAATCTCCGGCGTCCCTGTGCCGGGTGCAAAGGCTGGGTCCAAACTGTCGATGTCGTAGGACACATAGGTGGCGATGTCGCCGATGTCGCGACGGATTTCTGACCCCAATGTGCCAAGGTCCCGCCCCCACAATTCAGACGCCAGAAATTGCTGAAAGCCCCAACCTTGCGCTTCTGTAAAGTCTTCCGCTGAATATCCCGTGCCGCGCAAGCCGACCTGATAGGTCTTCTCGGGAATGATCAGACCCTCTTCGTATGCGCGGCGAAAAACAGTGCCATGGGTTTCGCGCTCTCCGAACATTTCGTCATTCACATCCGCGTGGGCGTCTACATGGATCAGCGCCACAGGCCCGTAACGCGCGGCCATGCTACGCAGGATCGGCAACGTGATCGAATGATCACCCCCAATGGCCATGGGCATGGCGTCATAGTTCAGGATCGCCGCGTAACTCTCTGCAATAATGCGCAAACTATCCTTCAAAGAGAACGTGTTGATCGCCAGATCGCCAATATCGGCGACCTGTAAACTGTCAAAAGGCGCGGCACCTGTCTGCAGATTGTAGGGGCGGATCATGGCGCTTTCGGCGCGCACCTGTTTGGGGCCCATGCGCGTGCCCGAACGCCAGGATGTGCCGATATCCATAGGAATGCCCAAGACCGCTACATCCAACCCTTTCAGCCCGTTGGCCGAAGGCAGTCGCATGAACGTGTTGGGGCCGGAAAAGCGCGCCAGATCATTGCCGCTGACAGGTTGGTTTTTAGTCGCCACTGCGCATCCTCCAGCCCAGCAATTGGCAGATTTCGGTTGCAACGTGCGCCCCCGCAATGGCGGTTGCGCCTGTGGTGTCAAAGGGTGGCGACACTTCGACAATGTCGCCACCGCGAATGTTGATACCGGCCAGATTACGCAGCAATGCCGCCGCCTGCGCACTGCTCAGACCACCCCAGACAGGTGTTCCCGTGCCGGGTGCAAAGGCGGGGTCCAACCCATCAATGTCAAAACTCAGATAGACTGGGCGCTCCCCCACAATTTCGCGTGCCCGCGCGGCAGCCTTTTCCGGCCCAATCCGATGAAATTCCGGCGCATCGATAATATTGACACCCAACGTGTCGTCGTTGGTGGTGCGGATGCCGATCTGCACAGAGGTGGCGGGATCGACGATGCCCGACTTCACTGCCTTGTAGAACATGGTGCCATGATCCACACGAGACATATCATCATCCGGCCACGTGTCTGTATGCGCATCAATCTGGATAAGGGACATCGGGCCGTAGACGTCGGCGTAAGCCTGCAAAATCGGAAACGAGATGTAGTGATCACCACCCAGCACGACACTGGCAGCTCCCGAAGACAGAATGCCAGCAATGTGCGCGCGCAAAAGGCCGGGAAAGGTGGGGACATCGGCATAGTCAAAAGCGACATCACCGTAGTCCACAATGGTCCGCTCGCTGATCACATCAAATGGCCAGCCATATGGCGCATCCGGCGCCTGCAAACTCGAGGCCTCACGAATGGCGCGCGGCCCCAGGCGTGTGCCCGGTCGATTGGTGACAGCCTGATCAAAAGGCACGCCAGTTACGGCAATGTCGACGCCCGTCAGATCCTTTGTGTAACGGCGGCGCAGAAATGAGGTCGCACCGCCAAAGGTCAACTCAAACGAAGGCCCCCGCGGATCTTCCCGGGTAAAGGCAAGGTCTATCTGGGTTTTTGCATCTTCCAGCGCCATGGCGTGCCACGTCCTTTTTCTCTGTTCCAAAAAATCCCGGGGTGAGGCCACAGGCCGAGAGGCAGAGCCCCTGCGACCCTGCGATCATCGTAAGGGCTGCGCTGTTTCCACCAAGCGTGCAAAAAACGAGGCTCCGATCGGAGCGATCTCGTCATTGAAATTGTACTTGGGGTGGTGAACGCCAGCGCCGTCACCCTGCCCCAGCATCAAATAGGCCCCGGGGCGTTTTTCCAGCATATAGGAAAAATCCTCGGCCCCCATGACAGGATCGATATTCGCATCAACGCCCGCCTCTCCCGCGACATCCGCAGCAACTTCGGCCGCGAAGTCTACTTTTGCCGCATCATTGACCGTTGGAGGATAGCCAAATTCAATGTCCAACTTGGCGTCACAGCCATACGCCACCGCCTGCCCCGCAACGACCTCTTCCATCCGGCGCACAACCATGGACTGCACATCCTTGTCAAAGGTGCGGATGGTTCCGTTGATGTAAGCGGTTTCCGGGATCACATTATCTGTGGTGCCGGTATGGATTTGCGTTGTGGATATGACCAAGCTGTCGCGGGTGTTGTGATTGCGGCTGACGATGGTCTGAAGGGCCGTGACAATGCCACAGGCTGCCACCACCGGGTCCACGCAATCGTAAGGACGTGCGCCATGGCCACCCTTGCCGGTGACGTGGATATGGAACGTGTCCGCCGCAGCCATGATCGGACCCGCACGTGTATGAAAGCGTCCAAAATCTTTTCCAGGCGCGTTGTGGATTGCGTAAACCTCCCCAATGTTGAAGCGGTCCATGATTCCTTCCTGTACCATGACTTCACCACCGCCCCCGTCTTCCTCGGCCGGCTGAAAAATCAGCGCTACCGATCCTGAGAAATTGCGCGTCTCGGCAAGGTATTTGCCGGCCCCCAGCAACATCGCTGTGTGCCCGTCGTGGCCACAAGCGTGCATTTGGCCCGGGTGGGTTGAAGCGTATTCCACACCGGTCTCTTCTTCTATCGGTAAGGCATCAAAGTCCGCGCGTAACCCGATTGTCGGCCCCTCGCCCACACCACGAATAATGGCGACAATCCCGGTCTGTGCGATTGAGCCGTGGATCTCATCCACACCCATTTCCTCAAGCCGCTCCTTGATAAAGGCGGATGTCTTGGGGCAGTCAAAACTCAACTCCGGAATTGTGTGCAGATGCTGGCGCCATGCGGCCATGTCAGGGGCGAGATCGCCGATGCGGTTGATGATGGCCATGTCTGGACTCCTGAGCGTGGGATGCGTCACATATCAACAAAGCGCAAAGCGACGGGGGCTGCAATGGGCGATGACCTGATCCATGATCAACACGCAGGGATTGAACGACTTCTCGAAATCATGCGCCGGTTACGCGACCCCCAGTCTGGGTGTCCCTGGGACATCGAACAGACGTTTGACACCATTGCGCCCTACACGATCGAAGAAGCCTACGAAGTGGCTGACGCCATTGAGCGCCAGGACTGGCCCGAGCTGGAAGGTGAACTGGGCGATTTGCTTCTGCAGTCGGTTTATCACACCGCGATCGGCGAAGAGGCTGGGCATTTTTCGTTTCAATCGGTTGTCACGGCGATCTCGGACAAGATGGTTGCGCGCCACCCACATGTGTTTGGCAGCGAATCCCGTGATAAATCGGCGGAACAACAAACCCGCGACTGGGAAGCGATCAAAGCCACGGAACGCGCAGGCAAAGCGCAAGGCGGCACACTTGACGGTGTGGCCCGAAATCTTCCGGCGCTGCTGCGCGCGGTAAAGCTGCAAAAACGTGCGGCGCGTGTGGGGTTTGACTGGCCCGAGACGACTCAGGTTCTGGCCAAGTTACAAGAAGAAGCCTCTGAGCTGGTTGAGGCGCGTGATACGTTGACCCACGATCAGGTTGTCGAGGAAATGGGCGACTTGCTGTTCGTCATGGCAAATCTTGCCCGCCATTTGGATGTTGATCCAGAAGAAGCCCTGCGCAAGACAAATGCCAAGTTCACGCGCCGTTTTGGGTCCGTCGAAGCCGCATTGCACGCCATGGGCAAGCGTCCCGAAGACAGCACGTTGGAAGAAATGGACGCCTTGTGGACTGAAGCCAAACAGCTTGAAAAGGCGACGAAAGACTAGCCGAAGGTTACGCCGTCCATAGCGGCAATCGTTGCCAAATCCGCGTCATACCGTGCGGTCCAGTGTTCTTCTTCTTGCTCCGAAAAGGCCGCAAATCCACGCGGTGCAACATCGTTTGCATGGGCCTCGATCACTGCCTTCCACTCCGGTCGCGTCAGGCTTTCACCGTTGTGATACCGGGCCTGCAACGCCTCCAGCGCAGCGTCAGTGGCGCTGACATTGACCTGCGAATGCGGTTCCTCGATCTTACTCATGTCGAGATCAGGCACCAACCGTGCCAGCAGGTCCGCGCTGCTGCCCCTGTATGCATAGGGCACAACACTCAACTGGTCAGGGCGCAGAACATCACGCAAGATCTCGACCAGTGCGGGCCAACCACGATCCATCGCCATGTATTTGGGACGCAACGTGTCAAAGGACGGAACCGGATTATCCTCTGCCCGCTTGCGGAAACCGGATGAAAACATTTGCCCATAGGGCCGCACAACCAACAAAACATGTGCGATCGGCCCATCCCACGCGGCGCGCAAGACACTTGCTCGCGCTTCAGCCGCGGGATAAAACCGGCCTTGCATGAAATGCATCATTCGGCCGGGAATGTTTTCCTCTGACAGGATAAAGGGACGGCCCGCCGCATGTGCGCGCAATGTGCGGGCTGCCTTGGGCACCAACCCTTGGGCGGTGCCGTCTTTGGGGCCGGGCAACCGCAACGCCAATTTGCCGCTCGGGATTCCGTCTCGACCCGGATAGGCTGCCGACCAACCTGCACCCTCCAGCACCTGTCGATTTTCGTGCAGGCACATTTGAAAGGAAGATGTGCCTGTGCGGTGCGCGCCGACATGGCAATAAAGAGGCGTTTGCGTCATGAGCCCCGCCTTAGGCCAAGCGCGCTTGCTCGCGCAAGGTTTTGCGCAACAGCCTTCGCAGGTTCTGGACAAGGGGTGCCAAACTGGCCACGGTGCGGGCTGATTGAATTGAGGTTAAACATGTCAGCGCGCAAAATCATCATAGACACAGACCCCGGGCAGGACGATGCCGTTGCCATTTTGCTGGCCCTTGCAAGCCCGGAAGACCTCGACGTACTGGGAATCACGGCAGTTGCGGGCAACGTTCCGCTTGATCTGACGTCCAAAAATGCACTTATTGTGTGTGAGTTAGCGGGCAAAGTTGATGTGCCTGTATATGCAGGTTGCGACCGACCCATGGCACGCGAGCTCGTGACCGCAGAGCATGTGCATGGCAAGTCCGGTCTGGACGGTCCCAATCTGCCTGACCCCGAAATGACCTTGTCAGACGGGCATGCTGTCGATTTCATCATCGAGACGCTGCGCAAGGAAGACCCCCGAACCGTCACGCTTTGCCCGCTCGGTCCATTGACCAACATCGCGACCGCATTCCAGCGCGCCCCTGATGTCATTGAGCGCGTGCAACAGATTGTATTGATGGGTGGGGCGTATTTCGAGGTTGGCAACATCACTCCAACAGCCGAATTCAACATCTACGTCGATCCGCAAGCCGCTGATATTGTTTTTAAAAGCGGAATAGATATTGTTGTTATCCCTTTGGACGTCACCCATAAGGCACTTGTAACACAACCACGCAACGATGCGTTTCGTGCACTCGGCAATGCGGCGGGCATTGCGGTTGCGGAAATGACCGATTTCTTCGAGCGTTTCGACAAGGAGAAATACGGCTCGACCGGCGCACCTTTGCATGATCCCTGTGTCACCGCCTACCTGATCAAGCCGGAGTTGTTCTCGGGCCGTCATATCAACGTCGAGATCGAGACCCAGTCGCCCCTCACGATGGGCATGACCGTTGCAGACTGGTGGGGCGTGACGGACCGTCCGCCCAACGCCACGTTCATCGGAGATGTCGATTCCGATGGCTTCTTTGCCTTGCTCACGGACCGGTTGGGGCGGTTGTGAGCCTTTTGGTCGCCCCTGATCCGTCCTGGGCGGCGCAAGCGGCTGATGCGGCACAGCGGTGGCGCACGCGGGTTGCCGGGCTGATCACCGTGCACCACATCGGATCTACGGCGGTGCTTGGCCTGCCCGCCAAACCAATCCTCGATCTGTTGCCGGTATTTGTCGACGACGCGGCGGCGGATCAGGCCAGAGACGCCGTTGTGGATATGGGATATGAATGGATGGGCGACTACGGCCTCCCCGGGCGTCGGTACGCGCGCTTGATCGACAGTAAAACCGGCGTGCGGCGGGTACATGCGCATGCCTACGTGCAGGGACATGCGGATATCCGCCGCCACCTTGCCTTTCGCGACGCCTTGCGCGCCAATGCCTCTTTGCGGGCGGCCTATAGTGCGCTCAAAGAGGCCTGCGCCGCCCGTCATCCGGATGGTGGCGCAGCATATGGGGCCTGCAAATCCGGCTGGATTGCCAAGGCCGAAGAAATAGCATTGGAACACCACCCATGAGCGCCGTTCTTACCCTAGCCACACCTGACCATTTCGACAGGCTGGACGCCCTTGTTGCCGCCTTCCACGTCGAAGAAGGCATCACATTAAGCGCCGAGGCCCGCGCAAATGGCATCAAGCCGCTGCTTGAGGGGATCCCTCATGGGGCGGCATACCTGATTGGCCCACCCCGCGCGCCCATCGGTTATATCATTGTGACATTCGGGTGGTCAGTCGAATTTGGCGGCATGGATGGCTTTATCGACGAAATCTATATTCGCCCCGGCGTGCGCGGGCGCGGTGTCGCGTCCGAAGTCTTGCTGTCCCTGCCCCGCGCTTTGGCGGGAGGCGGCGTCAAGGCGCTGCACCTTGAGGTTGGGACGGAAAATACGACGGCCCAACGGCTCTATGCCCGCGCGGGATTTCGGTTGCGCGATGGTTACCACCTGATGACGCGCCGCCTTTGATACCGATTGACCAGAAGGGTTTCACACGTCGCCATGCCTTTGCACATCCCCTTTGACAACAGCTATGCCGCGCTTCCGGCGGCCTTTTACACGCGACAAGCGCCAACACCCGTGCGCGAGGCGACTCCGCTTGCATGGAACGAAGCGCTTGCTGCGCAACTGGGCATAACAGGACAGGACGCAGCCGTTTTTGCCGGAAACACTGTGCCTGCCGGGGCGGACCCGCTGGCCCAACTCTATGCGGGTCATCAATTTGGCAATTACAATCCGCAACTTGGCGATGGCCGGGCCATACTCTTGGGCGAAGTTTTTGATACCAAGGGCATTCGCCGCGATATCCAGCTGAAAGGGTCCGGCCCCACGCCCTATTCCCGCATGGGCGATGGGCGCGCGTGGCTTGGGCCGGTCTTGCGGGAATACGTGGTCAGCGAGGCAATGCATGCTCTTGGTATCCCGACCACGCGGGCGCTGGCCGCTGTCGCAACCGGCGAGCCGGTGTTGCGCGAACAGGGGCCTCTGCCTGGCGCAGTCTTGACCCGTGTCGCCGCCAGCCACCTGCGTGTGGGGACGTTCCAGATCTTTGCCCATCGCGGTCATATCGAAGAACTGCGCACGCTCACGAACTATGCCATCGAACGCCACTACCCGGACGCTGATGGCCCCATGGGACTGCTGGCGGCTGTGTGCCGCGCGCAAGCCGAGCTTGTTGCGGCATGGATGTCTGTCGGGTTCATCCACGGTGTGATGAACACTGACAATTGCACGATCTCTGGTGAGACCATCGACTATGGTCCCTGCGCGTTCATGGACGCCTATCACGAGGCGCGCGTGTTCTCGTCGATTGACCAGACGGGGCGCTATGCCTACGGCAACCAGCCCAGGATTGCCGTCTGGAACATGGCGCAATGCGCAACCGCCCTGATCCAGTTGGCCGACGACAAAGAGGCCGCGGTCGAAGAAGCCACCGCAATTGTGCACGCCATGCCTGAACAGTTGCAATCGGCGTGGCTGCACCGATTTGGTGCCAAGATCGGACTGGAGCACGCGATGGAGGATGATCAGCCCCTGATCGAGGATTTGCTGGCCTTGATGCAAGCGGATGGGGCTGATTTCACCAACGTGTTCGCCGCGCTCGGAACAGCCACCGCCCGCGACCAGTTCACGGACCGCGATGCCTTTGATGCATGGGAACAGCGGCGGCAGGATCGTATCGGCCCGGACGCTATGCAGATCATGGCACGCGCCAACCCACACATCATTCCGCGCAATCACCGGATCGAAGACATGATCGCAGCCGCCCAAGGCGGTGACATGGCGCTTTTCGAGCGGCTTATGTCCGCACTGTCTTCGCCCCATGATGTTCCATCTGATTTTGACGACCTCAGGCGGCCCCCGACCAAAGACGAAATTGTACCGGCAACGTTTTGTGGCACGTGACCTTTGGACCCGCCCCTAGCGGCGGTTGATGAGCACAAGACCGATAGCCACCAATCCAAGTGCCGCCCATGTGGACGCAGCAATCGCCTCGCCCAGAACCATCCAGCCTAATACAACCGCAAAAACAGGCGACAGAAAGCTGAACGACGCAACGCCGGAAGCGGGATAGATCTTCATCAGCCAGAACCAGAACAAGAATCCGAAACTGGCGATAAACACGATCTGGTACGTCAGACCGATGAAATGAACGGCCTCGAGATCGCGGATCAAGGGGCCAAAAGCGGGGGCCAGCACCAACAGCAATGGCGCAGACACCAGCAATTGCCAGAACAATTGCTGCTCTGCGGGGGCCTTGCTGAGCGGTGTGACGCGCACGCAGAGCGCTATCCCGGCCCAACAGAGTGCCGCACCCAAAGCGAACAGATCACCCAAAATGCTGGCCTCTCCTGTCTGGCCCGCATCACCGCGCACACCGACAGCCAGCACAACGCCCGCCATCGCAAATCCAAGACCCAGCAAACGCAGGCCCGTCAACCGCTCGCCCGGCAACCACACATGCGCGGCAAGTGCCAGCCACACCGGCATCGAATAAAACAGGATGGACGTCCGCGCGACGCTTGTCAGATCCAAGGCAATGAAAAGGCATGTAAATTCAACCGCAAACAGAACACCAGCAATCAGGCCGCCGATCCGCCCCTCACGCGGCAGCTTCAGTGAAATGCCACGCGCCCGCATCCATAACGCAAGCAGGATCAGCGCACCCAATGACCGCAACCCAGCCATGAACACGGGTTGAAACCCGCCATTGGTCACCTTGATCACAACCTGGTTGAACCCAAGGTTCAGCGAGAACAGGGTCAGCGCCAAAGCGCCCCAAATATCGATGTGGGTTTTGCGATCCATTGCCGCCACTTGGGCGCTGCGCCGCCGGAAAAGTCAATTGGCTCAAATAATTCCCCATCGCACGGGTCCATGGATGTGCCAAGATCAACGCATATGATTCTGGGAAGGGAGAAAGCCATGAGCTTGATGAGTACATTGGCAAAGGTTGCAGTCGGCGTGGCAGTGGCCAAGGGGGCAAGCGCCCTGATGAACAAGCAGGGTGGCGCTGCTGGCGCGGGAGGCCTGGGCGGCCTGCTGGGTGGATTGACCGGTGGCGGTGCGTCGGGCGGCATGTCCCAAGCGGGTGCCGGTGGCGGTCTGCAGGACATGTTGGGCGGCCTAATGGGCGGCGCTGGCGGCGGTGCCGGAGGTCTTGGCGGCCTTCTTGAGGGCTTGGGTGGTGCGGGCGGCACACAGGGCGGCGGTTTGCAGGGTATGCTGGGTGGTTTGGCGGGCGCTGCGGGTGCGGGCGGATTGCTGAGCGCACTTGGCGGGGGCGCGCAATCGGCCCCGGCGGACAATGGCGCGAGTTTCGGGCAGGTTCTGAATTCGCAATTTGACCAGACGCCGGAACCGGCCATCGCACCGACACCGGATCAAGAGGCCATTGCCGCCTTGATGCTGCGCGCCATGATCCAAGCTGCGAAATGTGATGGCAATCTGGATGCCGAAGAAGAAGAAAAACTGGTGGGTCAGCTCGGCGGCGATGTCGACAGCGAAGAAGCCGCCTTTGTACGGGCCGAGATGTCTGCGCCTGTGGATGTCGATGGATTGGTATCGCAAGTCCCACAAGGGATGGGACCGCAGGTCTATGCCATGTCGGTGTTGGCCATCAATCTCGACAGTCAGGCAGAGGCACAGTATCTGCACAGCCTCGCCCAAGGTCTGGGGCTTGACGCGGGCGCTGTCAACGAAGTTCACGCGCAACTTGGTGTGCCGTCGCTTTATACCTGAGGTTCACCTCAAGAGGCATTTTGGGGGGCATGTGGCCCCTCAAACACCGCCGCCAAGTTTCGCCACCTTCCCGCACCCCTCAAGGTGGCCCGACAAGATCAGGACCACAACGCAAGCGAGCCTGAACTCAAGCCTTCGGTTTGGGTTTGCGCCGCCGCCGATTTGACGGCTTTGACGTTCCGGGCGCACCGCTTCCGCCTTGTTGGGCGGGACGTCCGCCGGGTCGGCCTCGTCCCCTGCCCCGTCCACCGCTTGGCTTGGCCTTGGGATCAGGGATTTCCTCCCAAGGGCGGCCCGACGCAATGGGGATCGAAATCTTCATGACTTTCTGAATGTCTTTCAGCTGCGCCATCTCTTCGGGCGCGCAAAAGGCAACGGCCGCGCCGTCCTTGCCTGCCCGCGCCGTGCGCCCGATACGGTGCACATAGGCTTCGGGCACATTGGGCAGTTCGTAGTTGTAGACATGTTTCACATCCGGGATGTCCAATCCCCGCGCAGCCACATCCGTTGCCACCAACACACGCACTTCGCGCGCCTTGAAGGCTGCCAAAGCGCGATCGCGCTGCCCCTGCCGTTTGTCGCCATGAATGGCAGCCACGGCGAACCCGGCGCGATCCAGATTGCGCGCCAGTTTGTCAGCGCCGTGTTTGGTCCGGGTAAAAACAAGCGCGCGGTTTTCGCGATGCTTGTCCATCAATTCGATCAGCAACGCCGACTTCTCGGACTTGGCGATGAAATGCACAGCCTGTGTGACCTTGTCGGCGGCCTTGCCGGGCGGAGAAACCTCGATCCGGATCGGGTTTTGCAGATAGGAGCCTGCAATCTCGGCCATCTGTTTGGGCATCGTGGCCGAAAACAGCATCGTCTGGCGATCCTCGCCCATCATCTTGGCGATCTTGCGCAGATCGTGGACAAAGCCGAGATCAAGCATCTGGTCCGCCTCGTCCAGTACCAGGAAGTCGGTCTGGTCCAGCCGTACTGCCTTGCGATCCACCAGATCCAGCAAACGCCCCGGCGTTGCGACCAGGATGTCGACGCCTTTGGACAGTCGTTGAATTTGCGGGTTGATCGACACACCGCCGACAACAATCTGAACCTTGAGACTGGTCAGACCGCGCAGCACTTGCGCAATCTGCCCGGCCAGTTCGCGGGTGGGGGCCAGTACAAGCCCGCGTGCGGTTTTCGGCGCAGGGCGCATGTCGTCCTCGATCATGCGCGCAACAAGCGGAATACCAAAGGCGGCTGTCTTGCCGGTGCCGGTCTGGGCCAATCCCATCACATCACGCCCGTTCATGGCATGCGGAATCGCTTGTGCCTGGATCGGCGTGGGTTGGGTCAAACCCATCTCTGCCACACGCGCCGCAAGGGGGGCTGGCAGGTTCATCATTTCAAAATCACTCATACCGGGTGCAGTGGACCCATCCCATCCCAGCGTCAACCGCAATTGCTACGCATGACACCCTGCGCTAAGACACGCCCATGAGCACCAAACGCGCCACCATTATCGACCGCAGCGAGGCCAAGGGCCTGCGCATGACCCACCCGCGCCGCGTGATTGCGCAGGTGCTCGAAGCGTCTGACGACCATCCTGATGTCGAAGAACTTTATAACCGGGCGAACGCGGTGGATTCGGGCATTTCAATCGCGACGGTCTATCGCACCGTGAAACTGTTTGAAGAGGCCGGCATTCTGGACAAGCTGGAATTTGGCGACGGGCGGGCACGCTATGAAGATGCCGAACGCGAGCATCACGACCACCTCATCGACATGAATTCAGGCGAAGTGATCGAATTCGTGGATGCCGAGATTGAGGCACTTCAGGAAAAGATAGCGGAAAAGCTGGGATATGAGCTGCGCGGGCACCGTCTGGAACTCTACGGCGTTCCGAAAAAGCGGTGAACACCACATCCCCACCCCTCAGTGACAATCTGCGCGGCGCCGGTCTTATGGTCCTGGCGATGCTGTGTTTTGCCATTGAGGATATGTTTATCAAATTCCTTGGCGGCGCAATCCCGGTGGGACAATTGCTGGCCCTTCTGGGGGCCGGGGGCGCTGTAATCATGGCCGTGGCTTGCCTTGTGCAGCGTGAACCCCTGGTGTCCAAAGACCTGCTGCACCGCGCCGTTGTTGTGCGCAACATCGGCGAGTTGATCGGCACAATTGGCTTCGTATCCGCCTTGACGCTGATCCCACTCGCCACGGCGTCAGCGATCCTGCAGACCAATCCGCTGGTGGTGACGCTCGGGGCCGCGATCTTTTTTAACGAAGCTGTGGGGTGGCGGCGCTGGAGCGCGATTATCGTCGGGCTGTTTGGGGTCTTGTTGATCCTGCGGCCCGGAATGGACGGGTTTGACTGGAATGCCCTGTTTGCCGTGCAAGGCATGATTGGACTGTCGATCCGCGATCTGGCGACCCGCAAGGCACCGGCCAACCTGTCCGCCTTGCAATTGAGCCTTGTCGCCTTTGCCCTGCTGATACCAACCGGCATCGTGATGATGTGGGTGCAGGGAACGGTCTACGAACCACCAACCATGCGCGAGTGGGGCATTCTGGTGATCGCCGCTATCATCGGCGCGTTTTCTTACCGCTTTATCGTGGGGGCCATGCGCATCGGTGAAATCAGCGTCGTCACACCGTTTCGCTACACTCGCATGGTCTTTGCCCTGATCATCGGGCTGGTTGTTTTTGCCGAAGTGCCCGACGCGCTGACCCTGATCGGCGTGGCCATCGTCATAGCATCCGGGCTCTATACCTTGTGGCGTGAACAGATCCGCAAGACCGCCACGGAAAAGGTTTGAATAAAGCGACCGCTGTGCGGGTTGTCCTGTCAGAGCAACACCTCACGGAGCTTTTTCAAATGCAGTTTCCCCTCAAATCCCTTGTGCTGGCGGGCCTCATTATCATCGCCTTTGCCGCCAGCAGCCACGCCACGTCCCCAGATCAGAGCAACCCATTCGAGGCAGGGTTGGTTTCTGAAATCGGGGTACGGTAGCACGCCCCACCCGCCCCAACACCTCACATAGGTCTTCCGGCACTCGGATACACCGCACGCCTGCACCGCGTACCGAGGTGGCGTGTCTGCGCCCGTTAGCGATACCATGTCGCAGCGTTTAGGGGGTTCCTTCTGATCTGACGCGGCGTTAATGAGACGCTGACATTGGCTGGAGGCACCCTCATGAGCACGATCATTGATATTCACGCCCGCGAAATTCTGGACAGCCGGGGCAACCCGACCGTCGAAGTGGACGTCACCCTGGAAGATGGCACAATGGGGCGCGCCGCGGTGCCCTCGGGTGCATCCACAGGGGCCTACGAAGCCGTGGAAAAACGCGATGGCGACAAGGCGCGGTATAAAGGCAAGGGCGTTTTGGAAGCGGTCACGGCCGTGAACGGTGAAATCGCCGAAGCGCTGGTGGGGATTGATGCCACCGAACAGGTCGAACTTGACCGCGCCATGATCGAACTCGACGGGACAGACAACAAGGGCCGCCTTGGTGCGAACGCCATTCTCGGTGTGTCTTTGGCGGCTGCCAAGGCCGCAGCGGATTGGACGTCGCAGCCGCTTTATCGCTATGTCGGCGGAACGTCGGCGCGCATTTTGCCTGTGCCCATGATGAACATCATCAATGGCGGCGAACATGCCGACAACCCCATCGACATTCAGGAATTCATGATCATGCCGGTCGCGGCCACGGATATCCGTGAGGCGGTCCGCATGGGCTCCGAAGTCTTCCATACGCTCAAGAAGGAACTGTCTGATGCGGGCCTGTCCACCGGGATCGGTGACGAAGGCGGCTTTGCTCCGAACATCAACTCCACTCGGGATGCCCTTGATTTCATTCTGAAGTCTGTCGAAAAGGCTGGGTACAAACCGGGCGAGGAAATCTACCTCGCGCTGGATTGTGCCGCCACCGAGTACTACAAGGATGGCAAATACGTGCTGTCGGGCGAAGGCAAAACGCTGAGCTCTGATGAGAATGTCGACTACCTTGCCGCGCTTGTGAACGACTATCCGATTATCTCCATCGAAGATGGGATGAGCGAAGATGACTGGGACGGCTGGAAAGCGCTGACAGATGCCCTTGGCAACAAGGTGCAACTGGTTGGTGATGATCTGTTTGTGACAAATCCTGTACGCCTGGCCGAAGGTATCAAACGCGGCAGCGCGAACTCGATGCTGGTAAAAGTCAATCAAATCGGCAGCTTGACGGAAACGCTTCAAGCGGTGGACATGGCGCATCGCGCAGGGTTCACCAATGTGATGTCCCACCGCTCCGGCGAGACTGAAGACGCAACGATTGCCGACCTCGCGGTTGCCACCAATTGCGGTCAGATCAAAACCGGCTCCCTTGCCCGCTCGGACCGGCTTGCCAAATACAACCAATTGATCCGCATCGAAGAGATGTTGGGCGAAACGGCAGAATACGCAGGCCGCAGTATTCTGAAATGAAACGTGCGTGCGTTCTGATCCTTGGGCTGGTGATTTCTGCCGGCCCGGGATTTGCCCAAACCGCTGAACAGACCTGCAACGCGATGCGCAGCGACGATCGGTTGGGGCCAAACACTTATGCGCAGTGTCTGTGCAACTACGCCGCAGCGGATCAGGTGCTGGACGACGACGTCAAGGCGCTTTTGTTTGATGCGTGGCGCACCGGCGCAAACAACATGGCCAAGGTCGAAGCCCTCAGGCCGCGCGCGCGCATTCGCACGCAATTCAAGACGTTGGAGCGGACCATCAAGGCCAGTTGCCAATGACCGTCCGCATCCGCTCCGCGACACCGGCAGACATGGACGAAGTTGCTCACCTGTGCTGGGCCTACCGCGATCTGTTGATCAGCCGCGCAGACGGTGTTGTTGCAACGATGATCGAGCACTACTACGCCGAACAGAAATACAGTGACATGATCGCCGATCTGCCGCGCATTCATGCCCGACCACGCGGCGACATTCGCATTGCGGAACTGGACGGCGCGGTTGTGGGTTGTGCGATGTATTATCCCATCAACGCCAACACCTGTGAGATCAAACGTGTCTTCGTGGATGCATCGGCCCGCGGCACAGGTGCTGGGCGGGCATTGATGTTGGATGGCATGGCCCAAGCCAAGGGCGACGGCTACACCCGTATGGTGCTGGATACGATGGTGCGGCTGACCGAAGCGATCGCGCTTTATGAAAAAGTCGGATTTGCGCCGAGCGATCCGTTTTACGAGCCCGTGCCCGAGTTCCTGCCATATCTGCGGTTCTACGACGCCGCACTTTGAAAGCGCGCCAATGCGTAAGGCGCAGACAGATCCGCTTGCGCATTGCTGAGCGGCGTGTCCAGCACCTGCGCGGCCATCAGATCAGCGGTGATGGCGGCCAGTGTCACTCCAGAGTGCATGACGGCGGCAAACAATCCATCCGGGCCGCATGGACCAAAGGCGGGGCGTTCATCCTGCGGCATCGGGCGTGCGGCCAACATCACCTGCTCCCACCCAACATCGATCTCCGGCAGCAATGCACGGACATGATCCATAGCGCGGTCGGCCAACAGGTTCGGATGCGTTTCCGGCGAATGCGTAGCGTCGCCCTGGTGTTGCGCTGCTGTCGGGGCCCACAAATACCCAGCCTTGTCCTGTCGCAATTCCAATTCAGGTGTGGCAAGCACATGTGACAGGCATTGCGGAACGGCAGCGGTGCGCATCATCACACCGGGTCGATCCAGCAGGGGCAAGGCAACGTCCAAAGGCTCCAGCAGTTCTGGGCTAGCAGTGCCTGCCGCAACCACCACACGATCCGCTGCAATGAAACCATTGGCGGTCTGCACGCCAGTGACATTATCGCCTTGGGTGGCAATTCCCTCGATGGCGACCCCGCGCACGACCTTGAGGCCCCGCAAGATATGCTGTGTGGTGCCCACAGGATCTGCAACACCCTCGGACGCAAACCGCAATGCACGCGCCGGGGCCGCGACATGCGGTTCCAAGGTGGCAAATCGGTCCGCGTCGATCTCTTCCACCGCGTAGCCGCGCGCAGTCAGGTCATCGCGCTGAGCGTCAAAGGCGGATCCCTCCGCCTCCCAGCACAGACAGGCCGACCACGACACCGGGATGCCCCAGGACCGCCACGCCTCGATTCCAGCCGTGCGCAGGGCAAAGTGATGATCGTCAAGATAGAAGCTCGCGTTGATCCACCCGAAGGACGCGGCCGTTGCGCCGCCGTGACCTGCGTCAAATATCACGACATCCGCACCCGCACGGGACAGTTTGTGGGCAATCGCTGCCCCGATGATCCCGGCCCCTATGACGATGACGCGCACGTGCTTGCCCTCCATTCAGGGGCACCCTACCCTGTCTTCATGACCGCACAAGAGATCATTGAGCACCTCGGCCTCAGCCCCCATCCCGAAGGTGGTCATTACCGCCAGACATGGGCGGCGGACAACGCAGGCCGACCCTGCGGTACATGCATCTATTTCCTGCTGGCCGCAGGTGAGACCAGTCACTGGCACAAAGTGGATGCCACCGAAATCTGGCTGTTTCACGCAGGCGCGCCGCTGATCCTGAGCCTGTCGGCAACAGATGACGGCCCGGCCACGGATCACGTGCTGTCCCCTGATCTGCTGACAGGTGCTCCGCAAATCATCGTGCCCCAAGGCCATTGGCAGGCTGCGCGCAGCACAGGTGCCTACACGCTGGTCAGTTGCACCGTGTCTCCGGGCTTCCAATTCGACGGCTTCACGCTGGCGCCACCCGGCTTTGACATCCCAAGGGCCTAGGGTAAGCTGACCGTCCCGCCACCTACAGCAGCACGAACGCCGGTTGTTCCAGGGCATGACGTCGGCAACCCACGCGCCACACGGACAGCCAGATAGGCAAAGGCCTGCGCCTCAAGCATGTCGCCATCAAGTCCAACCTGTTCCACCGGAACGACCGGACAGTCGAGTGACACTTCGAGCATCTTCATCAACACCGGGTTAAGCCGCCCACCCCCCGTCACCAGCACCTTGGTGGGCGGGCGCGGGCAATGTTCCATCGCCTGAGCCACACCAGCCGCGCACATGGCCGTCAATGTCGCGGCGGCATCCGCATCACTGAGTTCGCCAACCAGTCCGATCATTTCGCCAAAGTCATTGCGATCCAGAGACTTCGGTGGAATACGCGCGAAATAAGGTTCTGCGAGAAACAATTCCAATGCACCGGTTTCGACAGTGCCACGTGACGCAAGCGCGCCGTCACGATCAAAGGCAAGACCAAGCCGCGATTGCATCAGATCATTCACCGGCGCGTTGGCCGGACCTGTATCAAAGGCCAGCAAGGCGCCCGCATCTTCGGGCCGGGCACATGTTGCATCCACCCATGTCAGATTGCCCACGCCGCCTAGGTTCAGAAAGGCAATGGGTTCGCTGGCCCCCATCCACTTGGCACACGCAAAATGAAAAAACGGCGCAAGGGGTGCCCCTTCGCCGCCCAACTCGACATCGGCGGACCGGAAATCCCAAACCACCGGGCGTCCAAGGTCGTAGGCTAATGCCGTGCCGTCTCCAATCTGCAGCGTTCCCTGCTGCCTTGGGGCATGCGCCACGGTCTGGCCATGAAACCCAACCACCTCCGCATCGGGGAATTCCGACAGAACTGCGCGATGCGCCCCCATCACAACGGCATCGGCAGGTGGCAGATCCGGCCCCGACCATTGCCCCAATGCCGCACGCAAAACCGCGCGCTCTGCGTCCGTGTAGGCGCGATAGGCCGTGCGCCCAAATCCGAAAATCGTCACCCCATCGGTGTCAATCAATGCCGCATCGACCCCATCAAGCGATGTCCCCGACATCGCCCCCAGTGCCGTAATGACCGCGCTCTTGTCCCTCAGCCGCCCTGCCACCTGATCCATGGCCTTTTCCTTTGCGTCCTGCCCCCGTATAGACTGCGCGCAAGGCGCTCAGAGGACAAGCCAAATGACCTACACACCCCGCTCGGATTTCCTGCATGTGATGAAATCGCGTGGCTTTCTGGCCGACTGCACAGATCTGCAGGCGCTGGATGAGACCCTGCTCAAGCCAGGTCAGTCCGCCTATATCGGGTTTGATGCAACGGCCAAGTCCTTGCACGTGGGCTCGCTCATTCAAATCATGATGCTGCGCTGGTTCCAACAGACCGGGCATAAGCCCATCACGTTGATGGGCGGCGGAACAACCAAGGTGGGCGATCCATCCTTCCGCGCCGATGAACGCCCACTGCTGGACAGCGCGGCGATTGACGCCAACATCGCCGGGATCAAGCAGGTCTTTGCGGCCTATATCGACTACGACGCCGGTGCGCAGATGCTCAACAATGCCGAGTGGCTGGATGGGCTGAACTACCTCGATTTTCTACGCGATATCGGGCGGCACTTCTCGATCAACAGGATGTTATCTTTCGAGTCGGTCAAGTCCAGGCTGGACCGCGAGCAAAGCCTGAGCTTTCTCGAGTTCAACTACATGATTCTGCAAGCCTATGATTTCATGGAACTTCACAGGCGCTATGGCTGTATCCTGCAAATGGGTGGATCGGACCAATGGGGCAACATTGTCAACGGGATTGATCTGACGCGGCGCGTGGTCGAAGGCGAAGTCTATGGCCTGACGTCCCCATTGCTGACGACATCGGATGGCAAGAAAATGGGCAAGTCGCAGTCGGGTGCCGTTTGGCTGAATGCCGAAATGCTGTCACCCTACGAATTCTGGCAATTTTGGCGCAATACAACAGACGCAGATGTGGGCCGGTTCCTGAAACTCTACACCGAACTGCCATTGGATGAGTGCGAGCGACTGGGTGCGCTGGAAGGGTCGGAGATCAACGAATCCAAAGCGCGCCTTGCAACCGAGATTACCGCGCTGTTGCATGGGGTCGACGCGGCCGCGGCTGCCGCCGATACGGCCCGCGAAGTGTTCGAAAAGGGTGGCACCGGAGATGACTTGCCAACATTGACCCTGTCGGCTGAGGATATTGGCGACGGGATATCCATTGTGCAATTGATCGTTAAGTCCGGCCTCGCCGCTTCGGGCAAGGAAGCCAAACGATTGATCGCTGAAGGCGGTGCCAAGCTCAACGACGCCCAAATCTCACAAGCTGGTACGCTCATCGACGCTGCCGCGCTTGGCCAGCCGATCAAATTGTCCGCAGGCAAGAAACGGCATGCCTTGGTCCAGCTTGGCTGATCAGGCGCGGCGGTCGCGGCACGCAATCACAAAGAATGACGTGCGCGCGCAGCGCGCTCCGTTTGGTTACAGCCGGGCCAGAACTGCGCGTGCTGCACGCAATCCCGGCGCATCCCCACCGCGTCCTAACTGATCCATCGTGTCTTCCATGGCCGCGCGCTGTGGCTCCGGGTCCTGCATCAGCTGTTCCATTGCCGCGACAGTATTGGCCAGCGTAAAGTCCTTGCCCACAACCTCGGGCACAACCCGGGTGTTTGTGACGTGATTGATCAGACTGCCGGTATCTGTTGTCACCATGCGCGAAATGATCGCGCGGCTGAGCCAGTGCAAATCAAAGGCGCTGACCATCGGCGTACCAGCTGCGGCCAGTTCCAGGGACACCGTGCCAGATGTGGCCAACGCAACATCGCAGGCTGCAAAGGCGATGCGTTTCTCCGCCAATCCATCCTCCAGCGACATCTGTCTTGGATCAAGAATTAAAGGGGCGAATGACCATGTTGATGTCTCGGCCAGCACAGCCTCGGCAACGGCGCTGGCGGCAGGCAACACCGTGCGCATCGCGGGCCGTGTTTCGCCCAACTGCGCAAGTGCAGTTCCGAACACGGGTCCCATCCGCGCAACCTCTCCGCGCCGTGACCCGGGCAGGACCAGAACCAGAGGATCGGCATCCTCCAATCCGTGACGGGATCGAAAGTCAGCGACCTCCGCAGGCGTGGCCCGTGGTACAGTCGCCGCCGGATGGCCCACAAAGTCGCAGGCCATGCCGGCGGCTTCCATGTAAGGCGGCTCAAACGGAAACAATGCCAGCACGTGATCAATCATCTTGGCCATTTTAGCCGCCCTGCCCGGCCGCCAGGCCCACACTGTCGGCGCGACGTAGTGAACGGTGTGAATGTTCGTATCTGCCTTAACCAACTTTGCCACGCGCAGCGAAAAGTCCGGGCTGTCAATTGTGATCAGGACATCCGGTTTGGTCTCGATCACCGCCGCCGCCGTTTCTGCAATGCGACGCTTGAGATGAAAGTATTTGGGCAGCACTTCTGCAATGCCCATCACGCTCAACTCGGACATATCAAAACGCGAAACAAGCCCCTCGGCCTGCATCAACGGCCCCCCGATCCCATCGAATGTCACATCGGGTGACACCTGCTTGAGCCCCGCCATCAAGGCACCACCCAATGCGTCTCCGGATGGCTCCCCGGCGAGAATAAAGACCTTCAGCGCACCCAACAGTACATGCCCATGCTGTTGAGGATGTTGACGACGTCAGAGGCATCAAGCACCATCACGCCGCCCGCTTCGATCACGATTCCATCCAGCCCGGCTTCGGCCGCGCGCATCGCCGTTTGCGGCCCAATGGCTGGCAAGTCTACGCGGCGATCTTGTTGAGGCTTGGGAGCCTTGAACAGGAATCCCCCCTTGGCCAAGGCCCGCTGCTCCGCCACGGGACCGGACAACCAATCCGCAGCACCGTCCAGTGCATCTGTCACCAGATCCATTGCAAGGCTCACGGGATCAGCGCCTGCACCTGTTTTCGGTGTAGGCACCAGATCGCCCAGCATGGCGTCAGTGCCACGCGCGTCTTCTTGCGCAATGACCACGCCACCGCGCACGACGCACGCCTGACCCAAATCCGCCTCGCCTTGTTGTACAAGGATGGCGCGCGCCTTTGCGATGTCCTGCGCCACGGATTGCGGAATGCCAGCGTTTGTCAGTGCGCCCCTTGCCGGGAGCAGCTCAGGTGCAAGCTCATGCGCCCCATGCGCGGCAAATCCGGAACTCTCAAATATACCTAGAACTGCGCGCAACGCGCTGTCTTCTCCGCCCGCAACAGCCCCTGCCAGCACCGGCACCAGTGGCATCGTTTCAGCGTCAATGAGGGTCGGATCAATTTGGGGCCGTGTGATTGCACCACAGAAACACACATCCGTCACGCCACGTTCGCGCAATTGCACAAGGGCACTGCCCAGCTGTTCGATCCGAAAACTCATGTCGGGAACCAGATCGTCAGGGGCGTGACCGTCCAGAGTACATACCACAGGCGGCAATTCCTGTGCGCAGGCAACGGCGGCCGGAAGGGCTCCATTGCCTGTGATCAGCGCCAGCATCAACGCGGGGTCAGGAACGACCGATCACTGTCGCCCATCACAAAATCAACGATCTGGCGCACATATGCGCTTTCGGTTTCCTTGCCCAAACGCTCGGCCCGGTCATGAAACGTACCCTCACCCTGCGCCAACATCTGAAAGGCTGCGCGCAACGCAGTGATGTCGCTGCGCGCGACACCACGGCGTTTGAGACCGACAAGGTTCAAGCCATCCAATTCACCGCGTGGTGCCTGCACAAGGCCATAAGGGATGACATCATTTGTCACCATGGTCACAGCGCCGACAATTGCACCTTGGCCAATGCGCACGAATTGATGCACCCCCGACAAGCCGCCAACGATGACGTCGTCTTCCAAGATGCAATGGCCCGCGATGGCGGCTGAATTCACAACGATGACACGGTCCCCGATCATGGCGTCATGGGCGATATGGCAGCCCGCCATAAACAGCCCATCATCTCCGATACGGGTCAGTCCGCCACCCCCTTCGGTGCCACCATTCATGGTCACGTGCTCCCGGATCCGATTGCGCGCGCCAATAACAAGACGGCTGGCTTCGCCTTTGAATTTCAAATCCTGAGGTACTTCGCCGATGACAGCAAAAGGGAAGATTTCGGTGCCCTCACCGACAACTGTGTGACCAGAAACAACCACATGGCTTTTTAGAACCACATTTGCCTGTACTTCGACATCTGCGCCAATCACGCAAAATGGTCCGATCTGCGCGCTTGGGTCGATGCGTGCACCATCTTCGATCACAGTCGAGGGATGGATGTTTGCACCAGACATCAGGCCGGCAGGTCCATCATGGCAGTAAATTCGACTTCGCACGCCATTTCACCATCCACCGAAGCAACACCGGCAAACTTCCAAACCTTGGCTCCGGGCTTGCCGCGCGTGGTTGTCAGCTTCATCTCGAGGCGGTCGCCGGGCACAACCATGCGCCGGAATTTGCATTTGTCGATCGCCATGAAATAGACCAGTAGGTTCTTGTCCGCCAAATCCAATGCCGTTCCCACCATGACGGCCGATGTCTGTGCCATGGCCTCAACAATTGTGACACCGGGCATGATTGGTTTACCCGGGAAATGGCCCTGAAAGTGGGGTTCGTTCATGGTGACGTTTTTGATACCAGTGGCCGAAGAATAACCATCAATGTCGATCACCTTGTCCACCAGCAAGAAAGGGTAGCGATGCGGGATGATCCGCTGGATCAGATCAATGTCGGCGGTCTTGAGATCAGATGCAGTCAAATGCTCGGGCCTTTTCTTAGGACGTCTTTGTTTCAATCTGCCTAGCAAGCGCGACGCGGTGCTGCAAGCGTTTGCCCGGTTTGCACGTTTCAGTTCGGCTGCGGACCGCCATCCCCGATAGAAGCGTCAATCCGCGCGATGGCCCGGTCGGTTATGTCAATTGCATTGGCGCTGATAAACACGCTGCGTACTTCCAAAATCACGCCTGCTCCGGCTTCGCGCATGATATCTTCTAAAATGGGCGCTGCAGCCTGCAGAAAGCGACCGCGATTTGATTCCAGCAAATCGGCGATTTCACGGCTTTCCGCCTCCCTGTCGCGGCGGATCGCCTGAACGCGCGCATCAAAGGCATCCGCCAAGGCGCGAAAGTCCTCCGGGGTCAGATCAGCGCGCTGTTCTGTCAGCGCTAGCTCTTCGGCTTCCAGCTCTGACTCAAGGGTGCGGTTCTCTTCCGTCAGAGCCTGGGTCCGGGCCTCGACTTCACGCGCTACGCGCTGACCAAATTCGCTGCCGCGATAGAGCCGCTCGCTGTCGATTGTCAGGATCGGGCTTTGGATGCTTTGCGCAAATATGGAGCTGGCCCATCCAAGGGCCAGCAAAACCGCCACCACGCGCAGGCGACCCCACATCTGTTAGAACGTTGTCGACAGGGTCAGATCAAATGTCTGTTCCTCGTCGAAATCCTCTTTCTTCAGAGCGTTGGAAAAGTTGAAACGCAATGGTCCAATGGCCGTATCCCAGAACAACGAGAATCCGATGACGTGCCGGAATGACCCACCTTCTCCGACAACCGTCCCGCCGGACAGATCCACATCGTCAAGGTTATAAAGGTTGCCAATGTCATAGAATAAACCGCCGCGCAGACCGATCTCTTCGGGCAGACCCAATGGGAATTCCATGTCAAAGCGCGCCGCGATGTAGACGTTGCCGCCCAACGGATCGGGATCGTCGGGTGCCGAGAAATCGCGCGGTCCGATCCCGCCGGGCTCAAACCCACGCAAGATCGAAGGACCGACAAAGAACCTGTCGATTGTACGGTTTGCCCCACCGGACCATGACAACAGTCCCCCCTCTAGGGTCGCTCGCAGTGTGACTTCTTCGTTGAAGACCCGGCGCTGACCGACGATGCGTGCTGTGGTTCTGATATACTCTGAGTCACCGCCCAAGCCCGCAAAGTCCTGACTGAACTCAAGCAGAACACCCGCGTTTGGATCCAAACCGCTGGTGCGGGTGTCGTAGCTGAATGTGTAACCGATTGACGAAGAGAACTGAGAGCCCGCGTCGATCTCCGTTTGTACGACAGAGCCGTGCGAAATTGGATCGCGTGCCAGTAATTCATCGTCCCGGGCTGTGTAGCGCAGTTGCAAGCGGCTGTTTTCGCCTGTGTTGAACGTCAGGCTTGGCGAGAACGTAAAGGACGAACTGTCATAGTTCGCAAAGCTTGAGTCCGCTTCGCTGTATTGCAGGTTCAGACCAAACGCGACATCGCGCCCAAGGAAAGCCGGTTCAACAAAGCTGATGCCATAACGTGCCGCCTCTTCCGCGGTCGAAAAATTGAAACCGAGCGTTTGCCCCCGACCCAGGAAGTTGCGTTCGGTGAAGCCAACCACCAGACCAAAACCATCATTGGCCGAAAACGTACCACCAAAGTTCAGTGACCCTGTTGGCTGCTCTTCGACATCCACATCAACAATCACCTGATCCGGCTGCGAGCCTTCGCGCGCATTCACATCCGCATTGCTGAAATATCCCAACGCACGGATACGTTCTGCCGCATCGCGAATTTCACGTGGGTTGAAGGGGTCACCTTCAGCAATCTTGAACTGGCGGCGGATCACTTGATCCAATGTTGTGGTGTTGCCTTCCACGTCGATGCGCTCGACAAACACACGCGGGCCACGCGTCAGAACAAATTCAACATCCAATGTCAGGTCACGATCATTGCGCGATACGCGCGGTTCGACGCGCAGGAAATCCAATCCGTCGCGTTGTCCGCGCCGCTCAAGGCGTGTGATCTCTGCTTCGACCAGCGTGGGCGAATAGACCACACCGGGGCGCAATTTCAGATCGCCCTGATACTCATCAGGGTCAAGGTCGGACCGGTCTGTGCTGACCGAAATCTCACCAAACTCAAATTGCTGCCCTTCCTCGATGTTGAAAACGAGGAAGAACCCATCCCGCTCTTCTGTTAGCTCAGCGTTTGCGCTGAGAATTCGGAAATCGACATAGCCACGCGCATTGTAGAAATCCCGCATAAGCTGCTGATCAAAGGCGATGCGATCCTCGACCAATGTGTCCGAGCGGATGAGGGTGCGAAAGAATCCTGCCTGCTTGGTGTCCAGAACGCGGCGCAGGCGACGATCTGAATAGGCACGGTTGCCCACAAAGGTGATCCGCTCGATTTCTACGATACCGCCTTCGAAGACTTCGAAAATGACATCCACGCGGTTGTCACTGCGCCGAATAATCCGTGGCGTGACCCGTGCCGCAACACGACCCTGCGCTACATAAGCTTCGGAGATGGCCGCAGAATCCCGTTCGGCCTGCGAGGGGTTGAACACGCGGCGTTCCTGACTGCGGATCACCGCACTCAGTGCTTCATCATCAACACGGCGGTTGCCCTCGAAACTGATGCGGTTGATCGTTGGCAATTCGACAACAGTGATCACCAATGTGTTGCCACGCGGCTCGACCGATACTGTTTCGAACAAACCACTGTTTTGCAGGTTCTGCGTTGCGTCGTTGACCTGCCCGGCGCTCAGGGTCTGGCCCGGCGCGATTCCGGCTTGTGACAGCACGGCAGAGTCGCCGACCCGCACGTTCCCTTCGACCTGTATATTGCTAAATCGAAATTGCTGCGCGACAGCATGACCAGCAATACTGACCCAAGCCATTGCAACTGCAATGAAAATAATAACTGCTAGACCAGAACCCCGCCGGTGTACCCGCACCTGCGCGCCTGTGTCCCTCAACCCCAGTCCCATGGTTTTGCCCCACGTGTTCAGACATCAATACGAAGTGAGTATCGGGATTGCAGAGGCTTGTCAAAACGAAGAAAGCCCACACGCAAGCGCAGGCTTTAAAAATTTTTCACTATATGTGGTGCAGCTAGAGGCTTCCGACCCAAGCACCTGCGGCCAACGCTGTTGCCAGCGTTGCAATGTAAAGCAGGCGATCTGAGTTCAAAGCCATTAAAAGGCTAAGGCCGCGATATCCACTCTGAAGCGTTTGCATAGTATATTCCTCTGCGATGGCAGCGGTTTACACAGCGAATGCGGCGCAGAATTGGACGAAATGTGTCAAATTTGGGGCGGTGCGCTGCGCCGCCGCACGCTTACGGACAGAACAGATCATTCCCAAGCGCAAACACCATCAGCGACAGAACCAACGCAAGGCCGACAGCCATCAACACACGCAACGCGCCATCAGGGGGTGGTTTGCCCGTCACGGCCTCGTAAGCGTAAAACACCAAATGCCCACCGTCGAGCGCAGGAATCGGGAACAGGTTCAACAGCCCGACGGCCGTCGACAACACCGCAATGAACCATACGAAACTCTGCACGCCTTGGCTGGCCATGGTTCCTGACACTTGTGCAATCCCGATCGGTCCGGACAAATTACACGTGCTGATTGCGCCGGTGATCATGTGGCCAAGCCCGGAAATCGATCCGTTGATGATGGTCCACGTCTGCGTGACCCCGCCAAGCACGGCCTGCCCCACGCCAGGGCGTTCGGTGGCTGGTTCAAATGCGTTACCGCTTGCGATGCCGATGCGCCATTGGGTGGCGAAACCACCTTCTTGCTGGGGCTCATCAACCCGCTTGGGCGTCAGCACCTTGGACAGCAACGTACCGTCACGCCAAACGGTCAGGTTCAGACTGCGCCCATCCGAACTTTCGACCGCATCCTTGATTTGAGCAAAGGAAAAGATCGGCTTGCCATCCACTTCGGTAATGACATCTCCGCGCTCCAGATCTGCCGCCAGCGCAGCACTTTGAGGGGTGACGTTGTTGACCAGTGGTGGGCGCAGGTACGGACCCTGCACGACCATACGACTGCCATCGCGTTCGATTGTGTAATCCAGTGTTGCGAATTTCGGCAGATCCTCAATGAAGTCTGCATAGGCATCTTCCATGATGCTGGGGACTTCGGCGCCGTTGATTTCCAGCACGACATCCCCGACCTGCAACTCCTGCACTTCAGCGGGCAATGGGCGCAACTCGCCAACAGTCAGCGGATCGCGCATAATGCCGGACGAGTAGCCAACGATGGCAAACACCAGAATCGACAGGATAAAATTAAAGACCGGGCCCGCCGCGACTGTGGCCGCACGTGCCCACAGAGGCGCGCCGTGCATGGTTCGGCGCAACGCAACTGGATCTGCTGCGACTTCGGCCATGGCGCCTTCGTCTTTGCCGGAGGCCGCGTTGGCATCACCTGCGAATTTGACGTAGCCACCAAACGGCAGCGCGGCGAACTGCCATTTGGTGCCGCGCTTGTCGTAGCGGCTCCACAACACAGGGCCAAACCCGATTGAAAATACGTCGGCATGGATCCCGGACCACCGCCCCACGATGTAGTGACCGTATTCGTGGATTGCGACGATGACGCTCAACGCCACCACAAAGGCCACAACAGTCCAAATCACGCCGCCAAAGGCAGGCAGGAGAGATAGAAAATCCAAGTCAATCACCCAGTTCGTTGCTCGATCACAGCCCGCGCGGCCTGTCTGGCCATGTGGTCCACATGCATAACGTTATCAAGTGTCATTGCGGCATCAATATGGTCAGTGTCGAGCGTCTCTAGGACTTCAGCGACAACATCTGACATGTGTGTGAATTTTATCTGCTCAGCAATAAAGCCGTCCAGAGCCGTCTCCTTGGCTGCGTTGAATACAGCACCGGCAAGGCCACCCCGCTCCATCACTTCGCGCGCAAGACGCAGTGCAGGCCAGCGCACCTCGTCAGGCGCACGGAATGTAAATGCTCCGATCTTGGCCAGATCCAGCCGTTCAACCGGCAGCGATTTCCGTACGGGCCAGTGCAGGGCAAAGCCAATGGCGTGGCGCATATCCGGCGGACCAACATGCGCCATCAACGCGCCGTCATTGAATCCCACCATCGCGTGGATCATCGATTCCGGGTGCACCAGCACTTCGATTTGATCAGGCCGAACACCAAAGTATTCTTTTGTTTCAATGACCTCAAGGGCCTTATTGAACATGGATGCGCTGTCGATGGTAATGCGCTGCCCCATATCCCAATTGGGGTGCGATGAGGCCTGGGCCAGCGTCGCGTCGCTGAGTTGCTCAAGCGGCCAGTCACGAAATGCGCCACCTGATGCCGTAATGACGATCCGCTCGACAGTCTCAATGTCTTCCCCGATCAGGCCCTGAAAGACCGCCGAGTGTTCGCTGTCCACGGGCAGCAGCCGTGCGGAGTGTTTCCTGGCCGTTCCAAGGATCAGCGACCCGGCACAGACCAGCGATTCCTTGTTGGCCAGGGCCAGTGTCGCGCCCTGCTCCAATGCCCGCAGTCCGGGTGCAAGACCCGCGGCCCCCACAATCGCGGACATCACCCAATCCGCAGGACGGCTTGCCGCCTCTTCCAATGCCGCCTGCCCGGCTGCGGCCTCAACACCAGACCCGGCCAACGCGGCACGCAGATCATCAAGGCGCGTTTCATCCGCCGTGACTGCTACCTCTGCGTTCAAATCAATGGCATCTTTGGCCAATTGCGTGATGTTGGACGCACCCGTCAGCACCACAACGTCAAAGTCTTCCGGGGCGCGTGAAATCAGATCAATGGTATTTTGCCCGATAGAGCCTGTCGCACCAAAGATTGATACGCGCCGTGTCAAAGCGCACCACCTGGAAATCCTGCCACCTGTCCAAGCATCAACAGAAACACAGAGGCCCCGAGCATACCATCAAAGCGATCCAGCAACCCGCCATGCCCCGGTATCAAGTTGGAGCTGTCTTTGACGCCCACGCGTCGCTTGATCGCGCTTTCCGCGATATCGCCCATCTGGCTGGCCATGGAAATCGCAATGGACACGCCAATCAGGTTGACGGAAGCCTGCGTGTTCAAGGCAAAGATTGCCCCAACCACTGCTGCCCCGATCCAACCGGCAACTGTCCCGGACCAAGTTTTCTTAGGGCTGACACGCGGCCAGAACTTTGGCCCACCAATCATGCGACCCGCGAAATAGCCAACGACGTCCGTGACAACGACCACCATCACAAGCCATACCATCCACGAAAACCCAAGGTCGTCGCGGACGTTCATCATGCCAAAGCTGGCCATCATCACCAGAACGCTAAAGCTCATGTAAGTGGTTCTGTGCCGGGAAAGTTGCCCAAACCCTACCATTACCGGCGCCAACAAAAGCGGCAGTGCAAATCCGACAGGCAGATAAACAGCCATTAACGAGGCCGCGCCACACAATGCGCCCAATTGCAAAGCAAGGTTCGATTGATCGGGCGACAGCATGCGCACCAGTTCCCAAATCATCAAACCGCAGATCAGTGCGACCAGCACGTGAAACACATGTCCACCCGCCCAGATGCCGACAACGCCAATCAGCACCATGGCCCCACCCGACCCCATGCGGGCGGCCAAATCCGACCACTTTTCGGGCGCATCACTCACTTCTTCACTCCACCAAAGCGACGATCGCGCCCACCGTAGGCCGCACACAGACTGGTAAATTCTTCGCGTGAGAAATCAGGCCACAGCGTGTCGATGAATTCATATTCTGCATAAGCCGATTGCCACAGAAGGAAATTTGAAATCCGCGCTTCGCCGCTTGTGCGAATAACAAGGTCCGGATCAGGAAGAACGTATGTATCTAAATACTTTGGCAGTGTTTCTTCATCCACGTCACTTGGGTGAAGTTTACCATCTGCCACATCCTGCGCGAGGCGTTTGGTGGCACGCGCCACCTCGTCCCGCCCACCATAATTCAACGCGATCGTCAGATGCACCGAAGTGTTGTGCGCTGTGGCATTTTCCAACTCGTCCATAAGGGTGATGAGTTTATCGTCAAGGCGCACACGATCCCCGATAAAGCGAACGCGGGCGCCAAATTTGTTCAGGGCCCGCGCTTCTTTGGTGATGTAGCGGCGAAACAGGCTCATCAGACCTGCGACTTCGACTTGTGTGCGTTTCCAGTTTTCCGTCGAGAAGGCGAAGATGGTCAGGTATTCAACACCGATATCCGGGCAGGTTTCGACAACCTCGCGCACGCGGCGTGCGCCAGCGTGGTGTCCAAACAATCGCGGGCGTCCGCGTTGTGTGGCCCACCGGCCATTGCCGTCCATGATAATGGCGACATGGCGAGGTCCGGGATGCGCCGGGTCTTTATGCGAGGGATCAGCGATGATGACATCCTTGGCTATGCATGACGCGGCGGCCTTCCTCAGCGCAGTGCAGTTTCAACGGGTTTTGCGCCAAGGTGATGTACCTGCGACGCTAAACCCCTGACGCCCCAAACACTCAAAAAAGGCATTCGACGGGGCTGACAGGTTCGGCACGATCCTCAGACCTTCCCTCAAACTTGCATGATTTCTGCTTGTTTGGTCTCCAATGCCGTATCCACCGACTTGATGAATCGATCCGTCATTTCCTGCACTTCATCTTCCCACAGCTTCTGGTCATCTTCCGACATCCCGTCTGCTTTGGCTTTCTTGATCTGATCCATTCCGTCGCGGCGGACATTGCGCACGGATACGCGCGCGTTTTCTGCATAGCCCCCTGCAACTTTGCCCAATTCGCGGCGCCGTTCCTCGTTCAACTCCGGAATGGGCAGCATGATGATCGTGCCGTTCAGCTGCGGGTTGATGCCCAGCCCGCTTTCGCGGATCGCCTTTTCGACCTTGTTCACAAGGCCTTTGTCCCAGACGTTCACCGTGACCATCCGCGGCTCTGGCACGTTAACAGTACCAACCTGATTGATGGGTGTCATGGACCCATAGGCATCCACCATCACCGGCTCCAGCATCGACGCAGACGCACGGCCCGTGCGCAAAGATGCAAATTCGGTCTTGAGATTTGCCATGGCGCCCTCCATGCGGCGCTCAAGGTCGTCTGTGTCCAGCATAAAGTCGTCTGACATCGCATTCCCCGTGTTTTTCTTGGACTGCCCTTTGTGCGGGTCGTGTCACTCTTGGGTCTTGGTATAAAACATGGCGCCTACAAAACGCCAGTGTGGTTTCGTGCAGGGGTTGTTCAGTTCTGCACGCGGGTAAAGGTGCCCTTCCCCTCTAGAATGGATTTGAACCCGCCCGGCGTGTCCAGTGCAAACACGATCAGGGGCAAGTTGTTGTCACGCGCCAGTGCGATGGCGCTGGCATCCATCACCCCAAGGCGTTTGGCCAAAACGTCGTCATAGGTGACAGTATCATAGCGCACCGCATCTTCGTGCTTGGCCGGGTCCTTGTCATAGACCCCGTCCACACCATTCTTGCCCATGAAGATGACTTCGCAGGACATCTCATTGGCGCGCAACGTGGCCGCAGTATCGGTGGTGAAGTACGGGTTGCCCGTTCCGGCGGCAAAGATACAGACCCGTTTTTTCTCCAAGTGGCGCACAGCACGGCGTCGGATATATGGCTCTGCCACTTCGTTCATCGTGATGGCACTGATGACACGCGTAAACACCCCTAACCCCTCAAGGGCTGATTGCATCGCCAGCGCATTCATGACCGTTGCCAACATCCCCATGTAGTCGGCTGTGGTGCGCTCCATCCCCTGAGCTGATCCCTGAAGGCCGCGAAAGACATTGCCGCCGCCAATCACCATGCAGATCTCGACGCCCATGTCGTGCACCGCTTTGACCTCGCGTGCGATGCGTTCAACCGTTGGAGGATGCAGGCCATAGCCCTGATCACCCATCAAAGCCTCGCCGGAAATCTTCAGCATGACCCTGCCGAATTGCCTTGCTGCCTGTGGTTCAGTGCCCGTGGCAGTAACAGTGTCGGTCATCATGCGCCCCCGCTCTTGGAATTTGCGCGCAACCTGTCCTAAAAGTGGCGGGTTTTCAATGGACCACGCGCGTATGAAGTCGCAGATTCTCGCCTCTCTCTCTCCTGAACTGCCTGTTCTGATCGCTGGACCCACGGCATCGGGCAAATCCGCGCTTGCGCTGGCCATCGCAGAGACTCAAGGCGGCGTCATTTTGAATGCTGATGCCAGCCAGGTCTATGACTGCTGGCGCGTCATCACGGCACGGCCCTCGGTCGAAGAAGAGAAGCGCGCGCCACATCACCTTTATGGCCATGTCCGCTATGATCAGGCGTACTCAACCGGTCATTGGCTTCGCGAAGTTGCACCGCTTTTGTCTGGCCAGCGTCCTATCATTGTAGGCGGAACTGGCCTGTATTTCAGTGCCCTGACCGAAGGGCTTGCTGATATTCCGCCAACGCCCGCTGATGTGCGCCAATTGGGAGACACACTGCGGTTGCAGGACATGATTGCCAATCTGGACCCCGCAACCAAGGCCCGCATTGATTTGGCAAACCGCGCCCGGGTGCAACGCGCGTGGGAGGTATTGGACGCTACTGGGCACGGTTTGGCACATTGGCAGGACAATACAGCCCCACCCTTGCTCGGGAGCGACCGGTATCAGGGCATTGTGATGGACAGCCCCAAGGACTGGCTGACACCGCGCATAGCACAGCGTTTTGATCACATGCTGAAAGGTGGCGCATTGGACGAAGCGCGGGCGATGGCAACTCGATTTGACCCCGCCCTGCCCGCGTGCCGCGCTATAGGTGTGCGCGAGGCCATGGGCGTCTTGCAGGGCGACATAAGCCATGAAGACGCTGTGGAAAGTGCAACGATAGCGACGCGCCAATATGCCAAGCGTCAACGCACGTGGTTCCGTGCGCGATTGAGCAAATGGCAGTGGGTCTCTTCTGCGACACTTGCAAATTCTTGACCTTTTGCGCTTGGTTTGACGCCGTATTGTGGGCAAAGTAAGGTCGAGTTGTCCTATTGAAACATTTATGCGATGCCCCTGCCTCCTGTCCAGATCACGACTCTTGCGCAATTGACCGGAGCTCAGGACTGGCGTCTCAGCCTTGCCCATGATCGTCCCGAACATCTGATTATATGGATCACCCGCGGACAGGGGCGCCTGTTGCTCAACGGCACGCGTCGCGGGGTTGGCACGCATAACGCCATCCTTGTCCCAGCCCGTTCATTGTTTTCTCTTGCGCTTGGCCGTCAGGGTATGGGTCAGGTTGCCATGATCCCGGACGGCACAGAAGTGCGCCTGCCCGAAACGCCTCGGCAATTGCGGATCCGGGATGTCGCCGCCATTTCCGAGCTGACAGGCGTGTTCGACGCTGCACAACGCGAAGCCGCTGGCACCCGCCCACTTTCCCAAGATGCGCTGGACGCCCATGTCGCATTGATATCAGTCTGGCTGCGGCGCCAAATTGCACTGCCGGAAAATCTGCCAACAAAGACAAGCGCCGCCCCACGGCTTGCTGCCGCCTTTTGTGAAGGGGTCGTGCAGAACTATGCACAAAGCATGACAATGGCAGATCATGCCCACGCTCTTGGTGTGACGCCAACCCATCTGTCGCGTGCCTGCAAATCTGCAACGGGACGGACGGCGGCAGATCTGCTAACGGAACGCATCTTGTATGCGGCGCGGATCGCGCTCAGCGAAACGACCACACCAGCGCAGGATATCGCGCGCCACCTCGGATTTGGCTCAGCGGCTTATTTCACGCGATTTATCCAGCAACACACCGGACACACGCCCATGGCGCTGCGGCGCAATGCAAAGGGCGATCCGTCGACATTGCGTGCCTAAGGGGCAGCATCCTATCGCAATGTCGCAAATGGACTATTCAGATGTCGTAATTGTGTGATGATTTCCCAAAGCGCCCCGTTGACGTGACACAGGTTTTTGTTGCCTCATGGCGTCAGGGAACAACAAACCACGCAGCAACCCGTTGGAAACGACTTCGGAGACGCTGACTGCATCCGCAAAGAACGGATGCGACGTGGCCGGGGAGCACGTCGAGACGACACAAACACCCAAATCAGGGTCCAAGGGGCCAACACCGCGAGGCGCAGACAATGTTGCCCGCACAAAAATCACCGGCAGCGAAAATGACTGCCAAAAGCCACCCAACAGGGGCGATATATGGGACTTTTCATACTCAGACGATTGGGCGTGATGTTACTGACGGCAATTTGCCTGACTTTCATCGTGTTTTTTCTGACCAACCTTTATCCGAATCTCGAAAAACTGGCTAAGACCCAAGGCAACTTCCGCATGTCGGACGAAGCCGTTGCAAGCTGGCTGGGGGATCGGGGCTATACCGACAACACCTTCCTCAAGTACGGGCGCTGGCTGGGTGTTGCACCGGGGTGGGTTACGGAAAACGAGGACGGCACAGTCACCGGGCAATGCTTTGCCCCGGATACACCCGAAGGCGAGCGGCCAACCTTTTGCGGCGTCTTGCAGGGTGACTGGGGATACAGCCTGGTGTTCAAGGACGAAGTGGGGGGGCTGGTCGTCAAGCGCCTCGTGGACACAGGCAAGCTGATGGGGCTTGTGCTGTTGGTCATGGTGCCCATGGCCTTGATCGTCGGCGTTTTGGCAGGCATGCGCGAAGGGTCCGGGCTTGACCGATCGCTGTCGACCTTTTCCATCGCAACAACGGCGACACCGGAATACGTGTCCGGCGTTGTGCTGATCGCGCTGTTGGCCTCCTCAAAATTCGGCATTTCGCCGGTTCTGGCCGAAGCAGGTTGGATCGAAGGGAAAACACTGTTTTCAGGCTCGGCCACCAAGGCCAGCGAAGACATCACCTTTGCCAACTTCACCCTGCCGGTCGTGACCATCGCCCTTTATGGCATGGGCTATATTGCGCGGATGACGCGAGCGAGCATGACCGAGGTCATGACCGCGCAATACATTCGTACTGCGCGCCTGAAGGGCGTGAGTTTCCGCAACATCGTGCTGAAACACGCCCTGCGCAATGCCCTGATCGCGCCCTTTACCGTGATCATGTTGCAGATCCCGTGGTTGCTGAACGGCGTTGTGATTGTCGAAACGCTCTTTAACTACAAGGGCTTTGGCTGGTTGCTGGTGCAGGCAGCGGGCAACAATGACATCGAATTGTTGCTGGCAGTCTCGGTTGTGTCGGTTGTCGTGGTTCTGGTCACGCAACTCATATCCGACATCGGCTATGTGTTCCTCAACCCGCGCATTCGCATTTCTTAAGGGAGTCTCACCATGGAAGCTTTGACATGGACTGGCCCTCTTGGGCAATTTCTGGACCCGATCACTTACGCGTTGGCTGCGATCTTCCTACTCGCCGTGGTGGCACAAATTGTGCTGGGCGTGGCGTCATCGGGCGAACGGGTCGTCACCAATCCTGACGGGACGCTCAGTTCGGCAGGCGGTGCATATGGCGTATCGACCTTGGCGACAAAGTGGTCCGGCCTCGCGCTGGTGGTTGTTCTGTTGGGATATGTCGTTATCGGTGTGATCGGCGGCCCCGGCACAGCGGGCATCGTCGGCGGGATGAGCCAACAGCTCACGCCCGTGTGGATCGCCCTGATCGCGACCTTTGCAGTGTCGATCATGTACAAACGCAAACTCGGCCTTTACGGCAAGCTGTTTGACTCCACAGTTGGAATGATCGGATTTGCGCTGGTCATGTTCTGGGTGTTTGGCGGCATCATGGCCGGTCTCTTTGACTGGATCGCAACCCATGACACGCTGAGCCAGGTGTCCGGCATGAAGAACAAGGGTCCCGGCACCCCCCTGCGCGGCGCCGAAGAAGGTGAATATGCGTGGTATCTGCTGGGCGGCGACAACCTTGCCCGTGACGTGTTCACACGTCTGTTCAAGGGCGCTTGGGTTGTGGTGCAGATTGCGCCGCTGGCGACACTATTTGCCTTTATGGTGGGCATCACGCTGGGTCTGCCCGCAGGATACTACGGTGGACGTCTGGACACGTTCCTGTCTTTCCTCGCCAACCTGATCCTCGCCTTTCCGGTGATCTTGCTGTTCTACCTGCTGGTCACTCCGGAGATCGTGGCCACCGGTATCCCGAACTACATGGCCACTGTTTTGTTCATCTTTCCACTGGTCTTTGTCGCCGTGTTGCTGAACTCGCGCTACTATACCCAACCCAGCTTTCGCACGCCGTTGCTTGTTGTTGTGTTGGGAGTCCTGGGCTGGATCTACCTTTCGCTGATTTCTGACGCCGGGACAAAGGTGGCGGTGCTGCCCGAATTCCTCGATCTCTTTGACATCGCGCCGGGCATTCTCGTCGTGTTTGTATCCGTGGTCTTTGTGAACGCACCCACCGTCTTTAGGATCGTGCGGGGCCTCGCTCTGGACATCAAGACACGCGACTATGTGGCCGCTGCTCAGACTCGCGGCGAAGGTCCGTGGTACATCATGCTGTGGGAGATCCTGCCCAATGCGCGTGGACCGTTGATCGTCGATTTCTGTCTGCGGATCGGATACACCACGATCCTTTTGGGGACGCTGGGCTTCTTTGGTCTGGGTCTTGAAAGCGAAAGCCCGGATTGGGGGACAACCATCAACACCGGGCGTCAGTTGATCCGTGCTTATGTGCACCCGCTTTTGCCCCCTGCCATCTCGCTGATGACGCTGGTGTTGGGACTGAACCTTTTGGCCGATGGCTTGCGCGAAGAAAGCCTGAAGGACTGAGTTGAGAGGGCGGACCGGGGGCCAGCCCCCGGACCCCCGAAGTTTATTTGGCAAGATGAAGAGCGACAGATCTCTTTGCGGTCAAACGGGAGAATTGATGATGGCGAAACTGGATTATGACGGGCCGATCCTTGAGATCGACAAGCTGTCGATTTCCTTCTTTACGCGCTTGCGCGAGATCCCTGCGGTGATGGATTTTTCCGTCACCGTCAAACCGGGTGAGGCGGTTGGTCTGGTGGGCGAATCCGGTTGTGGCAAGTCCACTGTCGCCTTGGGGGTGATGCAGGATCTGGGCAAGAACGGGCGCATCGTCGGGGGATCCATCAAGTTCAAGGGCCGCGATCTGCAGGAAATGAGCGCAGAGGAATTACGCGACATCCGCGGCTCAGAGATTGCGATGATCTATCAGGAACCCATGGCGTCCCTGAACCCGGCCATGAAGATCGGCAAGCAGCTTATGGAAGTGCCGATGATCCATCAGGGCATGGCCGAAAGCGACGCATATGATCGCGCGTTGCAGGTGGTCACGGATGTGAAGTTGCCGGACCCCAAGCGCATCCTCAATTCCTTTCCTCATCAGCTCTCGGGGGGCCAACAGCAGCGTATTGTCATTGCGATGGCCTTGATGTCCGAACCGTCTTTGCTGATTCTGGACGAGCCGACAACTGCACTGGATGTGACCGTCGAGGCGGCTGTGGTCGAACTGGTAAAGGATCTGGGCAAGAAATACGGCACGTCGATGCTGTTTATTTCGCACAACCTGGGTCTGGTTCTGGAAACCTGTGACCGTATTTGCGTCATGTATTCCGGCGAAGCTGTGGAACGGGGCAGCATCGAACAGGTCTTTGACGAGATGCAGCATCCTTACACGCAAGCATTGTTCCGCTCAATTCCGTTGCCGGGGGCCGACAAGAACTCGCGCCCTCTGGTTGCTATTCCGGGCAACTTCCCCCTGCCCCATGAACGTCCACCGGGCTGCAACTTTGGGCCGCGTTGCGACTATTTCGAGGACGGTTTGTGCAACGAGAACAAGCCTATTCCGATGTTCCCGGCCAATGAGGATGCCAGCCACGAATCCCGCTGTCTGAAGTTCAAGGAAATCGACTGGAATGCGCCGATGACCTTGGGGGCACAAAAGGAAAAGGGCGAAATCGGCGACGTTGTCATCAAAATGGACAACCTCAAGAAATATTATGAGGTCGCCGCCTCGGCCTTGTTCTCTTCTGGTGAAAAGAAGGTCGTGAAGGCGAATGAGACTCTCAGTTTCGAGGCCCGCGAATCCGAGACACTGGCCATTGTAGGCGAGTCGGGCTGTGGCAAGTCGACCTTTGCCAAGGTCCTCATGGGGCTTGAGACAGCCACCGAGGGTACGATTACACTGGGCAACAAGGCCATTCAGGACATTCCCATCGAAGACCGTGACACCCAGACAGTCGCGGATGTGCAAATGGTGTTCCAGAACCCCTTTGACACGCTCAATCCGTCAATGACGGTTGGACGCCAGATCATCCGTGCGCTCGAGATCTTCAAGGTTGGCAAGAACGAGGCCGAGCGTCATCAGCGCATGTTGGAATTGCTCGATCTTGTGAAGTTGCCGCGCGCATTTGCAGACCGTATGCCGCGTCAGCTGTCGGGGGGTCAGAAGCAGCGTGTTGGAATTGCACGCGCCTTTGCCGGGGACGCCAAAATCGTTGTGGCGGACGAGCCGGTGTCGGCTCTGGACGTGTCCGTTCAGGCAGCCGTGACCGACCTTTTGATGGAGATCCAGCGCGAGCACAAAACGACATTGCTGTTCATCAGCCACGATCTGTCCATCGTACGCTATCTCAGCGACCGGGTGATGGTGATGTATTTGGGGCATGTCGTGGAACTGGGTAGCACGGATCAGGTGTTCTCGCCGCCCTATCACCCTTATACCGAGGCGCTTTTGTCGGCTGTGCCGATTGCGGATACATCTGTGGAAAAGCAGCACATCGTGCTGGAAGGCGACATTCCGTCTGCGATGAACCCGCCTTCGGGATGTCCGTTCCAGACACGGTGTCGCTGGAAATCGGATGTCCCCGGTGGCCTGTGCGAAAAAGAGGTTCCGCCCGTGCGTCACCTTGCCGAAGGGCATCAGGTCAAATGCCATCTGGCCGATGACATCCTTGCGCGCATGGAACCTGTGATCAAGATCGCGGCTGAATAGCCGCGCACGTTACGCGCCCGGCGGGTAAAGCGTGTAGTAAAGTGTGTTCAGGTCGCTGTAATTGGCAGCCAGAACGCCTGCCAGATAGCCCATCCAGAACTGCCATCCGCGCGGATTACTACGGGCAAAGATCTGGCTCATCACGAAACCAACGGGCGCAATCGCCACCGCGCCAATATAGGCCGCCATCACATAATCCGCTATGATCAGGCCATAAAGCGTGTCCAGTGTGAGTGTCATCATCAGGAACACGCCCACGTTCATCGCAAACAGTGTTCCGGCAATTCCGCCAGCCATACCGCCAGCGGCCAGCATATCCAGGTGAATCCACCGCTTCTTGCCGGATTTGTTCACAAGCCCTTCGCGCTTTAACACAACGTCGCTGGCGTTAAGCGTTTTGCCCTTGTTGATGCGCACAAGGCGTTCGTCAAATGTGGATTGTCCCGGCTTCATAACAGTTACGTCACTCCCTGCTTTGGGCAGAGGTTAACGAAGCCGAAGGGCAAGACTATGGCGAAATCAGTGCAACTCTGAGACGAACTCGCTCAAGTTTTAGCTGCCCCAGATGACTTTCACATAGTTCCGGGTTTCGCGGAATGGTGGGACGCCGTTGTATTTCTTCACCGCACCGGGCCCTGCGTTGTAGGCTGCCAATGCCAAACGCCAGCTGCCGAATTCGTCGTACTGTTCCTTGAGGTATCTGGCCCCACCTTCCAGATTTTCGCGTGGGTTGCGTGAATCAACCCCAAGATAGCGGGCGGTTCCGGGCATCAATTGCGCAAGGCCATAGGCTCCGACACGCGATTTGGCCGTTGGGTTCCAATTGGATTCCTGTTGAACGAGCCGCAAGAACAGATCCTCGGGCACCCCATGTTTACGCGCAGCAGCTTTGGCGATGGGCAAAAACTGACCCTTGTAGCGGCCGCGATATTTGGGAGATGCACGTTCAGTGTCCCATTTTGTCGGTGTAATGACCTTGGGCGGCTGCAGACGCACCGAATTTGAATATTGCTTGGCCGCGCGCGTATCGAGCACCTTGGTTTGCGACTTGAAAAGATTGGTTCGGTTGCGGCCAGAAATACTTTGCGCCCAGCCCGCTTCCGCTATCAAGGCAACAATCGCTGCCCCCGCCAAAATTGCCCGCATACTGCCCCAAAGCCTCAACTGATGACACCACTCATGCCTTCGGACGCAATATACGGTTTTTTGGCAAATGCGCCAGAGTTAGGTTTAAGCGGCCCTTAACCATGTGTAGTCTAGCTCAAACGCGACGCGCGCGCTTGGAATCACTGCGCGCCACCGACCAGAGAGGAAAAGACATGGCAGGGTCCGTCAACAAGGTCATTTTGATCGGAAATCTGGGGCGCGACCCCGAAGTGCGGACGTTCCAGAACGGGGGTAAGGTGTGCAACCTGCGCATTGCCACCTCCGAAACATGGAAAGATCGCAATACAGGCGAGCGCAAGGAACGCACCGAATGGCATTCTGTCGCCATCTTTCAGGAAGGTTTGGTCCGCGTGGCTGAACAATATCTGCGCAAGGGCTCAAAAGTGTACATCGAGGGTCAATTGCAAACGCGCAAATGGCAGGATCAGTCCGGGCAGGATCGCTATTCCACCGAAGTTGTTTTGCAGGGCTATGGTGGCACGCTGACTATGCTGGACGGTCGTGAAGGCGGCGGCGGCGGAGGTGGTGGAAACTACGGTGGCGGCGGTGGCGGCAATCAAATGGACTACGATGATCGCGGTGGTGACTACGGTGGTGGCGGCGGCGCACCTTCCCCGGCTCCCAGCCGCGATCTGGACGACGAGATCCCATTCTAAGAAACGCGGGTTGTTTTGATCGGAGCAAGCGGAGGCCAGCAAGGTATACGCTTTGCCTTCAGCAAGTATCAAACAGGAAAATAATCATCGGCCTTGCTGCATCCACGGCAAGGCCGTTTTCATTGTACCCAGTTTGATTTGTTCACAGGGCGCGCGCCGGGGCCTTTTCAGGTGCGGGCCAGTGCATCACCTAGAACGCCCAGTACAGCTTCCCTTGGCACGTCTGATGTCACAAAGGCCTCGCCAATCCCGCGCGCCAGCACAAAGTTCAGCGTGCCAGCCACAACTTTCTTGTCCTGCCCCATAAGATCAAGCAGCGTTGCTGCATCCGGCAACGCACCATCGATATCAGACAGGTCAGTTTTCATACCCATCGCCTTGAGGTGTGCCCGTACGCGGCTTGGATCTTCCTGTGCGCACAGACCAAGGCGCGAGGAAAGTTCGAACGCCAAACCGCATCCAATGGCCACCCCCTCGCCGTGCAACAGACGATCCGAATAGCCCGTCGCCGCCTCCAACGCATGACAGAACGTGTGTCCAAGGTTCAAAAGCGCGCGTTCACCCTGTTCGGTTTCATCACGCGTGACAATCTCGGCCTTCATCTGAACCGAGCGGCGCACGGCCTCGACCCGCAAGGCCATGTCACCCGCAGCCATGGCCGGGGCGTTGTCTTCGAGCCACGCAAAGAAATCAGCGTCCCCCAACAGACCATATTTCATGACCTCTCCGTAACCGGCCAGAAAATCGCGCGTCGTCAAGGTGTTCAACACATCGGTGTCCGCCAGCACCAGACAGGGCTGATGAAAGGCTCCGATCAGGTTCTTGCCATGCGAGGAGTTGATGGCGGTCTTGCCACCGACAGAGCTGTCGACCTGCGCCAGCAATGACGTCGGCACTTGCACAAAACGCACGCCCCGCCGCAGGATTGCGGCAGCAAACCCCACAAGATCTCCGATCACACCACCTCCAAGGGCAACAACAACGTCGTTACGCTCGATCTTTTGGGCCAGCAGCCATTCGACAACCTCCTGCAGATGAGGCCAGCCTTTTGTCGCCTCTCCGGGCGGCAATTCCAACGCAACCATGTCGATGCCCTGCGTCGCCAGCCCCAAACGCAGCCCGTCAAGATGCGTGGCCGCAACTTGGGTTTCGGTGACAACGGCCACCCGCGGGCGCGGCAAAAATGGAGAAATCAAAGCTCCGGATTCCGCCAGCAGACCAGGGCCGATCAACACGTCATAAGCCCGGTCTCCCAAGGGGACATGTACCGTTTCACGCATTTTCATTCTCCGGGAGATATTTGTTCCAACGCATCAGGGCGATGTTCAAGCAAGGCCGTAATAACGCGGTCCACCATGTTCTCGATCGACGCATCCGGCAGCGAAACAACGGTCAGGTCTGCCAAGCCGTATAGCGGCACACGCGCTTCGTAGATCTGGGCAAGGGTCGCGCGCGGATCAGGCGTACGCAGCAACGGACGCGTATCCTTGTGGCGCACCCGCTGCCAAAGCAGATCCAGATCAGCATTGAGCCAAAGCGATACGCCACGGCATGTGATGTTGCGCCGGTTGATCTCGGACAGGAACGCACCACCCCCTGTTGACAAGATACCCCGTTCCTCGTCCAGCAAACGCGAAATCACCTGCGTCTCCTTGGTGCGGAAAAACGGCTCGCCGTCGCGGCTAAAGATTTCAGGGACACTCATGTTGGCAGCCGCCTCAATCTCGGCGTCGCTGTCCAGAAATGGCACACCAAGACGTGAGGCCAAGGCGCGGCCCACAGCCGTTTTGCCAGCCCCCATCATCCCGACCATCACGATGGTCTTGTGCAACCGATACCGCGGCGCTGGTGCCTCATTTTGCTGTTTTTCGCTCATTAGGCTGTCAATGACGTGATTTTGAGAAAAAGGCCATATAAGCTTTTGGCAAAACAACGCATAGCCGTCAGGCTGGCAACAACGAGCAGCCGGCATCAAACGCCGACACCCAAAAGAGCATCGAGGCAAAGACATCCATGGGCCGACTTATCAAGCTGTTGATCTTTCTCGTGATCATCGGGTTCATTGGACTTGTGGGTTACGCCTATGTGGGTGAGTTTTTTGGCGCAAATTTCTCGCCGCCCCAGACCGAAACCCGCCTGCCTGTGACGCTGGATGCTGAATAGCCTGCGATCATCTGCCTGCGCGCTGGTTCTGAGCGCGGTTGCGGCTACGCATGCGGGCGCTCAAGATGACACCGCGCCGCTAAGCGCAATCGACTGGTTGAGCCAACAATCCACAACCCCCGTTGCCCTGCCCCAATCGCCCGACACCGGCGAAGCAAATGAACCCGACGTGGCCGCATCGGCCAGCATCCCATCGGTCACGGTCACGCCACTTGGTGGCCCTGCGCCACAGCGTGTCGGGTTGGTTCCGTCTACGGTAACGGGTTTGCCCGATACGTTGTGGTCAGGCCGGAGTGGTGCTGCGCTCGCGGCCCAAGTCAAACGCTTGCCCACGTTGCGACTGCCCGCTTTGCAGCAATTGACCTACACGTTGCTGCTGGCCGAGGCTGCCCCGCCCCCCAGTGCATCCGCCCAGTTCGATCTGGCCCGCATTGACGCGCTGATGGATTTTGGCGCGCTTGACCCTGCCTTGGCGCTGATGGAACTGGCGGGCCCCACCACGACGCCCGGGCATTTCAAACGCTACTTTGACATGGCGATTCTGTCCGGCCTCGAGGCCGCCGCCTGCCAGATCCTGTTGGACAAGCGCGATCTGTCTCCATCCACTGCGCACGAGGTGTTCTGCCTTGCCCGTGCCGGAGACTGGAATACCGCCGCGTTGCTGCTTGGGTCCGGGCGAGCGCTCGGAATGATCGAACCGGCTGTTGTGGATGCATTGGAGCGTTTTCTTGATCCGGATTTGTTCGAAGATGCCGCACCACTTGCCGTGCCATCACATCCTGATCCATTGGTCTATCGCCTGCACAGTGCCATTGGCACGCCCATCCCGACCCGAATCTTGCCGCTGATCTATGCAAATGCCGATCTGTCAGACACGGCCGGATGGAAGGCGCAGATCGAAGCCGCGGAACGGCTGGCGGCACGTGGCACAGTGCCGGAAAACCGGCTGCTTGGCCTTTACACGCAGCGTCGCGCGGCGGCGTCTGGGGGCGTCTGGGATCGTGTGGCCGCGCTCCAGCGGTTTGAAACTGCACTCAAGACTGGCAGCGCAGCCGCCGTGTCCAAAACCCTTCCTGCCACGTGGCGTGCCATGGACAGCGTTCGGCTGCGCGTGCCATTTGCCAACCTGTTTGCAGAGGACCTTGCCGGAATGGTTCTGAGTGGCCCAACGGCAGACGTTGCCTTCGAGGTGTTGTTGCTGTCTCCACAATACGAAAGTGCGGTCAAAAGTTTCCCCACCCGTGCGTTAAAACGCCCTGTCCTCGGAGCGATTGCAACGGGAACAGTCCCGCCAGACCTCAGTGAAGATGGAGTTACCGGCGCAGTGCTTGCAGCATTTCGCGGCGCGGCGCCGGACCCCGCAATCATCGAGATGGCGCAATCCGGCATTCTAGGGCAGGCTCTTTTGGACACGATCGCTCTGACGCACGCGGGCGGCGAAGGCGACATCGCCCAGTTGACAACCGGGCTTGCCACGCTGCGCGCATTGGGGCTTGAGGATGTGGCCCGCCGCACGGCTTTGCAGGTCTTGCTGCTGGGCGGGGCGACATGAGCGCGCGCTGGATTTCCACCTTTCTTGAGGCGCAGGCCGCCGAACTGGGTGCTGCGCGCAACACGTTGCTGGCCTATGGGCGTGACCTCAAGGATGTGGCGGGTTGGTTGGCTGGCGAAGGGTTCGACTTTGAGACCGCACAACAGCCCCAGATCGAAGCCTATCTTGTGCACTGCGACGCGCAGGGTTTCGCAAAATCGACGCGGGCACGACGTTTGTCGGCGATCAAGCAACTCTATCGCTTTGCCTTTGAGGAAGGATGGCGCAGCGACAACCCCGCCATTCAAATCGCCAGTCCCGGTCAAGACAAGCGCCTGCCCAAGACACTGGACGAAGCAGAAGTCGATTGCCTGCTCGAGGCCGCGCGCAGTTTCGGAAAAAAGCCGCATGACGTGCTGCGCGACACCTGTTTGATGGAACTGCTTTATGCGACGGGGATGCGCGTCAGCGAATTGGTCAGCCTTCCGGTCAGCGCTGCCCGTGGTGATCCGCAAATGCTGCTGATCCTCGGAAAGGGCGGCAAAGAGCGCATGGTGCCACTGTCCCCGCCTGCCCGCGCTGCACTGCGGGCGTGGATCAAGGCACGAGACACCCGCGAAGATGCTGCAAAAGAAGCCGGTGGCGCAGAGTCGCGTTTTCTGTTCCCATCACGCGGAGCGTCCAAGCATCTGACACGGCACTGGTTTTACACACGCATCAAGGCCTTGGCCGTCCATGGTGGCGTCTTGCCCGACAAGGTCACGCCACACACCTTGCGCCATGCTTTTGCGACACATCTGCTGGCGGGAGGTGCGGATCTGCGTGCGATCCAGACCATGCTGGGCCATGCGGATGTTGCAACGACCGAGATCTACACGCATGTCGTGGATGAGCGTCTGACCCAATTGGTTCTGGATCATCACCCTCTTGCCAATGACCGACGTAAATCAGCGGGCAAGACATCCTCTGACGGCCAGTAACCTGACAGAAGAGCCGTGTCATAGCCTTGGGTCAACCCGGCACGCTTCATATCGCGCCACGCGCCTTCAGCGTCATAATGCAGCGCATGGATCGACGCACCGCTGGCATCCAGAACGGCGTATTGTGTGGCTTGTGCACCCGTGTGCGGCGGCATGCCGATCACGCCGGCATTTGTCCACGTCCCGCGCCTCAAACTTCGCTGGAACGCGATACCGCTGTGACCTGCGATCACATGATCCACTGTACCGATGACGGTCTCCAGCAAATCCCACTCGTGCTCCAGATCGCAAGCCGGTGATGTAGACCACAGAAACCGCGCCACATCGGACACACCGCCGTGGATCACACCGTAGCGCGCAGAGTTGTGCCAGAAGGTCACCACATCGGGCAACGCCCCCATCCACGTGCGCGCTGCCGCACCAACCTGAGCATCGGCAAACCCGTACCACCCTCGCGACAGAAGATGGCAAACAGTCCCGGTTTCAAATCCACACCCGCACTCGCTGCTGCCTGCCGCCAATTGCTGCTCGCAGTTGCCAGCCACAACCGCACAACCCGCAGCGCGAATGGCCGCAATCGTTTCTTTGGGCCGCGCACAGTACGCCACGACATCGCCGGTGCAAACGGGGATGGCCCGCAACTGACGCGCCCGCTCAAGCACGGAACGCGTTGCCTGAATGTTTGAATAAGGCCCGCCAAAGACCAAAACCGGCCCTTCAAGACAGCCGAGATCGGTATGACGCAGTGAAGTCATGATTGGCTCATCTCTTGAATGCAAACGCCTGCACCCCCATAACCCATGTCAGATCAAAGGATAAATCACGAATGGATGACCCAAGCACCACCCTGGATGCCGCGTTCTGGATCAGCTGCGGCGTGATCCTGTTTTTGCTGGTATTGTCGGGGTTTTTCTCCGGCTCCGAGACCGCGCTGACAGCGGCGTCTCGCGGGAAATTGCGCGCGCAGGCCGACAAGGGGTCACGAGGCGCCGAACGGGCCCTCAAGATCACCGAGGACAACGAGCGTCTGATCGGTTCTGTGCTGCTGGGCAACAACCTGGTGAATATCTACGCCGCGTCGCTGGCCTCTGCCATCTTTACGGCAGCCTTTGGTGAATCCGGCGTTGCCTTGGCCACGTTGGTGATGACGCTGCTGGTTCTGATCTTTGCCGAGGTTTTGCCCAAGACCTATGCGATCACCAATTCGGAAAAGGCAGCATCGCTGGTGTCGCGCCCGATTTCCCTTGTAGTGACGGTGTTCTCACCCATCGTGGCGATGGTGCGTTTGCTGGTGCGTGGCATTCTGCGCGTGTTTGGGGTGCAGATTGACCCTGACAGTCACATCATGGCCGTGCGCGAGGAAATCGCAGGTGCGCTGCAATTGGGCCACTCTGAAGGCGTAGTCGAAAAAGAAGATCGTGACCGCATTCTGGGTGCGTTGGATCTGGGTGACCGCACCGTTGAGGAAATCATGCTTCATCGCTCGGGCATCGAGATGATCAACATCGCACACGCTCCTCAGGATATTCTTGAGCAGTGCCTGAAATCGAACCACACACGCTTACCGGTATTCAAAGACGAGCAGGAAAACATCATTGGCGTCATCCACGCGAAGGACCTGTTGCGCGCCATGTATTCCGTGATCGGCGGCCCGGACGGGGACGCGGCCAAGCTCAAGACATTCGACATCTCCAAGGTGGCCATGGCGCCGTACTTTGTGCCCGAAACAACCACGCTGGACGACCAGATGCGCCAGTTCCTGCGCTCGCGTACGCATTTTGCGCTGGTCGTGGACGAATATGGCTCGCTGCAGGGGCTCATCACGCTCGAGGATATTCTCGAAGAGATCGTGGGCGAAATCACCGACGAATTTGACCCCGATGGTGACCACGTTCTGACGCAAAGCGAAGATGGCCATTATCATGTGGATGGTGCCATGACGATCCGCGATCTCAACCGAGCCGCGGACTGGAGCCTGCCTGACGAAGAAGCCAACACCGTGGCAGGCCTCGTGATCCACGAAGCACAGATGATCCCCGTTGTCGGGCAGGTGTTCAGCTTTCACGGGTTCCGCTTTGAAGTGCTGAGCCGGGACGGCAACCGCATCACTGGCCTGCGGATCGCTGAACTGGACTAGCTCAACCGGCCTTGAGGCGTTCTTCGCGCTGCGTCAGGTCGTGCACCCAGTCCCGCACATCGTTCAGACGACCGCGGGCAACAGGGACTTTTGTGCCATCCTGAAGTTTCAGGAACATCCCTGACAGCTCGACGGCTTGGTCAGCGGCCACCCAGTGGGAGCGGTGCGTCTGAATACCGTCCTGCGGTCCGACCTGTTCGAGGAAAGTCGCAATCCGTTCCCGTAAGACCTCGGTCCCTTTGCTGTTGTAGATTTCAAGGTAGTGCTCTGCGGCCTTTACACGCTGAATGTCAGCGAGGGGCAGCGTGCGCCCTGCAAGGGTTACCACGCGGTCCGGTTGCGCCCTGTTGCGCCGCTCTCGCTGGGCGGGGATCAGCCAAAGCAGAGCAACCGTTTCAAACACATGCGCCACGAAGATGTTGCGCAGGTTCATTTGCCACGTCATCACTTCGAACGGTGGCCGCCCCGGTTCAAACAAAAGCACAAGTATCGCGCCAGTCGTGTAGGTGGCAAACATCAACAGAGGGGTCGACAGGATGATCAATGGGATCGGCCTGTCAAACGCCCTGCCCCAAACCTTGCAGATCAGCAGCGAATACACTTCGCTCAACACCACATAGAGAAACAGGGCGATCAGCCAGAAGGCCATGCGCAATTCGAAACTTTCAAACTGCGGCAGCGTAACGGGATGTCCGGTCGACATGATGCCAAAGCCGACCAGAACCAGCACCCACATCTGCCAAGACACGTATAGCGCGTGCATTTCACGTAACGTGAAGTGCACGACCGCTCCGTTCGAGACAAAAACCCGCACTTCGTGATCAACACGCAATCCCAACATAGGTCGTGCTTATCATGTGACGCTGTTTAGAGTAAACGCTTGCCAACGGCCTGAAACGGGGGTGCGGGTGGGCGACATACCGGTGCGAGTTACAGGCCTGTGATTAACAGTTGCGCCTTTCCACTCGCACCCCCTGCCAGTCGTTTTTTACCGCTAGCTGCGCAGCCGTTTTCCGTCAGCGTCAAACGGTGGAGCGTCAAGTATGGTTGCCTTATGCGGCGTTCCAAGCACCATAACCTCGACCCTGTCCCCGGCCTGCGCACCCTTCACGAAACCAAGCGCAAGGCTCTGCCCGACTGTGTACCCATACGCACCCGAAGTGACCCTGCCGATCCCTACCCCATCACGAAAAATTGGTTCGCCGCCAGTCGCATCGGCAGATGATCGCGCAGTGCCTTCTTCGTCCAGGTGCAAAATCACCAACGATTCGCGCGCAGGTTGGGCCATTACCTCAACTGCGGCAGCCTTGTTCAGGAACTCCTTGTCCAGTTTCACCAACCGATCCAGACCAACTTCCTGCGGCCAATACTCCGGGCTGTACTCGCGGCTCCAGGAACCGTAGCCCTTTTCGATCCGCAAGCTCATCAAGGCACGGCTGCCCACTGGGCCAATCCCCATGTCGCGACCCGTATCAATCAGAGCGGCCAAAAGGCGGTCCTGATCTTCCTGCGCGCAATGCAGCTCCCAGCCCAGATCCCCCGTGAAAGACACCCGCAACGCCAAGACCGGTACGCCAGCCAGCTCAATCCAGGCTGAACGCATGAATGCAAAGTCGTTAGGTGCGAGCGACGCATTGGTCATCCTCTGCAGCATTGCGCGACTGTCGGGACCAGCCACGTTGAAACCGCACATTGCTTCAGTGCGACTTTGGAACGTTGTGTCGGCCGGCAATGGCACTTCCTTGAAAAAGCGCGCGTGATAGCGCTCGGCCATGCCAGACCCAATGATCCAGAATTCATCATCGGCCAAACGCGTGACCGTGAAATCGCCAGCAATGCCACCTCGTTTCCCAATCAACGGGGTCAAGCATGAGCGACCAATCGCGCGCGGCATCCGGTTGGCAAACACCGCATTCAGCCAGTCCTCGGCACCCGGCCCCTTACAGACGTATTTGGCAAAGTTCGAGATGTCGATGATACCGCCCCGCGCGCGCAGCATTTTGCATTCTTCCCCGACAGGCCCCCACCAGTTCTGGCGAGTAAAACCATCTGTGTCCTTTGCGCCCGGACTGTCGGCAAACCACAAGGGATGTTCCCAGCCGTAGTTCAAACCCATCACCGCCCCCATCTCGCGCTGCCGCTGATAGGCGGGGCGCACACGCACGGGGCGGCCTGCGCTGCGCTCCTCGTTGGGAAAGTGGATCTTGAAACGGTGCGCGTATTGATCACCAACACGGGCCTTGGTGAATGCCTTGCCCGCCCAGGATCCAAAGCGCGCCATGTCCCACGGGAACATGTCGTATTTCATTTCGCCCTCGATCATCCACTGCGCAGCCAACAACCCCATGCCGCCCGATTGAGAGAACCCCGGAATGATCCCGTTACAGCAGAAATACCCGGTGAGCTCAGGCACCGGGCCAAACAGAACGTTGGAATCCGGCGACCAGATCATGGGCCCGTTGATCACGCGCTTGATGCCTGCCGTTCCGACCACAGGCACACGGGCAATCGCCCGCATCATGTTCTCTTCGATGCGCTCCAGATCATCTGCGAACAACTCGTGCCCAAACCCCTGCGGAGTCCCGTTTTCCGCCCACAACCGACAGTCTTTCTCATAAGCGCCAACCAACAGGCCCTGCCCCTCTTGACGCAGGTAATACTCGCCATCCCGGTCGGCCACAGAGGGCAAGCGGCGATCCATTCCGGCAATCTCGGAAATGGTTTCTGTCACGAAATACTGGTGCTCGGTTGGCTGCAATGGCAGTTCAACACCCGCCATGGCCGCCACTTCCCGGCCCCACAGGCCAGCCGCGTTCACCACCCAAGGCGTTGCGATATCGCCCTGCTCGGTGCGCACAATCCATGTGCCGTCCGGTTGTGGTTCTGTCGCGGTGACAGGGCAAAACCGAATGATCTCTGCGCCGTTCTGGCGCGCACCGGCGGCATAGGCATTGGTCACACCACTCGGATCAACGTTGCCGCCGTCGGGTTCCCACATGATGCACCGGATGCCATTAAAGTCGACAAGCGGGTGCAAACGCTCTGCCTCGGCCCGGTCGACCTCGTGGAAATTCATGTTATAAAGCTTGGCCTTGGCCGCCTGCAGGCGCAGCTGATGCGTGCGCGCCTCGGTCTGGGCAAGATACAGCGAGCCAGGTTGAAATACGCCACAGCCTTGGCCAGTTTCCTGCTCCAATTCCTTGTACAAACCCATTGTATAGTGCTGGATCCGGCTGATGTTGGTGCTGTCATGCAAACCGTGAATGTTGGCTGCCGCATGCCACGTGGAGCCTGACGTCAATTCATCCCGCTCCAGCAGCACAACATCTGTCCAACCCAGTTTGGTGAGGTGATAGAGGATCGAACATCCGATAACGCCGCCGCCAATGACGACCGCTTGTGCATGGGTGCGCATGAGAGAAACCTTACGTCTTGCCGTGTCACCCGCCACCCTGCGCCTCGAAAATCCACCAAGATAGCCCAGACCCGACATCCTGCGTCGCTCGCGCACCAAAGACGACACAACGCGTCGTTTTCCCCTGATCCGACTTTCTTCTCGCCAAATAAACTCGCCCTGAAAGGCCGATCGGCCACACATTCAAAGGTCACATGATGAAAAACACCACCCGGGTTGCCGTTATTGGCGGCGGCGTTGTCGGCGCCTCCGTCCTTTACCATCTGACGAAACTGGGGTGGTCGGATGTGATGCTGCTTGAACGCTCCGAGCTGACGTCCGGGTCTACGTGGCACGCGGCGGGTGGTTTTCATACGCTGAACGGCGACACCAATATGGCCGCTCTGCAGGGCTACACAATCCGGCTTTACAAGGAACTCGAAGAGATCACGGGCATGTCCTGCGGGCTGCACCATGTGGGCGGCGTGACATTGGCCGATAATCGGGACCGATTTGACATGCTGCTCGCCGAGCGGGCCAAGCATCGTTTCATGGGGTTGGAAACCGAAATTGTTGGCCCCGAAGAGATCAAGGCAATTGCCCCGATCACCAATACGGATGGCATCCTTGGTGCGCTTTATGATCCGCTGGATGGGCATTTGGACCCCTCAGGCACAACCCACGCCTATGCCAAGGCTGCACGCATGGGCGGCGCACAGATCCACACGCACACGATGGTCACCGAAACAAACCAGCGCGCGGACGGCACATGGGATGTAGTGACCGACAAGGGCACGATACACGCCGAACACATCGTCAATGCAGGTGGTCTTTGGGCGCGCGAGGTGGCCGCGATGGCGGGACTGTACCTGCCGCTGCACCCGATGGAGCATCAATACATTGTCACCGACGAGATCGCGGACATCTATGAACGCGACGTCGAACACCCCCATGTGATGGACCCGGCCGGAGAAAGCTATCTGCGTCAGGAAGGGCGCGGGCTGTGCATTGGCTTTTACGAACAAACCTGCCGTCCATGGGCCGTCGATGGCACACCCTGGACCTTTGGGCATGAACTGCTCCCGGATGACTTTGACAAGATCGAGGAGTCGATCGCCTTTGCCTACAAACGCTTCCCGGTTCTGGAAACCGCGGGCATCAAGTCGGTGATTCATGGCCCCTTCACCTTTGCGCCGGACGGCAATCCTTTGGTTGGTCCGGTGCCAGGGATGCGCAATTACTGGTCAGCCTGTGGCGTTATGGCTGGCTTTTCCCAAGGCGGTGGTGTCGGTCTGATGCTGGCCCAGTGGATGACCCAAGGCGAGACCGAACGGGACGTGATGGCCATGGATGTCGCTCGCTTTCCCAGCTGGATCACGGCTGACTACACCCGGCCAAAGGTGATCGAAAACTACCAGAAGCGTTTTTCAGTTGCCTACCCGAACGAAGAACTGCCTGCCGCACGCAATTGGCGCCGCACGCCAATGTACGACGTTTTTGACCAGATGGGCGCTGTCTGGGGCGCCCAATATGGGCTTGAGGTGCCCAATTATTTCGCCAGCCCTGACGAAACGCGGTTTGAAACGCCCTCGTTCCGCCGCTCCAACGCTTTTGATGCGACCGCACGCGAAGTGGGCGCTGTGCGCAAGGCGGTGGGCATCAACGAAGTGCACAACTTTGGCAAATACGACGTTTCCGGCCCCAAGGCGCGCGCATGGCTTGATCGGATCATGGCTGGGCGGGTTCCGGTGCCGGGCCGGTTGAGCCTCACCCCTATGCTGTCGCATGGAGGGAAACTCGTGGGGGATTTCACCATCTCCTGTCTGTCCGAAGACCGCTTTCAACTCACCGCCAGCTATGGCGCACAAGCCTATCACATGCGGTGGTTCCAGACGCACATGGAGGACGGTATTTCCCTGACCAACGTGTCCGACACGCGCAACGGGTTCCAGTTGGCGGGCCCCAAAGCGCGTGATGTTCTGGCGGCCTGCACACGCCATCCCGTTGAAAAGATGCGCTTTATGGACGTGGTCGAAATCACGGTCGGCATGGTGCCCTGCATCGTGCAGCGGGTCAGCTATACCGGTGGACTGGGCTATGAGATCTACACAGAGCCGATGAACCAGCGTCACTTGTGGGATGTCCTGTGGGCGGCTGGCCAGCCCCATGGCATGAAGCCATTCGGAATGCGGGCCATGATGTCTTTGCGTCTCGACAAATACTTCGGGTCGTGGATGTCGGAATTCTCTCCAGACTACACAGCCGCCGAAACCGGACTGGACCGTTTTATCTCGTGGAAAAAGAACACCGACTTTATTGGGCGGAAAGTAGCCGAGGCGGAACGCACAAGTGGGGCGGCGCGTAGGCTTTGCGCGTTTGTCGTGGATGCGGATGATGCGGATGTGCACGGCTACGAACCCATTTGGCTGGATGGCGCCGTTGTTGGGTTCTGCACGTCCGGTGGTTATTCACATCATGCACAAGTCTCTGTTGCCCAAGGGTTTTTGCCGCCAGAGCGAATTGCCGACGGCCTGAACGTCGAGATTGAAATACTGGGTATGATGCGCAAGGCGCGCGTTGTCACGGCGCCTTTGTTTGATGCCGATAACGCGCAGATGCGGGGGTAGTGGCGCACAGCGCGCCACATCGCTAAGGTCTGGTGCATGGTGCCTGTCCTCATCCTCGCCGCCGGAGCGTCGTCGCGTATGCGCGGGCGCGACAAACTGCTTGAGGATATCGAGGGCCAATCCCTTCTGCGTCGTCAGGCCTGTGCGGCCCTCTTGGTCAGCGGAGATGTGCGCATCGCGTTGCCACCGCGTCCACACCCGCGCTATGACGTGGTCAAGGATTTGCCGGTTCGTCTGATCGAAGTGCCCGATGCGGCCAGCGGCATGGCCGCCAGCCTGCGCACCGGCTTTGCCACCCTGACGGATCACCAGCGCGCGATGTTGTTGCTGGCCGATTTGCCCGACATCACCGCGCAGGACATGCAAACTGTCATGTCAGCCAGCCAGCATGCTCCGGATGCTGCTGTCTGGCGTGGCGCAACCGAGGATGGCAAGGGCGGTCATCCGATGCTCCTTGACCGCACAATTTTCAGCACGTTCCAATCGCTGCAAGGCGACGCGGGCGGTCAGGCGATTGTGGATGCAGCCCAGGACCGTGTGCATCTCGTCCCGCTGAAGGGACACCGCGCACGGCTGGACCTGGACACCCCGGAAGACTGGGCGCGCTGGCGCGCGGCGCAGACTACTTCAGGCGATTGACCAACAGTTCCGCTTCGTGGCGCTTCAAGGACAGACGGGCTGCACCATAGGCATCAATCCCGGCCAGAGTCTCAAGATCCGGGAACAGGGACAACACCTCGTCGCGCTGCTCTTGACCGATCCCCTTGAGCGAACGATCACCGGGTTGAAAACTCTCTGACCACGCGCCATCAGCCAACACGACCTCATGCTGATCGAACATCAGGTGCAGATAGCTGACCGCATTTGCAGCGACTTGATCCACGCCGTCCAAACCCGTCAGATGCTTGGCCGCCAACAGGACTTCGCGTTCCTGAAACATCACTTCGGCCAGATCCGAAGTCACCAGCATCCGATGCTGCGGGCTGACCAGCATATCGCGCTCTGGCAATCCCTTGCCCAATGCACCCTTGCGGATCAAAACCGGATGAAAGTCCGGATTTGCTTTCAAGTCACCAACGCTCAGGTCACGGCGCCCAACCCAACGCACCGGCTGAATGCCATTGTCTCTGGTGAATACCCGGTCGCCGGACTTGAGGCTTTCAACGGCCACCTCACCTGTTTGGGTCGCGATGCGGGTGCCAGGTGTGAAACAGATGATGATCTGTTCGATCTCGGAATAGGTGACACGGCGCGCAACATTTCCGTTCTCGTCCAGCAACTCAACAGTGCCGGATTCAGGGCCGGTCTGGATCACGTTCGCCCGCACGCCGGTCAGGTCAAGAACATCGATATCCGTGTCTTCCGGATCTTCGCCGCCGACAATGGTGTGGTTCCCGAGCCCATCAAACGTAAATCGATCCGACCCCTGCCCGCCAAAGGCGCGGTCATTGTCGGGACCGAGTTGCAACACGTCCTCGCCATCGCCGCCATCAAGGGTGTCATCACCGGTTCCGCCAGACAGAAAGTCCGCGCCGGATCCGCCGATCAGTTCGTCCTGACCTTGACCACCTTCCAGCGTGTCGTCGCCCTCGCCTCCATCAAGATCATCATCACCCTGCCCACCCTGCAAGCTGTCATTGCCGCCCTGGCCAAAGATCACGTCCTGGCCGCTGCCGCCCTCGATGGTGTCATCGCCAGCTTCGATCGGGGTCACCACCACATCGTCGATCAAATCGCCGGAGAACGAGAAACCGGAATTCGTGCTGCGGGATTCCAGCGTAAATTCAATGAATTCGCGATTTTCGAACGAGGCCGAGAACCATGCATCTTGATCGGAAGGATTGTTCCCTTCGGTGCCGGCCGCCGTCACCGTGCCGTTGGATTGGGTCACCGCAAGGGAACTATCGCCACTGACGCCAAAGGCGGTGAAACTGTTCGCATCGATCGTGACCGCTTCGCGGTCGTTTGGATCGCTGTTCTGGTCGAGGTCATTGACCGTTGCGGTTGAATTCAACGCGACGGGCGTGCCCGTGGTCGCGTTTGGGCTGTCGGGGATGAAGAATTCCAGACGAAACGTGGCCTTGTCCCCAAAGCCGGTGCCGTTCATCAAAATTTCAGAGCCATTGCCGCCGGACAGGTCCACCCGCAAAGTCGGGTCGGTTTTGGACACAAGCACCAGACGGGCCGACACTTGGGTGCCGTCCTCAAGCTGGGCGACATTTCTGTAAACGGCCGAGTCCCCGGCTGAGGCATTGTTGTCTGCGTTGTCGTTGGTGACCAGATTGTCGATATCTATCACCAGCGGCGTCGCGTCATTGCCCGGTGCCGTTCCTTCGCCGACATCACCAAACAGCGTGTCATCACCGTCACCGCCCAGAATACTGTCGTCGCCGCCTTCGCCTGACGCCAGATCCTGACCATTCAAGGCCGTAATCGTGTCGTTTTCGTTTGTCCCCTGAAGGGTGTCGTTGTTTGACGTACCGTTGATCACGGCCATGGCAGCTGCCTCCACTCAATGCGTGTTATGGCGGACGGTTTTGTCATCCCCCAGCAGGACAACCCGACAAGCGACAATTTAATTCAATCACGACCTCGTGCGAGAGGGGAAATTTCACATTTAGTTAACCTTGGAAGATCACAGCGGAATTATGCTGCAATGCAGCGCCATACGCCTCCGTTTTAGAAACAATCCTACGAAGTTTGGACGATTGAACACGAAAAACGGGTGCAGCCCCCTGCCCCGTTTGTCGTGCCCCACGCGCGAATCGCACGTGGGGGGTGCTGCATTGGTAATGTGTCGCGCGAGGCGCTTGGCTGACTTAGGTCAGCAGCTGCGCCTCGTGCTTTTTCAGGCTGCGGCGTGCCGCGGCATAGGTTTCGATACCTTCGGCTGTGGCCAGCTCCGGGAACAGTTCGATGATCTCGGCACGTTGTGCATCACCCATCGCGCCAAGTGTCTGATCACCGGGCTGGAAGCTTTCGGTCCAGGCACCGTCCGACAGGATCACTTCGTGCTGGTCGAACATGACGTGGATATATGTCGTGCCCGACACCTCGACCACGTCAATGCCGTCCATGCCCACCAGATGCTTGGCTGCGACCAAAACTTCGCTTTCATCGAAGTACAGCTCGGTCTTGTCACCTGACATCAGGACGCGGTGCTGTGGCGAGACAAGCATGTCACGCTCTGGCAGACCCTTGCCCAAGGCACCGGCACGGATCAGCACGGGGTTCAGGTGCGGCGCTGCGGACAGCTCGGCCCCTGACATCTCGCGCTGGCCAACCCAGCGGATTTCCTGAATGCCGTTGTCACGGGTGATGACCCGGTCACCGACAGCCAGTTCTTCCACACGGCGCTCACCCGTCGGCGTCGCAATCAGCGTACCGGGTGTAAAGCAGGGAATGACGTTCTCGATATTCGTGAATGTCAGCGTGCCTGCCGGATCACCGTTCTGGTCAAAGTAGTTGACCACACCGTTTTCCGGGTTCGTCGGATCAAGGACAACTTGCAGCGAACCGTTGTTGGGCGCCGAACCGGTCAGGTCCAGCGTATCGAAGTCGTCGCCGCCTTCGTTGCCGTCCACAACTTCGCCCGCATTGACGTTGATAAAGGTGTCACGGTCATCGCCACCAGACATGATGTCCGAGCCGCCATTGCCACCGTCGATCAGGTCGTTGCCGGCACCACCGTCGATCACGTCGTCTCCGGTCGAGCCGATGATGGTATCGTCACCGCCGTCACCATTGAGCGTGTCATCGCCTGTGCCGCCGTCGATCAGGTCATTGCCCTCACCGCCGTTCAGAACGTCGGCACCATTGTCGCCAAAGATCGTGTCGTCGCCATCGCCACCATCAACAGAGTCCGCATTGCGGCCCGCGTCGATAAAGTCGTTACCGTCGCCACCTTCGATGGTGTCGTTGCCCTGACCACCCAGCAGACTGTCGTCGCCGATACCGCCGTCGATGAAGTCGTCGTCGATCTCGCCGTCGATGGTGTCGTTGCCTTCACCACCCAGCAGAACATCGTCGTCATCCGCACCAAAGATCAGGTCATCGCCTTCGCCACCGTCGACAGTGTCACGACCATTGTCGGGACGCAGATCAGGACCAAACGGGTTGGAGCCGTCATCTTCGATATTGAGGAAGTCGAGACCAAGATCGGGGTCATTGCCGGCATAGATGGTGTCGTTGCCCACACCGCCGGTGATCAGGTCATTGCCCTCACCACCAACAATCCGGTCATCGCCACCCTCAGTCGGGTTGGTTGTGTCATCACCGTCGATGATATCGTCGTCGATACCGCCGTCGATGACATCATTGCCCGTGCCACCGATCACTGTGTCCCGGTCGTCCCCTGTCGAGATGGTGTCGTCACCGGCACCGCCATCCACAAAGTCACGCTCGTTTTCAGCTTCGGGCGTGCCCTCTTCGCCGTCAAACAGACCTGGGTAGCCCTTGTCGATCTGCGTGTCGTTGTCGGGGTCGCTCGACGTGATGAGATCGTTGCCGTCCCCACCTTCGATGCTGTCGGATCCGTCGCCGCCGTTGATGACGTCGTCATCGTCGCCGCCCAGAACGGTGTCGTCACCGGCGCCAGCGTTGATCGTGTCATCACCTTCTTCACCGCGCAGGATGTCGTCGCCCGGTCCGCCATGGACACGGTCGTTGCCTTCTCCTGCAAAGACGTCGTCGTCACCTTCACCCGCCACGATGGTGTCATCGCCGCCACCGGCTTGGATGATGTCATCGTTGGGGCCTTCGCCCGGCAGGATCTCGTCATTGTTGTCGACCATGTCCCCTTCGGGGTCACCGGTGTAGTTTTCGTCGATCAGATCACCGTCATCGGTACCGCTCACGATCCCGTCGAGTGGTTGCTCTTCGACAGTGATGAAGACCTGCGCCGTGTCGGTCAGCCCTTCTTCGTCCTGAATGGTGTAGTCGATGACCGCTTCGCCTTCGAACCCGTCATTGGGGGTAAAGGTAATTGTGCCATCGGGGTTGATGACCACGTCACCGTCTGGCGAGGTCGCCTCGGTCACCGTCAGGTCATCCCCATCGACGTCAAAGTCATTGGCGAGCACAGGTACAGTCACGGCCGTGTTGAACGGCGTTGTGCTGCGATCATCTTCCGCCTCTGGGGCATCGTTCACGGGCAGCACTGTCACTGTGACGGTCGCGGTGTCCTCGTTCCCATCTGGGTCCGTGATCGTGTACTCGATTGTGGTGTCGCCGTTGAAGTTCTCATCCGGCGTAAACGTGATCGTGCCATCGGGATTGATCACAACGTCGCCGTCTGGCGAGGTCGCCTCGGTGACTGTCAGAGGGTCGCCATCCGGGTCGCTGTCGTTGCCGAGCACATCGATGGTGACAGGTGTGTCCTCATCCGTTTCGGCCACGTCATCTTCGGCGTCTGGCGCGTCTTGTACCTCTGCAACATCGACAGTGTGGATGGCGCTGTCCGTCAGACCTTCCTCATCTTCGATGGTGTAGCTGATGGTCGCTTCGCCATTGAAGTTCGGCGCTGGCGTAAAGGTCGCCGTGCCGTCGCCATTGTTCACCACTGTGCCCTGATCTGCAGGCACGGATACCGCGATCACGGTCAGGTCGTCGCCATCGACGTCAAAGTCGTTGGCCAGCAGATCAACCGTGATGGCTGTGTCTTCCTGCGTGCCGTCGGCATCATCGACAGCCTCTGGGGCGTCGTTGATGGGGTTCACGGTTACATCAACGGTGGCCGTGTCTTCGTTCCCGTCAGGGTCCGTCACGGTGTAGGTGATCGTCGTGTCGCCATTGAAGTTCTCATCCGGCGTGAACGTGATCGTGCCGTCTGGGTTGATCGTGACGTCTCCGTCCGGGCTTGTCGCCTCGGTCACTGTCAGTGGATCACCGTCCGGGTCAGAGTCGTTGTCCAGAACATCGATGGTGACGGGTGTGTCTTCATCGGTTTCGGCCACGTCATCTTCGGCGTCTGGCGCGTCTTCGACACCCTCAACCGTGATGGTGTGCAGCGCGGTGTCCTGAAGGCCTTCTTCGTCCTGAATGGTGTATTCGATCACCGCTTCGCCGTTGAAGTCAGGCGCAGGGGTAAACGTCACCGTACCGTCGCCATTGTCCACAATCTCGCCTTCACCCGAGATCAGAGTGGCCGACACAACGCTCAGATCATCGCCATCGACGTCAAAGTCGTTGGCCAACAGATCAACGATGACAGGGGTGTCCTCGTCCGTTGTGTCCGCATCATCCACAGCTTCTGGCGCGTCGTTCACGGGATCGACATGGACAAAGACCGTTGCAGTGTCTTCGTTCCCATCGGGATCCGTGATCGTATACTCGATCGTCGTGTTGCCGTTGAAGTTCTCGTCCGGTGTAAAGGTGATGGTCCCGTCGGGATTGATCACCACATCGCCGTCCGGGCTTGTCGCCTCGGTGACAGTCAGCGGATCGCCATCAGGGTCTTCGTCATTGGCCAGAACATCGATGGTCACAGGCGTGTCTTCGTCTGTGGTGGCCACATCATTTTCGGCATCGGGAACATCTTGAACAGCAGCCACATCGACAGTGTGGATGGCGCTGTCTGTCAGACCTTCCTCATCTTCGATGGTGTAGCTGATAGTCGCCTCGCCATTGAAGTTCGGCGCTGGCGTAAAGGTCGCCGTGCCGTCGCCATTGTTCACGACTGTGCCCTGATCTGCAGGCACCGATACGGCGATCACGGTCAGGTCGTCGCCATCGACGTCAAAGTCGTTGGCCAGCAGATCAACCGTGATGGCTGTGTCTTCCTGCGTGCCATCGGCATCATCGACAGCCTCTGGGGCGTCGTTGATGGGGTTCACGGTGACGGTCACTGTGGCTTGTGCAGATTCACCGCTTGGATCTTCGACCGTGTAGGTGATGGTGGTTTCACCGTTAAAGTTCTCGTCCGGCGTAAATGTGATCGTCCCATCGGGATTGATCACCACATCACCATCCGGCGATGTTGCCTCGGTCACCGTCAGCGGATCACCATCGGGATCACTGTCATTGGCCAGAACGTCGATGTCGACAGGCGTGTCCTCATCGGTTTCGGCCACGTCGTCTTCAACGCCGCCGGGGCCGGTTTCAGGACCGTCATTGACGGGGTTCACGACCACGTTCACCGTTGCGGTGTCTTCGTTCCCATCGGGGTCGGTCACTGTGTAGGTAATAGTCGTCGGACCGTTGAAGTTATCAGCGGGTGTGAACGTGATTGTACCGTCCGGGTTGATCACAACATCACCGTCCGGCGAGGTCGCCTCGGTCACCGTCAGCGGATCTCCATCAGGGTCGCTGTCATTGTCCAGCACTGGGATCGTGACGGGAGTGTCTTCGTCGGTCGTGGCTGAATCGTCCGTTGCGTCCGGTGCATCGTTCACTGCTTCGACGGTGATCGTGTGGCTGGCCCAGTCGCGGCCGCCATTTCCGTCCGTGATGTCATACTTGATCACAACGTCGCCGTTGAAGTCGGGCGCCGGAGTGAAGGTCACAGTGCCATCGCCATTGTTGACGAGCGTGCCTTGCGTCGGATCCATCAATCGTGCGGATGTGACCGTCAGGTCATCACCGTCGGGATCGGTGTCGTTGGCCAACAAATCGACAGTGATGGGCGTGTCTTCGTCAGTTGTGTCGAAGTCATCCACCGCGTCAGGTGCGTCATTTACGCTGTTTACAGTGACTTTGACCCACGCCTTGTCTGTACCGCCATTGCCATCAGAGATCACGTAGTCAACGGTTGTCATACCGTTGAAGTTTTCATCAGGAGTAAAGGTCAGAGTGCCGTCGGGGTTGATTTCGACCGTGCCGTTCGGACTTGTCGCCGAGATGACTTCCAATGGATCGCCATCGGGGTCCGAGTCGTTGGACAGCACGTCGATGATAACAGCCGTGTCCTCATCGGTTTCGGCCATGTCGTCGACCGCATCAGGACCGCGGTTGATCTCTTCACCCACAACTTTTTCGATCTCGGTAAAGGAGATTGTGGCACCTGTCGGGTTGCCGTCTGCGTCAACAAACACAACCGTGCCATCGATGCCGTTGCCATTGCTGTCGGTTGTGACGTTATCGAGGTAGAACGGGCCCTGGCCTGTCAGGTCCAGAATGTCGAAATCCGAGTTGAGGTTCGGATCAGCATTGAAGCCACCTGCGCCGCCGTCCACGGTATCACCGGCACCACCAAAGATAAGGTCTCTGTCCGCACCGCCAAGGATGCTGTCGTCGCCTTCGCCACCGGTCAGGGTGTCGTTGCCACCCATGCCGTCGATCGTGTCGTTGCCTTCGCCGCCATCAATCTTGTCATTGCCGGCCGGGCCGTTGTCATCCTTGAAGTTGCCGTCGCCGAACAGTTCATCGTTGCCTGTGCCACCGTCAATGGTGTCGTTGTTAGACCCGCCATAAATCGTGTCATCGTCTGCATCGCCGAACAGTGTGTCGCGACCGTGGCCACCATGGATGTTGTCATTGCCGTCGCCGCCGTTGACAAGGTCGTCGTCAGCAGAGGCCCACAGGTCATCATTGCCTGTGCCACCGTCGATGGTGTCGTTGCCAAAAGACGCTTCGACCATATCGTCGCCTGCGCCGCCGATGAACAGATCGTCACCGAAATCGGCACCACCCAGTGTGTCATTGCCGTCGCCGCCGATCTGGGTGTCGTCACCGTCACCACCAAAGATGCGGTCGTCACCATCACCACCGACAAGGCTGTCATTGCCAGAACCACCGTTCAGGGTGTCATTGCCGTCTTCACCAAAGATGGTGTCGTGGCCGGCGCCGCCATTCAACATATCGTCGCCCGGTTCCGCGGCTTCGGGATCAGGCACATCAAAGTAGATGTCCGTCACGATGACGCCCGAGTTGTTGGCACCATCCTGGTCGTGCTCAACCACGATCATCGCCACAGGACCGGGGATGGTCACTTGGAGGTTGTAATCATTGGTATCCGGATCGGAGTAACCGCCGTTGCTGTCCGCGACGTTGCCGCTGACAGTCAGCTGGGGACCGCCCTGCAATTGCACGGGGATCTCATTGCCGAAAACATCAAAGGCTTTGACCGTAACGACACCGTCACCATCGATGTCGTTGATGTTGAATTCGACGTTTTCGACAGCGTCCGAGAACGTCCACTTGAAGTCGCCCTCATTGCCTTGCCCGTTGGTCACGGAGAACAGCCCACTGTCGCGGTCAATATCTTCGCCGCCAGTTTCGATGCCGCTGACATTCAAGTCACCGTCAAACAACGAAGAATCGTGATGGCCGGAGTCCTGTGTCCGTTCGTAGGTCACAGTCACGGAGCCAGTATTTTGCGTCACACCGCCATCAATCTGGCCGTCGCTCAAACCTTCCCAGTTAAAGCTTTCGCGCGTGTCCACAACTCCGTCAAAGGTAGAGTCACCAAAGATCAGGTCGTTGCCGTTGCCACCGTCAACCTTGTCGTCACCGCCGCCAGCGTAGACGTCGTCATTGCCCGCGCCGGAATTGATTGTGTCATTGCCACCCTGCGCATCGACGATGTCATCCTGAGGCGCTTCGCCGGGCAGAATGGCATCTCCGTTGTCGATCTTGTCACCTTCGGGATCACCATCATACGTGCTGTCGATCAGCTCACCATCGTTGGTGCCGTCTACGATGCCATCCAGAACGGCGTTAGGGGTGAACTTGAGGTTATCGATCGCGCCAGACCCTGCAAGGATCACTTCCATGCGGGCCACATCATCAACATTGAAGTCCACATCGCGCTGACCGTTGTCGGCGATACCATGAACATCCACGGTCTTGATCAGGTTGCCATTGATGTCAAAGAATTTGACCCACGCACTCTCTTCCGTATCGAGGAAGGTTAACGATTCAACTGTCGACGGAGTGTCGAAGTTAAAAATGAACTTACCGCCCCCTGCATTGTCATCGGGGTCGTGGCTGTCGCCATCCTCAGAGATGATCAGAACATTGCCCAGATTGCTTGTTGCCAGATCGTGATCACCGCCCGTCGGGTTCGCAGTGTCAAAGATCATCGCTTGGTTCGATCCACCAACCGCGGAAATCGTCACGCCATCCGCCACGTATTCGTTGTCAACAATAGTGCCGGCTGTAAGGTCATTAAAATCAATAAACTTGGTCATGGCTCGATACTCCTAGGCGTGGTTGCGCACGGCGCGCAACGCGGCCGAAAATACATTTGAATTATGGAAAGGCGGGGTGACTGTCGGTTTTGCAGCCTGCGGCAAACCACGTCGGTGTAATGTCGGCGTCTGTAACATTGCCGTCTCTCCATCATCAATTACTCATGCCCGTCTGAGCGCGATGTGCAGGGAAACTGGGCGACCTGCGCGACGCGAAACCTGGGGAGAGTCAGAGAGAGGTCGCAAAAGACCAGTGCGACATCACCAGAGTGATGTCCCACACGTGCAGTCTTGTTGCTCAAGCAACATGACGAACGCACGTCTCCCGTACTTCTTCAGTACGTGTCGTGCGGTCGCCCCCGTGACCTTACAAACAGCGCCCCCCAGTTGGGCAAGACGGGTTTTACGGTCTGGATTGAGGCAAACAAAGAGAAAAATGTCCGAAAAACGTCAGCATCTAGATGCGTTTGGCACCCCAGACGGTGATGTTTGTAAACAATACGCAACCGAGAGTGGCAGCTTTAACAGGTCGCAATTTACAGCGCGCACGCGGAAATCCGCTCAAACCCCAAAGAAACAAGGCTTCTGAAAAGATTCAACCAAAGCGCTTTTACAACGTGAGGTTTCCTATGCGGAAACAGTAGCGCGTTAACCATGTGCCACATTGCTGCCCAAATTCAGGTCACCTAATGTTCACAATTTCGAACCAATCCCTGAAATGTAACATAACTGGGCAGCCTCACCCCTCCTCAACGCCACATTTTCCGAATCAATTTTATGAAATGTGGCGAATTCCCGCCATACGCATGTCATTGCAGATGAAATGAGGCTGGTACCCAAGGCCGGACTCGAACCGGCACGCCCGCGAAGGCGGGGGATTTTGAATCCCCTGCGTCTACCATTCCGCCACTTGGGCCTCAGGCCCTTGGATTAGCGCGGAGATGCGGCGGTCGCAAGCGCAAACCGTCTTGACCTTGCCTACCCCTCATGGTCTGCCCCGTTTCATGATCAAACGCCTTTACGATTGGACCATGGCATGGGCCGACCACCCCCGCGCACTCTGGGTGTTGGCATGTGTGGCGTTCATCGAAAGTTCGGTCTTTCCCATACCGCCCGATGTCTTGATGATTCCGATGATTCTGGCCGCGCCGCATCGCGCATGGCTCATTGCTGGCACGTGCCTCGTAGCCTCGGTGCTGGGCGGATTGCTGGGTTACGGTATTGGCGCATTGGCATTTGACAGCCTTGGCAAACCCATCCTCGAAGCCTTGGGCAAGGTCGACAAAATCGAAGCCTTCAATGCCCGTTTCAATGATATGGGCTTCTGGGCCGTATTGACGGCTGGCATAACGCCTTTCCCCTACAAGGTCATCACGATCATGTCCGGATGGACAGGGATGCCACTGGGCACCTTTATCATCACGTCGATCATGGCCCGTGGGTTGCGCTTCTTTATCGTCGCGTGGCTGCTATGGAAATTCGGAGAACCCATTCGCGGCTTCATTGAGCGGCGCCTGGGATCGATGTTCATCTTGTTCGTCCTGATCCTGCTGGGCGGCTTTTATGCGGTGACTGCGCTATGACCCAACGTTCGCTCACATTCATTGCTGCTGGCGGTTCACTGGCGCTGCTTCTCGGAGCGTTTGCCTTTCAGCACCTTGGCGGCCTCGCTCCATGCAAGATGTGCATCTGGCAAAGATACCCGCATGTCGTCGCCGTTTTGCTCGGCGCGGTTGCACTTTTTGTACCTCTCCCTGCACTTTTGATCCTGGGTGCCTGTGCCGCCTTGGCGACGGCACTGATCGGCGGATACCACGTCGGGGTTGAACAGGGTTGGTGGGAAGGCCCGTCATCCTGCACCTCGTCCGGGATAAGCGGTGTTGCAACGGACGATCTGTTCAACCAGATCATGACTGCCCCTTTGGTGCGTTGTGACGATATTGCGTGGGAGCTTGCGGGCCTCAGCATGGCGGGCTGGAACATGGTCCTGTCGCTTGTGCTGGTCGGGTTTTGGATTGCCGCGCTGCGCGCTAGGCCGACTTCCGCGTAGATAGTAAAAGCGACGTCTCGGAGGCGACAACACCATCCAGCCGTCGAATGCGAAACAACACGGCGTCAAACTCTTCCAGCGTATCGGTGCCGATTTCGACAATCACATCCCAGCGTCCGTTGGTTGAATGCACCGCCCGCAATTCCGGCATCCCTTGCAGCGTGCGCATGGTCTTTTCGGTGCCGCGCCCTTCAATACCAATCATCATCAGACCGCGCACCGCATCACGTTGTGCATCTGCCTTCACCACAACTGAAAATCCCAGGATATCGCCGCGCGCCAGCAACTTGTCGATCCGCGCCCGTACAGTGGCGCGGGACAGTCCCAACCGGCTCGACAGTTCGGACAGCGACGCGCGCGCGTCATGTCGAAGCGCCGCAATGAGTTTATTGTCCGTTTTGTCCATCTTTGTAGCCCATTTCGTCCAATAACCTGTCGATATGCGCAGATAGTAGGCTTGTCGACAACGCAATTTGCGCGCATCTCGACACCACCCAAAGGATCAGAGGCCAGAATGAGCGATACAGCAATCACATTGATCGGTGTCCCGATGGACAGCGGTAAACGACGCCGCGGTTGTTTGATGGGCCCCGATGCCTTTCGCACCGCTGGGTTGGCCGAGGCCCTGACAGATCTCGGACACCAGGTGCGGGATCTCGGAAACGTGGCACCCGATGCGTTCACTCCGACCGAGCACCCCCATCTTCATGCGCTCGAAGAAACCGTTGCCTGGACAAATGCTTTGTCCCGCACAGCCAGTACCGCCAGCGCGGATGGCTTGCCGATCTTCATGGGCGGCGATCACGCGCTTGCGCTTGGCACGCTCCACGGCGTTGCAGCCCATGCCGCCACACAAAACAAACCGCTATTTGTGCTCTGGCTGGATGCGCACACGGATTACCACACCCCCGACAGCACGACATCGGGCAATCTGCACGGCACGCCCATGGGCTACATGACGGGCCGCGCCGGCTTTGACGCCTTTCCTGCTGTTGAGCACTCCATCCCGCATGAGCGGATCGCAATGATTGGCCTGCGTTCGGTCGATGAGCCTGAACGCGCGGCGTTACAGGACACGGACGTGGCATATATTGATATGCGACACATCGACGAACACGGCATCGCGCGGCCTTTGGCTGCATTTCTTGAACGCGTCGCTGCCGCGGACGGCCTGCTACATGTCTCGCTTGATGTTGATTTTCTCGACCCAAGCGTGGCGCCCGCCGTGGGTACGACTGTTCCCGGAGGTGCCACGATCAGAGAAGCCCACCTTGTTATGGAAATGATCAGCGACAGCGGTCTGATGACCTCACTCGATCTGGTCGAGTTGAACCCGTTTCTGGACGAGCGCGGTCGCACAGCACAACTGATGGTCGACCTCGTGGCCTCGGCCTTTGGTCGTCGCGTATTTGACCGCCCGACGCGCAGCTATTGAAAGGCATGCCTATGACCCCGTCTGACAAGGCCCTGGTGCCATTCGTTTCTGTCGATCACATGATGCAGCTTGTCCACCACATCGGCGTGGCCGACATGCTGCGCGGGTTGGCCGACTACATCGCGCACGACTTTGCCCGGTGGGAACAATTCGACAAGACACCCCGCGTGGCGTCGCATTCTGCCGAAGGGGTGATCGAGCTGATGCCCACCTCTGATGGCGAGAATTATGGGTTCAAATATGTGAACGGTCACCCAAAAAACACCGCTGATGGTTTGCAAACAGTCACCGCGTTTGGGCTGCTGGCGGATGTCGACACGGGCTATCCTGTCCTGCTGACGGAAATGACGATGCTGACGGCGCTGCGCACAGCCGCCACCTCGGCGCTGGTGGCCCGGACGCTGGCACCCAGGGGCGCAACGACGATGGCCATGATCGGCAATGGTGCGCAATCGGAATTCCAAAGCCTTGCGATGCAGGCCATTGCTGGCATCACCCATGTGCGTCTTTATGACATCGACGCTGCTGCCACGGCCAAATGTGCCGCCAATCTTGCCGGAACAGGACTGCACGTCACAGCCTGCACAAGTGCGCAAGAGGCCATTGAGGGCGCGCAGATCCTCACCACCTGCACAGCCGACAAGGCCTATGCCACGATCCTGACGGACAACATGGTTGGCGCAGGCGTGCACATCAACGCCATCGGCGGCGACTGCCCCGGCAAAACAGAAATCGCACCGGGCATTTTGACTCGCGGTGACATCTTTGTGGAATATCCGCCGCAAACCCGGATCGAAGGCGACATTCAGCAATTGCCCGAGGACCATCCGGTGACAGAGATTTGGCAGGTCATGACCGGCGCCGCCAAGGGGCGCACCTCTGACAGGCAGATCACGATCTTTGACAGTGTGGGTTTTGCGATCGAGGATTTCTCGGCGCTGCGCTATGTGCGCGACAGCATTGCAGGCAGCCGCTTTTACCATCCACTTGATCTTCTGGCGGACCCGGATGATCCACGCGATCTGTTTGGAATGTTGCAGCGGGCTGGCTGAAGCAGGGCGGATGTTTGGCGTGACACCGCGAGGGGCTGGCGTGGCCAAGGTGGACATTCTGATGCCAACATGAGCGAAAGGCAGGTTCGCGGTGCACCGGACCGGGCCACCTGCCCCAAACGCGAAAAAGGCGCACCTAGGTGCGCCTTTTCAAACCAATTTCCCGTCGCGCAACGTTTGACAGCGGCGACATACGCCGCAAATCTTGTTGTCTTCAATGCAATCCACGAACGATCTTGACGGCGTGCCCAGTGTTTTGATCCGCGCCATCCGTGGCAGCGGTATCAGTCGTCCCGGTGTACTTTTTCGCGACGCTCATGACGCTCTTGCGCCTCAAGACTCATCGTTGCGATAGGACGGGCATCGAGGCGTTTGAGCGAAATCGGCTCGCCTGTCACGATGCAATAGCCGTATTCGCCTTCGTCGATCCGCCGGATCGCCGCGTCGATCTTCGACACCAGCTTGCGCTGGCGGTCCCGCGTACGCAATTCAAGCGCCCGATCCGTTTCCTCGCTCGCGCGATCCGCAACGTCCGGAATGTTGCGCGTACCGTCCTGCAACCCCTCGATGGTGTCGCGGCTACCGGCGAGCAACTCGGATTTCCAATGCAGCAGTTTGCGGCGGAAATACTCGACCTGACGGTCATTCATGAACGGTTCACCGTCGGCTGGGCGGTAATCGTCCGGCAAAAAAACTTCCTGTTTCATTTGCTTCCCCTCACTTCGACTGGCGTTGGCCATAAAAAGGTCCCCAATGGTTCCGAAAATTTGCCCCGACAGCTCCCTGCCGCAGCGTCTAAACGAGGGCATGACGATTGTCACTACACAATCAAGCGCCAGATTGGCTAAAAGCACGACTATTAACAAAAGACCGCAACAAGGTGATCCCACATGAAATTTCAAGGCACAGACGCCTATGTCGCCACTGATGACCTGACCATTGCCGTCAATGCCGCCGTGACTCTGGAACGCCCCCTGCTGGTCAAGGGCGAACCGGGAACAGGTAAAACGGAATTGGCCAAGCAAGTGGCACGCAGCCTTGATCTACGCCTGATCGAATGGAACATCAAATCGACCACCCGCGCCCAACAAGGCCTTTATGAATACGACGCGGTGTCCCGTTTGCGCGACAGCCAGTTGGGCGAAGACAAAGTTCATGACGTGGCCAACTACATCAAGAAGGGCAAGCTTTGGGAAGCCTTCGAAGCAGGTGAAAAAGTCGTTCTGTTGATCGATGAGATCGACAAAGCCGACATCGAGTTCCCCAACGACCTGTTGCAGGAACTCGATAAGATGGAATTCTTTGTCTACGAAACAGGTGAGACCATCAAGGCCCGTCACCGCCCTGTGGTCATCATCACGTCCAACAACGAAAAGGAACTGCCCGACGCATTCCTGCGGCGCTGTTTCTTCCACTACATCCGGTTCCCCGACATGGAAACGATGAAGGCGATTGTGGCCGTCCACCACCCCGGCATCAAAGACGGATTGCTGACCACCGCGCTGACCCAGTTCTTCGAGATCCGGGACCAGCAAGGATTGAAGAAAAAGCCGTCAACCTCCGAAGTGCTGGATTGGCTTAAACTGCTGTTGGCCGAAGACATGAGCGCGGAAGACCTGAAGTCCGATGGGGTCAGTGCGCTGCCCAAATTGCACGGCGCCCTTTTAAAGAACGAACAGGACGTTCACCTGTTTGAACGCCTCGCCTTTATGGCGCGCGGACAGCGCTGACAAAAACGCGGACCCGGGGCACCCTGCCCCCCGCCTGCACATTCTGTTACTTGCTGCACATTCAGTTACGTGCAGCAAGTAACGACTGCTTGCCGCGCTGTTTTTTCTATATCCCCCGCACATCGCTTGACCAAGGCACGCCTTACGTAAAGCGCCGCCGAAGCCGCCGTCCTTTTTGCCCAAAAAGATGGACCGGCAAGTCGGTCGATTGCGCGGTTTTTTAGCCACAAATCCAACCGGGCGCCCAGTTTGCGCCACCCTGTGGATAAAATGTCTTTCTTTTGCCTGAAATGCTCCATACCTTGACCGTGATGAGAGGTGAAAACACCCGCATCCAATATGCTAAAAAAGCAGGCAGGCAGTAATAATGAATTCCAACGACGCACTCAACGTGCGCCCTCTGACTTTGTCGGATCGCCCTGAATGGGACGGTCTGTGGGCGGCCTATCTTGAATTCTATGGCACCTCTCGCCCCAAAGAGATCTTTGACTCGACCTTTGCCCGGCTGACCGGGAACGACCCACAGGACTTCTCAGCTCTGGTGGCGGAACAGGCGGGCAAACTTGTTGGCCTTACGCATTTTCTGTTTCACCGCCATTGCTGGCGTGTTGAAAACGTCTGCTATCTGCAGGACCTCTATGCTGATCCTTCCGTGCGTGGCCAAGGCATTGGCCGCAAACTGATCGAAGCCGTGTATGCCGCGGCAGACGCTGCGGGCAGCCCGTCGGTCTATTGGCTGACCCAGGATTCCAACTCCCAAGCACGCAGACTCTACGACCGCGTCGGCACGTTGTCCCCGTTCATCAAGTACGAGCGGGGGTAAGGGAGATGCGTCGCTTTATCCTTCCGCTCGCCCTGCTGCTGAACGCCTGTGTGCCAGTTACGCCCGGCGACGTTGCGACCCGCGCATTGCCTCAGGCCTCTGACCTTCCACCCATGAAAACGTTTGGCGCGCCGCGCCCTGCCAAGCCGGCAAAGTCAAACAACGATCTGGCGCTGGATTTCATTGAGCTCAGCTTCCAACTGGAATCGGGCCGTGAACTACCTGTGTTCTCGCGCTTTGAAGGACCCATTTCCGTCCGTGTGACGGGTGAGCCGCCCGCTTCCCTTGGGACCGATCTGCGGCGCCTGATGCACCGTTTGCGCAGTGAGGCCGGGATCGACATTTACGAAGCGGCCCCAAGCAATCCGGCCAACATCACCATCGAGGCCGTCAGCCGCGCGCAAATTCGCCGCGCCCTGCCCCATGCTGCCTGTTTTGTTGTGCCCAACATCACCACAATCTCTGAATATAAACCAAACAGGCGCAGCGCGCGGACCAGCTGGTCTGCGCTGCGCACACGCAAGCAGTTGGCGATATTCTTGCCCAATGACGCCAGCCCCCAGGAAGTGCGCGATTGCCTGCACGAAGAACTGGCACAGGCCATTGGCCCGCTGAACGACCTCTATCGTCTGCCCGACAGCGTCTTTAACGACGACAACGTGCACACGGTGCTGACGGGCTTTGATATGCTGATGCTGCGGGCATATTACTCGCCGCAATTGCGCTCGGGCATGACGCGGGGCCAGGTCGCCGCACGGCTGCCCGGCATCTTTGCTGCAATCAACCCACAGGGTCAAAGCCTGCCTGCGAAATACGCCACGCGCACACCACGCGCCTGGAGCGAAGCGGTACAAACCGCCCTTGGGCCGGGTGCAAATTCGGCGCAACGCCGCGAGGCCGCCAGCCGCGCTCTCAAAATCGCACAAGCCATGGGTTGGAAAGATCACCGTCGCGCATTTGCGCATTATGCCAATGGTCGCCTTTTGCTGTCGAGCGACCCAAAGGCCGCGCAAACCCATTTCCGTGCAGCAGATCAATATTATGCCGCGACCCCCGGCGCAGATTTGCACCGCGCCTATGTCGCAACGCAATTGGCCGCCTATGCGATCACCAGAGGCGACGGAGATGCCGCCCAAATCATCCTCGCCCCCCACATCGACGAAGCGGCCCAGAATGAAAACGCTGCCCTGTTGTCGACCCTGTTGCTGCTGCGGGCCGAAGCCCTAGATTTGCAAGGCAGGACCACCGAAGCACGCACCGTCAGGCTGGACAGCCTTGGTTGGGCGCGATACGGGTTTGGATCGGACTGGGCGGTGCGGGCCAAGCTGCGGGAAATCTCTTCTCTCAGCCCGTTGAAAGGATGACCTTTCCGCTCTAACGCGTTGAAAGGTAATGAAATGATCTATCTACCTGCGGCGATTATCGGCGCTTTGTGGGGCGGGTTCAGCGCCCGCAAACGTGGCGGCAACCGTTTGGACATTGCCCAATACGCCGCTGTGTACGGCATCGGCTTTGGAGTTCTCGGCCTGATCGTAACCGTCATTCTGGACCGGACGATCATCTGATGTTCCTGCCCTTCTTTGAGCATTTGCGGAAATCGGGCGTGCCCGTGTCCTTGCGCGAATTCCTGGGCTTTCTCGAAGGGTTGAAAGCAGGGCTGGCCACATATGATGTTGAGGCGTTCTACTACCTTGCGCGCGTTTCCATGGTCAAGGACGAGCGCAACATCGACAAGTTCGACCGTGCCTTTGCCGCCGCCTTTGAGGGCCTGGAGCAGATCAGCGTCGAACAGGTGCTGGAGGCCGTTGATATCCCACAGGATTGGCTGGAGAAACTGGCGGAAAAGCATCTGAGCGCAGAAGAGCGCGCAGAGATCGAAGCATTAGGTGGCTTTGACAAGCTCATGGAAACACTCAAGAAACGTCTTGAGGAGCAAAAAGGCCGCCATCAGGGCGGCAACAAATGGGTCGGTACGGCAGGTACCTCGCCTTTTGGTGCCTACGGTTACAACCCAGAAGGCGTGCGTATCGGCCAAAAAGAAGGCCGGCACAGCAAGGCCGTCAAGGTCTGGGACAAGCGTGAATTCAAGAACTTGGATGACACAGTTGAACTTGGGACCCGCAATATCAAGGTCGCCCTGAAACGTCTGCGTCGGTGGGCCCGTGACGGCGCGGCTGAGGAACTGGATCTGAACGGCACAATCCGGGCCACCGCCGAACACGGCTATCTGGACGTCAAGACACGCCCCGAGCGGCGCAACGCGGTCAAGGTGCTGTTGTTCTTTGACATCGGTGGGTCGATGGACCCGCATGTGAAGATCGTGGAAGAGTTGTTTTCGGCCGCCAAGTCCGAGTTCAAGCATCTGGAACACTTCTATTTCCACAATTGTCTTTATGAGGGCGTGTGGAAAGACAATCGCCGCCGTTGGGATGCGCAAATACCCACCCATGATATTCTTCGAACCTATGGCCCTGATTACAAATGTATTTTTGTAGGGGATGCCAGCATGTCGCCGTACGAGATTGCGTATCCCGGTGGCGCAAATGAGCATTGGAATGCGGAGGCGGGTCAGGTCTGGCTGCAACGCGCGCGCGATCAGTGGGCGTCGAACCTGTGGATCAATCCTGTGCCCGAGAAATACTGGAATTACACGCATTCGATCGGCATGATTCAGGAAATTTTTGGTGCAGATGCCATGGTGCCGATGACGTTGGATGGTCTCGCGCGTGGTATGCGCGCTCTGACGCGGTAGAGCCGCAGATCACGATCTCGCGGAATACTGGCGGCGATTTAAGCTGGTATAGATCCGCATGCGAACGACAGAACGCTCTTTTTCCTGCCCGACTGTCACGCTCACTTGCGTAAGCAACACAAAGGTTCTCCGATGGATGTAACGCAGTGCTTGGCCTCGGCATCGGTTCGATCTCCGCACGCTATTTCGACCAGATGTCGGTGCGTTGTTGTCTGATGCCAAAATCGCACCACAAAGCGTAAAGTGCGCCGCAGTGATCCCTTGCCGCCCCCCCGTCTGCGCCCCATATCATGCCTATGCTCAAGTTCGCTCCAATCCTGTTGGCCATTGTCTATGGGCTGATCATGTACCGCTTTTCCGCGTGGCGCACGGCGCGTGCGTTGGATGAACAGTCAACGGAGTTGGCTGATCCGATGCTTCGCCAGATGTGCGACCAGATGGCAGGCGCGCTGGAGCTGGAGCGCATCAAAGTCCACATCTACGAAATTGAGCCCGTCAACGGCCTCGCGGCGCCGGACGGTCGTATTTTCATCACCCGCGGTTTTTACAACAAGTTCCGCCAGGGCGAGGTTTCTGCTTCGGAAATGGCAAGCGTGATTGCGCATGAGCTGGGTCACGTTGCTCTGGGGCATTCGCGCCGCCGTATGATCGACTTTTCCGGCCAGAACGCACTGCGCACAGCATTGGCGATGGTGTTGTCCCGCTTCATTCCCTGTGTGGGAGCCATGATCGCCAATCTGCTGACCAGCGTATTGGCGGCGCGTCTTTCGCGCAGCGATGAATATGAGGCAGATGCCTATGCGGCTGCCCTGCTGACCAAAGCCGGTATTGGCATTGGCCCGCAGATCTCGCTGTTTGAGAAGCTCGAGGCGCTGACGCAGTCGCGCAAGGGCGCCGCACCGGCCTGGTTGTTGAGCCACCCCAAAACCGAGGAACGCATCAAGGCCCTGCGTGATCTGGAAGCCAAGTGGCAGGTGGCGGGCTAGCGCAACAGGGGCGCTGCTCCTCGGCCTATGGTTTCACTCCGGGATACTTTGGAACAGAGACAGGCACGAGCAGTTACTTTGTGCGCTCACCTCTGGCCAGCGTTTTGCCGAAACGCGGCAGGCGCGCTTTTTTCATCAGTCGCCGCATGTCCCAGTCCTCGCCGGACAGGCGACGCGCTTCGTCCAATACGGCGTCGGCGACGGGGCGCACGAGATCAGCATTGGCTTCGGCGCAGCCTTGTAGATAGCCATCCGGGTCCACGCGCAGGACTCCTTCTTCGGACAGGACGTTACGCGGAAAGTCCTTGGCGTTGGCGGTCATGATTGCATCCGATGATCCGGCTATGGCAGCGGCCAGGACGTGCACGTCGTTGGGGTCGGGCAACCACAATCGACGCTCCAGTTCCGCGGGATAGCGCACCTGAGCATCGGGCCACGCCGCACTCAGCACCGCAATTTCAGAGCGCGCCTGAACCTCTTCTTCGGGGCCAAGTTTCGCCGCAGCCCGCGCCCATTCTTCAAGAATACGCGCAGACCATTGCGGCGTGAACAAGCCCGTGCGGGCAACCCCGAGCACCACTTCGCGCATGACGGTCGGGTAGAGCACATTTGCGTCGATCAGGATTCTCATAGCCTGTAGAACAGCGCCTTGAGATAACCGGTTTCAGCAAGCTGTGGCAGTTGCGGGTGGTCCGGGCCTGCAAAGCCGGTATAGAGCAGCGCGCTTGAGCGCCCTGCCCGCCCGATCCCGCGCGTGCAGGCCGCACGGAACCGCGCAAGATCTGCCGCGTGTGAACAGCTGCAAAGCCCCAGCAGACCGCCCTGTGCCACCAATGGCGCGGCCAACCTTGCAATACGCTCATAGGCCCGCATCCCAGACTCTAGTGCCTGTTTGGAAGGTGCGAAGGCCGGTGGGTCACAGATCACCAGATCAAATTGGGCGCCCTCCTCTCCCAGGGCCGTCAGAACGTCGAACGCATCGCCCTGCCGTGTTGTCAGCTTGTCGCCAGCGCCCATGGCCTCGGCCCCTTGCTGTGCAAGCGCCAGTGCTGGGCCCGACCCATCCACACACAGCGTTGAAACAGCACCACCGGCCAATGCAGCCAGACCAAAGCCACCCACATGAGAAAACACATCCAAGACGCGCGCGCCTGCCGCCGCCGACTTTGCAAAAGCATGGTTGGGGCGTTGATCATAGAACAAGCCGGTTTTTTGACCTCCGACCACGTCCGCCATATAAGTCGCGCCGTTCATAGGGACAGGAAGTGGCCCATCCGGTGCGACCCCGCGAAGCACGCCTGATGCTTCATCCAGCCCCTCAAGGGTGCGCGTGCGCCCGCTTGCATTCTTGATCAGCGTTGTCGCCCCTGTCACCGATTGGGCCGCCTCGGCCAACATATCAATCCGCACATCCGCCCAAGCAGCATTGGGCTGGATCACCAGCACATCACCGAAGCGATCGATGATCACGCCGGGCAAACCGTCGCCTTCGGCATGGATCAGACGGTAGAATGGCGCATCAAACAGGCGCTCTCGCATCTCCAGCGCGCGCTGGAGGCGTGCAACGAACCACGCCATATCCACAACAGCGTCCGGATCACGGTCGATGATGCGGGCGAAAATGCGCGACAGCGGATTGACCGTCACCAGAGCAATCGGAGCGCGGTTTTCATCTTCGAGGATGGCCAATGCGCCGGGGTTGAGCGCCTTGGTGCGCCGGTCTGTCACAATCTCGTTGGCATAGGCCCACGGATGTCCATGCCGCAAGCGGCGCGCATCAGTTTTGGGGCGCAGGCGGACACGCGGGCGGTTCTCGGGGCTATCGGAAGCAAATAAGGGCGCTGTCATAGCGCCCTCCTCTAGTAGGTTCTTTCCGGCGATGAAAGATCAACCGCCATTCATGACCTGGATCAATCCCAGCTTGGGGTTTTCGAACCCTTCGGCCCGTGTGAGTTCCTGACGGATCACTTCGGCCAGGTGCGCTGTGATACGGACCTTTTGGGTCTGGCCTGCAGCCTCGGCCCGCAGGGCCTGCACACCGCCAAAGGCGTCAAGGTCAGCGCGCACGCGGCGCGTCTGGCCAAGTGCATCGCCGGTTTCAGCATTGCGCAGGGTCATGTTGAACGTGATGGAATGTACGCCGCCCACGGTGTAGCGCGCTTTTTCCGTCAGCGCGTGAAAGCGGGTCACTTCGATGTCCAGAGCAACAGGCACAACGCCGTTCATGGCTTGCGTGCCGCGGGTCATGGCCGTTTCAAAGATCGCCTTGACCTGCGCGTGGCGGTTGCCGATGGCGTCGCCGCGCCAAACGATATCGCTGTTGGGCAGGTAACGGTTGGATTCCGACACTTTCAGGGTTTCAGGAACAGTGACGTTGATTTTTTTGATCGAAACGTTGTCAAGAATGGGCGCAAGCACATCATTCGGAATTTCCTGCGCCGTCACATTGACGGGCGTGCTGACGCGGGGCAACGCATCTGCTTCAAACGGTGCGTTGCGCGATGCGATGTTTGCCGAACCACATGCGGATACCAGTCCGCCGAGCATCAAGGCTGCTGCGATTTTGATATGTTTCATGTCCACTCTCCGATCGGATTACTGGTCTTTGACCTTTTTATGAGCGGAATCTGCGCGCCAATTGGGGCGAGATTTAGACAAATTCGCGTAAATGGCGGGATAGTTGCGTGATTGTTTCGAGGCAGAGTCAGGTTGTGCGAGACCTGTTGCGGCTGCGCCACCCCCCGCGTCGGCGCGGTTTTTCTCCCAAGGCCGTGCCCTCACGGAGCACTTCTGTCATGGGGTGATCGGGGTGTTCTGCCCCATAGGCTGCGATCAGCGCCTCAAGCGCGCGCGCGGGAACGCGGTCAGCAGGCAGGCTCAGCGCCCAATCAAGGAAGATCGTGCGGCAGTCGGGCTTGGTGATCCCGTCAATGCGATAAGCCTCGTAGATCAGCCCCTTGGGATCATCTGGCGTGTTCTTGGCCATGGCGTGCGCGTTCCCTATTCCTTTGGCGCCAATGCATTGGCGATGATCCGTTCTGCTTCGCTATGGGCCGCGATGAGCGCCGCCTCACTCTCGGTTTGTGTGTCACACCCTATGGCGCGCGTCAGAATGGCCTGACCACCTGCGCCGACATCGTCAAAACTCACACCATCGGTGCTGAGCAAGCGTGCGGCCATCTGAACACGCCACAGCATGTCATAGCTTTCGCCCAAGACATGCGCCCCCGCGACATCAAAAAGGCCACTGGCGACGCCACCTGACAGACCAGACGCCACATCGCGCGCGCTGACGCCTGCAAGCAAGGTGCCGACCTGCGACAGCAACTCGATGTCCTGCAACCGCCCTGCCCCGATTTTTGCGTCCCACACACCGGTCGGAGCCTTCGCCGCTGCGACCCGCGCGCGCATTTCCGCCAACTCCTGTGCCGCATCGCCCGACTGTCTCGGCTGCGCGATGACCTTGCGACGGAATGCCTCGAAATCAGCCCCAAGCGCGTCAGGCCCGGCGATGGCCGCCGCCCGTGTCAGCGCCATGTGCTCCCACAACCACGCTTCTGTCATCTGGTAGTTCTGGAACGCGGCCCAGCTTGTCGCGACAGGCCCCTTGTTACCCGATGGACGCAATCGCATGTCCGCCTCGTAAAGGCGCCCTTGCGCCGTTTGCGCGGTTACTGCCGTGATCATCGCCTGCGTCAGACGGGCATAGTAGATCCGCGAGGCCAGCGGGCGGCCGCCTTCGGACTGCTCAACCCCTTCCGGGTCGTAGATGACGATCAGATCCAGATCCGACTGTGCCGTCAACTGCCCTGCCCCAAGCGAGCCCATGGCAACGATAATCGCGCCCCTTCCCGGGGGTGGGCCGTGGCGTTTGGCAAATTGCGCCTGCACTTCGGGCCACAGCGCAGACAAAGATGCGCGCGCAAGATCGGCATACTGCGCGCCTGCTTCCTTGGCCGTGCTGAGGTTGCGCAGATGATGCACGCCGACGCGAAAATGCCATTCCCGCGCCCATACGCGGATCGCATCCAGTTTAGCTTCGTAGTCTTCGACACCGGCCAACCGCTGGGCGGCGTCTGCCTTCAGCCAGTCATATCCCGGCCAATCAGCAAAGAAATCGCCTCCCAACACCGCATCAAGCACGCCGGCATTGCGCGAAAGATAGTGCGCCAAGGCAGGTGAGACGCTGACGATGTCGATCAACAAATCAACAAGTTGCGGGTTCGCATCAAACAGCGAAAACAACTGGACCCCCGCTGGCAAGCCCGCAAGGAAACCGTCAAATGCCGCCAACGCTTCCGTAGGTCGGGACGCCTGCGCAAGACGTGCCAGCAACATCGGTTCGATCCTTTCAAACAGGGCCGCCCCCCGTTGAGACCGCAAAGCCGGATAGCTGCGCCAACGCGCCTGTACTCCGGGGTCGAGATCCAGCAAAGACGTTGTTTCTTGCGCGACCGCCTTGGGCGCAAAGAAGCCTTCGGTTTCGCCGTGCACCTCGGACAGGCGAGACTTCAGCGTCGCCTCCAGGGCGGTGCGGTCCATGTCCATCATCGCGGCAAGGCGATCAAATCCCTCGTCGGAATTTGGCAGGGTGTGGGTTTGCGCGTCCTGTACCATCTGCACGCGATGCTCGACGGTGCGGGCAAAACGGTAGTGATCCGCCAACCGACGCTCAAGCGACGGAGTGATCCAGTCCGCCTGAGCCAGCCTTAGCAACCCATCGACTGTGCCACGCACCCGCAACGACGGATCACGCCCCCCCGCAATCAGTTGACGCGTCTGGGTGAAAAACTCGATCTCGCGGATGCCCCCGCGCCCAAGCTTCATGTTGTGTCCGGGCAAGGTGATCGGGCCTCCCGTCCCTTTATGCGCCCGAATAGCCAGTCGCATGTCATGCGCATCCTGCACGGCTGCGAAATCAAGATGTCGACGCCAGACAAACGGACGCAACGTGGCGATGAACCGCTCTCCTGCCGCAATGTCCCCGGCGCAGGGGCGCGCTTTGATATAGGCGGCGCGCTCCCACGTGCGCCCGAGGCTTTCGTAATACCGCTCCGCTGCCCCCATGGACAAAACCACCGGATTGACAGACGGGTCCGGACGCAAACGCAAATCGGTCCGAAAGACATAGCCATCTTCGGTCAGATCACTGAGGGAGGCACACATATCGCGCACAGCATTGATACAGGCACGCCGTATGTCGGGAAAATCAGCCGGGGCGTGACGTGTTTCGTCAAACAGGCAAATCAAATCAATGTCCGAAGAGTAATTCAACTCTCCCGCACCCATCTTGCCCATCGCCAGCACAAACAATCCGGGATCATGATCTGGAAGCTTGCCCCGCTTGACCTGCTGGGCGATGGCCGCCTTCAACGCCACCTCACACGCCATGTCGGCCAGATCGCTCAAAGCACCCGTGACCTGCTCAAGCGACCAGGCTCCACCAAGATCAGCCAAAGCGGTCAACAAGGCCAATCGGCGCTTGGACTGGCGCAAGGTGGATTTGAGATCGGACGTTTCAATGTCCGCGGGTGCCAAACATGCGCGTACCGCACCTTCCGGATCAGCCAGCGCAGACGGCAACCACGCGGCCTCGCGCTGCACCAGTTGCGACAAATACGGGCTGCACCCCGCGGCACCCACGATCAAATCCCGCAAGACGGTGTCAGACACATCAACGAAAGACACGGCGTTCTGGCCTCTGTCGAGGTCATGGGGGCGTGGCATTCGGGTTAACTGGCGGGCAAGCGTCATGCCCGCACCATTCTGTGCTCTGCCCGACGCGTCAATGGGCGTTTGGACCCCGTGATGCACTTGCGCCCAGTCTCGCTCCCGTTCAATCATGCGCTCATGAGTAAAAGTCTGAAACGTGTCCGCGCTGCACTTGAGGCATCAGGCATAGACACCGAAATCCGCGAAACGCAACTGGCACGCACCGCCGCTGACGCTGCTGCGGCACTGGATTGCGACATCGACCAAATCGCCAAATCCATCATCTTTCGCGGTGAGACATCAGGCCATGCAATCCTGTTCCTGACCGCAGGCGGCAATACTGTTGATATTGACAAAGCCGCCGCCTTGGCAGGCGAAGCGCTTGGCAAAGCGGACGCTGCATTGGTGCGCACCCAAACAGGCTTTGCCATCGGAGGAGTGTCCCCTATCGGGCATCTGTCGCCGATACGGGCGTTTTTTGATCGGCGTCTGGCCGAATTTGACCTGATTTGGGCCGCCGCAGGTACGCCGCACCATGTTTTCCGCGCCACCCCGCATGAAATGCGGGAAATTTCCGCCGCGCAGACTGCTGATTTCACTGCATAATTCTCATAAATGTAAATTTCTTTCACATAAAGGCTTGCAAGGCCCTTCTGCAGACCCAATCTATGTAATGTGAAACGGCTTCACATACTTTCGCGGGTCACTTCGGACCCAAAGGCCGCCAACAGTAACGAAAGGTCTGAAAATGACGTCCATGTCTCCCACTGCCCCCTCCGCACACAGCACCAGCGGTGGTTGGTTTACCAAAACCGAGAGCTGGCTCGATGCGCGCGGCAAAGGCGCGTGGATCGCCGCAATGGTTCTTGGCTTTATCTTCTTCTGGCCCGTCGGTCTTGCCCTTCTGGCTTACATGATCTGGAGCAAACGTATGTTCGCAAAATCCTGCAGTCCCCGTCGTATGAGCAACGCAATGTCCACAATGCGCAGCACCGGCAACTCTGCGTTTGACAGCTACAAGGCCGACACCCTGCGCCGCCTCGAAGAAGAGCAGCACAACTTTGAAGCCTTCCTTGAGCGTCTGCGCGAGGCCAAGGACAAGTCAGAGTTTGACCAGTTCATGGACGAGCGTGCAGAAGCCGCCAAGTCCGACGACTGATCGTTAATGCATGTCGTCCCGCCACCGGACCATCCTGAGTGGCGGGATCATTTTTGACCCAACCCCGGATCTGTCACGATGCAACTTGCCGACCCCGTCACCCAACCCCAGTTTTACCGCGATGTCGCAGCCAAACGGTTTTTGGCATGGGTGATCGATACAACTCTGATCTTTCTGATTTCGGCCCTGATCGTCCCGTTCACAGCTTTCATCGCGGCGTTCTTCTTTCTCGGCTTGATGGCCGTCGTCGGTTTTGTCTACCGGGTGATGACGCTGGCCTCGGGATCAGCCACATGGGGCATGCGCCTGATGGCCATCGAATTTCGTGACGCGACCGGGGCGCGTTTCGACTTCAGTCAGGCATTCCTGCACACCTTGGGTTATACAATCAGCTGGGCGGTTGCGCCGGTGCAATTGATCTCAATGGTGGTCATGGCCACCTCTGATCGCGGCCAGGGTCTGACCGATATGGTACTGGGCAGTGCCGCCATGAACCGCCGCGCATAAGGCTCTTTAGGCGGCACCGACTCCGATCTTGCTTGCCTGCACACGCAACGTCGTTATCATTGGTGCTGAACTAGCCCGGAATGACATGCGCCACACGCTTCCCCTTGCACCGCAGTTTTATGTCACTGCGCCACAGCCGTGCCCGTATCTTGACGGCCGGATGGAACGCAAACTGTTCACGGCACTGCAAGGCGAAAACGCGGAAAAGCTCAATGACAGCCTCAGCCAGCAAGGATTCCGGCGCTCACAGAACGTGCTCTATCGGCCCTCCTGTGCCGAGTGTTCCGCTTGTCTGTCCGCGCGCATCGACGTGGCCGCTTTCAGCGCAAGCAAAAGCCAGAAACGCACCCTCCGACGCAACGCGGATCTGGACAGGCGCGCCACATCGCCTTGGGCAACCGAAGACCAATACGCGCTTTTCCGGGACTACCTCGACAGCCGACACGCTGATGGCGGCATGGCTGATATGGATGTGTTCGAATTTGCGGCCATGGTCGAAGAAACCCCGATCCGCAGTCGCGTGGTTGAATACACCAATGCGAGCGGCAAAGCATTGATTGGCGTCAGCCTGACGGATGTGCTCAGCGATGGGCTCAGCATGGTCTACAGCTTTTACACACCCGACGCGCCCAAGCGGTCGCTCGGCACGTATATGATCCTCGACCACATTCGCATCGCACAGGAGGCAAACCTGCCTTACGTGTATCTGGGCTATTGGGTGCCGGGCAGCCAGAAGATGGGCTACAAATCCAAATTCGCAGGACTCGAAGTGTACTTGGGCGGTGCTTGGCAAAAAATGAAGGACCCGGAAAATTTCAGCCCCGACACGCACCCTCTGTCAACGGATCCAATTGCCGAACAGGTGGCGAATATCTCACTGCCGGACACGCGCCCGACGGGCTAAAACTGTTTGCGAAATCCTCACTCACTGACACAGCGCGAAATCGAAGATTTCGAAGCGTGAGACAATCAGGTCTGTGACAAGCGACCTCGAAAACACAACACTTACACCACCATTCTTCTGACCCAAAAAACCATGGGGTTTGGGGCAACGCCCCAATCATCTTTTATCAATAAAACAAAACAAGGGCGGCCCGACAGGGCCGCCCTTTCCGCTGGATCACACCAGGGTGGATCAGTTCGGGATCAAATCCGGGATCAATGTGACGATGCCCGGGAAGGTCCACAGCAGCGCCAGACCCGCCACCTGGATCAACACAAACGGGATGATGCCGCGATAGATATGACCGGTCGTGACTTCTTTGGGCGCAACCCCGCGCAAATAGAACAGCGCAAATCCAAAGGGCGGCGTCAGGAACGAGGTCTGCAGGTTCACGGCGATCATGATCGTCACCCACTTGGGATCAAATGTGCCGCCGTAAATCACCGGCCCAACAATCGGGATCACAATGTAAATGATCTCGAGGAAGTCCAGAACGAAGCCGAGGATAAACAGAACCAGCATCACGATTAAGAACACTGTGAACTCGTTGTCAAAAGACTTCAGGAACTGTTGGATGTAGTGTTCGCCTCCAAAGGAGATCACGACAAGGTTCAACAATTGCGATCCGATCAGGATCGTGAACACCATTGATGTCACCTTGGCCGTTTCCCGCACAACAGGCGCCAGCACCCCTGTGTTCCACAGGATGTAGCAGCTGAACAACAATCCAAAGAGCGCATAAAGATATGCCGCATAAGCCACAAAGAAGGCCGCCCAGCTTTGTGCGCTCACCCCATCTGCGTTGTTGATCCGCAGATCAAAGTTCACACCCACCAGGATACAGACGATGATCGCCAGCGTAGACCAGATGATGATCTTGGGGCTTCGGTCTTCGTCGCGCAGCTTGCGATAGGCGGCGAGCATGATAGCACCCCCTGCCCCAAGTGCTGCCGCCGGTGTCGGGTTGGTGATCCCACCAAGGATCGACCCAAGAACCGCCACGATCAGCACCAGCGGAGGAAAGACCACACGCACCAGTTCGTTCTGGGCACAGCGTTTCACACCCTCCACAACCCCGTACATGATCAGAACAAACGGTATGATCATCACAAGGACATAGTAGCCGGATGTATTGAGCGGCCCGATCAGAGCGATATCTGCCAGCAAAGCCAGAACAACCCCGATGCCACCGATGATCAGCGGGCGGGAGTCGCGGCTGGGCGAGATGCCTTTTGCTGTTGTCAGGATCAGCCCCAACAGGATCAGCAGGATTGCGGTGCCTGTGCCGATAGGCGCAGCCGCTGCCACCTTAGCATCCATCGCAGCTGTCAGTTCCTCCGGACTCAACCGTTCGGATTGTGCAACGCCACCGGACGCGGCAATCTCGGCCTGCTGTGCGACAGCCGCATCCCAAGCCAGCTGCCCGTGCAATTCGATCATCGACGCTTGGCACTGTTCGCTGACATTGGTGCGCAGGCTTGCGGCCTCACCGATATCTGAGAACGAAGACACAGTTGTCGACTGACTGCCCACAACATTGAGGTTGCCCAAAAGGATTGTGCCCACAATGATCAGCACCGGCGCGCCAAGGAACCACGTCAGTGCTTCGGAGCGCGTGATGGGTTCGGCATTGGTCGAGCCCATTGGCACCGCGGGCGCCTTTTCCGGGTTCAGCAACGCATAGCCAAAGGCATAGAGCGCATAGAGCAGTGCCAGCAGGATACCCGGCAACAACGCAGCCTGGAAAAGCGTGCCAACAGACACAACCGCAGGCTCACCCAGATAGGTCAAAGCGTCAGTACAGCCCGCCGTTTGCGCCCGCGCTTCCTGTGCAGCCGAATACAGGTCTCCCGCCAAAGTCCCGAGCAGAACAATCACGATTGAGGGCGGAATAATCTGCCCCAGCGTGCCTGACGCGGCAATGACGCCGGTTGCGATCTCGGGGGAGTAGTTGTTGCGCAACATGGTGGGCAGAGCCAACAGGCCCATGGTTACCACGGTCGCACCGACGATCCCTGTGGAGGCCGCAAGGAACGCGCCCACAACGACAATCGACACGGCCAGACCACCGGGCAGTGGGCCAAAGACGCGTGCCATCGTGGTCAGCAGATCATTGGCGATTTTCGAACGCTCAAGCGTGATCCCCATCAGAACGAACATCAACACGGCCAGCAGGGTTTCGATGGACTGGCCTGCAAGGACCCGCTCGTTCATGCGGTTCACAACGAAAGACACGTTGCGATCCAATGCGACTTCCCAGCCACGTGGGAACACAGGCTCACCGATCCGCGGCAACTCAGGGTATCGGAACACGCTGATCGTGTCTGCCTTTACCCCCGAATTGACCAAGTCCCGATAGGCTTGCGACCCTTGATCAATCGCTTGGTGGATCAGTAGCCCCGCGCTGTCGAGCGACGCAATGATGCCAAAGGAAATGACGCCCGCACCACCAATGGCAAAGGCCACCGGGAACCCGGACAGAATGCCGCCAAACAGGCAAACAAAGACGATAATCAGGCCGATCTCGACCCCATCCAAACCAAAGAGCATTAGTGAGTCCCCTCGTAGGCTTCTTCGCCTTCACCCAAAGTATCGCGGTCGAGGTACTTGCCCTCACTTTCCGGTCCTTCCACCCATTCCAGATAGGAGCGGTAGAAAAATGCAATTGCATGCAAGAACACGAGCCCTGCAAAGGCCACCAACAGGATCTTGAACAGGAAGTATCCGTTAAATCCGTTTGGACTGAAGCCGATTGTTTCGACATTCCAGCGGACCGCGACGGCGGACCGCTCTGCCCGTGTCAGATCCCAGCTGGCCGCTGGCTTGGGTGTCACAAGGTGACGCCACAGGAAATACCAGCCGTACATCCAGATCAACACGGCCGTCGGTGCCATGAACAAAATGGACCCACACATGTCGATCACGCGCTTGGCCCGGTGGCTGACGGCGGAATAAACAAGGTCCACGCGCACGTGGCCGCCTTGCACAAAGGTGTAGGTCACACACATGCACACAACGAGAGCGTTGTAGAGTTTGAGTTCTTCCGCAAACCACGAGATGTCAAATTGCAGCGGAATGCCGAACCCAAAGGAAATGTCCGGGCGAGTAAAGATACGCTGCATGAAAACGATGATGATCTGTTGCAACACCATCAGCAGGCCGGCCCACGCAAAGAACCGCCCCGTTGTGTTGGCGATGCCTTCCATCAGACGCACGCAGCCCCACATGAATTCACGCCGCCACAGGCCGATGCCTGTCAGCGTGACAACAATCGCGAGGACAGCGAAGAAAAATTCGGTTGAGCCGCCGTAGTAGACGACTTTCATCAAAGACGCCTTGTCTTCGGTTGTGTTGTTCCAGGTTATCCAGTCAAGCCAAAGGCCGGGATGCGTGATCGCCCAAAGGATGTTGTAAAAGCCCATGGCAAGGCTTTGAAAAAACCACAAAACGCCTTCGATGACGCTCAGAAACGCGTTCCCGCCCTCTGCGTCGGTTTCATTGCCCATGAGTGTTCCCCCGTTTGCATCACGCTGTTCTGCGTGTTTTGTCAGTCGAGCGCGTTGGCCCGGCATATGTGGAAAAGGCGTGCCCGCCCTTGATCCAGATCAGACGCCGCAGCGATCTCCTGCGTGCCTGCCTTGTTGTCATGTCGAGATTGGAAAAGTTCCAAGGGCTCCGATCGAATCGGAGCCCTTGGGTGGTGTTTGAAAAGAGGCCTTAGCCGCCCAAAACGCGGACGCGCTGTGCAACATAGTAGCCGTCGGATTTGTTGATCCAGCTGGCGGATGTCGCAAGGCTCTCTTCGAACGATTTGCGTGTTTTCGCAAAGAGTTCGTCGCCCATGTTCTCGTCCATGACTTCAGCCGAGGCCGCACCGAACGCATCCCAGACATCATCACCGAACTGCAGGGTTTTCACACCTTGCTGCTGAAGACGGGCCAGAGCGGCACCGTTGTTGGCCAGTGTTTCGGACAGCTGGTAGTATGTTGTCGCACGGCTGGCGTTTTGCAGGATCGCCTGATGCTGTGGCGTCAGGTCGTTCCAGACGTCCAGGTTTACGGACGAGGACAAAGCCGAACCGGGCTCGTGGAAACCAGCGGTGTAGTAGACTTTTGCCACTTCCTGGAAGCCGGCGCGTTCGTCAGCCATCGGGCCAACCCACTCCAGACCGTCCAGAGCGCCAGACGACAGGGCCTGGTACAGTTCGCCACCGGGGATGTTCTGAACGGAAGCGCCCAGTTTACCCAGAACCTTGCCACCCAGACCGGGCATACGGAACTTCAGGCCGTTGAAGTCAGAAGCCGAGTTGATTTCGTTGCGGAACCAGCCACCGGACTGCGAGCCGGAGTTACCTGCCATCAAACCTTTGAGGTTGAAGATCTGGCCCAGCTCATCGTGCAACTCTTGGCCGCCGCCATGCTCGTACCAGTTGATGACTTCCTGCGCGGTGCCGCCGAATGGAACGGCCGTGTAATATGCATAGGCAGGGTGCTGACCGATGAAGTAGTAGTCAGCCGAGTGATACATGTCCGCCTGGCCCGAAGACACAGCGTCAAACACTTCGAACGCGCCGACAAGTTCGCCGGGCGCTTTTTTGTCGATGGTCAGCTGACCGTCGGACATCGCGCTCACGAATTCCTCGAGATAGCTGGCCGCGTCATCCAGAACGGCAAAACCGCGGGGCCAGGATGTAACCATTGTCAGGGTGCGTTTGCCTTGGGCATAGGCCGGTGCGGCCAGTGTGGATGCTGCGACCGCAGACCCACCAAGTGCAGACGTCTTCAGAAAAGAACGACGATCCATAGAGATACTCCTCCCAGATATGATGCGCACCCCTGTCACAGGACGCGCGGATCGTTTCGAGTGTGGCACACCTTAGCGATGGGCGATTCAAAAGAAATACCTACTACTGCGTAGAGACGCGCAGAGTTTCGGCAACCTGCTCATTTTTTGAGGGAATTTTGGCCTTTTTTCGAAATTCAGACTCGCAGTTAGCGCCTAAACCTTGCGCCTGAACTCTTTGATTCGGCGGCCATTCGTCGTATCGATTCGTCCCATGGCATTGTCTCTGCCCCCGATGCGTCTGTCATACGCCCAGAAACTGTCCCTCGTGGCAGCCGTCCCCCTTATCCTTGCGGTGGCGGCCATTGCCGTTCTTGTGGCCAACCAGTCCCGTGCGTTGGCCGAACGTGAAATTCAGGCGTTGGAAACACAGTTGATCGAAGCCAAGAAGCGTGAGTTGCGCAACTACGTCACTCAGGCGCGTAACGGCTTTTACTTTATCTATGGCAACGCGGCACCCACCGATGAGGCCGCCAAAGAGCAAGTCAAACAAATACTGTCGGCTATGATCTACGGGGATGAGGGCTTTTTCTTTGTGTACGACTATGACGGCACAAATCTCGTCAGCCCCCGGCAAACTGAAATGATAAACCAAAATCACTTGGAGCTGAGCGACAGCCGTGGCACACCCGTGGTTGCCAATCTGATCAACATTGCGCGTCAGGGCGATGGTTACCTGACCCACCTGTGGCCCAAACCTTCCAACAACCAAGAAGCCGAGATGATCACCTATGTCACGTCCTTCCCCTCATGGCGGTGGGCTGTGGGTACCGGTGTGTTCATTGACGACGTGCTGACTTCGGTGGCGGTGGCCCGCGCCGAGGTGGAAACCCGCGTTCAGCGCACGTTCTACTATATTCTGGCGATTACGCTGGCAGCGCTGTTGCTGGTGTTCGGCTCGGGGATGGCGTTGAATTTCCGCGAGCGGCGCCTTGCTGATGCCAAGTTGAAAAAGCTCACACAGCGCGTGTTTGATGCGCAGGAAGAAGAACGCGGGCGTGTGGCACGGGAATTGCACGACGGCATCAGCCAGATGTTGGTGGGCGTGCGTTATGCGCTCGACAGTGCGCGCCGCCGATTGCAGCGCGGACGCGGTGATGCCCGTCAATCTCTGGAACAGGGCATCGACGATCTGGGCACCGCCATTGCCGAGGTGCGCCGCATCAGCCGGGATTTGCGCCCCGGCGTTTTGGATGACCTCGGCCTCGGCCCTGCCCTCAAGACATTGGTAGAAGACTTTTCCGCCCGAACCGGGACGGAGGTGGAATTCCACACAGTTGTGTTTCGAAATCGCCTGGATTCCGAAGCCAAGATCGCCCTTTACCGCATTGCCCAAGAGGCTTTGACCAATATCGAACGCCACGCTGCCGCGAGCCATGTGTCTGTGGACCTGCGTGGGCATAAGCGCGGTGCAACTTTGCGCATTTCCGACAATGGGGTCGGGTTGAACAGCAAATCACGCGAACGCACGGCAGGCATCGGACTGCGCAACATGCAGGAGCGTGTTGAGCAACTGGATGGACGGTTCCGCATCCTGTCTGCCAGTGGCGACAGCACCGGCACGGTCGTCGAAGCCACGGTTCCGCTCACACATCTCTTACCGCCCGAAGATGCCTCTCCGTCTTCTGCTGCCAATGAACGAGTTCGCGCATGACACATTCCCCGGCCGCCACCCGTGTACTGATCGTTGACGATCACCCCATGGTCGCCCAAGGCATTCAATCTGTGCTGGAGGATCACGACGACATCGACGTGGTTGGCACTCTGGGCACAGGGCGCGCGGCAATAGATCAGCTGCGTGATCTGGACCCTGATGTGATCCTGATGGATCTCAACATGCCCGAAATGGGTGGTCTGACCGCAACCGAACTGGTGTTGGAGCAGCGCCCCGGTACGCGCATTCTGATTTTGTCGATGCATGACAGCCCCGAATACATCACTTCCGCTCTCAGCCACGGTGCGATGGGCTATGTCCTCAAGGACGTGCCGACGGATGAGATCAAAACAGCCATCGACACAGTGATGCGCGGAGATCAGTACCTGTGCACGGGGGCCACCGGCGCGATAGCCCCCAAGCCTGGTGACGGTACGGGTGCGTTGACGGGGCGTGAACAGACCATCCTGCTGCAATTGGCGCAGGGCTTGTCCAACAAGGAAGTCGCTTTGGCCTTGGACATTTCGGTGCGCACCGTCGAGACACATCGCAAGAACATCAAACGCAAGCTTGGCATTTCGTCGACGGCGGGGCTGACGCGCTATGCGTTGGAACATGGTGTGCTGCAAGGGACGGGTCACGCCCTTTGATTGCATCTCGCTAACCTTGTGTTCACCATATTGGGGTTACGACTTGGGCATGACTATTGCCATGCAACATCCCCCCCCTGCAATCGACAGCGAAGCACACACGCTTCACGCGCATCGTCGTACCGCAATTGATATGATCGCAACCATGCGAGCCCGTGTTGTGCGGTGCGCGTTGTTCGGGACTTATGTTCTGCGCGACAATCCGGTTTCCCCAGAGACGGAAACGACACGCGCGCACTGGTGCGATCTGTTGCGTGAGCAGTTTCTGGAGATGGAACAAACGGTCCAGATGCTGACGGGCAAACACCCCGACAACGGCATCCCAAGGGATGTGTGCAACTGGATCTCAAGTATCGCCGATCAGAATCCCGAACACATCAAGTCCATCCTCAGTATGCACGCAATGACGCAGAACATCGTCACCGCACTCGATTCTGATGCCAAGGGATTGGATGCAGCCCTAAAGAAACATTTCAAATTCGGCCGCGAAGTCTTCTTTCATGCCGTGACCAACATTTGTGACGCTCTTTGGTCGCAGCTGGACATTGCGCGCCACAAGGAAGTGCAAGGCGCACACGAAGCCGCCAAAGCAATTGATGTCACGTTGCGCCGCCTGGAGCGGATCGGAAAACACGTACGCCTTGTCTCGCTCAATGCGTCGGTCGAAGCAGCGCGTGTAGGCGAAGAAGGAAAGGGATTGGGCGTCATCGCTGTCGAATTCAAAGCCCTTGCGGAAGAAATCCAACGCCTCGCGGTCACGGCCCGCGAAGACATTGCTGCCTTTTCTGTTGCGAACCGATAAAAACAGCCTCGCCGCACACACCGAATTGCGCTTATTGCGGTGAATTTCACAACAGCGCAATAAAATGTCGCAAAAATAACCCCCAGCGACACATTTTTCGACCGTTTGCCTGTTGACGCCCGTTTTGGTCCCGCCTAGTGTCCCCAAACGCAACGAAAAGGCCAAACGGGCAATGACATCTCTAGTCGTCATCGTAGGACACACGCGCATGGGCCGGTAACGGTAATCCAGATAAAGACCCATGCGCCCCCGAAACCCGGGGGCTTTTTTATGCGCAATTGAAACCGCAATCGGAGCACGCGGATATGGCACGTCAAATGACCGGAGCGAAAATGGTTGTCCAAGCCCTCATAGATCAGGGCGTGGATACGGTATTCGGATATCCCGGGGGTGCCGTCCTACCGATTTACGACGAGATCTTTCAGCAAAACTCGATCAAACACATTCTGGTGCGCCATGAACAGGGCGCCGTTCATGCGGCAGAAGGCTATGCGCGCGCAACCGGCAAACCCGGTGTGTGCCTTGTGACATCAGGCCCCGGTGCAACAAATGCAGTGACCGGGCTGACTGACGCGCTGATGGATTCGATCCCGATCATCGTGCTGACCGGCCAGGTGCCGACATTCATGATCGGCTCGGACGCATTTCAGGAAGCTGACACAGTCGGAATCACGCGCCCCTGCACCAAGCACAATTGGTTGGTGAAAGAGACCGACAACCTGTCACCGGTCATGCACGAAGCCTTCCACGTGGCAACGTCGGGTCGCCCCGGCCCTGTTCTGGTGGACATCCCCAAGGACGTCCAGTTTGCCACCGGCACCTATCAGCCCGCCAAACCCTCTACGTCGCACTACCAGCCACAGGTCAAAGGCGACATGGACGAGATCAACGAATTGGTCGCGGCCATCGAAACCGCCAAATGCCCCGTGTTTTATACGGGCGGCGGTGTGATCAACTCCGGCCCTGCAGCCAGCCAACTGCTGCGCGAGCTGGTGGATGCCACAGGCTTTCCCATCACCTCGACGCTGATGGGTCTTGGCGCCTATCCCGCGTCGGGCAAAAACTGGCTGGGCATGCTGGGGATGCACGGTCTCTATGAGGCCAACATGGTGATGCATGACTGCGATCTCATGATCAATATCGGCGCGCGTTTTGATGACCGCATCACCGGGCGTCTGGATGCGTTCAGCCCCAAATCAAAGAAGGCGCATATCGACATCGATCCGTCGTCGATCAACAAGGTGATCAAGACCGACATCCCGATTGTGGGTGATGTGGGCCATGTTCTTGAGGATGTGCTGAAAGTCTGGAAATCGCGGGGACGCAAAACCAATCAATCCGCGCTGGCCCAATGGTGGACGAAGATCGAAGAATGGAAGTCCATCGATTGTCTGAAGTTCACCCAAGATGGGAAAACGATCAAACCGCAATACGCGTTGCAGCGGCTTGAGGCACTGACCAAGGGTCATGATCGCTATATCTGTACCGAAGTGGGCCAGCATCAGATGTGGGCCGCCCAGTATCTGCATTTCGAAGATCCAAACCGGTGGATGACCTCGGGTGGTCTGGGCACGATGGGCTATGGTTTCCCAGCCTCCATCGGTGTGCAAATGGGCCATCCGGAGGCATTGGTGATCAATGTTGCCGGAGAAGCATCGTGGCTGATGAACATGCAAGAGCTGGGCACGGCCATGCAGTTCAACTTGCCGGTCAAGCAGTTCATCCTGAACAACGAACGCCTTGGTATGGTCCGTCAGTGGCAAGAATTGCTGCACGGCGAGCGGTATTCGCATTCGTGGTCAGAAAGCCTGCCTGACTTTGTGAAACTGGCCGAAGCGTTTGGCGCCAAGGGTATCATCTGTTCTGACCCCGCTGACCTGGACGACGCGATCATGGAGATGATCAACCACGACGGTCCCGTGTTGTTTGACTGTCTGGTCGAGAAACACGAAAACTGCTTCCCCATGATCCCATCGGGCAAGGCGCATAACGACATGTTGCTGGGCGAAGCGGACACGCAAGGTGTTATTGATGCCAAGGGGAGTGTGTTGGTGTAATCAGCGTGGCGCGCGCAGCCTGTATTTTAGCAATGATCCTGCTTGGTTCATTTGCTGTCTACTACACTTGGCAGCGAACGTTTCCGGCACCGGCAATAACCCAAGCCGACTGGGTAAAGACGTCAAGGGGATATGAAATTGTGTTGGCAGCGCGCACCAATCAACGCATTTGCACATGTGGAGAGTACCAATGTCACGACCCGATCACAAAGCAAAGCATATCGACGGACATCGAAGTGACGCATCTTGGATATGAAGGTTGGTTGCGAAATGGATATATTATTATCAAAGACCCTGACGCTGGCGATGACCTCAATTGGAGGAGGCGAGTGACGCCGGTACGCCGATGCATAGATAAAGCCAAAGGTGAGAGCGTTCGTTATATGCTCGTAGAATACCCTGCACGAGACACCGTCGCGCAAGAAAGACCAACCAAGCTGTCCTTGGATATCGAATAAGGAAAACGGTATGTCAGCCCTAAAAATCAAAAAAGGCGCCACCAGCCACTCAGCCTACAACCTTCGCCCGACGTTCAGCGACGTAGTGGAGAAACATACGCTTGCCGTTCTCGTCGAAAACGAACCCGGTGTGCTGGCCCGTGTCATTGGGCTCTTTTCCGGGCGGGGCTACAACATCGAAAGCCTGACCGTGGCCGAAGTGGATCATCAGGGACACCTGAGCCGGATCACCATCGTCACCACCGGCACGCCGCAGGTGATCGAGCAGATCAAAGCGCAGCTTGGCCGTATCGTGTCGGTGCACGAAGTGCATGACCTCACGGTTGAGGGACCCTCCGTGGAGCGTGAATTGGCGATGTTCAAGGTCGCAGGTCAGGGCGACAAACGCGTCGAGGCGCTGCGCCTTGCCGACATCTTCCGTGCCAATGTCGTGGACAGCACGCTGAACTCATTTGTTTTCGAGATCACAGGTGCTCCGGAAAAGATCGACGCGTTTGCAGATCTGATGCGTCCTTTGGGGCTGGTCGAAGTGGCGCGCACCGGTGTGGCCGCCCTGCCCCGCGGCGATTAACGAAACGCCACGTTCGGTTGCAAAAGCCGCTGGTGAAACGGCAGCAAGTCTTCTGCCGCGCAGTATCCACCGGCTCTGCCCGCGGCTTTTGCCGCTGAGATCGATGTGCCGAGGTGTTCATACACCATTCGCACCACACGCTCGCCGTCCGGTGTTTCCCGCACGGTACGCGCGACGTATCCAACCCAGTAGTTGTTTTCGAACGACGTCACTCGCGACAGAAAGTTAAACGACGCCGTATGGGACCCGCGCCGTGAAATCATGGCAGCAACGCCATCTTCCTGGCGAAAAATCAGGCCGCGAAATTCACGTGCTTCGCGCGTAGGCGCCAAGCCTTGTGCTTCCATCGCCGCACGCGCCTCATAGCCGCGCACGAATGTCGTGTCGTTGTCACGAAACACACGAACCAGCCCGACGACATACTGATCCCGATTGAGAAAACTGCGCCGGGAAAAGCGATAAAACCCGGACGGAAAGAACTCTTCCGGAACGCCCGAAGCGCCTTCACCCAGAAAATTATTGAGAAACGGGCCGTTGAGCGCGTCATATCCGTTTTGGATACTGCCAACCGGTTCAAGAAGAACCCGCGCGTCCACTTCGAAGAACGCACAGATCCGCGCCAGAACGTCCGGACGCGGAAAACTCTCTCCCGACAGGTATCGATTGAATTGCGTTCGATTGATGCCCAACTGCCGCGACAATTCGGAAATCGACGGGTACCCACGTGCCAGTTGGCGCAGGTTCGCGCCAAACATGCTCCGTAATTCTGCCGGCGTTCGTCGAATGTCCGACATATCAGTCTCTTTTTATCGCCCAAGAAGCGCGATCAACATCGCCGCACTCGTGATACAGTCCGCAAACTTCGTCCACTTTGACGCGATTTCGCATCAGCCCTGACGTTAATTTGCGCCTCAACGATAAGCCACTGGACACAAAATGCAAGCGTACGTTGACAAGTTAACCATGTATGTGCAGGCCATAATTGCGTTTAATGAGATCGTTCCAACTTTGGGTAGAAATATGATTGGCGTAATTTTGTGGAGCGATCCATCCGATCAGAAGGCTGTAATCTGGTGTGAAGATCAGGGCGACCTCGCATATTTGTCGCGCCCTGATACGCTGGCTCTGGCAGAGAATTTCATTGATGTCGGAGATGTTGTTGAGTTTGAGGTTTCGACCGAACGCAGCATGCGTTTGGCGCATTCGGTCAAACTCGTATCGTCCGGCAAGGCAAAGTCACTTGTTGATGACCTCCACACCTCGGTGACGCCTGAGCCCAACGCCATGAGCGGGTCGGCACAGGTTATCCCCTTCCGCATCGACTCTCCTTTCCGTCAAACGGGATCGGCACAGCAAAAGGTGCACGTGCGCGGCTGACACAGCTTTGCTGCGTGCATGTCGGCAACGGAAAAGTCCGGTCGAAAACAAGCATGCGGGAAATGCTGTGATGCTTACCTTGTGTCTGACAGACATGGGGGGCCAGTATGACGACCGACACAGATCTCAGCGCCGTGCGCCGTCCTATATCGGCGGCCAACGGGCTGCCAAACGCGCATTATACCGACCAAGCCACCTTTGAAGAGGAACGCAACGCGCTCATGATGGCGGGTTGGGCAGGTTTGGCGGTCACCGCGGACGTGCCGGAACCGGGCGATGCCAAACCAATAGACTTCCTCGGGATGCCGCTGTTGTTGCTGCGCGACAAGGATGGGACCGTGCGTGTGTTCCACAACATATGCCGACACCGCGGCATGATCCTAGTTTCCGAACCACGCAAGATCGAAGGCGCAATCCGCTGCCCGTACCACAGTTGGTGTTACGCGCATGATGGCCGCCTAGTCGCCACACCCCATGTGGGCGGTCCTGGTCAGAACACAGCCCAAGGCATCGACCGCAATGACCTTAGCCTCGCTGACGTACGCACACATATCTGGATGGACGTAGTCTGGATCAACTTGTCCGGGGCCGCTGATCCTTTTGAAGTGGCGAATGCGGATTTGCTGTCACGCTGGTCGGAGTTTGACAAACCGCTGTATCACGGCGGCCCAGAAAGCCGCTTTACGCTTGATGTTGGGTGCAACTGGAAACTCGCCATCGAAAACTACTGCGAAAGCTATCATTTGCCGTGGGTGCACCCGGATCTGAACACCTATTCCCGTTTGGAAGATCACTATCACATCGAAGCGCCGGGGCAGTTTTCGGGTCAAGGCACGCGGGTCTATCGGCAAATCAAAAGCGACACCGGCACTGTTTTCCCGGACTTTGATGGCCTGTCAGACAAGTGGAACGAAGCTGCGGAATACATCTCGGCATTTCCAAATGTTCTGTTGGGTGTACACCGCGACCATACATTTGCGATTATCCTGCTACCCGACGGGCCAGCGCGCACAAAAGAGCACGTCCACATTTACTACGCAAATCAGAACACGGACAAAGACCTGCGAATTGCCAATGCCACACAGTGGAAACAGGTCTTTTCCGAAGACATTTTTGTGGTCGAAGGTATGCAACGCGGGCGTAGTGCCCCCGCCTTTGACGGGGGACGGTTTTCACCTGCCATGGACGGCCCGACGCACCTGTTTCACGATTGGGTCGCACGCCAGATCCACTTCCATCGCGCCGGGACCAAAGCGGCGGAATGAACGAGCTGCAAGCACAATTGCTGCGCGCCCATGAGGACGGGAACGCGGCTGCTTTGGTGGACATTTACACAACGGCAGCGGAACAGGAGAAAGACGATCAACGCCGCGCCTTTCTTTTGACCCAAGCCCATGTCTTCGCGTTGGAGATAGACCACCCGGATGCACCCGCGTTGCGCGCAGCCCTGATTGCATTGAACTGTGAAACGCCGCTTTAGAAATTTGGCGGGCGTTGCGCGGGCCAGTCCGTCAGTTCGTGCCATGCCTGTGCCAATTGCAGCAAACGCGCGTCGCTGCCCCGCGGGCCGATCAATTGCAGCCCAATAGGCAGATCGTTTGGTCCGCCAAACCCAACAGGCACCGCGACCGCAGGCAGACCGATGAGGCTCGCAGGGATCACCACCTCCATCCAGCGATGATAGGTGTCCATTGTCTCGCCTGCGACAACGCGCGGCCAATCAAGCGTCACATCAAAAGGCCACATCTGTGCCGTAGGAAGCGCCAGAACGTCAACCTTTTCAAAAAGCTGCGTTGTGGTGCGGAACCAGTCCGAGCGCGCCTCACTTGCGCGTTGGACATCAACACTGCTCATGTTCAAACCACGCTCTGTTTCCCAGATCGCCGTGTCTTTCAACATTCCGTGCTTGTCCGGGTCGCGAAAAAGCGGCGCAAGGTTCCCGGCGACTGCAAAGCTGCGCAAGTCGATCCAGGACTGCCATAAACGGTCCCGATCAAAGGGCGCTCCCATTTCTGTTGTCGTGACTCCAAGCGCAGACATCTGTGACAGCGCATCGCGGCACACATCCAGAATGCCCGGCTCCATCACGTAGGCACCACCCCAGTTGCCAAGCCAGCCAATACGCATACCCTCTGCACCCGATGCGATATCTGGATAGGTCGCCGCAGCATTGAACCCGTGTGGCTGGCGTGGGTCCGCGCCACCCATGGTATCAAGCAAGGCCGCAAGATCGCCGGGCGAGCGTGCCATAGGCCCATTTGTCGCCAATGCGTGCAGGAACATATCCCCCCGTGGCTCTGACGGGACCAAGCCCCAACTTGGACGCATCCCATAGACATTGTTCCATCCGGCAGGGTTTCGAAGCGATCCCATCATGTCGGATCCGTCCGCAATGCACACCATGCCAGTGGCTAACGCGACCCCTGCCCCGCCCGACGATCCACCCGCGCTGTACCTCACGTCATAGGGGTTACACGTTGCGCCAAAGACAGGGTTGACACTGTGCGAGCCAAGGCCGAATTCCGGTGTGTTTGTCTTGCCGATCACAATCGCACCGGCCGCGCGCAGCCGTGCAATGGATATGTCATCGCTCTGTGCCACCTGACCGGCAAAAATGGGTGATCCCATAGAGGTCGCAAGCCCGGCAGCGTTTGCCAAATCCTTGACCGCCAGCGGAATACCATGCAGCCACCCGCGCGATGGCGCTGCATCGGCTGCGCGCGCCTCTTTCAGCAACACATCCGCATCACGCAGCGACGTGATCGCGTTGACCGATGGATTTACGGTGTCGATGCGCGCCAGAGTGGCCTTCATGACATCGACGGCACTGATCTTGCGCGCCGCAATTGCATTGGAAAGATCAATTGCGTTGAGGCTGAGTATATCTGTCATTTGCCCACTGTCCCCAAGGCGGGAACAATGGGCAAGTCGTCATGGCGTTTAAATGCCAAAGTCGAAGTCAGCAGAGGTCAACGTTGTTCCCGCTTGCAGGATCAGAGTAATCACGCCGCCATCATGTTCGACGCGCAGATCACTCCCAACGGTGGAAATGACAAGTGAGCCAAACCCGCCGGCATGGTCAGAGATTTCCATGATGTCCTGGCCCTGAACAAAGTCGCGGATCTTGTCGGTGCCCGCGCCGGCCTCGAAGACAAAGACATCGTCGCCGCCGCCGCCACGCAAGAAATCATTGCCACGTCCGCCTTCAAGACGGTCATTGCCCTGGTTGCCTTCCAGACGGTCTTTGCCGTTCTCGCCCAGCAATGTGTCGTCGTCGTTACCGCCACTCAGCGTGTCGTTGCCTTTGGCCCCGCGCACAGAGTCGTTGCCGTCACCGCTGACAATCACGTTTTCACCGTTGTCCCCTTGCAACCCGTCGTTGTTGTCCGAGCCAATGATGTTCTCAACCCGGCTTTCCTGCACATAGCCGATGACGCCCGGCATGTTTAGGTTCGGGTCATCGGCGCCAATGTTTTGATAAAGGCCCGGATTGAGCATCGAAAAGAAGACGTCGATGGTGATGTTCTCGAACGACACGGTATCCTGCCCCGAACCGCCATAGACGGTGATGCCGGAATTGGCGGACATGTCGTTGAGGATAATGAGATCGTCTCCGTCCCCGGCAAAGACCGCGCCCGCGCCCCCTGTGCCCACCTCGATGGTATCATTACCGTCGCCTGTGCTAATGACTTGCACGTAACCGGTTGTGCTTGTGACCGCATCTTCGTCCCGGCCTGTTTCGACGAACTGAGCACCACCACTACCGATGTTGACCACGTCATCGCCATCTCCGGTCCGCATCACATCAACGAAACCATCACTGGTTGTGATCGTGTCGTTACCCTCTCGGGTTGCGGCCAATTCCATGCCGCCACTGCCAACAACGATACTGTCATCACCAAGGCGTGTTTTGATAACGCCAACAAAATCAGAACCCGTCGTAACGGTATCATTCCCATTGCCAAGTTCAGCAACATTCAGTTCCCCGTTTACGGTCAGGTTGGTGCTTTGATTGTCCGTATTGTCCGAGAAGCGATCTGAGATCGCGACGCTGTTCGTAAAACCATTCAACACAATCGTATTGGTATATTCGGTCTCATTGAAGATCCGCAGCTGTCCAAGACCACCATTGATTGTCACGTTGGCTTGTACATCAAAACCGGTGACGGACTCGATAAACGCTGATCCCGTCGTCAGGTTCAGTTGCCCGCTGTCAGCCTTCAACTGGAAAAAGCGGGACGAGTCATTGAGGGTGATCGTGGTATTGCCTTCGACCTCCAATTGCTCGATGCGGCTGTCGCCTGACAGCGTGAACGTGTCAGTCCCACCAAAATCACGCAACTGGTTGATCCGCGCGGCATTGGTCAGGGTCACTGTGTCATTGCCGTCGTCCAGCGCTGCCGAATTGATGCTGCCCGCATCCAGCGTCACAGTGTTGTTGCCTCTCCCCGTGACAAGGTTGCCAACGCGGGAGTTGCTGCCCGTCAGGGTGATCGTATCGTCGTCATTTCCTGCAAAAATAGCATCCACACCGCCGTCACCGACATTGATGGTGTCGTTACCGTCACGTGTCTCGATAAGGGTCACGCCGCCTGTACCAGTTGTAACGACATCCGCACCTTCGCGCAGTTTGATGTGGCCTGATCCTTGTGAACCAATCGTCAGATTCATCGTCTGAAAGTCACCGAGCTGCGCGCTTTCGACATACCCGTTGAACACCCATGTGTGGGTTTGCGCCGTATCAGCGAAAGAGCGGATCGAACCCGCGCCGCCAGACCCGATAGTGATCGTCGAGGAGCTTTCGAACAGATTGAAACTGTTGATATAGCGATCCGCCGTGGTGACGTTGTGCACGCCTTCCCAAAGCTGCATATCGCGCACTCGGCCTTGCCCGGACAGGTTGATGGTGCCGTTGCCATTGTCGACACGCAAAAGGTCAATCCGACCGCTGTCGATAACGTTGGCAGTGACATTCCCCGCAAAGCTCAGGAAACTCTCGATCCGCGAGGTGTCCGAAACATTCAGAGTGACATGCGTGTTGTTTGTCTCTGCAACTTCAAGGCGGGCATTGTCTTCTGTTTCGACAAGCAATGTGCCGCCATCCTGATTCAACTTCCCAATCCGACCATCAAGGTTCAGATCGACAGTGTCATTGCCGCCTTCACTGACCAGCAATTCGATACGCCCAGAGGCATCAACCGTTATGTCGTCGTTGCCATCACCGACACCCAATGCAGCTACAAAACCCTGCACACCGACAACATTGTTCCCGCCTGCAAGGCTTGCCAGTCCAACTTCACCAAATACGGTGAGCGTATCTGCGGCGTCAGACGTTTGGATAAAATCCGCTGCGCTATTTGCATTTACGGTCAGGTTGGCAATGCCGTCAAAGATATCGACATGCCCTAAGCCGCCTGTATTAACGACAATTGTAGTTTGCGTACCACCAATACTGATAGAGCGGGTAAACGCCGAGCCAAGATTGATATCATGCGTGCCGCTGCCGTACCCGACGATGTGTGAAATCTGCGAGTTAATCAGGTCAATGTCTGAATTGTTACCGACGTTCAGATAGTCAATGACACGACCAAAGCCTGCGTCACCATCCGTGATGTTGGTCGTGCTTTCCCCGCCAGACAGCACAAACAGGCTGTTGATGGTCCAGCCGCCATTTGTGAGTGTGAAATTGGCTGTAAATGTGTCGCCTGCAATGCCATCCTGAAAAACGCCCTGCCCGGAAATTCCGCCGCTCCAACCCATGATACCGCCCTGAGGCTGGTTCAGATCGGTGAAGCCATCCAGGTTCGCTGTAAATGTTAATGCTGCCATAAAAATTGTCCCTGTTGAGTGAAGTCACGACAAATGTCGCGCGTTCAATTTTAGGACAGTTCAATTCAATTCAGTAGTGAAATATTGAGAAAAAGTTAACTTTCAACCGAGACGTGTTGTCTATTCGTTTCAATTCTTTAGTTGTCTCACAGGTATTCGAATGGGCGGGGTTACGGTCTATTCTTGCAAATCACGTCACCCAGCAAAACAGCGCCGTTATCCGTTCTTGTTGCCACCCCTTCAACAATGGCATCTCGCGCAAGTTGGCGGATCAATTCAACATCATATCCCGCAAGTTTAGCAGCCTCCAGAGATGCAGAATCTACCCTGCAGGCGTGCCTTTCAAGAAAGCTGATTGGGTCGGCCAACTGACCACTCGCTGCCGTCCCTCCGGTCCCTGACTGTGCTGGGGTCAAAAACCCTCCAAACGTTACAATCGCCCAAATGAACGATGTGGCGCGTTTAGTCACCCTGCGCCTCCGCGCGGCTTTTACCCGACACATCCATCGCCAGCGTCGCGCCCATCAGCCCGTCAAGATCTCCGTCAAGCACACCCTTGGTATCCGAGGTCTCGTAATTCGTGCGCAGGTCCTTGACCATCTGATAGGGCTGCAAAACATAGGACCGGATCTGGTTGCCCCAGCCTGCGTCCCCCTTGTTCTCGTGCATTTCGTTTACGGCTGCGTTGCGGCGGTCCAGTTCCATTTGATAGAGCCGGGATTTCAGCGCCTTCATCGCAATATCGCGGTTCTGGTGCTGAGACTTTTCCGAGGACGTCACAACGATGCCCGTTGGGGCGTGCGTGATACGCACAGCAGAGTCGGTGGTGTTCACGTGCTGCCCGCCTGCCCCGGAGGATCGGTACGTGTCGATGCGGATATCCGCCGGGTTCACTTCGATTTCGATGTTGTCGTCCACAACTGGGTAGACGCCAACCGATGTGAACGACGTGTGACGCTTGGCAGCGCTGTCAAATGGGCTGATGCGCACAAGCCGGTGCACGCCGCTTTCGGACTTGAGCCACCCATAGGCGTTTTGACCGCTGATCTTGTAGGTCGCGGATTTGATACCCGCCTCTTCGCCCGCGCTCTCGGATTGCAGTTCGACCTTGTAGCCCTTTTTCTCGGCCCAACGGACATACATCCGCGCCAGCATCGACGCCCAATCGCACGACTCGGTGCCACCAGCACCCGAGTTGATTTCAAGGAAGGTGTCATTGCCGTCGGCCTCGCCATCAAGCAGCGCCTCAAGTTCCTTTTGTGCCGCAGTTTCGGCCAGCGCCTTGATCGCCTCTTCGGCGTCCGTGACAACATCCTGGTCGTCTTCCATCTCACCCAGCTCGATCAACTCGATATTGTCCGCAAGATCCTGCTTGATACGGGCATGGGTCTCCATGGCGTCCACAAGCATCTGTCGGTCGCGCATGAGTTTCTGCGCAGCCTCGGGATTGTCCCACAGATTGGGGTCCTCAACCCGCGCGTTGAATTCTTCCAACCGGTGCTGGGCTGTGTCCACATCAAGACGCTGCGCCAGCAGTTCCACCGACTTTTCAATCTGTTCGACGATATTCTGAACTTCGGCGCGCATGACTACCCTTGCAAAAACCCCACGTGACCGCTCACGTGGGGTTTGTCATACGCCGCTCGGAGGAGCATCGCAAGGCGGCTAGATTTCCGGGAAAAATGTGAAGTTGTCGGCATCAAGAGATGCACTGTCGACGCCCGTCAGGACAATGCTGCTGGCGCCCCCCTCAAGCTGGATCAGAGTGTCACCGCCAAAGGTAAAGAAGACATCAAAGTCATCCGTGGACGCGATGCCTGTGAAGGCCGTGAAATCAAGAACATCGGCATTGGTGTCAAAATCCGACACCACGTCGTTGTCAAACCCGGCTGCAAAAACAAACGTATCCGCGCCGTTATTGCCCGACAGCGTGTCATCCCCGGCGCCGCCCGTGATTGTATCACGCTGTTTGCCGCCCGAGATCTCATCGTCGCCGGCACCCCCAATCAACACATCATCCACTGCGCCGCCAACCAACTTGTCGTTGCCCTCGCCGCCCTCCAATGTGTCAGCACCGTTGTCACCAAAGATCGTGTCGTCCGCGTCACCGCCTTCGATGCTGTCACGTCCGCCGCCGCCAAAGATCTTGTCGCGCCCGCCACCGCCGTCGATGCGGTCATTGCCAAACAAACCCTCGATCGTATTGCGTGCATCATCACCGTCGAGGATGTCGTTGAAGTTCGATCCACGCAGGTTTTCAAAGCCGATAAACAGATCGCCTTCGGCGTCCCCTTTGGATGCCGTGCGCAGACCAAGGTCGACTTGAACAGCAGAAGCAGAGCTTTCGTAGCTCAACATATCGGTGCCAAAACCACCCTTCAAAATGTCGCCATCTGCGCCACCTTCCAGCAGGTCGTTTGCATTTCCCCCGATCAGCACGTCTTCTCCGGCTCCACCAAACAAGGTGTCATCGCCCTTCTGTCCGGACAGCAGATCATCCCCGTTCATGCCAAACAACTCGTCATCGCCGTTGCGCCCAAGCAATTCGTCATCATCGTTCAGCCCTGTGATGCGATCTGCCTCGGCAGACCCGACGACAGCATCATCCAGCCCACCGATTTCAAAAACCGAAATGCGATCCGTATCCGTCGCTGCGGCAAGCAAAAAGACGCGGTCGCCCATCATCTTCATCTCGACGCCTGTGACGTTGTTCAAAAAACTTGTATCAGTGATCGCCTGAACGATCTGGATGTCCTCGTTTTCATCCAGCGTCAAAACCAGCAACGTATCCTGGCTGCTTGCTGAAACGACAAGATATGGGACACCTTCGACCACAAAGGACTCAAGGGATTTCATACCCGAATACGAGGTGCCGTCGATAAAGTTGGGCGTCGAGGTTTTGAACGTCAGCGCCCCGGAGGCTGCGATTTCATACACATGCAGGTTCGTACCATTATTGTCCAATGCAACAAGGTAGTCCGTCCCGTTATGATTGAACGCATGCGTTTCCAGAATTTGCGAACTGGCCGGCGCGGCGATGTTGTCCACATTTGTCAGGATACCGGATGCGCTGACTTCAAATACACTGATGCCGTCGTCCGAATTATAGGCCGATACAAACAGGAACGTCTTATTACCGATATCGTGGAATTCAGAGGATGAGGCTCCGTTGAGGAAATAGCTTGGATCATCAGCGTCAACGGCACTGTCCGTGCGTGTTAATTGCCCATCGTTGGCCATGGCAAAGATGGTTACAGAATTCGTGAAATAGGCCGAAACCGCCACATAGGTCACACCACCAATGACATGCGCTTCGAGATCGGTGGGAAAGCTGAGAAGCCCTTGGCCTTCTGTCGATTGGACACCACCGGGGTTATTAAAATAGGTATCCACCGGAATAAGCTGACCATCGGTGCCCTGCCCATCATCATCAATGCGGAAAACATCCACCGCATAGTCGGATTGAGAGGCAGAGATCAGAAAAAACTCGGACCCAACCTGAACCGTTTCCAGCAGCGCAACACGCGACAACCCCAGTGCGCTGGTATCGCTGATCGACGTTTCGGGCGTTAAAAGGCCACTGTCTGCCATCGACAGCACCTGAATACCGTTATCGTTGTATCCGGCCACATAGACAAAGGTTACGCCGTTTATGTCCTGAGTAACGACGTCATATGCGCCATTCAACGCCGGTGAAGTTCCAAAATCCTGCACGGAATTGTTGAACGTCAAACCACCAATCAAGTTCATGAATTTCCCCTATAATACTGAACGCAATTACTTGGTCGCCGGATTTAATCCGTCGTTTGAAATTCTGTGATGCCGAATAAAAATGGCGACCCCAATAGCAAACAAAAGGTTGCCGCCGATTCGCGTCAACCTTTTGTTAAGGAATTAGAGTGAATTCAACTTACCCGGGATTCTTTTAGTACAAACCGCCAGAGCTCAGGGTGCCAAAGTTCGCTTTTGGCCCAACCACAGCCTTGCGACCTGTCGATGTTGTCACCTGACGTCCTGCGCTGCCGCCGACCTCTTCGAACAAGGGCAAGTCTGCGCCCATCGCAAAGCCACCGTCGAATGTGATGCCAAAGGTCGGATCTTCGCCGTCGCGGAAACATTCGCTGACCACGTTCGGCCCGCTGGCCCCGCTGCCCAAACGCGCACCGCTGAACCGGTCGATGTTGATAAACGTACAATCCTCAGGCGCGCGGAATTGACCGCCGCCATATTTCTTGATCGCTTCGCGCATGAATGTCGAGAATACCGGTCCGCACATGCCCCCGCCTGACGCACCGCGCCCCATTGAGCGCGGCTGGTCATAGCCGATGTAACAGCCCGCAACGATGTTGCTGGAAAAGCCGACAAACCACACGTCCTTGGCGTCGTTTGTTGTCCCAGTCTTGCCTGCGATTGGCACGGGTAACTTGACCGTTGACGCCGCCGTTCCGCGATCCACAACGCCCTTCATCATGGACGTCAGCTGATAGGCGGTGATCGGGTCCATCACGCGCTCGCGGTTGGACACGACGCGCGGCCCGAACCCTTCGTCAAGGCTGGCCAATCGCGTGCAATCTGCGCATTCACGTTCATCGTGGCGGTAAACGCTGCGCCCAAAGCGATCTTGCACCCGGTCAATCAGCGTGGGTTTCACGCGCTCGCCGCCATTAGCAAACATCGCGTAGGCCGACACCATCTGGTAAAGCGTGGTTTCCTCTGCCCCCAGGGAGTTTGCAAGGAATGGGTTCATCGACTCGTAAACGCCAAACCGCTCGGCGTAATCGGCCACGATGTCCATCCCCACTTCTTCGGCAAGGCGGATAGTCATCAGGTTGCGAGAACGCTCGATACCGGTGCGCAGCGGCGTGGGTCCGTAATACTGTTTGGACGCGTTGGTCGGACGCCACAGACCCTGAGGCGTATTGATCTCAATCGGGGCGTCCACAACGATGGTGGCGGGGGTATAGCCACTGTCCAGGGCAGCAGCATACACAAATGGCTTGAAGGATGAGCCCGGCTGGCGTTTGGCCTGTGTGGCACGGTTGAACACCGAATGCTGGTAGCTGAACCCGCCCTGCATCGCGATCACGCGCCCGGTGTTGACGTCCATAGCCACAAAGCCACCCTGCACGCGCGGAACCTGCCGCAGGCTCCAGCGGATAAAGGCGCCGTCATTGTCAGCCGTCATGGCACGGACATGAACAACGTCCCCGACCTCGAAATTGTCAAAGAAGTTGCCTTTGAGCCATTTGATGTCTTCGCGGGGCACAATCGGGGCAGGATCGCCCTCGACCCACCCTTCGATGCCCATCTGCAATTGCTGGTCTTCGACCGCAAGCACAACTGCGGGACGCCAAACACCATTTAGATCGATGTCGCGTGGCACGGACAGGTTGGACAAAGCCTCCGCCCAGTTTTCCAATTGCTCCGGTTCCAGCTTTTCGCCGGTGCCGCGCCATGTCCCGGAATTCCGATCAAAGTTCTCCAACTGACGCCGCAGAGCGCGCGCGGCAACAGGCTGCATTTCTGCATCAATCGTGGCGCGTACCGTGTACCCGCCAGTGAAAAACTCGCCCTCACCATAATCCTGGCTCAGCTGGCGGCGGATCTCATCGGTAAAGTAGTCACGCGGCGGCAACTCCGCCTTGAAGCTCTCAAAGTCGCCGTTCTGGACAGATCGCAGCGGCATCGCGCGTTCTTCTTCGTATGCTGCCTCTGTGATGTAGCCGTTTTCCATCATCTCCTTGAGCACAAAGTTGCGCCGCGACAGCAGACGGTCTTTGCGACGCACGGGATGGAAGTCCGAAGGCGCTTTGGGCAGAGACGCAAGGAAGGCGGCCTCGTGCGGGGCCAACTCGCTAAGGGTCTTGTTGAAATAGGTCTGCGAGGCGGCAGCTACCCCGTAGGAGTTCTGCCCCAGAAAGATCTCGTTCATGTAGAGTTCGAGGATCTTTTCCTTGCTCAACGCCTCTTCAACGCGGGCGGCCAGAATGATTTCCTTGATCTTGCGTTCCGCCTGACGATCGCCGGAGAGCAAGAAGTTCTTCATCACCTGCTGGGTAATGGTTGAGGCGCCGCGCACGTCGCGCCCACGCGAGCGCACCGCGTCAAACGCCGCTGAACCAATGCCGCGCAGATCATAGCCGTCATGGGTGTAAAAATTCTTGTCCTCGGCGCTGATGAAGGCCTGTTTCACCAATGGCGGGATCGTGTCGGCCGGTGCAAACAACCGCCGTTCCTGAGCGAATTCATCAATGATCTGCCCCTCGCCGGAATAGATTCGGCTGATGGTGGCGGGTTGGTATTGCGCCAGACTTTCGTGGCTGGGCAGGTCACGCCCGTACATCCAGAAGACCGCACCGACAGACAGGGCCACCATCATGGCACCCATCGTGATTGTGGTGAAAATTCCACCAAAGAAGGAAAGAATGAACCTGAACATGCCCGCTCGCACCTGTTGTTTCAGCTGCCTTGTGAGTCCCGTGTATACGGCAGTGCAGATGGGGCGTCAAAAGGTTGCGGCGGTTCGGTGCCGCTTGCGTGATCGCGCAGGTCTTACTGGCGTATCAGCGGCTTGGTCGCCAGATCACTGTCCCGCCATGACAAAATGCCTGCGGCCAGCGCCTCGACCATCACCGCGCGCCAGACAGGATCGCGCAAATTGGCCAAATCGCGAGGATCAGACAGAAAGCCGACCTCTACCAAAACGGATGGAATGTCAGCGCTCTTGAGCACCGAGAACCCGGCCTCGCGTTTGGGCCGTTTGTTCATGGGGCCACCTGCATTGCCCATGGCGTCGATCAAGGCACCAGACAAGGCGTCGGTGCGCGGACGGGTTTCGGTACGTGCCAGATCCATCAAAACCGACGCGACCTCATCATCTGATCCGCTCAGATCAATCCCGGCCAGAATATCAGCACGGTCGTGTTGCGCAGCAAGCTGGGCCGAAGCCGCATCGCTCGCCTCGTCCGACAAGGTATAAACCGTTGCCCCCCGCGCTTGCCCCTGGCTCAGCGCGTCCGCATGCAGGGACACAAATGCGTCCGCTCCGACTTGATGCGCCAGCGCAACGCGCGCGGGCAACGACACAAACACATCACGGTCGCGCGTCAGGATCACATCGACATCGCCCGTGCGCCGCAAAACGTCGCGCAGATCCAGCGCAATGCCCAACATCAGTTCCTTTTCCGAAGTGGTCTCGCGCACCGCACCCGGATCAATCCCACCATGGCCGGGGTCAATCACCACCACAAAACCGTCATCCGCAGGCCGAATGGCCGGGGCAGCAGCCTGCACGCCCCAATCAGGGTCCAGTGCCGATGATGCCCCCGTGGCAAAGTCCTCGGGCGATGCCGTTTCCATCACAATTTCAAGGTCTGCACTGCCGTCAGATACATCCACAGGCATCCCGATCTGCGTCGGCAACATCGGTTCCGCAAGATCAAGCACCAGCCGCGACCACCCCGGCTTGAACGTTCCAAAGCGCAAACCAGCAACGCGGCCGGGCTGCGGCAATAGACCCTCGGGCGTCACACCTGAAAAATCCACTTCGCGAAAATCAGCAACAAGGCGCGCAGGTTCATCAAGTACGAACACCCGAAACGGAACGCCTTGCGACAGGGACAGACGCAAGCGCGTTTTGCCAAACCAGTTGTCTTCGATCCCACTGGCCGTGACATCAACCCGGGCCAGACCGGACAGGTCTTGGGCAAAGGAAGCCGTTACCATGACCCAGATGAGAAATATGGATAGAATTGCCCGCATGGCCCCACTGCCTTTTTTCGCAAAGCATAGGCGATGATGGCGGGCGCGGGAATCCCTTAACGACGCGCGTCCATGAACTTTGTCAGTCGGGCCAGCCCTTCGGCGATATCCGCTGTGCTGCGCGCATAGGAAAACCGCAACGTATGATGGCCCCGCTGCGGATCAAAATCCAATCCCGGCGTCACTGCGACACCCGCTTGCTCAAGAATCTCAGCGGCAAATGCGCGGCTGTCATCCGTATAGCTCGACACGTCCGCATAGACGTAAAACGCCCCGTCGGGCGGTGCGATCTTGTCAAAGCCTGCCTTGGGCAACCCGTCGAGCATCAATGCACGGTTTGCACGGTACACATCCATGTTGCCTTGCAACTCATCATGAGCCTCCATGGCTGCCAAGGCCGCCACTTGGGAAGCATGGGACGCGCAGATGAACATGTTTTGCGCCAGCCGTTCGACCACGCGCACATGATCTTGGGGCACCACCATCCAGCCGATGCGCCAACCCGTCATCGAGAAGTACTTGGAGAACGAATTGATGACATACACATCATCCGACACATTCAGCGCGGATACAGATTTGGCCTCGTATTCGACACCGTGGTAGATCTCGTCACTGATAAAGCTCGCGCCAATCTCATGTGTGGCTCCGATCAAGGCAGACATCGCCGCGTGATCCAGCATCGTGCCTGTCGGATTGGCGGGAGATGCAACAAGCAACCCCGCCAGATCGTGCCCATTCAAATCAGCCGCAACGGGCTGAAACCGATTGGCATCAGAGGTTTCAATGTCCACCGGGCACAAACCCAGACCAAACAGAATTTGGCGGTAACTGGGATAACCCGGCGCGCCAATACCTACGCGATCCCCGCTGTCAAACAACGCATTGAACGCAAGGATAAACGCGCCAGACGCCCCTGCCGTGACAACCACACGTTCAGGATTGAGATCAACGTCATACCACTCCGCATAGAGCTGCGCGATGCGGGCGCGCAAGGCAGGCAGGCCCAAGGCCACGGTATAGCCTAGTGGCCCGTTCTCCATCGCTTCGCCCAATGCGCGGATTGCCGCTTGGGGTGCACCTGTGCCCGGCTGGCCGACTTCCATGTGTATAACATGGCGCCCGGCATCCTCAGCCGCGCGCGCAGCCTCCATGACATCCATCACGATAAAGGGATCGACGTCACTGCGTCTTGAGGTTCGCATGTGGGCTCCTATGATCAGGTCATGACCTTTCATACCGTGACGCAGCGCGCGTCAATCCTTCTGGCGACCCTTTCGCTGATCTGCCTGCTGGCGATACCGGCACGGGCGGTGACGCTGTTGCGTGATGCGGACATGGAATATGCCTTGTCCCAGGTGGCAAGTCCGATCCTGCGCGCGGCAGGGCTCAGTGCCGCGGGCACAAAAATCCTTGTTGTGGATGATCAGACCCTGAACGCGTTTGTGATCAGCAATGACGCCATCTACATCCATTCCGGTTTGATCACGCGCATGGACCGCGCCGCCATGCTGCAGGCGGTCATTGCACACGAGGCTGCACATATCGCAAACGGGCACATCACCCGGCGCATGACAAACCTTGGCGCAGCGCGCACCGCAGCAACCCTTGGCACGGCGCTCGCAATTCTCGCCGGTGCGGCAGGTGGCGGCGAAGCAGCCGCAGGTGTTGCGATTGGCGCTCAAAGTGCGGCGCAAAGAAACTTCCTGAGCCATACGCGCGCCGAAGAAAGTTCAGCCGACCAGTCCGGGTTGCGATACATGCGCAGCGCAGGCGTTCCGGCGTCGGGGATGCTCGACGTCATGCAGATTTTTCGGGGACAGGAGGCGCTGTCTTCTGGGCGTCAGGACCCGTATGTGCGCTCACATCCCCTGAGCCGTGACCGCATCCGCGCAATCGAATCGTTTGCAGGGGCGGATGCACGTGCAGGCAACACCGCACCGACAGCGGAGGATTACTGGTTTCAGAGGGCCAAAGGAAAACTGACCGCCTTCAAACGGCGTGGCAGTTGGACCCTGAAACGCGTCGGAGAAACCGGCTATCCGGACATTGCCTATATGCGCGAAGCCGTCGCACGACACCGCAACTCTGATACCAAGCGCGCCATCCGCGCAATTGATCGTGCCATCGCAACCCGCCCCCAAGACCCGTTTTACTACGATCTCAAGGGGCAGATCCTGATGGAGACACGCCAGTTCAATGCGGCCGTAAACGCGCATGGGCAGGCCGTGCGACTGCGCCCTCGCGATGGGCTGCTGCAATCGGGATACGGGCGCGCCTTGCTGGCCACAGGCAATACCAAAGCCGCCCTGCAAGCACTGGAACGTGCGCGACGAGCCGACTTTCGCGACGGATCCATGCTGCGCGACCTCAGCGTGGCCTACGCCCGCACAGGGCAGCGCGGAATGGCATCGCTCGTTACAGCAGAACGCTATGCCCTGCGCGGACGGTTGTCGGACGCAGGGATTCACGCCAAACGCGCTTCTGGCCTGCTGGCCGAGGGCTCTGGCCCTTGGCAACGGGCACAGGATGTGCTCCTTGCCTCTGAACGCGCCGCAAAGCGCAAGAAACGGAGATAGCCCATGTTTCGTCTGACCTCAGCCATCGCCATTGGGGCCGCGCTGGCCCTACCCGCTCACGCGCTGGACCTCGACCAGATGAGCGATGAAGAACGCCGCATCTTTCGCGAAGAAGTGCGGGCCTATCTGATGGACAATCCCGAAGTGATTATGGAGGCCGTTGGTGTGCTCGAACAACGCCAGCAAGCCGCACAAGCCCAGGCAGACATTAACCTCGTCAGCGACAACGCAAGTGACATCTTCGATGACGGCTACAGCTTTGTCGGAGGAAACCCGGACGGCGACATCACACTGGTCGAATTCCTCGACTATCGCTGCGGCTATTGCAAACGGGCACATGGCGAAGTTGCCAAGCTGCTGGAAAGCGACGGAAATATCCGCCTGATCGTCAAGGAATTCCCCATCCTCGGAGAACAATCGGTGCTCGCCTCTCGCTTTGCCGTTGCGACCAAGCAGATCGCTGGTGGAGAGACCTACAAAGGTCTCACCGATGCGCTGATGGAATTGAGCGGGGATGTAAATTTGCGCAGCTTGCGGCGCATCGCATCGACATTCGGACTGGACGCTGACGCGATCGAGGCCAGGATGAACAGCCCCGAAGTCACGGCTGAGATCCAGAGCACGCGGGAACTGGCGCAACGCCTGCAAATCACCGGCACGCCAACGTTCGTACTGCAAGACGAACTTCTGCGTGGCTACCTGCCATTTGACGAGATGCTGGCACTGGTGGAAGAAAAACGCGGATAGACCCCGCGCGTTCACGGGACGGCGGGCGGGGCGTCTTTGGCAAAGCCAAAGAGCGGCGCACGACGTCTTAACATCGACGAGCTACTCTGCAGCTTGCGCTTCGGCCGCGGCAGCGGCGTCCAGTTCCGCCGCCTTCTTTTCCACCTGCGCTACGATATGTTCAACCATATCTGCATTGTCCTGTTTGTGGCTTTGTTTGCCCGCCAGATAAACCATCCCGTGACCTGCACCACCACCGGTAAAGCCGACATCCGTCATCAACGCCTCACCCGGTCCGTTCACCACACACCCAATGATACTCAGGCTCATTGGGGTCTTGATATGCGCAAGGCGTTCTTCCAGCGTCTCAACAGTCTTGATCACGTCAAACCCCTGACGGGCGCAAGACGGGCATGAAATGATGTTCACCCCGCGATGGCGCAGGCCCAGAGATTTCAGGATCTCATAGCCAACCTTGACCTCTTCCACCGGATCAGCAGATAGCGAAACCCGGATCGTATCGCCAATGCCCATCCACAACAATTGACCCAAGCCAATCGCCGATTTGATTGTCCCGGAGGTCAGGCCGCCCGCCTCTGTGATGCCCAGATGAATGGGCGCATCTGTCGCCTCGGCCAGCTGTTGATAGGCTGCCGCCGCCATGAAGACGTCAGAGGCTTTGCAACTGATCTTGAATTCATGAAAATCGTTGTCCTGCAGGATCTTGATGTGATCAAGACCGGATTCCACCATCGCATCGGGCGTCGGCTCTCCGTATTTGTCCAGCAGGTGCTTTTCCAGTGACCCCGCATTCACACCGATACGGATCGAACAATTGTGATCGCGCGCCGCCTTGATCACCTCCTTGACCCGATCCTCGTTCCCGATATTGCCCGGGTTGATGCGCAAACAGGCAGCGCCCGCCTCCGCAGCTTCGATGCCGCGTTTGTAGTGAAAATGGATGTCAGCCACGATCGGCACAGGACATTCAGGCACAACCTGTTTCAGCGCTTTCGATGACGCCTCGTCAGGCACGGAAATGCGCACGATATCCGCCCCCGCTTCTGCCGCCGCCTGCACTTGGGCAATCGTCGCGGCCACATCCGTGGTGAGCGTGTTTGTCATGGTCTGCACCGTGATGGGTGCGTCGCCCCCAACAGGTACGTTACCCACCATGATCTGGCGGCTCTCCCGGCGGTAAATATTGCGCCATGGACGGATGTGATTAAGCGACATGAGAAACCCTCAGACAGCAGTGCATCTGTCAGGCAAGATAGACAGTTGCACAAGAGGCAGCAATGGGGATGGCAGGGAATAAAAGCGTTTATTCGGAGGGTTCTGCAACGGCGGCAGCTTGCGCTTCGGCGTATCGCACAAGACCTTCGTCAGACTGAACATCGACGGGCAGATAGGTTTCCTGCAATCCGGCGATCTCCAGAGGCAGGTTTGACGTCACCTGCCCGGACGGGCCAACCGGGCCGTAGAATTTATCGTTCATGGCAAAGTAGATCGCGCCACTCTCACCGGTCCGCAACAGCGGGGCTTCCTCGGTCAATGGGGCTTCCCACGTGTCACCGGGTTGCATGGTTGCTTCGAAAATAACAGTGCCGTCCGCAGACCGTACACGCACCCAGGATTGACGCACAGCAACCATCGTCAGCGCAGCCGCCGGTTGTTCAACGACCTGGGGCACCGACGGTTGGTTCAGCGCCTCTTCCAATGCGAAATCGACCCCTGAGGCCACCGGAGCCGCAGGATACGCGTCGGCAAAAGTGCCGGATGTGCGTGGATCAATTGTTGCGATGGGCGCGTCACGTGCCACCAGAACAGGGACATCAAGCGCTTGTGGGCGGTAAAGACGATCCAAGGCATCAGCACGCGGTGTTTCAATCACGGGTCCCGAGGGCGCCGACAAGGGCGCCGCGGATTGCAGTGGATCAAGATCAGACAGAACCACGGGAGTTTGATCTACCGGTGCCACCTGTACACGTTGCACTTCCTGCAACACGGCGTAGCCACCAAATCCAATGCCGCCAATAAGCGCCAGCAGAACAAGCGAAGACCCAATCGCGCGCGGTTCGATATGTGACCACACCGCTTCTCCGGCAGGCACAAATGGCGTAGCAGATGCAGCGAAGATATCGGCACCCAGTCCCTTGGACGCTGCTGCATCGCGCGATGATTTCTTGACGACAGAGGCTTGCGCGGACATCCCGTGCGCCACCTCGAAACCACTTTCCGTGCAGAAGGTCGCAAAGGCTGCATCGGGGTCCATGTTCAGATAGCGCGCATAAGACCGTACATATCCGGCGATAAATCCGGGCGTATCAAATGCACTAGGATCACAGGCTTCGATCGCTGCAATATAGCTGGCTTTGATCCGCAGTTCCCGCTGGACATCAAGCAAAGATTTGCCGAGCGTCGCACGTTCGCCGCGCATAATATCACCTAGCCGCAGTTCAAAGTCGTCAAAGCCCTTTGGCTCAACGTCTTCCACCGTCTCTGTGATGCCGGATTTGCGCCCGATCATGCCCTGCCCCGTCCTGTCCAAGTGTCAGCGAACCTAAGTCCCCGCGATTCGCCTCACCGCTCTTGTTGGCTAGAACATTAACACAAGGCAACGGCATTTACACGCCCCCGTAGATTATCCTACGTCCTCGGCGCGATTTAGCGCACAATGAGACCACAATTTATCCATTGCGTGCACCAGCGCATCGATTTCGTCCGGGCCATGTACCGGAGACGGCGTAAACCGCAGTCGTTCCGTACCGCGTGGCACCGTTGGATAGTTGATGGGTTGCACATAGATTCCGTGATCCGTCAGCAGCATATCGCTCAGCATTTTGGTGTGAACAGGGTCGCCAACCATCACAGGAACGATATGGCTGCCGTGGTCGATAATGGGAAGCCCCATACCCTTGAGGCGCAGCTTGAGCGCCTTGGCCTGAGCCTGATGATCAGCGCGCAAATTTTCCGCTGTCTTGAGGAATGCCACGGACGCTGCAGCACCAGCAGCGATGGCAGGCGGCAACGATGTTGTAAAGATGAAGCCCGGCGCGTAAGACCGTACCGCGTCACACATTTTGGCAGATGCAGCAATATAGCCACCCATGACACCATAGGCCTTGGCCAAGGTGCCGTTTATGATGTCGATACGGTCCATCAGACCATCACGCTCAGCAACGCCCGCCCCGCGTGGTCCATACATGCCAACCGCGTGCACCTCGTCAATGTAGGTCAGTGCGTTGAATTCATCCGCCAGATCGCAGATTTCCTTGATCGGGCCAAAATCGCCATCCATCGAATAAATGGATTCGAACGCGATGACTTTGGGTGCATCAGCGTCATCCGCTTCCAGCAACTCTCGCAAATGCGCAAGATCGTTGTGCCGGAAAATACGCTTGGCGCCACCGTTCCGACGCACACCTTCGATCATGGATGCATGGTTCAATGCGTCAGAGTAAATAATGAGGCCTGGAAACAGCTTGGGCAGCGTACTTAATGTTGCATCATTGGCAATGTAGGCACTGGTGAACAACAGCGCTTCTTCCTTGCCGTGCAGATCGGCCAATTCAGCCTCAAGCCGTTTGTGATAAACCGTCGTTCCCGAGATATTGCGCGTCCCGCCGGACCCTGCACCGGTTGCATCAATCGCCTCGTGCATGGCGGACAGGACAATGGGGTTCTGTCCCATGCCCAAATAGTCATTGCCACACCATACGGTGATCGGTGCTTGCGTCCCGTCAGGTCTTGTCCATGTGGCGTGGGGGAACTGGCCCTTTTCACGCTCGATGTCGATAAAGGTGCGATACCGCCCCTCATCGTGCAGGCGTTGCAAGGCAGTGTCCAATTGGGCGTCGTAGCTCACGCGGCGTTCCTTTTGGTCCTGTGTCCGAGGCGCTGACCCTGTGCCAGAACCGCGAACACGCTGTTTTAGAATGAATATAGACTGCCAAAGCCCCATTCAATGCAAATGACATGCGCGTCATGTCGCACTTGAGCAAATCCTCAAGGCGGCGCGGCGCGCATATGCCTCACCTGTTTCCTCGCTTTGCGCGATCCGCGCTTTGATCGAGATCAACCACCCCCTCTGGACAGTCCCGCGCGGCGGCGTAGTGTCGGGGCAACCACCAGACAGGAGCCCGCCATGACCCTTGAGCCCGTTCTCGCCCGTATCGATTCTGATCTGCCTGCCGCCACCGAACGGTTGATGGAGTTGCTGCGCATTCCCTCGATCTCAACAGATCCGGCTTTCGCCGAAGACTGCCAAACAGCCGCCGACTGGCTGGTTGCGGATCTGGCCAGCTTTGGCGTGAAAGCAGAGAAACGACCGACACCGGGGCATCCCATGGTTGTGGGGCATGTAGATGGCGACGGCCCCCACCTTCTGTTTTATGGCCATTACGACGTGCAGCCTGTTGACCCGCTTGATCTGTGGGACCGCGACCCGTTTGATCCCGAAGTGCAAGACACAAGCGCGGGCAAGGTGATCCGGGGACGCGGGTCTTCGGACGACAAAGGCCAATTGATGACCTTTGTCGAAGCGTGCCGCGCATGGCAGGCCGAACACGGCACATTGCCCTGCAAAATCACATTCTTCTTTGAGGGCGAGGAAGAAAGCGGCTCACCGTCGCTGGTGCCGTTCATGCGCGACAACGCAACGGAACTGAAGTCGGATCTGGCGTTGATTTGCGACACCGGGCTGTTTGAATCCCGGGTGCCCGCCATCGTGACGATGCTGCGCGGCCTGCTGGGCGAGGAAATCACGATCACCGCCCCGGACATTGATCTGCATTCAGGGATGTACGGCGGAGTTGCGATGAACCCCATTCGGGTTTTGACCCGCGTTCTGGCTGGCCTGCACGATGACCAAGGCGCAGTTACAGTACCGGGTTTTTATGACGGCGTACCCGAACTGCCCGATGCCATTCGCAGTCAGTGGCAGGGTCTGGCTTTTGATCACGCAAAGTTTCTGGGCGATGTCGGCCTGTCCGTGCCTGCAGGCGAACAGGACCGCACCCCGATCGAAATGATCTGGTCTCGCCCGACATGTGAAATCAACGGCATCTGGGGCGGCTACACTGGCGAGGGGTTCAAGACCGTTCTGCCCTCCAAGGCATCAGCCAAGGTCAGTTTCCGCCTTGTCGGAGATCAGGACCCCCACGCAATTCGCGACAGTTTCCGCAAGATGGTCACAGATGCGCTGCCTGCGGATTGCACGGTCAGCTTTACAGGCCACGGTGCCGGGCGCGCATCGATCACGGAAACCACTGACCCCGCGTTTGAAGCGGCACGCAAAGCCCTTGGCGACGAGTGGAACCTGCCCGCGGCCTATGTGGGTTGCGGCGGATCGATCCCGATTGCAGGTCACTTTCAGAATATCCTCGGCACAACTCCCATGCTGGTCGGGTTTGGCAAGGACGACGATGCAATCCACTCCCCCAACGAAAAATACGACATGGAGAGCTTTCACAAAGGCATTCGCAGTTGGGCCCGTATCCTGGCGGCGCTCACCTGATGGCGCAGTTTGCGCAGGTCAACGGTCAAACCATTGCCTTCGACATTCAAGGCGATGGACCGCCTGTGCTGCTTTTGCACGGCTTTCCACAGACCCGCACCATGTGGCACGCCATCGCGCCTGCACTGGCAACTGACTTCACCGTGGTGACCGCCGATTTGCGCGGATACGGAGACAGCCACAAACCCTCCGCCATGGCGGATATGAGCTTTGCGTGCATGGCAGCTGATCAGGTTGAGCTCATGCGCCAGCTTGGATTTGCGTCGTTTCATCTGGTGGGACATGACCGCGGCGGGCGCACAGCGCACCGCCTCGCACTGGATACACCGCAGGCCGTCCGCTCGCTCACTCTCATGGACATTGTGCCCACGCACCTGTTGCTGAGCGAGCTGACCCATCCGGTCGCGCGCGCCTATTATCACTGGTTCTTTCTGGCCCAACCGGCGCCTTTTCCCGAAACACTGATCGGCCATGATCCGGATGCGTATTTTGAAAGCTGTCTGGCTGGCTGGGGCGGCGGAATGGCGGGTTTCGATACGGACGCGCTGGACGCCTATCGTCGGGCCTGGCGCGACCCGGATTGCATACGAACCATGTGCAATGACTACCGTGCCGCCATAGATGTGGACATGGCGTTGGACGATCGCGACCTTGGCCGCGTGGTGAACGCCCCTGCCCTCGTGCTCTACGGGGCGGACGGAATCATGGGGCGCGCGTTCGATGTACCCGCAACGTGGTCAGAGCGCCTGAGCAACATGCAAAGCGGCGCCATTCCCGGTGGTCACTTTTTTCCTGACACGCACCCTGACGAAACGACAAAAGCCTTGCGCAGCTTTTTGAAGGCAACGGACGACTAGAACCCTTTGCGCGCAGGGTCAGACAACTCCGACAAAACGCTCGGGCAACACATATTGCGTGCCGTATTCGGGGCGATCAAAGTGATAATAGCCGGTGTCGCCCCGTGGCTTGAACGTGCGTTGCATCTTGCGACGCAGCGGGCGCATGTCAAAGTCATCTTCCAGCGGCAGCGTTTCAAAGGCTTCAAACACCGCGCGGTCCTCGCCACGCGCTTCGGCGAACCAATGACGTCCGATGGCCGTCTCCTTGATCGTGGCGTTCAGCGCGCCCGTGACGGCGTTGCGTTGATCCATCACCCCCACATAGGCCGCAAAGTCACAGAACTTCAGATGCAAGAGATACAGATCATCCGGTGTGAACAACTTGTCGCTCTGGGTGAAATGCCCTCCGCGCGCGATCTTGACCGGAGCCGATATGATGCACGGCTTTGAATAGTGTGGCGCCGGGCGCACGTGTCGGCGCGGACCAATGATGTGATCCGTGATCGGATCAGGTTCCACGTCAATGCGATGGATGACCTCTAGGCCGAGGGGGGTCACAACACGCCCTTCCGGCGCATTCGCAAGAAACTCAAGCAATGTGCCATCGGCTGCGGGATCGCGGATCACCAACTCATCCACATCGCCCACAATCACGTGTCGGTAATAGCGGCGCAAACCGCCGACAATCCCGTTCAACAAACCCCAGCGTTTGACATCGAAATTCTTGTGCGGATCACCCGGAATGCCGATCACGTTGCACCCGGCCGCCATCTCCGCCACCTCGGGGCCGTAGCCGTGGTTCACCACATAGCAATTTTCGCGGCCAAACATCTCACCGTAGTGGCGCAGCCACGCCTTGAGGAAAAACGCGTCATCGCGCACCATGGTGACAGCGGCCACTGTTTGCATCTGTTAAGGTCCTGCTCGGGTCTAGTTTTGGGTATCTCTACTGCAAAGCCCCCAATATGAGAACGAAAATCGAGACTGTGCGCACCATGCCCCTGCCCTCTGACTTTGCCGACACAGGTTTTTTCGCGACGCGTGCGGCGGACACGCCGATCACACGGTATCAGGTGCTGGGCGAACGCTCGAGCGGAACAAATTTTGTCAAACGCCTGATCGGGCGCAATACAGGGCTCAAACCAACCGAGGTTCTGGGCTGGAAACACGGCTTTGCCCACATGATGGCAGTGCCGCAGAACATGGCCGTGATTTGCGTGGTGCGGGCTGCCGATACCTGGACGCGGTCGATGTTTGACAAGCCATGGCACACCACGCCGCAGATGCAGGCCCTGCCTTTTGGTGAATTTATCCGCGCACCTTGGGACACGCACATTGATCGCCCGCGCTATTTCGAAGGTCTGATCGCCAACGGCAGCTCGGGCGCGATATTGCAACAGGATCGCGATCCGGCCACAGGTGCGCGCTTTGACACCCTGTTTGCCCTGCGCACCGCAAAACTGAAATCACTTCTGAGCATGACAAACAGAGACTGCACATGCCTTGTTCTGCGCATGGAACACGCGCAAGCGGCACCAGAAGCCGCACTCTCCCAAATCTGCGAGACACTGGCAGTGCAGCCAAACGAAACGTATCGCCCGGTTGTTAAGCGACTCGGTTCAAAGTTCAAGGCAGCCATCCCGCAAAGACACCCGCGCCCCGAAACGTGGTCACCAGAAGACCTCGCGCACCTGCGCAGCAGCTTGGACGCCGACCTGGAGGCTTCACTGGGCTATTCTTATTGAGCGCCAGTCTTCTTCTGACCAAAAATACCACGGGGAGTGTGAGGGGCTGGCCCCTCACGCCGTTCGACGCAAACAAACGCGGCACGCAAAGGGTGTGGGGAAAGTGGCGCGGTTGACGGGGCTCGAACCCGCGACCCCCGGCGTGACAGGCCGGTACTCTAACCAACTGAGCTACAACC
>CANMVD010000006.1 GCA_947501275.1 uncultured Tateyamaria sp.
CGCCTTCAACTTCTCCGGAACAAGATCCGCAGCAGCCGAAATCTCCTCAGACGTCAGAATCACATTGCCATCATAACGGTCAAACTTAGCAGCGTAATCCATAGCTTTGGCATCCCCACCCGCCTCGATATCGGCAAGAATGGTTTTCACCGTTTCATGAACTTCGGACGCATCGGACTTGGCCGTCAGGGTCGCTGTCTTGAGGTATTCACGTGTCATAAGTAAGAATCCTACTGGTATATTTCGGGCAGAAACGTGGTCGAAATAGCTGGCACATAGGCAATCAGCAACACAACCAGGAACATGCACAGAACGAAGGGAACGGCGCGGGCGGCGATCTTGAGGATGGATTCCCCGGTTATGCCCGACACCACAAACAGGTTGAGCCCAAGAGGCGGTGTGATGAACCCGACGCCCAAGGCCGTGATCATCATGATACAGAACTGGATCTCATTCATGCCGATGTTGTCGGCGAGCGGTTTCAGAATGGGCGCGAGGATCACGATATTTGGCGTCGTCTCCATGACACAACCGGCCGCAATGAGAATACCGATCATCAGCAGGATCAGCAGCCAAGGCTCATCCGTCAGGCCCGTAACGGCCGTTACAAAACCTTGTGGGACGCCCATGATCGCCAATGCCTCGGCCAATGGTGCGGAAAAGGCGATGATAGGCAAGATCACACCGTTCACTTTGGCTGAACTGACCAGCATCGCCGGAAAATCCGCAAGACTGAGCGTACGCATGATGAAGCCCATGATGATGGTCACAACCACCGCCGTTGCGCCTGCTTCGGTTGGGGTCAAACGCCCCGAAAAGATCCCGTAAAAGATGATGCCGGGCACAATGAACGCGTACCAACCGGATTTCAGCGCCCGGCCCAAATTGCCCAGCCAGTCGCTGAACGTCATCTCGCCGCCACCTTCGTAGGAGTAGATCCGGTTGACGATCAGATTTGTGATCAGGATCGACAGCAAGATCGCCAATCCCGGTATCAGGGCGGCCAGAAACAGTGTCGATGCGGATATGCCCAACACAAGGCCAATGATGATATACGCAATGGAGGGCGGGATCAGGATACCCGTACAGGCCCCTGCTGCAACAAGGGCGCAGGCATATGGGCGCGGATACCCGGACTCGACCAAGCGCGCGATTGTCATCCGACCGACAGCCGCAGCGCCAGCGGCATCAGAGCCGGAAATCGCCGCGAACATGCCGCACACAAGCACGGTGGCAGAGCCAAACCCGCCCTTGGTAAAACAAGTCAGCGCCTCGGCCACGTCCAGAAACTTTCGACTGAGGCCAGTGCGCACCAGCACGTCTCCGGTCAGGATAAAGAGCGGCACAGCCGTGAGCGCAAAAGCATCAATGCCCGTAAACAGCTTTTCCCCGACAAGGCTGAGAGGCAGATCGCCCGACATCACCAGCATCATGATGGCAGAGGTGCCGATGGCGGCCCAGACGGGCACAGCCAGTGCAATCAGGACGACAAAAGTGATGACGGGAAGGTAAAAGTCCCAGCCCAGCACGACGGTTTGATCAAAGGTTTGCCAAAGCATTCTATCAGTCCCTTATTCAAACAGCGTGTCACCCTCAAAGACCGGCTTACCGGTCCTGAGGTGGTGAATGTCGCGGATCAAGGACTGGATGAGCCGCACGATAATCAGGGCAAACCCAAGCGGCACGGCCATCAGGAACCACACTTTGGAGATGCGCAGCCCGTCCGTCACCGATCCGAACTTGGCCGAGATGTGGACAGATTCGTAAGACCAATAGAGCGCGATGACGGCGACGCCGAACATCACCAGATCGCCAAAGATATACAGCAGGGCCTTGGGACGTGGCCCGAGGTAGTGCATCAGCACGTCGATGCGGATGTGCGCACGCTCTTTGACAGCGGCCGCGGCCCCGATCCACGCAAGGTAGATGAAGGAATAGCGAACAATCTCTTCTCCCCAGATCGAGGAAAACGAGAAGATTTCGCGACGCAGCACTTCGATCGCCATCGTAATGACGAGCATCACGTAAAAGACCAAAAGCAACCAGCGTTCGGCATCGCGATCAATTCGGCGCAAAAAATCCATGTGAGAACCTGCTGACTGGCCGAGCAAAAGGATGCGCGCGGACGCGGTTTAAACTTGCTGCGGCGGAAATATGGTGTCGGGCGCGCAGGGAGGCGCGCCCGATCTGGCAATTACGCGTCGTGTACGTAGTATTTGCCTTGCGTACCCGCGGCTTCTTCCATCTTGGCAAAGTTGTCCATGGAACCGGCCAGCTCGACCTTGAACTCATCCCATTCAGATCGCTGGTAGCCGCCCGCGGCTTTCCATTCTGCGAGTTGATCTTCACTGAGCGAGTGGAACTCGACACCTGCCTTGACCAACTCTGCCATGGCATAGGCACGGGCCGACGGCACTTTGGCGAGGTTCTGGTGCGCGGTCATTTCCGAGCCCCACATGATGCCTTCCTGAACGTCGGCGGGCATGGATTTGAACCATTCAAGGTTGCAGGAATAGACTTGGCTGTCGGGCACCGCTTGCGTGAATGTCACGTGGCTCAGAATGTCCTTGAAGCCAAAGACTTCGAGGGCACCGACAGATGGGTCAAGCGCATCGGCGACACCCTGTTTGATGGCCGACGGCGTTTCGCCCCATGCCACTGGCGTCGGGTTTGCACCAACCATGCGGTAATACTGCTGAAGCATTTTGGAGCCCGGCACGCGGAATTTGACACCCTCAAGATCGGATGGCGTCAGGACAGGTCCAGCGCCCCCTTTACGCATCGCGACAACACGTGGGTCGATATTGACGTAGAACAGCGCCTTAAAGCCGTTCTCTTCGACCTTTGGCTCCACGGTTGCCTTCCAGAACTCGGAATTCACGAGGTTGGTGAAACGTTGGTTTGACCCGCACAGGTAGGGCATGTTGATCAAGTCAACTGTCGACGCAAATGGTGCAAAGTTCGACAGCGAATGCTGCGCTGCCTGGATCGTGCCGCCCTGAACGGCCTGCACAAGCGCGCCACCAGCACCAAGCTGGCCACCGGGCGCGAGCTTGACATAGACCTTGCCGTTTGTGGCGTTCTGGATGTTTTCCTTGAGATCCAACTGCATGATTGGGTAGCCGCGTGACGCACCCACCGGATAAGCCGTTGCAAGAACCATCACGTGATCAGCGGCTGCCTCACGCGCCCGCTCTTCGTTGGCGCTTTGAGCGGCCGCTTCGGATGACCACAGCATCCCGCCTGCCCCAGCTACCATTGCTGCTGTAAAGCCGCCTGTCGCGGTCAATTTCAGAAAGTTCCGGCGTTCTGCCGACGCGAGGTCTTTGTTCATTTGGTTTCCTCCCAGAAAGTCCTTAACTGCCGTCTTTGTTTTTTCGGTCAGCTTCTTTTTGAAGAATGGCGACGACAAAAAGGATCGACGCAGCAAACAGAACCAGCATTTCGCCGACATCCCCGAGGAATGCGCTTGCTGCAAAAGCACCAAGAGCGACATTGGCGAAGTACACGACAAAGACGATCAGGGAAGCGACAAGAAACATCATGGGAAGCCCGGAATGAGTGCGGTTCTGAATCTATTGTAAGCGCTTACATTTGATTCGTGCAAGCGCTTACATTTTCGATGAACTCTTTGACTTTCTGAAAGATTGCGTTCAAGAAATTTGAAACGCAGCCAAGGCAATTTCATGTCCCGCATCCGATCCGTTCCAACGCTAGACGACGTTGCAAAGAAAGCGGGTGTGTCCACGGCAACGGTGTCGCGGTGTTTAAATTCGCCTGATCGCGTGGTGGAGCGCACGCGCACCAGAGTAATGCGTGCCGTCAACGATCTGGGATACACGCCGAATTTTGGTGCCCGCGTGATGGCCGCAAAACGCACCTTCACAATCGGGGCCATCATTCCCACGATGGAGAACGCGATTTTCGCGCGTGGCTTGCAGGCGTTTCAGGAGCAGTTGCACAGCCAAGGCTACACGCTGTTGGTGTCGAGCACGTCTTACCGCCCCGAAATCGAAGCCGAGCAGGTTCGATCCCTCGTGGCGCGCGGCGCGGATGGGTTGCTGCTGATCGGTTATGCGCGCGACGCCAAGATCTATCAGTATCTGCGGCAACGCGAGATCCCGACCCTGATTGCATGGGCCTTTCAACCCGGTACAGATCAGGCGTGCATCGGTTTTGACAATCGGGCGTCCATGCAGATGCTGGCCAACAAAGTGATATCCATGGGCCACAGAGACATTGCTGTCATTTCCGGGGTGGTTGAAGGGAATGATCGTGCCGAGGGACGATTGCAGGGCATCATTGACGGCGCACGAGATAACGGCCTCGACCCCGAGCAGATCCCCATTATCGAAACCCCTTATGAAATCGAAAACGGGGCAAAGGCCTTTGACACACTGATGCAACGGGAAACCCGTCCAACGGTTGTCATGTGCGGCAATGACGTGCTGGCGGCAGGCGCCATTCGGCGCGCTCGGGAACTGAACCTGTCCGTCCCGGATGATGTGTCTATTACCGGTTTCGATGATATTGAACTTGCACGCATCCTCACGCCAACCTTGACGACGGTGCATGTCCCGCACCGCGAAATGGGGCGGCGCGCCGCAGTTGAGCTGGTCAAGATGGTGGAAAGCGACAACCCTGGCCTATCCGAGCAGTTGGAAATCTCGATCAAGCTGCGCGGTTCACTTAAGTCGCTGAGCTGAGGGCTTCTATTCTTGTGCAGACGATGGGCGGACGCGGCATCTGAGTTGATCAGCGTTCACTGTGGCCCAATGCATCTGTGCAGAACGCTGAAGGGTTTACAAGATCAAGTCGTCAACGTCCTTGGGATGATGTGTCACCGGCTCGTATCCGTCTTCGGTGATGATAAAACTGTCACCGATTTGAGCCCGGAACGTCTCGACCGTGACCGAGCCATCGACCGCCAACACCATGCCGGGCTGCAGAACCGTTTGGTCGCCGGTTACCAGTTGCGGCGCCTCCAGAAAACTGAACCCAGTCGCCCGCCCGCATCGAAAGGGAAACGCATATCCTGCATCTTCGATGACCTCGGCATAGGCCGCGTGCACGGCTTCGGCCGTCACCCCGGGCTTCAGAACCGCCAGCGCCGCCTGTTGGCTTGCGCGCGCAACTTCATACACTGCAACCTGCTCCGGATCAGCTTCGCCAATCCAGAACGTTCGATCAAAACCCAGTTTGAAACGATGAAAATTGGTCATCCCGCAAAAACACAAAAACACCGGCTCTCCATGACGCATGACGCGGGTGGAGGCGCGGTGGTGCGTTTTGGCAATGGCGTCACCTGACGCCATGATCTGCAGAAAGTGCGTGTTGGGCGACATGTCTGCGTTTGTGTAGTGTCGCGATAACAGCTCAGCCGCTTTGCGCGTGCCGGCCTGAGATGTGGCAATGGCCACTTCGAATTCAGGCACGCCATCACCTATAGCTGCACGCCCTGCAGACATCATCGCGCCTGCCACTTCGCCTGCGTGGCGTGCCAGTTGCAATTCGTGCGCCGACTTGATCATCCGCATCTTCGACAGAAGCGGCGTCACCGACACCATCCGTGACGTCTCCACGATACTCTCAACATATCCGCGCACCACAGGTGGCATCTGGTCTGGCTCGAACCCGACGCGCACATTTGGTCTTATTGCCGCTGGAAGCTCCGCGCGCCATTCGGTGCCCACACCGTCATTCCATGCAGCGATCCGATCAACACGCGCATTGGCATCGGCAGTGTTTAAATCGATGGAGGGTGTGATCAGCAGGCTTGGTCCGTCTTGTGGTACGATCAGGATCGTGGGGCGGCCAAAGTCCATATGCAGGTAGTCATAATAGCCGGTGAGGTAGTAAATATTATCATCGTCAGTGATGAGCGCGGTGTCTATGCGCGCCTCACCCAGCTGGACGCGAAATTCAAGCATTCGGCTTTCAAACATGGCTCAACTTCCCCTGGCTTTGGGCAGACGGTCCTGAACAAGCTGAACCCACAAGTCCCGACCGATGGGCAACAGCGCATCATTGAAATCATAATCGGCGGAATGCAGCGGCTGTGCGTTGGGGCCGCTCACACCATTCCCGAGCAGCAGAAAACTTCCCGGAACAAGTGCCGAAAAATGTGCGAAATCCTCTGAAAAGCTCATCGGTTCTCGATTGCCAATTGTCTCCAGCCCTTGGGCCCGTGCGGCCTCGACCACCGCGGCGGTTGGCTCCGGGGCGTTGATTGTTTCAATGAACTCGGTGTTGAACGCGACGGCAACAGATACACCGTGGGCGGCTGCAATGCCCTGCGCAATTTGCTGCATGAACACAGCCACATCCTCTCGGTCCTGCGGACTGCGCGCGCGGACGTCCCCCTTGAGGGTGGCAGTTCCCGGCAACACATTGCGCTGTCCGTCTGTCACAAACTCCGTGACGGACACCACGACACCCGCCCCCGGCGCGAGTTTCCGCGACACAATCGTTTGCAGGGCCTGCACAATTTCTGCGCCCACAGTGATCGCATCCCGCCCCGCCTGCGGCATAGACGCGTGACCACCCTGCCCCGTCACGGTTATGGTGAACAGGCTCTCAGACGAGCAAATCAGCCCACTTCGGGTGGAGACCTGACCAATCGGCGCACCCGGCAAATTGTGGATCGCATAGATCTCTTCCATCGGGAAACGCTCAAGCACACCTTCGTCGATCATCGCCCGCGCCCCGAGACCGTGTTCTTCGTTCGGCTGAAACAGGAAGATCACCGTGCCGTCAAAATCCGGCGCATTGGCCAAAGCATGTGCAGCCCCCAGCAACATGGTCATGTGTCCGTCATGCCCACAGGCATGCATGACGCCCGGCACCTGCGAGATGTAATCATGCACGCTCCCCTCGGAGATCGGAAGCGCATCCATATCTGCGCGCAGTCCAATCGCTCGGTTGCCGGTTCCGGCCCGAAGGACGCCGATGACGCCGACGCCTTCATGAACCTCAAGTCCAAAATCCCGAAGATGGGCCGCAATCGTCTGTTTGGTCTGTGTTTCCTGAAAGCCAAGTTCCGGCTGGCTGTGGAACGCGCGTCGGACCGCCTGCAAATCAAATGTTTTGGATGCCATGCTTCCCTCTGAGTGCACGCCTCAAGACACAGGGATGTTTCACTGGAAACGCTTGCATCTGCAATACTGTTCTACCGTTGCAGGACTGCGCAGTTCCGCCGGCTTGCCCCCGTTAAGGCAAGACGCCAGCACTCAGGTCAGTGAGCCGTGATGGGAGCGGGCCTGCGGCGGTGATGTCACGCAAGCCGCGTCGCACCCGGATCAGATCGGTGTTAGGCTTGGTCGGAAAACCAATGGATACACTATGCACGTTCTGACCGTTTTAGATCACCCAGATCCGAATTCGTTCTCGTCCGCAATCGCACGTGCATTTTGCGCAGGCGCCGAAGCTGCCGGACATACAACCGAGTTGGCTGACCTGCATACCGAGAGCTTTGATCCGCGCTGGACGATGGCAGATATTGCTGCGGACGATACAGGTCAGCTTCCCCGCGATGTGTTGATCGAGCAAGAACGCATAAGCCGCGCTGATGCCATCGGTTTTGTCTTTCCACTGTTCTGGTGGGGCATGCCTGCGATGACCAAGGGATGGATCGACCGAGTTTGGTCGTGGGGGTGGGCCTATGATCAATTGGATGACCCTGAGAAGTCCCTGCAAAGGCCACGCACCGGCGTTTTGCTCGTGCCTGCGGGGGCGCGATCAGACGAAATGGACGAGCTGGGCTATTCATCTGCAATAGAAACCGCATGGATCGATGGCACATTTGGCTATTTCGGTTTTACGAACCGCGCGTTGATCCTGCTCAACGGATCCAAGGGGTCGGATGACAGGCGCAAAGCATTGCTCAGGCGCGCCCACGATGCCGGCGAATCTCTGAAAAACCCTTCGTAAATCTGACAAGGCATCTGGTGCCCGTAACCCGTCATGCAGATGGTCGGCACAAACGCGCAACGAATGCCACACGCCCCTAGGATGGTGCGCCCACTTGCCAGTCGCAAAACTGATCGTAATGCAGGTTCACACCTGAGTTTGAGATGTGAATGACGCCAAGGTTGGGGGCTTCACGCGCCGGGCTGAACGTGTCCCACGTCCACGCGGGTTTTGGCGGAGGCGCTTGATAGAGTATCGCGCGCATCGTGGCGTAAGGGATGCCGTTATACGTGCCAGTCATGGGGCGGTGCACATGCCCGATGAACATGTACTGTACACAGGAATACGACGACACGAGATCTAGGAAAGCATCCCCATTCTCCATGTTGTCTCTGTCCTGCATTGGCAGCCCAAGGGCCATTGGTGGGTGGTGCATGAAAAGGAAAACAGGCGTCTCGCCCGCATCGTTCAAAACAGTAGAAAGCCACGCCCGGCGCTTTTGGCAGAACGCGCCCGCGTCAGAGCCCGATTTAAGCGTATCGAGGCAAACGATAATCCCTTGGGAAGTCGCGACACTGTATTGCACGAAATCCGCCATGCATTGATCCGGCACCGGCAAGAATTCCCGAAACAACTGCCTGTCATCGTGGTTTCCGACCATGGGCATGTAGGGGACGTTGAGCGCGCGCAACTCGCTATGAACACCCTCGTAATCCGCCCTTGAGCCTCGGTTCACCATATCGCCGCTGATGATACACATCTGAGCATCAGCGTGATGGGTGTTGACGTGATCAATGGCCGCGCGCAGCCTCACACGCGGATCATATCCTAACACTGTGCCAGCATGGGTATAGTGCGGGTCGGACATCCAAATCGTTTTGATCATTCCAAAGGCTCATCATCTTTTGTGCGCACGTGCATGGCCATACTCGAGACCTGCGCGTGCGGCGATGCTCCCAGTCAGCAAGGGTTATTGTAGCCCGCCCCTTAAACGCCGATCAGCAGGTGTCAGGCCTTCTCAGTAGCCGGTTGCGCCTCGGGTTGGTCGGGGGCGTTCAAAGTGGCCCAGGTCTCATCCTGCTCCGGTTTGGGAGGCGTGTCACAGGCACGGCGATGCATGTTGACCTTGGCCACGAAGTGGGCGGAGATTGGCGCGGTCACAAAAAGGAACGCCATAATCAGCGTTTCGTGGATCGACGTTTGACCCAAGGTGCCCGAGTGGATCATCGACGCAAGCAACAGCATCCCGATCCCGACAGTCCCCACTTTGGTCGGCGCGTGCAGGCGCGTCATGGAATCGTTGAAGCGGACCAAACCAATAGCCCCGACCAGAATGAAAGCCGAGCCAATGATCAGACAGGCAGCCGTTGCAATGTCACCAAAATCACTCATTCGATGATATCCCCCCGCAGAACAAAGCGCGCCAGCGCAACGGTCGAAACAAAGCCCAGCATGGCGATCAACAGTGACACTTCAAAGTAGATCTGCACGCCCTGAAAGATACCCAGCAAGACAACCAGACCAAGCGCGTTGATGACCATTGTATCCAAGGCCAGAATGCGATCGCCCGTGGTTGGGCCGAGCACCAGTCGGATCATCGACAGGATCTGGCCCGCCACCAGGGCGACAAAGGTGATGACGATAGCGATATCCAGATATTCAGACGCAAAGCTCATGAGAAAACCTCCAACAAACGGCGCTCGTACCGCGTCTTGATTTCGTCCCGCACGGCGTCGGGGTCATCCGTGTGCAGCACGTGCACAAGCAGACTGCGCCCTTCTGTCGACAGATCAGATGACACGGTTCCAGGCGTGAGGGTAATTGTGCCTGCCAAAACGGTTATGGCTTCGGGTTGCGTCAACTCAAGCGGGACAACGATCCACGCCGGTTTGAGCTTGCTGTTGGGCACAGTCAACACGATCCAAGCAACCTGAATGTTGGCGACGATGATGTCCCAAATGACAATCACGCTGTAGCTCATCATTTTTCCCAACCGGAACCCGCTGGGGCGATCAGGCCACCAAACGGCTGTCATGGCGGGTATGATCACGCCAAGGATCAGGCCAAACACCACCATTCCAGCCGTCACTTCGTTTTGCAAAAGTACCCAGACAAGCGCCAACAGCAATGTCAGCAGAGGGTGTGGAAAAAGGCGATGAAGGAAACCGGTCATGTCAATGCTCCTCCTTTTTCGGTTTGCTCAGCTTGCCGGGTGTCTCAACCACTGTGGCAATGTAAGCGTCAGGCGCAAACAGCGTTGCTGCCATTCGGGTTGTGTAGCCGTGGACCTGCCCCGCAAACACCGTATGCGCGATAAGCAGCGTTACCAAACCGCCAGCCGCGAAAGCGGACAATGTTCCCGGGGGTGTGCGTGTGCCCGTCTTCTCGTCCGCCGGAGTGCCATGCGCCTTCCAGAACACGACGCTACCCGCACGGGCGAACCCAAGGATACTGATCAAACTCGAGATCAGGACAACTGCCCAGATCCACGTCACGTGATCCGAGCCAAAGCCCGCGTCCAGCACCAGCAACTTGCCGAGGAAGCCGGACAGTGGCGGCAAACCCGCCATTGCAATTGCGCCCACAAAAAACATGCCCGATACCAACGCAGTACCGGCCATCGGAGCCTGGGCTGTCAGCTCGACCGAGCCACGTGCATTGCGCACCATATCCGCAATCAGGAACAAGAGCGCACCGGCCAGCGTCGAATGCACGATGTAGTATAGCGCCGCCGCCACCCCCTCGGGGGTGAAGAGCGCGATGGACACCATCACCATCCCCATGGAGCCAATCACCGAATAGGCCACCAGACGGTCCAGACGGCGCGCCGCGAGGACCCCAATCATACCAATCGCCAGAGAGATCAGGGCCGCTGTCAGCAACCATTGCCCATGCAGCCCCGCAGTCGCTTCAAGCTCGGGCGGGAAGATCATGGTATAGACGCGGATGATCGCATAGGCGCCGATCTTGGTCATGATCGCAAACAGTGCTGCAACGGGTCCGGGCGCCTCTGCATAGCTTGAGGGGAGCCAGAAGTGCAGCGGCACCAAGGCGGCCTTGATCGCGAACACCATTAGCAGCAGCACGGCAGCGATGCGGATTCCGACTGTCTCTTCGGGACTGATCTGCGTCACGCGAAGTGCCAGATCAGCCATGTTCAACGTACCCGTCTCGGCATAGATCGCACCAAGCGCAAACAGGAACAGGGTCGACCCGATCAGGTTGAACAGTACGTATTGCACGCCTGCCTGCAAACGCGCATTGCCGCCAGAGTGGATCATCAGGCCGTAAGACGCGATCAGCAGCACCTCAAAGAACACAAACAGATTGAATAGGTCTCCCGTAAGGAAAGCCCCGAGAATGCCCATCAACTGAAATTGGAACAGCGGGTGGAAGTGCTGCCCCATACCGTCACAACCGGACCCGATAGCGTAGAGCAGGACAAACAGCGACAGCACCGCAGTCAGCAGGACCATCATTGTCGACAGCTGGTCGCCCACCAGAACGATGCCAAAGGGCGCGGCCCAGTCACCAAGTTGATACAGCAGGACGGTCCCGTCCGAGACATGCCATGCCAGTGCGGCGGCGATCACGACCTGCGCAACCACTCCGGCCAGGGAAAAGGCGCGCTGGATGGTGATGTGGTAGCGCGCGGCCAACACAATGAACGGCGCCAACAACGCAGGCAGGATGATGGGGGCAATCAGCCAATGGGTCATGACTGTTCCTCCACACCATGCATTTCATTTTCATGCGGTGCGTCATCCACGTGATCGTCGTCCGAGCCAAGGAACGCCCCGAGGCCGATCATGACAACAACGGCTGTCATTCCGAATGAAATCACGATTGCCGTCAGAACCAGCGCCTGTGGCAGCGGGTCAGTGTAGCTGTCCATGCCATCGCGCAGCACGGGCGGCGCACCTATGACAAGACGCCCTGACGTGAACAGAAACACGTTCACGGCGTAGGTGAGCAGAGAAATGCCAAGGATAACCGGAAATGTGCGCAGGCGCAGCAGTAGATAGATGCCACCGGCGGTCATGACCCCGATGACGATGGCTACAAGAAGTTCCATTATGCAGCCCCCTCTGTCTCGCGCGAGGGATCAATGTCCATCGGGTGTTCGCTCTCGTCGTAGTGCGCACGCCGCGCAAGTCGTGAAAAGCTTTCCAATGACAGCATCACCGCGCCCACAACGGCGAGGAACACGCCCAAATCAAACAGAGCCGCAGTGGCCAGCTCGAACTCGTTGAACGGCGGGATACGCACATAGGTAAAGTCCGATGTCAGGAACGGCTTGCTTACGAACCACGACCCGATGCCGGTAAACCCGGCGATCAGCACGCCTGCCCCGATCACGCCATGGTAGGGGTAGCGCAGCCTTGCGGATGTCCAGGCAAAGCCGCTGGCCATGTACTGCATGACGACGCCAATCGACACGACAAGACCCGAGATGAAACCACCGCCCGGTTCGTTATGGCCGCGCAGGAAGATGTAGAAACCAACCAGCAACACCACTGGCAACAGCACCCGGGTCAGAACAACCATCATCATCGGGTGCACATCCCCGGCCCGCGCCTGATCCAGTTGACGATTCAGCAGCCGCGCCCGCACAGGGCCCGACAGCAGCGTCTCGGTCAGGGCGTAGATCAGCAGGGCAGCGATGCCCAACACGATGATTTCGCCATAGGTGTCAAAGCCCCGGAAATCGACAAGGATCACGTTGACCACGTTTGTGCCGCCACCACCCTTGTACGAGTTTGCCAGATGGAATTCGGAAATCGGAGCAACAACCGCATCACGCAGCATATAGTGATACGCCATCATAAAGGCCGCAACGCCCCCAGCCACCGCAACGCCGGCGTCCCGGACGCGCCGCAACACGGTACTTTCCACCGGTGTGCGTTTGGGCAGAAAATTCAACGCCAGCAGCAGCAGGATGATTGTCACGACCTCCACGGTGAACTGCGTCATCGCCAGATCAGGCGCGCTCAGCAGCACAAAGCCGATGGACACCATCAGACCTACGATTCCGATCAGAACCAGCGACAACAGGCGGTTGCGGTGCAACAGGACAAGGCCCGCAACGGCTGCAATCAGCATCATCCCTCCGCCCAGATGAACAGGGCCAACGGGTTGCAAGTCGCGTGTTGCCGGACCGACAGTGCCTGTGCTCCAGGCATATCCTCCAACCACGATGATTGTTGCCAGACAGATCAGCGCATATCGCGAGAATGCGCCATTGTGCAGACCCAGAATGGCCCATCGGGCCGTCCCGGCAACGGCTTCGATCAACCCTTCGAAAATCGTCTTGGCCTCGGGGCGCGGGGTGTTCTCCCAAGCGTTAAGCAGAGGCTTGAAGATCCCCAGCAGGATCAGACCACCGACAACGGCAGCGATGGACATGAACAGTGCAGGCACCAGACCGTGCCAGATCTTGAAATAGGCCTTGGGCACTTCTCCCGCCTCGCCCAGCACAGACGCCGTGACAAGTTTGACAAACGGTTCCGCGACGAACGGTGCAATACCGATCACGACAACGGGCACGATCAGCAGTGCGGGTGGCAGCCACAGGCCAACAGGTGGGTCGTGTGGTTTGGCAGGGTAATCATCGCGGACAGGCCCAAAGAACACGTGGCCAATCAGACGGAAACAGTAAGCGGCCGAGAATAGCGATCCGACTGTGGCCAAGATGGGCACTAGGTTGGGAATGCCAAAGAGCGTTGTATGCGTTGCCTCCTCCAGCATCATTTCCTTGGACAAAAAGCCGTTGAGGAACGGGATACCCGCCATGGACAGCGCCGCAAGCGTTGCGATCACAAAGGTGATGGGCATCAGTTTGCGCAAGCCGCCCAGCCTTCGGATATCGCGGGTGCGCGCCTCGTGATCGATGATGCCTGCGGACATGAACAGCGCCGCCTTGAACGTCGCGTGGTTCAGGATGTGGAACATCGCCGCCATCGCGCCAAAGGCGGTGCCGGTGCCAAGCAGCATGGTGATCAGCCCCAGATGGCTGACCGTGGAAAAGGCTAGAAGCGCCTTGAGGTCGTGTTTGAACAGCGCAATGACCGCCGCCAGCACCATGGTGATCAGGCCCGCCGTGGTGACTATCGCAAACCATTCCGGCGTGCCTGCAAGCACCGGCCACATGCGCGCCATCAGGAAGATACCCGCCTTCACCATCGTGGCCGAGTGCAGGTAGGCCGACACAGGCGTGGGAGCCGCCATCGCATGTGGCAGCCAGAAGTGGAACGGGAACTGCGCCGACTTGGTGAAACAGCCCAGCAGGATCAGGATCAGCGCCGGCAGGTAGAGCGGGCTTTCCTGGATTAACTCGCGGTTCTGCAGGATCACGCTCAGGTCATAGCTGCCCGCGATCTGGCCCAGGATCAGCATGCCGCCAACCATTGCGAGACCGCCCATGCCGGTGACGGTCAACGCCATGCGCGCGCCCTGCCGTCCTTCGGGCAGGTGCTTCCAGAACCCGATGAGCAGGAAAGACGACAGCGACGTCAGCTCCCAGAAAATCAACAAAAGCAGTATGTTATCCGATAGAACAATCCCCACCATCGCGCCCTGAAACAGCAGCAAATAGGTGAAAAACTCACCCATATGGTCATCACGGCTGAGATAGCTGCGGGCATAGGCGATGATCAACAGGCCGATCCCAAGGATCAAAAGCGCAAAGAAAAACCCGAGCCCGTCCAGCATCAGGGTCATGTTCAAGCCCAGTTCGGGCATCCATTCCAACCGCGCCGTCAACACCTCTCCGGCCAGAACCGACGGGAGATTGGTCAGCAATCCCAGAAAGGCGGCCAACGTCACCGTAAAGGTGACACCTGCACACGCCGCGCGGCCTGCCTTGTACATGAGCCCGGGTAAAAGCGCGCCAAGAAATGGTAAGGCGACGATGATAAAGAGGGACACGTGAATTCCTTAATATGACGTAGCGCAAGGGCATGTTTGCTTGTGTGATGCGCCTGGGAAGTCATAGTGCGTTCGCTACGTTCCCCGACACACGCAAACTTGCCCATAAGTTGTTTTTCCAGCCTGCAGAGTCAAGGGTGGGTCTAAGAGACTGGACGGTTTGGCAGGGGCTTATCAAACCAGAGCGAAATTTGCGGAATTGTGTCGATTGACCTCACGTGCTTCTGAGACGCTCTTGCCTTGTCACATCTGCCGTGTGCCACGCAATTGTTGAACATGTTGCGCAACCCGTGCCGCTCTTCAATCAACCCAAGCAGGGGTGCCGCATGGTACGATCCACCCCCTACAAATGCGCATCCCACACCTGACCCGTCCGTCGCTACGCATATCCAGACGCCTTGAAGTAGCGGCCAACACAACGCTGCACGTGGAGATTGACCAGATCTGCGGCGGTTGTCGGCACATCGCCGAAATCGAGCCCCATAAAGTGTTGCGATACGACGGTTTCTGGCAAGGCAGACTCCCCGAGGTTACCAAGAAGACTCTCCAGCGCCGCAGCAACTTCCGGGTCTGTCCAGTAGTACCGGATGCGATCACTGAAACTGTAGGTTTTCAAAATCCGGACGTCGTCTTCGGAACCACCGTAGTAGGGCTGCCAATGTGCCGGATTCTTTTGCATCTGACGGGCTAAAACTTCCCTGATGCGTGATCGGGCGCTTGGAACAATCTCCGCTTCAATCGCGGCCAGTGCCCAAACAGCCTCGCGGAAACGGAAGGTCAGTTCTGGCCCGACTTTCAAAAAGAAGAAGTGATGCCCAACGAGATCTGCCAAGGCGCGGTCCGACTGATAATCTGTTGAGTGCGCCTCAAAAGTGAGACCACTCTCGGCTTGGATCGCGTCAGCAAGCGGTTGCGCTTTTTCCGGGACAAAAGGGTAGATGGACGTATGCCCAAAATCGACTCCGGGTTGGGTGACAACGGAAACGATCCGGGACCACGCAGTATCCAGACCACGCGCGCTCCATGCAGCGCGGTGAGTATGAATCGTGTCGCGAAAGCGGGCGACGGAGGTCACATCCAAAGCATCGGGTTCTTCGGTTTCACCCCCGGGGATCGGGACTTCGGTGCCGATGATATAGATCAGCTTGTCCGGGTCCGGGGCGTGGGCCTCGGCAACGGCACACAGGTCCGCAGCGCGTTCGGCGATCTGGGCAAAGGTCGGGTTCGGCTCTCCGCCGCACGCCATGCTCGCGTCAAGATGGATCTTGGTGAAGCCTGCTTCGACATAGAGCCGGACCAGAGTGCGGGCCTTGTCCATTGCCTGTTCCAGCGGCTCTGTCCTCCAAGGGTTCGGGCCAAGATGGTCACCGCCAAGGATCAACTGTTGCATAGGCACACCTGCCTCATCCGCCATGCCCGTCAGCCAAGACATGAATGCCTCGGGCGTCATGCCGGTATATCCGCCGTCTTGATTGACTTGGTTGCAGGTGGCTTCGATCACCGTCGGATACCCAGTTGTCGCCGCAAAGGTCAGAACAGCACGCAACACATGTTCATTGGCCGTGCAAAAGCAGGGCAAGCCGATGGGTTCGCCAGCACGGTTGCGGGCGATCAGGTCGTGTACAAGACTCATGCAGTCAATTCCTTGGGGCTTGTGCGTTCGAGAAAGGCGTTAATTTCCGCGGGCGTAGAATTGCCCTCCATGGGACCGCGCCGCGTGACCGCGATTGCACCTGCTGCATTGGCAAGGCGACCGGCCTCAAACAAAGATACACCCTGTGCCCACAAGGACACGAATGTGCCGCCAAAGCAGTCCCCGGCGCCGGTCGGATCGACCTCATCGACAGGATATCCATCGAAATCATGTCGATTGCCGTGACTTACGACTGTCGCACCCGCCGCGCCACGTTTGATAGCAAGCACGTCGGTTCCCATGTCGAGCAGTCGATCGATCGCAGCGTCTTCGGTTAGGTCCGGGAACAGGAAATTCAAGTCACTTGTGCTGGGCAGCAGACAACGGCTGCGCTCCATCGTTTCGTGCATCGCGTCGCGCGCACCGCTGTCGCGCATCAGTTCCGGGCGCGCGTTCGGATCACATGTCACCCAGCCACCGGCATCCGACACGCGCCTCACAGCATCCATGATCTTGGCGCGCATGGATGGCACCCCTAGCGAAGATGCCGACACATGAAGCACCGTTTGCGCCGCCTCGAAAACGGCATCGGGAACGCAAAACCCATCCGCTGCCGTCCCCTCAAGGTGAAAGATAAAGTCGCGTTCACCGCTGTCGTAGTAAGAGACAAAGGCGACACCCGTGCTGCGATCATCACAGACGTGCACACCGCCGGTTCCCACGCCGTCCTGCTCTAGTCGTTGCAAGACACAACGCCCAAAACCATCCGCGCCGACACCACCAATCATCTCGGTCTGCCCACCCATGCGCGCGGCCTGATCAAGAAAAATCGCCGGTGCACCGCTGGGATAAGGGCCTGAATAGTCTGAGATTTGTTCCAACGCGCAGTTGCGTTTGTGCGAAACAAATTCCACAAGGATTTCGCCGATGGTTGCAATCGTTTTCCGCTCGGGCATGCCGTCCTCCATGACTGTGAAAAGGTGTAGACATATTTGTTACATGTGTCAAAGTGTGAACCGCGCAAGGTGCGTGTTTTCGCTCTAGCGAAAGCTGCGCTTGCTCGACGAGGCGTTTAAGATGGTGAAACCGAAACAAAAAATTGCGACGATGAAAGAGCTGTCCGAAGCAATCGGCATCTCGCGTCCGACGCTGTCGCGGTACTTTCAGGATCCGTCCACCGTGCGCCCTTCCACTTCTGAGAAGATCAAGGAACGGCTGGCCGAGGTCGATTATGTCTATAACTTCATGGCGACACGGCAAAATCGCAAATCGTCCGGCCTGATTGGCGTCATCGTCCCGCAGTACAATGACCTATTTTTTGCCAGCCTTCTCGAGGCGATCAAAAAGGCAGTTCGTGGGTCTGGTTACACGATGTTGACCCAAAGCTCAGACGGCAACGGTGAAGGTGAAGTTCAGGCGGTGGCCCGGCTTCGCTCATTGGGGGCGGACGGCGCAATCATCGCGCCACTTGGCTTGCACAGCTCGACCGAAGCATTTGAATTGGCAATCGGTGACTTTCCGATTGTGTTTGCAGATTCAAGGCCCGCCGACACCATTCAAGGGGCTGATTTTGTTGGCACAAATAACGAGCAAAGCATTGCATCGATTGTGGAATACCTGTGCCGCACAGGCGACGCGCCAACTTTTCTGGGGATGCCGCAAGTGAACTCAAACGCGGCCGAACGCCGTGATGCCTACATCACGAAAATGACGGGAATGGGCCACGTGCCCAGATTCATCGAAATCGAACGTGCCGATGAATCATGGCAATTCGAAGCCTATGGTCATGGAGTGATGGACGCCCATTTCAGTCGCCAGAATCACCTGTCCGACACGATTTTATGCGCCAATGATCGTATCGCAATCGGCGCGATTGGAGCGGCCAACAAACACGGACTGTTTGGGCGCGCGCGGGACGGTGCCAAGAGCCTGCGCATCGCAGGGCACGATGATCACCCCCTCAGCCAATACATGTTTCCCGCAATCACCACTGCCGGACAGGATATAGCCGGCATCGGGCAGGATGCTTTCCGCCTGCTGCTGGAACGCATGCGTGGAGAACGCAACAACGCCCCGGTTTCGCTGAGAAAAGAAGCGGCGCTTGTCATCCGTTCTTCGACCTGACGCTTCAATTTTTGCACATGTAAACTTTTTCTTGACCTGACACACCGCTTCGGCGATTGTGAACACGTGTAAAAAAGGGAGGATACGCATGTCTATCAAGCGCACGCTGCTCAGCACGGCAGTAGGCTTTGGGTTCGCGACCACAATCGCATCCATGGCATCGGCAGAAGAAATTACGATCGCGACAGTGAACAACGCTGACATGATCACAATGCAAGAACTCGCACCCGCGTGGGAAGAAGCAACTGGCAACACGATCAATTGGGTTGTTCTGGAAGAAAACGTCCTGCGCCAACGGACGACACAGGATATCGCGACGGGCGGTGGCTCTTTCGACATCATGTTTATCGGTGCCTATGAAACACCCATTTGGGGCGCCAATGGCTGGCTCACACCGCTGAACGATTTTGCGGACGATGCTGACTATGATCTGGAAGACGTTTTTCAGCTTGTCCGCAACGGCCTGTCGGCCGACGGCAACCTTTACGCCCTTCCCCTTTATTCAGAGACGTCATTTACGTTCTACCGCACGGACGTGTTCGAAGCGGCCGGTATTGAAATGCCGTCCGAGCAAATCACGTACACCGAGTTTGCTGAACTGGCGGCTGCCGTTCACGACCCGGACAACGGCATGTACGGCACCTGTCAGCGCGGCAAAGCGGGCTGGGGTGAGAACATGGCCTTTGTCGGGACCGTTGCAAACGCATTTGGGGCACGCTGGTTCGACGAGGACTGGAACCCACAGCTTGATTCCCCCGAATGGAACGCCGCCGTTACATACTACGTGGATCTGATGCTGGACTCCGGCCCTCCCGGAGCCTCCGCGAACGGGCACAACGAAAACCGTGCCCTGTTCAAAGACGGCAAATGCGCCACGTGGGTTGACGCGACATCGGCCGCTGGCGACGTGCGCAACCCCGAAACGTCAAGCGTTGCAGACAAGACCGATTTTGTAAAAGCGCCAATGCAGGCCACAGCAAAGGGCACAGGCTGGTTCTGGTCCTGGGCCCTCGCCATCCCTGCCAGCTCGAAAAAGGTCGATGCCGCCAAGAGCTTCCTGAAGTGGAGCACGTCCAAGGAGTACTTTGAACTGGTTGGCGAAACCAAGGGCTGGGTCGCTGTACCTTCGGGCACACGCCAGTCGGTCGAAGAAGATGCGCGCCGTGTTGAAGCCGCACCTTTCGCACCCGCCGTTGTCGAAGCGATTCTGTCGGTTGACCCCGCAGACGCAACACTGCTCCCAACGCCCTACACCGGCGTGCAGTTCGTTGCGATCCCTGAGTTTCAGGGCATCGGCAACTATGTCGGGCAGCAGGTTGCAGCCGCTTTGGCCGGTCAATCGACCGTCGAAGAAGCGTTGGCCAACAGCCAGGATTTCGCAGTACGCGAAATGACAAAAGCCGGTTACATCAAGTAATCGCGCATCAACAGGGCCAAGGGTGAAATCCCTTGGCCCTTTTCAACCGCAGGCTTTATCAGACAGACATTTTAGCAAAAACCGGGCATAAGGTTTTTTCTTGAGTGTCGACAAGCACGCCGTTTGGGGAGGGCGCACCGCATGGCCACCAAGGCATCCCGATCTGCCGCAAGACTGATGATTTCACCAGCCGTGCTGTTGCTATTGGGCTGGATGCTCGTGCCGTTGTGCATGACCGTCTATTTTTCGTTCCTTTACTATAACTTGCTGCAACCCGGCTCGACCCCTTTTGCGGGGTGGGACAACTACTACTGGTTCCTGACCGACCCAAGCTTTACTGACGCAATTTACAACACTCTGGTGCTGGTTGGCGGGGTGTTGTGCATCACGGTCATTGGCGGGCTATGCGCGGCCATCCTGCTCGACAAACCGATGTTTGGGCAGGGTTTGATCCGCATCATGGTCATTGCCCCGTTCTTTGTGATGCCAACCGTGTCCGCCCTTGTGTGGAAGAACATGTTCATGAACCCGGTCAACGGTATCTTCGGGCGGCTTGTGACCGGGTTGGGCTTTCCGCCCATCGACTTTTTCGGGCAATACCCGCTGGCGTCCATCACTTTCATCGTGTCCTGGATGTGGTTGCCATTTGCGACGCTGATCTTGTTGACCGCGCTGCAATCGCTCGATCAGGAGCAACTGGAGGCCGCCGAGATGGACGGGGCAAATTGGTGGAACCGTTTCATCTTTATCATGCTGCCGCATCTTGCGCGCGCCATCACCGTCGTGATCCTGATCCAGACGATTTTCCTGTTGTCGATCTTTGCCGAGATCCTTGTGACCACCAACGGTGGCCCCGGCACGGCAACGACAAACCTGACCTACCTCATCTACGTGTCGTCCCTGCTGCAGTTTGACGTGGGCATGGGCAGCGCAGGGGGCGTCATCGCCATTATTCTCGCCAACATCGTTGCGATCTTCCTGATGCGGATGATCGGCAAGAACCTGGACGCTTGAGGGAGGGCAGATCATGGCACGCGCAGTTTCAAACCGCACCAAAACACTCAACACCATCGTTGCCGGCACCTTGGGCTTTCTGCTGTTTTTCCCGATCCTGTGGATTGTGGTCTTGTCCTTCAAGACAGAGGAAAACGCGATCCGTGCCCCTCTTGAGGTGTTGTTTTCATCCGGCTGGACCATGGACAGTTTCAGCGCGGTTCAGGCCCGTTCGGATTACTTCAAGCACTTCTCGAATTCGGTCATCATTGCGGTCGGCTCTACCGTTCTCGGACTGATCATCGCCATCCCGGCTGCGTGGTCCATGGCCTTTGTCCCCTCAAAACACACCAAGAACGTGCTGATGTGGATGTTGTCGACAAAGATGTTGCCGCCGGTTGGCGTTCTGGTCCCCATCTACCTGTTGTTCCGGGACTTCAATCTGCTGGACACCCGCATTGGCCTGACCGTTGTGTTGATGCTGATCAACCTGCCGATCATCATCTGGATGCTTTATACCTACTTCAAGGAAATCCCCGGAGAGATCCTCGAGGCCTCTCGTATGGACGGCGCAACGCTGCGCGAAGAGATCATCTATGTCCTGACACCGATGGCGATACCGGGCATGGCCTCGACCGTGCTGCTTAACATCATCCTCGCATGGAACGAAGCGTTCTGGACAATCAACCTGACGGCGGCCAATGCCGCCCCGTTGACGGCATTCATCACCAGCTATTCCAGCCCCGAGGGTTTGTTTTATGCCAAACTCAGTGCGGCGTCGGTCATGGCCATCGCGCCAATTCTCATCATGGGCTGGTTCAGCCAGAAACAACTTGTCCGGGGTCTGACCTTCGGTGCTGTAAAGTAGGGAACAGGAATATGGGACGCATACAGCTCAAACAGGTCCAGAAGAAGTTCGGTGACACCGAGGTCATTCCTCCACTGGATCTGGCAATCGAAGATGGCGAGTTTGTCGTCTTTGTAGGTCCGTCAGGTTGCGGCAAATCCACTTTGTTGCGCCTGATCGCGGGGCTTGAGGATACAACCTCCGGCCTGATCGAGATTGATGGCGCAGATGCCACCGACACCCCCCCGGCCAAGCGTGGCCTTGCCATGGTCTTTCAATCCTATGCCCTTTATCCGCACATGTCTGTGCGCAAGAACATCGCCTTTCCGATGCGTATGGCCAAGATGAGCAAGGAAGAGCAGAACAAGCGTATAGAAGCGGCGGCCAAGGCGCTGAACCTGACCGACTACCTTGACCGCAAACCCGGGCAGCTGTCGGGTGGGCAACGTCAGCGCGTCGCCATCGGGCGCGCCATTGTGCGCGAACCTGCGGCCTTTCTCTTTGACGAACCCCTGTCGAACCTTGATGCCGCGCTGCGTGTCGGGATGCGTATGGAAATCTCGGAGCTGCACAAAAAGCTCGACACGACCATGGTATACGTGACCCACGATCAGGTCGAAGCTATGACCATGGCCGACAAGATTGTTGTTCTGCAGGCAGGCGTGATCGAACAGGTCGGCAGTCCGCTCGAACTTTATCGCAATCCGCGCAATCTGTTTGTGGCTGGCTTTATTGGCAGCCCCAAGATGAATTTCATTCAAGGAGCAGAGGCCGTAAAACATGGCGCACAAACCATTGGCATCCGCCCTGAACATATCGACGTATCAACAAGCGATGGCGCGTGGCAAGGCACCGTTGGAGTGGCCGAACATCTGGGGTCAGACACGTTCATCCACATCCACGGCATCGACGGCTGTGATCCAATGACGGTACGGGCACCGGGCGACGTAGCGGCGAAACATGGAGACACAGTTTTCCTCACGCCGCAAACGACGCAAATACACAAATTTGGCGCTGACGGGCTACGGATGACATGAAAACACTCGAAGGAAAAGTCGCGGTCGTGACAGGCGGCGCACGTGGTATCGGGCGCGCGATCTGCGAAGCTCTCAGCGAGGCTGGGGCAAAGGTGGTCGTCGCAGATCTGAGTCTTGCAGAGGCCGAGGAAACGGCACGCGCGATCGAAGGCATGGCTGTCTCCATGGATGTCACGCGGTTTGATGATTTGGCTTCCAACATGCAAAACGTAGCTGACGCCATGGGCGGCATCGATATTCTGGTCAACAATGCCGGCATCTTCAACATGGCCTCGCTCGACAAGGTCACCGCTGACGACTATCGACGCCAGTATGATGTCAATGTCGGCGGCACCATTTTCGCCTGCCAGGCGGCTGTCCCGCATATAAGAAAACGTGGCGGCGGGACGATCATCAACTTCTCCAGTCAGGCAGGTCGCCGCGGAGAGCCGAACATCACGCTTTATTGTTCGACCAAGGCGGCGGTGATTTCCGTAACGCAGTCTCTGGCACTGGAGTTGGCCGACGACAACATCCGCGTCAATGCCATTGCCCCCGGCGTCGTAGATACGCCAATGTGGGACGTCGTTGATGCGCAATTTGCGCAATATGAAAACAAACCGCTTGGCCAGAAAAAGCGTGAGGTTGGCGAAGCTGTACCCTTGGGTCGCATGGGCGCACCGCGTGACATTGCAGATCCGGTTGTGTTCCTTGCATCCGACGCTGCCAGATACATCACAGCACAGACGCTGAATGTTGATGGCGGGAACTGGATGAGCTGATGCAAAAAGCGCTGCTGAAACTTGAAACGGCGACGCTAGACGCATGTCCGCGCGATGTCGTGGTGCCAACCTATGATCGCTCCAAAATCACTGCGGGCATTGTGCACATCGGACTTGGAAATTTTCACCGTGCACATCAGTCGTGGTACATGCACCGTCTGATGCAAAAAGGCGGCGCGCAGGATTGGGGTATCATTGGCGCCGGTGTGCGCGCAGGCGATGCAGTTCAACGCGAGCGGCTATGCGCGCAGGACTGCCTCACGACACTGATCGAACTTGACCCCAGAGGGCGCTCGGCCGAAATCGTCGGTGCAATGATCGATTTCGTGCCAGTCGAGGAAGACAACGCGACATTGATCAAGCAAATGGCGGATCCTGCGATCCGGATTGTGTCCCTGACGGTCACTGAAGGCGGATATTATATCGATCCGGTCACCAAGGCCTTTGATGCAAGCCATCCCGATATTGTCCATGACGCAACGCATCCTGATCGCCCGGTTTCCGCATTCGGCGCAATGATTGCCGCCCTGAAAATCCGGCGCGCGGCGGGCATTGGTCCCTTCACGGGGCAAAGTTGTGACAACCTGCAGGGCAACGGTGACATCCTGCGCCAGACACTGGTGTCTCTGGCGCGTCTGTCCGATCCGGCCCTTGCCGACTGGATCGATGCAAACTGCACGTTTCCGAATTCCATGGTCGATTGCATTGTACCTGCAACGGGCCCCAACGAGTTGGAGTTGGTCGAGTCCTTTGGCATTGCGGATGCCGCCCCCGTCACGCACGAGAACTTTCGCCAATGGGTGATCGAAGACAAGTTTTGCGCAGGCCGTCCCAATTGGGAAGATGTCGGGGCAACCCTGACAGATGATGTCCACGCGTTTGAAGCGATGAAGATCCGCATCCTCAACGGAGGGCACCAACTGATTGCAGATGCCGGCGAAGTGCTGTCTGTCGAATACATCTCGGGCTGCATGGATCACCCGTTGATTGGGGCTTATTTTCGCAAGGTCGCGCGCACCGAGATCACGCCACAGGTCGCGCCTGTGCCCGGTATTACGCCGTTGGCCTATGTCGACCTGATCGACGGCCGCTTTTCCAATCCCGAAATCGTGGACACGGTGCGCCGCGTCGCCTTTGACGGGTCGTCCCGCCAGACAGGATTTATCTTGCCGGTCTTGCGTGATGCCTTGGCACACGGAACGCCCATATCCGGTCTTGCCCTGTCCCAGGCAATCTGGGCCCGCATGTGCGAAGGCACCCGCGAGGATGGCAGTGCAATTGCGCCAAACGATCCGATATGGGACCAGTTGAACGCTGCGGCCATTGCCGCCAAATCCGCGCCAGACGCATGGCTCGACCAAAGTGACCTTTATGGCGATCTTGGCCAGAACACGGCCTTCCGTTCGGAATTTGATCGCTGGTTGTCGCTGATCTGGTCAGATGGGGTCGAGACTGCTTTGCGCACTTACCTGCAAGGATAGCACTCCATGAAAGCCGTCCTTTTCACGGGTAAGAACAAGGTATCCTATACCGATTTGCCAAATCCCAAACCCGGCCCGGACGAGGTTGTTGTTGAGGTCAAGGCGAGTGGGATCTGTCACACCGATTACGAGGTTCTCAAGGACAATTACGGCACCGGAGCGTTTCCGGTTGTTCCGGGGCACGAATACGCTGGTGTGATTGTTGACGTGGGATCAAACGTGCGCACACTCAAAACGGGAGAGCGTGTGGCCGTTGATCCCAACTTCGAATGCGGCACTTGCCGCGCCTGCGCACGGGGATGGGCGCATCTGTGCGAAAACCTTGGCGCATACGGCGTTACGCAGCATGGCGGTTTTGCTGAATTCAGTGTCGTGAACGCAAGCGCGGTTCACCCGATTGGCCAGATGTCGTTCACGCGGGCAGCATTGGCTGAGCCAATGGGCTGCGTGTTGAATGGTGTGGACGCTGTTTTCGAGACATGGATGGAGGAAGCACTGATATTTGGTGCAGGGCCTATGGGTTTGCTAATGGGATTAGCGCTGAAAACCCAACGCGTGTCACGTATCGCCTTTTGCGACATCGCCGACAGCCGTTTGGACCTTGCTGAAAGTTTCGGCTTTGAGGCCGTTGCCGGTGGTTCTGATGCGTTGCGCAGCTGGCACCACCGCGCCGACCTTGCGGTCGAAGCCACGGGGGTGCCGCAGGTTGCAGCAGGGTTGACGGGTTACATGGCCAATGGCGGCAAGGGGCTGTTCTTTGGTGTTTGCCCGTCTGATGCACACATCAATATCGCCCCGTTCGAGGTCTTCCGGCGGCAACTCACATTGGCAGGTTCTCATTCGTTGAACCATAATGTGCCAAGGGCGTTGCAGGTGATTTCTGAACTCGGCGACGTGGCAGACCGCGTCGTGTCACACCGGGTGTCGCTGTCTGAGATATCGACCTTTCTCAGTGCCGCGCCACCGGAAGGCAGCCTGAAGGTCCAGTGGTCCGCAGAGTAGCCAGATACGACTCGTGCTTGCTGGGCAAAGGTCTTGAGATGCTCCTTGATTAGCCCTCAAATCCGATCGCAAACCGCTCTTTCAGCGGAGCGTGGTTTCATCAGAAACGGGTGCTGCGCGCGCTTTGCTTCACGGACCTTCCAAGTGGTGAGGCGAACAATTCGCGCGTGTGACACACATCCCGTTAGGCATCAGCTTGGGGGACGTTGAATGCCTTGCGCGCTGCCGTGGCAGTTTCGCGCATGGCACAGCCTTCGCTGTGATCATTGATCAGTCCCATGGCTTGCATAAATGCAAACACGGTGGTCGGACCCAAGAATTTCCACCCGCGGCGCTTCAACTCTCTCGCCAGAAACGTCGAGCTTTCGCTTGTGGATTGGGTTTGCGGCCTGCCCAGATCTTTCGGGTCCGGCTCAAATCCCCAGAAAAAGGCCGCAAGCGATCCTTCGGATTCGACCATCTCGACCGCGCGGGCAGCATTGTTGATGACGGCAGTAATCTTTCCTTTGTGGCGCACGATACTTTCGTCTTTCAATAAACGCGCCACGTCGTCAGCACCATAAAGCGCAACCTTGTGAAAATCGAACCCGTCAAACGCAGCGCGGAACCCGTCCCGCTTGTTCAGGATGGTGCGCCAGCTCAGCCCAGACTGAAAGCTCTCAAGACAGAGTTTTTCGAAGAGGCGAACGTCATCGGATACGGGAAACCCCCATTCACGGTCATGGTAGTCCAAAAATTCCGGCGCCGCCGCGCTCCAGTTGCAGCGGGTTTTACCATCCGGGCCGACAAAGTCATTCATGCGGCTGCGTCTTTCAAGAAAGACAAGCGCGGATCGGTGCGTCCAGGCGCAATTTCCTGGATCTCGGGCACAGCGATCCCTTCTTTGACAAACGGATCATCGGCCACGCGTTGCTCCAGCGCGGCACGGTCAGTCTGAATTGCGAGGATCGCTCCTCCGCCTTGGGGTTTCAGGCTGCCAACCAGCAAAAATGCTCCATCGTCAAAGCCACGCGCGATCCAGTCGTTGTGCGCAGCCATGAAATCGGGTGCCTTGGATTTCTGATCCGTCAGAGTCAGGGTGATGATATACATACTTGATCCTACCTATGTGTCTTGTTGTGTCTGATCCTGCTGGTCGGCCACGGCATCAAGCCATGCCAGCATCTGTGCGACTTCCGTTTCCAGAAACGGCTCGTCCGGGTAAGCGTTGGCCAGCGTCGCTGCACCTTGGCTGCGGGCCAGAATGTGCATTGCAAGGGCGTCCGCGTCCCTGTGCCGCCCCATCTCTTCAAAGCGACGGCGCAGCCATACCCTAAACAGATCGAACAGGCCGCGCGCTGCCGGTCTGCCGGGGTGATTCAGCTTGGCCAATTCCGAGAACAACGTACCAACCGGACAGCCGGATGATCGAATCTTCTTGTTGTTCATTTCCAGAATGCGGATGAAACTTGCGACACTTTGTTTGGGCGTTTGGTCCCCGTCGATCCATCTTCCCAACATCTCATCTCGGTCCTTGATGCGCCGTGCGATCACTGCATCAAGGATCTCGTCCTTCGTCTTGAAATGATAGTAGAAATTGCCGCGCGAAATGCCCACCATCTCGGCAACATCCGCAAATGAGGTCACTTCAAACCCGCGTTCATAAAACAACTGGTCTGCTGAAGAGACAATCTTTTCTCGGGTAGCGGATGCCGCCATGTTTTGATCCTTGTTAAGTGCGAGGTCTCAGGCGACTGATTTCAGAGTGCTATGCGCAAAGGGGTAGTCGTTGTATCCCATGTCCCCGCCAAAATAGAACGTCGATTTGTCGACAGTGTTCAGTGGGAGATCTTCGCGGTATCGCCGAACAAGGTCTGGGTTGGCAAGAAACGGCGCACCAAACGCCACCAAATCAGCATGACCCGACTGGATTGCAATGGTGGCCTGGCTTTTGCCATAGCCGTTGTTGGCAATGTACGTGCCGGGAAAGTGACTGCGCAACTGGGCGTAGTCCACGTCTTTCGCTGACCCTGCGATATGGCCCATGATCCCCATGCTGGCTTCGGTGACGTGCAGATATGCCAATCCGTAATCTGCAATGCTGCGTACAATCGCCTCGAAATGGTGTTGCGGGTCGGAGTCGCTGATACCGTTGAACGTGTTTTCCGGTGATAATTTCACCCCAACGCGATCTGCCGGGAATACGGTTGTCACTGCTTCAATGACCTCCAACAGGAACCGTGTCCGGTTTTCAATGGAACCACCATAGCCATCTGTCCGCTGGTTTGTTCCATCACGCAGGAACTGGTCAATCAGATAGCCGTTTGCACCGTGCACCTCGACACCATCAAACCCTGCATCCCGGGCGTTTTGCGCAGCCAAGCGAAATTGGTCAACGACACCTGCAATCTCTGATGTCTCCAAGGCGCGCGGCGTTTCAAAGTCTTGATAGCCAGTGGCAGTAAATGCATGTCCCGCTGGCTTCAGGGCAGATGGAGCGACTGGCAAAGCACCGTCAGGTTGGTGAGACGGGTGTGAAATGCGCCCGCAGTGTTGCAGCTGTGCAAACATGCGCCCGCCTTGCGAGCGGACGGCATTCAGGACGCGCATCCATCCGGCCGTTTGCTGCGGCGTAAACAGACCAGGCGTGTTCGGATAGCCGACGCCCTGCTGCGATATCGGCGCGGATTCGGAAATGATGAGGCCCGCCGTCGCCCGATCTGCATAATGCTGCGCCATCGCGCTGCTCGGGACGCCGCCGTCCACCGCCCTGCTGCGAGACATGGGAGCCATCACCATTCGGTTTGGGAGGTGCAGGTTTCCGGAAGTAATCGGGGAAAAGAGGTCATAAGTCATCAGAGTGTCCGTGAGTGATTCTAGGTCATTTGTCCTAATTTTGGTGTTTGGGACATTTGTCCTAATCTGTCAATCGTGATCTTTGGATTTACGACCGAAGACGCAATCGATCTCCGGTGATCCCGGTCGACCACGGTGACACTTGAAACGTGGGGAGTTTCCGGAGGGCCGGCAAACGCCTAGCCCAGCTTGGGGTCCAATGCCGCAACAGCCTTGTCCAGCAGACGCGCCAAATCCGCGCGATCCTTCTGGCCAAGCCCGTCGACAAGGCGCTTTTGCACCTCAACATGCTCAGTGACAGCAGCGTCGATTTTCTGTTGTCCCCGTGCTGTCAGTTGCACTCTGACACTGCGTTTGTCATCCGGATTGGCAACACGCGCCACCAGACCCTCTTTGACAAGTTGGTCAATTCTGTTGGTCATCGTGCCAGACGTGACCATCATGGTCGCAAGCAACTCGTTTGGCGACAGTGCGTGTGGAGGGCCAGCCCTGAGCAACGTGGCAAGGACGTCAAAACTGGCGTGGTTCAACCCGTGTTTGCTGAACGTCTTTCCCATCTCATCGCCAAACAGCTTGGACAGGCGCACCGTTCGCCCAATCAACCCCATCGGTTCTGTATCAAGGTCTGGCCGCTGCTTGGCCCATTGAGCACGGATGTCTTCGATATCGAACATCTGGGAAGTATCACTGACAAAATATCTTGACGTCAAGATAATTTCCCTTATCTCGACGTCAAGATAAATCGGAGTATCCCATGTCCCGCCCTGCTGACCTCGCCGTAACCGCGACTGCGCCACTCATCTGGGGAAGCAGCTATATCGTGGCCACTCAGTTCCTCTCCAACCTTGATCCGCTTACGGTTTCGGTGCTGCGTGCCCTGCCAGCTGGCCTCATCCTCATCTGCATTGTGCGTCAGCTGCCCCAAGGCCATTGGGTCTGGAAAATGTTTGTGTTGGGTGCTCTTAACTTTTCCCTGTTCTGGACCTTGCTGTTTTACGCAGCCTACCGTTTGCCCGGTGGAGTCGCCGCTGTCATGGGGGCGTTGCAGCCATTTGTGGTGATCTTCGCCACGCGCGCCTTGCTGGGATCGCCCATCAAGATCATGTCCCTCTGGGCTGTTGCAGCAGGCGTTCTTGGCGTTGCGTTGCTCGTTCTCACCCCGCAAGCCAAGCTGGATATGTGGGGTGTATTGGCCGGGGTATGCGGGTCTGCTTCGATGGCACTTGGCACGGTGCTTAGTCGCAAATGGCAGCCACCGGTTCCGGCCCTGACCTTTACGGGATGGCAATTGACAGCAGGCGGTCTGCTGCTGTTGCCATTCGCGCCATTTGCACCAACCGACTGGTCAACGATCAGCGGTACGAATGTTTTGGGCATGGCCTATCTCGGTCTGATCGGAGCCGCGTTGACCTATATCGTCTGGCTGCGTGGCATCCGTCTGATCCAACCGTCAGCAGTTTCCATACTTGGCTTGCTGAGCCCACTGAGCGCGACCGTTCTAGGCTGGGCAATCCTGAACGAGACCCTGACGGTGCCCCAAGTCCTTGGCCTTGGGATTGTGCTTGGCAGTGTCCTTTTCGGACAATACGCGCTGAGATCCGAAAAATGACGCCACGCCTGCGGGCGGAAACCTGGCTGCACCGCTTCTTCAAGTGAACGCTGGAGGGAGAACTCAAGACACACCTGCCTTTCAGAGTCACTGCTGTGCCCGCTTTCGAACGCATCCCCATCATGCCATTCAGCGCACCGCTCCAAGTCACCTTGAGGCCACATGTATTTAACCTATTGATTAATTAACCGATGAGTTTATTAATGGGTGCATGAGAGAAGATGATCTACTGGACGCGGTCTTTTCCGCGCTGGCCCACCCGACGCGACGGGCGATCCTTGCGCGGCTGGCCAAGGGAAAAACAACTGTAAACGCGCTTGCCGAACCTTTCGACATGTCGCTGCCCGCCGTATCCAAGCACATTCGTGTGCTTGAAAATGCCGGGCTGATCAGTCGGGAAAAAGATGCACAGTTTCGCCTTTGCTCACTGAACACTGACCCGATTCAGGACATCGCTACCTGGACCGAACAATACCGCCACATATGGGACGCCCGTTTTGATGTGATGGGCCAATTGCTGAATGACATGAAGGAGACTGATGATGAACCAGGACAATAAGTGGGTCAGGATTGAACGCGACTTTGATTGCCCGATTGATCTTGTTTGGAGGATGTGGACCGATCCCGCGCTGTTCAAAAAGTGGTACGGGCCAAACGGAATGTCCGTGCCGACCGCTGAAATGGATGTCACCGTTGGCGGCACACGCAAGGTTTGTATGTCGATGCAAGCCCCCGAGCGTTCCATGGAGATGTGGTTTACCGGCGTCTACAAGGAGGTCAGAGCCCCCCACCGCCTCGTTTACACGGAAAGCATGTGCGACGCAGACGGCACGCTGATTTCTCCGCAAACCATGGGGATGCCCGACAATTTCCCCGACATTACCGAAGTGATCGTGGAATTGACCCAAACCGGTGACACAACCCGCATGGTAATGGTGCATATGGGCGTTGAGGCTGGCACGGCAGGTGCAGGCGGATGGAACCAGGCCTTCGACAAGCTCGCTGCTTTGGCCACGTCTTCGTCTCGCGTGGATCAATAGCATGCGTGAACTACGAGTGCTGGCATTTGTAACGCTCGACGGCGTCATGCAATCCCCAAGTGCGCCCGAGGAAGACCCCTCGGGCGGATTTGCGCAAGGCGGGTGGGCCGCCCCCTATTGGGAAGGCGTGATGCCCCATGTCGAACGCATGGCAATGGCCCAGCCCTATGACATTCTGTTTGGCCGCAAGACCTACGACATCTTTGCAAGCCATTGGCCGAATGCCCCGAAGTCCAACGTGGCCGATCTGTTGAATTCCGCGCGCAAATATGTGGCAACACAGCGCGGGGACACATTGGATTGGCAAAATACGCAGGCGCTCCGGGGCGACGTAGCGGCGAACGTCCAAAGTCTCAAATCCGGGGAAGGCCCGCGCCTGCAAGTCCACGGCAGTGCCAAGTTAATCCAGACTTTGCAGGCGGCCGACCTGATCGACGTGTTCCTTGTCTGGACTTTCCCAGTGGTGGTTGGAGAAGGCAAACGGCTGTTCGGGCCAGACGTGAAACCTCGCCACTATGCTTTGCACAGCGGCGAGACTTTGGACAACGGAGTGTCCTTTCAGGCATTGAAGCGGGCTGGTTCCTAAGCCGGTACAGGAGTGTTGTTCCGCTCGCGCCCGTTGAAAATAAGCCCCAAGGCGACGGCGAAAAGACCAAACTGCAAACCGAGATACACGGTCTCCATCACCACAAAACTGGCAGCGCCGGGCACGTTCTGTTTGGCGACAAGCGCAAGAACGTGACTTGTCCAGAAAAACAGGCCAAGGAGGCCTGCAAACAAAAACGCGCGGGCAAATCCTGCGCGTCCAAACCGGAACATTGGATAGATGGCGGCCAGAACCGCGCCTTGGACAATCATACTGGCAAGACCCACAACGATGTTTGGCTCTCCTTCAAAGTAGCCAAAAACCATGTAGCGATCCTTGAACAGCACCAGATGCCAGACAAGCGCCAAGGGAAAGACGATGGCCGGATAAATTGCAGCGGCGGCAACCTGTTGTCTGATCATTGGCTCACATCCCTTCCGCACGTTTCCACAATGCCAAAGCGCTGCCACCCGGGTCGCGGATGAAACTCGCGTCACCCGCCGGGCCTTTGAAATCCTCAGCGATAACCGTCGCCCCTTGTGCGCGTGCCCGCATAACCGCAGCCGGTAGATCGTCGACTTCGACGTAAGGAACCCAGCCTTCAATACCTTCAAACACATCGCAGCTTGCCGCGAATGGCCGGTCTGCACCTTGCGCGGTCAAAAAGGTCATTGGGCCAATATCGTTTGGGTTCCAATCAAACATGCCCTGAAGGAATTGGGTCGTTTCGCTGCGTGTCTTGGTCATGTTGTCAAACCAGACAAAGGGGGATGTCATTGCGCTTCTCCACTTTCATTTTGCAAGTGGATTTGTACTAACTACACTTGCATATTGCAAGCGCCTTGTGATCCTTTATATCTGCGTCATGGCAAACGCAGGCAAACCCGACTGGTCAGGATGTCCCACGCGCTACGCCGCAGGGATTGTGGGAGATAAGTGGTGCTTCTTGCTGTTGCGTGATGTGCTGCTGCACGACAAACGCACCTATCGCGCGTTTCTCGCCTCTCCCGAAGGGATCTCGACCAACATTCTGGCAAACCGGCTGTCCAAGCTCGAAGCACTTGGCATGTTCACCCGCGAACCGGACCCGCGCAAGGCCAGCAGCGTCTGTTACTTCCCGACCCAAAAGGCGAAGGATTTTCTTCCGGCCCTGTTATCCATGATGGTCTGGGCGACCCGGTATGACGAAGTGACAGAGGCCCCACCGTCTTTTGCAGAAAGTTTCAAGGAAGATCCGGATGGCACAATCGCCTGGTATGAGGCCAAGATGGACCGGGTGGATCAGGCCCTGAGAAGCAGCTGAGCGTTTGATCCACGATGCGTACCGTGACGTGAACACTGGGTCAAACGCGAGGCCGTTCGCGCGGCCCGAATGCTGCGCCCGTGGCGGCACTTTGGCATACGTAATATGCGTGACGCGCCCGACCGCCTCCAGCGCCCTGACTTGCTTGATCTGCAGAATCGGCAGTCCCACTTACCCCAAATCATCCCGAGCACACCGGGCGCAGGACATGGCATTTGGGCTGTAGAGGGTGTGGTTGCCGCAGCGCTGACGCACCGAACCCCTTGAATCCCTGCATTGGTAGCAATTTTGAAAGTATGGCAGAAAATTCTGCCTACTTCTTCATTCATCCCGTAGCCGCTAGGCCTGTGCACACACACAGCCAAACAAGGACATGCAAAATGACGCTCGAATTTTGGACCGTAAGTGGCGCGCCCAGCCCATGGCGTGTGGCACTTGGGATGGCATTTAAGGGCCTCGACTATAAGGTGCACATGCTGTCAGCTTCACGCAAAGAGCATAAATCGGATGCGTACCTTGCCCTCAATCCGCGCGGAACGGTGCCCACGCTCAAGAAGGGAGACCAGACCCTTGGGCAGTCCATCGCCATTCTGGCTTGGCTCGACAGGGTCCATCCGGATACACCCCTTTTTGGTCAAACACCCAAAGAGGCCGCAGACATCTGGCAACGCACGATGGAGATCTTTGATCATCTGCCAGCCGCGACAAGCGGCGTTCTGTCACCGATCTTTTTTGATGGAGCAACGGCAACCACGCCAGCACTCATGGGTGCCGCAGAAACCCTTCGAACCGAACTGACTGGCCTCTCACAACTGCTGACCAAAGCACCGTTTTTGTCCGGAGCCACACCCAGAGCAGCTGATGCGGTGGCGTTCCCCCACGTTCGCCTGGTGCAACGTGCGATGGATACGAAACCGCAAATTATGCAATCCCTAGGTCTGCCCAGCCTTGCCGACCTCAGTGTCGACATTGCGTCGTGGGTTGCGCGGATCGAGGCTGTGCCCGGCGTCGCTGAGACTTTTCCGCCCCATTGGGCCGAAGCAACTTGAGACAACAGTCCCATGAAAAATTAGAACGACACCAAATCCATCACAGTCTCGGCTGACAATGCGCAAGATTTCGACGCAGAGGTCCATTGCGTTAATTATTGGTGGACCCGCTTTGGTCCACCCGGCCGCTAGTTCGTAGATCAGGCCACGCTTTCATTACCGCTGGCAAATTCAATTGGGCATTTGAGTTGACCCGCACGACGCAACCAACTCGGATTGAATTGAAACGCACCGGTCTGACTCGTCAACGTACACCCTACGGCATTTGCGAAGCCGAAAGCGCATGTTCTTTCTCGGCAGGTGACCCAGGCACCCAGTTGCACGCCACCTGCCAGCTGATCCTTCCGAAAAATGGCATGGCGCATCGGCGCGCATCGGCGCATCCGGCGTCAGATGCATTGATTTTTCGATAAAGAAAGCCGCTCTGACGTGTCGCATTAACGGATTCTATTGGCAGTGCGCTTATGAAATCCGCACCGGCAAGCAGGAAGCACATGATACCGCCCGAGATCTTCAATCAGATCGACGACAAGCGCACCGAAGGGCTCGCGCTTGCATTGGCGAGCGCCGATGACGGGGCCGTCATGGAGCTGAAGTGGTCAAACAAGGCATTTACCAAAATCACGGGATACAGCGCATCCGAAGCACTGGGACAACGCGGCACAATCCTGATCGGAGCCGACCTCGAACAGGGTGTGCACCTCTACATCATCGAAAAGCTGATGGGTTGGGAAAATTTTTCGACAGAAGCCGAAAACAACCGAAAGAATGGCGAGACATATTGGCAGCGGATGAGTTGGACGCATCTGTCTGACTCTGAAACGGGGGACCATTGGTGGTTATGCTCCATCATTGATCTGGGGGCGCAACGTGCCGCGCTTGGCTCCGCCGCATTGCCAGAGGCAACCCCCGATGAGGCGCACGACCACGCAAGAACGCTCCAACAGGTGCGCCGCCTCGAAAAAGAGAACGCGCGCCTGCACGATTTGGCCAGATCTGTCGCTAAAGACGCCAATGAAGACGCGCTTACCGGCCTGTCAAACCGACGTCACTTCGAGGTAGAGGTGAAAACCTGGATCGAAGAATTGAAACGCAACAAGACAGAGTTTGCTGTTCTCTACATTGATCTGGATCGCTTCAAATTCGTGAACGACACGCTGGGTCACGATGCCGGAGACCGGTTGCTTGTGTCCGTCGCCGACATGTTGCGCGAGCTCACCGATGAGGCTGATCTGGTTGCGCGCCTCGGCGGTGACGAATTTGCGATCCTGCGTCCGCTTGGTGACAGCGCATTGGAAATCAGTAGCCTCGCCGACGAGATCGTGTCGCGTATGCAAATGCCCTTCATGTGCGACGGGAAGTCAACAGCCTGCAGCACAAGCGTCGGCGTGGCCATTGCCAAGTCCAATATGGACGTCCCCGAAAGGGTTGTCGCTGACGCAGATGAGGCGTTGTATCATGCCAAAGAGCACGGCAAGGGGCGGTGGTCATTCTTTACAGACGAAATGCACGCTCGTTCCATCGCAACCAAACAACTGGCATCCGATCTGTTGCTGGCTTGCGAACGGCAGGAATTTATACCCTACTTCCAACCTTTGATCGACGCGCAAACCGGGGTCATCACCTCGGCTGAGACTTTGGTGCGGTGGGCTCATCCCACAAGGGGTATTCTGGCACCCGGCGCGTTTTTGGATACCGCGCAGAACATGGGCATCCTGACAAGAATTGATGAAATGATGTTCGCGTGCCTGAAAGACGCATTGAAGTCCTTTGACGCAGCGGGCGTGGATTTGCCGCGTTTGGCGGTCAACGTCTCGGCAGCCCGGTTGGCGGACCCGACATTCATCCATGATATCCGCAGTTCCGGAATCCCGCCGGAACGACTGACCATCGAAATCCTCGAATCTGTCTATCTGGATCGGATAGGTGAGGTCGTGCGGTGGACAATTGATGAACTTGACGAATTGGGTGTCACCATTGCTTTGGACGATTTTGGCACCGGCCACGCATCGGTGCGCGGGTTGCTGGAAATCCGACCATCCATTCTGAAAGTCGACAGGCAATTCATTCAACCGGTTGTCGACGATGCAAGCACCAGACCGTTGGTCGCGTCCATCATCGGAATAGGCAAAAGCCTTGGTATGCGGATCGTCGCAGAGGGCGTCGAAACGGAAGAACACGCACGCATCGTCAGCGATCTGGGTTGCGACTATCTGCAAGGGTTTCATTTCGGCAGGCCCATGAGCCTCGAAGATCTACGCAACCAGTTGTGCCAGAACGGTGGAGTGTTTTGGCCGGAAGCCCAGTCAGTGCAAGGCGCACAGGTGCGGCATCTGAAACGCTAAGCAATGGGGACGGACCGTCGGGTCACCCTTTGCAAATGAATGCTTTCCCTAGACCTGGCTATTGCTGGGACACCGTCAGAAGCACAAACGGCATCGTCCGCAGTCGTCAAATAGACTAAGCCGAGGCCGTCAACGCAAGCTCAATGGCGCGCGACAAGGCTTCATCTTCTGATCCGCTGGGGGTGTTGGCCCCGCACACTTGCCGTCGCCCTGGCCCAACTTGATAAACGCAAGGAAAGTAGCCGCTGTCCGCCAAACTGGACGCGCACGGTATCCATCGCCCGCCGGGTCCTTCAACAGCCACTCCCACGCGCACGTTCACTGCACCAGATGGAACACACGAAACATCTGACAGCGCATCAAAAATCAAATCCATACTCACACTGCACCTCACTTTTGCGCAGTATTTCGATTTGTTCCGCCCAAAATATGGCTGTTGCAGGTGGTCTGCCGCTCAGCTGCCTCAATTCAATGGCCGCGCAGAAGCTGAAGTTTCTCGCAACGAGTTGAGACCCGACAAAACACAATACAATCAGACAGATACGCGGACGCCAACGGCGCGCAATTCGCGACAATTCAACTGATCTTCCCAAGTTTTGCCCGAATTGAAAGCCTTCCAGATGCCTGCGACGTTTCGAGACATACAGGGAATGAAACGGTCAGAGTTCGGGAGTGCGAAGCATCAAGTTTGTCAAGCAAGACAGCGCATCCAATCTGACGCAACCAACGATCATCAGGCGCAAGAAATGAGAATTCATTTACAAAGACGAACCTTGCCGGGGCCGCGGTAACACTTCGTTAACCATTCAATGATCTAGCCAGTCCTAGAAGTTGTTCGAACTTGCCTCAGAAAGCCGCAACATGCGTCTCCAACCGAGTCATCTTTTTGATGTTGTCACGCGATTTTCGAGTGTGCTGCGCGATCTTGAAGATATGGGCATTCGGGTCAAGATCGGCGGCGACTTTCAAGAGTACCGCGCCATTCGCAACCAACATGTCGAGCGCGGACCACTTTATCCAATGTTTGATGTCGCCAGTTCCTATGTCGACGACAGCAATGGCTGCTGGATTTGTGGATTCGAACCTGATGGCGAACTGGTCCACACACAAGCGATGCGCATTCTCGACCTTTCGGGGATATCGCTGGCCACACATCTGGAATTGCACCGTCAAAAATACATCACTCCGGATTCAACACCTGACCCGGATCAAACCTTCTTTTCCGGCCCCGAAATACTGAACACAATCTCGGGCAAGGTCGGCTATCAGGGTGACTTCTGGCTGCGCGCCAAGGGACTGGGTGGTCCACGTGGGCAAGGTGCGACAGCCCTGCTATCGCGCCTGATACTCGAGATGACTGTGATCGCGTGGGATCCTGCCTTTATCTTTGCCTTTGTTCCCAAGCCACTGGCCGCAAAGGGCGCACATCTTCGTTACGGTTACACACATTGCGAAGCGGGACGGTGGATCGGTCCAGATCAACAGGTTACGGACGAAGACTATCTGATCTGGATGAGCGCAAAGGATTTGGCCACGTCTTTTGCCAACGCATCTCAAGATGCGTCACATGCAATCCGCTCCTCCGCTGAGCCGGTCGAGGCCAAAACCACTATTCAAATGGCCGACTTGAATTCGGCAGCGAATGCCTGAACCTCACCATTCGCACATGACAGCCAGCGACCCAAATCCAAGCACGCCCTACCCCGCCGCACGCCGGATGGCAGAGACCGCCGTATACGGTCCGGTGGTGGCGCAGATTGCGTTTGTGATGGAGTTGACCCTTGTGCCTTTGTTGCTGCCATCGATGCGAACCCAGTTTGACCTGTCCCTGAGTGAGTTGGCTTGGGTGTTCAATTCATACAGCATTGCGGTTGCGATAGGTGTTCTTGTCGGCGGACTGTTTGGCGACACTTTCAGGACGACGCGCGTCTTCGGTTTCGGTGTCTTCGCTTTTCTGGCCGGTTCGGTATTGCTTGCTGTTTCCACCAATGCAGAAATGTTGATTGCCGGGCGCATGCTACAGGGTTTCGGTGCAGGGGTGTTTTCACCGCTCGTCCCGGTTTTGCTGGTCCGCCACGCACCAGAGAAACCAGGGCGGATGCTGATACTGTGGGGAAGCCTTGCAGGCTACGTCGCCGCATTCGCGCCCCTGGCCTATAGTGGCATCATTGGCATGGAAAACTGGAACACCGCATTCGGTTTGATCGCCGTTTTGGCCGCTATGTCACTGTTGGTTGTCGTGGGCGCACCGACGTCTGAGCCCGCGAGTGAAGCGCCGCGCGACAAGCCGGAATACAGCGCGATTTTTCGGGCCCCAAAGCTCTGGTTAACGCTGGCCTATGTGTTTTTCACCTATGGTGCGATCACCTATTTTCTGTTCCGCTTGCCCCTCTGGCTTTCTGAAACGGGCGTCGAGACCATCAGCATCGGCATTATCATGTCGGCAATGTGGCTAACCTTTTCCGTGTTGAGCGCATTGCTGCGGAACAAGGTTGATCAAGATCACGTGCAGATCATAATGCTTGCAGCCCCTGTTCTCATTGCAGTTGGTTTACTGCTTTCCCTGAACAGCAGCACGCTTTTGCTGGTCTTTTCGGCAATCCTTGTCGGAGCTGGGTTGGCTTGCAGCAACGCGCCGTCCACTCAATTGATCCTCCGGCACGCACCTCAGGGCCTGCGGGCGGTGTCGACAAGCCTGGATATCACGCTCGCGCGATTGGGTGGCATCCTTGCAGTGGCCGTCTTTGCCGAAACAAGCGCATTCTCCGCCGCTCTAGCGATCTGTGCGGCTTGTTTCGTCGCAGCGCTTTGCACATTCGCGGTGTTCCGTAGGCCTGTACCGAACAATTGAACTTGGCCTGCGGCGTTGTGGATTCTGTTTATATCCGCGTGCCCATGACCCTGAAGTTTCTCCGCTTTGTCGAACTGAGGCGGGCGCTTTTCAAGAACAACGGCTCGCATAGAACTTTTGGAAATATTTGATGAAACGCTGCGCCTTCGGCGAGTGCTTACGATTTGGCGTCAGTTTCCAGTTCCTGCCAACAGCCTAACAACTGTTGGCCGCTTGTCCCCTCGCGAGATCCTGTTTGTCGGCATAGCGCGCACCCGGCACGCGCGGGGCGTTATCGGCCAGAATGACACCGGATACATTGGCGAAACACTGGCAGTTGATATCGCCGGGTTGGCGTTCACAATAAGACAGTTCTTGACTGAACACAGCCTCGAATTCCGCCTCAGTGGCCCCGGGGACAACGAACCCACCGCCAGTTGTCAGCGCCGGGAACGAAAAAACCGTAAAAACGACCCCTGCCCCGGCCAACACCGAAAAAAACAGGAGGCGAAAGTCATTGGGCATACGCTCGCTCCTTCTGGTGAGCGAAGATCGTTGCATGAATGTGTTAACATCCGATTGAGCAAAATGTTGAGCTTTGACAACCACGCCACCGAGTTGGGCACGGGCTAATGTCTTCGGCTCGCGGCGAACCCATTGTTTCTGGACTAAGCAAGCACGTTGTTTCCGCGCTCCCGCCTCAAAAAACCTGTTTTGAAAACATAACTCGCCAAAGACATTGGGAGCGCACCAGAGCTCAACTTTGCTTTGCCGTCCCACGACCATACGAGCCCGTACACAAATTGCGTGCGCCCGCTACATCCTCCGAATACTTCAATCAAATCCAAGCAAAACAAACTTCTCGTGTACGGGTGAGATATCCCTTGCCATGACGTCGGAGTTTCCGATACGAAACGTGCAACGATTGACGTTGGGAGAACCAGTTCACTGGTGCCGAAGGAGCAACTGCCTCGGAAACTCTCAGGCCACAGGACCAACGTCAGCCACAAGACTCTGGAGAGTGATGCCTCGCGCATCCGCCGAAGGGATAATGATCTCAGGCACCCCGGACAGAGGAGGCACCGACGCGCAGACACAGCTCTGCGCCTGACATGGTGCCGCTTGATTTGATGTAAATCTCGTCGGCTTGGCAAAAGGCGATGGGATATGTCCGACCTCAAACAGACTCCGCTTCATGCGTTGCACCTGACGCTTGGTGCCAAGATGGTGCCTTTTGCCGGGTATGACATGCCGGTCCAATATCCGATGGGCGTGATGAAGGAACACCTTCACACACGCTCAAAGGCCGGGTTGTTCGATGTCAGCCATATGGGCCAGGTGATCGTGCGTGGTAACACCTATGAAGCCGCGGCCCAAGGTTTGGAAACGCTTATCCCCGTCGACATACTCGGGCTTGGCGAGAACCGGCAACGGTATGGATTCTTCACGAACGCAAATGGCGGCATCACCGACGATCTGATGCTGGCCAACCGCGCGGACCACGTGTTCGTTGTGGTGAACGCTGCGTGCAAGGACGCCGACATCGCACATATGAAATCGGCGCTCGAACCGGATATCACGGTAACTGAAATCAAGGACCGTGCGCTGTTGGCCCTGCAGGGGCCCGCCGCCGAGGCTGTGCTGGCCACACTTGATCCGCGCGCGGGCGACATGCGTTTTATGGATGTTGCCACGCTGGATCTGAATGGAACCGAGGCGTGGGTGTCCCGGTCTGGGTACACGGGCGAGGACGGGTACGAGATTTCGGTGCCGTCCGACGCCGCCTCAGATGTGGCACAGGCCCTTCTTGATCACCCGGATGTCGAACCGATTGGCCTTGGCGCACGGGACTCGCTGCGGCTTGAAGCCGGGCTTTGCCTTTACGGTCACGACATCAACGAAACGACAACCCCCATGGAGGCAGGGCTGACATGGGCCATTCAAAAGGTGCGCAGGTCAGATGGCGCACGGGCGGGCGGTTTTCCCGGTGCGGACAATGTGCTGGGGCAAATCGGGAATCCTGTTGCACGCAAACGGGTCGGACTTTTACCCACCGGGCGCGCCCCCATGCGCGAAGGCGTCGTGCTATATGCCACCGAAACGTCAGATACCCCCGTCGGGGAAATCACATCCGGTGGGTTCGGACCAACCGTCGGCGGGCCCGTTGCGATGGGTCTTATCGGTGCGGACCACTCAGCCGTCGGCACAACGCTATACGGTGAGTTACGCGGCAAACGCCTGCCGGTGACAGTGGCGATAATGCCGTTCACCCCGGCCAACTTTAAGAGATAACCAGCGAGGGAAACTGATGAAGTACACTGAAGAACATGAATGGCTGCGCGCCGAAGGCGATGCGTATGTTGTGGGGATTACCGAGCACGCCACAACGCAATTGGGAGATCTGGTCTTTGTCGAATTGCCCGAAGTTGGCGCGACCGTCAGTGCAGATGATGAGATCGTAGTCATCGAGAGCGTCAAAGCCGCCTCGGACATCATGGCGCCGGTCGACGGAGAGATCACCGAAGTGAACACGGACCTTGCCGACGACCCCAGCCTCGCCAACAGCGATCCGTTGGGCAAGGGCTGGTTCTTCAAGATCAAACCGTCCGATGCTTCGCAACTCGACGGCTTGCTGGACGAAGCTGCCTATAACGCACTGATCGGCTGAGGAACGCGCGCAATGACTTTCAAACCCACCGACTATCTGCCCTATGATTTTGCCAACCGCCGTCACATCGGTCCTTCACCGGCCGAAATGGACGAGATGCTGGACGTGGTGGGTGCGAAAGATCTCGACGCGCTGATCGACGACACGATCCCGCAGGGCATCCGCCAAAAGGAGCCGCTGGACTTTGGCAAAGCCAAGTCCGAGCGCGAGCTGTTACACCACATGCGGGTGACGGCATCCAAGAACAAGGTCCTGACCTCTCTGATTGGTCAGGGCTATCATGGCACGGTCACGCCCCCTGCCATCCAGCGCAACATCCTTGAGAACCCGGCGTGGTATACCGCCTACACGCCTTATCAGCCAGAGATCTCCCAAGGGCGACTTGAGGCGCTTTTGAACTTTCAGACGATGGTGTCGGACCTGACGGGGTTGGAAATCGCCAATGCGTCCCTGCTGGACGAGGCGACGGCCTGCGCCGAAGCCATGACCATGGCGCAGCGGGTCAGCAAGTCCAAGGTTGTCGGGTTTTTTATCGACGAAAACTGCCACCCGCAGAACATTGCAGTGATGCAGACACGCGCTGCACCACTTGGCATCGAGATCACTGTGGGCAATCCCGACGATCTTGACCCAAGCACTGTGTTTGGTGCGATTTTTCAATATCCGGGCACGTATGGACATATCAGGGACTTCACGGATCAGATCTCGGGACTGCATGAGCATAAGGCCATCGGCATTGTGTCGGCAGATCCTCTCTCGCTCACCCTGCTCAAGGAACCCGGCGCCATGGGGGCAGACATTGCTGTTGGGTCTACCCAGCGTTTCGGTGTGCCTATCGGGTATGGCGGACCACATGCAGCCTATATGGCGACGAAGGCCAGTTATGCGCGCAACATGCCGGGGCGTATTGTCGGGGTGTCCGTCGACAGCCTCGGCAACCGGGCGTACCGCCTTTCTCTGCAAACGCGCGAACAACACATCCGCCGCGAGAAAGCGACCTCGAACGTGTGCACAGCACAGGCGTTGCTGGCCGTCATGGCCGGGTTTTACGGTGTCTTTCATGGGCCAGATGGCCTCAAGGCCATTGCGCAGCGCATCCACCGCAAGACAGCCCGATTGGCCGAAGGACTTAAGCAAGCCGGGTTCAACGTCCGCCCCGCCGCCTTTTTCGACACGATCACCGTTGATGTCGGGCCGTTGCAAATGGCGGTGATCAAGTCAGCCGTGGATGAAGGGATCAATCTGCGTGTGGTCGGCACGACTGGTATCGGGATCACACTGGATGAACGGACGCGCCCGGCCACAATTGAAAAGGTCTGGCGCGCCTTTGGGGTGGAGCGTCAGGACAAGGACTACACTCCGCATTACAACATCCCCGACAAGCTGATCCGCACGTCTGATTTCATGACGCACCCGATCTTTCATATGAACCGGGCCGAGACCGAGATGATGCGCTACATGCGACGTCTCGCGGACCGCGATCTGGCACTCGACCGGGCGATGATCCCGCTGGGTTCGTGCACGATGAAGCTGAATTCAGCCGCTGAAATGATGCCGGTCAGTTGGCGCGAGTTCTCGTTGCTGCACCCCTATTGCCCCAAGGATCAGGCCGCAGGCTACACCGAGATGATCGACGACCTGTCGGCCAAGCTGTGTGACATCACCGGGTACGACGCGATTTCCATGCAACCGAATTCGGGCGCGCAGGGGGAATATGCCGGTCTCTTGACGATTGCCAGCTGGCACCGGGCCAATGGCGAAGGGCATCGCAACATCTGTCTGATTCCAATGAGCGCACACGGCACAAACCCAGCCTCAGCCCAGATGGTCGGCTGGAAGGTCGTGCCCGTCAAATCAGCGGATAATGGCGACATTGACGTCGAGGACTTCAAAGCCAAGGTGGCAGAGCACCGCGATAATCTGGCCGGATGCATGATCACCTATCCATCGACCCACGGCGTGTTCGAGGAAACGGTGGTCGAGGTTTGCAAAATCACCCACGACGCCGGTGGTCAGGTTTACATCGACGGGGCCAACATGAACGCGATGGTGGGCCTGAGCCGGCCGGGCGATCTTGGCGGGGATGTCAGTCACCTCAACCTGCACAAGACGTTCTGCATTCCGCATGGCGGCGGCGGGCCGGGCATGGGGCCCATCGGTGTCAAAGAGCACCTGACCGCGCATTTGCCGGGTGATCCCAACGGAGGCACAGGTGCGGTGAGTGCTGCGGCCTTCGGCTCGCCCTCGTTGCTGCCAATCTCGTGGGCCTATTGCCTCATGATGGGAGGCGACGGGCTGACACAGGCCACGCGCGTCGCGATCCTGAACGCCAATTACATCGCCAAGCGGCTCGAAGGGGCGTTCGACGTCTTGTATAAAGGGCCAACCGGACGTGTTGCCCATGAATGCATCATCGACACACGTCCCTTTGCAGACAGCGCGCACATCACCGTGGATGACATTGCCAAACGGCTTGCCGATTGCGGTTTCCACGCGCCCACAATGTCATGGCCGGTGGCAGGCACCCTGATGATCGAGCCAACTGAATCCGAAACCAAGGCCGAGCTGGACCGCTTTTGCGACGCAATGTTGGGCATCCGTGCTGAAATCAAGGCCATCGAAGACGGCACTATGGACCCCGAGAACAACCCTCTCAAGAACGCGCCGCACACCATGGAAGATCTGGTGCGCGCATGGGACCGTCCCTACAGCCGGGAGGCGGCCTGTTTCCCGGACGGGTCCTTTCGCGTCGACAAGTACTGGCCCCCTGTCAATCGTGTCGACAATGTCTGGGGCGACAGGAACCTGTCTTGCACCTGTCCGCCGATGGAGGACTACGCGAAACTCTAAGCCACTGGATTGGTACAGCGTCGCATGTGCTGCCTTGGCCCATGCGACGCCTGCCAAATGTCAGGCGCGCTGTCGGTATGCTCAGCGCCCTACACGGTTCATTGCGCCAACGCTGCGGCGTTTTCTTCCAGATGCGCAGTGGTTGTCGTGCCAGGGATCACAAGTACATTCGGCGCGCGCGCGAGCAATGCGCGCAGCGCTTGCTTTGGATCGACCGCTGCACCTTGCTTCATTGGATGCGCCCCAAGCGGACCGTGCGGGACAAAGGCGATGCCTTTCATGTTTAACCAGTCAATCATGTCTTCCTGCTCTGCGTCGCGCACATCGGCACTGGAATAGCGGTTCTGAACCGCTGCAATCGGTGCAACTGCCAGCGCTTCTTTGACTTGATCCAGCGACACGTTCGACACTCCAATCATGTCGATTTTGCCCCGCTGCCGCATTTCGTCCAGCGCTGCCACGCTTTCGGCGATGGGTGTGGTCCCATCGGGCGCGTGCACATAATAAAGGTCGATCTTGTCGGTCCGCAGATTGGCGAGGCTCTCGTTTACGTGCCGCTTCATCGTTTCGGGTGAAGTATCGCGCGTGATGCTGGTGGCGCTTTTTTCAACACCGCCCTTGGAGGCGATGAACATGTCGCCATAGGTGCCATCTGCACGCAAGAGCGCGTCAGCAATCAGCTTTTCGTTTTCATGTGGCCCATAGGCGCGGGCAGTGTCGATGTGGCTCACGCCCAGATCACGTGCGCGGCGCAAAAGGTCGATTCCACCCTGCCAATCGGCAAAGGGTCCGAAATTGCGTGGCTGCCCGGTCAGACGCATGGCGCCATAGCCAACACGGTTGACAGTGCGCCCGTTGAGGAACGTGAAGGTTTTGGGAAATTCAGTGGTCATGGCATTGCTCCTTTGGCTTGCTTGACCCCAAGCTATCCACTCTCTGAAAAATCGTTAGCCGCATTAAGTGAAACTCTGTTATACGATCAACGTATGAGCATCCGTTTTGACCGCCTTTCGCTTATGGAAACCTTTGTGCGCGTCGCTGATCGCGGTTCGCTCTCTCAGGTCGCCCGTGACCTCGGGGTTTCACAACCGTCTGTTTCGCGACAACTTGCGGCGCTGGAAACGCGCCTTGGTGTCGTCTTGGCACGACGCACGACGCATGATGTGACGCTGACACCGGACGGTTTGGCGTTGCTGGAAGACGCACGGCGTATGTTGCGCGAATGGGAGACGATTGAGGAACGGCACACCGAACACGGCGCACTCAAAGGCGTCATCCGGGTGATTGCCCCGGTCGCACTTGGGCAAAGTCTGTTCATCCGCGCTGCCGCGCAGTTCATGAAGGATCACCCAGACGTGTCAATCGAGTGGCGTTTGCAAGACAGCGTGATCCGTTTTGCCGAGGAAGGGTGTGACTGCTGGCTAAAAGTCGGGCCTGTGCCAGACGAGACGCTTGTGGTGCGAGAACTGGCCCGGGTCGAACGCATGGTTGTCGGCACGCACGCCTTCAATACCACCCGACAGACCACAGCGATCAAAGATCTCGACTGGCTGACACTGGGACCATTTGAGGGCAACCGGATTGAACTGTTTAACACGGCAGGCGACACCACAGTTTTCTCTGTGAAGCCCAAATTGGCCAGCGACAACATCCTCGCGATCCACGAAGCCTGCCTGCATGGCGTCGGCGTCGCCATCCTGCCCCGCTGGTTCATCGCTGACGATTTGGCAAGCGGTCGGCTGGTGGACATTGCACCAGACTTGCGCGCGCCCAAATTGCCCGTAAATCTGGCCCTTGCGTCAGGCTCACGACGACCTGCACGCGTCGAACGGTTTTGCGAAGCGATGCAAGTCTGGTGCCGCAACAACTTGATCGAGACCGAGTAAAGCAATCGCAGCCTTAAAGGTCGTAAAACACGTCAAGGCAGATGCTCTCCTCGCATCCAAATCCCTCACCCCGATACGTTCAGACGAAATACTGCGACATCACTGTCGAAACCCGCAATGCGCTGTTTTTCACATGCTTCGAGATGAGCATACATCCCGCAGGCTTCTTGGGTAGGTTGATCCACAAGGACCGAGGCAGACAGAACTTTGCACTGGCCCTCCAAACGTGAGGCAAGGTTCACAGCATCCCCGTAGACGGTGAATGATTGCCGCTCGGAGGAGCCAATCGTGCCAGTCACCAGATCGCCGCTGGCGATGCCGACCCGAATGTCAAAGGAGTGTTTTGGGGCGATCCGCAGCAATGCCTCAGCTGTTTTAAGTGCCGCGCACGCAGGCTCTGACACAGCGATGGGCGCATTGAACGTCACCAGGAAACCGTCACCCAGGTAAGACATGACAATCCCGCCCTGGGCAGCCACAGCATCCGTTGCCTCGGCCAGAAAAGCATCCAGCGCGCTGATCACATGTTCGGGTGGATGCATGGCGGAGAACTGCGTGAACCCGGCAATGTCCATCACCAGTGCCGTACCCGTTGTCCGTTGCGGGCGCATGGGCCCATCGTTTGCGATTAGCTTTTGGGCGATTTCCGCGGGCAAGTATTTCCCAAAGAGGGCGCTCACCCGTTCACGTGCACTGCGTTCGCGGTGCCATTCCAGATCCGAGGCAACCTGCGCAAAAAACACTGCCCGTGCACGGTAAACCGCGACGGCGAGGGCAAGTGCCGCAAACATAAGCATTGCGGTTTCTTCGATCCGGTTTCCGCGTCCGATGAAATCGATGGACAGAAAGACAACTTCGTAGTCGGCGCGTGTCGCGTCAGGCGGAATGTCGGCCCACGACAGGGTCTGATCCATCCCAACCACGACCCACACAAATGCCGCCCACCACCCGATCACGCACATTGCACCCGCCCATATGACCAACCGCCAGGACAGGCTCAGACAGCAGATCGCGACCATGGGGAACAGAAAGTATATGCCATACGCCCGAAAGGCGATGATCTGCGGAACCTCGTCCGCCCGACTGATCGGGATCAGCGCGAACAGGGCGCATATGGACAGGATATCCAGCGTGTAGACCGCATACTTCATCCACCAGCGATCGAACCGGGTGCCGATCACCGCAAGATGCGCAACTCCTATCGCCGTAAAGATGAGTAGAACAACGATGGCGGCGCGCCTGGGTTCAAAGTCGGAAAACAGAAATGGCGCACCGACATACCAGACAAAAGCAAGCCCTGTGACAATCGTTCGACAGGCAATTGCCAGACGCAGGCCTTTCTGTTCGGCAAGGATCAGGCGCGTGGCGGATTCTGCTGCGAAGTGATCGGTATCCGTCGGTGTCATGTCACGTCTCTGCTTGGGTTTTTCCGGTTGACAGGTCTGGTGTTAAAGTGCCGTTTACGAGGTGCCCTCACACGCGATGTGGCGCGGGCATACGCTGTGACCACATTTTGCGCGGCAAGACGCCCGCGCTGATCACAAATCCGACCGCAATGATGAGAACGCCAAGCGCCTCGGCCAAGTTCGGCAGCGTGCCAAATACGAACCCCGCGATCCCAAGTGCCATGATCGGGGTAAAGACGGGCAAGAGCGCCGCGACATGTACCGGCAGGCTACGCACGGCACCAATCAGCGCCACGACACTCACAATTCCGCCGACACCCCCTTGCATGACGATCTGTAAGACAACGGTAGATGGGGATGCAGCGCTCAGTGTCGGATAGGCCGCAACACCCAGCACAGGGACAGCGACAAGGGCCGATCCACTGGCAACGGTTAGCGTGCCCTCGACCATCGGGATCTGCCAGAGCCGCAAGAGCACCGTGTATGCGCCCCAAAGCATGCCCGCCAACACGAATAGCGCCGCCCCCTGCCCCCATGTTGCGCCAAGCCCGTCAAGGTCGAAGCTCACCAGCACTGCAAGACCTGCAAACATGAGGGCTGCCGCCTTCAGTCGGCGCATGGTCACAGCCTCATGCAACAACACACGGCCCAAAACGCTGGCAGAAACAAACACGGCTACCGGCGCGAACAGCAACCCGTGGGACAACGGCGCATATACATAGCCGCTGACCGCTATCAGCCCGAACAACGGACCCCCAAGCAGGATCAGGATCAAGAGGCGCGAGAGCGGGATACCTGATAGCCCGCCGCGCATGAGTAAAACCACCAGGACAGGCAAAACAACTAAACCCGGCACTGCAAAGCGCAAAAAGGCAAGCGCCTGAGGGCTCAACCCAGTATCGATCCCGTGCTTGGCAGCGACATTGTATGCCGACCAGCACAACACTGTCAGGAAACCCCAAAGTACCCCTTTATGCCGTTTCATCATCGTTTTTAGCCTCCATCATCCTTGCGCTGTAGAATGACGTTTGCGAGCAATACCTTCCAATGCTAAGAATGGCTGATATTGATATCCTATAGGCATGAGACATGGAACTCAGGCACTTGCGCTATTTTGTGGCCGTCGCTGAGTACGGCGGCATTACCCATGCAGCGGAACGGCTGAACATCGCCCAACCCGCAGTGTCCCGGCAGATCCGTGATCTTGAGGCGGAACTGGGTGTCGAATTGCTTGTACGCGAAGGGCGCCGCGTCATCCTCAGCGATGCGGGTCGTGCCTTTGCCGAACGCGCACGTGCTGTACTGGCCGCCTCAAATGATGCCGTTCAGGAAGCGCGTCGTATTGACCGGGGGGAAGCCGGGCAATTGCGCATCGGTTTGCTGGAAAGTGCGTCATGGTCCGGACATTTACCCGAGGCACTCAACCGTTTTGCGCGCACCTATCCAGACATTCGCATGGACATTGTGCCCATGGGATCGGTCGAGCAAATTGAAGCTGTGTTGGCCGAAGAACTGGACGCTGCATTTGTATATCGACAGAACAACCTCGTCGAAGAGGCCCTGTCCATTTTGCCATTGCGTACTGACAATGTGGTGCTTGCGGCGTCGGCTGACCTCGACTTTGAAAAACCCGGGCCCCTCGACCTGCAAGACATTGATGGACTTCCGCTTGTCTCTTTCCCGCGGGCAATCGCGCCAGTGTATCATGATGCAATAAGTGCAGCCCTCGCGGGGATCGAGTTTCATCCAGACATTGTTCAGGAGGCCGAGAACGAAACGACCATCCTCAGTCTGGTGTCCGCTGGAGTCGGATGTGCGTTTGTCAATTCGGCCAACATGCACCGCCCCCCAAAGCAGGTCCGGTTTTACGAAGTGGCCGGCGTTTCGGTGCCAATCGAGTTTCTTTTTGTGACGACCCGGAACGCTGGAGGACTGACGCAAAGGCTTCGAAATATCGTCGCGTCTTTAGATACTCAAGAAGCATAGATACAATACCTTTATAGAATTTTTCATTATGTGAACTGCACCCCAAGTTAGTCCCATCACACAAACGATGGAGACGAACGATGAAATTCTCACGCACAGCACCCTTGCTTGCAATCGCACTGGCAACGACCACCCATGCCCATGCCGATACGGCCCAATTGGCCGGAACGCCCATTACTGCAGAAACTCTCGTCACGCAGGCCGAACTGGTTCGGATCGCAGACGCCATAGATGCCGCCGTTGATGCCAAGGACTGGCAAGTGGCTCGGTCGCTTTTTACGGACATGATTGATGTGGACTTCACGTCGCTGGTTGGGGGCGAACCTGCGACAATTCCAGCAGATGCCCTTATCGCAGGGTGGTCTGCCAATCTGACGGCGGACAAGACATCCTTTCATCTGCGCGGCAATCATCGCGTCTCTTTGGAGGCCGATGGATCGGCCACGATGCTGTCCCACGGCTATGCGTGGAACCGCATGGACCGGGGTGCCTTGCCTGAGAACGGGGACAACCCGTTATGGGAGGTCTGGGGCATCTACACGCACAGCTTTGTCGAAACAGAGGCAGGCTGGAAGGTCGATGCGATGACTTTCAAAGCCACGGCAGAGCGCGGCAACCCTTTCGTACGCAACACGCCCGGCAGCTGATCAACCCGGCCCACATCACAGACATTCAAGCCCAAGGAGACATCCAATGAGCACCCGTATCAATTCAACCCGCCGCTCCATTCTGACGGCAGGCGCTGCTGCCCTCGCCGTGGGCGGTCTGGCTGCAACCCGCACCACGGCACAATCAAGCCCTGTTGCCGCTGCCTCACAAGGACGGCGCATGTTGGGCGCATTGGAAGTGTCCGAAATTGGCCTTGGCGTGCAAAACCACAGCCGCACCTTTCAGACCACGATCCCGAACCGCGCGGAAATGCACAACATCATCCGCACGGCGGTCGATCAGGGCGTGACCTTTATCGACACGGCCGAAGTCTACGGGCCGCATGAATCCGAGCGCATCCTCGGTGAAGCCTCGAACGGCATCCGGGATCAGATCCAGATCGCGACCAAATTCGGCTTTAACGTCGATCTGGAAACCGGCACTTGGGCTCCCGGCCTGATCAGTGACCCGGCTCACATCAAACGCGCAGTCGAGGGGTCGCTAAAGCGCCTGCGCACGGACCGCATTGACCTGCTGTATCAGCACCGCGTTGATCCTACTGCGCCAATCGAAGACGTCGCTGGCGCGGTGCGTGATCTTATGGATGAAGGCAAGGTTCTGCATTGGGGCTTGTCGGAAATGGGTCCAAACACCCTGCGCCGTGCACATGCCGAACTTCCCGTAGCAGCCGTGCAAAATGAGTATTCCATGCTGTGGCGCGGTCCCGAGAACGGGCTTTTGGGCTTGTGCGAGGAGTTAGGCATTGGATTTGTCCCGTTCAGCCCACTTGGCTATGGGTTTCTGACGGGCGCGATCGACATGGGCACGAGCTTTGCCCCCGGTGATTTCCGTGCGAACACCACCCGCATGGACCCGGACAATCGCGAGGCAAACCTTGCGCTGGTTGACCTCGTCAAGTCATGGGGCGTGCGCAAGAATGCGGCCCCCGGCCAGATCGCGCTGGCTTGGCTGATGGCCCAAAGCCCGTCGATTGTTCCGATCCCAGGCACAACGCAGATGCCGCATCTGCTGGAGAACATGGGCGCGACTGCTATCCGCTTTACCCCGGCGGAACTGGCTGAATTGAACAGCCAGGTGTCCTCTATCAGCGTTCAGGGTGCGCGGATGCCGGCCATGGTCGCGGAATGGTCAAACGTAGAGGCCCCCGCAAAGGGCTGAGGTCGGATTATGACAGGACGTGTGCGGGTGCTGCGGCGACAAAGCCTTGGCACCCGTGCGTTTTGCATCACGTCGCCAACAATCACCATTGCGTCCCAAAGAGGCAGTAGGCCACGCCTCCCACAGCTTTGACGTGTCAAAGACCTTCGATGGCGCTCGGCGAAATCGCGGAGGTTGCGGTCAGTCCCTTGAGCGAGGCCTTGGCGGTTGCAACGCCCAACTGAATAGCGCGGTCAGGCTCAAAGCCCTCGTGCACACCGTATAGCAGACCCGCACAGAACGCGTCGCCCGCCCCGAGATGGCTCGCGATCTCGTTTGGCCGCAGCGGGACAATCTCAACGACATGGGAGTCGCCATCCGCGCCAACCCAGACAACCCGCTGTGCACAGTGAAGGACAACTGCACGCCCCACTCCGAGATCCAGCATGGCACGGGCCATCGAGAGCAGCGTATCGGGATCTGTGATCACATCATGCTCGACATCTGTCCGGGTGGCTTGTGCGGCCTCGATTTCATTTGAAATGAGCACATCCACAAAAGGGGCCGCGCTGCTGACAATCCGCGGAAATTCAGGATGGTGGATCGACACGAGATCCACGCATGTGAGCAGCCCGGCCTGTTTGGCGCGTTCCAACACCCGCGCGGCATTGGTCGAACCGTCCTGCGTGCGTCGATCAAGATCACCCAACAACGTCAAATAACCCAGATAGAAGATACGTGCGGGGGTGTCGGCAAATGTTCCCGGCGGAAAATCATCGGCGCTTAGGGCGTCATTTGCACCACCCTGATAAAAGAACGTGCGGCTCTGCCCAGCCACCGACATGACATGTGTGTGCGCCGTTGCAATACCGGGCTTTTTCGTGAGCCTGGACGTGGGAAGCCCAAGGCGGCGACATTCTTCAAGAATGAATGCGCCATGCTCATCCTCTCCTATAGCGCCCATCGGATAAAGCGGCAGACCGGTCTCAAGCTTGGCCAATGCCGAAATGACATTGGCGGGGCCTCCACCAATCCCTCGGGTCTGGGCGGCGATGCGGACAAGTTCGCTTTCGTTGGGCCAGCGATCAACGTCGTGCACCAGATCAACTATCCAGTTGCCTGCGCAGATCACGCCACTTCGCTCAGTCATGACGCGCGGGTGTCATAGATCACGTCCTGCACCGTGCGTGTGGTTCCTGCTTTGAGCGCGGCGGTCAGGATCGCATGATGGTCTGCAGCCTCTTGCGGCGTGACACACGCAAATCCATTTGCATCGCCCCCTGCCAACTCATCCACAAAGGCGGCCCACATCTGTTGGAGCGCATCCGGGAACCCAAATTCGAAAATGCCGCCTGTAATCGCCGGGAACAGCGTCTGGAACCCAAGATCTTCGACGCTCCACGCCCCTGCCCCGCCCGCATAGGTCATGTATTGCCACTGGCGCGGGTTCTTGGTGGAAAAGAACGCGCTTTTCTTGGTGCCAAGCACCCGAATGCTCCAAGTGTTGGAATGGCCGGGCGCGATCCGCCATGTTTTCATGACCAACGGAAACCCGCCGCCTGCATCGTCCACATGCCCTGTGATCGTCGCGTTGTCCCACGTTTCGCACGGCACGGTTTGACCTGACGCATCGGGGCGCGTGGCAAAACGGTTCACAAGCGAAGCGGACACAGATATGGGCCGCCAGCCCAATCGCAAAGGTACGTGCAACACGTGCATTCCCAGATCGCCCATGCACCCATAGGCGCCGTTTACGTCCACCATGCGCTTCCAGTTGATCGGCTTGTCCGGGTTCAGATCCGAGGAATGCAAAAACGCTGCTTCGACCTCGATGATGTCGCCCAAATCGCCGGATTGCACAAAATCGATGACTTTTTGCGCGCCGGGGAAAAAGGGCATCTCGGACGAGCACCGCACGAAGCATTCCGGATGTGCCGAGATGGCATCCTGAATGCGGGCATTGGCCGCTGCATCAATGCCAAAGGGCTTCTCTCCCAACAGGTGTTTTCCGGCCGCCAGAATGTCGGGGTAGATGTCGTGATGCAGGTTGTGAGGCACGGCGCAATAGACAGCTTCGACATCAGGATTGGCCAAAAGCGCCCGGTAGTCATCCGTAACCTGCGAGACGGTGGGGACATGGGTTGAAAACCAGTCCGTCAACGCGGGGTTCAAATCGCACACGGCCACAATCTCGGGACGGGCAACGGTATCGGCCAAATGCAACCACCGTGCGGCTGACGAGGCAAACTCGCGCCCCATGAGGCCGCACCCGATGACCCCGAATTTGATAACGCGCGTCACGAAATCATGCTCAACGCTTCGGACACTGACGCGCCATCATGGACAACGGCCATCAGGGCCTGCGTCATTCCAGCGGGATTTTCGTGATGGATCACATTGCGCCCATAAACGATCCCCTTGGCGCCTTGTGCCATCAGGGCGGCCGTTCTGGTCAGGATCTCGTTATCCGAAACCTTGCCGCCACCGCGCACCAGAACGGGGATGCCTTGCGCAATCTCGATAACCCGGTGGTATTCGTCGACCTGGTCACACGGATCGGCCTTGATGATGTCTGCGCCAAGCTCGACGGCCTGTCGCACGAGGGGCAGAATTTTGTCGATGTCACCATCCACCATGTACCCGCCCGCCTTGGCGTTGTCCTGCATGACGAGCGGTTCGACCATAAGCGGCATACCGGTCGTATCGCAGGCCCGTTTCAATCTGTTGATATTCGTGATGCAGGCGGCGTGCAGTTCCGGCTGCTGCGGCAGCATCAGCAAATTGACCACAACACAGGCGGCATCCAGCATGATGGCCTGATCCACCGCATCCTCGATCACAACTGAAAAGAGTTTGTCGGGCAGCGGGTTCCCATAGACGTTCGCAATGTCCGTGCGCAGCACGAGGGCGGGCCTCGCCTTGCCCGCAATCTTTTGCAAAAGCGGTGCGGTTCCCGGCGTGAGTTGAATGGCATCCGGCGCGGCGGCGGCGACGATTTCGATGGCGCTGTGCATGTCCTCAATGCCACCCAGAAAACCCGCTTCGTTGAACATGCCGTGGTCAATTGCGACGTCAAAACAATGCCCTGACGTGCCAAACAGGCGGTTCATGCGTGCAGATTTCATTTCAACAGTCCCCCATGTGTAGAACCAAACTAAAGCACATGGCCACCGCTGCTCAAAGATAAATCCATTTGTCTGCAATGGTCTGACAGGGGGCAGCGGCGGAACGGTCAGAGCGATTTTACTTGCCTGCGCGGCGACAAGCGTGATGCACTGCACCGACCCCATGGGCACTGCCCGCCAGCTTTGCGAGGTCTCATCACATGACATATGTCGATGCTCATCATCATTTCTGGAATCCGGCCCGAGGTGACTATGGCTGGATGCCTGCCGATGATCCGGTCCTGTCGCGCGTGTATATGCCTGCTGATTTGGCCAAGGCGCTGGCGCCGACAGAACTGACACGCACCGTACTTGTGCAGGCCGCCCCCACCGTTCACGAGACCGAATATCTGCTTGGCATAGCCGATTCCTCCGACATGGTGGCCAAGGTCGTTGGCTGGATCAACTTTGAGGACAAGAACGAGCTGAACGTTCTGAAGCGGCTTGCCGAACATCCCAAATTCGCGGGCGTGCGCCCGATGATACAGGATCTCGCAGATGACAACTGGATGCTGCGCCCCGACGTGCAATGGGCCTATCAGGCCCTTATCGATCTGGACCTGACCTTTGATTGCCTTGGCTTTCCCAGGCATCTTGCGAATTTTCATCAGCTTCTGACCCGATATCCCGAAATGCGTGCGGTGGTGGATCACTGCATGAAACCGCAGATACGCGATGGCTCCGATGCGCATGTTCATATGTGGGCTGACGGGCTTCAGCGAATTGCAGAGGACACACACGCCTGTTGCAAATTGTCCGGCATCGCGACCGAGGCGGATGACGACTGGTCAGCGGCCACGCTGCAACCCTATGTGGATCACGTGATCGGTACTTTCGGTGCCGACCGCGTGATGTGGGGCAGCGATTGGCCTGTCGCGCGATTGCGGCTGGAATACCGTGAGTGGTACGACATGTGCCGCAACATGACGGCGGCACTGCCGGAGATCGACAGGCAAAACATCTTTTCAGATACGGCGCGTCGATTTTATCGTATCTGAGCCGGCGTCACCCCTCACGACAGATCGGATCTGGGGCCACGGTTGGTGTCCAGCACAGCGGCAGGAAGCGGCGGCAGGTTGCGGATCATATCGCTGGCCTTTTCGCCGATCATGATTGTCGGGGCGTTGGTGTTTGAGGAATTGATCGCTGGCATGATCGCACTGTCACACACGCGTAGGCCGTCGATGCCACGCACTTTCAACTCGGGATCCACCACTGCCGTTTCGTCATGCCCCATGCGGCACGTCCCAACCGGATGGTGCTGCGTCTTGGCCAGACGGCAGGCATAGTCGAACAGTTCCGCCCGGGTTTTGACGTCAGGGCCGGGCAGCGCCTCGCAGGACAGGAACGGCTTCATTGCGGGTTGCGCAAGGATCTCCCGTGCAATTTCGAGACCATTCAGGGACACTTCGCGATCCTCGGGTTCGGCCCAATAGTTGGGGTCAATCAACGGAGCCGCATGCGGATTGGCTGACGCAAGCGTGACAGATCCGCGCGATTTGGGCCGCACGTTGGCGCAGTTCAGCGTAACCCCACCCTTGTCGATCGTGACAATGCCTTTTTCAATGCCGGAACCCTGACCAAAGTGGAACTGAATGTCGGGTCGGCTCACTGTATCGCCGGAGTACCAGAATGCTCCCGTTTCAAAGAGGGACGACGTCACGGGGCCGGTTTTGAACAGATAGTACTGCAGCGCCGCGATGACTGAGCGCGGGAATTTGTCCATCCCGTCATAGCTGTAGCGGCCACTGCACTCCGCCAACACACACAGGTCCAGATGATCCTGCAGGTTCTGTCCCACTCCCGGCAGATCGTGGTGCACGTCAACACCAACGGACGTGAGATGATCCGCCGGACCGATCCCCGACAACATCAACAGGCGCGGACTTCCAATAGCACCCGACGTGACCAGAACCTCGCGGCTGGCCCGGATCACGTTGCTGCCGCCGGGTGTTTCGATCTCGATGCCTATGGCACGCCCCTGCTCCAGCACGATCCTGCGCACCTGTTGGCGCGAACGAACTGTCAGATTGGAACGCGCGGTTGCCGGGTGCAGATAAGCGATGGCTGCCGATGAGCGTTCGGCGTTGCGTTGGTTCAATTGGAAAAAGCCGCTGCCGGCCTGCTGTCTCCCGTTAAAATCCGGGTTGTAGGGAATACCATATTCCTGAGCCGCACGAATGAACGCGTCACAAATAGGCAAGGTCCCTCGCGATGCTGAAACGCCAAGCGGACCCTCTGTTCCGTGGTAGTCGTCATGGAAACGCTCATTTCCTTCAGCGCGTTTGAAGTAGGGCAGGATCTCGCGATAGTTCCAGCCCGCGCATCCCTCATCGCTCCAACCGTCATAGTCCTTGGCATTGCCACGGGTGTAGTTCTGCGCGTTGATTGTGCTGCCACCGCCCAGCACCTTTGCCTGTGTGTACCAAAGCACGCGGTTGTTCAGGTTCTTTTGGGGGACAGTCGACCAGCCCCAACTGGCCATGCCCTTGGTCATCTTGGCAAAGCCGGCAGGCCACCGGAACAAAAGGCTTTTGTCCGGGCCGCCCGCCTCGAGGACCAGAACAGACACATCCGGGTCTTCGGACAATCGAGAGGCCAGAACGCAGCCCGACGACCCCGCCCCGACGACGATATAGTCGAATTCCTCTGTGCTTGCGTTCACGTGCCCCCCTTCAGCAACCTGCTGGTTGCCGTGATGTTGTACGTCGCCGCGCCTTGCTGTCAGTCCTGCGGAACCACGATTGCGCGCACTTCTCCCCTTGGCGGCGGTGAGGCGATAGCGGCCGCCGCTTCCTCAAGCGGGATTGTCCTGCTGATCAGCGGCGCAACTGCGATCGTGCCATCGGCAACCATCTGCGCGGCGCGTTGATGGGTAAACGGATTGAGAAAACTGAAATGCATCTGGATCTCGCGAAACAGCATGTCAAACGGTTCAATCGACACCTGTTCGCCTTGCGGCAGCACGCCCAGAATGACAACGCGCCCGCCTGTGCGCGCCAATTTGGCTGACTGGCTGACCGTGGAACTGACCCCTGCGCATTCAACGACAAGATCAGCGCCCTCGGGCCAGATCTCGCGCAGCTCTGTGTCGGACCCAACAGCGTGATCCGCCCCGATCTGCCGCCCAAGCGCCTGTTTCTCCGCGCTGCGGGTCAACAGCATGACATCTGCCCCTGAAAGCTTGGCAATCTGCACAGCCAGCAAACCAATGACGCCGCCGCCAATGACCAGCACGGTTTCACCTGCGCGCGCGGCGCCGATGTCCATGCCATGCAATGTGCAGGCCAGCGGTTCGCAGAATGCACCGTGCAACGGGTCAATGTCGCTTGGCAGCGTCACAGCCTTGGATGCCGGAAAGGCGCAGTATTGGGCGAAACCCCCATCGCGGTGAATGCCGGTGGCCACATTGTTCACACACAAATTGACGCGGCCACGCTGGCACTGATCGCAGGTGCCGCACCACGTGTTCGGATCGCAGGTGACGCGCGTGCCTTCTGCAATAGCGGTGTCCCCGCTATCGACAACGATGCCAGAGAATTCATGACCTAGAATTTTGCCGGGAACCGAAGGGAATTCGCCGTGATACAGGTGGCGGTCTGTCCCGCAAATCCCTGACGCCTCAACCTTGATCAGAATTTCGCCGCGTGCCGGTGTGGGGATGTCTACATCGACGGTTCGAATGTCCCCCGTCGCAAAAAGTTGGGTTGCGCGCATCATCCCCCCTCCAGACCGGCAATCATTTCGATGGCCTGCTGCGTTTCGTCAGCCGTCAGCAAACCCAATCGCATCTCGATGTGCCACGTCTCACCGCTGCCCACAGTTTCGACGCGGCCCTTCTCTTTTTCAGCCGTATACCCCTCGACACCGGACGTGGAAGGGAACGCAATGCCTAGCCCATCCTGATCCGGCGTGCGGCAAATCCATCGCGTACACAAAGGCGCCTGATCGGGGCGGCAGCGCACATAATCTGCGGTGCCATCGGGATGCTTTTGCAACGCGTGGGCATAGCCATCACTGTCGCTGTTCATGTCGATCTCCAACACGACTTCAGGATCAAACGCCAACCCCGGCTGCAACACGTGATGTGCCGCGGGGTTTTCAGCCAACTCTTCGAGAAACTCAGGATAGCCCGGTTTGGGTGTCACATGCGCCGGGATCGACTGCCGCACCCGCACGGACCGGGCAGTGTAGTCCGCGGTGTAATGCAGCTCTCCATGATCGACAGGTCGGAAATTGGCATGGCCGAGATACATCAGATCCATCGGTGTTTGCTTGAGGTTTTGCACATCGACCGAGACATCCATCAATGCCGCCCCCGCAGTCAGGCGTGTTTTGATCGTCGCCTCATAGTTGGTCAGAAACGCAACGGTGTGCTGATAACACCCGGCAATAGTGACCTGCTGCGCGCTGTGATCGACCTCCAGCCAAGCGGTTTTCATGGGCGCGTTTGGTAGTTCCCCGTGCAGCGGATGATTGTCCGTGGGACCCGGCGCGCCAAGTCCGGTAATTCCACAGTGGATCATGAACGCACCGTAATTTTCGAGGTAAATGCGCGTCTCAACCGGTTCCTCGAACATGGACCGCATCGTCAAATCGCGCCCGTCAAATCCTGCACGCCAGATCTGTTGGCCCTGAAATGGCAGCACCACAATCTCGCCCCGGTCGTTTGTAATGCGCAGGCCAGCCACGCCACTGTCAAAACGAAAAGTGCTTATGGAAAATACGCCAAACTGACACAATGGACGCTCTTTTTCGCCGAACATCGAGTTGTGGAGTTCTATGCGCATCTGGGATTACCGTATCCGCTGCCCATTGCTTTGGTCGAAAACAAAGAGGTGGTCGCGTGGTATCATAACGCCGACCTCATCGCCTTGTTCGCCGGTGAAATCCTTGGGCGCCTTCACCGCAATTTGGTCACTGCCCCAATCAACCGTGACAAGGGCATGATCCCCGATCAGTTCGTTGGTAAAAATCTTGCCAGACAAAGTCCCCTCAGACGGGCTGGCAATCGCGCAATCCTCCGGTCGCACCCCCATGACAGCCTTTTCCGCTTGGCCGGACACCGCTGTTTCAACTGCGACTCCGTTGGTCATGAACTGGCTGCCCATCAGACTGCCGTGCACGACATTCATCGGCGGCGAGCCGATAAATTGCGCCACAAACAGGTTGGCCGGGTTGTTATAGATTTCAGCTGGTGTGGCGAGTTGCTGCAACACGCCCTTTTCCAAAATGGCCACGCGATGCGCGAGGGTCATCGCCTCGATCTGGTCATGGGTGACGTAAATGGTTGTGATGCCCATGGACTTTTGCATGTGCTTGAGTTGGGCACGCATATGACCGCGCAGCTTGGCATCGAGATTGGAAAGCGGTTCATCCATCAGAAACACCGACGGCTGGCGAATGATCGCGCGAGCAAGAGCTACACGCTGGCGTTGCCCGCCGGACAATTCGCGCGGGTAACGATCCAGCAAATCCTCAATCTGCACCTGTTGTGCCGCGCTCCGGGTTGCCGCTTCCATCTCGGTCTTTCCCATGCCCCGAACCTTCAGCGGAAAGCCGATATTCTCGGCCACGGTCTTGTGTGGGTAAAGAGCGTAGGATTGAAACACCATCGAGATATCGCGGTACTTCGGCAGGATATCGGTCACATTTTCATTGTCGATATAGACTTGTCCGGCGGACGGTGTTTCCAACCCGGACAAAATGCGTAGCGCCGTTGTCTTGCCTGAACCCGAAGCACCCAGCAAAACGACAAATTCACCCGGTTGCACATCAAGATCAAAGTCTCTGAGCACCTTCACGTCGCCAAAGCTCTTTTCGACGTTCTCGAACCTGACCGAAGCCTGACGGTCGAAATCTTGCATGTCCTTAACCTTTCACAGCCCCCGAAAGGACGCCTTTCGATATGAACCGCGTCAGCAGGATCGCCATGACAATCACCGGAATGATCATGACGACAATAATCGCGCACATTTCCCACCAGAACACGCCTTTTTCTCCGGCGTTCTTGGCAGCAACCATGATGGGCATTGTCTGCACTTTGACCGTGGCAAGAAACACGGCGAACAGATACTCGTTCCAACTCAGAACAAGGATCAACAGCGTCGTAGCAGCCAGCCCAGGACGGGTCAGCGGCAAAACGATCTCCCAAAAGATACGTGGGCGCGTGGCCCCGTCAAGCTGCGCGGATTCCTCAAGTTCAATGGGCAAGTTTGCAAAGAAGTCATGCATCAGCCACACAACAATTGGCATATTGGCCACCGCGTAAAGCAGGATTAGCGCAATGTGCGTATCGAGCATGCCGACGGCCTGAAACATCACATAAATCGGAATCACAACGACAATCGGCGGCAGGATCCGTTGCGAAATGATCCAGAACAGGATGTCCCCGTTTCCGAGGGCCATTTTGAAATACCCCCGCAGTGCCCGCAGCAGAAAGAAAAACAAGGCCAAAGCGACCGTCGCCGCGGCCCACCAAGGCGCACCTGCATAGGTGGTTGCAAAGATCACTCCGATCAGCAGGAGGACAAAAACCATTATGTTGCCGAACCTTGGGGCGTATTGGATCCGCGCCAAGGCATAGGCGGCCATCGATCCAACAATGACGCACAGACCCGTCGAGAAAACGCTGATTACAACTGAATTGGTAAATGCCAGGTAGATCTTGCAGATCTGCGGCTCCATTGGGTCCAAAGCCACGAATGGCGACACCACAAAGACCATAGAATTGTAGACTAGCAACCAAAATTGCCGCCCGATTGCCCCGACCGTGCAAAACGGGTCCTCGTTGAATTGCGTGCGCCACGCATCAAGCGTCGGCTGAAAGTCTACAAAGGGGATGTAGAACGGCCCCTGATTGACGGCTGTTACATCTTTGAATGACGTGATCACAACCCAATAGATCGGGAACAGGACAAACGCGGACCACACTGCCAACAGGGCATAAGCGACAACTTTGGCGACTGGCGACATTTTCCCGACAGCTGGCGCTTCGAACAACTTCTGCATCAGGGTACGTTCGGATTTGCGGAATCTGTACGATGCGTCGCTCATGCCTTGGCCTTTCTGAGTTGTCCCAGAACCACGTAGTTGAAGAAGGACGCGCAAACGACAACGGTCAGGATCAACAGCAAGTAGGCAATGGCCGCTGAAGACCCAAGATCATTGGCGCGCCAGATATACATTGAATGCAGCGTCATTGACTCCGTGGCCGAGCCCGGCCCACCGCCTGTCATGATGTTGGGCAGATCCACAATCTTGAACGCCTCGATCATGCGGATCAGCAAGACCGTGACGGCAACAGGCAAAACCTGAGGCCATGTGATTTCGCGGAAGATCTGAATGCTTGAGGCTCCGTCCACCTGCGCAGCTTCGACGTGATCACGCGGGATATTCTCGAGTGCCGCCAACATGCAGATGAAGATAAACGGAATCCACTGCCAGCTGTCGCCAACCATCATAACAAAGCGCGCAGACCACGCATCGACAGACCAAACCCAATCAGACAAGCCCAGCAAGGTCAGAAGCGGCTCGAACGGCCCCTTGGTCACGTCCGCGACCATCCGCATGGCATAGCCAACACCCAAAGGTGTAATCATCAGCGGGATAAAGAATATGACCCGGAAAAAGTTTTTGCCCGATATCGGCTGGGAACACAGGAAGGCCAGCCCGGTGCCGATAACAAACTGAAGGCTGCACCCCACGATCACATAAAACAGCGTGGTATAGAGCGTTCCGATGGAATTTCCCGACAGCAGGGACGCGCACAGGATCCAAGACAGGAAGATGGCCATCGCCGCCGAGATCGTGCGCCCGATCATACCGACCCATGTGGTGATCTTGCGCGACCGCCATAGCCAAACAAGCACCACAACGACAATGGCCGCAAAGACGGCGTAGCCAAACAGGCTGACGGGATCGGTGCGCCCCAGAAAGTGCACTTCGCTGCTGCCAAAGAACTGCTTGGAAAAATTCCGGAAGCCGACATATCGGAACTTGAGCCCGTCGCCTGTGAACCGCACACGGCTCACGGCAAAGAAAATGGAATAGATTGTTGGGAAAATTGCGAAAATCAGGATGAGCGTCGCGCAAGGTGCAATGAAGAATGTCCCGGAATGCCGGTCCAGCCATTCACCCCACCGTGCCCGACGGGTGACACCAGCCGGGGACAAGCCCGGCTGGTGATTGGTGCTGTAAGTTGTCACAGCTTGGCCGGATTAGTTGCCAAGAGCCAGACCCTGAGCGGCAACCTGTTCGTCGCGCCCAAAGTCTTCGGTGATTTCTTCCCAACCTTCTTCGATATTGGCCAATGCCTCATCCACCGTGATCTCATCGGCAAGATAGCGGGCCAACTGCGTGTCGAGCACAACGGCAGTGTATTGCTGCGCGCCGGGGATCTTCATGTCGGATGACATGTTCAGGTTATCAATCGCCGCATTGATGGCCCCGAGATAGTTGTCCGCCAACTCTTGTGGCATCCCGGCTTCGACCCAAAGATCGGTGCTGGCCAGTTGCGAGATGCGGTACGGGTTGTACCCCGTTGCCCCAATTGTCACATCAACACCTGATTGTGCCGCCTGGTTCATATAAGACAGGAACGCATAAGACGCATCTTTGGTCGCCTGATCAGCTTTTTTGTTGATAGCACCGGCCCAACCTCCAAAGGCGGCAAATGGCGAATAGTTGATGCCGTCCACGGAGTATGGTGCGTTTTCGGTGGTCACAGGCACCAGTTCGCCGGTTTCGCGATCAAGCACTTCGGTCGACCCAATCGCAGAGATGGCAAACATCTTGCCCTTGATGGCCGATGCATCTTCATCAAGCTGCAGTGTCCCGGGATCGCCCCATTCAACGATCAAACCACAGCGGCCCGCCTTGAACAGCGCACGTGTGTCGCCGATGTCCATGTTCAGCTCTTCAGGTGGACCAAATTCGCCGGTCGCTTTGTAAAGCTCAAAGGCTTTCTTCCAACCCGCATTGTTGACCAGGGGCGCCATGGTTGAATTGTCGAAATGGAAGCCCTGCGCAGTGCCTTGGGTCTGCACAATCGGCGCTGCAAACGTCTGAATCGCAAAATAGGATTGCGCATTCCGCTTTTTGAAGATGCACGAACCATAGTCCGCTTCGCCATCACCGTTCATGTCCTGACCGTGGATCTTGGATGCCACATCAAGATATTCTTCCCATGTCTTGGGCGGCTCCAGTCCCGCTGCTCCTAGAACGTCGGTGCGATAGTACACCATCTGGAAGTCGCCATCGACCATCAGCAGCTTGGTCTTGCCACCAACCTTTTGGCCGAACTCGCGGAAATAAGGTGCGATGTCGTCAAGATCGATCTTGTCGTCGGCAGCAACATAAGGGTCAAGGTCTTCCAACAAACCGGCGGCATCAAGTTCAACACCCCAACCGGCAGCAAATACACCGACGTCGATAGAATTTGTGCCAGTTGCCCAGTCATTCTGAATTTTCGGGAAGATTTCGGCGAACGGAACTTCCGTTACCACAACCTTGGCGCCGGTCATTTCCTCGAACTCTTTTCCGCGCTCGGCAAGGCGACCAGCGATCACATAACCCGGCCGCGTCAGGATATCGATTGTAACCCCGCTAAAGTCCTGAGCAACAGCAGGTGCAGCAGCGATCCCTAAAGCAGCGGCACTTACACTCAGCGCCGTTAAATGTTTGCGAAACATTAAAATTCCTCCCAGATTTATACGTTCTGCGCGGGTTTTTTTGACCCCGACTCCTCTCAGCCTAGGGTGCAATTCGAATTGTGGCTAGAAAATATTCGAGTGCATTCCTCATGTTGCATGCAAAGGATTTTCAATTGCCGGCCCAAGTTCAGCAGTGTGAAACCGTACTGTCAGACCCGCCCGTTCAGGCGAACAAGCCATCGGACCAACCTGCGCCGTGCCACCTTCCGGGAAGTCTGCAAGCCGCATCAGATGCCATTTTCCGTGTGCGTCCAAACCGTGTGTAATGATCGCTCCCGCAACTCGTGTCAGCCGGATTTTTTGCACACCCGTCACCTGCGGCATACTGATGACAGACCAGTCTGATCGTCCATTCCGCGTCACAACTGTAGAGAAATTCGTAACACCGTCGGAGAATTCGATCCCGGCTTTCACCCAGTTGAGCGCATCCACACGCAGCATAAGTCCCGCCTGATCATAAAGCGTCTCGTACTCTGCTTCGAATCCCACAACGGTCGTGAAATCACCGACCACGTCGCGCCCGAAAAAGTGCCCGTCATCGCGGTGAAACCCGTAATAGGTGTCTTGCCAAAAATCCGTCTTTTCGCCCGTCTCAAGCGTCAGCACATCATTCTTCAGTTCCCAGTGCGGTGGTGCATTATACCACTCAGCGCCCGATAGGCTTTCTTGCAGCCGCTCCATTTGGTCCCCCCTATCCCTTGGTCGACAAGATGCGAATGTTGGCTAAACTCGGGCCAAATGACCAGTGGGAGAACGGCAGTGAAGATTGGCTTGAAAGACCGCGCGATCTTGGTGACAGGCGCGTCTGGCGGGATCGGTGCCGCGACAGTTCGCATGTTGGTCAACGAAAACGCGAGGGTCATTGCATCGGGACGAAACGAGGACAAGCTGGCAGAGCTTGCCGCAGAAACCGGATGCGAAGTGCTCCCGTTCGATCTTGCGTCCGAAGCCTCTGTCAAAGCGGCCTTGTCTGATCTGGAGCTGTTTGGTGTCGTCAATTGCGGTGGATGGGGTGGAGAGATCGCAACGCCCATGGACACTGACACCGCCGTTTTCGACAAGGTGATCGACATTAACGCGCGTGGGACGTTGCTGGTGACGAAATACGCCTCAATCGGCATGATCAAGGCCGGGCGCGGCGGCGCGATCGTCAATGTATCAAGCCAGGCCTCCCTTGTCGGGCTCGCCGGGCACATTTCCTACGCCTCATCCAAGGGCGCAGTTGACGCCATGACGCGCGTATCGGCTCTGGAATTGGGCAAATACAACATCCGCGTAAACGCCGTGAACCCGACAGTTGTCATGACGCCAATGTCGGAATGGTATTGGGGGCGCGAGGACATTGGCGGCCCCGTTCTTGAGGCAATGCCGCTGAACCGCTGGGCCACCGAAGAAGACTGCGCCGGGCCCATCGTTTTCCTGCTTTCGGACGCAGCGTCGATGATCTCTGGCGTGTGTCTGCCCGTGGATGGCGGCTTTACGGCCGTCTAGGACGGAACCGTTGCCGCGACGTCGATCAGGCCTTTGGACCTCAATTCTGACCAGAAGTCAGCCGGGATTGGCGTGTTGAACCACGTCACGATCTGCTCAAGTTCGCCTTTGTCACGCGGACCGGGAATGACAGAACATACGATGTCGTCTCCCAGAGGGAATTGCAGTGCTGCCGCCGCCAGAGGGATATCGAACGTGTCTGCCACCCCAGCCAATGCGCGGGCTTTGTTCACCACCTCTTGTGGGGCTTTAGAGTAGTTCCACGTGTCGCGCCCCACAAGGATACCGGAATTGAAAGGCCCGCCGCAGATGATGGAGGTACCGGCTTTGCGACAGGCCGGGAACAGCGCATCAAGGGCCGTTTGTTCCAACAGCGTATAGCGCCCCGCCAGCAGGAAAACGTCCCAATCGCCAATGTCGAGCGCGTCCAAACAAACCTGATTTTCGTTGACGCCCAGACCGATGGCCTTGACCAGTCCGGCGCTGCGCAATTCGTCCATCGCGCGATAGCCGCCCTCGGTCAGGTCTTTGAAATGGCGTTCATTTTCAGCCCCGTGTTGAAATGCGCCGATGTCATGGGCCAGCAGGATATCAATCCGGTCGAGGCCAAGACGCTGCAGATTATCCTCAAAGGCCCGCATGATCCCATCATAGCCATAATCGTAAATCACGTGGAACGGCAGCGGATCGACCATGCCAAATTCGGCAGGATCCGCGACAGGGCCAGGTGCCAGAAGGCGACCAACCTTGTCAGACAGTATGTAGTCGCCGCCCCGCAGCACATCCCCCATGACGCGCTCGGATCGCCCGAAACCGTACCAGGGTGCTGTGTCGAAATACCCGATACCGGCATCTTTGGCGGCCTGTATCAACTCTTCTGCCTGAGCATATCCCAGATCAACAAAGTTGCCCCCAAGTGGCGCACCACCAAGACCCAACACATCAACGGCCAGCGCTGTCCGGCCTACATTTCTCTTGTCCATTTCCATCCCCTGTTTGGCACGCCAGACTTCACGCAATGCACATCTGTCTTCGGCCAAGGTCTGTCAGGTCGCTGACCAGCGCCCGCCCCTCGAAATTGACCTCGTAATCTTCTGCGGCAAAATCCGGCGCACTGCGCCCCGCCCTGAAGGCTTCTGCCTGTTTGCGCGCATAGGCTTCGTTCTTTGCACAGACGGGCGATGCGCCAATGTAGATCACGTTCGCATAGTCGCTGCCATTGTGTTCGCCTGCAACCGAGTGAATGATATCGGGATGCCACCAGACCGTGTCGCCGGGTTCGACCTGCGGAATGCTGATCAAACCATCGAGAATTTCGGCGTGCCACTCCGGGCTCGCACCAAGCGCCCGGCCCGGCAATGCGCCGCAAAGATCATCGTCTGGGACATCATTTTGCAAGGCGCGCAGCAAGAAGTAGGAAATCGACTTGGCGATGGGCAAAAGGCTCAGGGTTCCGTCTCCGGGGCCCTGCGGTGTCAGGGCCGTCCACCCCTGAAACGTGCGGAACATCGAACACACAGCAGGCGACGCATATTCCCGCGTTTGGGTGCGAAAGGCCGCCTTCCACGGGTCGAAACCTTCGATGTTGCCTTCGTAGATCCGCCGGTAAATGGCTTGGTAAGCCGGGTCGCACCACCGTTCAAACGAGCCGCTGTCCATGTGTGGGGACAGGCCAAGCGTCGTGTCTCCGGGTTGGCGGCGGCGGGTGCGATCCGCATAGGCAAAGTCGTTGTCGGGATCAAATTCGGGGCCCATCGGGGCACTCACATCATAAAGCCGGTTCAAGAAGCGCTTCGTAATCGCCATGCTTTCGGCTTGGCGCGCCATGACTTGCGGCCGCGACCAATACAGCCCGTAAATCTGCGGCGTCGCATCGTCCAACGCGCTGAAATACTTGTCCAATCCAGCTTTTTCCTTGGCTGCCGCGAGGTAGTTGTTTCGGGAAATATATTGACCGATTTCGTCGTTCCATTCCGCCACCTGAACGGGGTCGAACACTCCGCGTATGATCACGCAGCCCCGTCGCCGGACCAGATCGCGAACCGCATTCTCAACGCTGTCATCGGCTATCTGCGCATAGTCGATTTCGGGAATGACCGTCCGCCCGGCATCAAAATCCGTTCTGATGGCTTCGACGTCCTTCAGCACGATGTCCCGGCAAGCTGCAAATGACGTTTTGACATCCGTACGCCGCAACAGCTCTTGTTTTGTCGCCTTGATAAAGTGTTTAGGATTATATTCCATCGCCAAGCCGCCCCAATGCCTATGTCTCCTCAAACAGTCTTAGGGATTTTTTGCCGTTCAGGAAATAGACGCGCCAATCGCAATGCGAACACCGCAAAAAAACTCTTCGCGCCAGCCCGCTCCGCATTGACAGATTGATCAGGCATCACGCCCAATATCCGTTCACAGAATTTGGCACATTGCACTTTTCCAAAGTGAACTGAAACATCTCAGTTGGCCTGCCTTAGCGCATTTGTTTTGCCCTGAATGTTTCCAAAAATACGTTTCACAACCCCGGAATACGCAGCCATGTACCGCCTAAATGACGCACCTGTGCCCCGCTGCCGATTTTGAAGCGCGCCAAACCGGGTGCATTTTCGGTATCAACCGTCCCAAGGTCCAACCGTGTCACGCCCTTGCGCCTAAAATACTCAGCGGCGCTCTTCATGAGCGCGTAATGCGCATTGGTGTCCCGCCCCACCTGATCGCTCCAACCCAAATGATACGTGGCAACTTGGCCGTGCCGTAAAAATAGCATCGCCGCGACGCAGTCTTCGCCCCGTCCAGCCGTAAAAACGATCGCATTTTTTGGAGCGCTTGCGGCGTAGGCATGGATAATTTCATGCGGCAAGGCGCGGTACTTTTTGCGGCGCTGTTGTGTGCGCTCCTTGATCAAGAGCCAGGCATGGGTGGCAACGTCGAACCGTGCACGATGAAGAACGAGATTGGCCTTTTGGGATTTGCGCCATGCGTTTCGCCATTTTCCATGTGCCTGCGCCATCCAGTTTACGTCGCGCAAGCAAAGTTCAGCCACGTGTGCAGGCGTCATCAACAGGCGAAACCCTGCCTTGCGGTAGATGTCACTGGGACGCTCTGCATTGATGATCCGCAGTGGCGACTGGCGCAAGGCACGCACGTTTTCGACGTCCCATATCGGCCCGCGTGGTGCGAACACGACCCCGTACCGCTTGATGACCTGTGTCGGCACAGCGCCATCTATGTCGATCTGGTTGACCTTTGCGCCCAACGACCGAAGGGCTGCGCCGAAATCCGGGTGTTGTTGAAGCGGCAATTCCATACCTGCATTAAGCCTTTGGAAACCTAAAGCATGGTTAATGTTGCCCATGAAACAGAAGCATTCCAAACCTGTCGCTGGCGTTATGGCCCCCGCTGTGCGTCCGACCCCGCTGGCGGCTGCAATTGTGGCGGCAGCGATTGCGATCCCTGCCGGTGCGATCCTGCAATTGATCAGCTTGGCGTTGTTTTAGAACGCCTTTTTCACAGAAAGTCGCCTGACGAGACGCGGATTACGCGTCTGGAGCGTTTTCGACTCGACTCAAAACAGAGCCAATCACCTAACGCGTTGAAACCCGTACCTCATTTTGACACGCGTCAGATACAGCGACGCTGTGTAAATCCAGTTGGGCCGGTAATTCTTTCGAAATGCGGCACCGCCGGAAATTTGCAGGCCCTCTCGCCGTTTCAGCGTCTCGAAATACCTTTGCGATCCATCCTTCGCATGGCTTGCATGCAGATTGAGCCACTCAAGAGCAGGTAAATTGATCAACGGTTGCAAAGTATTGGTCTGCGTGCGGCCAAGATCCAGCCGGGAAAGCGACGGAAGTGTCGCCAAGGGTGAAAGATCGCTCACCCATGTCTCGTTCAGATACAGCACACTGAGATTTGGCAGCCCCCGCAGCGGTTTCAAATCATTGACATGCGTTAGGTTCAAATCAAGTTGACGGAGTGTGGAGCTGGCCTCAAGGCCTGTGAGATCATTTACCTTGGTCCCGCGCAGCATAAGATATTCCAGATTGGGTATTTTGCCCAAATTGCGGGGCAGTTTACGCAATGCATTAAGGTCTCCCAAATCGAGCGTATTGGTGCCGTCTCTGATCACCTCCGACACTCTCTGCTCCGCGATTCCGCGGGCTTTGAACGCGTCTTGTTGCGTGGAAAAGCCCCACAAAACAAACACCAAGACAATTGCCAGCAGCAGCGCAAAAACACGTCTCATGCGGACACACCTTCGATGGAACTTGTGGGGCCGCAACTGCACGAATGGAGCTTGCACACCAAAACGGCGCTGTGTTCGGATACGGCATGAAAGCCATTCATTGCAAAACCCGTTGAGGACCGCGCGAACAACATCAGGTTGGAGTGGTTAATCAGCGGCATCTGCGACCGACGCCAAAAATGCGAGGTAAGCTGACGCCACTGTCTTTGGTTGATCAAGCATCGGAACATGCCCGCAATTGTCCAATGTCGTAACCTGCGCGTTTGGCAAGGCTTGACCCAACAACTGTGCGCCGCTGACATGAAAGATGCGATCCTGTGCGCACCACAACACCATGGACGGCATGTTTAGGGCTGGTGCGATGTCCAACACGGTTGCGGCAACGGACTCGGTATGAACCACATCCCAAATACGGCTGTTGTGCTCGGCCGTTGCCACCTCATCTGCGCTCCAGGATTTCAGAATTGGGCCCGGGACGTATGGCATGATGGGCGCCAACCAGTCATTGCGCGCGAAGAAGTCATCGTTTGTCTGTACGACAAGTGGTCGCTGACCGGATGCCAGAGCAGTATCCATGTCACTTGGGGTCAATGTGGGCACCCCGAGCGGACTGCCAATATAGGACAGGCTTTTGAACATCTCTGGATGTTGTTCGGCAACAAGGGTTGCCACATAGGCTCCCATGGAATTTGCACCGACATGAACCGCACCCAGATCAAGTGCTCCCATGACCGAGACAAGGTTATCTCGTTGCGCGTTCAGCAGGTATTGATCCTCAGGGAGCTTGGCGTTGTCGCCGAACCCCGGCAGGTCAATGGCAATGACACGGTAGTCTTTGACCAAGGCGCGGGCCACTTCGACCCAGTGTTCCTTGCGCGCGTAAATGCCGTGAACCAGCAAAACAGTCTCGCCCGTGCCGCCCTCGAGATAGTGAACGACACCGGTATCGGTTGCGATGGTTCTGGCGCTCAGGCCCGCTGAAATGTTGTTGGCTTGAATCAAAGCCCTGGCCAAAAGTAACGGTGCCGCAAACCAGGCCACTGCGCCGATTATGACAAGGCCGCCAGCCGCCGATAGTGCCGCGCGGCCTAAAAAACGTACAACTCTCATGTCGAACCTCAAATTCTATTGCACTCGCTGGCGCGTACCGCGCACAGACAACATGCCCGCTCAGGTTCGGGCTTGAACAAACGTGCAAGTCGCCTCGATCGGGGCTTTCGCTTTGGAGAGGTGGGCGTCATATCTTGTCCGGATCTGGCGCGTTGGACCAGAACCGGCAGGATATTCAGCCAAAGGTCGACACAAGGACGGCACACGTTTTTTCATGAGCGATTTTCACACTCATCTCTTTTCCTTCGACGAAGGGTCGCTGGAACTACATGAAAACCTGATGACCTGTGTCATTGTTGGGCTGGAAAATCCGATTTCCGTTGCAGGCGAGTTCGAACAAGTCGAGGCGAAGGTTGTTTGCATCAGGGCTGGAGTTGCCCACTGTGTCCAAGTGCAGACGGGTGGCGCGGAGATCATCTATCTCGACGGCGTGGTTCTGGACGAGGACGCGCCAAATTTTGCCGTTCTCGGTGACGTCTGGCATGATCTCCCCGGTGCGATTGAGGCATCGGACCATGCGCGCATCTTGGCTTTCCGCCAGATGCTTCACCATGTCCATACACCGCCGGATGTAGCCGTGATGCAGGTTGTCAAACGCCTTTATGATGATCCGTTTGAACGACTGACCCAATTCGAATTGGCCGACGCGTTGAAACTGGAACGCACGCTTGCCATGCGACATTTCAAGGCGACCACTGGGCAGACCTTTCGGAAATTCAAAACGTGGGCGGCGATGGTTGCCGCCGTGCAAGCAGCGCATAACGGCCATCCAATCGGCGTGTCCGGCATAAATGCCGGGTTTTCCGACGCGGCACATCTGACTCGCACCGCGACCGTTCTGTTTGGCATAACCCCCACAACTGGCCTATCGGGGCTAAAGAGATTTCTTTCCGTGTCCGGGTGCGGGTTCGGGGCCAGCGAAGGCGTGCACGCCGGGCAGTCCCTCCTGCCTTGATCTTGCGCGCAGCACACGCAAAGACTGGTAACCCAGATCCGGAGCGGTCGGCAAAGGTGTGAACGCTTATACGTCTGGCTTTGCACACGCGATCTTAAAGCCTCAAAAGACACTCCGACGACGCAGATCAAGTATCAAGGTGCGGCGGGGCCTCCAACCCGTGCGCTTCTGCCTCTTTCCGGTCCCAATAGGCGATGTAAATGCCGGGCGGCTCCTTGCCTGCGGCCATGCGTTCGATGATTTGCGGGCTGCGCGTGATCCGTGAGTGGTGCTTGCGCGCCCAGGCAAAGTGCAATTCCCGCAAACGCGCAATCTGGTCTTGATGCGCAGGGCTGTCACCCAAGTCGTAGAGCTCGCCTGGGTCCGTCTCTAGATCAAACAGCATCGGGCGCATCAGCTCGACATGCACGTACTTCCAGCGCCCATCAAAAACCATCACAAGACGGGCGTCGCTTTGGTCAACATTCACATCCTGACGGGCATCGCGGGTGGAGTAATCGTATTCCGAGATGCAATGATCGCGCCAATCCACGTTTTCACCATGCAGGATCGGGTGGAGGGAGCGGCCCTCCATCACATGCGGCTTTGCCTCGCCTCCCATCAGCTGGTGAAAGGTCGGGGCCAGATCAATCCCTTCGACAAGCATATCTGTCGCGCTGCCGCGCGTGCCATCCGCCGCGGTCCGAGGGTCGTACACGATCAGCGGAATGCGCGCAGAGCAGTCAAAAAACAGGTCTTTTTCGCCTAGCCAGTGATCGCCCATATTGTCACCGTGATCCGAGCAGAACACGACCATCGTGTCTTTCATCCGCCCACTGGTTTCCAGATAGTCAAACAGCCGACCCATATTGTCATCCAGCTCTTTGATCAGCCCCATGTAGACCGGAGCCACCAAATCGCGGACGTCCTCGCGCGAAAAACTTTCGCAGATCCGTGTCTTCTCCCAAGCCTGCATCAGTGGGTGCGTGTGTTCGCCGTCACGGCGATTGACGGCTGGCAAATCCGACTTGGAATACATGTCGTTGTAGGGCGCCGGAGCCAGATAAGGCCAATGTGGCTTGATATAGCTGAGATGACACAGCCAAGGGGCCTCGCCTTGCGCCTCGATGAATTCGATCCCGCGTGTCGTCAGCCATGCGGTTTCTGAATGCTCTTTGGGGACACGCGCCGGCAATGGCGCGTTCTCCAGAAACCATCCTGATTTCTTCTCGCCATCCGGTCCGATTGCCGTATTGGCCCATTCTTCCCACGGCGTGTCGCCACCCATCCCATGTGCGCGCAAATAGCGTTCGTAATCCTCGGCATGGCGGTTTTTATCCGTCGCGGCGTTTGTTCCGTCGTCACGGACGAACACTTCGAAACCGCACTCACTGACCAACGCGCCGATCGTGCTTTCGGGATCAATGCCAAGGCGTTTCATCCCTTCTTCGTCGGGGCGCATATGGGTTTTGCCGACAAGCGTGCTGGTCACGCCAATTTCGCGCAGGTGATCCCCCAACGTCGGCTCGCCCACACGCAACGGGAAGCCATTCCACGTTGCGCCATGACTGCGGACGTAACGCCCGGTGTAAAAGCTCATCCGGCTGGGCCCGCAAATCGGAGATTGTACATAAGCGCGATCAAAACGGACGCCCTTGGCGGCCAAGCGGTCGATGTTCGGGGTCTCGATATGTTGAGCGCCGTAACAACTGAGGTAGTCCCAACGCAGTTGGTCGGCCATGATCCACAGGACGTTCATCGTGTCGCCTTTCCTTGCGTCTACCGCGGAGCCACGTAGAGGTTCTCGGACTTCAGGATTTCGATATTTGCATCCTCGCGCGCCATCGCCCGCTGAACGGCCGGACGTTCGTTGTTGAGTGCGCAGTGGCGCTGCACGTTCTCGAAGGCCGAACCATCGAATCCGACTCCTGTAATGCGCCCCCACACCCAGTACAGGTAGCCGTCCACAATCGACCACGTATCGCCGTACCACCACGGTCCGTCCTGCAATCGTGTGTCGATCATCTTCATGATCTTGTTCATATCCTCGACCCCCTTGGGTCGCACGGTCTCAAAGGATTGTGCAGCATCCGGGATCAGCTTCATGGGCATGGCGATGCGGGTCACTGTCGGATGGACCGTCCCTGCAAAAAAGGCCAGATCAGCCGTTTGCCTTGACGCTTCAATCGCGTTGCTGGCTTTGGGCATCAAATGCGCATCTGGAAAGGTGCTCGCCAACCAACTCAGAATGGCAACGTTTTCCGTCAACGGTGCCCCGTCGATCAGCAGTGTCGGCACCTTGCCCTTGGGATTGATTTTCAGAAACTCAGGCGTGTTCTGCTGGTTGGCCGCAGTGCGGATCAAGGATGTGTCGAAAGGTACCCCGATTTCCTCAAGCGCGATGGTTGCCACACGCGCGCAGGTGTTCGGTGCAACAAAGAGTTTCAATTCGGGCATTGCGCGATGTCCTGATCTGGTTACAAATATCGACACAACCAAAAAAATCGATTTTTTGGCCATGGGAGCGATATAAACAGTAAATAAAAGCGGTGTCACGGCCAAAGACATTCATCATCTGGGAGGAAAAATGATGTCAACAAAGCTACTCTCGGCGCTCGTCGCCGCATCCTGCATGTGTACTGGCGCACTGGCGCAAGGCATTCTGACCGCAGAGACTGCAGCGCCGAACACCACACCGGGTATTTCGATCATCTCGCTGTCCGAAGCAGCGGCCAAGGCTGGGATCGCCGACATTCAGGTGACGTCGGGCCAGACACTGACCAACTCGGTCCAGAACGTCGCCGAAGGCAAGACCGACATCGCAGCCGCACCCTTTATCCTGCCGTTTCTGATGTCACGTGGCGTGGGTCCCTATGCCGGGCTTGGTGCCGAAGCCGGGGCCGATCTGGCTGACAATCTGGCTGTTCTCTACACGTACCGTGTCTCCGTGCAGGGGCTGTTCGCCTATGACAGCTCGGGTATCTCGGGCTGGGACGCGCTGGAGGGCAAAACACTCTACAACGGTCCACCACGGGGCGCGGCGCTGACCAATGCGCGCCTTTTGACAAAGACCGTGACAGGACTGGAAGAAGGGACAGGATATACCGGGGTGCAGGTCAACTGGGGCCAGGCGGTCAAAACCATTCAGGACGGATCTGCAGATGCTTTTGTTTTGCCTCAGGCCTTCCCTGACCCGCGCGTCACCGCAGCGTTGGCCTCGGGCGACATAACGATTTTTTCCATGCCCAAGGACATCCACGAAGGCGAAGCCTTCGAGAAAATCACCAAGCTGCCTGGAACAGTCAGTTTCTCCATGCCTGTCGCGGAAATGGGTTACGGGGATGGCGTCAGCGTTGTTTCTGAAGACGACACCTTCCGCGGACCGGCAACCGTGGGCGGGGACATTGTCAACGTCACGATGGACTTTGACACGGCCAAGGCACTGACGGCTGCCTTTATCGAAAATATCGAGCCGATCTATCACGCCAAGGCGGCCTTCATGCCGGTCACATGGCACGGCGAAACCGATCAGAACGTGACGGACATGTGCGGCAATAACCCGATGAAGTATCACCCGGGTGCCGTCGCTGCATGGGAAGAAGCCGGTTACACGCTGCCGGATTGCGCCAAGTAATCGCGTCAGATTCTGGCCGGGCGTGCCACATGCCCGGCCAGCCGTGAGAGGTAGAAAGCGCCATGTCCGAAGCACCGCCAGAACCACAGCCCCCACGGGGTTTGTCGGGGCAGCTGCTTTTCTGGCTGTCATTGCTTTTGGTGATCATCGGTCTGGTCAATTCGACCCCGGGCATTCCGGGCTATGACGATCTTGTTGCCGCGATGTGGGGCGAAAACGGGGCCCGGTTCCGCAAGTTCCCGACGGAATGGTTCTACCCTTTGTTCTTTTCGCTGATGATGGCCGTGGTCGTGCTGAAACACTCGATGTGGCGTGCCTGGAAAGAGCGTTCGAGGATGCGCCGGGGACTGGGATTGGCACTGGATCTGGCCCTGATCACCATGGCAGGCACCATATCCATCACCTACCTCGTCGAGATTGAATCCGTCTGCCTTATTGATCAACTGAACGGGGACCGCGCCCGCCTGATCGCCAAAAGCCTCGCGGCGGCAGCAGAATTCAACGAAAGCCTTGGCCTGCCCGCGCCGAGCACAGTCGAGGATCCGCAATGCGTCAATACCACGGGCGGGTGGTTGGTGCTGATTGTGGGTCTCGCGGTCGTGGTATTTCTGTCCTACAACATCAAGGTCTGGGGCCTTCCGCTTGTCATCGTGGCGATCGCGGTCGCCGCCTACACGATCCTCACGGTGCTGGTTTGGTATTTCTACGGTGCCGATGACATCAACAAATACTTCGTCACGAAACTTGCCGGAGAACCGCGCATGCTGGCCGATGGCCGACCCCGCGTGCACGATGTGCTGGTCAACAACGCCTCCGGACTTATGGGCCGATTCATGGATATCGTGCTGAACACGATCTTTCCGTATCTGGTCCTGGGTTCACTGTTTGGCAGTTCTGCTGGGGGTCGCTCCCTGATCAAACTCGCCTTTCGCTGGACGCGGCATTTGCGCGGCGGGCCTGCACATGCGGCCATTGTGTCATCTGCCATGTTCGGCACGATTTCAGGCGGCCCGATCGTCAATGTGCTCTCGACTGGGGTGCTGACCATCCCGATGATGATCAAGCGCGGATTTTCCAAAATCTTCGCAGGTGGAGTTGAGGCTGCAGCCTCGTCGGGCGGCTCGATCATGCCGCCAGTCATGGGCGTCGCCGCCTTTGTCTTGGCGTCCCTGACCTCGGTGCCCTATTCCAGCGTCATCATCGCCGCGATCATTCCCGCAATTGCCTATTTCTTCTGTCTGTTCCTGTCGGCGGTGTTTCAGTCGCGCAAACAGAACATCCACGCAATTGGTGAGATCACGGACGACATGATCCTCAATCGGCAAGACTATCTAAACCTCATTATGGTGTTTGGCCCGATCCTGCTGATCCTGACACTGCTGCTGATCCCCAAGGACGCAGTTGGCTGTGGCCTGATGGGCGGTTTGCTTGGCGCGGAGCGTGTTTTCAGCGACGGTGGGTGCAGCATCCAAAGCCTCAGCTGGTTCTTAAAGGCAGTCCAAAACGCTTCCGGCTCGGCAGGGGCTGCCGGGTGGTGGGCCGTTATGCTGCTGTTGGGCCTGTTGTTCCTTGATCCCGACATTCGCGCGCGGCCCGGCAAGATCATCAACGCCCTATCGGAAGCGGGCATTTTGATCGCAACGCTCTATTTGATGTTTCTGGCCGTCTCCATCATCGACTTCTGCCTGTCCTTCACAGGGTTACCGGTCTTTTTGTCACTGGATGTTCTGGTTTGGCTCAACACGCTCGACCTCGGCGGGACCGGGACCGCGATACCGCAGCTTGTCGCGCTCTTGTTAACGATGCTGCTTGCCATTCTGCTGGGCATGGGAATGCCCGCCGTACCGGCCTACATCAACGCCGCCCTCTTGATGAGCCCAGTCCTCGCCGGGCTTGGCCTGTCGCTGTTTACGGCGCACATGTTCATTTTCTACTTTGCGGTCGCAAGTGCCATCACACCACCCGTCGCCCTCGCCGCCTTTGCCGCGGCCTCGATCACCAAAGCCGAACCCATGGCAACAGGGCTGTCTGCAGTCAAATCGGGGATCGTCATTTTCATTGTCCCCTTTGTGTTTGCGTTCCACCCGGAGCTTTTGTTGATCAACGAAGCCATCGTGGATCCGCAATCGCCCAGCGGAGCGTTCCTGCCCGGGTACGATGGTCAATTTGACGTCGCCGGATTTGGCCTGCTCATGGCGCGGCTCGTGCTGGCGCTTTACCTTCTGTCGACCGTCCTCGCAGCGTTCGACAAATCGAGGCTGGCGGCATGGGAAATGGCCGTTCGTTTGGTTTTGGCCGTGATGTTGATGATCAAACCCGAACCGATCTGGATTGCCGCAGTGGTGGCGTCGGGTGCACTGCTGTTCGTCCACTACCGTCAGCGCAGTGAGCCCGCGATCTAAGCTGGTGCGATGTCACACGTGCCGCGCAGCGCAGCAGAAATTCACTTGGGAAAGCTGATGGAACGCAGGCGAGACAAATCCCGTTCTGGCAATCCGCCTTCTGCTGCATAGAGCATGACATCATCCGCCAAATCGCGTGCCGCACAAGAAAGCTCTTTGTTGTCTGAGGCAGCCAGTGATGCGAGGCTTGAAATCAGTTTGCGGACAACTTCAAATTTATTGGCACCGTCCCGCGCAATGGCTGCAAATGCCACCTCTACAAAATGGGATGGCCCTGGAAAGGCTGCGACGATGTTCTGGGCCTTCATTGCCTCGCTATCTTCCTCTTCTTGCGTGTAGTCCCAAAGCAGCGACTTCAGGATCGTTATCGCCTCAATGGCAGTGCCGGAGTCATTTATGCCGGGGGACAGCGCCTTGGTGGCGATTTCGGAAAGCACTGCCAATCCAAATGCGGCGTCCTGCTCGTGGGTGCGCACCGAGCCAAAGGTAAAGGCTTGCGTCAGCCGCGCCAATGCAGCGTCATCCAACACGCCCGAAACCTGCCCGATCATCTCGCCAACTAGGACATGCGTGCCGGGACTTGCATCCAAGTACAGCGTGGCCGTGTCAGGCAAACGATCCTGTAACATCACCATATCGATCAGCTGTAGATACCCCGTTTCCGGCGCGCAGAGTGGTGTTGTTTCCTCTGGCATAATCGTGGCTTGGGTCAGCGCGGACGCCCCGAACCTCGGGTGCTGAGCCTGCGCTCTCAACGCCTCCCGCGCGCGTGCCTTGGCTGTGTGCAAACTGTTTTGCAGACTGCCCAAAGTTGTCAGATGGTTGATCCAGCGGAGAAGAGAAAAAATGACCGCCATCACAATGACGATGGTGATGCCCATCACGAACAGCGCCGCGCTGTCGGGGTAAAACCCCAATCGATACAGCACCAAAGAGCTCAGGGAATAGACAAAGGCGCCGATGAAAACGGCCAGCACTGATTGTGTTGTCGTGTCTTCGAGAAGAATACGATGCATCCGAGGGGTCGCAGTGTCAGCCGCAGCACGGTGTGCTGTCACCATGATGTTGAGCGAGAATGTGGACACGGCCAGCATCGACGTGGCCAAAATGGTGAGAACCGGAACCACTGACTCGAAATCAATTTCGATGCTGAAACGAGAGCCAATATACGTATCCGCAAAAGGTGATGTGAGGGTCGCCGCAAAAGACAACAGCACGTAGAGAAACACACGCAAGCCCATGCTGCGATAGTACCTCAGGAAAACGAGGCGAAGCCACTTGAGACGGGTCACAGACGTCCTATCAATATCCTATTGCAAGAGACTTCTACTCTGATGTGACCTGATCAGCTACTGCAAAGCCCGTCCTTCTACCGGTGCATCATCGGGCACTGTCGGTTCAGCGCCAAGACAGGTTGGCCTGTCGGGCTTCTTGCAATGACCGGTGCAGGCCATGTGACAGCGCGTCAGACTTGCCCACCCGCAAGCGTTCCAACAACTACATCATTGCAGCCGCTGGCACGACAAAATCCAGATCCGGGTACAGCGCGGAGAGGCCGTGCTAGGTACACTACAAACGCACTATCGCCTTGTCACATCTCGAAAAACGGCCTTGCGGCGGTCCGCCCAACCAAGTGGCCTTGCTCCTTCGGCGTCAACCTTTTTGTTTGTCACTCAGACCAATTGCAACGGCCGCCATTACCTCCTTCACTCTTGGGACATGGCGCAGTTCTTCATGTGTGACGACCCATGCGGGATAGGTTGGGCCATCTTTGAGTAGCACCAGCGCTGAGAGTTCGTCATGGGCCGCAACGAAGCGTTTGGGCAAAAAGGCACAGCCCATACCATGGGCGCACAGCCGGGCCTGCGCCATCATGCTATCCACCCGCGCAACAATACGTGCCTCGGGATCCAATCTCAGAATAAGCTGTTCTATCTCATTTATACCGCGCGGCAGGGTCCATGAGAGCCAGGGCTTACCATTGCCCGCGTCGGCCAATTCTGGTGGCGCGTATACACCCAGCGGAATCTCGGGAAGGCGTCGCCCAACCAGTCCATCATTGGGACTGTCAGCCTGCCGAATGGCTACGTCCGTTTCTCGTCGATCAAGGCTCAGGTAGTCGTTGGTCGGCTTCAGCTCAAGCACCAACTCCGGGAACCGTTTTTGAAGATCGGCCAGCGCGGCAGACAGCAAGTCGAGCATGAAATCGGTGCCAGACAGCTTCACCGTTCCACTGATAGGCGGCGCTAGGACTTGAGTGGCCAAGGCATCGTCAATACCCGTCTCTGCCGCACGTGCAACCCGCACGAGGGCGTCGGCGGCGGGTGTCAAAACGATCCCGCCCTTGATCCGTTCGACCAGCTTGAGGTCCAACCGATCCTCCAAACGCCGGATGCGGCGCGGAATCGTCGTTTGATCCACACGCAGCTTCTCGGCAGCGCGATTGACATAACGAGCCTCGGCCAACGCAAGGATGAGTTTCAGATCGTCCCAATCCAGCCGTTCACTTGGTCGCATGTCACCATCCTGCGTTTGCGCAGGTACACCTGCGCACTCCTGCATTGAGGCAATATCCGCTCGAGCGCATCCTGTCCACACCGCAACATTTCAGGAGAATGATATGCCAACAATTCGCGTCACCATTCCGCAATCAGCTTGGTCCAAAGACGAAAAGGCCCTGCTCGTCGCCAAATTGACAGATGGCCTCAACGAGGTCGCTGGCGCGTCCGGCAAAGGCGACATCAAGCAATACATCAACGTCCACATCGATGAGACCGCAGAAGGCGGTTATGCGATGGGCGGTCAGGTGGTGGGCTGAACCATGAAGCTGACCATCTCACGACAAATCGATGCACCGCTAGACACAGTTTGGGACATCATCGGGCCAAACTATACATCCGCAGGGGATTGGGCCAGTTCGGTCTATATCTCGGGTGCACGACCCGGGGCGCCAAAGGTTGCTGATGCGCCAGCCGCAGGCCGGGTTTGCGAAACCTCGCTCGGGCCATTCACGGAAACCATCGAAACCTACGACAGCCGCAACCACATGGTGTCCTACTCCGCAACGGGGGCGAAGATGCCGGGCTTCATGAAGGGGCTGCGCAACACGTGGCACCTGACCCCAAGCGGGAACGGGACAAAGGCCAGCATGACGCTGCGCGCCAATATCGCTTTTCCCATGAACTTCCTCATGGGTTGGATGATGAAGGTCCAATTCAAGAAAGCACTGAGCGAAACAATTGACGACCTCAAGGTCTATGCCGAGACGGGTCGCCCTTCAAGGCGCAAAGTCAAGGTCGATGCTTCAAAGGAAGCGATGGCCGCACGTCAGTCAATGGCCTGAGTAATCCAATCTGCGCGGCCCGGCCCAGACGCAACCCCAAACCCTTTCAGTCACATGGAGACCCTCATGAAATATGTCCTTTCTGCTGTCTTTACGCTTGCCCTTTTAACGGTGGCAACCGCACAGCATATGCCAAATATCGAAGCCAACAGAACGGCAGCGTATGGTCAAAGCGCGGCCGTTACCTCAAGTGAACCATTGACCACATACACCTATGTCGGTGGTTATCTTGGCGCACATATCGACGCGCCATTGCAAACTGTCCAAGTCTTGTTGCTGCCCATGACACCGCAAGAAGCCTTTCCGCTGGTGCATTCAGGCAATGCGGATTGGTCGCTGCAAATCGAACAACTGACATGGGATCACTCAGCATCCGAAATGCCCGGTCAACTCGGTATGGGGTCTGTCAGGCGCTGCGATTTTATGGGCGGGGCCGGAACCGCCTTTGAGCGCATGGTCGCGGTCGAAGAAAATCGGATGATCGCCTACGACCTTGATATGGAGCGCAGCACCGTGCCGCTTCCGATCAAGGATTTCTTCGTGATCTGGACGCTCGAAGACAAAGGTGCCGATGGCACACTGGTTGTCACACGCATCTACTATGATGAAGCGCAAGACATGGGCGGGAACGGGGCAGCCGCCGTCGCAGAAGCCCTCGCTGTCGATTTCCGCAACTTCGCCAACATCCACGGCGGCACGTATGTCGAGATGTGATGCCACTGTTGGGGGCCAGACTTTCTGGCTCCCCTTTCATCGTTTTGAATAGGTTCTGACATGCATGCTTTTGCCTTCGTGGTTGCATTGCTCTTTACGCCCCCCGCACACGCGCTTGAGGTTCTGCTTGGGCAGAGCACATTGGGCTTTTCCGTGCGCCTGGGTGAGCAAGAAATCACGGCATCATTCAAAATCTAGTCCGCTGAGGTCGATCTTGAAAACCAACTCATTCTTGTCACGGTCGACACCGCGTCGGCCACAACCGACAGCCCGCTGCTGGACACAGTGATGCAAAGCGCCGGGTGGATCGACAGCAACACATATCCCACAGCAACGTTTATATCACATGAAATCAATGCATTAGCAGACGGTATCTACATAGCCCGAGGCAATCTTTTTTTCAAAGGTGTGACTTTGCCAACCCGCGTCACGATCAGCAAAATCGTTTCATCTGTGCCTCAAACTTACGACGTAAAAACCTCGGTTGATCGCACCGCGGTTGGCATGACAGAGCTCATCGGAGCATTGGATCAACATGTGTCGATCAATGGCTTGATCGTTGTGGCGCCGTGACTGGTGCCGTGAGACACAAATCATGATCACCCTGAACGCGACCAGACAGCTCGATGCCGGTTGGTGATTGCCGCAACCGAAACTGCGTCATGGCAATGCCCCAAATGCACACGACCCTAAGTCCGCAACCCATCCTGATTGAAGTAAAACGCCCTTTCAGATGAAAATCCGAACTTCACTGTTTCGCCCTGACTGATCGCGTGTTGCCCAAAAAGGCGGGCGGTAATTTGTGTCCCTTTCATCTGGGCGATGACGTTTGTGTCCCCACCCAACTGTTCGACATGCTGAACGGCTGCGGACAGGTCGCCATCGGCGTCAAGTCGCAAATCCTCTGGTCGTACGCCAAGCGTTCTCGTGTCGCCTTCGGCAATGAAGGCGGCAGGCATGAAATTCATGGCCGGAGACCCCAGAAAACCAGCGACGAATTGGTTGACCGGATTGTTGTATAGCTCCATCGGGCTGCCAATCTGTTCGACCCGACCATCACGCAAAACGACAATCTTGTCGGCCAGTGTCATCGCTTCTGTCTGATCGTGGGTCACATAGATCATCGAGGCCGCCAGCGTGTCATGCAGGTTGGCGATTTCCAGACGTGTGTTCATGCGCAATGCCGCATCAAGATTTGACAACGGCTCATCAAACAAAAAGAGCTTCGGTTCCCGCACAATGGCGCGCCCAATGGCAACCCGTTGGCGTTGACCACCCGAAAGCTCTGACGGGTAGCGCTCCAGATAGTCTTCGAGGTTCAGCATCCTGCTGGCCTTCATGACGCGTTCTTCGATCACGGCCTTGCTTTGCTTTTCCTGCTTGAGCGCCAGTGACATGTTCTTGCGTACATTGAGGTGCGGATAAAGCGCGTATGACTGGAACACCATAGCGATGCCGCGTTTGGAAGGCGGCGTTGTGTTTACGAGTTCATTGCCAATGCGCACCTCACCGGACGTGGCGTCTTCGAGCCCCGCAATAACGCGCAACAACGTGGACTTTCCGCAGCCCGAGGGGCCGACAAAGACGACGAACTCACCATCTTCGACTTCGATGTTGATGTCTTTGAGCACGTGGACGTCGCCAAAGGACTTGTTCACATTGGTCAGGGTCAAAGCAGTCATTGGATTGGCTCCTTGAGGGAAACGGGACGACCTGTGCGGATGCTCTCATCAGCGGCGAGGCAAATCGCAAGAGACTGCACGGCGTCATTCATATGGCGGGCAAGGTCGATATCGTCCTCAATTGCGCGGATCATGTAGGCCTGTTCTGCATCACAAAGCTCTTGATGGCCCGGTTCGTCCGGCATCTCGATGGTTTCGTCCCCGCCCAGGCGATGCACAAGTATGCCACCAACCTTGGTGTGTCCGTCGATATCCGCTGACGCGCCTTTGTTGCCATCGGTGATCGAGACAGACCCGTTGGGCGAAATGATGTCTTTTACGAAGAACGCGGTTTCCGACATCATCGGCCCCCATCCCGCTTCGTACCAGCCAACCGAACCGTCGGCAAAAACCACCTGGAACTGCCCATAGTTATACATGTCTTCAGCGATTTCTTCAGACAGGCGCAGCCCCATGCCGTGCACCCGCACCGGGTCGGACTGTGCAATCTGGCACATCACGTCCACGTAATGCACGCCACAATCGACAATCGGGCTGGTGGTCTGCATCAGCGCTTTGTGGGTTTCCCACTCCGCCCCGGACGATTGCTGGTTGAGATTGAGGCGGAACACATATGGCCCCCCGAGGCCGCGCGCCTCGTCAATCAGGCGTATCCACGACGGGTGATGGCGCAGGATGTACCCGACCACAAGTTTGCGGTTCAGGCGCTTGGCCGTATCCACAACGCGCTGTGCATCACCGACCGTCGTGGCCAGTGGCTTTTCGACAAACACATGCGCGCCGGCCTCCATTGCGGCACAGGCAAAATCCGCGTGGCTGTCGGAATAAGTCGCGATCACAACAAGGTCCGGCTGCGTTGCCATCCCGGCCTCAAAGCTCGAAAACTGCGGATAGCCCTTTAATGCGCCGGGCAGATGAACTTCGGATCGGTTCACCAGCCCGACGATCTCTGACCTTGAGTGGTGGTGGTGCGCCAGAGCATGAGACAGCCCCATATTGCCAAGGCCTGCAATGAGAACACGGGTCATTTGACCGCTCCCGATGTCAGGCCGCGGATCAGTTGCCGTGAGAAGATGACGTACAGAACCAGTACGGGCAGGATTGCCATGGACAGCGCAGACAGAACCGCGTTCCAGTCGGTGACAAACTGGCCGATGAAGACCTGCGAGCCAAGCGTGAGCGTCTTGACCTCTTCAGCCGGTGCGAGGATCAACGGGAACCACAGGTCATTCCAGATCGGGATCATGTTGAACACCGCGACCGTCGCCATGGCAGGCCGCACCAGCGGCAGAACCAGTTGGAAGAAAATTGCGTATTCGCTGAGCCCATCGACGCGCGCTGCGTTTTTAAGATCGTCCGACACCTGGCGCATGAACTCGCAGAGGATAAAGACCGCCAAGGGCAGACCTTGCGCTGTGTAGACAAGGATCAGCGCCCAAAGCGTGTTCACCAACCCGCTGGCCACCATCATCTCTAGGATGGCAACAGTCCCGATGCGGATCGGGATCATGATGCCAAGCGCCAGATAAAGCCCCATTAGCGTGTTGCCCTTGAAGCGGTATTCAGCAAGCGCAAAGGCCGCCATCGCCCCAAACAGCAGCACAAAGAACAATGAGGCGACCGTCACGATCAGCGAGTTCTGAAAGTAGAGGAAGAAATCCCCCTGCTTGAGCACCGTCTGATACCCGATCATCGAAAAGGTGTCGGCATCGGGCAGCGCAAGCGGTTCCCGGAAGATCGCCTTGCGGGTCTTGAAGCTGTTGATCAGGATCACAAAAACCGGAAACAGCGCAATCAGCGTATAGAGGATCAACGCGCCGTGCATGGCTATGTTGTTGAACGGGTTTGTGCGTGCCTTGTTCATCTAAACGTCCTCACATCTGATACCGGCGCATCCGGGTCTGAATACCAAAGAGGTAAATACAGACCCCGATCAGGATGATTGCGAACATGCCGCTGGCAATCGCCGATCCCATATGTGGATCACCAAGTTGCAGCTGGAAGCCAAAGAAAGTGCGGTACATGAACGTGCCAAGGATATCGGTTGAGAAATCAGGCCCGGCCAGCGCCCCCTGTGCGGCATAAACCAGGTCAAACGCATTGAAGTTGCCTACGAATGTCAGGATCGAAATGATCCCGATGGAGGGCAGGATCAAAGGCAGCTTTATCTTCCAGAAGGCCGAGAGACCGGTGATGCCGTCGACCTCGCCCGCCTCCAGGATCTCATCGGGGATCGACAGAAGGGCTGCGTAGATCAGCATCATCGGGATACCGACAAACTGCCAGACCGAGATCAGCGCCAGTGTCGTCAACGCGTATTCTTCCTTGCCCAGCCAAGGCGCAAACAGCGACTTCAACCCGACGAAATCCAGCATTGAGGGCGCGATGCCCCAGATCGGCGACAGGATCAGCTTCCATGCAAACCCGACAATAACAAAGGACAGGATCGTCGGTATGAATATGGCCGAGCGGTAGAGCGCGGCAAAACGCAGCCGCGGGTGGCTCAGGATCGCAGCGAGAGCGACCCCGATCGGGTTTTGCACCAACATATGCACAATGAAGAACCAAAAGTTGTTGCCCAGCGCATTCCAGAACTGTTCGGACCAGAACGGGTCAAAGAACAGGGTGCGGAAATTGTCGAGGCCGACATAGATGCGTTCCTGATCCACCTTACTGTAGAGCGCCAGACGCAGCGTGTTGAACAGCGGGAAGATCATGATGGTTGTGTAAACCAGCACAGCGGGTGCCAAGAACACAGGGATGTGCCAGCGGATGCGAGCGCGTTGCATTTGGAAATCTCCTGAAAGGTCCGGGCGGCACACTCCGCCCGGACAAGGCAGTAACTGGAGTGGTTACTGCTGTGGTGCGTACCAGCTGGCCAAACCTTCTTGCAGACTGGCCCCCAATTCCTCAGGCGAAGATGTGCCCTTGATGGCCGCGACTGACGCGCCCCAGGTCTCATTCTCGAGGTTTGGCGTGCCGCGCGACAGGATCTGGTAGGTCGAGCGAATCGTGCTTTCGCATTCACCACGCCAGCCTACAATTTCCTTGGCCAGCGGGTCTTCAAGTTCTACCGGTTCTTTGGAGAGCGGGAAGAACCCGGGCAGCGCATTGCCGAAGATGGATGCGAATTCCGGGCTGCCGACCCACGCAAGGAACGTTCTGGCGGCCTCCGGATTTTCGGTCTTGGCGTTCATGCCAATGCCAATATCGGTGTGGTCAGAAATGTAGCATGTGTCGCCTGCATTCTGCACTGGTGGCTTGAAGGCCCCCATTTCGAAATCGGCCTGCGTGTTAAAGCCGGATATTTCCCAGGAACCTGCCGGATAGATCGCAGCGCGGCCCAGCGTGAACAGGTTTTGGCTGTCTGGATAGGTCTGCGCCTCAAAGCCGTCCCCCAGATACGCGCCCCACTTGGCCAGCGTTGCATATGGCGCAGTCCAGGCCTCGTCTGTCAGTTTTTGCTCGCCGGCGATCAGCGCGCGGCGGCCTTCTTCGCCTTTCCAGTAGTTTGGACCAATGTTGTTATAGCCCATGGTGGCTGCTTCCCACTGGTCGTTGGTGCCCATGGCCATGGGGATGTAGTTTCCATCTTCCTTGAACTTCTCAAGCGCGGCAAAGAACTCGGCTTCGGTGTTGGGCACTTCGACACCCACCTCGGCAAAGGCGTCCTTGTTGTAGATGAAGCCGTGAATCACCGAAGCCATCGGAACGCAGAACGTGGCATCGCCGTCATCCGTCTGCCATGCTGATTTGGCAACATCGGAAAAGTTGTTCATGGCGTCCATGTCGTCAAGATCGGCCAGATGACCGGCCTCAAACAGCGCAAGTGAAGCATCAAAAGGTCGGCACGTGATGATGTCACCGGCAGAACCTGCATCGAGTTTCGAATTCAGCACCGCGTTGTATTCTGCGGGGGCCGACGGCGTGAAGTTCACTTTGATGCCGGGATGTTCGGCCTCAAAGGCCGGAATGATTTTCTCCTGCCAGAGCACGAGGTCGTCGTTGCGCCAGCTTTCGATGGTCAGCGTGACGTCTTGCGCCATGGCACTTGTCGCAGTCAGCGCAGTGCTCAACAGTGCCAGTTTCAGTGTGTTGCGGGTCATATTGGATCCTCCCAGATTGCAACCAGTTTTTTGTCTTAAGCGGAGCGCCCCAACGCAGGGCGCAGATGTCCATTTGTTTCGGCCAGTCGCTGCGTAGCCGCATCGCGCGCCAACCCAGAAGCCGCCATAAGTGTGGCGGCTTTTACATCGCCCTGTGCCGCTTCGAGGGCACTTTGTGCGGCAGCCTCTGACACTCCGGCGATTTTTGCGACAATCCCGCTGGCGCGGGCGCGCAACTTGATATTGTCAGCATAGAGATTGACCATCATTCCGTCATGCACATGGCCAAGATGCACGGCCATCAGGGTCGACAACATATTCAGCGCTATCTTTTGTGCGGTCCCTGCCCCCATCCGGGTCGACCCCGACAAAACCTCGGGTGGCGTTTCCAGAAGGATGGCATGATCCGCAATGCTCAGCAGCTCAGTGCCCGGATTGTTGGCGATACCCACGACCGCCGCACCCTTCGCCTTGGCGATACGCGCGGCAGCAACTGTGAAGGGCGTTGAACCGCTGGCCGAGACCGCGATCAAGGTATCTGTTCCACAGATCCTTTCCAGCGCAGCCTCCAACCCGGCCACTTCGTCCTCGGTGCCACCCGGCATCTCGACGCCGGATGGCAATCCGCCGGCCATATGTATGCGCAATTGCGCTGCAGGGATCGAAAACGTCCCGCCAAGCTCCTGCGCATCCGCCGCCGCCATCAGGCCCGATGAGCCTGCTGCTGCATAATGCAGGCAGGCGCCAGCACCGATTGTACGCGCCATTGCCTCAGCACCTGCGCAGATGGCCGGGATCGCCGCCGCAACACTTGCGGCAGCAGCAACCTGCCCAGCCGCGAGCAGCGTCGCAATGTCAGCAGGAGGGCGCTCATCCAAGCCGACAGCGCCCTCATGCAAATGTTCTGTCACCTTCACAGACACACGATTCTCCCTCAGGTTTCGATCAAGATACCTATTAAATACCATTTGTCTACCATTTAATTTTTTGCCACAATTTTGCCGCAATCAGAGCCACTAAAACGCTGATCATCGAGATTTTGGTACCATTTAGGACTTTGAATTTCAGAATAGGTATTATAAAGGTATCTTCATGACAGATTCGCCTCACTCCCCAGTCCTTGCCATTGATGGTGGCGGCACGCGGTGTCGCTTTGCGCTCCAGACTGCGGGGAAATGCGTGGTGGCCGAAGTCGGATCGGCCAATGTGGCAACCGACTTCGACGGTGCCGTGCGGCGATTGAAGGATGGCATCGCCACTCTGGCACAACGCGCGGACACCAAGGTTGAGGCTTTGTACGACTTGCCAGCTTTTGTCGGACTGGCCGGGGCAACGGGCACAGCGGTGGCCGAACGTCTGATGCGCGCATTGCCACTGCAAAACGCGCGCTACGACGATGATCGACGCGCCGCGTTACGGGGCGCGTTGGGGCGGGGTGACGGGGTTGTGGCCCACTGCGGCACAGGCTCGTTCTTTGCCGCACAAGAGGGTGGCCAAGAAGCATTCGGCGGTGGGTGGGGTGCGGTTCTGGGCGATCAGGCCTCGGCCCAATGGGTCGGGCGCAAGGCGCTGACACAGCTTCTGCGCCACGTAGACGGATTCATCCCTGCCTCCGCCCTGATGCAAGATTTGATGGACCGGTTTCAAAACCCCGAAAACGTTGTGCAGTTTGCTCAGGATGCGAAGCCAGCCGATTTCGGCGCGCTTGCCCCACGGGTCACCTCGCATGCAGCCAGCGGCGACCCGGTCGCACAGGACATCCTGCAATGCGGAGCAGACTATATCGCAGCTGAGCTCAGGCAGATGGGCTGGACCTGCGGCATGAAGATATGCCTGACAGGCGGGATCGGGCCGCACTATGCGCCGCTATTGCCGGACGAGATGAAATCCGACCTCGCTCAACCGCTCGGGCAACCGCTTGATGGGGCAATCGCCCTCGCGCAGGAATTGGAGATACCACATGGAAATCGCTGAGTTCTTACGCCCAGAGGGCTGGCTGAGTCCATCTGCCGGACCGCGCTACGTACAATTGCGCAGACGGCTTGAGGCCGGGATCGAGGACGGCATTCTGGCGCCAAACGCCTCACTCCCACCAGAACGCGAGATTGCCGAGATCACCGACCTGTCCAGGGTCACCGTGCGCAAAGCCATCCAGGAGTTGGTCCGCGAAGGCACCGTAGAGCAAAGACAGGGATCCGGGTCCTTTGTGCGCGAACCCGTGACGCGCGTCGAACAATCGCTGTCACAACTCACCTCGTTCACCGAAGACATGCAACGCCGCGGGCTTGAAACGACGTCTAAATGGCTGGAACGTGGTGTTTTCATGCCCTCTCCGGATGAAGTGGTGGCACTGGGACTTGCGGCAAACGATCAGGTCGCACGCATCTACCGCCTGCGCGAAGCAGGCGGACGGCCCATGGCGCTGGAGCGGGCCGCCCTGCCCCTCGACCTTTTGCCAAATCCCACCGCTGTGACGACATCGCTTTACGAGCTGCTGGAGCAATCCGGTGTGCGCCCCATTCGCGCGGTTCAGAAAATCTCGGCGGTCAATCTGGCGGCCGAGGAAGCCGACCTTTTGAACGTCGCAGAGGGAACAGCTGGACTGCGCATCCAGCGCACGTCCTACCTTGAAAGCGGCCGCGTCGCAGAACTCACCCGGTCCATTTATCGCGGCGACGCCTACGATTTCGTGGCCGAACTGCGGTTGTCGAATTGAATAGGCATATGAGATGACTTCTGACACCACACTGATGCGGCGGGAAATTCTCGAAATCCCTGATGCTGTTGAACGGCTGCTGTCGCAGGGCGGCAACGACATCCGGAAAGCCGCCGCGGCTGCGCGCGACATCAATCCGACATTCCTGTTGTCGGTTGCGCGCGGTTCTTCCGATCACGCCTGCACCTATCTGAAATACGCCAGCGAGTTGGTGCTGCGCCGCCCCATGGCGTCGGTCGGGCCGTCAGTGAAATCAGTATATGACGTTGACCTGATCGCGAATGGCGCCCTGTGCGTGTCAGTCTCGCAATCCGGCATGAGCCCCGACATCGTGCGCATGACCGACTCCGTACAAGCTGCGGGTGGCATGGCAATCGCGATCACCAACAATCCAGAATCTGATCTGGCAAAAGTCGCCTCCGCAACCCTGCCAATCCATGCCGGTCCAGAACTGAGCGTTGCAGCTACCAAGACTTTTGTCACGTCTTTGGTGGCCGGGCTCTGGCTGATCGCAGAGATCAAACAAGATGCGGCACTGGTTGCTGCAATACGTGCCCTGCCCGCCCATTTGGCAACCGCAACGGCTTGCGATTGGTCCGAGGCCGCACAGGCCATGAACGGGCGCTCGCTGTTTACACTTGGACGCGGTCCCTCTTGGGCCATCGCCAACGAGGCGGCGCTGAAATTCAAGGAAACCTGCCTCATTCATGCCGAAAGCTACTCTTCTGCCGAAGTCCTGCATGGCCCCGTGTCCATCATAGAACAGGGTTTCCCGGTGATTGGCTTCGCCGCAGGCGATGCTGCCGAAAGCAAGCTCGTCGAAGTCGCGGACACATTGGCCGACAAAGGAGCGACAGTATTTGCCACTTCTGCCAAGCTGAAAAAGGCGACCGCACTGCCGCATGCAAGGACGGATCACTGGCTGACTGACCCCATCGCCGCAATCGTGTCATTCTACGGTATGGTCGAGAACATTGCGCGCAGCCGGGGTATCAACCCGGACACGCCGCGCCACCTGAAGAAAGTCACTGAAACCGTATGAGTGTAGCCACCACAACTTTCGTCGGCGGACGTGTCTTTGATGGCGAGCACTTGCACACGGCCAAAGCCGCGCAGTTCCGCAACGGTGTGTTCGTTGGACTGGTTCCCGAAGCAAACATTCGTTCGGATGGGACTGTTTGCGATTTGGGCGGGGATATCCTGTCACCCGGCTACGTGGATCTTCAGGTCAACGGTGGCGGTGGCATCATGCTGAACGATGCCCCTATGGTTCAAACCCTTGCCCGGATCGCTGCGGCCCATCGCTCACTCGGCGCGACAGCGATTTTGCCAACCTTGATCACTGACACACCGCAAAAAACGACCGCCACGATAGAGGCCGTGCGTATGGCCTTGCGCGAAAATCTGGCAGGTGTCGCTGGGTTGCACCTCGAGGGGCCGCATTTGTCCGTTGCCCGCAAAGGCGCACACGACGCTGCGCTGATCCGGCCCATGGACGATAGGGATCTTCACCAGTTGCTGGCGGCCAAGGCCGACATTCCCATTCTCAAAGTCACCTTGGCACCGGAAAGTGTCACGCAAGACCAAGTGAGCACGTTGGTACAGGCGGGAATTCTTGTCTCGCTTGGGCACACAGACGCCGATTTCGACACCTGCCGCGCCTACGCAGAGGCCGGGGCCTCCTGTGTGACGCATTTGTTCAACGCAATGAGCCAACTTGGAAATCGCGCGCCCGGATTGGTCGGGGCGGCATTGGATCTGGGTGAAATATCTGCCGGGGTCATCGCGGACGGCATTCACGTACATCCCGCGTCCTTGCGCGCTGCTTGGGCCAGCAAACGGGGGCCTGGGCAGCTCTTCCTCGTGAGCGATTCCATGGCTGTGGCCGGGACAACCGAGACGGAGTTTTCCCTTGACGGGCGTCGGATCACGCGGCGGAACCGCCAACTGACACTGGAAAATGGCACACTCGCCGGCGCAGATCTCGACCTGACCACCGCCATCAAGGTTCTTGTCAACGAAGTGGGCATTGATCTGGAGACCGCGATGCGGGCCGCGACAACCGTACCGGCGCGTCTTATCGGTCTTGATGGTGGATTGGTTGTCGGCAAAACCAAGCTGGCTGACCTCAACCGGATATCTGGCAATTTGTCGGGATTGCAATCACTTGCAGCGGCGCCAGAGCACATCCGCTCAACCAACCCTTGATCGCACGCACCGACCAATCCGGCCGTCGCGGCACCTGCTGTTACCTTAGGGAGATGGACCGCCGTGCACTTCGGCATTCCGCAAACCATCAGCATCAACGAAAGTGCCGACAAGCCGAATGACGGCCGTTGTGATGCCATGACCCGACGCGCATGGATCATTGATGGGGCAATTGACATGTCCGAACCCGGTCTATTGGGGCTCAAGGTGGCGCATCATGGCTCGCCTCGACGGCCAGCACAGCCTTCTCCGTTTCAGCCGAACGCGACATGCGACGCACCTGTCAGACCTTATATGACTGCATCGAAGCGCAGTTCGAAATGACAAGAACGCGCGAGGTTGCCTCTGCTTGGGACGTTCCGAAAGCCACCCTTGCGACCGCTCTGCCAGCAGAAAACAGACCGTCGGTCGCTTGGGCCGCTGATTGTGTTGCCCTGCAGACCTCGGGGAATGATGCAATGTGGTGCACGAGCGAACCCGGCACCAGCGAAGAAGCCGCAGACGTGCTGTCATTGGGCCGAGGGGTTGAAAGCCGCCAATGCTGACTTGCCCCACCTTGCCGCGCAATTCCGCGCACCGCTCAGTTGGGTGAAGGCGCATGTCGGCGGCGACTTCATCCCGCCGGACAAAAAAGCGATTTGTCAGAGCGCTCGAACTTGTCACAAATCGTCCAAGTGTCATTGCGCCAATGCGGGTTTTGGTTGCCAAACAATTCCCGACGATAGTCCTTGAAAACAAAGTCCATTGCGAATTCTTTGACTAACGTGGCCTGTGCCTGAACCTCGGTCTTGAACCGGTCAAATTCGCGCAGCGCCTGATTAGACTTGTCGCCCATCAGCAGCACCCACAGCAACATGCGCCAGCGCCTTGTACGACATCGCAAACATGTTCTCGGCACAATCCAGAAACGGCGTGCCCGGCTCAGGGTGACCATGACGCAATTCAATGAACTCTGGCGGCATTCCACCCCGATAAATCCGTACCGCAGTCGATCCCCTTGGCAAGTGTTTGCATGCCGATGACTGAAATGGTCGAAAACCCAACCATGTATGAATTCCCACTATTGAAAAGTCAGAGATCGACACTGACGACTAACAGTCCAACCAGTCACGCACCCCGATCACGTTTTCCTTCGGGCGCGACACTCTCGATTTGAGTATGTTTAAGGAGTCAATTCGAACTCAAGCTCGCAGATTGCGCATGGCATCGATGTCACAAAAGAAAGTCACAAACGCAGTCATTTGACGAGTTAGTGTAAGGGTCAGCGAACGAGCTGTGAATTCGGTACATCTGCCGTTACGGCCGCAATCTTTTTTGACAATTACCAAGCCAAGCTTCCATCGTGCCGTGCGGTACATCCTGAAAACGCCAGACCTGATATGGTTAGTACCAACACAGTCTATTTGGTGCATTCTTGTTCTTGCACTCATGCTTATGAGATAGAACCTAGGTGTATAGATGGAGGATCTTCTCATGGCATGGGACTACATCCCTTTTGAAGACTCTGGCACGACAGGTGGCCTCAGAATGACTGTCGTTAGTGGCGTACCCAGCCCATGGGGGGAAGCGGCGAAAGGGATTTTCCACCTAAAGGAGCTTGATTGGTCTGCCGTCAGGCTTGATCCAACGAACAAGGAACTCGTGGAACGGTTCGGTGGCGCGTCTGCCCCGGCTGTTGTTTACGCGCAGGAACCACCACGATCAGGGTGGAAAGATATCCTGTTACTGGCCGAACGTCTGGTACCTAATCCGAGCCTGCTGCCTCCCGACCCGGAAGATCGCGATCTGGCATTCTGTCTTGCACATGAACTCTGCGGTGAGGGTGGCCTTGGTTGGTCTCGGCGTCTCTGGCTGACCCATCTTGGGCTGAAGGAGGAAGGAGGGTTTTCCAAGTCCGTCGCGCAATACTTGGCTCAGAAGTACGGCTACTCGGAGCAGGCCAGTGTGGCTGCGCGCACTCGGGTTGTCGAGATATTGGCCAACTTCGCCGAGCGATTGGCATCACAAAGGGCGAAGGGATCGGACTATCTTTTTGATTGTGGGGTAACGGCATTGGACATTTACGCAGCGACCTTTGCCGCCTTGATTCAACCATTGCCAGATGAGGTATGCGCCATGCGCGCAAGCACGCGGGCTGCATTTTCTGATGTGGATGATGAAACGCTGGAAACCGCAGGGGAATTGCTGGCGCACCGGGATTTGATGTATGAGCGCTGGTTGGAAGGCGCGCTGAGGCTGTGATGCGTGGACACAGTTACAGCGCATCATGACCGTTCATGTACATCATGCCAAAGCCGCCAATCATCACAATGTGACGCAGTCCGGTCACTGCGCCGATCAGCGCAATCAGGATCAGCGTCATCTGGCGCCCAAGGAAAGCACCGGCCGTTTCACCCAGCGACAGTGCGGGCGCTGTCAGATTGATCATACCGGGATTCTTGTTTGGGTTGATTTATGCAGGGATCGTCGCTGAAGCCATCACAAGCACCATCACACCGATCAATATGCGGGGAATCAGATAGTCTTTGGTCAAGGTGATTGTCTTGTTCCAGTTGAGGTGTCTTGCATCCTTTTTTGAGCTTAGAATTGACGATTGTATATTTGACAAACCCGAACTGCAAAGCGATGTTCGGGTTGCGGTAGCTTAACTGGATAGAGCGCTAGCGGTGCCCGGCCTCTCGGTCTTCAGAATAGGGCGGTGAGAAAAACCGTAGGAGGTGCGGGTTCGAATCCCGACCCGCGATCAATTGTCTTTTTTGGCGTCCGGCTTTTGCTTCACCAGCTTGCCCAGCTTTTCGTTGAACTTCGCCTCGTCGTCGTCCGCGCCAAGTTCGCGGGCGGCTTCTTTGAAGCGGTCGAGTTGTTGTTTAGACATCTGCAACCTTCAAGCCGTGGACGATGACTTCCCCTTCATCATAGGAATACAGCAACCAGAGATCAGTTGTCCCGGCAAGCTCGTCACCCTGGAATACCAGCAAGACATTCTTTGCTCTATCATCAGGAGTCGCAGGGGTGCCAATTTCAGGCGTCCGTGCCAAGATCCACTCAACTCCCATCAACTGGTCATGGAACCGATGATGTGGATCAGTGAAATCGTCAATTTCCTCTTGAGCAACCGCTTCGTAGACGATTGTTCGGTGGGTGGCCCACAAGAACGGCATTGGATTTGCCCTTAAGCTGCTTCTTCGACTTTGATTAGACCTCTAGCCCAAGCCCTTACTTCTTCTGTAATTGGACCACGCTCAGACACCAAGGTAGCATACAGCGGAATTTCTTCGCCGTCATCAGCAGCGCTCCAGATAATGTCGTGGGTCATCTCGCTTATCGCGTTGGCAGTATATCCAAGCACCGCTGACAAGACTGTTCTCGCCAGCTCCTTCTCATCTTCGGACAGTTTCGCTTGATCTGGCTCTTCAAGGGAAACAAACTTACGCGAATCGTATTTCCCGGATGGCTCTCTAACGTGCAGTTTGCCCTCTGCTTTCAGTTCTTCGATGGTCGCGAGAATATGAAAGGGAACTGGCCCCATCTTCCTTTTAACGTAAGCCTCGCTAGTAATTGAAGCGCCAGATGCGCGGAATGCCGCAACATCCGTGTACCAAAGAGATTTGTTCAGCCGAATAGCCCCCAGCTTGCTTGGATTGTCTTGGCACTCATGCACCATAAAATGCACTAAAGCCTTGAATTTCTCAGTCGCCATGATTGTCTCACCACTCTACTTTGCTCGGAGCGTCTTATGCGCCCTTGTCAAGTCAAGGTAACACTTGACACGCATAATTTCCATAGCAAGTTGCGGAATGTTTCCGTTGTGTTCTGCGGCATTGACGCAAAGGTAGCTAACTCTGCGTCAATCACAGGTATGTCAATCGCTTTCCAACAACGCTTTGCAGGGCGATTTGACCCCGCTCGGCATCATCCACACCTTTCGCAATCCGGTTGTTGTACCGAAAATCAAACTCCGCTGCATAGCGGTGCAGGTGCTGTTTGCCACAGTGCTGATACACGCCCTTCATGCCGCGCTTAAAGATACTGTAGAAGCCCTCAACCGTGTTGGTGTGCATCTCGCGATCCTCAAGGTTCACGTACTCACCGGCGCTGTGGTTGGTCCAGCCGTGGGCGTCAAACACCTTGCCTGCGCCGATGCCCTGATACTGGCTGGCTTCGTCGGTTATGACATACGCCTCTTTGGCGATGTTCTCTTGCAGGATCGGGATAAGTGTAGACTTCTTAAGGTCGTCAATGACGATGGACTTGGCGCGCTTGGTCGTGCGATCCACCAGTGTAAGCATTTTCATCTTGTGTGAACCGCCACGGGCTTTCGGATGCTTGGTCACACCCGGTTCTTTGCCAATGAAAGTCTCATCAACCTCAACGATACCACCATCGCCACCAAAGCCCGCCAGAGCGCCATCACGCATGCACTCACGGATGCGGTGTGTTAGAAACCATGCAGACTTATAGGTGATACCCAGAACGCGGTGCAGTTGGTGGCTGCTGATACCTTTCTTGCTGGATACCATGAGGTGAATGGCTTGCAGCCAAAGGTGCAGAGGCAGGTGGCTTTCCTCGAAGATCGTACCTTTGCGCACTGTGAATTGCTTGCGGCACTCGCGGCACTTCCACAGACCAAAGCGCTCTTTGCCTTCTGGGTTCTTTTTGCTGGGCTTGGTGCGGACGCCTTCCAGTTTGTACGCGCGATCCACAACGCCGCAGTGAGGACATACAGGCCCACTAGCCCACAGCATGGCTTCAACGTGCGCAAAAGCTGCGGCTTCGTCGTGCATGAATTTAGCGGACAGAACAGACATTGTGATTTCCTCTAACTCTATGAGTTATATTTAGGAATCTCGCGTGGGTTTGTCAAATATATAATCGCCTTAGAATTTGCCGGAATTGCCCCAGCTTTCGCGCGGGCCGATCTGCTCTTCATTCATCCAATGTTCGACAATGTGGCCGTCCGCAACGCGGTATAGATCGAAAACCGCGATCTCGTGGCCTTCCGCGTGCCGTTTGCCGTAGGTCACCACAAAGTCACCCTGCCCCATGAGATGGAACAGCATTTCATATCGGCCGGCTTTGGCAGAGGAATGCCACGTCGCCAAACCGTCCCGCCCTGCTGGGATACCGGGTCCATGTTGGATCAGATCGTGTGCTACGAATTGGTCTATCCGCTCCACCCTGCGCTCTTGACGGATCTGTTTGGTGTACTCCAGTACGCGGGCCTTGTTGGCAGCCGTGTCTGCAGACAGATCAATCTGTGTAGGACCACCAACCATGTCAGTGTCCGGCACAAAGGGTGCGATCGTGTCCCAATGTTCAAGGATCAGACCATCAGGGTCGGTATAGAACATGTCCATCGTGACCCACCGCGCCGCTCCGTCATTGAGAGATTGATAGGCGCTGCAAAACACCCAAGGCCCATCCTCAAAAATCCGCTTGATGGTGATCTCCCGCTTGGGATTGCGATCAACAAAAGGTTCAAAAAACGCCAAGAACCCTTTTACCCCATCACCCACGCCCGTCGAATGCTGGGTATAGCGATGTCCTGTGCAAGCCTCGACCGCAACGCGCGCATTTCCGCCCGCGATACCTTCGAGATAGATGCGCCGAACATTATCCAATCCCTGTCCCATCATCGCCTCCGTTTATGAGCGGCCATGATAGGCTTGGCTGACGGCAAAACTGTCCTCAAACCAATGCCAGAGCACCACTTGTCCATCCCTGACCTTGGCGCGCAGTGCGAACGTGAAGGTACCAATCTCCTGACCCGAATGGGGAGTGATGCCATTCATGACGCCAAAGACAGCAACCGTGTCACCGGAGGCAAACGCATCGGTATTTTCCCATTGGGTCGTTTTCAGGTTAGCCCCGAAGACGCCCAGAAACTCAAAGATTGCGTCCTTGCCGACGGTTTCGCCAATCCAGGGCAACGTGCCGTCGCCTTCGTTGTGCCAGACCATGTCGTCCGCCATTAGGGTGGACATTTGTTCCATGTCTCCGCTGCCCATTGCGCCCATAAAGGCCATGACAGTGTCAAAGCTTGCCTGTGAAACGGGGTCCATTGTCTGCGCTCCTGCTTGGGTTCCAAGGATGATCGCAAGGGCTGTGCCAAACGATGTCTTCATAAGTGTTCTGCGGTTCATTGCGCACTCCTTCGTGTGTGTCTCGGAGAGATGTCGGGGTGTCTGGGGTGATCAGGTAATGTCAACGTCATAGCGCTCGGCATCCCGGCCCACCCGGCCAGCGGCAGAGACGCCGCACCGGATGCAAATGCCATAAGTGCTTTGAGCGCCATGTCATTATCCTCCGTGTGGTGTCTGGTGTCGGATCAAGCGCCCGAAGCGATATCATCACTCCAATCCAAACTGGGGTTTTCGCGGAATGCGAAGCGTTCCAGATGGCTCGTTGTGATCGTCACGACTTGGCGCAGGTGCAAGGCGCTATCGGCGCTTGCGACAAGATCAAGCTGCGTGTCACTTGCCGTCATCGCGCACCGACCGAAGTGGAATTGCACCCATCCTCGGGTGTCATCGCAATCAGCTGCAACCTTGCGACCAAAGTGATGGCAAAGTGCTTTAAGGTAGCGGCGCGCGCGCGGAGTCTTGAATGTGGTGGTCGTTTGCATGACATGCATCCTTGACTGTTGGACGCCACAGATAAGGCCAATGGAACGCGCGCTGAATGCGCTCATTTCCGAAGTCATTGTTCGGACTGTCGGAACAGTGCACGCTGGCAGTCTCACAGGCTCTCCGCTAAATATCATTCCGCCAAACCCACCAATCGACATCTATTCATTGGAAAAACCGAACACATGATTGACCACCTCAGACAGATGGCCATATTCGCCCGCGTCGTTGACGAGGGGTCGTTTCGGGGTGCTGCGAAGGATTTGGGACTGGCTCCGTCCCGGGTCAGCGAAACCGTGTCGGAGCTAGAAACCTACCTCGGCACGACGCTGCTCTACCGCACAACCCGCAGAATCGGCCTGACCACCGAAGGACGCATTTTCTATGAGCGGGTGGTCGAAATGCTGCGCAGCGCCGAGGCTGGGTTAAATGAACTGAACGCCAATACACTGGAACCCGTCGGCGCCCTTCGCATATCGATGCCGGCCTTTCTCGCAGGTGGCCCGCTGACCAAGGCTGTTGCGGACTTTAGCAAACTGCACTCTGGCGTTGCATTTTCCGTGTTCTATACGGACGCACGGATGCAATTGATCGAAGACGGTCTGGATCTCAGCATTCGTGTGGGATGGCTCGACGACAGCACGATGATGTCTCGCAAATTGGCAACAGGGCAGCGGCATCTGGTAGTTGGCACTGATTATGCCGATGGCCGCGATGCCCCGAAACGCCTCGGCGACATGGAGGATTGGGATTGGATTCGCTTTCGCATGCGCCCGGACGGGACAGAGATGACGTCACCCTCAGGCAAAGTTGAGCAGGTTATCGGCAATGCCCAGATCGAGGTGGATAGTATCGAAGCGGTCTATCACTTGTGCACCCAGAATGTTGGCGCGGCGGTCCTGCCTTCGTTTCTCGCAGAAAAAGGTGTGGCCGATGGCAAACTGGTCCGGCTCTTGCCGGAATGGTCGCTCGACCCGTTGGGTATCTACGCCGTATGGCCTGACAAATCCCGGCGAGAAAGTTTGACGCTGATGTTCGTGCGTTTTTTGGCTGATCAGAGCCTGTGCTAGAGCGTGACGGATTTTGGTTATTGTGTTTGGACAAACGGTATTGCTGTTCATTCGATCTTCGAAATGCCGCTCCGAAGTCGGGCCGAAGCACTTTCACTTGGATGCCAACACGTCCAACTGACAGAAGGCTAAAACCGCCTTACTCTGAAAAAACCTAAAACGCGCACAGAGGAACTTGGGCTTAACTCGAAATTCAGCCGGCAAAACCGGTGCCTGCCGACCTCGTACATTGCCTTAAGGATCCATAGCGGAAAACTCCCCCGCTGAAACCGGAACAACGCCCCATTTACGACTGGAATACCTTGCTCCAAGGCAATCATTTCCACTGCAACTGCCAGTGTCGCAGTCCTTTCAACTTGCACCTGTTCCAGTTTAGGGCTGTCGGTATTACGATGGCATGATCCGCTTTTTGGTCAGCCAGATTGACGCGACGGGGCCTGCGAGTTGCAGCGTCCGACCTTACGAACCGTTGCGACTGCGTTTGAGCATACAGAGATCTCGGTCGCCGCGAATTCATGGCAAACCAGAAGGCAGCGCATCAGACGGCCTCAAGCCTCTTCTTCCTTATGGAACCACCCTTGGGAAATACCCTCATCAAGCGCGGGGGAAAGAGGAACTCACAAAACAAAAATCGCGAACCACTTGTGTAGGGGCAAATCATACGAACTGGCAGCAAAAACTTCGAACGATCTGAACCGGCCTCACAGTTGTATGGCACGGGATCGCAACATTGTGTGTCCACGAAGTAAAAACGATGCTCGTCCATTTGTAAGAACCGGGGATCTGAGCCATTTCGGTCGCAATGCACACTGGGCAACGTGTTGATCGGTATAGTCGACTTGTTGTGCACCTGAGTGCCGCTGGCAATCGCGCAGTTTGTCTACGTTGGACGCTCACGTGTCATCGCGATCACGATACTCTCGATCTTCCTGATCAAAATGCTGCTTTTTCAACTTCTACTGCTCACCGGTGACGTATAAATTGGCTAGCCGTTCCAGAGCCTATCGGCGAGTCCGCTACTCTGTCGCGAATGCCGGCGCTTATCTGTTTGAATTCACTGACCCAAAATTAAGTTGCAGATTTCTTGGCTCTCAGCCTTCGCCACGCCAAACTGCGCCGGGCAGTCCTTGCCGGAATAAGACAGCGGTCATCTGATGGTCTTACCCAAACCATTTGCATTCGGTGTAATTGTATCGGCTAAGTCTTCAGGTCTGGCCGCTCTCTCCCAACAGGCGCAATGCGTTCTCTTTCAAGATCAAGGGGCGCACATCGTCCTTGAAGGGCGCTGCTTCGAAATCCGCCAGCCAGCGATCCGGTGTGATGGCCGGCCAGTCCGAGCCAAACAACATCTTCTTTTTCAGGATCGAGTTGGCGTATTTGATGAAAATCTCCGGGAAGTATTTGGGGCTCCAGCCAGACATATCATAATAGACGTTGGGCTTGTGCTGGCACACGGCCAACCCCTCTTCGGTCCAGGGGAAAGAGGGATGCGCGAGAACAATCGGCATGTCCGGGAAATCCACCGCCACATCATCAAGATACATGGGGTTGGAGTATTTCAATCGCATCCCCATCCCCCCGCGCATCCCCGAGCCGACACCCGTTTGGCCGGTATGAAACAGGGTTATGACACCCTCTTCGGCGCAGGCTTCTAGCACGGTGTAGCAGGCCTCGCGGTCATTGGGGAAAAAGCCCTGCATGGTGGGGTGAAACTTGAATCCGCGCACACCAAAATTCCGCACCAATCGGCGTACTTCGCGTGCCCCTGCCCGCCCCTTGTGCGGGTCAACGCTGGCAAAGGGGATAAGGATATCGTCGTTTTCGGCGCACAGCCCCGCCACTTCCTCGTTGGAATAGCGCCGAAAGCCGGTTTCGCGTTCCGCATCGACGGGAAATATCACGGCGGCGATATTGCGTTCTCGGTAGTAAGCGGCTGTGTCCGTCACTGTGGGCAACATGCCTTCGGCGCCCGCTGGATTGCGGAAATAGGCCGCCATGCCAGCCTGAAATTCGTTGTAACCGTCATCGCGGCACGTGTTGCAGGGTTCTTCGGCATGGGTGTGAAAATCAATCGCCCTGACCTTGCTGAAATCGACCATGGGCTTGCCTCCTGATTTGCACAGTAAAACCGCTATACAGTAAAACCGTTATTCTATACAACAATCTAGACAAAAACCGAGGAAGGCGTGCAGACATGGCCACCGGGACTCCTGCGCCAGATACAATCGACATTGGTATTGATGCTGATATCGCGACGCTGACCTTTAACCGCCCAGACAAGCGCAACGCCATCAACGACGCGCTTGTCGATGCACTGGATGAGTTCTTTTCCAACCCACCCAAGGGCATCAATGCAGTCATCCTGACAGGCAGCGGCGGACACTTTTGTGCAGGGCTTGATCTGGCCGAACATGAACAACGCGACCCAATCGACAACGTTTTTCATTCCCGCAATTGGCACGCGGTCATGGACCGGATCGAATTCAGCGGTCTGCCTGTAGTTTCGGTTCTGCGCGGCGCTGTGATTGGCGGCGGACTGGAGATTGCAACGGCCACACATGTGCGCATTGCCGACCCAACGGTGCGGTTTCAACTGCCCGAAGGACGTCGCGGCATTTTCGTCGGAGGCGGGGCGACCGTGCGGGTCGGCAACATCATCGGCGCGGATCGAATGCGCGAGATGATGTTGACCGGGCGCAGTTACGGCGCCGATGAAGGCATCGCGCTTGGGTTGTCACACTATTCCGTCAGTGCAGAAGAGGCTTTGCCGTTGGCCCACAAGCTGGCCCGCAAAATCGCGGACAATGCCCCGTTTTCCAACTACCTCATGATTCAGGCTCTGCCGCGCATCAACAACATGAGCCAGGGCGATGGGTTGTTTACCGAGAGCCTCGCCGCCGCAATGTCCCAAACGACAGACGGGGCGAAGGAAGGATTACGGGCCTTTCTGGAAAAGAGAGAACCAAAGTTCAGGTAGAGTTTGGCAGATCCGGGCAGGAACAGCGACGATGCAATATCATTTGAACGGTTACCGCACAGGCAGTCCAGATGTGCACCCCAAGGCCGAACCACGCGAAGACTGTGAGATTGATGTGCTGGTTGTCGGCACGGGTCCGGCTGGGCTGACCCTCGCGGCCTACCTTGCCGGGTTTGCCGACATCAACACGGTCATTGTTGAACGCAGGGAGGGTCCGCTTGAAAAAGGACAGGCCGATGGCGTGTCCTGCCGCACGATGGAGATGTTCAACTGTTTCGGGTTTGTCGAACAGGTGATCCGCGAAGCCTATGGCGTCAATGAGGCGACGTTCTGGAAACCGGATCCTGATGCTCCGGATGCAATCATGCGCAGCGGACGAGTGCAGGATGTCGAAGACGGCCTGTCAGAGATGCCCCATGTCATCCTGAACCAGGCCCGCGTGCACGACATGTATCTTGAAGTAATGCGCAATGCGCCGACACGCATGGAGCCTCTTTACGGCCAAACCCTCGTTGATCTGCGCCGCAAAGAGGACGGTTTCGTTGCCGCCACTTTGGAGGATGCACAAGGTGAGCGTCAGATAAAACGGGCCAGATATGTTGTGGGCTGTGACGGAGCGCGCAGCCGTGTGCGTAAAGCCATCGGGTTGGAATTGCAGGGCGACAGCGCAAACAAGGCCTGGGGTGTCATGGACATTCTTGCCACCACGGATTTCCCCGACATCCGCTACAAAAGCCTGATCCAGTCCGCCAGCGAAGGCACCATTCTGCTGATCCCGCGCGAAGGTGGTTACATGGTGCGCATGTATGTCGAACTGGACCAGTTGAACCCGGACGAACGGGTGTCGGCGCGCAATCTGTCGGCACAGGATCTCATCGCTGCGGCAGGTCGCATTCTCAGGCCCTACACGCTGGACGTCAAAGACGTTGTGTGGTGGTCGGTCTATGAAATCGGTCAGCGTCTTACCCCGGCCTTTGATGACGGTTTGGCTGGGCAAGATCCGCGTATCTTCATTGCTGGCGATGCGTGCCACACCCACAGTCCCAAGGCCGGTCAGGGCATGAACGTGTCGATGGGAGACGCCTTTAATCTAGGCTGGAAACTGGTGTCGGTGCTGCGCGGGCAGATGCCCGCAGCACTGTTGCGCAGCTATTCTGCGGAACGCCAGGCTGTGGCGCAGGAACTGATCGACTTTGATCAGGAATTTGCGCGGATCATGAGCGCCCCACCGCAGGATCACGATGTGGACGGGCAACGGCGTCATTTGGTGCAGGATTACTTTGTCAAACACGGGCGATATGCGGCAGGCGTTCTCGTGCGCTATGGCCGATCGGATTTTACGGGGGATACAACCCATCAACATCTGGCTTCAGGGTTGCAGATCGGCATGCGCTTTCATTCCGCGCCCGTGATCCGGTTGGGAGATGGCAAACCGGTTCATCTGGGTCATGTGCAGCAGGCAGATGCGCGATGGCTGTTGTGCGCCTTTACAGGGGGCGGCGGACTATCCGCGCAATTGGCGCGCTTGGGCGCGTTTGGGGCGTGGCTACACCACGATCCCGCCTCGCCCGTCCTGCGCTATACCCCCAAAGGTGCGGACCCTGATGCTCTGTTCGATGCCCGGTGTGTACTCGACGCCCATCACCACGATCTGTCAGTTGCCGATCTGTCAGCCGCCTTCCGGCCCACTAAGGGTCGCTTTGGGCTGATCGACTATGAAAAAGCATTTTGCGTCAATCGCTTGTCAGGTGAAGACATCTACCAGATGCGCGGCATTGATCGCACCCATGGGTGCCTCGCCATCATTCGCCCCGATCAGCACATTGCCGATATTCTGCCTTTGACGGATACCGCCCGTCTGGCTGCGTACTTTGATCGCATCATGATTGCGCCGCGTTAAGGCCACTTCCGAAGATGCTTTAGATCGTCATGGCGCCCTGCGTCCCCGCAAAAAGTGCCTCGATCAGATCCACATTGTGCGCGCGCATGGCGCGTTGGTTCAGCGATCCTTTTTCGGTAACTTCGCCACGATCGAAACTGGGTGGGCTGTCCAGAATAATCACGCGGCATACGCGGCTTGCAGACCCGGTGGCCGTTTGGGCATGGTCGGACAGGTGACGCTGGATCTTGGTGAGACATGTTTGCGGTGTCATCGCCTTTGCGCTGTCTGACAGCATCAACAAAGCACCAAGTTCGCGCTCGTTCTCGCCCACGATAACAGCATCGCGCACGAGACCACCCATGGCATCGACAAGGCCCGCGCGGACCGCCCCGACAGCCACCCATGTACCCGTCGACAGTTTGAAATTCTCGGCAATGCGCCCATCAAAGAAAAAGCCCTTGGACAGATCATCAGGGTCCGCAGGGCGCAGTGCATCGCCCATCTTGTAGTACCCTTCGTTATCAAAGGCCTCGGCAGTTTTCGCTGTGTCCCCGTAATACCCGGGGGTGATGCTGGGCCCTTTCAGGCGCAACTCCATCTTGCCGCCCGTGGGCACCAGTTTCATCGACAAACCGCGCATGGGCACACCGACATTGCCTGCCCTGTCCTGCACATCCGTGCAGGCAAGCGCGGCGGGGGCGGTCTCGGTTGAGCCAAGGCTTGTGGCCAGCAGAACCTCCCGCCCCGTGGTCCTGAGACCAATGGCGCGCAACCGGTCCCATGTATGCTGCGCCATCCCGGCCCCTGCGTAAAACATCATCCCAAGGCGGGAAAAGAACGTCTGCGCTAAGGCACTGTCCGTTTCCAGCGCCTCGACAAGCGCATCCCACCCAACAGGCACGTTGAAATACCATGTGCAGGCGATCTCGCGCAGATTGCGGATGGTTTCGTCAATCCGGCCGGGCATGGGTTTGCCGTCATCGATGTAATATGTCCCGCCATTGGTCAGCACGAGGTAAGACACCTTGTTGCCCGCCGCCGTGTGGTTCCATGGGGCCCAGTCCAGCACCACTGGCGGTGCGTGGGTCAGAAACCGATAGCAATCGCGCACCATGGCCTGCATCGCGCAAATCATGGTGTTGGTGTTGATCACCGCCTTGGGAGAGCCCGTTGAGCCAGAGGTAAACAGGTATTTCACAACCGTAGCGCTGCTGACCTGTGCCCGCGCCTCTACGCTGCCCTCGGCATCGCCATGCAACAGCATTTCATAGTCGATGGCGCCGGGCATGGTGTTGCGGACGTTGATGATGGCGCAGTCCTGCGGTGCAATGGCTTCAATCGCGGGCGAAAACGCGGTGCCGTCATCGGCAAAGATCGCACCGGGACCAAGCAGAGCAACGATATCCTTCAGCTTGGCGTGATCGCCGGATTTCAGCGCGTAGGCAGGGGATACCGGCGCATAAGGAATGCCAACATAGAAGCAGGCCGCGCCCAATATCCCGTGCTCAAGGCTGTTTTCCGACAGGATCAACAGCGGACGTTCTGCACCCAACCCCATGGCCAGCAACGCCGCACCAATCGCACGGGCCTGCGCGCGCGCTGCGCCATATGAAATCGTCTGCCATGCATCATCCGCTCCGCGCCGTGCCAGCCAGGAACGATCAGGCGCGACATCGGCCCAATGGTCCAGATAATCTGCCAGTGTCGGTAAGTGATCCTGCAATGGCGCACATTGTTGCATCAAGATGTTGCCATCCGGTCGATGCCGGATGTCAAAGCGCGGAGACCAGAACCTATCGGTCATACCACCTCACATGTTCCGGCGAACCCGTCGGCGAACGACCTGCCTTGCGCCCTCATCCCGCATCATTGCCAACACCGCGTATCTTCTTGAGAAGGCGCAATAATGTCTGCTTCTCTTTGTCAGACATCTCCGCAAACAGCCGATCTTCATGGGCGCGAACTCGCGCGGTCATGCGGGCATGTGCGGCCTCTCCCTGCGGCGTAGGCGCCAGCGCCTGAACGCGGCGATCCCCCGGCACTGCCTGCCGTTTGAGATAGCCATAGCCTTCCAGTTCATCCACGATCGCCACCAGACCGGAGCGTTCAATGCCCAGCATCCGTGCCAGCGCGCTTTGGGTGATGTTTGGATTTTCCACGGTAAGCGTGAGAGCCGAAAACACCCGCGCAGACAGTCCATCCTGGCCCAGTGCCGCGCGAAAATCCTCTTGCACCACGACATAGGCGCGTTTGAGGTTGTAGCCCACAAGGCTTTCCAACCCTGACGGATTGTCGGCAGCTTTGGCAGCGGTATGGCCTGGTTTTTCCATCGCGTTTGACCCCAGTGAAGTGCGCTGGAGTCTAAAGCGATATCGTTACAGTGGTAAACAGTTTAATTTGTAACGCGTCCTGACATTAGCACACACGCACTGCTGTCACTTGCCTATAAAGCCGCTGAGAGCACGTGCATGTAGTCCGCTTCGCTCAGCGCCACGGCGTTTTTCTGGCTGGAGGAGGCGGCCATGCCCTTTTTGGCCAATTCTGGCAGATCCCCTGCGCTCAGACCCCAATGTGACAGATAGGGCAGGCCCTTGCCATCAATCCACGATGTAAAACCAGACAAAGGGTCAGCACGATCTGTTGGCGCAAAGGTGGCGCGCGCGGCCTCGATGCAATGCAGAATACGGGCGTGGCCGGGTGATCCATGCGCAGCGCGCGACAGGTTCTGGTGCAAGACAGGGCCAAGCAGCCGACCGCACAGCGCTCCATGCGGCGCATCAAAACGCCCCCCGATCACCGAAGCCAGACCATGCGCGGCCCCCAATCCCGAATTCGCCAACGCAAGTCCACTGACGTGACTAACCCATGCCAGATCGCGCCATGCTGCCGGATCGCCCGTGTCGATCACCTGCTTGAGCACATCAAGCGCCGTGGCGCTGACCGACCCGGTAAGCGCCTGCGAAAACGGGGTTGCGGCGTTTGAGGTATGGCTTTCGAAAATCTGGGTAACAGCATCCAGACCGGAATTCAGGACAACTCCGGCTGGCGCGCCTTGCATCAGATCTGGATCGACAATTGCCACTGTTGGAAACAGCCCCCGCCCCCGCAAGCTGATTTTGGCGGCTTGATCCGGCACGCCGATGACTGCGTTGGCTGTAACTTCAGCGCCAGTACCCGCTGTTGTCGGCAATGCGATGCAGGGCAGTCGGAATGGTCCCTGCATTTGGGAAGCACTGAGCGCGCGCAGGTCGTCATATGTGCGCACGCCATGAGACAACGCACAACACACCGCCTTGCCCAGATCAATCGCGGCCCCACCACCGCAGGCCACAACGGCATCAACGGGTGTGTCGACCAGTTGCGCAAGTGCATTGTTGAGCGTGTCGACCGTCGGTTCGCCTGTGCAAATCAGGGGCACAATCGTCGCGCCGACCTCGTGCAGACAAGTCATAACCGGATCTGCCGCACCGCTGCGCCCGTTTATCAGCAGCACAGTTTGCACGCCATCAGGCAACGCAGCCCCGATACGCGTATGAGCCCCCGTGCCAAACCACACGTGCGTCGGGCAAGTGTATGAAAAATCGGCTGAATGAGGCTCCATGTCAGTAGCTGAGCGTGGCGGTAACGGCACGCTGCCAGTCGCCATATTTGCGGTCCCTCGTGTGCGCTGTCATGGTCGGCAGGAATTGACGTTCTAGCGCCCATTGCTTGGCAAATTCCGCTTGCCCCGGCATGGCGCCAACCTTCATGCCCGCAAGCCACGCCACGCCCAGTGCCGTTGTCTCAAGAACGGACGGGCGGTCTACTGGGGCATCAATAATGTCGGCCAGAAATTGCATCGCCCAATCCGACGCGCTCATCCCACCGTCTACACGCAAAACAGCGGAGCCCCCCTGCCCGTCCCAATCCGCACGCATCGCGTCCAACAAGTCGCGGGTTTGATATCCGACACTTTCCAATGCGGCCTTGGCCAGTTCACTGGGCCCGGAATTGCGCGTCAGACCAAAGACAGCGCCACGGCATTCGGGGTTCCAATAGGGCGCGCCCAAGCCGGTGAAGGCAGGCACAAGCACCACCGATTGCGTATCGTCTGCGGCCTCAGCGAGGGGTTGCGTTTCCGAGGCTTCACGCACGATTTTCAGACCATCACGCAGCCACTGCACAACCGCGCCAGCGATAAATATCGACCCCTCCAAGGCATAGGTCGGCTTGCCATTCAATTGATAGGCGATGGTGGTCAAAAGCCGATTGTTTGACCGCACCGGAGTGTCGCCCGTGTTCAGAAGGGCAAAACACCCGGTGCCATATGTCGATTTGAGCATACCGGGTTCAAAGCAGGCCTGCCCAATGGTGGCAGCCTGCTGATCGCCTGCCACACCACAGATCGGTATCGCACGACCAAAGAGATCGGAGCGGCAGGTGCCAAAGTCGTCTGCGCTGTCCTTGACCTCGGGCAACATGTCCATGGGTATATCGAACAGGTCGCAAATCGTCTGGCTCCACCGCCCCTTGCGGATGTCATAGAGCATCGTGCGTGCCGCGTTTGTTGCGTCGGTGACGTGGGACTTGCCGCCCGTCAGCTTCCAGATCAGGAATGTGTCCACCGTGCCAAACAGCAATTCGCCACGGCGTGCCATGTCACGGGCACCGTCGACGTTATCAAGGATCCACTTGAGCTTGGTTGCGGAGAAGTACGGATCAAGCAACAGGCCGGTGCGGTCTGCAAACATTTCCGCGTGTCCGTCTGCATGGAGGCTTTTGCAGTATTCGGCTGTGCGTCGGTCCTGCCAGACAATCGCATTGTAGATTGGCTGACCCGTGGTGCGGTTCCATACAACCGTGGTTTCACGCTGGTTGGTGATGCCGATGGATGTGATGCTGCCAGCGTCTATGCTGGCGCGTTCGATGACTGCGCGGCACGTGGCGGCGGTTGTTGTCCAAAGATCCTGTGGGTCGTGTTCCACCCAGCCCGAATCCGGAAAAATCTGCGGGAATTCTTCCTGAGCGCTGGCCACGGGGGCGAGCGCTTGGTCAAACAGGATGGCGCGCGTGGATGTCGTGCCTTGGTCGATGGCCATTAAATATGTCATGTCACAGGTCCTTGACGGGTTGGACGCAGCACTGCACGGCCCAGTGACAGGGGATGCGCGGCCGTCGGTACATCAGGGGAAAAGGTGATGCGAGGCGACAGAGCGCCCCGCATCTGGGAGACCCCGGCTTACTGCCAGGATTTGATCAGTTCGTCATAGGGAACTGTCTTGGGCTCTTCGTCCTCGTTGGCCAGCTTGGCGTAAGGTGCGCCAGGCTGCGAGAACCAGTGATCCGCGCTCATCTCGTCATTGAGAACGGGACCAAGATCACCCTGAACGCCAGCACGCTCGAGACGGGACAGGACTTTTTCCTGATCCGCACACAGGGCGTCCAATGCCTCTTGAGGGGTCTTTGCACCCGACATGGCGTCGCCAATGTTCTGCCACCACAGCTGCGCGAGCTTTGGATAGTCAGGAACGTTGGTGCCGGTGGGCGACCACTGCACGCGCGCAGGCGAGCGGTAGAATTCCACCAGACCACCCAGACGGGGGGCACGCTCAGTGAAGTGCTCGGAGTCGATAGTGGACTCGCGGATGAAGGTCAGACCCACATCAGACTTCTTGAGGTCGACAGTCTTGGACACGACGAACTGGGCATAGAGCCACGCCGCCTGCGCACGATCAACAGGTGTCGATTGCATCAGCGTCCACGAACCCGCGTCCTGATAGCCAATCTTCTGACCCTCTTTCCAGTACACACCATGAGGCGATGGCGCCATGCGCCACTTGGGCGTGCCGTCCTCATTCATCACAGGCAGATCAGGCAGAACCGTTGCCGCTGTGAAGGCGGTGTACCAGAACATTTGCTGGGCCACGTTGCCTTGCGCCGGGATGGGACCCGCTTCGCCAAAGGTCATACCCGCCGCCGCCGGGGGCGAATACTTGTCCAGCCATTCGATGGCCTTGGTCACGGCATAGACCGCCGCGGGCGAGTTCGTCGCACCACCACGTGCCACACAGGACCCTGTTGGCTGCGAGTTTTCGTTCACACGAATTCCCCATTCATCGACAGGCAGGCCGTTTGGTTCGCCGACGTCGCCCATTCCAGCCATGGACATCCACGCGTCAGTATAACGCCAGCCCAAAGACGGGTCTTTCTTGCCGTAGTCCATGTTGCCAAAGACCTCACCCTCGACACCCATGCGCGACAGATCGCGACCGGTGAAGAATTCGGCAATGTCCTCATAGGCAGACCAGTTGACCGGAACACCCAGATCGTAGCCATATTTCGCTTTGAAATCGGCCTTGTTCTGTTCGTCGTTGAACCAGTCGTAGCGGAACCAATATAGGTTCGCGAACTGCTGTGTGGGCAGCTGGTACAACTTGCCATCCGGGCCAGTGGTAAATGACGTGCCGATAAAGTCATCGACGTCCAGCGTGGGCAGCGTCACGTCCTTGCCTTCGCCCGCCATCCAGTCGGTCAGGTTGCGGACCTGCTGGTAGCGCCAGTGCGTGCCGATCAGATCGGAGTCGTTGATATAGGCGTCATAGATGTTCTCGCCCGACTGCATTTGCGTTTGCAGCTTTTCAACAACGTCTCCCTCGCCAATCAGGTCATGTGTGACCTTAATACCGGTAATGGCGGTAAAGGCCGGGGCCAGCACCTGGCTTTCATATTCGTGCGTCGCAATTGTCTCGGAAACCACTTTGATTTCCATGCCCTGATAAGGGCCTGCGGCATCCACAAAAAACTGCATTTCGGCTTCTTGTTCGGCACGCGACAGGACGGATACATCACCGATTTCACTGTCAAGGAATGCCTTGGCGGCATCCATGTCAGCAAGCACCGGCGTGCCTATCATGCCAAGCGCGAGCACAATGGCCGTACTTGATCTAAACGAAAGTGTCATTCTTTCCTCCCTATTGGAAATGACGTTTGTGATAAGGCGCGATACAGAAGCAGACCCCCGCTGCGCGCCACCCTCTCCTCACACCCAGCGGAACACCGCGACTGCGTAGATAAGGCAGACTATCAGCGCGAAGGGTTGGTTCGCACCGACCACTCCCAACCATGCCAAATTGATAAAGGCAGAGCCGAGTAGTGTGATGAAGAGACGATCGCCGCGCGTCGTCTCGATACGCAAAACCCCTTTGCGGGGTGTTTCGGGAAACTTGATCGCAAGCACCGTGAACACCGTCAGGATGCAGGCGATGACGATAAAGAAGATCGCCGTGGGCCATGTCCAAGCCATCCAAGCCATGTCAGTCTCCTTTGTTGTGTTGCAGCGCCATTACACGCGCCCCAGGGCAAAGCCCTTGGCGATGTAATTTCGCACGAAGTAGATAACCAAAGCGCCCGGCACGATGGTCAGCACACCCGCCGCCGCCAGCACACCCCAGTCGATGCCCGCCGCCCCTTGGGTCCGCGTCATGATCGCCGAGATCGGTTTGGCATCCACGGTTGTGAGCGTCCGGCTCAGCAGCAATTCGACCCACGAGAACATGAAGCAGAAGAACGCCGCGACCCCGATGCCCGACGCGATCAAGGGCATGAAGATCTTCACGAAAAAGCGCCCGAAACTGTAGCCATCAATATAGGCGGTTTCGTCGATCTCCTTGGGCACGCCGCGCATGAACCCTTCGAGAATCCAGACAGCCAGCGGCACGTTGAACAGGCAATGCGCCAGTGCCACGGCAATATGCGTGTCAAACAGGCCAACAGACGAATAAAGCTGAAAGAACGGCAGCGCAAAAACAGCAGGCGGCGCCATACGGTTTGTCAGCAACCAGAAGAACAGGTGCTTGTCCCCCATGAAGTGATACCGGCTGAAGGCATAGGCCGCAGGCAGGGCCACGGCGAGGCTGATCACCGTATTCATCACCACGTAGATGATCGAGTTGATATAGCCGCTGTACCATGCCGGGTCTGTCAGGATCGTAGCGTAGTTCGAAAACGTCAGATCACGAGGCCAGAGCGTAAAGCTGTTCAACACCTCGGTGTTTGTCTTGAGGCTCATGTTGATCAGCCAATAGATCGGCAGCATCAGGAACAGCAGATAAAGGGTCATCACAATGACAGATCCCTTGAGGCGGAAGCGCTTGCGCGGGGTCGATGCGTCAGCCATCCTTCAGCCCTCCTTCTTTTCGATAGTCGTCATGACCGTGTAAAACACATAGGAAATCAACAGGATCACCAGATAATACATGATCGAGAAGGCCGCCGCAGGGCCCAGATCAAATTGACCAAGCGCCATCTTGACCAGATCAATCGACAGCAGCGTCGTGGCATTGCCCGGCCCGCCGCCGGTGACCACAAAGGGCTCGGTATAGATCATGAAACTGTCCATGAATCGCAGCAGGATCGCGATCATCAGCACGCCCATCATCTTGGGCAGCTCGATATAGCGGAACACGGCCCACCGGCTCGCCTGATCAATCTTGGCCGCCTGATAATAGGCATCGGGGATGGACTTGAGCCCGGCAAAGGCCAGCAGGGCCACAAGCGATGTCCAGTGCCACACGTCCATCACGATGATCGTGGCCCAAGCCGCAAAGGTATTCTGCGTGTAGTTGTACGAAATCCCGAGCGCATCAAGAGAGTAGCCCAACAGCCCGATGTCCACCCGGCCAAAGATCTGCCAGATCGTGCCAACCACATTCCACGGGATCAGCAGCGGCAGCGACATCAACACAAGGCAAAAGCTGGACCAGAAGCCGCTTTTGGGCATGTTCAGGGCCACAAAAACCCCCAAAGGCACCTGAATGACGAGGATGATCGCAGAGAACATCAACTGCCGTCCCAACGCATCCCACATCCGGTCGGATTCAAGCATCTCGGCAAACCACTCCAGCCCCGCCCAGAAAAAGACGTTCTGACCAAAGGTGTCCTGCACCGAGTAATTCACCACTGTCATCAACGGGATAACGGCGGAAAAGGCCACGAGGATCAGCACCGGCAGGATGAGGAACCAAGCCTTTTGATTTACTGTCTTTTCCATCAGGCGGCCTTTCCGGATGTCAGCCAGTCGTCCACGTAGACGTTCACGCGGGCTGGATCGAAGGTGATGTTGGTCATGTCGGGCGAGATATTGTGATCTTCGTCCGCCAATATGTTGATGTCCGTGCCAAACAACTCGGCGCGCACAATCTTGTGGCGACCCACATCCTCGACGCGGCGGACGGTCACGGGCAGGCCTGCGTCTTCGGTCAGGGTCACGAATTCGGGGCGCACGCCAATCTCAACCTTGCCGCTCAGGGCGTCATAGCCCTTGCCCAGATCGACTTGGGTGCCGTGCACCATTGCGCGGTCTCCCGCGACCTCCGCCGGGATCACGTTCATGCCGGGAGAACCAATAAAGTAGCCAACAAAAGTGTGCTGCGGCGTATCAAACAGCTCTTGCGGCGTGCCGATCTGAACCACCCGGCCATCATACATAACCACGACCTTGTCCGCGAAGGTCAGCGCCTCGGTCTGGTCGTGTGTCACGTAAATCATGGTGTGTCCGAATTCGTGGTGCAGCGATTTCAACTGCGTGCGCAATTCCCACTTCATGTGGGGGTCGATCACCGTCAGGGGTTCGTCAAACAACAGCGCGTTCACGTCCTCGCGCACCATACCCCGCCCAAGCGAGATCTTTTGCTTGGCATCCGCCGTCAAACCGCGCGCGCGCTTGTCCAACTCGGCTTCCATCCCGATCATGGCGCCAATCTGTTGCACCCGATCTGCGATGTATTTGGGATCAGCGCCCCGGTTCTTGAGAGGGAAGGCAAGGTTGGCCCGCACCGTCATGGTGTCATAGACCACCGGAAACTGAAAAACCTGCGCGATATTGCGATCGGCTGTCGTGGCCTGCGTCACATCCTTGTCGTCAAACAGGATGCGGCCCTGACTGGGGTGCAAGAGCCCAGAAATTATGTTGAGCAACGTCGACTTGCCGCAACCAGACGACCCCAAAAGGGCATAGGCCTCCCCGTCTGACCAGACGTGGTTAAGCTCTTTCAATGCAAAGTCATCTTCGGACTTCGGATTGGGATAGTAAGAATGTGCAAGGTTATCGAGGGTGATCTTAGCCATTGGTTTGCCCTCTCACGCGGCCTGCGCATAGGCGGCCGGAGCCACCAGATCGCCGGATTCGCTGAAAATATAGATATGGCGCGGGTCAATATGGACATCGAGTGCAGCGCCAAGTTCAAGGTTGTGGATGCCGTGCACCAGACCCACCCAGGTCTCGCCATGATGTGCGAGGTGGATGAAAGTTTCAGATCCCGTCAACTCGGTCACATTCAACGTCGTGGCAAAGGTCAACGCATCGGAACCGTTGGACTGCAACTCGACATGGTTGGGGCGAAAGCCCGCCAGAAACTGACCATCCGGCAAGGCGGAAAGCGCGCCACTGGCAGTGGCAGACTGCCCGTCGCCAAACGTGATCTTGCTACCTGACTTGCTGACCTTCAGGAAATTCATCGGCGGATCGCTGAACACACGGGCCGTTGTGGCGTCTGCAGGCTGGCGGTAGACGTCCGGCGTCAACCCGAACTGTCGCACCCGCCCTTCCCACAAAGCAGCGGTATTGCCGCCCAACAGCAGCGCCTCTTCAGGTTCGGTCGTGGCATAGACAAAGATAGACCCCGCCTCTTCAAAAATCTTGGGGATCTCGACGCGCAATTCCTCGCGTAGTTTGTAGTCGAGGTTGGCCAGTGGTTCGTCCAACAGGACCAAACCGGCGTCCTTGACCAAGGCACGCGCCAAGGCACAGCGCTGTTGCTGCCCGCCCGACAATTCAAGTGGCTTGCGATCCAGCATAGGCGACAGTTGCATCAGCTCCGCCGCCTTGCGCACAGCGACATCGACGTCGGCACCGGATTTGCGCATCAGCCGCAAAGGTGAGGCAATGTTGTCGTAGACTGTCATCGATGGGTAGTTGATGAACTGCTGGTACACCATGGCGACCTTGCGATCCTGCACCCGCATCCCCGTCACATCCTCGCCCTGCCAGAACACCTGCCCGGTCGTGGGCACATCCAGACCAGCCATCAACCGCATCAGCGATGTCTTGCCAGACTGTGTGGGCCCAAGCAGAACGTTCATTGTTCCTTTGTTCAGGGTCAGGTCCGTGGGGTGGATATGGGTCTGGCCCTCTACCACCTTCGAGACGTTGCGCAGTTCCAGTGTCATTGTCCGTCCCTTACTCAGCCGCCGCAGTGGCTGCATTCTGCTGCAGGTAGGTTTTCATCCATGCATCCAGCGTCGCAATCTGCTCTGCCGTCATGCGCAAACCCAGCTTTGATCGTCGCCACACGACATCACTGGCTTCGCGGGCGTATTCGTTACGGATCAACCATGTGACTTCGCGCTCGCTCAGCGTGGCCCCAAAGTCTTCTCCCAGATCCTGTTGCGAAGTCGCATCGCCAAGGATCGCGTCCACTTCGCTGCCATAGGCCCGCACAAGACGCTGCGCCCAAGGTCGCGTAAGGAACGGACATTTAGATTGCGCCGCAGCAATCAGGTCCTCAACTCCGTCGACTGGAAAATCCCCACCGGGCAGGGCCACCCCTGCGGTCCATGGTTTTGCCAGAGTTGGAAATGCTGCCCCAATCTCTTCCAGTGCGCTTTCGGCAAGGCGGCGATAGGTGGTAATCTTGCCACCAAAAATATTGAGCGCTGGCGCGCCTCGGCTTTTGTCGAATTTCAGTACATAATCGCGCGTCGCCGCTGAGGCGCTGCTTGCGCCATCATCATAAAGCGGGCGCACCCCCGAATAGGTCCATACGATGTCCGAGGAGTCAATGGGTTTGGCCAGATATGCATTGATGAACTTGAGCAGGTAGTCGCGTTCAGCTGGGGTGCATTCCGGTTTTTGCGATGGGTCTTCGTGGTCCGTATCCGTGGTCCCGATCAGGGTGTAATCCGTCTCGTAGGGAATGGCGAAGATGATCCGCCCGTCCGTGCCTTGGAAAAAGTAGCACTTGTCATGATCAAACAGCCGCTCCGTCACGATATGACTGCCGCGCACCAGACGAACGGTGTCTTGCTGATTGCTTTTCAGCGTCCCGCGCAAAACATCCCCAACCCATGGGCCAGCTGCATTCACAACCATCTTGGCCGTCACGGTCGATGTCTCGCCAGTGGTGGTACTTTGCATCTCCACCGTCCAGATGCCGTCTGTCACGCTGGCGCTGGTCACCTTTTCACGGGTGCGGATGGACGCGCCGCGTTTTTCGGCGTCTCGGGCGTTCAACACCACAAGGCGCGAATCCTCGACCCAGCAATCGGAATACTCGTAGGCCTTTTCAAACCGAGCCGCCAACGGAGCACCTTCGGGCCCGGTGCGCAAATCGATACTTTTGGTGCCGGGCAAGATCTCGCGGCCACCAAGGTTGTCATAGAGAAATAGCCCCAACCGGATCAGCCATGCAGGCCGACGCCCTTTCATCCAAGGCATGATGATGTTGAGCAGTTTCGAGGTCGGCGTGCTCAGATCAAATCGCATACTGTTGTGATAGGGCAGAACAAAACGCATCGGCCACGCGATGTGCGGCATCGCCTTGAGCAGGGTCTCCCGCTCGATCAGCGCCTCGCGCACAAGACGGAACTCAAAGTATTCCAGATAGCGCAGGCCCCCATGAAACAGCTTGGTCGAAGATGCAGACGTGGCTGAACCGAGGTCGTTCATTTCCGCCAGACAGACCGACAGACCACGACCGCTTGCATCGCGCGCAATGCCGCATCCGTTGATGCCGCCGCCGATAATCAGCAGATCGAAATCCGGTGTCATGAAAACGTCCCCCCACAAGCCTCCACTTGCGATTGAAAGGTTGACCCAAAATGGATCACAAAGGAAGAGGAAAATGTTCGTTTGTGATCGTTTTTGTCCATATCTCTGAAATCAAACGAAAATAAACGTTTCAAAAATGCGCCCACCTCACCAGAACCACCCAGCAACGTCTCCAGCCTGTTCACAAAATGCGCCCCGTTCTGGCGATTGAAGAAAACTTGGGGCAGGATAGCAAAATGGTTCAGACGTTACGCAAACCCGAGATCATCAACATCGCCCGCCGCGAGGGCAAGGTCACCGTCGACGGATTGGTTGGCTATTTCGGCGTGACTCCGCAAACCATACGGCGCGACTTGACAGATCTGGCCGAGTCCGGCCAGCTGGAACGGGTGCACGGCGGGGCCATTCTGCCCTCGACGACAGTGAACATCGGCTACAGCGAACGGCGTGAACTCAACCAGTCCACCAAGGTCGACATCGCCCGCGCCTGCGCCCGTCAGATCCCAAATGACTGCTCGCTGTTTCTCAACATTGGCACCACAACCGAAGCTGTGGCCGTCGAATTGCTTAATCATCAGGGGTTGCTGGTGGTCACCAACAACATGAACATCGCCAGCATTCTATCCGCCAATCCAGAGGTGGAAATCGTCGTAACCGGCGGACAGTTGCGCCGCTCGGACGGTGGGCTGATTGGGGATCTGACCAAAGCCACAATCCGCCAATTCCGCTTTGACTTTGCGGTGATCGGATGTTCGGCCTTGCGCGAAGATGGGGACATCCTCGACTTTGATATTCAGGAAGTCGGGGTGAGCAAAGCGATCATCGAACAAAGCGCCTCGGTCATTCTCGCCTCCGACAGCTCAAAATTCGAACGTAAAGCCCCCGCGCGCATCGCTTCGATCAGCGAAGTCGACACTTTTGTGACGGATCGCGGCCTACCCGACGCCTGCGCACGGTTCTGTGCTGATGTCGGCACAAACCTGATCTACGCCTAAGATCACGCTGCAACATCTTCATTGACGACATCTGCAAAGGATTTGAAGAACTTGGCCGCAAGTTTCTTGGCTGTGCTCTGGATCAAGCGGCTGCCCAATTGAGCCAGTTTGCCGCCAATCGCAGCCTTGGCGTCATAGCGCAGGATAGTACAGTCGCCATCCGCAGTCAGGGTCACATCCGCACCACCCTTGGCATGGCCTGCAGCGCCGCCGTTCCCCTGCCCCGTCAGTGAAAACGCATCCGGCGCGCCCGCAGTGTCAAGCTGGACATCACCGGAAAACCGCGCCTTCACCGGCCCGACCTTGAGCACAACCTTCGCTTCCAGTTCGGTATCGGAATGTTTGATCAACTCTTCACATCCCGGAATACATTGCCGCAATATTTCCGGATCGTTCAGAGCCGCATAAACTCGGTCCTTGGGCGCATTGATGATGATTTCGTCTGACAGTTCCATGGAGTGAATCCTTTGCTAGCAACATGGGAATTTGATCTGGGCAAGCTGCTCGGCCTGCTGTGGGGTCAGGGCCGTTTTGCGGCACAATCGCTTCAAGGCACGCCAATACCGCTTCATGTCCAGTGTGCCTGTTTTGCGGTCGTGATGGACCGGCATCATGGCGCTCCCCCGGCCAAAGTACGGCGGCGTACGTGAACGAGTTCGGCAAGGATCGACAGTGCTATTTCCTCTGGGGTGACAGCGCCAATATCCAGCCCCGCAGGGGCCTTGACCCGCGCAATCTCCGAGCGGGGCAGCCCTGTCGCCTCCAGCTTGTCTGCAAGCGTGGCAAATTTCCGGGCACTGCCGACAAATGCAATATGCGTCGCAGATGACCAGAGTGCCTGTTTTAACGCATCGACGTCACCTTGCCCCTGTGTTGCAATAACAATGACCTGAGAAGAAGCAGTACCTGTCGCGGCATCTGCCGACGACACCTGTACCGCCGTCTCGGTCGCCCATTGGAATTGGGGTGCGAGCGTGTTCAGGGCCTGCGCAACGGGCGACGCACCGAGGATCACCAGTTGCGGCATGGGCAAGCACGGCTCGATAAAGATATCGACGGTTCCCCGCGACGGGCACCCGTTGCGCGCAAATGTCATGCCATCCACCTCGTCCCCGGCGGTCACGCCTTTTTCGGCCAGCAATTCTTCGGGCGCGACGGACACAAGTTGCGGTGTGCCCGCGCGCAAGGCTTCGAGCGCCGCGCGTTTCACGGCCCCCCTCGTACAGCCTCCACCCAACCAACCATGCAAAATGGTGCCATCTGCGCTCAACAAAGCCTTGGCGCCCGGTTTGGCCGCTGTCGCGCCTGCCGTGCGCACGATGGTGGCAAAAGCAAAGGGTTGCTGGCGCGCACGTAGTTCCTGCGCAGCATCAGCCAAGTCGGTCGACAGAATTTCCGCTGGGGTCATAGGGCCGCAAGCTCCCCTTCCAATGCGGCCAGATCATCGAGCGTATTGGCCGGCGAAAACTGATCCAGATAGGGCAGCGCCGCCGCCATACCTGCTGCCACGGGCGCATAGTCGCGCCACCCCTTGAGCGGGTTGAGCCACACAATCCGGCAGCCGCGTTTTCGCAGCTTGGCCAAGGCAGCGCTGATATGGTCGGGCGGCGCAGTGTCATACCCGTCAGACAGGATCAGCACCACGCTGCGTCCATCAACAAAGCGTTTGGCGTAGGTGTCAGCGAACAGTCCCAGTGATGGTCCGATCCGGGACCCGCCACCAAATCCGTCTGCCATCAAGGACATGCGCCCGATCGCGCGCATCGTGTCCTTGTCGCGCAAGGCTTCGGTGATGCGCACAAGACGGGTGTGAAACAGATAGGCATCCGCTGCCGCATCGGCCCGCATCAACCCAGCCAGAAAGGCCAGAAAGATCTGCGCATAAACGGTCATCGAGCCCGACACGTCACACAGCGCCACGATCTTGCGGGTGCGATCCGGGCGGCGCTTGCACATCAGGCGCACGGGCTCTCCGCCGGTGGCAAGACTGGCACGGATGATCTTGCGAAAATGCAGGTGCGTTCCCTTGCGTGCCGCACGCCGACGGCGCGAACGACGGTCGCGCAGGGCCGCCCCCAGACGGCGGGCTACATCTTCCGCCTCTGCTATGTCTTCGGGGCGCACCAGATCCCGCAGGTCTTTGCGCGACAGGTTGCGCACATCCGTTGCAATCAGCTTGCCGGTGCCATCGCTGTCGGCCTCTCCTTCACCGCCGTCCGGTGCGGTGGCAGTGCCCGAAGTGCTGGCCTGCTGACCTTTGGCATCGCGCGATGAGTGCACATCATCGCTGATGGTCGTGGATTTGGTTGGCACGATCTTGGATTTGACGCGGCCTGCATCCATCCAATAGCTGTCAAAAAGCGCGTCGAAGCGGTCCGCCTCTTCCTTGCAGCCCGTGCAAATGGCGCGCAACGCGCCCCGGCATTGCTGCGCAGAAGTTGGGTTGACTTCGCACAAGGCGAACAGCGCCAGTTCGACTTCGCTCACACCAAGGCGCAAGCCGTTGCTGCGCAAATGTGCCACGAACCCACTCATGCGTGCGGCAGGCCCCGGATCACGCCCGGCAAAGCGCGTCACCCGGCTCATGCGGCCCGCCCCGCGATGCGGCCCGCCATTTCGCGCGTGATCTGCGCCTGGTCGGCTTGTGTCTTCAACAGCGTGCTGAGCGTTGCCTGCAACACATCCGGATCATCTGTGAGGTCTGCAATACCAAGACCCATGAGTGCCGCGGCAAAATCCAGCATCTCTGCAACGCCAGGGGTCTTTTCCAATTCTTCCTCGCGCAGCTTTTGAACAAAGCCGACGATTTGCGCGCCCAAGCGGGCCTCGATCTGCGGACAGCGAGCCGTTAGGATGGCCAATTCCGTCACGCGATCCGGGTAGTCGACATAGGTGTAAAGACAGCGCCGACGCAACGCATCCGACAGATCCCGTGTGCCGTTGGAGGTCAGGATCACGATGGGGCGGGTGGTGGCAGTGATCGTCCCGAGTTCAGGGATCGACACCTGATAGTCCGACAGAATTTCCAGCAGATAGGCCTCAAATTCCTCATCCGCACGGTCGATCTCGTCAATCAGCAGGACCGGAGGGACATCCTGCGTGATCGCCGCAAGAAGTGGACGTTCCAGCAGAAACTCACGGGAAAAGATGCGGTCTTCCACCGCCTTACCGGTCTCGCCGTCTTCGGCTGCGGCCCGGATTGTCAGCAACTGGCGCTGGTAGTTCCATTCATAGATGGCTTGCGCGGCATCCAACCCTTCGTAGCATTGCAAACGGATCAGGGTTGTGTCGCGCACCTGCGACAGCGTGCGGGCCACTTCGGTCTTGCCGACACCCGCGGCACCCTCCAGCAACAAAGGGCGGCCAAGAGTCAGGGCCAGATGAAGCGCCACGGCAAGGTCGTCGGATGCGACATAGCCTTGCTGTGACAGGCGGGTTTGGAGGTCAGACCAGATCATGCTGTACGGAAGGTGGGCAATATTGCCCACCCTACTTTCCCTTTAGCCGTGCAGGCCAAGATCATTGGCCGTCTTCCAGATACGCCAGTGATCATGGGGCATGTTGGTATGCGTGTTGCCGAACGGGCGGAACGCATCCTGCACCGCATTGGAAAAACACGGCACGCCGCCGACATGCGGGCTTTCGCCCACGCCCTTGGCCCCGATGGGATGATGGGGCGACGGGGTCACGGTGAAATCCGTCTCGTAATTGGGCACTTCCCACGCTGTGGGCAGGAAGAAGTCCATCAACGTGCCCGTCTTGCAATTGCCCATGTCGTCATAGGCGATCTCCTGCCCCAGGGCGACAGCCAGCGCTTCGGTCAGACCGCCATGCACCTGTCCTTCGATGATCATCGGATTGATGCGCGTGCCGCAATCATCCAGCGCATAGAAGCGGCGAATTTCCGGCACGCCCGTATCCACGTCAATGTCCATCACGCAGACATAGGCCCCAAAGGGATAGGTCATGTTGGGCGGATCATAATAGCTGACCGCCTCCAACCCCGGCTCGATTCCCGGGATTGCCTGATTGTAGGCGGCAAAAGCAATCTCCTTCATCGTCTTGAACTGCTCAGGTGCACCCTTGACCACAAACCGATCCACATCGAATTCGACGTCATTGTCGTGGACTTCAAGCAGATAGGCCGCAATCATCTGCGCCTTGGCGCGGATCTTGCGACCGGCCATTGCCGTGGCAGCCCCGGCCACCGGGGTCGACCGTGACCCATAGGTGCCCAAACCATAAGGAGCGGTATCCGTATCCCCCTCCTCGATGGTGATGCTGTCGGCAGGCAGTCCAATCTCCGAGGCCAGAATTTGGGCAAATGTGGTGGCATGGCCCTGACCCTGAGAAATTGTGCCCAACCGGGCAATGGCCGATCCTGTCGGGTGGATGCGGATCTCGCAGCTGTCAAACATGCCCAGCCCGAGAATATCGCAATTCTTGACCGGACCCGCCCCGACAATCTCTGTAAAGAAGCTCAGACCGATGCCCATCAATTTGCGGGTTTTGCCAGCCTTGAAGGCTTCGACCCGCTGGGCCTGTTCGGCACGCAAACCGTCATAGTCAACAGCCTTCAGCGCCTTGTCCCACGCGGTATGATAATCTCCGCTGTCATATTCCCAACCCAAGGCCGCCGTGTAAGGAAACTGTTCCTTGCGGATAAAGTTGATCCGGCGCAGTTCCGCCGCATCCATGTTCAGCTTGATGGCCAACACCTCGATCATCCGTTCGATGAAATAGACGGCCTCGGTCACACGGAAGGAACAGCGATAGCTGACACCGCCCGGCGCCTTGTTGGTATAGACACCGTCAACCTCAAGAAAGGCCGTCGGGATGTCATAGGACCCGGTGCAGATGTTCATGAAACCAGCCGGGAATTTGGTCGGATCGGCACAGGCGTCAAAGCCGCCGTGATCCGCCGTCACATGGCATTGCAGCCCGGTGATCTTACCCTCTTTGGTAGCCGCAATTTTGCCGGTCATGTGATAGTCGCGGGCAAAGGCGGTGGTCATCAAATTGTCCATCCGGTCTTCGATCCACTTGACCGGCTTGCCCGTTACGATGGAGGCAACAACCGAACAGACGTAGCCCGGATAGGCCCCGACCTTGTTGCCAAAACCACCGCCAATGTCTGGTGAAATCACGCGGATATTGTGTTCTTCAATGCCCGAGATAAGGGACACAACCGTGCGGATCGCATGCGGGGCCTGAAATGTGCCCCACAGCGTCAGCTTGCCGTTGACCTTGTCCATGGACGCCACACAGCCGCAGGTTTCCAGCGGGCACGGATGCGTGCGGTGGTAATACATGGATTCTTCGGCCACGACCTCGGCTTCGTTGATCACCTGCTCGGTCGGCTCCTTGTCGCCAGCCTCCCATGTGAAAATATGGTTGGGATGTTTGCGCGGTCCATGCGCGCCGTCGGGAATAGAACCATCCTCTGCGACCAGATCCTCGCGCAACACCACATCCGATTGCAGCGCCTCAAACGGATCGACGATTACGGGCAGTTCTTCGTACTCCACCTCGACCAGTTCGATCCCATCGGCAGCGGCAAAACGATCTTCGGCAACCACAAAGGCAACTTCCTGCCCCTGAAACAGCACCTTTCCATCGGCCAGCACCATCTGCTTGTCGCCAGCAAGGGTTGGCATCCAGTGCAGGCCTAAAGGCTCCAAATCCGCCGCCGTCAAGACAGCCAACACGCCGGGCACCTTCAGGGCCTCCTCGGTGTTGATGCTGACAATTCGGGCATGGGCATAAGGCGTGCGCACAAAGTCGCCAAACAACATGCCATCCAGTTTCAGATCATCGACATAGTTGCCCTTGCCTTGGGTGAAGCGGGCATCCTCGACACGCTTGCGCGAGCAGCCCATGCCCTTGAGATTGTCGACACGTTCCTCGCGAGTGATTTCGTCTTTCATTCTGCTGCCTCCTGTGCGGCATTCATTTCCGCAGCCGCGGCCTGAATGGACTTCACAATGTTCTGGTAGCCCGTGCACCGGCAGATATTGCCCGCCATGCCAAAGCGGATCTCCTCTTCGGTTGGGTTCGGGATTTCCTCAAGCAGCTTGGTCGCCCGGGTGATCATACCCGGCGTGCAATAGCCGCACTGAAGCCCGTGATGTTCCTTGAACGCCTCTTGCAGTGGATGCAGATTGTCCGGCCCGCCAATACCTTCGATGGTCGTGATCTCGGCCCCTTCGGCTTGCGCTGCAAACATGGTGCAGGATTTGACCGACTTGCCGTTGAGTGTCACCGTGCAGGCTCCGCAGTGGGAGGTTTCACAACCGATATGCGGGCCAGTGATGTTTAGGCGCTCGCGCAGAGTATAAATCAGCAATTCACGCGGTTCGGCCAGAAATTCCTCTTCCTTGCCATTCACGTTGAGTGTGATGTGCATTTTCTTTGGCATGATATCCCTCTCCCTTATGCGCGCGACCAGGCGCGCTCGATGGCGCGGCGCAGGATGACGCCCGCCACGTGTCTTTTGAATGCGACGGGGCCGCGATTGTCCTCGGTGGGGTCGATGTCGCCCAACATGGCGGCACTCGCCGCTGTCAGAGCCCCATCATCCAACGCGGTGCCGACAAGGGCAGCTCCGGCGGCTTCGGAAAAGATCGGCGTGTCGCTGAGGTTGGTCATTGCGATGCTGGCGCTGGTGCATGTGTCACCCTCGCGGGTGATCTGAACAGCCGCCGCCGCTGTGGCGTAGTCACCAATTTTGCGCTTTTGCTTTTCGTAAGCGTAACCGCCCGTAGGTGCCGCAAGACTGACCGCCGTCAGCACCTCATCGTCCTCACGCGCGGTCATATACGCCGCCTCGTAAAAATCGCGCGCTGGCACATCGCGCGATCCGTCTGCCCCAACAAGGGTGAACGTCGCATCCAGACATTGCATCAATCCCGGCATGTCATTGCCCGGATCTCCATTGGCCACATTGCCCCCCACAGTGCCCATGTAACGCACCTGGGGGTCGGCGATCTGCAAGGCTGCTTCACGCAGGATCGGTGCCGCTGCTGCCAACGCCTCATGGTCGATAATATCGGATTGGGTCACCATCGCGCCGATGCGGATACCGTCCGCACCGACCGAGATTTCGGACATACCGCCCACATCCTGCAAATCGATCAGATGCGGCACATCCGCCATGCGCAGCTTCATCATCGGGATCAGGCTGTGCCCGCCCGCCATTACGCGCGCATCGTCTCCATGCTCCTCAAGCAGAGACAACACACCCGCCATATCCTTTGGTCGATAATACTCGAATGCCGCTGGAATCATCGGCTCTCCTCCCCTGGCGCTGATGCTCATTTTGGGAGGAAGTCCTGCATACACCCGTATGCCGCGGCTTGTGAAAACGCATGAAAAACGGGGCTATTGCACGAAATGCGCTCTAACCCGCACGAATTGCGCCTGTTGGACTCCGCAGGGCGTCCTGGATTTCCTTGAGCTTGGAACGGCTCACCGGGACAGGCGGCAAATCTTCGCCATCAAACAGGCAACGGCCCTTGTCCTTGGTGCGCTCGAACCGGGCCACCTGAGACGGATTGACGAGGTAACTGCGGTGGGTCTGCAAAAACCCGAAAGGCAGCAACCTCTTGGTCGCCTCCGTTATGGGCCAGACACAGAACAGCCGATCATCGCGGGTGTAGATCTGGGTGTAGTGCCCGTCCGCACGCAACAACATCACATCCGAGGGTGATACAAACACCTTGCCACCATCACGCTCGCACGGGATCTGCAAGCCTGCCGACACAGGCATGGCAACCGACAGATCCGGGGGCAGTTTTTGCGCCTCAGTCGGGGCAACAAGGTAAGTGATGCCAACCCACAGGAACGCCCCGAAAATCACAAAGCTCGAGATGATGACGCCAATGGCCAACACTTCGTTGCTCATGCGCGGACCAAATTCGACACCGTGTGGCACAGCCACAAAATTCGTCTCGGCCACCGCCAAAAAGTGAACGGAACATACCGCCCCGGCAAAGCACAACGTGCCAAGAACAATATTGCGGTTGGTGCGATGGCCGTAGGCCGCCCATATGGCCAAAACACACAACGCGATGGCGACCAACGAGGACATGAGCACGCCGCCGGTCGTATAGATGGCGCGACACAGTTCAAGCCCCGCCATGCCGATGTAGTGCATCACCAGAATGCCGACGCCTACAAGAGCACCCGCCAGGCTGATCACTACGGGCGTGCGTTGCGTGAAGTGAAGAAGGATCAACGCAGCCCCCACAATCAGGATCGCGATCAGCGCCGACATCAAGGTTATCGCGGAGTCGTAATAAAACAGCACTGGCAGTTGCAGCCCCAGCATCGCAACGAAATGCATCGACCAGATGCCGCCACCCAACGCGACAGACGCCAGCGCAACTGACATCGTCTTTTGCTGGACAGTCTTGTCAGACAGATTGCGGGTCAATGACAGCCCAGTGAACCCCGCGACCAAGGCGATCAGGCAGGACATCCCCAGCAGGAAGGCATTATGACTAAAATCCAGCGACTCCATCGCGTCGAAAATGCCCAATAACGGAGCACTTGGCAAATCAACACCACGAGGCGGCCCCGCATTAAACGCCACCTAGGCGAGGCCCATATCCTCAACATCGCGCAAGAACGCAGCAACGGCACCGGGTTCTGGGTCCTGACCCGTAAAGCCGCGAATGTAGGGGCCCAAACGTGACATCCGTGTTGCAATGTCTTCGCGCACCTCAAGAGCATGATAGCCAAGTTGCATGAAATACAGGATGCGCGCACGGGCATCGGCGTCAACAGGGTCGTAGCCATGACGCGAGAAACAGGTTGTCACGGCAGCAATGCGGTCTTGGTCTGCACGATCCAAACGGCCCCGTATTGCCGGGTCCCGACGCGACCACTCGCGTATGGCAAAATCCAGACCGTGATCAAATTTGGTCTGATCTACAAAGCAGCGAAAAAAGTTGCATGTTGCCTCTGTGATGCTGGCAGATGGCAATTGGCAATGGGCCACGATCTGTTCGGTGTTGCGTTCTTCCCACTCATCCAGCAACGCATTTTGTAGATCCGCACGGTTCTTGAAATACCAATAGAAACTGGACCGCGACACGCCCATCCGATTGGCAAGCACGAGGATCTTCACCTCTGCAACTCCGTCATTGACCAGCACGTCCCGTGCCATGTTCAACCAATCCTGACGGGTAACTTTGACATGACCAATAAGCGGATCCTTTCCCGGATCGTCGCGGTGCAAGACTGGAGAAGAACGACTTGGCATCAGTTAACTCTCTGGCAATGCGCCACCTTGGGCCGTGCGCCTGGCAATGAACGCCTCAAGCGTCTCAAGTCTTGCGTCATCAACAGTCACGGCGGCATCTTGCTCTACAATCTGTTGCCACACATCCGTAGCACGTGATGTGGCATCTCGCGCGCCGCGTTCAGTCCATGTGCCGAAATTGGCGTAGTCATGCACGACAGGTTCATAGAATTCGGTGTTGTAGCGGGCCATTGTCTGTGGCGCGGCAAAGAAATGACCACTGGGATCGACATGAGACAACGCGGTGTCAAACCCGATCTCATCGGGACCGGCTTGCGCCCCTGCACAAATCTCCGCAATCATGTTCAGCACTTCGACATCCGTGATGATCTTTTCATAAGAAACGGACAATCCCCCTTCGAGCCAGCCCGCAGAATGGATCGTAACCGTTGCCCCTGCCATCAAACAGCCCCAAAGACCCATCTGATTTTCATTGGCAGCCTGCACGTCATTCACGTTCGACGCAGATCCGGCGGCACTGCGCCACGGCAGCCCGGTCATGCGCGCCATCTGCCCCGCCGCCAGTGACGCCTGATAATGCGCAGGCGTACCAAAGGCGGGCGCGCCCGACTTCATATCGACGTTTGAAGTAAAAGTGCCATAACAGATCGGCGCGCCGGGGCGCACCAGCTGTGTCAGGGTGATGGCCGCAAGCGCCTCGGCATGGCTCAACGTGACCGCACCTGCCACAGTGATCGGCGCCATGGCCCCCATCAGCGTAAAGGGCGTCACAATCGACATTTGCCCATGTTTGGCAAAGTCGATCAGCCCTTGGGCCATCGGGATGTCCAGCGTGCGCGGGCTGTTGGTGTTGATGATTGTGTAACAATGCGGATCGGATGCAAATTCGGCGTCAGACACGCCGCGGAAATCACGCAACATCTCAAAACAATCCATGACCTGCGGCGTGCCGCGCGAGAACACAAAAGGAAACTTGTTGGACAGGGTCAATTGCGTTTTTGTCGTAAAATAGTGGCGCACGTTGGTGGCGACGTCCTGCGGCTCGACCGAGGGCGACAGCATTTGCAACACGTCAAAATGCTGGTTCAGTTTGGTATATTCCGCATAATCCTGCGCGGATCCGGGACGGCGCCCGCGCACCAGATCTGTGGCGTGTGGCGCCCCTGCCCCGGGTTGAAACATCAGCCGACCGAGCTCGAAGGTGAGGTCTTTTTCACGCACCCCAGCCTTGCCTCGGATCGACTTTGGTGCGCTTTCCAGCGCAGCGGCCACCATATCCCGCCCGATGTAAACCATATCGTCCACCACACGGGCCCCACCCTTGCGGTAGACGTCTATCGCCTCGGGCAGCAGCACCTTGACGCCCAACTCTTCGAGCGTCCGGAGCGCCGTGTCATGCATCGCAGCCGCCTGATCGTCAGAAAAAACGGTCATGGCCGGAAACGGATTGCGCAAGTCGTGGTAGTTCACCTGCCGCTTTGATGTCTGGGCATCCGTGGCGGAACGTCTGCGTCGTCCGCGCGATTTTGGTGCTTCGGTGGTCAAGGGCTGCCCTCCTGTGTGCTCTTGTATCTCAAGCAGCAATAGACACTTCTGTCTAGATCATGTGCCTTCCGGAAAACCGTCTGAAAACGACCGATTGAAATTTCCTACTTTCTCAGTTGCAAGTCGATGCACTCTTCAACGAGTTCGTACGCTCGCACATCGTTGGGACCAGCCAAAAAAATGGTTTCAGCGCAAGCACGGCGCCGCTTTCCTCACAAAACGCTGTAACCACCGTTCTACACCACCACGTGCGACCCAAAGCAGACGTTCATTACAACGGCGCCGATGGTTGCTTCACCCTTCGCGAGAACGCAGGACTACCCTAGCTCCATGGTCGCTATGGCCTGAAACCTGTATGGAGTGGCAACAGGCTGCGCTCCGCTGAACATTCTGGTGGTTTCGAACGTTGCTTCGAAGCTCAACGACCGGATCAGCGTCGCAAGTGGCGCGTTTTGGCCAATCACATCAATGAAGCATGGCGCGTTTGCCTCGTGGAATGGGTTGGCCGACAACAGGGCGCACGCATCAGTTTCGCACGATGCGTAAAGCGGGCCAATCTTGGTACCGTCCTTGCAGCGCCGGAAAGTTGCAAATCCAGAGATAGCTGTATCGTCCATCAGAACCAAGGTTTGTCGCGTAGGCGTGTCCGAGAACCACGTAGCAGCAAATGCCGCGCGATCCATGCCGTATGCCCGCGTATCATGGGCAACCAGTGTTTCAAGATCGTCCGGCAACGCAACCCGGATGCGTGGATCGCATGTTTGCGCCATCTGCCCCATGTACCGCGTTGTGCTGCCAACTTTTCCAAACCCCGAACGCGCATTGTTCTCTTGTTGCTCTGGCACGCCGTCCAATCCGATGCTGCGCATCCCTGCATGCGCAATGCCTGCGCGCCAAACCTCCATCCCGTACCCTTGGCCGCGGAATTCAGGCTTGCACAGGTAGAGACCAAGAAAGGCGAACCGAGGATCATGGTTCACCACAGAGATTGCAGCGACCGGTTCGCCCGCGATCTCTTTGAGCAGAAAACCTGCCGGGTCCGCCGCGTGGAATGCCCGCGCATCATCCAGACCCGGATTCCAGCCTTCGTCTGCGGCCCATTGCAGGACTGTATTCAAATCATCAAGCGTCATTGCGCGGACGGTCATTGGGAAAGTGCGTCTTTCAACGACTGGGTCCGGCCATTTCGCTCCCTGAGATCAAGGGCCGAATGCAGGTCAACAAGGTGACTGCGCATCAACTCTTCTGCTTGTTGCTCGTCCTTTTTTGCAAGAGCCTGAACCAGCGCATGATGCGCGTGCTTTTCACAGAGTGCACTTTCGCGGCGCCAGTAGAGCGCAATGATCAGCGATGATCGTGCAATCAGCGTGTCGATGAACCCAGCGATGGTCGCCTGCTGAGCGATACGCGCGATTTCAGTATGAAACAGCCCGGAGAGATACAGCGCACGACCCGGATCCGCCGCATCTAGCGCCGCGTGCTCGTCGCTTATGTGACGTTCAAGAAGCGCGATGTCCGACGACGTTGCATACTTCGCAGCACTGCGGGCCGTTCGGGGTTCCAAAAGTTCACGTGCTTCAAAGACCTCATGGGCTTCTTTGATCGAAGGTGACGCAACTGACGCCCCTCTGTTGCGACGGATGTCCACCAACTTCATATGCGCCAGCGTCTGTAGCGCCGCGCGCACAACGGTACGGGAGACGCCGTAAATCTCGGCCAACTCATCTTCGCCCAATTTCGTGCCGGGCGCGATTTTGTGTTCATGAATGGCGACGGACAACGCCTGCGCAATGCTGTCGCTTGTGGTGGGGCGGGTCGGTGTTGGAACTGTACTGTGAGCCATATCGAAATCCTTGCACAATCCAAATGGCAGAGTGAGGAACCCGCCTCAACCCTTTCGCCTGTATGCACCTCAAACAGGCATTGTATACAACTTTGTGTCCAATTTTTAGACAGCGGATGTTTTAACAGCTTGAATTTTGGGCAGACCAATCAAACCGGTCGCAAAACCTCGCGTCATTAATTGCGATGCCATCTCAACGCGGACTTGAGTGGGTCAGGAATTGGGGAAACCATGGCCGCACCGACAAAAGAACTGGAGCTTGTGTCCGTCACCAAGCGCTACGGCGCGACGGTGGCGGTTGATGCCATAAACCACAGGTTCCAGCCCGGTGGATATGCTTGCCTATTGGGGCCTTCGGGGTGTGGGAAGTCGTCTACGCTGCGCATGATTGCGGGTCATGAGACTGTAACGGACGGTGCAATCCTTCTGGGTGGCGCGGACATATCCGACTTGCCACCTGCCAAGCGCGGCACGGCAATGATGTTCCAAAATTACGCTTTGTTTCCGCACCTTAGCGTTGCTGACAACGTCGCATTTAGCTTGAAAATGCGCGGGGATGACAAGCCAGAGCGCCTGAAAAAAGCAGGTGAAATGCTGGAACTGGTGGACCTGAGCAACTTGGCCGACAGGCTGCCCGATCAACTGTCTGGTGGGCAACAGCAACGGGTGGCTCTGGCGCGTGCGCTTATTACGCGACCGCAGGTTTTGTTGCTTGATGAACCGCTGTCGGCACTCGATCCATTCCTGCGCATCCGGATGCGGGGAGAGTTGCGCAAGCTGCAACGTGAGCTTGGTATCAGCTTTGTGCATGTCACCCACGGTCAAGACGAAGCCCTGGCGCTCGCGGATGAGATCGTAGTGATGAACAACGCGGTCATAGAACAGGCAGGCAGCGCGCGGGATGTGTTCAACGCGCCCACCACAGCCTTCGTTGCGCAGTTTATCGGAGGGCACAATGTCATTGCCTTGCCCGAAGGGCTCTTTGCGATCCGCACCGATGCTGTCGGCATCTCTCGAAGCGAGACCGGCAGCCTGCAGGGCGCTGTAACGGCTGTCGAATATCAAGGCGCGCATGTTTCTGTGTCTGCGCAGATCGCAGGCGATCAACAGGTCAGTGCGCTGATCCCCGAAAACACATTTTTCAACAACCCAATGAACCCAGGCGATCAGGTCGGTCTGATCTGGGAAGAGACTGATTTGCACAAACTCACGGCCTAGACATCACCAGACATGGAGAGAAAAGACATGACCAAATTATCAAGACGCAATGTTCTCAAGGGTGGCGCAGCATTCGCCGCCGGATCGACGCTTGGCGCACCAATGATCTGGGCGCAGAACATCAAGGACGTCACTTTGCGCCAATTCGGCACAGGTGTTTCAAACCTCAACGATGTGGCCAACAAAGTGAAAGAGGATCTCGGTTTCACGCTTGAGATGACAGCGCTGGATTCCGACAGCGTCACACAGCGCGCAGCCACACAGCCGGGCAGCTTTGACATTGCCGACATCGAATACTGGATTTGCAAGAAAGTCTGGCCCACCGGCAACTTGCAGGCGATGGACACGTCCAAGATCAAGAATTACGACAAGATTGTCGGCATCTTCCGCAATGGCAAACTCACACCAGACAGCACAATCGCCCAAGGCACGGCGCCGCATACCGTTGGCTTTACTGAAGGTCCGGACGGCAAAGGGTTTGTGGACAACGAGAGCGGCTGGATGACGCTGATCCCGACGATCTACAATGCTGACACTCTGGGCATCCGCCCCGATCTGATTGGCCGCCCGATCAACAACTGGTCTGAGTTGCTGAACCCGGAATTCAAAGGCAAGGCGTCGATCCTCGACATCTCGTCTATTGGCATCATGGACATGGCGATGGTTGTGGAATCCATGGGCGAATACACCTACCCCGACAAAGGCAACATGACCCGTGAAGAGATCGACCTGACCATGAAGATCTTCACGGAAGCCAAGCAGAATGGCCAGTTCCGCGCCTTCTGGAAGTCTTTCGACGAAAGCGTCAACCTGATGGCGTCGGGGGAAGTTGTGATCCAGTCGATGTGGTCGCCAGCAATCACAGCCGTGAAGTCCAAGGGTGTTCCGTGCGTCTATCAGCCGCTTGAAGAAGGTTATCGGTCTTGGGGCGGCGGTATCGGGCTATCGGCCGCTTTGTCCGGACTCGAGCGTGACGCGGCCTACGAGTACATCAACTGGTATCTCGACGGTTGGGTCGGCGGCTATCTGATGCGGCAAGGTTATTACTCCGCTGTGCCAGAAACCTCCAAAAACTACATGTCCGAAAACGAATGGGGCTATTGGTTTGAAGGCAAACCAGCCACCGACATCATCACGTCGCCCACCGGGGATGCGCTGGCGCAAGCCGGAGACGTTCGGGACGGCGGATCTTTTGAAGAGCGGATGGGCGCTGTGGCCTGCTGGAACGCAGTCATGGACGAAAATCAGTACATGGTCCGTAAGTGGAACGAGTTCATCGCGGCCTAAAACAAGCGGGGATAGGGGCACAAGCCCCTTCCCCATCTTGCCTTCGAAAGACCAAACGTGCTGAAAAACAACTCGTTTATAGGATGGCTGATGGCGCTGCCGATCATGGCGGTGCTTGTGTTCTTTCTCGTCCTGCCCATCATCATGATCGTCACGGTCAGCTTTTGGCAGGCGACCGAGTTTTCCATCATTCCTGCGTTCGATCTGGAAAACTATGAGTTCCTGTTTGGCTCGAATGTAACCTACCGGGTGTTCTTCAACACGTTCAAATACGCATTTATCACGTGGGTCTTCACGCTTTCCATTGGCTTCACCGTCGCCTATTTCCTAGCCTTTCACATTCGCAGTCTGACATGGCAGATCGCTCTGTTTCTGCTGTGCACAATTCCATTCTGGACCAGCAATATCATCCGCATGATTTCGTGGATCCCGTTTCTGGGCCGCAACGGTATCGCCAATTCCACACTGATTTCATGGGGTGTGATTGAAGAGCCGCTGGACTGGCTGCTGTTCAGCGACTTTGCGGTGATCCTTGCCTTCGTACACCTGTATACGCTGTTCATGGTCGTGCCGATCTTCAACACGATGATGCGGATCGACAAATCGCTGATCGAGGCGGCGCGTGACGCGGGCGCATCGGGCGCGCAAATCCTGTGGAACGTGATCATTCCCCTGACCAAGCCGGGGATCATGATCGGAACGATCTTTGTCGTGACCCTCGTGATGGGAGACTTCATCACAGTGCGCTTCATGTCGGGGTCGCGGTCGGCCAATGTTGGACGTCTCATCTCAAACGACATCGCTCTTTTGGCCTATCCATCGGCATCGGCTACGGCGGTCGTATTGCTGCTGACCGTTCTGATTGTCATCGGGCTCATGCTGCGGTTCGTTGACATCCGAAAGGAGCTTTGAAGTGGAGCCCCGCAGCACATCGTTTTATGTTCTCAGCGCCTTTTTTGCACTGTTTGTGCTGTTCCTTTATGGCCCCACGATCACAATCGCGATCCTGTCGTTTCAGGGCCCGGGCGGAGGGTTGACCTTCCCCATGCAGGGCACGTCGCTGCATTGGTTCCGTAACCTGTTTGAACAACAAGCCGTCGGAGACATCTGGGGCAGTTTCAGCCGCAGTTTTGTTTTGGGATTGATGGTCATGGTGAGCACTGTGGTCCTTTCGGTCATGGGCGGGCTGGCCTTTCGAAAAAGGTTCAAAGGCTCCAGCATCCTGTTTTACCTGATCATCACGTCGCTGGTGATCCCCTCGATCCTTATCTCATTGGGCGTTGGACTGATCTTTTCGCAATCCGGTTTGAACGTGCATTGGTCTACATCGGGGTTTGGCGCCCAACTGACATGGACCCTGCCATTTGGTCTGTTGATCATGTTTGCCGTCTTCAACCGTTTCGACAAAAGCTACGAGGAAGCGGCCCACGATCTCGGGGCTACCTCTTGGCAAACCTTGCGCCATGTCGTGCTGCCGATCATTGGCCCATCGCTCATTGGTGTTGCGCTTTTTGGTTTCACGCTCAGCTATGACGAGTTCGCCCGAACGCTTCTGACATCTGGCAGCTACAACACCCTGCCCCTTGAAATCTTTGGGATGACCACAAACGTCACAACGCCTGTGCTTTATGCCTTGGGGACGCTGACAACGGTGTTTTCCCTACTGATGATCGGTCTGTTCCTCTGCCTCGCGCTCTGGAGCGCCCGCCGCAAGGCACGGGCCGGATCAGACGCGGGCAAAGGCATGCTATGATTGTTCTGATCAATCCGAACAGCACGACCTCAATGACTGATGCGATGCTGCGCACGGCTCGAAAAACAGTACCAACTGCCCGGTTCGAGGGCTGGACATCGCGCGATGGTCCACCTTCAATCCAAGGGGCAGAGGATGGCATTTTGGCTGAGGCGCCCCTGCTTGATCTCGTTGTAAAAGCGTCAGCCGAAGGCGCATCAGCTATCATCATCGGGTGTTTTGACGACACGGCCCTGAACGCGGCGCGCGATATCGCAATATGCCCAGTCATCGGAATAGGACAAGCCGCCTATCACTTTGCGGCCGTTGCGGGCAGACGTTTTTCGGTGGTGACGACGTTGGCGGTTTCGGTGCCGATCCTGGAGGCCAACATTGGTGCGTACGGTCTATCCGGCCAACTCAGCAAAGTGCGGGCCAGCGGCGTACCTGTTCTGGCGCTGGAACAGGATGAGCACGCAGCGACCAGACAAGTCATAGCTGAAATAGAACGCGCCGCCAGCGAAGATGGCATTCAATCCGTTGTGCTAGGCTGTGGCGGAATGGTTGATATTGAAGCGAAGATGCGCCGTACAATTGGCCTGCCCGTCATTGACGGCGTACGCGCAGCTGCACTTATTGCCAGCCAGTTCTGAATTAAGCCAGACTGCGCATTCGTTTACGGCTCGGATAAATTGACATGTCTCGTTTGAAAAACACGCAGATAAAAGTGCCAACTTTCAATGGGTTCTCAAGAGATCTGCGAAAACCGTGGCGTGATGTGCCGAACGGCCCGAGAAGGATGGCAGCCCTATGTCTACCGTCACCTCACGCATAAAGCTTGAGATGGTTGGTGTATGCCGCACTGAGTTGCCTCAAAAGGTTTTTTGCACGCCAGCTCTACTTGACTGAGCTTGGTTACCGACAAGATGGCGCACCAATTTCGGCTTGAGACACATGCCAGTCGATGACACGGGCAATCGCAAAGGTATATTGGCGCGCACCTGAACGCTCAAGGACCTCAATACTGGCTTGGGCGAACGAAAAGGGCGTGTAATGGCGCGTGGGGTCGTGGCAACATTTGCAAGTGGCAGTCCAGGCACGGGATACGTTGGAGCCAGAAAACGTCAGCAAACAGTAGATCCACTTCTTATGCCTTAGGCACTCACTACAGGCGATGTATCAAAAACGCAGCTCGCCGCGGTTGATTGCCCTTGTTACCGATGCTGCGTCGCCGATAGCTAGCCGCTATGTGCAGCACGAATTGCCTTCTTGGATCGGTGGACATGGAACCGTTGCGTAGGAACAATAAACGCAGCAATCCCCTTTAAGCGGCTTCAGAACGATCTGACATGACTTGCATTCGTAAAACCACTGGCAGGCGTCAGTTGGCATGGTTTCCGTTTCCACATGCCCGCAAGACGGACAGGTCAGTGTGGATTCCAAGACTACTTTTGTTGCTTCTGTCGCCACAACGCATACCCCATTAATGTGAGAAAACCTGCCAAGATCGGAAACAAAACTGCATCGTTGTAAAGAACGCCAAGCAGGCCGGTCAGGCCAAGCGCCGTTAACACAATCGGCAGCAACGGCGTGAAACAGCACAGAAAAGCCAAAATCGTACCGCCTAGGCCAAACGCCAGTAGTTTGTTCTTCATTAGGTCGATCTCCACAAATCCCACATGAACCACTTTATTAAGGCTTCCCTGGTTCGGCATCGCAGCCCGACAACGAACGCGATGGTAGTGATAGATGTCCAAGCAGGGCGAACCATGTGCCACCCCGACCCGCAACAGACAGCCCGATAGGAAACATGCTGCATGCGGCTGACATCAATGCAAAAAGCGCCGCAATTGGCATAACAAACCGCGCAGCCACGCCGGGTTCAGTCGCTGTTTGTTGATTTGCGTTCACGTCCATTCCGCGCTTTTAGTTCCTGTAGCGGCTACAGGAGCAAGCAAAATGTTCACAATCGGCAAGGCGTCCATGCAAAGCGGAGTGAACATCGAAACGATACGTTACTATGAACGTGAGGGGATTGTTGCCAAGCCGGGACGCTCCGGCGGCGGGCGTCGGATGTATTCATCCGATGAAATCGCCAAGCTCAGGTTTGTGCGCCGATGTCGCGACTTGGGTTTTCCGATCCCGATCATTCAAACCTTTCTGTCGCTCACTGCCCAAAATGACCGATCCTGTGGTGAGGTAAAAAGCTTGGCCGAGAACCATTTGAGCGAGATAAACGCCAAGATCGAAAACTTGAAACACCTGAAAGAAGCGCTCTTGAGCCTTTCCAAGAATTGCGACGACGGCACAGCGGCCTGTCCGATGCTGGATGCTTTGATGAAGGACGGCTTTGGCAACGACGTACCAGAACCGAATGACCAGTAGCCTAAGTGCCGCGGAATTCGATTGCGTGCACTTAAATCTGTAAGTTGCAAAAAATGCTTGATCCTCCAGCTACTGGAAGGCGTATCCACATGAGAACTAATGGGTTGCAAGAATGTTATAATGGCAGTCCACTTACGGTCGCATTTGAGAACGACCAAAGTGATCACGAGATGCCTTTGAAAGGAATACCGATGAAACGACCAGTTCTGACCAGCCTGATGGTTCTTTGGGCCACAACGGCAGTTGCGCATTCGCCGCTAGAAACCACGGTGCCAGCCAATGACGCGATTGTTGCCGAAGCGCCCAACGAGATCGTGTTGGACTTCAAGGGCAACATTCGCCTCACGCGTGTGACCATGGCCCATGCAGTGCACGAAGCTGATCTTGATCTGGATGGGTTCAGCGGGTTCCTTTCTGACTACACGATACCCATGCAATCAATGGGCGCAGGAACCTATCAAATCGAATGGCGCGGCCTTGGCGACGATGGCCATCCGATGAAAGGCACGTTCAGCTTCACGGTTGACGAGTAGTGCCAGACATCTGGGGTCTGGCCGCGATTGCCGCCAAATTTGCGTTATACCTCGGCGTGCTTACTTCGGCTGGGACAGTCTTTGCGGCCTTAGTTTTCGGGACGGCGAATATGCGTCGAACGACGGTCACCTTCGCGTTACTTGCTTTCATCGCCACTGTCATTGGTTTCTCTTTGCGGGGTGCTGCGCTGACGGGTGATGTGAGCGGTATGACAGATCCCGAAATGTTGGGGCTGCTTTGGAGCACACCTGTCGGAACGGCATTGGTTTATCGACTGATCGGTCTGGCCTTGTTGATCGCTGGATGTATGTTTGGCCGTCTTGGTCTGTGGTTGTCTGTCACAGGTGGAGGGCTTGCCCTTTGGTCCTTTGCCAGCGTCGGACATATCCCAGACAAGGACATGTTCTGGCTGAGTGCGCTCTTGGTCGCCCATCTGATTGCCGTTGCGATGTGGATTGGTATCCTGACCCCTTTGAAACGGCTGGCTGACGCATCGGCCGCCAAGGAGGCTGCCGACCTCGGGCATCGCTTTGGTCGCATCGCCACGGCATTTGTTCCTTTGCTCATTCTTGCGGGCCTGATCATGAGCTACGTATTGATTGGATCAGTCGCCGCGCTGATCAGCACGGGCTATGGCCAAGTTCTGATGATGAAAGTCGCTGCAGTTGCTGCGCTGCTGTGCCTTGCCGCTTTGAACAAGTTGCGATTTGTGCCTAAGCTGATGAACGGTGACGCTCAGGTAGCTATGCAATTGTCACGCTCGATTTCGTTCGAGTGGGCCGCTGTGACACTCATATTATTCGCGACAGCCGTTCTCACTTCCGTTCTGACCTTACCATCATGAGGCTTATCATGAACCGCCGCCAATTCCTTGCCAGTTCCGCCGCCATAGGGTGTCTGCCCCGTTTCGCAGTTGCTGCATCGCCCACCTTTCGTCTCAAAGCAGAAGAAATCACAGGCCAGATCCTGCCAGAAGGAGATGGAACCACGCGCATGTTGGGTTTCAATGGTTCAGTGCCGGGGCCACAAATCCGTGTGCGCAAGGGTGAGCGGGTACGCGTCGATGTTGAAAATGGCCTCGACGAAGGCACCGCCGTCCATTGGCATGGCATAAGGCTTGAGAACAGCATGGACGGGGTGCCCGTCTTGACCCAGAACCTTATCGATCCGGGCAACACAAAAACCTACAGCTTTGTGGCCCCGGATGCCGGAACATTCTGGTACCATTCGCACTACATCTCTCACGAACAAGTCGCTCGGGGCCTCATGGGGCCACTGATTATCGAAGACGACGCACCTATTGATGTGGACCATGACATCACGGCGGTTCTGGCAGATTGGCGGATGGAACGAGATGGCGCGCTGATCGAAGAGTACGCGGATCGCCACAGCGTTGCCCATGCCGGGCTTCTTGGCACGTTTGCGCGCGCCTTCTTTTCGCAAGGTGAGGTGAAGACAGGGGATCGGATCAGGTTGCGGCTGATCAATTCTGCCACGAACAGGATCTTTCCAATCGCTGTGACCGGTGCCTCGGGCAAGATCGTCGCGTTGGATGGTATGCCGCTGACAAAGCCACGTGACTTCGAGCAAATCATGATGGCCCCGGCGCAAAGGGTTGATTTGATCCTCGACGTGGCGGCGGAAGTGAAACTTGATATGATGAACCGGCAGGGCCCCTATGAACTTGGGGCGATTGCGGCATCCGGAACGAACGAACACCGGCACAGAACACCCATCGCTGCCTTGCCTGCTCATGCGATAGGCGTTCCGCCAAAGCCCGGCCAGCATCTAACCCTTCGCATGATGGGAGGTGCTATGGGCGGGCGCCACGGTGGTGATAATATCTGGGCTTTCAACGATGTATCTGATCTTCAACCCAACCCGTTTGGGTCATTTCAGCAAGGCGAAACAGCACGGATCACACTGATCAACGACACATCATTCCCGCACGGGATCCATTTGCATGGTCATCATTTCTATGAGGTCGGGGCCGATGGCAGCATCGGCGATCTGCGCGACACGACACTCGTCAATGCCCGCGACAGCCGCGATATTCTTTGCACCTTTGACAACCTCGGAAAATGGATGCTGCACTGTCACATGCTGAGCCATGCGGTTGGAGGAATGCGCACATGGGTAGAGGTTACATGAGACAAGCGCTGATGGTGGCGATACTTGTGGGTTCGCCTGCATTGGCGGACCATGAATTACTGGATCGTGACATCCATGAAGGTCAGACACTTTACCAGCAACACTGCGCAGCTTGTCACGGAACCAATCTTGAGGGACAACGGAACTGGCGTTCACCCAATGACGATGGAACACTGCCCGCCCCACCCCATGACGAGACAGGGCACACTTGGCACCACGACAACCTGTTGTTGTTCGAATACACCAAGCTTGGTGGACAAGGCGCATTGGCCGCCCGTGGTATTGATGATTTCAACAGCGGTATGCCTGCATTTGAAGGTGTGATCACCGATGATGAGATTTGGGATGTCCTTGCCTATATCAGATCAACTTGGTCAGAGCGGGTCCAGGAAATGCAAGCCAGTCGCAACCCGCCGCACTGAACCACCGGCGGTGCATCACCGACTTGTATCGGCTTTGCAATCTACGGGTCATTTGTACGCTCAGACATGGTGTATTTACCGCGGCTGGTCCGGTGTAGCATACCGTCGCCGCAAAGGTCTGACAGCGCGCGGTAACATGCTTCGTGGGTCAGATTGATGCGACCGGCGAGCTCGGTCACTGTGCCCGTCAGGTAACCTGCCTGCACTGCAGCGAGAACGCGGTGCTTTGCAGATCGAATTGCAAGGATTTCTGAATGCGCGCGATATTGCTGGACCTGGGTTGCCAGGTGCTGCGAAAACTGCATGGAAAAATCCGGTCCAGCGCGCATCAAGTCCAGTGTTATACCACGGTCATAGCAGACCACTGTGCTGTCGCTCAAACATACCGCATCACAATGATAGACAGCTGAAAAGATTGATGCTTCTGCGAAATACGCCCCTTCCGCAGCTCGGTGAATGACCAGCATGTCACCCGTTTCGGTCACCCGTTGAAGCACGACGCTGCCGCTCACCACGCGAAAGAAACCGTGTGTCTGCTGACCTTGCCGAAAAAGGGTCTCACCGCGCTTGAAGCTGATGGTCTTAAGCGCGCTCTTGGGCAAGGCAGTCAGCAGTTCATCCAACATATGATCGAAATCATATTGGATCTGTTGGTCCTTGCATAGCCTTTACAAAACAGGAGCCCTTAATGACGCCACATATGCTAGCCACCGCCCTTGTCCTCACCGTGTCATCTGCATCCGCACAACACACGCACGCGGCCGGCGGAGCAACGGAAACAGGCCAGTCGCAATTCGCCGCCATCGCTGAGATCGTTGAGCTGCTGCTGGCAGACCCTTCAACGGATTGGTCGATGGTAAAGATCGACGCACTGCGTGAGCACCTTGTCGATATGGATAACGTGACAGCCCGTGCTTCGGTTGAAACGAAAATCGCGGGTGAGACGGTCACATTTGTTGTCACTGGTATTGGAGCAACAACCCTGTCGGTCCAGCGAATGGCGACGGCACATGCCCCGATGCTCCAGAAGGACACTGGATGGCCAGTTGAAGTTCAGCCAGTTGCTAACGGCGTTCGGATGTCGGTCGGGTCACCAGACGCTGGGACCTTGGAGCAGATTTTAGGACTTGGGTTTCACGGATTGATGACCATTGGCGCACATCATCAACAACATCACATGATGATCGCATTGGGTCATACCCCACACTGAGCTTCTGGCGGCCGATTTTTGGGGCCGTCACAGCGAAAAAGTGTTCTTTACCGCAGCTCGGCCTATAGATGTGCCAACACCGGCGGGCCGCACCAACCCTGTCGAGTTGTGCTGCACTTGCTGCCCCCAACACTCGCCGGGAGCAGGTTTTAGAGACGAGCGCCCTAAATGGCTTCACTCAAAACTTGTCTCAAAGGGGGCAAGGATGATCAAAGGCAACATTTTGCGTCGCAAAAGGAAAAACTGCGCCCGAAACGTAGAGCTGTGTGTCGCTTCATAAGTAAGGAAGTGGCGGACCGAGGATCAGACAAATACATTCTCTAAATCATTGATAAAGCTATAACTTCATTTTTGAAAAAAACATCATACCACACAATATACCCCGTATGATTTGTAATCCTTTCTCATTTGCCAACAGGTCACCTCCGGCACGCGATCTCCGGTTCATAGGAAAAGCCCCTTATCGATCCGTCCCTTAGACGGCCCAAAGCCGCCGTCCAACCTCTGACTGCGATGCCGCAGTTGCAGCCCGCACAGCCGACATTAGCTGCGATCGCAATATTTGAATGGGTCCGAACTCACACTCTGCGGACAAAGCGCCATTTCGCAGCGGCCGCGCCAATGTCAGCTCTGTCAGATTTCAGTATCCTCAATTGCTACCTTTCCAAACTCCATTTTCCAAACTTGACAGCTTGTTCAAAATGTTGACCCTGCGCTGACCTTTTGGGGATATGTGGGGATACAATGGTCAAAAAATTTCGGCACCTTGCTTTGTTGAGCGGCGTACTTGCCCTCGCGGCTTGCTCCACACCAGAAGAGCTGGCTCAAGACGACATTGCATTCCAACAGAAACACTATGTTGGGAAGACTGCATCAGGCAACCCACTGTACCGACAAGAACTACAGGGAGAGGGCCGCTTGCCCCGTCGTGAGAACCCATTATTGGGTCACACCGATGAAACGGTTAGGCAAATACCTATCCAACAGCTGCCACAACCAAAGTTGAGCGGAATATCTGGGCGGTTTTTCAAAGATTGGTGTGAACAAGATGGATATCGCAATTATCGTATTGTTGAAAACGAACACAACGGCAATTTCAGGGTTAAGGTATCGACGGCCGCCGGTCGAAGCTATTTACCATTGTATGACGTGACGGCCGAGTGCTTGAACTAAACACCACCTGACCGAACATCGGACATTTGTGTGCCTTGCAGCAATAGAAAGTTTGGGCTCTTAACGGCCATCGGACGTGCCGCAGCATCTGATACGCGAGAATGACGGGACGACGTCGATCACGGCCCTTTTCTGCCTTTCACCGACCATCCAAGATGCTGCGCTCGCAGCCCATTTCCGGACATTCGCTGCTGGCGCAAAAAATCTACGCCGGTCGAACTTGCAGCTCTGCGGGACGAAGCTGCCTTACGATCGGCGTATTCAAAGGTCTGCTCTCGAATGTCAGCTGCGCTGTGCGGCGCTTGTCAGCATTGCCTTAAGTGTCTCTCTGCCGGCTTCAGCCGTCGCCTTGGCAGTGATACGTGCACTGCCGACGTTCTTGGCTTCTGACAGTGCCGGATGCTCGGACGGCGACACGGCCAGTCCAAGGATCAGTCCTTCAGACTTCGACGGTTGCAGGACGGCAAATTGCTTCGTCGTTTTGAAGCCAGTGTAAGTTTTGCAAGGCGTCACCTTTACCTTGTCCAGCGTCAGGGCATGGGACCGCAGGTCGTCATACAGCGCCACGTAAGCCGGATCGATCTGGTCTCGTAGCTCCGCCTCAAGACTACTGGGGTCGGACCACGGCACATCGCCTGTTTTTTCTCGGATCACAGCGATGGCAGTTGTGTGTCCAAGACCATGGTTCGACTTCAATAATGCCATGCGTGTCTTTTTGTCATCACCCACGCTGTCCAGAATATCCAGCCAGTAAGCCAACGGATGGCCGGTTTTCTGAGGCAGGTTTTCAATAATACGGGCGTGCATCTCGCCGGGACTGAGTGCCATTATGCTGGTCCTTTCGATGTAAGAAGCACGGGAAGTTTCTTGCGCAAAATGCGTCCCCAACCTGCAGTAAGAATGGCGCGGGTGGGCCATTGCCGCAGTGCAAATCCGTCATGCACCAGATCAAGTCTCGTGCCGGTTGCTGTTTCCGTCAGTGCGAAGGAAACGGTTGTATCCAGATTGCCGGCTTTCCAGGAGATCACCAGCCGCTGCGGCGGGTCAAGTTCCAGCACTTCGGAATGCACCGTGCCGTCAAACCCCGGCGCGGGATCGGTCTGGAAGGTGAACTTATGCCCAAGCTCAGGTTTGAAATTATTGGGCATCAGCCAAACCGCAAGCTCTGTCGGGTTGATCAGCGTCTCCCAAACCATCTGGCGCGGGAAGGCCAGATCAACTCTTCGTCGTATCGTTCCCATAATCAGTTCTTCTTTCTTTTCAGAAGCTCCGCGAAGGCGTCGAGCTTTTTGTCCCAGAAAGCTTCATATTTCGAGAGCCATCCTGCCACGCTCAGCAAAGGTACGGCATCAACACTGTAAATGTTTTGACGCCCGTTCTTGTGGTGTGAAACCAACCCCGCTTCGCGCAGGATTTGCAGATGCTGCGAGACTGCGGGCTGCGAGATCGTGAGCCGGTCACTCAACTCTCCGACCGAACGGTCGCTTTCGAGCAGCAAATCCAGCAGTACGCGGCGGTTTTGATCCGCCAGTGCACGAAAGACTTGGGATTCCTTATTCATGTACAGTGTCCGCCAGTTTGCCACCCTGATTACGGCTCAAGATAAAGGAGGCCGCAATGGCAGCGATCATCCAACCGACAATCAGGTTCGCGCTTTCTCCAACAGCATAAGCCGGCGCGAGCCCCCACCAGTTTGAAAGAACACCGTAGGTGGCCACCGAGCCTGAAACCGCGCTAAGCGTAATGACTGACAGGCTGCGCTTGCGTCCAAGTGGGGCCAGCAGGACTAACAGTACAACAATCAAGGTAGCAACGACAAACTGCGTCACGGCTTGCCGCGTCAGATAGGCCGCACCGTCGTAATAGGCGATTGGCATGGAGGATATCCACGACACCGTATTGTCTGTGAACAAGAGGCCCAAACGACCAGAAAACGTCTCGTCGAAAGCTGCTGTCCCCAGCGATCCCGGAGCCTCGATCACCGGCGTGCGCAAATGAAATGCACCGAGATCAGGAGAACTCTCGGTCGTAATGACATGCGCCGCAGACGGACCCCAAGGAAACATCTGGGTAATCCCACCCCACATGAAAAGGAAGAGTCCGGCAGCAGCGACGGCGATGAGCGGCTTACGCATTTCGAATCTCCATAAGTGATCGCTTATGAGATTTATGCATAAGCGAATACCTATAAGTCAAGCTTTCTCGAAAGGTCCCTAAATACGCGTTTTGCTAACGCGATCAGCAAAGCCGTCGTTCGCCGCAACTCAGACCTTTCGGAGGTTTGGGCTCCAAGCCGACCTCAGAGGCAGCGCAGCAATCCTGTGGTATGTTGCCTTGTCAACGTCGGGTTGTCGTTGTGGAGGGCATGGCGGATCGGAGGATCAGTCATGGAAACACCAAACTTACCAGCCATTCGCGCACTTCGCCCAGCATGGAACAAAGGCCGTATCGTCGGCCAGAAGCGCCCTCTGAATCCGAAACACGTCTGGGCAATCCGCGTTCGACTTGAATTGGCCGAGAACCATCGCGACCTCGCGCTGTTCAACATGGCAGTCGACAGCAAGCTGCGCGGTTGCGATCTGGTCAAGATGAAGGTCGTAGATGTGATGGCTTCCGGTCAGATCAAGGAACGAGCATCGGTGCTGCAAAGCAAGACACAGAAACCTGTGAGATTCGAAATATCCGAAGGTACACGCGCCTCGGTCGAAAAGTAGATGGAAGATGAGCTCATGGTCGGCTCGGAGTACCTTTGGCCGGGCCGCTTTCACGAACGCCTGCACATCTCGACACGCCAGTATGCGCGGATCGTCCGTGAGTGGGTCACGTCGATCGGTCTTGAGGCGAGCGCATATGGCACGCATTCGATGCGGCGCACAAAGGTGACCCAGATCTACAAGAAGACAGGCAACCTGCGTGCTGTTCAGCTTCTCCTCGGACACACGAAGATGGACAGCACGGTGCGATACCTTGGCGTTGAACTTGAAGATGCACTGGCGATCGCTGAGGCCATCGAAATCTGACGCAATCGGGCCGTCTTCACGGGCGGCCCATACCGGACTCTGAGGGTGCGGTTCAATGCTGCATCGCAGCTTCTCGGAAGCAGACATTGACAGAGGGTTGTGGACGCCCCTCCTCAACCGAGACAAAAAAACTGCCAAATCGCAAAAGTTCTGGCTGGGGTTTTTGTCTTGGCTAAGAGGTTGATCCTGCGTGGGCCAGTTCGGGCGGCCATATACGACCCTTTTTGCGCCATATGAGAAGGATCGACAGCGCGACGAATATCGCAAAGGCCCACGCGTCCCGCAATGCTATCTGACAACCTTAAGATAGCGCTTACGGAATTCTTTAAAGCGTTGAAAACACCACGCTCTGGCTTGTCTTCGACCATCGCCAGAAAAAGCTGGGTGTGAAATCGGTTGCCTTCACTTGTGCCCTCGAAGACATGGACCACGGCCTGACGAAGCTGGTCTGCCGTCAGGCCTTCGGCGTTAGATAATCAAGGCTCTCCTTGAGAATGAGCTTGTCCAGTTCCAGTTCGGCCACGATCTTCTTGCGTCGATCATTCTCTTTCTGCAGTGCCTTCAGATTGGCCATCTCCGATCGCCCCATCCCACCAAACCGCTTGCGCCATGCGTAGTAGGTCGCGTCACTGACACCAGCCGTTCCGCACGCTGTCGCGACATCCGAACCAGATGACAGGCTCAGCCCAACCTCACGCAAAAGCCGTAGTATATATTCATCCGAATACCGTTTCCGCGCCATCAATCCTGTCTCCAAACTGAGCCAACTTTGGCGCCGTTTTGGGGGGCCAAGACACGCCGCCGAAGGTCAAACCTGTGAGTGAGAGGAGCGGTTAAAAAAAGACCGGCCGCCGTCCTCCTGGTCGAACGAAAAACTCGATTTGCCGTCCTGTGCCGCAACAACGACCGCGGCTCGACGCACTTCAGCAACAAGCTGATGGATGTGATGGAGCCCCTAGCCCCAACCGGCCCGGAAGTCGACCACCTATGACCGTGGCTTCGAGTTCCGTGCCTAGCGTAAGCTAAAATCCGGCGTCGGCACCGACAGCTGGTTATGTGATCCGCACACGCGCTGGCAGAAAGGTTCCGTTGAGAACCTGAACAAGCGCGCCCGCCGATACTTACCACGCGACACCCAACCCGCGGCGCTTTCAAATCGCAATACGAAGGCGATCTACAGCCGCCTGAACTGCACACCCAGAAAGTGCCTCAGGTGGGGCACCCTGACTGAGGCTTTCAGAAAAGAAATGATGAAATTGATATAGCAAAAAACGTCGCAACGACCCTTGAGCCAACATAGGAGGCCGAGAACACGAATAATTTATGAAACAAAGTCATTCAGCGCTCGTTTTAGGAGCATGATGGACTCGCAAACTATGCAATCTTCAAGCTTCAAAGCGCTCATGGCCCTGCTTGGCGCTGGTGCCCTCCTCGGAATAGCCACCAACTTCGCAAAGTTGGCAGGCGATCTGGGGTTGCCACCGATCGCGTTTCTAGCGTGGTCACTCTTCGGCGCGGCGCTTATTCTCCTGGCGACATCAGTGGTTCGCGGTGTGAGCCCCCCGCTGACACGCCCGGCGGTAGAATATTACATTTTTGCGGCCCTACTTTCTACGGTTGGCTCCAACATCATTGTTGTGACGGCAACGCCAGAAGTGGGCGCGGGATTTGTGTCTCTTGCGATAACGCTACCCCCGATCCTTACATATGTGGGTGCGCTCTTCTTTCGTCTTGAAGGGTTCTCCTTGTTACGGTTCATCGGCGTTCTTCTCGCTCTGTCCGGAGCGGCGCTGGTGGCGCTCGGCAAATTGGAAGATCCGGACGCCAACGTGTTTTGGATCGGGCTGGCCCTGCTGGTCCCATTGATCCTCGCGGCGGGCAACTTGTATCGCACACTGCGCTGGCCCGAAGGCACATCAGCAGACGCGCTTGCACCAGGCATGCTTGTGACTGCGACCATGATGGTATTCATATTTGGGGCACTTACCCCCTACGAGTTGCTGCCAAAGGGTGCAGACCTGCCACAAATTGGACTGATCCTGGCACAGTCAGCTGTGTTCGCCGGTCAATTCCTATTGCTGTTCGTTTTGCAGAAGGCAGGAGGACCCGTCTTCCTCAGCCTACTCGGGGCCGTGGGAGCGCTGGTCGGCGTTCCCATCGCGGTCCTGCTCTTGTCGGAAAGCATTCCCACCAATCTCTTGCCAGCCAGCGGGCTCATCCTTGCCGGGATCATAGCGTTGAGTTGGACCAACACTGCGCGAAAGGACAAAGTCGATGACGGATAGCCGAGATCCCAAAACAGGACTGTTGATACGAAACCCAGAGGGACTGCACGACCCTGAGCCCCTTGGGTATTCGCATCTCGCCATTTTCCCAACACAGGGTCGTCTGGTGAGCGTCGCTGGCCAGGGCGGCGGCCCCAACAAGGGCGACTTTGCTGATCAGACCCAGATTGCGTTCGAAAACATCGACAAAGCGATGAAGGCCGCCGGTGGTGATATCGGCGGCGTGGGCAAGATCACGGCCTATATTGTTGATCACAGCGAAGAGAAGCACGCGGTTCTTATCGATGCCGTGAAATCAGCGTTTGGAGATCGGCTGACGCCGACCTGCACTATCGTTCCGCTGACCCGACTGGGAACCGATCGCAATATGCTTGTCGAGATCGAAGCCTGGGGTGTCGTGCCGGACAATGCCGACTTGGATTCATCCAATGGTTAAGAAACACGCGCCAAGATCTGCCGTAAAACTGAGCCGTGCCGACTGGGCATCTGACGACCTTCCCTGGCGAGGGGGAATTGGTGGGGATGAGCTTAACACCGACGTCATCATCCTCTTTGTGACCAGCGAGGACATCGGCGATGGTCCCAGCTTGCATGTCCACCCTTATGATGAGGTCTTCATCATAAGAGAGGGCAATGCGCGGTTCACAATCGGCGAAGAGATCATCGAGGCAACCGAAGGCGATGTATTGATGGGCCCTGCCAATGTACCGCATGCTTACGAGAACGTAGGTCCCGGCGCCCTTCTCACAACGGACCTTCACCTAAGCCGAGAGTGGATACAAACTGACCTGTAGACAGCCCATTTGTTGATACTCCCCAGAACTCGTGGAAGCTTGAGTTCAATTCAACTTATGACCCACCGAAACTAGCAGTTCCTTCGTTTGAGAAAACATTGATCATCCGAAGTCAGGTTCGGTTTTGGCCAAACGGTTAACAAAGTTGGTTAACACATTGGTGGCCACCCAACCCGCCGCCGCAATAAAATCTTCCGGCGCGAGGCCATCTCTCCTGAATTCTTCTACTTCTTCCTCTGGGACAGCTCCTTGTTTCTCCATCATGCGGAGGACCAGCGCCGTGAAGGCTTGCCGCCTGGGAGTCTTGGAATCTCCTTTGAGGTTGAGCGCGATCTCTTCGTCATCGCTGCCATATCGCATTGCCGCCCCTGAATGCGCTCCGATACAGTACGTGCATCCGTTGTAGGCGGAGACGGTCAAGGCGACCGCTTCGGCGTCCCCCCCGCCGAGTGGATCATCGCCAAGAGCGTCGCGCATCGCCAGATAGGCTTTGAGCGTGCCGGGATGTGCCGCAAGAACCTTCGCGACATTTGGCACCATTCCGAACTTTGCTTCGACAGCGGCGAGCGCCTCGCGCGATGCTTCGGGGGATTGCACGGCGGTAATCTCTTCAAACAGCGTCATGGTGTCTGTCCTTCTGGAAGATATGGGGAAACCCAGTTCACGAGAAACCCCTTAAGATGCTTGGAAAGGGCAGCGCGGTCCGTGCTTGCCATTGCCATTTGTTGAAAGCCCATCAGGATCGTCGCCGTCATGACGGTAAGACGCTTGGGATCAATATCTGGCCTGAGTTTGCCAGCCGCAATGGATCGCTCAATGAGCGCGAGGATCGTGTCCTGTTTCTCCTGAAAGAACTCCAACGACTTCTGCGTCAGGACCTCGGGTGCGCCCGCTTCGGTGATGATCTGCGAGCAGATACAGCTTGCGGTTCGATCTGACGTCGGCAGCCAATTCACAAATCCATCTTCGATTGCGGTCAGGTAGGCAACGAAATCGTCCGGGTTTTCCGCGATGATGTCGTTCATCATCTGCATGCTGCTTGCGCGATAGCGATCGACGGTTTCGTTCGCGAGGCTTTCCTTGCTTTTGAAATGATGATGCAAGTTGGGTCGCGTGGTTTCGATCTCGCGGGCAATGTCCGCAAAATTCAGCGCATCGTAGCCCCCGGCTTTCATCTGCCGATCCGCCACGTCCAGCGCAGCTTCGCGTGTGCTTTTCTCTGTCATCTGGATTTTCTTTGTTTCTTGGCAAACTTCGCCATCGCCTTTTTCTTCCGGGGATGGGGTTCGCCATGTTCGATATAGTGTTTCGCCTCTTCCGCCATTTCAGAGAGGACACGGGTCAGGTTCTTTTTCATGAACCCGCCCATCAACACGCCCATTATACCTTTGATCTCCATATCTGTTTGTCCGCGAACATGTGTGCGCCCGTTTTCTTCCGAGAAATGCCATCCGTTAATGGCGTTCTGAACAAATCCCGGCAGCCCGTCATAAAGACTGTATCGTATGCGCGACATGGGTTCGAACTCAATGATGCGTTCCTTTGTGTCGCTGAACCCTGCGGCCGCAATTTTGCACGCGCGCTCACCATGATCCGAACCGTTGACCGGTGGTGCCGAGCCGACGGACGCATTGACGCCCGATGACCACTTTTCGATGCCGGCAAAGTCCTGCGCCATGACGGCCCAAACCTGTTCCAAAGGGGCGTCTACCGTTGCTTGTGACGTGGCGGTGATCTGCTTGACCATGTGTCTCTCCTTTTCGTGATATTGACTTACATGTAAGTAAGTGTCAATCATTTCGAAAAGCAAGCACTGGAAAGAAAAATGTCCCTCCCAATCATAACTGCGCTTACGGCAGCTCTTCTTCTCATCCTTCAGCAGATCCTGATGATCACCGTCGGAGCCCATCGCGGCGGTGTTAAGGTCGGTGCGGGAAGTGGGGGCGACACGTCCCTCGAACGGAAGATCAGGCGTCACGGGAACCTTGCAGAAAACGCGCCGATCTTCCTTCTGGCGTTAGCGTTCCTTGAGCTTTCGGATGCGCCGGAAAGGATCGTGGGCACACTTGCTGCTGCCTTTGTCGTCGCGCGCCTGCTTCACATGCTCGCGTTTGCATCCGAGGCCGGTTCTCACCTTGCCCAAGGCAGTTTCATCTTTCCGGCCATGCGTTCCGTGGGCGCGGTCTCGACCGCGCTGATTGGCATTGGTACCGGCATTTACCTGCTTGTGCGCGTCTATCCCCTGTTCGGAGGAGCATGATGTGGCGGGCACGAGGTCCAACCGTTGCTATGCTCTGGCTGGCTGTAAGCCTTTGTGTGCCCGAGACCGCAATGGCTGACATTCGGGAAAACTGCCTTTCACCTCGGCAGGTTCAGCTTCTTGATGCGCTACAAGCCGAGGTGGGAGCCGGACGACATCAGGTCACGTCAGTGGTCGATTTGAACGCACCCCCGTCAGAGATCTACCGCGCCGCTACGGAAGTTGATCAGATGGCCAGCTGGATGGCAGGCCTGCAATCTGGTGCATACGAAGCGCGGGCGCCGGATGAACCGATCAGCATTGGAATGGTCCGACGTCTGTCGTTTGGATCCGTCGCCGATGTCGAAGAGATCGTCGCCGCAAATCCCCCGTCCGTGTTCGCGTATCGAATTACTGGCGGCATGCCCGTTTCCAACCATCTGGCGGTCATGTTGCTCGAGCTTGTTGGCGACGGGTCGACCCGATTTTCCTGGCACCAGTACTTTGACGGCGCCGCGTTTTCACCTATCGCGATGATCCAGAAGCGCCAACTCAACGGCTTCGTGTCCACTAGCCTAGAGACACTTCGCGAAAAATACGGCGGCAAAACCCTCACCTCTTGCTAACAGAAACGGAGATCCCGATGACGACCACAATACTTCCACACGGCTTAGTAAAAATTGGCGCAATGACAATCCTGGCGGCAGTTATGTCCACGAGTGTCGCCTTTTCAGATGACGCAGCGACGCTGGCCCCGGTTGAAAGGTTCTATGAGGCGTTCAACAGCCAAAATCCGACGCTACTTGGTGACGTTCTAGCCCCCGATTTTGTTGTCCACGGGACGTCGCCGTCTCTGCCAGACGGAAACGCCGCAGCACTCGGTCAAGCATTTCAGGCTTTCGCAGGGGGTGTTCCCGACTTGAATTACGAAATTCTCTCCACGCATGTTTCCGGTGATTTTGTCACTGTGCGCGGAACCGTAACCGGAACCCATACCGGCCCGCTGTTCGGAATGCCGGCGACCGGCACAAAGGTCGAATTCGGGGCCATCGACATCCACCGCGTCGCAGACGGTCAGGTCGTAGAAAGCTGGCACGTCGAGGACTTTGCGACAATGCTGCGTCAGATCGGAGCGCTGCCAAGCGGCAACTGACGCACCCTCACTTTCCAAGAAATAGCTAAATCAAGCGCTGTCTCAAAGCAGTGCGTCTAAATCCAGCATCCAATCACTGGGAGATACAAAATGAAAACAATCAAAGTCATGGGCGAGCTCACCATACGAAGTGCATGTATCGCACTATTTGCTACGGCGGGACTTCAACCCGCCTACGCCCAGTCCGCGGTTGAAGTAACCCAAATGGATGAAGCTTTCCAACAGTTCATGGTCAAATCCGAAGTTGAAACGGCACTCAGTTGTTGGGCGCGTGGCATGGACCTCACTCTCCGTGGCAATGCCGACGCCGCCTTGGCCGCCTGGAATGCCTGTTACGCACATCCTGACTATCAGTTCCGGGTGTTCTTCCAAGGTCAAACCATCAAGGGAGCGGGCGCGGAAGGTCGGGCGCAAAGCAATGTCCAGACCGGGGGGATGTTCGGATACGTGAACGCCTACCATTTCATCTCCAACGTCGAAGTGACCGCCGCAAATGAAGATTCAGCGTCTGCTATAGCGCTGCAAACAGCAGATCACTTCCGTGAAGACGGAACGGTGGAACGAACGTGGGGTGTTATCGCCGTCGAATTTGTTCGCGACGATTCTGGCCAACTTCTCGCTGTGGACGAGACTATGGATATCCGAAACATGAGTGGTTTTGCTGGGCTCCCTGCCCCGGCAGCCATGCTGCAACAGCAGTGACTGATTTTGTGGCTACCATGCACTGGCTGTTTCGCTGTGCAGGGTAGCGACCCCTCAACCCCACGGGAGATGGTTAGCAAAACAGACGACGGTAGTCTTCTAACAGATACCAAAAAACAGGCCTGATCGCTTTGATCTCTTTCTTTTTCGACGGCGTTTTGCCCGTTGGAGAAAGGAGGCCTGAAATGACTAGAGAACCCCACCCCACGTCATCGCGTTGCTCAAGGTCGACGAAATGGAGGCCGTCAAAACGAAGTATGTGGCCTCCTGTCGGAAATCAACGCGAGGCATGGAGCATAGGCGCTTGTCGCGACGTTACGGACCGAAGCTGTCGAGGACGATGCAAAAGAGGTTGATGAGCTGATAGGCCTTCAAACGGTCCGCGTGCCAACGAGAACATCGGTTCCGGCGCTCTCCTCACCACAGATATTCGCCGCAGCCGGGAGTAGATACAGACGGACTTGCAGGTTCAAAATCGATCACGCGGCTCTCCTGGATCGACGTCGTCGTCGCTAAAACAAAAAATGCTTCGTGCAGCTTACCGCCTGTCAACTGGCCTCGCTTACCAGTTTGGCCGTTCTTGCTCAGATGGCAGGTTCTAAGTAGACGACCGCAAAGTCCTGACACTCATCGACGAAGACCTCTTTGGCCGTCCATCCAGAACGTTCTGCCATTTGTTCAATGCGCTCAAACGTGTACTTGTGACTGCTCTCTGTATGGATGCTCTCACCAAACCGCATCGAGAACTCCTTGCCATCGACAAAAAACCTCGTTGCACGTTGCGCGACCAGATGCATTTCGATCCGGGACGTGCGTGCGTTCCACCGGGCTTCGTGCAGGAAAGCGGACACATCAATTGTGGCACCAGCCTCGCGGTTCAACCGGTGTAGAAGGTTGAGGTTGAAGGCGGCTGTCACGCCGGCTGCGTCATCATAGGCTGCGATAAGTCGATCAACTGCCTTGACCAGATCAACCCCAAGTAGGAAACCCTTCACATTTGGCCAATGGCTGACACGCGCCATCAGATCGACCGCAGCATCGCTTTCGAGATTGCCCAAAGTGGACCCTGGAAAAAAAGCAACCTTCGGCATGTCCTGCGTCTTGGGAGTGAACGTCATGGGTTCCATGAAGTCGGCCACGACAGGGTGCACCGGAATCGAAGGGAAATCCTCCGCAAGGATCGTTGCAGTTTCGAGCAGAAATTCGCCGGAAATATCCAAGGGAACATAGCCGCCGATCTGATCGACGCCATCAAGCAGCAGCCGGGTTTTCGTGCTGGCTCCGCTTCCCAATTCCACCAGTGCCGCGCCATCGGGGAAAAGACGCGAGATCGTAGCAATGTTGTCTTGCAGGATCTTGGTCTCCGTTCGGGTCGGATAGTATTCCGGCAAAAAGGTGATCTCTTCGAAAAGCGCGCTGCCTGCATGGTCATAGAACCATTTGGCCTCAAGCGTCTTTTGCGCCGTTGACAAACCTGCCCGGGCAGATGCGCCAAGAAGCGTGTTGTTTCGGATTGGTTTGTTCATTGGCCTGCATCCTTTGCAAGTCGCAGCCCAAGCATTTGCCAGCGCTGATGCGGGTAAAAGAAAGTCCGGTATGACGCGCGCATTTGTGCCGCTGGCGTCGCGCATGACCCCCCGCGCAACACCATCTGGCTAACCATGAACTTGCCGTTGTATTCTCCGATTGCGCCTTCAGGCGCACGGAAGCCCGGATAAGGCGTGAACGGGCTTTGCGTCCACACCCAAACGTCCCCCCAAAGTGACGTACTAGGCAAGGGCCGAAACGCACGGCTTTCCATGAAGTTGCCTGCGATTTTGGTTGGGGCAGCGGCATTTTCCCACTCTGCTTCCGTCGGCAGGCGTGCACCAGCCCATCGCGCAAAGGCGTCAGCCTCGTAATAGCTCACATGCACAACCGGCGCGTCTCGGTTTACAGGCTGCGCCCCACGCAATGTGAACGACCACCATTCGTCGCCCTGTTTCCACCAATAGAGCGGGTGGGTCCAAGCCTCTCTGTTCCGTACAGCCCAGCCCTCGGACAGCCAAAGTGGTTCATGATCGTAACCGCCATCTTCGATGAAGGCGATCCAGTCTCGGTTGGTGACCGCACGGTTCGCCAGTTGATAGGCGTTCAGATAGGTTTTGTGCCGCGGCTCTTCACAATCATAAGCGAACCCGGTTCCGGCGTGACCGATCTCAACGAGACCTCCATCGAAGTTGTCAAATCGCAGTGTAATTTCGTCCTGCACCGGCACCGGCTCCGGTTGTTGATACGCGGGCAACAACGGATTGAAGGATAATCCGTGCAGAAGATCGGTGACCAATAGTTCCTGATGCTGCATCTCGTGATGACAGCCAAGTTCGGTCAATTGCAGAATCGTCTCGGCATCGCCTGACCCAGAGTCCAGAAGCCTGGTCACAGCCTCCTCGACATGACCACGATAGGAAAGGACGTCTTGCAGCCCAGGCCGGGAAATCAGCCCACGTTTGTCGCGAACATGCCGTGGCCCGGCTTGGGCGTAGTAGGAGTTGAAGAGAAACGCGAACCGATCATCCGGTGAACGGTATTCGGGCAAATATTTTCGCAGAATGAACTCTTCAAAGAACCATGTCGTATGCGCCAGATGCCACTTTGCAGGGCTGGCATCTTCCATCGACTGAAGCATCATGTCTTCTGAAGACAAAGGGGCCGCAAGCAACGATGTTTGCCGTCGCACGTCGCTGAACAAAGCGGGGACTTTTCTGGTTGGCAACGTGGCGTCTGACAATAGCATAACTTACGATTCCTATCTGACGAGGACGTTGTCACAGTATTCCACCGAATGACCTTCATGGTGGATCAATATTGCGTTAGGGGCTGTGCACCGACGATCCAAGAAACACAATCGAACAAAGGCCGCTGCGCCGCAGAAGAGCGGACATGAAACATGCGTGCACTAGTCGCATCTACGGCATTTAGACGGTGGCCCTCAGATCCAGGTTCTCAATTTCAATAATCTGCCCGAGATCACCAGGTTGCAGCGACAGCGACCTTCCCGGTCGGCCTGCAATTCTCCTGATAATCGTGCGCCTCACCGATGCTCGCGAAGGTAAAGCTCTTGTCGTCGAGGAGCGGTTTGAACTTTCCTTCATCCACAAGTGCGCTCAGATCTCGCAAGAAAGCACCGACCTTCTCTTGATTGACGCCATGCGTAATCGGATGCCCGGCAAAGACGCTTAAGAGTGACATCTGCTGAAATTGGAAAGCGTTCGGTGGGGTTGGAAAGGTGCCGTTGATGTCGATGATCTTACTGCCGAAGCCACAGACCGCGACGGAGCTGTCAATCGCCACTTCCCCAACCGTGTTAAAGACGACGTCGAAGCCTTTGCCGCCCGTCGCCTCGGCAAGCATGTCCTCTGGAGAAGCAGTTTTGTAATTGAAAGCTTTCTTAGCGCCAAGCTCTTCGGCTATCTTGCATTTTTCAACCGTTCCACACGTAGCATACACATCCACATTGAGCCTCGCTGCGGCGAGCTGGATCGCGACAAATCCGACGCCACCGGTGCCGCCCTGGATCAGCAATTTGGAGCCAGGCGCGATTTTGGTGCGCTCTAGCAGAGCGAAGCTTGCGGTCGTCCAGACGAGCGGCAGGGTAGCTGCTTCCTCGAAGGAGAGAGACGACGGTTTCTTTGCGACCATGCGCGCGTCCGCTGCCATGTACTCCGCTAAGGCACCCGGTTTTCCCATCAACCCGGTGGCGAAGCTGTAAACATCGTCGCCGACCTCGAAACCCGAAACACCCGGACCGACTTCGGACACGATACCCGCACAATCGGGATGCAGGATCGCGGGAAAGGAGCCGATCAGGAATTCTCCGAACCCGTTTCGCATCTTCCAATCGACCGGATTGACCGAGGTCGCCTTGACCTCGATCACAACCTCGCCGTCACCTGCCGTCGGCTTCTCCACGTCGGCCGTCTCGAAGACGCCAATATCGCCACATTCTCTGATGATAACTGCTTTCATACTATCTCTCCTCATGCGGGAATTTCGAAGGCCGGGAGAACCAGCATGACAGTGCTCGCCTGGTCGGACAGATCGGCACGCTTTGCCTTGAGCGGAGCATAGGCATCAGACGCATACCAGTCGTCGAACGCCTCGCGAGACGGAAATTTGATAATGACTGTATTCGAACGGTCGTATTCGCCCTCGATTACGTCCGGTTTCGGCGTTGCGGCGAGAGGCTCGATCCCGAGGTTCATGAATTGCTGCAGCAACGGCATCGCGTATTCCGGCATGAACCGTTCGGGGTCCGTGACGTTCATCTGAACGATTGCGTAGACAGGTTTCTGGTCAGACATGGAGGTCTCCCTTTTTCTCAGTTGTTTTCGTTCAGTGTCGTTACAGGCCCGATACTCAGGGCCAGAAGCTGGCTAAGACGTGCTATGGGTTGATCGACGGCATCGGACCAGTCGGCGAAAAATTCTGCTGCGGCGGTGAGTTCACCGAGCGATGTAAGCTTGCCGTCGATAACGCCGAGATCGGTCAATCCAGCCGCGACGTCGGTCCACGGCATGAACGTGTCGATGCCAGCGATCCTCAGAGCGTTGAAACCGGTGGCGCCGCCAAGACGCGCACCCCTTTTTCGCATCAGCCGGATCAAGCCGATCAGGTCATGTTTCGGCCAGGCCTCTAAAACCTTCGCCGCGTTGCCGTGTTCCTTGCCAAGGTCGCTGAGGAACACGGCGTTGTCGCACACGGCAGCAATCTTGGCCCCGTGCCGCACAATCGATTTGTCCGACAGCAAGCGATCAAAGTCCTCAGGCGACATGAGTGCGTTACGTGCAAGCTCGAACCCTGAAAAAGCCCGTTCAAAGTCCGGCCATTTCTGATCGATGATGCGCCACTGAAACCCAGCCTGGAATATCGCGCGGGCCATGGCGGCGAGGTAGCGGTCGTCACGCCCTTGATGCGAACGTCGGCGTTCTTCCTCGACGGCATCCATGCGGCACAAGCGCTCGGCTATAGACGTGCCGTGCCTTCGCTCTGCTCGTTCGGAAACACGATTGTGGATCACGTCAAAGTCCATGGGGGCACGACATTCCGTGAGTGAGGATACTGCGGGAGCACCGATCAAGGGTGTTGGGTGGTCCAATCCGGTGGTCTCCAAAAGAGTCATGCATGCACGCCAGCTTTGGCGCGCGCCCGCGCTCCTAGGAGCAAGATGACGGGCGGAAAGACCAACTCGACGATAGTGGGGACGACCATCGGTTCCGGCATGCCTAACTGCACGGCGCTCAAAAGACGCCCGATGCCACCAAGGAAAAAGCCAGCGAGCAGGATCGTCAGAACCGTTCCCCGCGCGTTGAAATCCATCAGGCAGTAGACGAGACCGGCGCCGATCAAGATCCACAGTCCTGCGAGGAACCGAAGCGTATTGTCAATCGCAGCGTATTCGATCTGACCATCCAGAGCGGAGAAATCGAAGCCGCCGGCAATTTCGAGAAAGCCCGGGCCGAGAAAGAAATATGCTCCACCGATCCCGAAGGAGATAAGTGCCAAAAGGCCAGTCAACAGTAGTGCTATGAGTTTCATTTCTTCCTCCGTCAGGTGGGTTTATCAGCAAGGACTTCGGAGCCGGACGTCAGCAACGCCCGGCTCTCCGGGATTGATTTTTAGAACATGACCCGCGAAAAATACGTGTCTTCGTCCCGCGCAAATGTTGCGTTGCGAACGTCGACGCTCTGCAGCCAACGCTCGTCATTTCGGAAAGCCCCAATGTCCTCCAGCTTCTGCCACTCGAACAGGCCGAAGATCTGAGGCGCGTAGAGATCGTAGTCGCCACCATCCATGCCAGGCGCCGAACCCATAAAGGCGACTTGGCCGATCTGGTATTCTTTAAGAACGGGCGCGATAGCCTGGAAATAGCTCCCGATGACCTGCATCACGACCTGCATCTGCTCCGGCGATTGGGCAATCGTCCAGGCATGTGTGCTGTCGTAGATCTTGTCTTCATGCAGCGTGACGGGCGTGTCGGCCTGTGCACCGAAAAAACCGACGCTGTTGACCGAGCCGGAGATCGCTTGCCACGCGTCTGAATTTTCGAGCGCCGCCCTTCCCGAAGGATCGGCCCATTGCAAAAGAACGACATGCGTCATGTCATGATCTTGGCTCTCGTTCCGGATCACCTCGAGGTTGGTCAGATGCTCTCCGCCAGCCGCTTCGATGGCATCTTCCAGGGCGCCCAACTGACTCACAGCATCGGCATCGTTCAGGTAGACGGCCTGCACAAGCTGGCCCGCGTTGATCGTGAAAGTGTCAGTTCGTCCCTCAGCAAATGCAGGCGCAGCCAAAGCAGCCAATGAGAGCGCGAAAAGTGTATCTCGGGAAAACTTCATTTTCTGGTTCCTTTCCAGTTGGTTGAAACAACTCCGATTGTTGCCAATCACGCAGACGACCGGAGCCAGATCCGTGAGTGGGAGTGTTCAGTCCTGCGAGATCGTGATGGTCACGCGTGCGGGATCGAACGCGATACGGTCGCGTAGTCCTTCGGCGTAGTCGAAAGGCGTGTCATAGCTCCAAGCAATGGGTTCGGCGTCTTGCGGAAGGGCGTGGTAGGACGCATCGCCCTTGAGCGGGCAATGCGTTTCCCGGTTGAACGACCTCAGCTCGATCATCGTGTTACTCCGCGGGAGGTAGTAGATCGGGAAATAGAGGAGCTTGCCGACTTCAAGACAGACAAGCGCCCGGTCTGATTTAGCGAGCACCATACCCTGGTAGGTGACTGAGACGTGCCCAGGCACTTCGCGCAGGCTCATGTAGTGTCTGGCTTCAGCCGGATTGTGAATGGTGTTCGCGGCAAGTGACACTTTGGGGTAGAGCGCATGGCGCTCTGCTTCGCGAACCATGTCGTCAAATGAAGGTGCGTTCCCAATCTCAGGCACGGGAAACCACCTCGCCGCGTTCGACATAAGCCGCGTTGCCGGCGAGCATCTCTTTCACGTTCTTGAGGAACTGCGGCCGCATCAACGGCACCATGAGTTTCCCGAGAAGCCCGAACTTCGGCACAAAATCCAGACGCATCGTCACCTTCGTCTTACTCGGTCCCATTGGTTGAAAATCGAGCGTTCCAGCGGCCGATTTTAATGGCACACTGCCTTCATAGATGTCGATAACCATCCGCTTATTCGGGATTGACTCGATCACACGCTCGCGGACGAAATTCTTGCCATCCGCCAGATCGCACTGACGTGACGCGCCCTCTCCCCCCTGTGGAGATCCTTCCAGCAATCGGCTCTTGTTTATCGCCGGATTGAAGCGATCGATATTTCCAAAATCGTCCCATGCCGCCCAGACCTTTTCGACTGGTGCATCTACGACTAGTTCCGACACAACGTATGCCATCTTGGATCCTCTTTTTCGCGATTAAATGCGCCGCAGCCAGTCAACGAGACCATGGCCGATGACGTGTGGGTGATCTTCCTGGATGAAGTGCAGACCTGCCCCGACGAACCGGGTCTCGAGGTTGGGAACATTCGCTACGAGCCAATCGACAGCCATTTTTGGCATGATGGCGCCCGGCTCAGCCCAAAATGCGAGCTTCGGAACTTTGGATGAGGTCAGCCAACCACCGTTGGCCGCAATTTCTTCAACCACGTCCGCCGGCTCTCCTGCAATGGGTATCTGACGAGGCCAGACCAGAGTCGGAAGACGCGATTGAGGGTTTGGATACGGTGCGCGGTAGACTGCCATCTCCGCATCGGTGAGGCCGCGGAGAATGCCGAATTTAGGCAGAATTTCCTCAACGAAGAAATTGTTCTGAAGAACCATCTCTTCGCCCTGACCTTCCGTCCTTAGCGCACGGAACAAACCCGTCGCGGGCTCACCCATTGCCTCGAGTGAAGCCACCGGGAATGCCGGAGGAACAATAGCCTCCATGAAGGCAAGGGCACTGACACGATCCGGATTCAGACGCGCATGGCGCATGCCGAGACCGGAGCCCCAGTCGTGAACGACGAAAACTGCATCTTCCAGATCAAGGCTGTTTAGAAAAATGTCCAGATACCGGGCATGGTCCGCAAAGGTATATCCGATGTCCGGCTTGCCACTGTCGCCCATACCAATGAGGTCAGGAGCGATTGCCCGGTACCCTGCGTCGAGAACATGGGGCATAACGTTGCGCCAGAGATAAGAGGATGTCGGATTGCCATGCAGAAAGACAATTGGGCGACCGTTACCTTCGTCGATGTAAGCGATTTCGCTTTCGAGGACCGGTTGGCGCTTTTTCTCGAACGGAAAATCCGGCGAGATTTCGAGACCGTACGGGCCTTGAGACCCAAGGTTCCCGTTGTCCTTCGAGACCGCCTCTGTCGCGGCAAGCACCGTTATCGCGGCACTGCCTGCAAGGACACCACGCCTTGAGAGAATTGGTTGAAACTTGGTCATTGTGCAGTCCTCTCCTGAATTACCTTACCTCACGATATATGGACCTTTATTGCAGCGCATGTTACATTATCGGAATTCAATGGACCGAAAACGGGACACCCGCCATGCAGTTTCCGGACAAGAGGTTTGATTGGGAGAGTGTCAGAGTGTTCCTCGCCATCGCGCGTGCCGGAACGATCAGGTCAGCGGCGCGCGACCTAGGAGTTGGTCACACGACGATCGGGCGGAGACTGGCAGAGCTGGAGGAAGACCTCGGGGTCCGCCTGTTCGAAAAGCTTCCGAATGGATTAGCCCTGACTGCTGCGGGCGAGCAGGCCCTAGCGCATGCTGAACGCGTCGAATCAGAAATGTTCGACCTTGAACGCCATGTCATGGGCCGCGATGCCGAGCCGGCTGGTCAGGTTCGTCTAACGCTTCCACCGCCGATGGCATACGGGCCGCTGATGCACGACATCGTTGCTTTCGGCAATCTTTACCCAAAAATAGATGTCGAGCTTGTCGTTAGCTATGCGGTTTCGGACATGAGCCGGAGAAACGCAGATATCGCTGTACGTTTCACAGATGCGCCCGACGATTGGCTTGTAGGCCGACGTCTACCCGTATTCCGTGATTCCGTTTATGCAACTCAGGACTACATTGCAGCAAATACCTTCGATGGCCGCGAGGCGACGGCCAAGTGGATCGGGTGGACCGGAGACTCCGAAAGCCCTTCATGGATACGATCTACTCCGTTTCCTGATTGTTCGGTCCGTTGGCGCATCGGTGACGTCACGGCGCAGGCAGCAGCAGCACGTGCGGGATTGGGCATGTGCCTCCTTCCATGCTGGGTCGGGGACCTTGATCCAGAACTGAAAAGGGTGCCGCCAGCTGAAGCGTTTCTCTCACGCGAAGCATGGATACTGACCCATCCAGATCTGCGAACCAGCGAGCGTGTTCGCCTGTTTCAAAGATACCTCGTCGATGCGATAGTAAAGCACGCGGCAGTGTTTCAAGGCGGTATAATTGAGGAAGCAAAACCCAAGAACAATCGCTCGCAGTAGACTTTGGACCTGTGACTGTCGCGTCAACATCATCGACAAGCGCTAGACACACGCAAGGGTTCGAAATCTCCGTTTTGAAACTTCGCAAGTGCCAGGTGAGACAAATAGAGCAAACCAGCCCCCCCGACTGAAGCAACCTGCCACGTTCAGGCACATTCGGCAGTGCATGCGGTGTGGTGCCTTTGCTCAGGTCTCTACAGTGGCCCCAGCTAAATCGTCTTTGCGTTCCATCATCTCCGCCTCAACGGGGCAGTCCTTGCAGATCGGTTGATCGCACAAACAGCTAACTATGGAAGCATGCTGTTCGTTTCTCAACATTCCCCGCAATACTCGATTGGTCAGTTTTGAGAGCGTTTCCTGCTCCTCCGAGGCAAAAATCTTCAAGGCATTGCCCGGCATCATCTGCCGCTGATCCAACAGTTCAGCGTGAAGCCCAGACAGCCCATAGACCCAAGCGACAGGGTCGAAGCCGACCACATGGGAAAATTGTAGTTTCCATGTCTCCGATCAGTTGACCTCGTTCACGCGCAAAGCGCGCTCGTCGGAAAGCATAGACCGTTCAGCATGGCGGTCCGATTGCTCAAACGCCGCGAACCTCTCGGCGAAGTCCGGATGCCACCTGGACAAGGCAGGGCGGTTCTCGATGATGTCCTGCGCAGCCCAGGCAACCCGCTTGCGGTCTATCTCGGGGGTGACCTCGTTATCCGGGCACAGGATGTAGAAATCCCCGCTATCCAGTCGCTTCATCAGATAGGTGACAGCTTCTTCCGGCGCCCAAGCAGAGACGGGTTTTTCCGGTAAAAAGGAAGCGATCATACCGGTATAGGTAAAGCCGGGTACGAACAGGTGCGCGGACACCGGCGCCTTGGAAGTTCGCAATTCGTGGGCCAGCATCTCTGTCAGCACCTTCACGCCCGCTTTGGAGACATTGTACCCAGGGTTGCCCGGTGGTGTCGTAATCCCTTGTTTCGAGCCCGTGTTGATGACTACGGCAGGTCTGTCCGCCTCGATCATGCGGGGCAGAAAACTCTGGACGCCGTTTAGAACTCCAAAGACGTTGACCTCAAACATGCGGCGCCAATTGTACGGATCTTCCCAAGCCTTTGTTGGCAGCCCGACACCGGCGTTGTTCATCAATAGCGCGACTGGTCCCACGTCAAAGGCGACGTTGGCCAGGTTCTGAACACTCTGCGGGTCGCTGACGTCCGTTTTGACCGCCCTGACGTCCGTGTCCAATACAGACAGACTGCACACCGCTTTGGCCATGTCGCGCTCTGAGGTGTCCGCCAGAACCACGCGCAGACCCCGCATGGCACATTCCTTTGCCATGGCCAGCCCCACGCCACTGGCACCACCGGTGATGACCGCGACGCCGCCTTCTTTTATTGCTTCATTCCACATGATTGATGCTCCTTTTGGTCTTGTGTGCCCCGCCCGAACCGGCGAGGCACAGTGTTGTCGGCTTAGCCGACGCTGCGCGCGGCATCGCCATAGCTGACGTCCATAACCTCACCCGTCATGCGTTTGGTCGCATCGCTGGCAAACCACATGACAGCTTTCGCAATGTCTTCGACCTCGTGATGGCCGATGCCGAGCGTGCTGCCAGATGCGATTGCCGCCGACACATCATCAAAGGTCGGGTTCTCTGCGGTCGGCATAACGGCGCGCAGAACCGCCTCATTGTCTGCAAATGGTGTCCGCACCAATCCGGGTGCCACGACATTGCACATTATGTTTTCGCGGCCGTAAGCCAGCGCCGCACTCTTGGCAAAGCCGTTCACGGCCCATTTTGTCGCCCCGTAAGAGCCAAAAATGCCATTTCCTGTGCGTGAGAGACCGGAAGAGATATAGATGATCCGGCCTCCACCTGCGGCGCGGAGATGCGGCAAGGCGGCCTGTGTCGTCTTCATATAGCCGCCGACGTTGATCTCGTAGAGCGTCGAGATTTCGCCTGCTGTTACATCCTCAATTGCGCCTGCGTGTCCTACGCCTGCGTTGGCGAGCACGATATCGATGCTGCCGAAGCGGTCGACGGCCTGGCGCATTGCGGCTTGCTGATCCTCCAGATTGCGCACGTCACCCCGGTAGGTCATGCATTGGGCGCCAAGCACCTCGATCCGTGCCTGCGCTGCGGCAAGGTCGGCTTGGCTTGGCAACGCATAGCTGACGTGTGGCATGCGCGTTGACGCGATGTCGAACAAGACGATGTTAGCGCCGGCCTTTGCAAATTCTTCGGCCGAGGCCAGCCCGATGCCGCGTGCACCGCCGGTTACAAACGCGGTTTTCCCGTCCAGATCCCCGCGCGTCGCGCCGGACTGTGCCGCCGCTTGGCGTGCGGCCATCACGGAGGATGCGGCCACAGCGGCTGCGCCAATTGTCCCGGTGCGCAGCATTTGGCGGCGCGACATTTTTTGTGCAGGTGTGGTGTTGTTTGGGGTCGATGTCATTGGTCTTTCTCCTTTGTATTGCGCTTTGGAGGCGCGGTTTGGCTGGACTTTGAAACCTTGCGGAACGGGGTCAGAACGGAAGCAAATCCAGATGGCCAAGCAATTCGCTGGCTGCGAGACCCGCCAGCACGTCATTCCGTTTGTGGAGCCGCGCTGGCGCGTGACGGTGCGATAAAAACAGTCTGAACATGGTCGTTGCTTTCGTTTCCTTGCTGTCAAAAAGGTGCGGTGCCTTTCTGTGAAAAACATATGGATCGTGCGACGTACATCCGGTATGAGGCGATTGTTCAAATCAGAATTGCGAAAAACGCACCAATGACTGATGACGACTTATTCCTCGCTGTTGTCGACGGCGGCAGCTTTCGATCCGCGGCGCAGGTTGCTGGCCTTGATCCCAGCCGCGTCAGTCGGCGCATTGCAGCGCTTGAGGCGCAGTTGGGCGTAAAGCTGCTCAACCGAACAACTCGGGCATCTGCGCCAACCGAAGCCGGGAAACGCTATGCCGAAGGTGTCCGGCGTCTTATGGATGCCCGAGCGGCCCTACTGGCAGAGGTCACAGGCGGGCAGGATGCGCCCAAAGGGCGTCTGCGCGTGGCAGCACCGACTGATTTTGGCGCGCGCTATGTCGCCCCGGTCCTGACGGAGATGTCAGAAGCCTACCCGGAGTTGAGTGTCGATCTCAGGTTGGGATCAGGGTTTGCAGATCTGCAGGCCGAAGGCATCGACGTCGCAATCCGTATCGGCAAACTCGCTGACAGCACGTTGAAGGCCCGACGGATCGGAACATCACATCGTGTCCTGATTGCGGCACCACAACTTGCAGCAAAGGTTCTTTCGCCCGAGGACCTGAGCCAGATCAGCATGGTGTCCTATCGGACCGGTACGACTGAGATGCGTTCCAGTTTCGAATGGGAAGGCATTCGCCAGGAGTTTCGTATGCCGTGTCGCTACGCAGTGAATTCAATGATGGCTGTGCGCGAAGCGGTCCTCGCCGGTCGTGGTGCGCATCTCGGACCGCTTTGGGCGTTTCGCGACGATCTGAAGGAGAGGCGCGTCGTTGAGTTGCTGTCAAAAACCCGTTTCGAGGGCTTTCCAATTCACGCCTTATGGTCTCCAACGCCCTTTCAACCGGCTGCTTCACGCGAGTTTATTGTCATGATGGCCAAGAAGCTCTCGGATGAAGACATAAGATGAAATCGCGCAAATTGTTGCAACTGTGTTGGATGCAGAAGATTTGGTCCAAACAAAGCGGCCCAAACCTGCCGTTCACTTCTTGTGTCGGATGCTGCGACGCGGCCCGTCAGAGGAGACATTCGCTACGCCGGCGTGTTGAGACGAGCAGTGAAGGATCAGATGCTGACAAAACTGACCTTGGGTCTTTCACAGAGAATGAGTAAGGAGAAACGAAGCAATCTGGCAGGTAATTCTAGGAAGATCTTCTTAGGACTTCGTAGAATTATGCAATCAAAAGTCGATAGACAGCTGACCATGGCTTCTGTTCTGCGCAGTCTACCGATGGACTCGCATGCTTGAGCACAACTCGATCACGAACTACCGCTGTTTTACTGCCATCTCAGTATATTTTTCGGAGCTGGAGCAATCGCCTCATTCAGAATATGAAATCGGCCGCTTGAAGATCACTGATTAACACGTTCTCTAGCTGGATCGAATTACCCCCGCCAGTATCGAAGAGCACATCGTTTCCAACTTGGCGAGCATTGCCTTTAGCAGCATGAGTCACGTCGGCGAAATTGTTCAGCAAAGCCACTGCGGAGACGTCCAAGACTTCGGAGTCGTCAGCCGCATCAAAGTCGGAGATCACATCGACACCATGGCCGTCCGCGAAGATGAAAACATCTGCGCCTTGGTTACCTATCATCTTGTCGTCGCCGAGGCCGCCGATAATCAAATCGTTTCCACGTCCGCCTACCAAAAGATCGTCTTCAGTCCCACCGTCCATTGTATCGTTACCTCGGCCACCTCGCATATTATCGAAGCCGCGCGTGCCGTACATGGTGTCATCGCCATCGTCTCCGTTTAAGCGATCACGGCCTTTGCCTCCGTCGAGCCGATCATTCCCGCCGCCGCCGCTCAGAGTATCGTGGCCAGATCGACCACGTAAGTCATCGTTCCCGAGTTCGCCATTTAGAATATTTACTTCATGATCACCTAAAAAAGTATCTTTTTGCGCACTACCAGTGAACACCTCTATCGACGCAAAAGTATCGCCTAGCGCTTCTCCACTGTTCTTAGACAAGTCGAGCAAATCAAACTTCACTCTGCCTATGGCATCGGAATAGTCAGCGACATCAACACCAGAGCCACCATTCATCGAATCCGATCCGCTTCCCCCCATCAGAGTGTCATCATCTGCACCGCCGTTGAGTGTGTCATTGCCCGCACCGCCAAAAAGCAAGTCGTCGCCATTTGATCCGATCAAAACATCGCTGCCATCAGTACCCGCGAACACCGGCGTTATCTCGTAGATGCCCGTCATGATCTCATATTCAAAGGTCTGCGGGTTCTGTGCCCGCCACAAAATGGCGACATCGCCGTTCTCAAGTAGCGTGGCTTCTGGTAAGTGGTTAAAGCGCGAGGGATCATCCGAAAGCGGTACTTCTCCACCAAGTGGGCCTCCACTAGCATCGTAGCGTTGCGCAATAATGTTTGAGTGACCACGAGTGAAAGAATTAGTCCCGCTTTCATTTTGGGATTGCCAGATGACCAACCAACCGCCGTCCTCTAGAGCGACGATGGTGGGATTTTTCTGATTAAAGTAAACCGTTGAATTTACCAGTGTTTCTTCGCCAATTGGGGCTCCATCCGCTGAATAGGCCTGTTGATAGATGCCTTCGGAATAGCCAAAGTCTTGCCCAGACGATTGCCATGTCACCACCCATCCACCGAACTCAAGAGCAGTGACTTCAGGACGAGATTGAACGTAGTCAGAATGTGTATTTACTTGTGTCTGCTGACCTATTTCGGTCCCATCAGACGCGTAAGCTTGTTGAACGATTGCTCCGAAACTTCCATCAACTCCATGTGCAGCCCAAACAGTAATCCACCCTCCGTTCTCAAGGGGTGTGACAACCGGCTCATGTCCTGCAGTTCCAATTACACTCACCAAAGTTTCTTCTCCAGCGGGCATTCCGTTTGCGGTATACCTTTGCTGAAAAATTTGTCCGGAATTGCCTGCCTGGTCGGGGGAAATCCAAGTCACTACCCACCCACCATCTCCAAGTTGAGCGATCGATGGGCTATATTGCGGACCATCAGTGTAGGTATTCACCTGCGTCTCAACACCCAATGCGCGACCGTCAGAATTGAACCGTTGTTGAAACACACCGTGCGAGGAACCATCCTGTTGGTAGGATGCCCAAGTGACAACCCAGCCCCCATCGGGAAGGCCTGCCACAGAAGCATCATACTGACTGCCGTCAGAATACGTGTTGACGAAAGTAGGTGGACCCAAGGTTTCGCCCGTTGCCGAAAACCGCTGCTGGGCAATTGACTCAAACAGTGTATTTTCCGTTTTATAGGCTGTCCATGTGACGATCCAGCCACCGTCAGCCAGTGCAGACACAGCGATGTCTTTCGATAACCATTCTGGAATAATATCAACGATAAACGGCTCTTGGCTTACACTAAAAAAACTTCTCATCAACTCAGCCCACATCATTAAAGTGTTGAAGTAATCAGAATAGAAAAACAACTTAGGAGTCCAGCAACTCCCAATAGGTACAGAAGCTCAAGAAGGTCACCTTCGCACTGGTGATTCCATGGCCACGGAATCCAAATCTGTGTGCTTTGGGCGTGGTTCACAACTAGTGTTGCTCATGGCTCGATGACGTGAGCAAACGAGATCGGGTACGTATCGTCAACGGCCGATCGTGTTGAAAAGCTCCAGTTTTAGGCTTGATCCGCGAATTTTTCGCCACACAGGTCAGTCAGTTAGATTTGGCGAGGCGATCGGCCGAATACGCTTCCGGCGCTGCTGGATCACCTCACCGCCGCTGGCCCACAATCCAGTCTGACTTTCTCAGAGCATGCGGTTTTCCGAAAATCCCGAATGTTCGATTTTGGAGTTTTTCAACACAGTCGGCCCAGAGCCGACCTCCAAGCGGGGGCGCGATGCTGCGACTGCAGCCCGCTTTCCGGCCATTCGCTGCGTGTGCAATTTGGGCCTGGTCACCTGCTCGAATGCTGGGGAAGAATTGTGGCGCTCTGTTCTTGGAGATGTGAAAAGAAGCACCTTCAGCGGGCAGACCCAAAACGTCGCGGTCGCCACTTTTTGCGGCCTCTAGGGCTGGCAAGTTTCAATTCGCGGCACGTCTTATTCTGGCAAACCGGCTTCGCGCAGGTCGCTCAGAACGCGCTCCAGATCTGAAGCGACGACATATTTTCCTTGATAGTTGTGAAGAACATCCTTCAGGGAATACTCGGAGTCGAAATTCATCAAATGCTCAACTGCTTTACTCGCTTCAACTCTATCGCCTCGACACATTTGAATGATCGCCAGCACCCGATAAGCCATCGGAGGTATCTCGGACATCGCGTTCATGGTTTCCAGCGCAGCGTCACAGTTCCGTGTGTGCCATTGCACCCAGGCAAGATTCCATTTGATCCAATCCTGGTGAAGCGGATCCAGACGAACGACGCGCAGCATCAGTTCTTCGGCTTCTTCTGCCTGCCCGCCATAGGTCAGAGCTTCAGCGAGTGCTGCCATGGCGCTCGTATCATTGGGATTAAGCTCAAGCGCTTTTCGAAAGCGCGCTACCGATTTGTCGAGCTCGCCTTCCTGAATATGCATGTAGGCCATTGCCGTATGCGCATCATAGTATTCTGGACCGACCTGGATGGCCTTGCGCGCATAGTTGCGTGCGGCCTCCAACTCGGCGATTGGGTCTTCGTCTGTCCACCCCCACCTGTACCGGTTGATATGGACAAACGTCAGTCCGACATATCCGTAGGGTTGCGTCGGATCCGCCTCAACAGCGGCCAGATTGGCCAGTCGGGCCTTTTCATTGCCCTCAGGCGTGAAGGAGAAGAGGTGTTGACGGGCTTTCCAATTCAGAAGCAGAGCCGTCAGCTTTGCCTCGTCGGACTTGATCGCTTTCTGGCCTTCGAAACTGATGACCCGCTGGGCGACGGTCGCGACGGTTCTCTGCACGATCTCATCCTGCATCGCAAAGACATCACCAAGGTCGCTGTTGTAGACGTGCGACCAAAGGCTCTGACCTTCGATGGCATCAATCAGTTGAACGGTTACGCGCAGCCGATCACCGCTCTTCTGCTGACTGCCCTCCAGCAGGTAGCGAACGCCAAGCGCGCGCGAGATTTGGCTGACGTCAGTCGTGCTGTCTCGAAAACTGAAACTCGAATTTCGCGCGATGACAAAGAGCTCGGAATACCGCGACAAATCCACGATAATGCCCTCAGCGATTGCGTCACTGAGGTAGTTGGCATCGGGGCCGACGCTAAGGTCTTCGAATGCAAGGACTGCGATCGACGGTTGGGCGGGTAATGGCAGATCTTGCGAAGAGGCGGACTTGTCTAACCCAAGCCCCCAGTATGCGCCAAGGGCCAGCACGACGATTGCGATCAGACTGAGGGCGGCGATCTTCAGATGACTGACGCGCGCGGTATTCGCGGAGGGGGTCGCCGCTTCCTCGGCACCCGAAGGAAAAGTCTCCGAGACCAGCCGGTAGCCTTTCTTGGGAAGGGTTTGGACGAACCTGTGATCGGCATCGTTCAGCGCCCTGCGAATGTCGGCGATGCACTGGGAAAGGCTGTCGTCCGTGACAACTGTTTTGGCCCAGACGTTCTCGAACAATTCCTCCTTTGAAACGATCTCGCCGGGCCGATCCGCGAGATAGGCAAGGACTTCGGAACTTTGACGGCGCAGATGAACCGGATGCCCGGACCCATCCAGCAGTTCTTGTGTATCCACAGAGAACACGAAGTTCCCTAACAGAACTTTGGCTAATGAATTCAGATTTTTTTCAGGGCTTTCTCCGGACATTTCAACCCCCTCCATGCCCCACTAAGCCTGCGAAGACTCGCATCCCGAAGCAAGAAAATTCTCTGCTTCTCCATTTCTCGAAAGGAAACATCATGACATCCATTGCGAAATTCTCAGGCATTGCCGCCAGCCTGCTTTGCGCCACAGCAGCGTGGCCGGCCGATTTCCAGGTCAAACGGTCCCTTGAACTCCCGGCCTCAACACCGCAGGTCTGGCATCTGATTGGCGACTTCTGCGACATTGATGATTGGCACCCCAAGGTATCCTCATGCGCGCTGAAGGTCATGGATGGGTCATTGGTCCGTGTGTTGACGACAGACAACGGCGACCAAGTAACCCACAAGCGTATCGCTCAAGAGGATGGACTTTCGTACACCTACAAGACCATCAGCCCCGCTTTGCCCATCGAGATATTCACGGCAACATTGTCGGTACAGCCTGGGGAGAACCTGCTCATCGAATGGATTGCAAATTTTTCCTCCGACGACCCTGCGATGGAACGTGTTGTGGTTGAAGACATTGAAGGCGGGTTGTCGGCGATAAAGAACATCATCACATCGCGCTGACATCTGAAACGCAGATTTCAAAACGTCAGGCGGACGAAGCCTGTTTTCCGACGCCTGGCTTTGCCTTCTGATCTTGTTCGATTGGGTGGCAACGGGGATCTGCTTCAAGCAACTGATCGACGACACTACGGAGACTGGGAGCGAGTTCGCTGGCAGCACGATCTCGCGCATTTTTCACGGCATACCGCCTGCTGACGGCCCAAAGCTGCCGTTCAACATTCACCCAATATGCTGCGGTGCGGCCCGTCGAACCTGCCATTCGCTGCAGTAGCGAAGCTTAGAAGCTTCTGGGAGTCCGATATGCGGACAAAGCGCCAATTCGCTGCGTTTGCGCAAACGTCGGGTTTGGTTGATGTTGGCCGAAGGGACAAATAGGCGACATGTAGACTTTAACTTCTTCGTGCAGCTACATATTTCAACTAATCATGACGTTCAGGAACTCTTGATTTGGCAGACTCTACACCCAACGACGAGCGGCTTAGAAGCTTAGAGCAGCTTGCTTCGCTGGTCGAAAATCGCTCTTCGATCGACAGTGATTTCAGGCGTGCAACAGGGTCACTCCCTCAGGATGTGGCGTTTATTTCAAATGCGTTGCGTCGAGACATCAGCCTTTGGCGCATGAACAGGGCGTTTCATGTTGTACACGTGCCGAGTTTTCTGGCGGTGATGTCAATGTTAGATAACATCGATGATATGAAGTCGATCAACGACGATGATCGGCATCAGATCTACAGCTCGATTCATCGTGCGGCACAACTCGCATCGTCTGCACGAGAACGTATCGAACAATCTACGTTTACTGAAGCTCGGGTCGAGCTTGATGTGCTTGCCGACTATGCACCGGCCACCACAGAAGAATTCAAGAAAGCATCGTTATTCGAACGGACTCGCGACGGACTTCTGTCGGCCTCCAACACCGCGGTCAACAGTGCCAAGAACAGTGTTGAAAACATACCAAATGTGGCTAGCGTGCTGAGAGAAGGAGTGACCAGCTCACTTGAGCGCGCAAATGCGGTGCCAATGCTTGCTTCCAATTTGCAGCGAACGTTGGCCGGAACATTGTCCGACAATGTGACTAAGCCGATTGGAATGCGACTGCAGGCTAGCGGCAAGGCGCTCACCCATGGTGCAGGTACCGGAGTGGGGCTTGGTGTAATGGCTGCAGTATTGTTTCCGCCCTTGGTGCCAGTCAGTGCAGGTGCAGGCATCCTTGTGGCGCTGCGTTCTTGGAAAAAAGAAATGCAAAAGGCGCAAAGTCTAAATGAACTACAGCGAGAGCAACGTATTGCCGAGCTGCAAGCTGAGAGGAAGGCAGCGCTACTCCAACTCACAAACGGCGCGCCTTCAGTTCAAATGGAAACGGAAGAACTGAGCCTGACGCTCGATGCAGAGACAGGCGAAGCAGACGCGCTCATTCTCAAGGGCGAGCATGCGGGACGAGCATGGTCTGACCTAACCCCACTCGAGAAGGCCGAAACCGTTTCGCTTTTTGCTCAAGGTGCAGACGCTATTTTGAAAATTCTCGAATTTGGAACCGAAAATCTCTGACCCAGCGAGATGAAAGCTGACATTCATACAAGCAGCAGCACCGGTAAGATTGGGCTCTCAGCCGCCGTTAGATCGACCGCAGAATATAGCCCGACTGAATCGTTCGATGCCGACATGGACGGCCCAATCCGGACCTTCGCCCTATCAGTCAGATGCTGCGGTTGCAGCCCGCATTGCAGACGTTCATTTATCGCGTAAATGTCATGTTCCGCGATGCGCTCTGCACCATGGCCCCAAACCATATCCGGGGCCATGGCATTTCTTATTGGCGTTCAGACCGTCACTTCTGTCACGATTCCAGCGCCAACCGTGCGCCCACCTTCACGTAGGGCAAAGCGTACGCCTGCTTCAATGCCGACGGGCTTGTGCAGCGTGAATGCTACTTCGGCCCGGTCACCCGGCATCACGGGCAGATCGTCGGTTACGCTGACCACCCCGCTCACATCGGTTACACCGAAATAAAACTGCGGGCTGTAGCCAGTCGAAAAGGGCGTATGACGGCCCCCTTCGTCGGTACCCAGCACAAAGATCTCGGCCCGACCGGACGCGAAGGGCTTGATCACGCCGGGCGCACTCAGGATCTGGCCACGTTGGACCTCGTCCCGCTTGAGCCCCCGCAGTAGCAAACCGACATTCATGCCAGCCCGCGCCTCGAGCACGTCTTTTCGAAACGCCTGCGTGCCAGTCACGACAACTTCGGCCCCGTCATTTGCCAGTCCGATGATCTCCACGGCCTCGCCCACGCGGATAACCCCTCGCTCGACCCGGCCAGATACAACGGTGCCGCGACCCGGAATGGTGTGTACAGCCTCAATCGGCATCATGAATGGGCTGTCATAATCCCGCACAGGGTCGGAGAAATGACGGTCCATGGCATCGACCAAGTCCTTTACACAGGCCACCTCCGGCGCATCGATGTTACCGGCAATGACAGCATCAAGCGCTTGCAGGGCAGAGCCAAAGATGAAGGGCGTATTCACATAGCCCTGCGCCTCAAGCAACGCACCTGTTTCCAGCTCAATCAGCTCGGCCATGTCCGCACGATCGGCTTCACCCAACATGTCCATCTTGTTCACGAAAACCACCATTTGGCCTACGTTTACCTGACGGGCGAGCAGGATATGCTCGATCGTTTGTTTCGCCGCACCTTCCGTGCCGTCGACAAGCAAGATCGCCCCATCCATCTGGGACGCGCCGGTGATCATGTTTTTCACATAATCGGCGTGACCCGGACAGTCGATGTGGGCATAGGTCCGGGTATCGGACTCGTACTCCACGTGGGACGTATTAATGGTGATGCCGCGCGCTTTTTCCTCGGGTGCCTTGTCGATTTGGTAAAACGACATGGCCTGCCCGCCAAGGCGGGCTGCCTGCACTTGCGTCAGGGCAGAGGTCAGGGTCGTTTTACCGTGGTCAACATGACCGATGGTGCCGACATTGATGTTCAGTTTCGTAGCCATTTCTGGTTCTTCTTCTCGCTACGAGCGCCGCCGCACATCCACTGGCCAAGCGGACACGCGGCAGCCATTGGTATTTGGCGCGCCAAATGTCGTGTGGGTCAAAAGCAGGATGCAAATGGCCCAAAAACAAAAACCCCGGCGGGCTTTTGGCCATCCGGGGTCACGTAGTCGGAACCGAAACGGAGGCCATCAGCCTCCGGAGTGTTACATCACAGAGGCGGGTTGATTTGCCATGCATCATCGCTTGCAACGGCCAGAGCCGGTACAGCGCGCATGTTCAGTTGTTCAAAACCCAAATTCATTGGTCGTCCTCTGATTGTCGGGCCGACCTAATGACAGCGTGTGTCCGTCGTCAGGGGTTTTGGGACCAATGGCGGCCTGAACTAAGCAAGAGTTTGGCTCATCTTGTTGGATTGAT
>CANMVD010000007.1 GCA_947501275.1 uncultured Tateyamaria sp.
CAGAGCCAGAGCCAGAGCCAGAGCCAGAGCCAGAGCCAGAGCCAGAGCCAGAGCCAGAGCCAGAGCCAGAGCCAGAGAACGTGGCTGCTGCGACGCTCGAACACAAGGCGGACGAAGCTTCCGATGAGGCCGTTCTTGCGCCGGTTGATGCGCCAGAGCCAAGCGAGGAGCAAAACCGAGACCGAGACGATCCCGCAGAGATCGAAACTGGCTTTGCCAGCCGCCGCAAACCCACAACCGCCCGTCTGGGTGGCGTGACGCGCGATGCACCTGCATCGACAAATGCGCCAACGGTCCCTGCTCCGGATGTGACCTCGCCACCGCTCACACCGCCCAAAGCGGCGACCGAGAGCCTACGCGCCCCGCCGATCCCGCCCGGATCAGACGCCTCAGGAGAAAATCCCGATGCGCCGCAAGAGCGCAGCGGTGGATTCCTGTCCCGGCGCCGCGTGTCACGTGCAACCTCTGCACAAGACAATGGCGCGACCAATGTGGCCTCAGCGCAAACCCCACATGTTCAGGGTGGGTCCGAAGCCCAGCGTCTGACTGTGTTTGGCGCGCGCGAACAAGGCATTGGTGGCAAACCGCGATATCTGGGCCTTGTGCTGACAGCGATCCTTGTCCTTTTCCTTGCGGGTGTTGCTGCGTGGGCGTCGGTCTTTCTGGACGACCGGCTGGCCAAACTGTTTCAGCGGGACCGCACATTGGCATCTACTCTGCCGGAGGGCGCGGAGCCTTCATTGGCCGAGGATGTTGGCGCAACAACCAGTCCGGTGCCGGATGAGGACAGTGACGTTGTCGTGGCGTCTTTGAATGACAGTCTGGCGGACGGTTTGACAGAAGAGGATGCCGCCGTTCTTGATGCCCTGCGCGACCCTCTGCCTGACCCACAACCGCCAGAGGAGCTGGACGCCGCTGCACTGCAAGCGCGATATGCCGTCACAGGGATCTGGCCCAAAGCGCCGGAGGGTCCGGAAGTGCCGGCTCTTATTCCACTGGAGCGCTTTTATGTCACCAGCATCGATCCGATCAGCCCGGCTCTGGATGCGGTAGCCCTGCCAAGCGGCGCAAGCTACCAGACCGACACGCAGCTGCCAGATATTTCCGATCCGGTCGCTGCAGGCACGCGTTTTGCGCGCGACGATAACGGACGCATAGTTCCCACTGTCGCTGGCGCGTTGAGCCCGGACGGGTTTACCGTTTTTCTAGGGCGTCCCCCGGTGGTGCCACCGGCAACTCTGGTGCGCACGGCCTTGGCCACGATCGAAGAAGACGTGAATGCCGATGTTGCAGGCATCCGGCCTCGCCCACGCCCTCAGGATTTGGTTGAACAGAACGAACGCGCCAATCTCGGAGGATTGTCGCGCTCAGAATTGGCAGCTCTTCGTCCCAAACTGCGGCCTGATGCACCGCAGGAGATTGCAGAGGCCGCCCAACAGCTCCCAGCCACGGAAACACCCAACGCAGAAGCCGAGACCGCAGCTGAGCCGGAGGTGCTTGCGGCACTGCCCACTGCGCCGATGCTGCGCCCAAACAGCAGACCACAGAATTTCAACCGCATTGTTGCGCGCGCACAGCGTCAACAAAGCCGCGAAGCCGAAGAAGCACCAGCACCACGCGTTGCGAGCGTCGCACCGCGCACCGTGACACCGAGTATCCCGTCTGCCGCATCTGTTGCGCGGTCCGCAACGGTGCCCAATGCCATCAGACTTAACCGGGTGAACCTGATCGGCGTTTTCGGCACGCCATCAAACCGTCGCGCGCTGGTGCGTTTATCCAACGGGCGCACCAAAAGGGTGCAGGTCGGAGACCGCTTTGACGGCGGGCGCATTTCGGCCATCGGGGAGAGCGAATTGCGTTACCAAAAAGGCGGCCGGAACCTCGTTCTGAAGATGCCACAGGGGTAGCCGTCACGCGCGCCGTATCAAAACGCATGAAAGTGCAACAGGCAGCTCAGTCACCCGCGCGCCGGTCCACCTCTGGTTAAGATGCCTTCAACTCACCACTGTTGATCTGCTCTTGTTCGATGCTCTCAAACAACGCCTTGAAGTTACCTTCGCCAAACCCGTCGTCGCCTTTGCGCTGAATAAATTCAAAGAAAATCGGCCCAATCACCGTTTTGGAGAAGATCTGCAACAGGATCTTTGTCTCGCCCCCGTCCACGACACCCTCGCCGTCAATCAGAATGCCGTGTTTGCGCATCCGGTCGAGCGGTTCCTCGTGCCCCTCAACCCGGGTCTTGCTGAGATCGTAATACGCGTCAGGCGGACCTGGCATGAACTTCAATCCGTTCTCAGCGATAGTATCGGTGCTGTCATACAAGTTGTCTGAACCAACGGCGATGTGCTGGATGCCCTCGCCCTTGTACTTCTTCAGATAGGCCACGATCTGCCCGGTTTCTCCGCGATCCTCGTTGATGGGTATGCGAATGCGCCCACAGGGCGAGGTCAACGCCCGGCTCAGCAGACCCGTGAATTTGCCTTCGATGTCAAAGAACCGGATCTCGCGAAAATTGAACAGGTCTCCGTAAAATTTGAACCACGTATCCATGTTGCCCTTGTGGACGTTGTGCGTGAGGTGATCGAGATAAAAGAACCCGACACCGCGCGGCTTGGACTGACCCAGCCATTCGAATTCATCGTTGTAGGGCGAGGTGTCGTAATACTGATCCACAAAGTAGATCAGGCTGCCGCCGATGCCGTAGATCGCGGGCACGTCCAGCACCTTGCCGCCACCTTCATATGGTTTTGCCCCCAAGGATACTGCGCGCTCAAAGGCAAGTTGCGCATCCACGACGCGCCAACCCATCGACGCAGCACACGGCCCGTGTTCATCAACAAAGCGCGCAGCAAAACTGCTGGTTTCGGCATTCAGGACGTAGGTGATATCGCCTTGCTGCCACAGCTCGACATCCATGTTCCGGTGTTTTGCGACCTTCTGGTAGCCCATGCGCGCAAACAACTCGCGCAGCGCATCTGGCTCAGGATGGGCAAATTCAACAAACTCGAACCCATCCGTCCCGGCCGGGTTCTCTTCTGTGATTTGCGATTTCGGGGCATTGTGGGGAAACGGACCCATCTGAGATCTCCTGTGCGCGATATTTATGCAAACCTATGGCGTTCTCAGCGCGTTTTTTGCGCATTTTTTACGCAATCCCTTCTATTTAACGCGGCAATTCCGCATACTCAGGCACATAACAGGTTGAGATCCCGCATATGCTAGATTCAGTCGACACGCGGCTACTCGCAGCCCTGCAGCAAAATGCCCACCTGACTGCGCAAGAGTTGAGCGACCTGTTGCACCTCTCTGCCAGTCAGATCGGGCGGCGCCGTCAAAGGCTCGAGGCCGAAGGCTACATCGAAAATTACAGCGCGCGATTGAACCCCGCGCGCCTTGGGCTGCATGTTCAGGGGTTCATTCAGGTTCATCTTGGCACGCACGGTCCTGAACATTCGGCAAGTTTCTCGCGCCTTGTCGAGACCTGCCAAGAGATCACAAGCGCATGGACTTTGACCGGTGATGCGGACTATCTGTTGCGCGTTTATTGCGCTGATCTTGCCGCACTCAATACCCTGATCCATGACGTCTTGCTGCCACACGCGGCCGTTGCACGGGTGCATAGCCAGATCGTGATGGATCAACTAAAAAAAGACGGGCCGTTGCCCACCTGATCTCTTTTACGGAGCGCCCATGGAAAGTTTCCTCTACCAGGCCTCGATTTACCTTGCCGCCGCTGTGATCGCTGTGCCTCTGGCCGCGCGATTGGGGTTGGGATCCGTGCTTGGGTATCTCGCCGCTGGCATCATCATTGGCCCGGTTCTGGGTCTGGTGGGCGCTGAAACCGAAGATCTGCAGCACTTTGCCGAATTCGGGGTCGTGATGATGCTGTTCCTGATTGGGTTGGAACTGGAACCCCGTGCCCTATGGGATATGCGGCACAAACTGTTGGGGCTTGGCGGGCTGCAAATCACACTGTCCACATTGGCGTTGATGGGGGTTGCGATGGCTTATAACCAGCCATGGGGCGTTGCGCTGGCCATCGGGCTGACGCTGGCCCTGTCCTCGACCGCCATTGTACTACAAACCCTGTCCGAAAAGGGCCTGATGCAAACGGGCGGTGGGCGCTCTGTCTTCTCGGTGCTGCTGACGCAAGATATCGCGGTCATTCCGATCCTTGCATTCCTGCCGCTGTTGGTGGTGACGCTGCCGGTCAAAATTGGTGCCGACGGCTCTATAGTGCGCGGGGATGATGGACATGGCGGTGACCATGGGCACGGCGCATCCCTCAGCCTTGTGGACGGGTTGCCCGCGTGGGGCGTAACCCTGGTCACAGTGGCGGCAATTGCAGCAGTCATTCTCGCCGGGATTTTTCTGACCCGCCCCGTGTTTCGCTTCATTCATGCCGCCAGACTGCGCGAGATGTACACCGCGCTTGCGCTGCTGATCGTGGTCTCGATTTCCTTCCTTATGATGCTGGTCGGCCTGTCGCCTGCCCTTGGTGCATTTTTGGCGGGTGTTGTCCTGGCCAGTTCAGAATTCCGGCACGAGTTGGAGACCGACCTTGAGCCGTTCAAGGGGCTCTTGCTGGGGCTGTTCTTCATCACCGTTGGGGCCGGCATCAATTTCACATTGTTGTTTGAGGATTGGCCCGCTCTCGTGTCGATGGCCATCCTCGTGATCGCGATCAAAGGTGCCGTACTCTATGCCCTTGCCCTCACATTCAAAATCAAGGGGCGGGACCGTTGGCTGTTCACCCTCAGCTTGGCACAGGCTGGGGAGTTTGGCTTTGTTCTGGTTGCATTCTCTGTGGGTCAGGGTGTGATCCCCACCGAAGTTGCGGAAACACTTCTTCTGGTTATCGCGTTGACGATGCTGATCACGCCACTTCTGTTCATTCTTTACGAAGTCATCGGCAAACGGATGGCAGATACCGGCACGACACACGAACCCGATGAGATTGATGACGAAGGGCCTGTGATCATCGCTGGGATTGGCCGCTTTGGACAAATCGTCAATCGATTGGTGCAGGCGTCTGGCTTCAATACCGTGGTGCTTGACCATGACATGGAGACCATCGCGCTGATGCGTCGTTTCGGGTTCAAAGGGTTCCTTGGCGACCCGACCCGCCCTGATATTCTGCACGCAGCAGGATTGGAAACGGCCAGCATTCTTGTTGTGGCACTGGATGACCCGGACGCAGCCGTACAGCTTGTGGCCTACGCACGCAAAACGCGGCCAGACCTGCACATCATCGCGCGCGCGTATGACCGCGTGCACGTGTACAAACTGTATCAGGCAGGCGCAGACGACATCGTGCGCGAAATGTTTGATGGGTCTTTGCGTGCGGGGCGCTATGCGCTCGAAAATCTGGGGCTTAGTGACTACGAGGCCGCTGAAGCTGAAAGACTGTTTTATCAACACGACCGGGATTCAGTGCGGCAACTGGCAGAACTGTGGAACCCGAATGTACCCGCCTCCAAGAACGAAGCGTATATTGCCCGCGCAAAAGCACTGGAAAAAGAGCTTGAATTTGCGCTGTCCTCGCGCGGAGACGAGGCCAAACGGGCCTAGCCAAAACGCCGGGGTCGGCGGGTGGGTGCCTTTTGCGCCCGCGCAAAACAATGCACCCGCCGACACGCCCCCGAAATCAGCCGTCAGACACACCAGCTTCGGCAAATGTCGCCATACCGGAATGGCACGCCACCGCGCCTTTCAACACGCCAATCGCCAAGGCCGCGCCGGAGCCTTCGCCCAAACGCAGGCCCAGCGAAAGCAAAGGCACTTTGCCCAATGCATCCAGCATGTTGGCATGTGCGCCCTCCGCACTCAGATGGCCCGCTACAGTGTGATCCAATGCACCATCACGCGTTTTTTCCAGGCAAGCCGCAGCAGCTGTGCAAATGAAGCCGTCCAAAATTACTGGGATCCTCAGGCTGCGCGCGCGCGCAATCGCGCCTGCCATTCCCGCCAACTCACGCCCCCCCAGACGCATCAGCGCATCCAGCCCGTCAGTGACATCCGCGTGCCGCACCAAAGCCTCCTGAACAATTGAGGTCTTGAGCGTCAAACCGGCATCATCCACACCGGTTCCACGTCCGGTCCAATCCGCGGCATTCCCGCCAAACAGGGCTGCACCAAGTGCGGCGGCGGAGGTCGTATTGCCGATACCCATCTCGCCCACAACCAACACATCACACAGCGGATCAACCGCCTGCCAACCTGCCTGCAAGGCCGCCACGCACTCAGCTTCGCTCATCGCGGGGCCTTTGGTGAAATCGGCCGTCGGATGCTCCAGATCCAATGGAACGACATCCATGCGCGCTCCAAAAGCTTTGGCCAATTGATTGATTGCCGCACCACCGTGCTCGAAATTGGCGACCATCTGTACGGTCACTTCGGGTGGAAACGCTGACACGCCGCGCGCTGCGACACCGTGGTTGCCTGCAAAAACAATCACCTGCGGAACCTCAAGGACCGGACGTGCATCTCCGCGCCACGCGCAATACCACTGGGCAAGGTCCTCCAGCCGTCCAAGCGCGCCGGGAGGTTTCGTCAATTGGCCATTGCGATCAGCTGCTCCGGCTGCGGCATCCGCATCCGGGCCAGTGGCTGCTGCCAGAATTGCGCGCAGCCCATCGAGACTGTCAAAATCCATATCTCATTCTTTCTTGCCTGTTGGTCCCTTGCTCTTTACCCAATGCAGACCGCCCCGCAAGTCAGGACTGGACATAGTGCTTCCCAAAACCGACGAAACTCTGCGCAACTGGCTTTTTGATGTGCCGGTCGCGCTTGTCCTTCTCACACGGTTGCCCCTGCCCGCCCTGCCCGAGGCGGCGTTCAGAAACAGCGCCCGCGCGGTCTGGGCCTACCCTGTTGTCGGCATCCTCCTTGGGGTCCTGATCGCGTGTGTGATGTTCATGACCCAAACATTGCCTGCGCCGCTCAGCGCGGGGCTAGTGCTCGCGGCACTGACTGTCCTCACTGGCGCTATGCACGAAGACGGGCTTGCAGACACGGCCGACGGGCTATGGGGCGGATCGGATCGCGCGCGCCGATTGGACATCATGAAAGACAGCCGTATCGGCGCATATGGCGTGCTTGCACTGATCATCGTGATGGGTCTGCGCTGGCATGGCCTGACCGGCGCGGAGTGGACAGCCATCCTGAGCGCACTTGTCCTGTCGCGCGCAATGATGCCTGCGCTCATGTGGGCTCTGCCGCATGCGCGCAACACAGGCTTGTCTCACAGCGTCGGGCGGCCGAGCCTCGGCCCATCGCTTGTGGCAGTAAGTATCGGGGCCGTGGTTACGGTCTCACTCACTGGCGCGCTTGGTTTTCTCGCCCTCGCCGTAGCATGCGGCACCGCCGCCTTGATCGCGACAGTCGCCAAATCAAAAATCGGCGGGCAAACAGGGGACATCCTTGGCGCGACCCAAATCCTGAGCGAAGTCGCCATACTGATCATACTCAGCCACAACTTTTGAACAAATGAACCCTTACCTGAACCATCTGACATAACCGACATCTTTACCGGTTCTTGCGTACCATGTCGTACACGAGGCTTGCTGCGAACCTGCCTTCATCTTGCCAAAAAAAACTTTGGGGGAGCATCGCAGATGCGGGGGCAAAGCCCCCCCAAAAAAAACGCGCCCCGGTTGGGACGCGCTCAGAACTCACATTGGACAAATTGCCTACGCAGCAACGCGGCTTGTCAAAACGTCACCGACCTCTTTGGCCGCCGCCAATTCATCACCGCCGGACACGGCAGCAACTTCGCGGGTCAACCGCTCCAGAGCCGCTTCATAAAGCTGACGCTCGGAATAGCTCTGCTCACGCTGATCATCGGTGCGGTGCAAATCACGAACCACTTCGGCAATCGCGATCAGATCGCCTGAGTTGATCTTTTGTTCGTATTCCTGTGCGCGACGGGACCACATGGCCCGCTTGACCTTGGCCTTGCCCTTCAGCGTTTTCATGGCATGGGCAATCACATCAGGGCTCGACAATGCCCGCATTCCGATATCGGTGGCTTTGTTGGTGGGCACCCGCAAAGTCATCTTGTCTTTTTCAAACGAGATCACAAACAGCTCCAGCGTGATCCCAGCCACTTCCTGGCTTTCAACGGATACGATCTGCCCAACGCCATGGGCGGGATACACAACAAATTCATTCGGGCGGAAGTCGAGTTTTTTAGCTTTGGTCATTCCTGGTCCTCATAAGACGTCTGAAAGCCATGGGTTTCGCCGCATTTACGACAGTCAAAACCGCAGCAGGCGCGGCGGCAAAGCCTCGTCTAAATGCGGTTCAGATCATGGTTTTGGTTGGCACGGCCGACATGTCCGGTCGTGCGCAAGGAGCTTTCATATGTCGATTACTCAATCATCATATCACAAAAACGAGCATTTCGAAAGCTGACCCAAGGTCAATTTCAGCAAAATCGCACCATTTCAGCGATTTATCCCGCGTTCTTCGTGCTGCACGCGCGGCAAACTTGCTCGATCAACGATTCGTTCAAGGCCGGAAACGATCAGCCGCCTTCACCCGGCGCTTCGGAGAACATCTCCATCTTGCCCTCTTTGCCATCCATTTCGTCGGCGGTCGGCAGTGGGTCCTTTTTGGTGATGATGACGGGCCACATCTCGGAGTACTTGCGGTTGAATTCCACCCACTTCTCCATATCCGGTTCTGTGTCCGGGCGGATCGCATCGGCGGGGCATTCAGGTTCACATACGCCACAGTCAATGCATTCGTCGGGGTGAATGACCAGCATGTTCTCCCCCTCATAAAAGCAGTCAACCGGACAGACTTCGACACAGTCGGTGTATTTGCAGGCGATGCAGCTGTCATTGACGATGTATGTCATAGGGCGGGTGTTCTCTCGTGTGGGTCAGAGGTCTAGCTAAATCACCGCTCCGGATCATTCAAGATGGCGGGAACGGGAAAGATCGCCTTGCCGCCGGTCTCGTTTGGTCGGGCGGCCTTTTCCCTCGAATCTGGGGTTTTCCGGAACAGGTGTTTCTTTGAGAGGGGGTGGTGGAGACATATCGTTATACAGCGCTTGCGCCTCGGGGGCTGGACCGCGCCGCGTCCCGATGGCGACGACTTCGACCACGCGTACAGCGCGCCCTTGGGCAAAGGTCAGTACGTCGCCAGCAGTAATCGTGGTGGCGCGTTTGGTCACCCGCTCACCGTTGACGCGCACGTCTCCGGCAGCGACACGGGCTGCAGCCAGCGAGCGGCTTTTGAAGAAACGGGCGAACCACAGCCATTTGTCCAGCCGCAACTTACCCGTTTCCTCAAGCACTTACTTGCTATCCTTCAACCCCATGAGGGCTGCGGCAAACGGGTTGTCTGGATCGATCTGCTTTTCTTTCTTCGGTGGACGGGACGAGAAACTCTGCCCTTTCCCGCCACCACCATCGCGGCGCGGGCCCTTGCCTTTACCTTTGGACTTGCCACCGCCGGGGGCACCCTGCTTGCCGCGCGGTTTGCCACTGCCTTGCTGGTTGGGGCGGCGGCCCTGCGCGCTGCGTCCCCCCCAGGTGAAGGTGTAGAACACTTCGGTATCAGGGGCGTCCACTGCCGCGTCAGCGGCGACACCAAGTTCAACTTCGCCTTCGCTGCTCACAGGAATGTCAGCGCCAACGTCCGGCGTTTCGGCGGGTTCCGCCACAACAGCCGCCGCGCCCTCATCCACAATTTCGCTGGTCCCTTCAGGCACATCCGCAGGCACGGCTTCAACCGGCGTGCCAGCGCCCGGTGCTTCGGCCTCTGCGGCGTCCATGACTGGGGTGTCTACGGCATCCGGCGTTGCATCCGTGGTCACAACCGCGTCCGTTGCTTTGACTTTTTCTCGCTCACCCTTCTCGGCCTTGTAGCCGAGGCCCTCCATCAGCGTGGCGAATTGTTCCAGCGTCATGCCGGTGATCGACAGCATATCCGCCTTGGCCTCAAAGCCGCCGCGCGTGTCTTCGGTGCGCAGCATGTCAGCGAGGCGCTCCAGCATGTCGATCCGAATCGCGCGCTCACCCGCATTGCGGTAGCCTGCCATAGTGTCGGCTCCCTGCGGGCCATCGGCCATCGCCGGGATTGTCACCAGCCCGGGGGGCGGAGATTCGGGGAATTCGGACAACCCTTGCGACAGCGACCACAGCACCAGACGCAAGCGCGTCGGCGCGGGTTTCAGCAGCAAAGGCATAAAGATCGTGAACTGACCAAAGCGAATGCCGTGCTTGCGCAGCGCACCGCGTGCATCTTGATCCAACGCCTTGACGTCATCGGCCACAACGGCGCGGGGCAACACGCCCAGCCCCTCGATCATGCGAAAGGCAAAGCCCTTGGCCAGACCGCTGAGCGTTTCATCCTTTTGCATGTTCATCAGCGGTTCAAACAAGGCCGCGACCTTGCGATCGATGAAATGCTGCAGGCGGCGCTGGACCTTTTGGGCAACCTCGGGGCCTGCCACATCGTCCACAAACACCTCGACCATCGGCTTCAGCGCGTCCTGACCGGCGACCAGTTTACCTACGGCAGCCGACCCCCACATGAGGCCCCCCTGTTCGGTAAAGTCGATCTCTGTGTCGGGCGCGTTGTAAAAGCGATCCGCGCGCAGGTGAAAATGAGGGGCAAGCGCCTGTAGCGCCGCCGTCTTGATCGTTTTGGCTTCGGCCGCACCTGCGCCCTTGTCCTGAGAAAACCGGAAACCGTCGAGCTTGCCAACAAACTCGCCCTCAACGGTTACTTCACCTGCATCATTAACTTCGGCCACCATGGCCTCCTTCTGGCCTAGCCGGCGCAACAAAACCGAGGTGCGCCGATCTACAAATCTTTGGGTCAGTTTCGCGTGTAACGCGTCTGATAGGCGGTCTTCTACATGGCGGGTCTCGTCACGCCAATGGGTTTCGTCATCCACCCACCCTTTCCGCTGCGCGACATATGTCCACGTCCGGATAAAGGCGAGGCGCTTGGAGATCGCATCAATATCCCCGTCGCTGCGGTCAATCCGTTTGATCTGGCGTGCCATCCAGTCATCGGGGATCGAGCCGCGTTCGTGCAGAAAACGGAAAATCGCATCCAGCAGATTGGAGTGTTCCTGATGAGATATCCCGCGAAAATCGGGAACGCGGCACACATCCCACAGCAAGCGCACCGAGGGTGCATCGGTGCACCGTGCCGTAACTTCGGCGCTTTCGGCCAGAGACTTCAGAGCCATAACATCGTCAGCTTCGCGCGCGCGAACCAGAACATCGTGATCCGAGGGCGCCTCAAGTGAGCGGATCAGAGCGTCAATCGTTCCGAATTGCAGCGCGTGATTGCGCCACTGCAACTTTTTCAGCGGGGTAAAGCGGTGATCCATGATTGCCTGCGCTACACCGTCATCGAGGGGCCGCACATCACCTGTCACTCCAAAAGTGCCGTCCTTTTGTCCACGCCCGGCTCGCCCGGCAATCTGGGCCAGTTCATTCGGCGCCAATGGGCGCATCCGGCGCCCGTCGAATTTCGTGAGCGAGGAAAACGCTACGTGATCAATATCAAGGTTGAGCCCCATCCCGATGGCATCCGTGGCCACAAGAAAGTCCACCTCGCCATTTTGATACATTTCCACCTGGGCATTGCGTGTACGTGGTGACAGCGCGCCCATCACCACGGCAGCACCGCCTTTCTGTCGGCGGATCAGTTCAGCGATGGCATACACATTGTCCACCGAGAAACCGACAATGGCTGAGCGCGGCCGCAACCGTCCCGTTTTCTTTTGGCCGGCATAAACAAGTTGGCTCATGCGTTCGCGGTGCATGTACTGGGCCTCGGGGACAAGCGCAGCGATGGGGCCGCGCATTGTGTCAGCCCCAAGGAAAAGGGTTTCGTGCAGGCCCCGGGCCCGTAGCAGCCGGTCGGTGAACACATGCCCCCGTTCCGGATCGGCACAAAGCTGGATTTCGTCAACGGCCAGGAAATCACAGCCCATTCCGTCGGGCATCGCCTCGACAGTGCAGACCCAATATTGCGTGCGCGGCGGCACAATGCGTTCTTCGCCCGTCACAAGAGCGACAACAGACGGACCGCGCAGCGCGACAATCCGGTCATAGACTTCGCGCGCCAACAGCCGCAAAGGCAGGCCAATCACGCCCGTGCGGTGCCCCAGCATCCTGTCGATGGCATAGGTCGTCTTGCCTGTATTGGTGGGGCCCAGAACAGCCACCACCCTGCCCTGATCCATGGGCGCTTCCCCTTACGTGGAATAGTTTAAAGCTCGCGCCCGATGCCTTCGCGCTTGAGACTGGCAAGCGCAGTGCTGGCGTTTTCGTGATGGGGATGCAAGGTCAGAACGTGCTGAAAGGCCTCTTCGGCCCGACGGTAGTCTCCAAATTCCTGAAACATCACGCCAAGGCCAAACATGGCGTTGTAATTGTCAGGATTCAGGATCAGCGCACGCTGCAGATCATCGAGGGCCGGACCGTAAAGGCCCTTACGGAAATAGGCAGTAGCCCGTGCATGCCACCCTTCGGCAAAGTCCGGGGCGTGATCCGTTACGGCTGTCAGATGCTCAATCGCGATCTCGATCTGCTCGGCTTCCATGGCCTCACGACCCCGCCGCAACAGCATATCCAGCGACGTGGATCCGGACTGTGACCACTGCCGCTCGATCTCACGCGTGAGGCGGATTGCCTCTTCGGGTTCAGCCGTTCTTAACGCCTGCTTCATCTCGTCAAGCGAAGATTGCGCGAATCCAGGTAAGGAATTCCCTACTGTCAGCAAAATTGCCGTGACGACAGGGTAGAGTTTGCGAAGTCGAATGCCCATAACAGTGAATGTAACAGGGACGGCGGCAATATCCAGAGACGCTGACGCTCCACCGACCAAAAAAGGGCATCAAAGATGAGTGATACTGTGAATGAAGCTGTCGCCGTACTGAACGACAAGCTGAGTGGCGCGAGCTTTAACGGCACAGCGAAATTCGCTGTCGAAGGCGAAGGTTCCATCATGATGGATTCCAGCGGCGCACGTGCAGGCGACGAAGCGGCGGACGTGACCCTGACAGCGGATGCCGAAACCTTCAAATCCATACTCGAAGGCGACACCAACCCCACATCTGCCTTTATGACCGGCAAATTGAAGGTTGACGGGGACATGGGCATGGCGATGCAACTCGCCTCGGTTCTGGCCTGATATCATGACAGCGACGGCGGCCCCCCTTTACACGGATATTGGCGCGGGCCCCGTCGAGGGAGCCGCATACTGGCTGAATACGGTTGACGATGTGCGCATTCGCATCGGCATTTGGGCGGCAGATGCTCCCAAGGGGACCGTTCTGCTGTTTTGCGGACGTACCGAATATATCGAAAAATATGGTCTGCCCGCCGGGGATCTGGCGGCGCGCGGTTATGCGACGGTTGCCATCGACTGGCGCGGCCAAGGGCTTGCTGACCGCCTGCTTGAAGACACGCGCATCGGACACGTCGGCAAGTTCAGTGACTATCAGCATGACGTGAAAGCGGTTGTCGATGCCGCGCGCGACATGGGCCTGCCCGAACCCTACTACATGATCGGTCATTCGATGGGCGGCTGTATTGGCTTGCGCTCGCTCTACGAAGGCCTGCCAGTCGCCGCCGCGGCCTTCACCGGGCCGATGTGGGGCATCGGCATGGCGGCCTATTTGCGCCCGGTCGCATGGGCATTGGGCCGGCTTGTTCCGGCCATCGGCTTTGGCAATCGCCTCGCCCCGGGCACGATTAAGGAACCTTATGTTCTCAGCGCTCCGTTTGAGGACAATACCCTAACGCGGACACGCGAGATGTGGGACATGATGCAGGCTCAACTGAAAGCTCACCCGGAATTTTCTCTTGGTGGTCCGAGTTTTGTGTGGCTGCGCAGCGCGCTGGACGAAACGCTGGATTTGGCGCAAATGCCCGCACCCGATGTACCCTGCCTTACCTTCCTGGGCGACAACGAACGTATCGTCGACCCAACGCGCGTGTATTCACGCATGAAGGGTTGGAAAAACGGCACATTGCAGGTGATCGAGGGCGGCGAACATGAGGTGCTGATGGAAGACCTCGCCAAGCGGAGCGCTGTCTTTGACACCATGACCGCCTTTTTTGCCAAGGCTGGCTAAGCCGCCCTGACATGCTAGGTTTGCGTGCATGAGCGCTCTGACCTTCACACCCAATGGCATCTACTGTCCCGCAGGCGATTTCCATATAGATCCATGGCGCCCGGTGAAACGTGCTCTTATCACGCATGGTCACGCAGATCATGCGCGCAGCGGCATGGGTGCCTATCTTGCCACGGACATTGCGACACCAGTCATGCGGCATCGGTTGGGTGACATCAATATCGATACGATCCGCTATGGCGAACAGCGCCAGATCGGCGGGGCCAAGGTGTCCTTTCATCCCGCAGGTCATGTGCCCGGCTCCGCCCAGATCCGGGTTGAGGTCGGTGGCGAAGTCTGGGTGGCTTCGGGGGACTACAAGGTTGTGGATGATGGCCTTTCAACCCCGTTCGAACCCGTCAAATGCCATCACTTCATCACCGAAAGCACCTTTGGTCTGCCCGTGTTCCGCTGGCAGCCTCAGGCGGTGATCGCGGCCCAAATCAACGAATGGTGGGCAACTTGCGCCACGGCCGGCAAGACCGCGTTTCTGGGCTGCTATGCCTTGGGCAAGGCGCAGCGTCTTTTGTCGATGCTTAACCCGGATGTCGGGCCTATCCTGACGCACACAGCCATTGAAAATACAAATAGCATCATGCGTTCGCAAGGAATCGCGTTGCCCGACACCGTGCGCGCAGATACAGACCTGACGCCCAAGGATCATCCCGGCGCATTGGTGCTCTCGCCACCCTCCGCGCTTGGATCAGCCTGGGCGCGCAAATTCGGCGCGCAGGAAACCGCCTTTGCCTCTGGTTGGATGGCGTTGCGCGGCATCCGTCGGCGCCGTGCCGGGGATCGTGGCTTTGTCATCTCGGATCATGCCGACTGGCCGAACCTGCTGTCTGCAATTGCCGAGACGGGTGCAGAAAATATATATGTTACGCATGGTTACACAGAGATCTTCGCGCGCCATCTAAGCGAGCAGGGATGGAATGCCCAAGTGCTGCAAACGGAGTTCGGCAGCGACGAAGAAGATGCCGCATGATCCAGTTCGCCCAGCTGTTCAACGCGATCGATCAATCGACCAAGACCACCGTCAAAGTGGCCGCGCTGACGGAGTTTTTCCGCACCGCCCCCGAGGGTGATCGCATCTGGACCATAGCCATTTTCTCCGGACGTCGCCCCAAGCGCGCCGTGACCACAACCAAATTGCGTGAATGGGCGGCTGAAGTGGCCGATATTCCCCTTTGGCTGTTCGAGGAAGCCTATCCCATAGTGGGTGATCTGGCCGAGACCATTGCGCTGGTGTTGCCTGAACCCACGACCACAAACGATCAGGGTTTGACGCATTGGATCAATGCCTTGCGTGGACTTTCTGAAGTCGATGAACCGGTGCGCAAGGCCTTTGTACTTGAGGCATGGGCCAGCCTTGATCCCACACAACGGTTTTTGTTCAACAAGTTGCTGACCGGCGGCTTTCGCGTTGGGGTCAGCCAAAAGCTGATGACGCGCGCCCTGGCGCGTGCCACAGGCAAGGATGAAGCAGAAATGGCCCACCGTCTGATGGGCGATTGGGACCCTGCTACAGTGACGTGGGCCCAGTTGATCGAAGAGGATGACCCGGCCGCAAGCGCTTCGCGGCCCTACCCGTTCTATCTGGCTTATGCGCTTGAGGACGCGCCCGAAAACCTTGGTGCGCCTGAGGTGTGGCAGGCAGAGTGGAAATGGGACGGTATCCGAGGGCAGCTGATCCTGCGCGACGGAGTGCACTATGTCTGGTCGCGCGGTGAAGAGCTGATGACAGACCGCTTTCCCGAATTTGCGCGTGCCTGTGATTTTGTCCCGAACGGCACCGTTCTAGACGGAGAAATCCTGGTATGGGGGGACGAGAAGCCGCAGAATTTCAATGCGCTTCAAGCTCGGATCGGACGCAAGACCGTCCCAAAGAAACTGCTGCAAAGTGCGCCGGTGATCCTTTACGCCTACGATCTGCTGGAATGGGGTGGGACGGACCTGCGTGCGCAACCATTGGCAGAGCGGCGCGAGACACTCGAAGCACTCTGTGCCGATTTGCCAGCGGACGCACCGATCAAACTCGCCCCCTCCCTGCCCTTTGACAATTGGCAGGCGCTGGCTGACATCCGCGCCACGGCCCGCGATGCGCAGGCCGAAGGTTTGATGCTGAAACGGCGCGACAGCCCCTATCGGATCGGGCGCAAGAAAGGCGACTGGTGGAAATGGAAGCTGGATCCGCTGACCATAGACGCGGTGATGATCTATGCGCAATCGGGGCACGGGCGGCGGGCCAACCTGTTCACGGACTTTACCTTTGCAGTGTGGAACGGCAACGATCTGGTCCCCTTCACCAAAGCCTATTCCGGCCTGACGGATGATGAATTCCGCAAAATCACGGCTTGGGTCAAGAAAAACACCCTGCAGCGCTTTGGCCCCGTGCGCAGCGTCACCCCGCACCATGTCTTTGAAATTGCGTTCGAGGGGATTCAATCGTCGTCCCGGCATAAATCCGGGGTCGCCTTGCGCTTTCCCCGCATGGCAAGATGGCGACAGGACAAACCCGTGCAAGAGGCTAACACTTTGGACGATCTCAACAACATGCTCGCCCTTTATGGATAGCGCGGCAGCCCCATTCCCAGCGACACGCCCCAAGACCACTTTGCCGGCAGGATCGTGGGATGCGCATGTGCACCTGTTGGGCGGCCCGCAGCATCCGTTGTCTCCGACGCGTGTTGAGAACCCGCCGGAGGGCATCGATTTTGAGGGCTGGCTTGATCTTTATCGCACGCACCTGACAGCCTTGGGATGCGCGCGTGGGCTGATTGTGCACTCCATTCTCTACGGCACGGACAACACTGTCACGCTGGACGCAGTGCGCGCGATGGGCGCCGGGTTCAAAGGTGTTGGGCTGTTACCGGACGGCGTCAGCGCACGCGACGTTCGCCACTTTGCCCGCAACAATATCGTTGCTGTGCGCCTCAACTATGTGCACGGCGGGGTCCTGACATGGGACGGGGCAAAAGCTATGGCCGGGGCGCTCGCCGATCAGGGCATGCATATCCAGATGTTGCTGCATGCAGACAAACATATCGAGGAGTTGGCAGAAGATATCCGCGCCCTGCCCGTGCCATTGGTGATTGATCACTGCGGCTGGCCCACAACACTTGACGCGCATACCCCCGCCATCGACACGCTGTGCGATCTGCTGGCGGACGGGCATATCCATGTCAAACTGTCAGCGCCCTATCGGCTGAGCAACCAGATCGCGGAAACCTCGGCACTGATGCAGCGGCTGATCGACACCAACCCCGAGCGATGCATGTGGGGATCGGACTGGCCTCACGTCATGCTGAATGACGCCAAGTTGCCGCGCGCCGCAGAACTGCTCGATCATGTCGCAGCGTTTGTGCCAGCGGGCACGCAGGCACAGATCTTTCGCGACACGGCCCAGTCACTGTTTGACCCAATGTAAGCCCGGCTGGATCGGGGGCGGCTGCTGCGATGCTGACAATTGCGCGCACGCTCTTGCCCCTGCCCGTCCCTCCCAATACCTATGAGCCAACAACTGAAAGAGGTTCCTACATGTTCCAATTGCCCTTCCCCGTTCGCGACGCAAACGCCTCTGGCGCATCAGAAGAGCCGCTGGGAAATCTACCGGATTGGAACCTTGATGACCTTTATGTCGGGCAAGATGCCCCGGAGTTGAGCCGAGACCTTGAAACACTGGAAAGGGACTGTGCCAGCTTTGCCGCCGATTACGAAGGCAAACTGAATACACTCGACGCCGCCGGGCTGCTCACCTGCATTCAGCGGCAGGAAAAGATAAACCAGATCGCCGGGCGGATCATGTCCTATGCAGGTCTGCGCTACTACCAGAAGACCACGGACGCAGAACGGGCGAAATTCATGTCCGACTGCCAGGAGAAGATCACGAACTTCACCACGCCGCTGGTGTTCTTTACCCTCGAGCTGAACCGGCTGGAGGACGATCATCTGGCTGGGCTGCTTGTTCAGAATGTCAATCTGGCGCGCTACAAACCCGTCTTTGACAACATCCGGGCCATGAAACCCTACCAACTGTCAGATGAGTTGGAAAAGTTCCTGCACGATCTGGGCGTGGTGGGAGATGCCTGGGAACGCATGTTTGACGAAACCATTGCCGGGCTGGAATTCGACATCGACGGTGAGCCGCTCAATATCGAGGCCACGTTGAATTTCATGACAGATCCCGACCGCGCCAAACGTGAAACCGCGGCGCGCGAATTGGCCAACGTGTTTTCCAACAATATCAAAACCTTCGCCCGTGTGCACAACACACAAGCCAAGGAAAAGGAAATCATGGACCGTTGGCGCGGGATGCCCACGGCCCAGACGGGTCGGCACCTCAGCAATCAGGTCGAGCCAGAGGTGGTTGAGGCGTTGCGCAATGCAGTTGTTGCCGCCTATCCCAAGCTCAGCCACCGCTATTATGATCTCAAACGCAAATGGCTAGGCCTTGAGACCATGCAGGTCTGGGACCGAAACGCCCCCCTGCCTATGGATGATCCGCGCATCGTGGGCTGGGAAGAAGCCGAAAAAACGGTAATGGACGCCTATAACGCCTTTGATCCGCGTATGGGCGAGATTGCCAAACCCTTTTTCAAGGACGGCTGGATTGATGCCGGGGTCAAACCCGGCAAAGCGCCCGGCGCATTTGCCCATCCGACGGTTACAAATGTGCACCCTTACGTGATGCTGAACTACCTGGGCAAACCCCGCGATGTGATGACTCTGGCGCACGAACTTGGCCACGGCGTCCATCAGGTTCTGGCCGCCGAACAAGGCGAGATGCTGTCATCCACCCCGCTCACACTTGCGGAAACCGCGTCGGTCTTTGGCGAAATGCTGACCTTCCGGAAAATGCTGGACGGCGCCAAGGATCAGGCACAGCGCAAGGTCATGCTCGCCGGCAAGGTCGAGGACATGATCAACACCGTCGTGCGCCAGATCGCGTTTTACGACTTTGAATGCAAATTGCACGAAGCCCGCCGCGGTGGCGAGTTGACGCCAGAGGATATCAACGCGCTGTGGATGTCGGTGCAGGCCGAGAGCCTCGGTCCCGCCTTTGAATTCATGGACGGGTACGAAACCTTCTGGGCCTACATCCCGCACTTCGTCCACTCGCCCTTCTATGTCTATGCCTACGCCTTTGGCGATGGCCTCGTGAATGCGCTCTATTCAGTCTACGCAGACGGTGCCGAAGGCTTTGAAGACAAATATTTCGATATGCTCAAGGCCGGCGGCTCGAAGCACCACAAGGAACTGCTGGCCCCCTTCGGCCTGGACGCGTCCGACCCTAAATTCTGGGACAAGGGGTTGTCGATGATCTCGGGCTTCATCGACGAATTGGAAGCGATGGAGGAATGATGCGCGCCTTTCTCCTTGCCGCCCTTTTCGCGGTAGCTGCCCAATCAGCGGCGGCATTTTCCCTTGTTGGAAAATGGTCGTGCGAACCAGTGGCAGGAGAGAACTTCTCAATGGCCGCAAACCTGACCTATCGCAAGAACGGCCGCTCGGTGCACCGCTTGCTGGCGCAAGGCGATACCGACGATGGCTTTCTGTCGATCGACCTCAAGGTATGGGGACAATGGTCGCTCGACGGCGCATCATTTGAGGAAAAGATCACCCGCCACAAGCTGAACGGCGCATCCCTGAACAACATACCCCTGCCCAAAAACGACGTCTGGAGAGACCTGAGCGCAAAATTGGCTGAGAGCTTTGAAACCGGCGACCAGGAAGATGATCTCATGTCGCTGGACATCCAATCAGACACGGCGTTCATCCTGACAGATGACGATTTTCAAATGTCGTGTCGGCGCATCGGGCCAACGCCCATAAGCTGAACGGGCGCGCTAACGCTACTTCAGCTGGCTGTCTTTTGACCCACGCCGATTGATCCCGCCGCGCCCCTTGAACGCGGCGTCGCGCTCTGCGACGCAATCCACACACAGCTTCACGCCCGGCACAGCCAATCGGCGCGCTTCAGGGATAGGTTCCTCGCATTCTGCGCACTGTGTCAGGCTGTCGCCCACAGGCGCACGACGCGCCTTCATCCGGGCCAACTCATCCGAAATTGACGCTTCGATCTGCTCTGAAACGGCGCCGTCCTTTGCCCAGCCACCCGCCATCGCTCACACTCCTTTTGTCAATCAACGCGTTGATTCAAAACGATTTCGAACACACACTAGATCAGCGGATCCATCCTTCATCTTGCCAAACAAACTTCCCCCGGAGGGCCGGTCAACCACCTTCGGACCGCCCAGCCACTATGGCCATGTCCATCATGCGCTGCGTGCCCCGTGAGAATTCAAGCGGACAGGCGTACGCCACCCCGTCGCGCGCCGAAGCAGAGAACGCCTCAACCTGATGCACATAATGATTGTCCGCCGGAAACCGAAACTCCTCGATCTCCAACCCTGGCTTGTGCCACTCGATCCGCGCCTCACCAAACACACCCGCATTAAACGGGGCCGTCAGGCGTATCACACCGCTCGTCCCGTGAAAGCACATCTCCTGATAGGGATGCATACGGATCGACACATAGGCGGAATAGGTCACGTCACCAAATTGCGCCTGCACATCTGCAAATGTATCAATGCCGTTTTCCCAATCAATGCGGGCGGTCACAGTCTCCGGTTCCGCCCCGATCACATAGCGGGCAGAGCCGAACACGTAGACGCCAATGTCGCGCAGACCGCCGCCTCCGGTGTCGGCCTTGTTGCGGATGTTGTCGACATCCGTGCGGTTATCGAAACTGAAGGCCCCCGTGACATGACGCAGGGTGCCAATTGCGCCGCCCTGCACCATTTCACGCGCACGCTGCCATTGGGGGTGATGGACAATCATATACCCCTCAGCCGCCAATTTGCCTGCCGCGTCGCGCGCCGCAATCAACTGGTCAAATTCAGGTTCCTCGAGGGTGATCGGTTTTTCACAAAGCACATGTTTGCCTGCGGCAAGGGCCTTTAACGTCCATTCCACGTGCATGTGATTTGGCAGCGGGATGTATACGGCATCAATACTGTCATCGGCCAGCAGAGCCTCATACCCCTGATGCACCGCAAGGCCCGGACAAAAGGCAAGAAACGGATCCGCCTTGGCAGGGTCAGACGTCGCAAGCGCCGCCAGTTCGGCCCCCTTGGCCGCATGGATCGCCGGCCCCATATGCTGGCGCGCAAATTTGCTGGCCCCAAGAATGCCCCATCTCACTGCTTGCATGATCTTCCCCTTTTGCCTTCACGTCACGGTGGCGCAAAGCACCCCGCTTTGTCTAGGCTGCCCAGAGACAAAGGAGCCTTCCATGCGCATTCTCAAACGTGGCCTGTTGTTCCTGTTCGTACTGGTCCTTGTGGCAGTTGGGGCGTTTCTGATTTTCGCACCGGGCTATGTCGAACGCAGCCGCAACGCCATCATTCCGCATGATCCCTATCCGGTCTCTGACGCGGCGCAATCCTTGCACGACACGCTGGTTGTCGGTGACTGGCACGCAGACAGCCTGCTGTGGAAACGGGATATCGCCAAACGCGGCACTCGCGGGCAGGTCGACGTGCCCCGCCTGATCGAAGGCGGCGTGGCCCTGCAAGTCTTTACTGCCGTTACCAAATCCCCGGCGGGTCAAAACTACGACAACAATTCCGCCGACACCTTTGACAACATCACGCCACTGGCAATTGGACAATTGTGGCCCCCACGCACGTGGAATTCCCTGATCGAGCGTGCCGTGTTTCAAGCCGAGCGATTGCACCGTGTCGCAGACCGTGCCCCGGATCGATTGACGGTCATCACCTCGCGCGCAGGTCTCGATGCACATCTCGCTGCACGCGCCGAAGGCAGCACTGTTGTGGGCGGGCTGCTGGGCATCGAAGGCGCCCATGCCCTCGAAGGCGACCTGAGTAATCTGGATCGCCTCGAAGACGCCGGGCACCGCATCATCGGGTTGCACCACTTCTTTGACAACGAACTCGGCGGCTCGCTACACGGGGTCGGCAATCAGGGTCTGACCGACTTTGGGCGCGAAGTCGTCGCCGCAGTAGAGGCTCGCGGGCTGGTGCTGGATCTTGCCCATTCCAGCCCAGCGGTCGCGTGGGATGTCTTGGAGATGACAAACATGCCCGTAGTCGTGTCCCATACGGGTCTGCACGGGTTCTGCCCGGTCAAGCGGAATTTTGAAGACGAAATCATGCGCGCGGTTGCTGCCACCGGTGGGGTGATCGGAATGGGATACTGGGGTCATGTGCTGTGTCGCGATGCAACGCCCGAGGCGATTGCCGCGATGATCGCCAAGGCGGTGGACACCGTTGGCGCAGATCACGTCTCGCTCGGCTCAGATTTTGACGGCTCTGTGACGACGCCTTTTGACACATCGGAACTGCCCGCACTGACCCATGCCCTGCGCGCGGCGGGGTTGGACGATACGACCATTGCGAAGGTGATGGGCGGCAACATGGTTCGGGTCTTGCGTGCACGCCTGAACTAGCGTCCCGAGGCGCGCGTCTGCTAAAAACCGCAGCGATTGCAAAACCGTTCGACCAGTTCAGGCGCGCTTCCGTTAAGGCACTGATCGCCAAAATACCACCAGATGAATTTGTCATAGGCCCGTTTGCGCGGTTCATGCAGCAATATGGACTGCAAACCGTTCCTGTCCCGCGCAACGTCTGCGATATGATGAAAGTCGGATTGGCCACATAATGTAACGGGTTTGCGGTGCAAATACGCCTCGATCCCAACGGCTGAATTGATCGTGACAACCCGGTCCGCCGCATGGATGAGGTCGTGAATATTGCCCTCGTTCACGCTCAGGTGCGGAAAACGGTCTTGAAGATCGCGCAGCATATCCGCTGTCTCAGGATCCTTGTCGCGGGGATGCGGCTTGACGACAACTGGCCCATCAACAGCTTCACAGACGCCTGTGACCATTTCCCAGCGGTTCAGATAACACGTCTCGCCGACGACGCGGTGCCCCTCGGATTGCAAAAATATCGCTGCACGCACGTCGGTAAATGTGCTCACCTGCTCGGGCTGCGCATACCGCGAGGTGCGCGCATCGACGATACGCTTGCGCACACGACGAAAAAAAGGACGGGCAATCTCGGGATCAATATCACCTTGGGGAAAGGCTTTGTCGGCAATGGAGGAAAATGCGCGAATGCCTTTGGGATCGAAATTCCAGAACGGGTACACATAGGCGACATCCGCATTCAACACCCGCGGGTGGGGAAACCGGCCATGATGGACCACATGGATGCCGGTATTGGCTTCAACTGTTTCGGCCAGCGTGTCTCGATCCAATATAGTCACTTCATAGCTGCGTCCGCGTGCGTCCAACCCCTTGATAAGGCGCAGATAGATGGGGCGCAGACCTTCGCCCCCAAAGGTCAGCCACGATCGCGGCACATGAAACACAACGTCAGGCATCTGGTCCTTGCGGGTTGCTTGTTCTGCAACGCTAACCCGCCCAATCGCAAAGCAAAAGGTGGCACAAAGCGCCCCAACCCAAACAGCGCCTAAAGGGGGCGGAATTCCGCCCCGAAACAGGGGCTAGAGGGCCTACGTTGCGGCTTTCACAGGTATCCAGATTTCAACTTCCCCCTGCCCTGTGCGGGCGTCAAATCGACTGTCATACACTTCGAAGTCGGGCGCGAAACGTGGCTCCAGTCCGGCCTCGGGCAACGATTTGTTCCAGATTGTGTAGACCGTCTTGCCAAAGTCCGCGATGTGCCCGGAATGGGTGAACACGGCATAAGCCCCGGCAGGTATCTTGGTGTCCTGCATGCCCTTTGGCTTTGTCGCGTCTATGGTTGCTGCCACGCCTGCCACATAGCGAAAGTTGCCCTGCCCATCAGCGTCACAACACACGCCGTAAGCCGCATTGTCGATACGGTTGTCGATCTCGTCCTCGCGAGCATTGAACTTTTGCCAAAGCCCGGGAATGGCGCTGTTGTTTTCGAAACTGCACATCTCGGCGAGCCCGATGACACGAAACGCGTTGCGCGTTTCCATACGGGGTGCGGGGACATCGACAATCATTTCCTTTTGCATCTTCAGAGGCTCCATAAGCGTTAGCGATTGCGTGGACCGCGCCTTGCGAACGCTGCTTGGCAGAACGCCAAAGTAGCTGGAAAAGGCACGGGTGAACGCCTCGTGCGAGGTGTATTGCGCGTTCAGGGCCACGGTCAGGATGTCCTCGCCGCTGGCCAAATCCTCCGCGGCAACGGATAAACGCCGCGCGCGCAGGTAGGTGATGGGCGCAATGCCAACCGCAATGCGAAACAGCCGCGCCATGTGATACGGGCTGATGGCACAGACATCCGACAAATCCGTCAAGGCGACGGGTTGATGCATCCGCATTTCAATCTGCCAGATCAGCTTGTCCAAGAGAGGCATGGTTGTCCTTTGAGGCGTTCACACCCGGATCATTGCCGTTTTCGAGCGATGATGCTTGATCGCGCTTGCTGAAAGCGCATTTGACTCAGACTGCGACCTCGATCAGCACGTAACCCGTTAAACTTGATAGCCGCGTGTCGTGTCAAAGTCGTCCGTTTCATCCGGTGCTTACCAGTGTTGCAGTGCAGGCCTCGCCTGCGCATTCATAGACGCAACTTTGTCCTTGGTACAAAAAAAAGGCCCTGCCATCAGGCAGAGCCCTCTTTGTTCGGAAGAAACAGCCAAGTATCAGGCGGCGGTCAGCAGCCCTTTTTCCTTGGCGATTTCACGCATCTTTTTTTGCAGCTTTTCAAAGGCGCGTACTTCGATCTGGCGAATGCGTTCGCGGCTCACGTTGTAAGACCCGGACAGATCCTCCAGCGTCACCGGTTTGTCGGACAAACGGCGTTGCGTCAGGATGTCCTTTTCGCGCTCGTTCAAGACATCGAGTGCCTCGGCCAAAATCTCGCGGCGCACCTCAAGCTCATCGCGGGCCTCATAGTCAGCGGCCTGATCAGCATCCTCGTCTTCCAGCCAGTCCTGCCATTGCATTGTGCCTTCGCCTTCGGAGCCGACCGTCGCGTTCAGGGATGCATCCCCACCAGACAAACGGCGGTTCATCGAAATCACTTCGGCCTCGGTCACACCCAGATCCGTGGCGATACGGGCCACGTTTTCCGGGCGCATGTCGCCCTCTTCCAAAGCGCCAATCTTTGCTTTGGCCTTGCGCAGGTTAAAGAACAGCTTCTTCTGGGCAGATGTTGTTCCCAGTTTGACCAATGACCATGACCGCAGGATGTATTCCTGAATAGACGCACGAATCCACCACATCGCATAAGTCGCCAACCGGAATCCTTTTTCGGGATCAAAGCGTTTGACGGCCTGCATGAGCCCCACATTCGCTTCCGAGATCACTTCTGCCTGCGGCAGTCCGTAGCCGCGGTAGCCCATGGCGATCTTAGCGGCCAGACGCAGGTGTGAGGTTACCATCTTATGCGCGGCGCCTGTGTCCTCCTTTTCGACCCAGGCCTTGGCCAGCATGTATTCCTCTTCTGGCTCCAAAAGTGGGAACTTGCGGATTTCCTGCATGTAACGGTTCAGACCACCCTCAGGCGTGGGGGCTGGAAGATTTGCATAATTTGCCATGTTATCCCTCCTGGACTGCCCTAATGTTTACGGGCTTAACATACATATGGTGACGCGCCCTGCACTGCGCAAGGGGCGTTTGGTTGAATTCAATTTACCAAACCAGGCGGAGGGTGACAGTCACGGGCCGTCAACCTCACGCGCATGTGCAATTCGTTGCAGTAATGCGAAAACATGGTGAATAAACAGTTATAAACTGAATGGTTCCCAACCGCGATGGCGAAAAATTTGTTACAATCGCAGGTTTCCAGACATTCGTGCCTTACCCGAGGATGGCCAGCAGATCTGCAAAATCGCGCGGCAAAGGCGCTTCAAATCGCATTTGCGCACCACTGACGGGATGCACGAATCCCAGAACTGCGGCATGCAAGGCTTGACGCGGAAATGCCGCAATCGCCGCACTGGCCGCGTCTGACAAGGCCGATTTGGCCAACTTGCGGCGCCCACCATATACCGGATCGCCGATCAACCCGTGACCTGCATGTGCCATATGCACCCGGATTTGATGGGTGCGTCCGGTTTCCAGCCAGCACTCGATCTGCGACAGGACGTGCGGCGATCCATAGCGCGCCACAAGGCGTGCGCGCGTCACCGCATGCCGCCCGCCCTGAAACAACACAGCCTGACGCTGGCGGTCTGTCTTGTGGCGCGCCAGTTGCGTTGTCAGTTTCAGCACGTTGCCGGGCTCAAAACTGCTGCCTTTCACGCCGCGCAAGCGGGGATCATTGGCATCCGGAACACCATAAACCAACGCGCGGTAGTAACGTTCGACGGTGTGGGCCGCAAATTGTGCCGCAAGGCCATGATGGGCGGCGTCTGATTTGGCCACGACCAGCAAACCGCTGGTGTCCTTGTCAATGCGGTGAACAATGCCGGGCCGCTTCATGCCCCCCACCCCCGAAAGGTCATCGCCACAATGATGCATCAGCGCGTTGACCAAGGTCCCACTGGGTGAACCCGGGGCGGGATGGACCACCATGCCGGCTGGCTTGTTCACAACAATCAGATCGTCATCTTCATGCACAACGTCCAGCGCAATCGCCTCAGGTTCCAGATGGCTGTCTTGTGGCGCCTCAACGGTCACTTCGACAACAGCACCTTCCACCACTTTGGCCTTGGGGTCATGGGCCACAGCGCCGTTCACCCGCACTGCACCTTCCGCCATGAGACGCGCAAGACGTGTACGAGACAGGGCCGCACCCTCTGGCACGTCCCGCGCAATCGCCTTATCAAGGCGCGCGGGCGGATCGCTTGAGATAACAAAGGAAATACAGGTGGACACGCAGTTCGATCCCAATGAGGCTCCGGTGGAACCGGCAAACCTTCGGTTCTTGCGCCGGCTGGTGACAGTGCTGACCGTCATCATGATTGCAGGCGTTGTAACGGTGGTCGCACTGCTTGTCATCCGGCTGAATAAAGATCCTGCCCCCCTGCCCCTACCGCAACAGATCACGCTGCCTGACGGAACACGCGCCACCAGTTTTACAGTCGGTTCAGACTGGTACGGGGTGGTGACACAACATGACGAAATCCTGATTTATGATCAGGTGACCGGGGTGTTGCGGCAACGGGTTGAGATCAAGTGATCAATGGCAACCTTGGTTTCTAAGGACTGGAGCGTCCGGGCTGGCCCACGCTCTTGCTGTGCTCCAGTTCTTGGCCCAGAGCCACTTTCCAATGTCACCGAAAAGTGGGGTGGTACCACCTCCTGGTCTCGAACCAGGGACCTCTTGATCCACAATCAAGCGCTCTAACCTACTGAGCTAAGGCGGCACTGAGCGTCAAATAACTTCCAGATGCAAGATATGCAAGAGTGTCAAAAGCGAACAATCCAAGTTTGCTCAACCAAATCGCAGCCAAATGAATGGACCGGACGGGCATCGATCATCTGCCAACCTGTGCGGGCGTAAAGTGCACAAGCCGCCTTGTGGCTCTCATGAGTCCAAAGCTGCATACCGGCATAGCCCGATGCACGCGCAAAGCCCATACACTCTTCCAGCAAATGCCGCCCCAACCCCAAACCACGCGCCTCAGGCACCAGCAGGAACAGGCGCAACTTTGCCCGGGTCTCATCCAGACGCACGCAAAAGATCGACCCAAGCGGCTTGCCATTCCGCTCCGCAATCCAGCCACGTTCACAAGTCGGATCGTGAGACGCTGCAAACGCCTCAAGGATCGAACGCACAAGGACTTCAAAACTGGCATCAAACCCTTCGGCATTTGCATACAAAACGCCATGCTGCGCAACCAACCAATCAATGTCACCCGGTGAAAACGCGCGCAAAACAACTTCCGTCATAAAGCAACCTTGCCCTCCAAAACCTTGCCATTCAACACCCCACAGTCTAGCACAGCGCCCAACCAAAGGCAGAAAACACACATGAGTATCAACAGCGAACGCGACATCGAAGCCAACCTGCAAATCGGACCAACAGACAAAGGTATGGTGCGCATCTACGTCGAGGCAAAAGGCGTCGAGATCCCGATGGACTTCGACCCGGAAGAAGCCGACGAAATCGCAGAAGAAATCAAGGCCGCCGCCCTGGCCGCGCGTGCCGTCGCCAGCTGATCGGGTCGGCGGGTGGGCGCATTTGCCAACGGCAAACAGTCCAGCCCGACGATACAGCTGTCTCAGGCCTGTGCATGGCGCCGCGCCATCGCGTTGTCCAAAGCATCCCCAAAGGCACGCGCCGACATGCCTTCCTCCAACGCGCGCAACATCAACGCCTGTGGGCTTTCGGGTGCCAGACCACCAACAGGCGGATCGGTGTCCAGATTGGATGGAAAAGCATAGCCCTCCGCACAACTTGCCACCGCTGCCGCAATCTCCGGTTTCGTCAAATCTGACTCCAGGGCAAACGGATAAACAGCTTTGGCCATGGCAACGCGATCCACGTTCTCCATTGCGCGTCCAAATGCCGAAGAGACCTGCAACAGGTTTGCCAACCGCTCGACATCACCGGTGATGTTTTCGCCGGCGGCATGCAGCACCGCAGGATTGAAAAACATCGCATCCCCCTTTGACAAGGGCAGCTGTACACAGAATCTGTCAAAAACCGCACGCACATCCGAACGTCGAAAGGCCGCATAACCAGGACCAAACAACTGCGAAAACGGCAAAAGCTTGGTCGGCCCGCTTTCCACAGGCATATCGCAATGGGCCACCGCCCCCTGCAACGTCAGGAAAGGCGACAGATGGTGTACATGGGCCGGATAGGCTGCTGCCTCATCCGCAGTCATGAAACCCAAGTGGTAATCTCGATGAGATTCCTGCGCGGCTCCGCCGGGATAAACAAGATTGATCTGCGCAGTCATCTGATAGTTCGGCCCCAGCCACGCGGTGCTGACAGCTGCAATCGCCCTGTTGGAAAAGCAGCGCAAAAACAGACCGGGCGCGCGCAGGCACAGCTTTTGCAGCGCATTCCATACGCGATCATTGGCCCCTGCAGCCGCAAAGTGATCTGCGCCTCCGCCGTTGGCTTGTTTTTCTTCGGCAATAATGGCGCGGTAAACCTGCGCTGCCTCATCCAGACATGTGGTGTCGGCATATGCACCGCGCAGCACCACAATCCCTGCCCCTGCGCGCAAAACGTCAGCCCATTCGGCCATCAACGCCTGCAAGCCCTCGGGATCGTCGAAAATTGGGCCAAGCCCGGCAATATCATAGATGGGGATATTAGACGCGATTTCGGTGGCGTGCGGGCACGTATCTGCTTCGGTGTGACGCGACACGAGTGCCTGCAACGCGTCCACATCACCAGATTGCGCGGAGTAGTATCCTTGCGCGACACGCAGGTGATCTTTCATTGTTGGTCCTCCCCAGACATGCGATCCAAGGAAAGATTAGCACACCTTCCCCTGCGACCCAGCCCCGATCAGACGGCTTGCAAACGCTTGAACAACGAGGACGTATCCCAACGCCCGCCACCCATCTTCTGAACATCCTTGTAGAATTGATCGACAAGCGCCGTCACAGGAAGGCTTGCACCATTTTCATCCGCTGTATCTAGACAGATCCCCAGATCCTTGCGCATCCAATCCACGGCAAATCCATGCTCGAAGTGATCGTCCAGCATGGTCTCGTAACGGTTCGCCATCTGCCAGCTGCCCGCCGCTCCTTGAGAAATCACCTCGACGACGTCGCGCCCATCAAGACCCGCCTTGGTGGCGAAATGCAAAGCCTCCGAAAGGCCTTGCACAAGCCCGGCAATGGCAATCTGGTTGGCCATCTTGGTCAATTGCCCCGCGCCGCTGTCGCCAATGCGGCGGCACAGCTTGGCATAAACGTTCATGACAGGTTCAGCCCGGTCATATTGTGGCTGATCGCCACCACACATGATCGACAACTGCCCGTTCTCAGCCCCCGCCTGGCCACCCGAAACCGGGGCATCGATAAATCCAACCCCCTGCGCCTCGGCGGCTGCATAAAGCTCACGCGTGACCGCCGCCGATACTGTCGTGTGATCCACAAACAAAGCACCCGAGGCCATCCCGGCAAAAGCCCCATCATCGCCCAAACAGACCGAGCGCAAATCGTCGTCATTGCCCACGCAAGCCATGACCATCTCGGCCCCCGCCGCTGCTTCACGCGGGGTCGCTGCGTGCGCGCCACCATGTTGGTCCGCCCAGGCTTGGGCCTTCGCAGCAGTCCGGTTGTACACAGTGACCTCGTGCCCTGCCGCTTGCAGATGTCCAGCCATCGGATAGCCCATCACGCCCAAACCAAGGAATGCAATTTTCGTCATGTCAGTTGTCCCTTTGAAGTCCTAAAGCAGATCGCCCGGGGTCCGCCCGGCGAAAAACGCGTCCAGATTGTCAAGCGCACGAAAGCCCATCGCATCGCGGGTCTTGCGCGTTGCGCTGCCAATATGGGGCAGCATGAACACGCTATCATATTGCGCAAAAGCTGGATTGCCACCCGGTTCGACCTGAAAACAGTCCAATCCTGCAGCCGCAACATGACCGCTGTCCAAGGCCACGCACAAAGCGGCCTCATCAACCAGCGCACCGCGGGCCGTGTTGACCACGACTGCACCTGCCGGAAGGCGGGCGAAGCGTTCTGCATTCATCAGGTTTGTCGTCTCCGGCGTTGCCGGGCAATGCAGCGACAAAAAGTCAGCCACCCCGAGCAGACTGTCGATATTGGCATGATACTGCGCGCCTTGCGCCCGGTCGGCTGGCAGTTCGGAGCGGTTATAGTAATGGATCTCCATGTCAAACCCACGTGCCTTGGCCGCAAAGGCCTGTCCGACCCGGCCCATACCTACGATCCCCAGACGCGCACCAGTGACTTGTTTACCCACCATGAAAGCAGGCGACCAACTGTCCCACGCGCCTGTGCGCACGATCCGGTCCCCGGCCACAGCATTGCGTGCCGCGCCCAGCATCAACAACATCGCCAGTTCTGCGGTCGCATCCGACAACACATCCGGCGTGTTGGTTACGACAATTCCGCGCGCCTTCAGGGCAGGCAGATCGCAGTGATCCACGCCAACGGAGTGGTTGGCGACGATTTTCAGGCGGTCAGAAAACTGCGCCACAACCTCGGCGCTGAAATGCTCTGAATGACAAGGGATGATTGCATCGAATTCGGCACTTGCTGCGATCAGTTGATCTGCGGTGCCGGGTTCATCTTCATGGTTGATGACAACTTCGTAGTTGCGCGCCGCCCGTTCCAATGTGGCATCAGACAATCTGCGGGTGATCCAAAGACGCGGGCGGCTCATTTCTTGCGCACACACTCATCCCAGAAATCATAGATTGCCGCGCCGCACACCACGATCGCGATGATCATGAAAGGCAAACCGCCGTAAAATCCGGCAAACCCCGATGAGATGCTCTGCGACAACCCTCCGATAAAAACACACAGAAACGCTGTGCCAATCAGGCCAACGATCAACTTCACTCCATATGACATTCCGGTGTCCTTTCTCAGTCAGCGCTTTGCGCCAGATGGGTTTGTAGCCAGCGCGCTGTGCGCAGCAATCGGTCATCACGCTCGACCGGGCCAATCAATTGTACGCCAATGGGCAGCCCTGTTTCACCCACCAATAGCGGCAATGTCACACATGGCAGGCCCGCCAGCGTCCACAATGTGCAGAAGATCGGATCGCCCGTACCGCCGCCAAATTTCGGAGCCTCGCCCGCCGCAGCCGGGGCGACAATGGCATCAAATTCCACAAAGAAGTCGGCAAAGAAGGCCTCGGCCGACGCCTTCACCGCCAACGCATCTTCATATTCCATCTTGGTGATTTGGCGCCCGCGCGTCAGCACGGGTTTCAACGTATCGCTCAGGCGATCCCAATGGGCTTCGAAAACCTCGGCCTGATGCTGGCAAATCTCATATTCATGAATCCGGGCCTGTACGGCGACGAGGTTTGACAACGTGTCAGCCGGCTCCATCCGTGTCACCTGTGGCCCTAGGATCTCCAGCACTGCCTCCATACCGTCCAGTGCAGCCGGACTAAGTCGATCATTGAACGGCAGCTCAAACCACGCGAGGTCCGGCGTTACCGGAGCCTCGGCTCCTGCTCCGGCCGTCATGTCCGGACGCGGGCGAGCAAAGCTGCAGGGGTCCAGTTGATCATAACTGCCAAGCACATCCGCCAGCAGGGCCACATCCGGGAGCGAACGCCCGAAACACCCCACCTGATCCAACGACACCGACGTTTGCAAAATGCCGGTACGCGAGATCACGCCCCGTGTCGGCTTGAACCCGAAGGCCCCACAAAACGATGCTGGCCGAATGACCGATCCGTTGGTTTGCGTGCCCACTGCAAGCGGAACATGATGCGCTCCAACCGCCGCCGCCGATCCACTGGACGAACCACCTGGACTATGCTCCGGATTGTGCGGATTGCGGGTCTCGCTGGCATGCACAAAGGCCAGTTCGGTCGTCACCGTCTTGCCCATGATGATTGCCCCCGCTTCGCGCAGGTTCTCAACCAGCCGGGCGGTGGTGTCTGTGGTGCGTCCTTCAAAGATGGGCGTGCCCCGCTGCGTCGGCATCTTGGCGGTGTCGATGATATCCTTGAGCCCAACAGGAATGCCATGCAGCGCGCCCAATGCCATGCCACCGGCACGCAAGCGATCCGCCTCGGCGGCTTGCGCCAAGGCTGCATCCGGGTCCAGAAAGGCCCATGCCTTGATTGATGCATCCGTCGCCGCGATCCGGTCCAAACAGGACTGAACCAATGCCACCGAAGTGAGGCGGCCTGCCGCCATCGCGGCAAGTGCCTCTACTGCACTCAGAGTGTAGGCGTCCTTGATCACGGGATGTATTCACCAAACAGGAAGTCGGGGAACCACAGCGCGATACCGGGGAATTGGTACATCAGCACCATCGTCAGGATCACAATGCCAAGATACGGCATGATCCCGCGGAAGATTTCCATCAACTCGATTTTGTTCTTGAGAACACCCTTTAGGTAGTAGGCGGACATGGCCATGGGCGGGGTCAGGAACGACGTTTGCAGGTTCAACGCCACCAGCATTGCAAAGAAGTACGGGTTCACGCCAAACACTTCCAGCAATGGCAGGAAGATCGGCACAAAGATGATCAGGATCTCGGACCATTCCAACGGCCAGCCCAGCAGGAAGATGATGATCTGCGCAAGGATAAGAAATTCCCATGGCTCAAGGTCCATGCCTCCAACCCAATCAGCGATGATGTCGTGACCGCCAAGGTAGGAAAACACCGAAGCAAAGGTCCATGAGCCCACGAACAGCCAGCACACCATGGCCGTCGCCTTGGCCGTCAGGAAAACGCTTTCCTTCAGCTTGGTCCATGTCATCGAGCGGTAAAGCACCGCCAAAACCATACCACCCAAGGCACCCATCGCAGCCGCCTCTGCCGGGGTCGCAAGACCGCCAAGGATCGAGCCCAACACCAGCGCAATCAGCACGGTTAGCGGTACAAAGCTGACGAGCAGGTCAAAGTAGATCTCACGCGGCGGCGGCACATCCTCCATCGTTGGCTTGGGAGCCAAGGACGGGTTCGACCACACCCGCAGGATCACGTAGACGATGTAGAGACCTGCCAGCAGCAAGCCCGGGAACACCGCCGCCGCATATAGCCGCAAGGGCGACAGATCCGCGATAGCCGAATAGACGATCAACATGATGGACGGTGGGATCAGAATACCCAACGTGCCCCCCGCGCAGATCACCCCCGAGGCAAAGCTCTTGTTGTAGTTGGCATTGGCCATAGCCGGAAAGGCCAGCAGGCCCATCAGCGTCACAACTGCACCTACAATACCTGACGCGGTGGAAAACACCGCGCAAGTCAACAGAGCCGCGATGGCCAAACTGCCGGGCAGATTGCGCGCCGCCATGTAGAGCGAGAAAAACAACTTGTCCACGATATTGGCGCGTTCAACCACGTAGCCCATGAACAAGAACAATGGGATAGCCACAAGGATCGGGTTCTCCATCACTGAATAGGTGTTCTGGTTCAGCAAATAGAAGATGTTGTTGTTGAAGATGTCGCTGAAGGATTCGATCGGGCCGCCTTGGTGATAGGCGTAATAACCAAAGGCCACGCCCATTGCGAGCAATGTAAAAGCAATCGGGAAACCAAGGAGAACAAGGACAATAAACAGCCCAAGCATCAACAGGGCGACTTCGGGATTGGTCATCTTTTTATCTTTCTAGAAGCGCCAAGGGGCTTATTTCTGACCCGGCGACAAAGCGCGGATCGTGTCCAGATCGGCATCGGTCAGCAGATCTTCAGTCTCTTTCACATCGGCCAGGCGTTCGGGCCACACCCCCGTGCGCATCGCCTTTACACAGCGGATCAACTCGGCAAAGCCCTGGATCACAAGCAACGCACCCGACAACGGGATCAGCGATTTGAAGAAATAGATCTGGATGCTGGCGGGGCTGTTAAAGCTGACTTCCTTGTAGCGCCAGCTGTCAGACGCGATCTCGTATCCATACCAGACCAGCGCGATAACACCGGGAAAGAAAAACAGGAAATACAGTAGGAAATCGAGGCCCGCCTGCACTTTGACCGGGAAAAGGCGGTATATCACATCTGCGCGTACATGGGTGTCCTGGGCCAGCGCATATGCGCCACACATCAGAAACAGAGCGCCATACATCTGGATCATCATGTCAAAGGCCCAGACGGTCGGGGCATTAAGTACGTATCGCACAAACACTTCGTAAGACACCGACAGTGTCAGGATCAGGATGCACCAGCCAAAAGCACGGCCCACCCAAAGGCTCAGGCCCTCGATGGCGTGAACAAGTCTCATATCTGCGCTGCTCCCCTACAGATCTTTTCGTCTTTTCGTGCGCATGTCCGGACGCCGCGCACAGGCGCCCGGACATGACTAACACTGCCTCAGTAGATCAACCGAAGTAGTGATTGTAGGCCAGCTTGTAATCGGGCTGGTTGAGATTGAGGTAGTTCATCACGTTCTTGGCGTAAGCCTTCTGGGATTCCATCACCTTGGCAAAGAACGGATCGTCGCCTGCAATGCGGTCCGTGACCTTGTCCCATGCCTCAAGCTGGGCCGCCATCACGCTGTCTGGCGTGCGGTACACGTTCACACCATCCGCTTCCTGCAATTTCAGCAAGTCATCGGAGTAGCGCTTGGTGTTGCCCCAGTAAAAGCCTGAATTCTCAGCCATAGACGCGTTCTTGATGATCGCTTGATGCTCAGGGGAGAGCGCGTTGAACTTGTCCTTGTTAAAGGTGACTTCAAAGAATTCCTGGCTCTGGTGATACGACGCCAAGTGGTAGTGCTTGGATACATCCTGCATGCCAAAGTCACGGTCAGATGTGGGGTTGTTGAACTCAGCCGCGTCGATCAGGCCCGACTTCATCGCCGGCTGGATTTCACCACCGGGCAACTGCACAACGGACATACCCATTTCCAGCAAAACGTCCGCCGCCAGACCAACAGTCCGGTACTTCAGGCCGTCCATTTGGGACGCGTCGGTGATCTGCTCCTGGAACCAGCCCAATGGCTGTGCAGGCATGGGCGAGTTGAAGAACGACACCACGTTCAAGCGCAGTGTGTCCATCAGCTCGTCAAACAGTTCTTGGCCACCGCCCGCATGGACCCAGCCCAGAACTTCCTGAGAAGACCAGCCAAAGCATGGTCCTGTGCCAAACAGCGAGGCCGCTTTGGATTTGCCGTACCAGTAGGCGGGCACATAGTGGGCCGCATCCAGAACACCGCGGTGCACCGCGTCTTGCATCTGGCTGGTTTTGACAACCGCATCCACAGACAGCACTTCGATAATCAGCGAACCGCCAGACATCTCATTGACACGGGCCGCAAAGGATTTCGCATTTTCAAGGAAAATGCCACCGCCCCAAGCGGCTTGCATCTTCAACGTCGTTGCATGCCCATCTGCAATTGCAGGGGTCGCAAGAACAGCGGCACCGGCAACGGCCGAACCGCGCAGAAACTTTCTGCGGTTTACAGTTTCAGTCATGTTTCCTCCCAAGGAATAGTCTGCGGGTGTCGTCGCAATGATGCCCCCGCACGCTTCTTCTTTTGTGGGGTGTGCCGTTTTGCATCTGGATGTCCAGCCACAGCTCCTCTTCCGTGGCGGGGCGTGCAAACGGCTGTTCCCCTCCATAGGTCTTAGACTGCGCGACACCACAAACAAGGGGTCAGCGCATGTGGCGACGTGCGTTCTGGCGCAATACCCGGCGCGCAAACGGTGTGTTTGCGCGCTTGGGCTAGCTTGGAGTTCAAGCCCAGACAACAAATACCCTCCGCTAATCATTTGATTTCAATGCCGCTAGCGCAAACACGAGCGCAGGCCCTTTTTCATCACTCAAGCCGCTTCATCGCATTGCGAAAAAATAATCGATATTATTGAAAAAATGTATTCCACAGACTGTAGCCGCGCCGGTTGCACCAGTGGCCAACGCGCAATGGTTGCAACACACTACCGCAGGTTCAGCTATGTTCAGGCGGGCTCTTGCCGCAAGCCAACAGGTTCATCGACGCAACAGACACAACCTGCTACGCTGGCAGACACTTTCGTACGACCCCTTTTAACAAGACCGCGGTGCCCGGAGACATCCTTTGGCCCGCATTTTTTTTGAATTGATTTTGCAGGAGGCTATCATGCCATCTTTGTCGCGCCTTTGCGCCATTCCCTTCACAGTTTTCACATGCTGCGCCGCACTCGAAGCGGCCGCACAAACGCAGCCGCTTGATGTGGATTTTCTGAAATGCGGTGAAATCGCATGTGTGAACGTCTATCAGGGCGAAGGTGTCCCACATGCGCAACTGGTTATGCACATATGGCCCAAAATGGGTGGGCTGAACAGTTGGGACATGACCTACGTGGTCGATATGCCGCCCGATGGTTCAGGTGCAGCCACGACCTACCTCAACAACACCATGATCGAATATTTCGGCCCCGGTTCGGCGCTGACCATTCCGGCGCAGGTGACGGACCAACTGTATGATGTCGGGATCTATGTCGCCGAAGCACTGACCCTCGCCACCAATTCTCCCTACGCCCAAAACCTCAGTTGGTTGCCAAGCGACGCCACAGTTATGGAATTGCTGGAAAATGCGATCTCGGACGTGCCACCGGGTGTGATCCAGTGGGACACAGCCAACGGCAATCCCCCCTTCCCCTCCGGCAGTTCGGGTGGCGGTATGTCCGATCAGGCCGTGGGTGATCTGGTTGTTGTGCTCAACTGTCCGGGACAATCGGGGTGCCCGCCGGAATGGGTGGTCGACACTACCACCGCCCAAGGACGGCTGGTGGCGCGCGAAAATGCGCGCGACAAGCGCAGTCAACTCAAGGCACGTTTTGCCCAACTGCTGCGCCAAGACGCGCAACCACGTATCAACCGGCTATCCTCTATCCAAACCGCGCAGAGCAGCGCACCCAGTGGCTGTTCCACGCTGGCGCTGGCCAGTGCCGCAGCCGACGGGGTGAACGCTTGTTATGACCAATGCGACATCTGCGCGGCCCAAGCCGTGGACGAAGTGACCTATCAGGAAAACGAGAAATGCGTCGGGATGGCGGCGATGTTCACGTTTGCGGCGGCGCTGGCCTCAGAAGGGATGACCCTGTTTTCGGGCACAACAGTTTTCGTTGGCACGCAGGCGATATGTACCCGCGCGCATCTGACGTCGATTGCCGGGTTCAAGGCCGCGCGACGCGACCAATGCCGCAAGGTCTGTGAATACTATGTATCCCTCAGTGAATAGGATCGCTCCGGTGACGCATTAGCTTTGCGTCACCACTGAAGCCCGCCGCTGGGGTCACGCAACGCTTGCAAGCGGCGCGCGGCATGGGTTGCAAATTTTTGCACCATCACTTTGCGACGGGGTGCAGCCAGCTTTGTCTCTGGCCCCATGCGAATAATCTCGCCATCATAGGCATCTGCAATGATCAATCCGGTCTCTTCAGGCAGCAGATCGACAGGAAAGTCGCTGTCCACAGCCCAGAAAAACCGATCACACCATTCCAGATACCCCTCCCACTTGGCGTCGGACATGAAGTCCGCGCGCGAGGATTTGCATTCCACCACCCAGATTTCCCCCTTGGGGCCTAGCGCCATCACATCGACCCGCAAGCCGCGCGCCGGCACCAGTTCCTCCACTGTGACCCAGCCGAGGGCGGAAAAGTGGCGCGCGACCCCCCGAGCCAGCAACTGACCTGGCATCAACGTGGTTATGTCAGACGCGATTTGCATGTGGCCAGCATATGAACAAAGTGTGAACAAACGCAAGACTGACGTCGGCACACCACACCCTACCCCTTGGCGCAGGTCGCTCTGTGACATAGGTTGAGGCCCGGTACAGTGGTGAGGGACCCCAATGACAAACGACACCCGCCTGACGGATGCGCAGGCGCGCGGCGTACGCTACGCCCGTGAACTCGAGGGGCACCTTGGCTGGCTCGACACGTTTTCAGGCACCGCTTTGGGCGTGCTGGCGACAGCGTCGGGGATCTACACCTATCTTGGCGTCTCCTCTCTGCTGGACGAAATCGGAGCCATGTCCGTCTTTGCCGCCATCGCGTATTCGGTGGCTGTGTCTGTCGGCATCTTCGTGTTCTGGTCCTACATGATGCGCCTTTTTCCGGCTGTGCGGTCCGCCCGGGCAAGGATCGGCCTGATGGTGACAATGGGGCTTGGCTCACTCGCCATCGTGGCCATGTCATCGTGGCTGAACGCGGCGGCGCTTGCCGGTTCAGCGGCCGTCGAACAGCACCTCGCCAAAACGGTGCAAGACTACCAATCCAGCCTTGAGCGCGCCCACGAGGTTGCCATCACCGCACAATCCCTAGAACGCGACGTGGCCCGCGTGCGCCAAAGCTTCGAAGATCTCAGCGAACAAGAGGCCGCAGGCGCGCTGTCCGGCCTTGCCGGGCGCGGCGCCGTGTTCCGAGTTTTGCGCCAAAAGTCCGCCGAACTATCGGGACTTGAAGGGCAAATCAGTGCGCAAACTCCCTTGGTCGAAACGGCATTTGCCGAGGGAAACACAATCCTGTCGCGGATGCGGGCACTGACTGTTGAACCGGGGCCTGTTGATGCGCGCAGCGTCGAATTCTCCGAGCAGGCGGTGCGGCTGGCCGGACTGATCACCCAGATGCGGCAACTTTCTGTGGCCCCGCTCGTCGAGCGTGCGGCCCAAGACCTTGCCGCCTCTGTGGTGCTGCCTGAACTCGACAGCGACACTGCCGAAGGGCGCAGTGATCAGGCCACCACGATTTCGTCCGTGCTCGAAGTGCTGGCGCAACGGGCCTCTACCCTCGAACGGGCCGCACAGAACGTGCAGTCGCTACAGCCTGCGGCCGATGTGACCTATACGCCGATCTCATCGGCGGATGCGGTGATCCTTTATGCCCGCAACTTTGTACCATCCTGGGCAGGCGCCATCGCCATCGACCTGTTGCCGGCTGTACTGGTCTTTATCCTTGCCATCACGCAATCGGCCATTCGCGGCGGACGCGAGGGCGCAGGGGTCGAAGACACGCTGACGCTGGCTGAATTGCGCGCCGCCATGACGGCAATTCGCGATGTGGAACAGGCAATGAATGACATGCCCGATGCACAAGCCGAAAAGGCCGCCCGCCTGCCTGGCATCGCCAAACCGCGCCCCGCTGCAGAATAGGGCCGGGTATGAGCGAACCGTCCAACACTAAACCGCGCAACCCAGTCGCCCGCGTGCTGATGGGCCTGTTGATCTTTCAGATCGGTCTGGGGCTGTTGTTGATCATCGGGGACATGCAGGGACTGCGGCTGCCCACCTTTGCGCCGTCAGCGCCAAGGCTCACCGAACCGGTGCGCCCCGGCGATCAACGCCGCATCTTTCGCCCCGACCGGGACAGACCACTTGTGCAACCTGCCCGCGATCCCGGCCAGTTGCCCGACAGGTTGGTCGTCACACAAACCAATGGCACAACCTATCGGATCGAAGGCGGCATTGAGGCCGGCGATGCCAAGCGGATCATCGACCAACTCGAGACACTCGACCCCGTACCCGAAACACTGATCCTGCAATCGCCGGGCGGGTCTGTGCAGGATGCTTTGGCCCTGGGACGTCACGTGCGCGCGCAGGGCATGCGCACGCAAATGCTGGCGGGAGAATATTGCTACTCCGCCTGCCCCTATCTGCTGGCAGCCGGAACCTCGCGCGACATCTCAGAAGACGCGTCTGTGGGCGTGCACCAACATTACTTTGGAGAGAACACGCTGCTGCCTGCCGCCTTCGCTGTTAAGGACATCCAACGCGGTCAGGCCGAGGTCATGAGCTATCTCGACGATATGGGAATCGACCCTCTGGTGATGACCCACGCGCTGTCTACCCCTCCCGATCAGATCTACGTCTTGCTGCCGGAAGAGCTTCTAGAATACGGGTTTATCGAAACTTCTGAATAAGTTACGCGGCGTCTTTCATCTTTTTCAAACTCTGCTTGACATGATACCAAATGGTTTCGCATATTAACGAAACCAAATGGTATTACATTCAGGAGCCCCCATGAAACCCCTCGCACTGACGCTGTGCCTAATTGCCACTCCGGCACTGGCCGATCCGTCCATCACACTCACGCCCCCCGCAGATCTTGCATGGGACACAACCGACCTTGGCGTCGCTTTTGCACCGCTGATGGGAGACCGCCAAAACGAAGCCTACATCGCCATGGTGCGCCTTCCCGCAGGCACCGCCAGCCCGGCGCATGTAAAATCTGCCGCCATGCACGGCGTGATGCTCGAAGGTCAGATGACACACGCCCTGCCCGGTCAAACAAACAGCGCCATTATCGGCCCGGGCGGATACTATCACGTGCCCGCAGATTTGGCGCACGTGTCGACTTGCGTCTCTGACACACCCTGCGTGACGATGCTTTATCAGGACGGCGCGTTTGACTTTGTGCCGGTGGCGCAATGAACGCGCAGACCCAACACGCGTTTCGCGCATTGGCTGACCCAACACGGCGCGACATCTTGCGGATGTTGACAGCGCAAGAGCTGACCATCGCACAAGTCTCAGACCGTTTCGACATGACGCGGGCAGCGGTCAAAAAGCATCTCACCGTGCTGAGTGATGGCGGCCTGATCGTGGTCGAAGCCCGTGGGCGGGAACGATTCAACCGGTTGGACCCGGCTGGATTTGCGCCCGTGCTGTCCTGGCTCGAATACTTCGACCGCTTCTGGGACGACCGCCTCGCAGACCTCAAGACAGCTGTTGAGAACGCAGCACAATCAGACACCGCAAAGGATGCAGAATGACCGATACCAAATTGAACAAATCCATCTACCTCAAGGCACCGCGCCAATTGGTCTGGGATTACCTGACACAACCCGAACACCTCGCCAAATGGTTTCATGCCCCCAAAGCACCGCTGCAACAGGGCGAAACGCTGGAAATGTTTGGCACCACCAGCGGTGACAAGCTGATCTGGGGCAAGGTGTTGACAGCAGATGCCCCGAATTCGCTGATCTATACATTTACTGTCGGCCCCATGGGCAACGCGGTGAGTACCGTGTCGTGGACGCTCACGGATGTGCCCGGCGGCACGCATCTGGAGCTGGAGCACACTGGATTGCCGCAGGGGGTCGAAGCCTTCGGGCTCACACTCGCGCTCGACAATGGTTGGGACGAACACCTGATGCGGATGCGGGGCCACATCCATGACACCGGAGAAGGCTCTTGAGTTATACGGCAACCATCGAAACCAGCGCATCGCCTCATCAGGCGGCGCGCCAAATCCCTGCTGATCTGGAGCAATGGTGGTCGACGCGCGTTGACCACCATTCTGACGGGTTCACCATTCGCTTCAACAACAGTCACGCGACATTTGCGTTCGACGCTGGCGGCACAAAGACACATTTCTTCTGGACCTGCACAGATGCACATATGATCATCGAAGGCGTCCCCGATCCCACTGAGTGGAGAGGAACGCGGTTGGTCTGGTTGATCACACCTGCACCCGGCGGCAGCACGGTACGCCTTACGCACAAGGGGCTGACGCCCGCCTTGCCCTGTTTCGACATCTGCCAACGGGGTTGGCAACACTTCTTTGAGACCTCATTGCGCGATCACCTCAATGGCGCACCTGCAGCACCTGAAACCAGCGCTGGCGTCGCCTAACGGCTCTTTGACAAAGCGCACTGGCGAGCGCAAAGCAGATATGCAAGCGCCGCGCGACACCATGCACCTTGCCGTGCCAACCCGCGCACCCTATGTAGCGAGACGACGGGCTCTGCCCTTCTTCGTGTAAGGTTGCATTCCGGTGGCCTTAAGCAATTCCGAGGGCGCTGGCTCTGTCCGGATCCTGGTCCGTTTACCTGGCACCCACCTGTACATACAGGTCCTCGGGAATGAGAGAACCTCACGGTTGTGGTGGTCCCGTCGCTTTGCATTTCCGCACAGACCCGGTTCGAGGGCGCAAATTGCGCCAACAACAGATGCGCCTATCTTGGGGTCAACTTACCGATAAAGGAGAACGCAAATGTCTCTCAGACCCACACTCGAAACCCGCGCCGCCCAGGCAACTATGGAAGGCGCAGGCGTGCACCTGCACCGCGCTTTCGGCTTTCAGGACCCAAGCGAGCTGGATCCCTTCCTGCTGTTTGACGACTTCCGAAATGACATTCCCGAGCACTTTGAAAAGGGGTTTCCATGGCACCCCCACCGTGGGATCGAGACAATCACATATGTGCTGGATGGCACCGTAGAACACGCCGACAGCCTCGGAAACTCCGGCACCTTGGGGGCCGGCAGCGTGCAATGGATGACCGCCGGATCAGGCATCCTGCATCAGGAAATGCCGCACGGGAACGCCAAGGGGCAAATGCATGGCTTCCAGCTTTGGGGCAATCTGCCATCGGATCAGAAAATGACAGCCCCGCGCTATCAGGACATCCAAGGCACCGATATTCCCGAGGTCACGGATGATGACGGCACCCATGTGCGAGTGATCACCGGTGCGTTCTGGGGTCAAAAAGGTCCCGTAGATGGCATTGCAGCCGACCCGCAATATCTCGACATCTCGATCCCGGCCGGCGTGAAAAAGACGTTCAAGATCGACACCTATCGACGGGCCTTTGCCTACGTTTTCGGTGGCGCCGGGGCTTTTGCAGATGCGTCGACACCCTCGGGCGTGCTGCTGGAAAAAGAGGTCGGTGGGCAAGAGCTCAATATCCGGGACCTGTCGGGCGACCGCACATTGGTGCGCTTTGGCACAGGGGACGAAGTGACCGTGCAAGCTGGGCCCGAAGGGATCCGCTTCTTGCTGATTTCCGGCGCTCCCATCAATGAACCGGTGGCCTGGCACGGACCAATTGTGATGAATACCCAGGAAGAACTGATGCAAGCGATGAAAGACTTGCGCAATGGCACATTCATCAAATCCGCGCACTGACCAGGTCGGAGGGTGGGCGCCTTCAGCCCGTCAGGGCTGAATAGAGCCACCCGCCGACACAACCATCTTGTGCACCATGTCCCAATAGTGATCCTGCACCGCAGACAGGCTCAAACGCCCCCCCGCGCGAAACCACGTATTTACCCCGGTCAACATCGCAATCACCGCCATGGCCGCAACCTTTGCATCGCGAAGCTCAAACGCCTGCGCGGTCACTCCGTCGCTAAAAATCGATTCAAGAACAGCCTCGTAGCGACTACGCAGCGCCTCGATTTCCGAAAAATTGTCCGGGTCCAGATTGCGCAATTCCATATAGGCAATGAACACTGCGTCAGGCCGGTCATGATGAAAAGCAATGTGAAACCGCACAAAGTGCTCCAACCGCTCCATCGGCGGCCCTGCAGGCAGCCCATCGACCGCCTCCAGCAACTCGACCATATGGTCGCGCATCAACTCAAACAGCAGCGTCTGCTTGTCTGGCGTGTAGTTATATAACGCGCCCGCCTGCACCCCGACATCACGCGCAATCTGGCGCATGGACACGGCCGCATAGCCATGGCGGGCGAACAAAGACAGGGCCGCCGCGCGCACACGCGGGCCAGTCACATCCGAATGAGATCCAGCAGTCCGAGCCATAGCCAAGATTTATCTGAACAATCGTTCAAAACCAAGCCACGCTTGCACCATCCCGGCCCTTGGTGCATCACAGTCACAGCACACCTTACCAGCCCGGAGCCGCAATGCGCGCCGTCCTTTGCCTCACCCTGTTCTGTCTCGGCGCCTGCACGCAGTTTCCGGATCTGGATGCAACGATCCCGCCACAGGCCGAAGCCGCCGATTTTCCCGACCTGGTGCCGCTGGCCCCATTGCTTGCCGGGCGCGATGCAGTGGTGCGCAATCCCGTTGAGGTGAGCGACAATCTCAGCGGACGCGTCAACGCGCTCAAGGCGCGGGCGCGCGCCCTGCAACAACACGCCATCGTGGATGGCGCCACACGGGCGCGCCTTCAGGCGGCCCTTGGATAGGCACGCACAGCCGGTTGCAATTGCACCCATGCGCCGAACCCGCTACATCGCGCGCAAGATATTGACCGCCACACCGACAACCCCCGAGAGGATACGGACATGAACACGCCCTTGCGCCTTGGCATCGCAGGACTTGGCACCGTCGGAGTCGGCGTTGTACGCATAGTACGGCAACAGGCAGCGCTGTTGTCTGCACGCACGGGCCGCTCGATCACGATCAGTGCCGTCAGCGCGCGCAGCCGCGACAAGGACCGAGGTGTGAACCTGTCGGAGTATGTCTGGGAAGATGACCCCGTCGCGCTGGCCACCCGCGACGACGTAGATGTTTACGTTGAACTGATGGGCGGTACGGACGGACCGGCCAAGGCTTCCGTCGAGGCCGCAATCGCGGCTGGCAAAGACGTGGTGACAGCCAACAAGGCCATGCTGGCCGTGCACGGTCAGGCACTGGCCGAAGCGGCCGAAGCCAAAGGCGTCTCACTGCGCTACGAAGCGGCCGTCGCAGGCGGTATTCCGGTCATCAAGGCCCTCACCGAAGGGTTGGCAGGCAACGCCATCACCCGCATCGTCGGGGTCATGAACGGATCGTGCAACTACATCCTGACACGGATGGAAAGCGCAGGTCTTAGCTATGACGAGGTGTTCGCCGAAGCCGACGGGCTGGGCTATCTCGAAGCGGACCCGGAACTGGACGTGGGTGGCATTGATGCAGCCCACAAGCTCGCCATCCTGTCCTCGATCGCCTTTGGGACGCAGGTCAATTTCGATGGAATCGAAATCGAAGGGATCGGCCGCGTCAGCATCGACGACATCACGCAGGCCGGTGACATGGGCTACAAGATCAAATTGCTGGGTGTGGCTCAGCGCACCGGGCGCGGTCTGGAACAACGCATGATGCCCTGCCTCGTGCCCGACACCTCGCCCTTTGCGCAATTGCAGGGCGGCACGAACATGGTTGCCATCGAGGGCGACGCGGTCGAACAGATCGTGCTGCGCGGACCCGGAGCGGGTATGGGCCCCACCGCCTCTGCCGTGATGGGCGACGTGTGCGACGTGGCGCGTGGGTTTGTCCTGCCTGTATTCGGACAACCCGCCGACACGCTCGAAGCGGCCTCGCCAACCCGTTCCGCGCTGCCAGCGCCGTATTACCTACGTATGTCGCTGGTCGACAAACCCGGCGCACTGGCCAAGATTGCAACCCTTCTGGGCGACGCTGGCGTCAGCATCGACCGTATGCGGCAATACGGGCACGACGACGCGTCTGCCCCCGTGCTGATCGTGACGCACAAGTGCACGCGCACCGCGCTGGATGAGGCGCTGGCCTCCATGCAAAGCACCGATGTGCTGGCATCGGACCCGGTTGTGCTGCGCATCGAATCCATCTGATCATTCCAACCATCCCATTTCGCAAGGACCTTACCCCATGACCACCACCGCCATTTTCCAGGACCGCCTGCTGTCTCTGGGCCTTGCCCGCGTTTCCGAAGCCGCGGCCCTCGCCTCCGCCCGCCTTGTCGGGCACGGCGACGAAAAAGCCGCTGATCAGGCAGCCGTGAACGCCATGCGCGAACAGCTGAACCTGCTGGACATCGCAGGCGTCGTGGTGATCGGAGAAGGCGAACGGGACGAAGCCCCGATGCTGTATATTGGCGAGGAAGTCGGCACCGGCAACGGCCCCGGCGTGGACATCGCGCTGGACCCGCTCGAGGGGACTACGCTGACCGCCAAGGACATGCCCAACGCGCTGACAGTCATCGCCATGGGGCCGCGCGGGTCCATGCTGCACGCACCGGACGTCTATATGGACAAACTGGCCATCGGCCCAGGCTTTGCCCCCGATACCGTGACAATGGATATGGACCCAGCCGAACGGGTGCAGGCGCTGGCATCGGCCAAAGGCTGCGACACTGCTGACATCACAGTCTGCATCCTCGAGCGGCCCCGCCATGACAGCGTGATCGCAGCCGTGCGCGGCACAGGCGCCTCGATCCGTCTGATCACGGATGGCGACGTGGCCGGTGTGATGCACTGCGCCGACCCCTCCACCGGGATCGACATGTATATGGGCGAAGGCGGCGCACCCGAAGGCGTGCTGGCCGCAGCGGCGCTGAAATGCATGGGCGGGCAGATCTACGGCCGTCTGCTGTTCCGCAATGACGACGAACGCGGCCGCGCAACCAAGGCCGGTATCACGGACCTGAACCGCGTTTACACCCGCGACGACATGGTCACGCAGGACGTGATCTTTGCCGCAACAGGTGTGACAGACGGCTCCTTGCTGCAGGCTGTGCACCGCGAACCCGGTTGGCTGACCTGCGAAACGCTGCTGATGCGTTCCAAGACCGGGTCCGTGCGCCGCATCAACTACCGTACACCCGTCCACACTGTCTAAAGGGTTTGCTGACGCGCACGCATTGCGGTTCGATCCACAACAGTGCGGCATTTGACAGGTGACTGATAAAACAGATTTATGCCTCCGGCGGTGGTATTTCTGGTCAGAAGAAACGGGGAGATCTGGTGGCCTTTCTTGGCGTCGAACAGTCGATCACGGGGCGGGCATGGGTTGGCCCAAGTGCGGACGTGTCACGGGCCGCCGAGGCGATGGCCCAGCAAAGCACCCTGCCCCGGCCAATCTGCCTGATCCTTGCGCGCCTGGGTGTGCCCGCATCTGAGGCCGCGGCTTATCTGGATCCAAAGCTGCGTGACCTGATGCCTGATCCGCGGTCCTTACGTGATATGGAACTGGCGGCAAGCCGTGTGCTGCGCGCGGTCTCCGGGCGTGAGCGTATTGCCGTGTTTGCGGACTATGACGTTGATGGTGGGTCGTCCGCGGCGTTGCTGATCACTTGGTTGCGGACATTGGGGCGCACTGCCACGCTCTATGTGCCTGACCGCATTGACGAAGGATATGGCCCAAACGACGCGGCCATGGCCGGGTTGGCGGCTGCCCATGATCTGATCATTTGCGTGGATTGCGGCACCCTGTCTCATGGCCCGATTGCCGCGGCCAAAGGGGCCGACGTGGTTGTTCTGGATCACCACCTTGGCGGTGAGACCCTTCCCGATGCCTTGGCGGTCGTGAACCCCAACCGACAGGATGAAGATGGGGCGCTGGCGCATTTGTGCGCTGCGGCCGTGGTATTCCTGATGCTGGTTGAAGCCGGGCGTCAGTTACGCGACAGCGGCACCAAGGGGCCAGACCTGATGGCGATGCTGGATCTTGTAGGTCTTGCCACCGTAGCGGATGTGGCCCCGTTGATTGGTGTCAACCGCGCCTTCGTGCGGCAAGGGCTCAAGATCATGGGCCATCGACAGCGCGTGGGTCTGGTCGCGCTGGCTGATATCGCAGGCATGGACACGGCCCCGACCCCATATCATCTTGGTTATCTGCTGGGTCCACGCATCAATGCAGGTGGGCGGATTGGGCAAGCGGATCTGGGCGCGCGACTGCTCAGCACCGATGATCCGCATGAGGCCGACGCATTGGCCGAACGGTTGAACGCGCTGAACGCCGAGCGGCGCGAAATCGAAACGCAGGTGCGTGACGCCGCACTGGAACAATGTGCCGCGCGCGGCAGTGCCGGGCCGCTGGCCTGGGCAGTGGGCGATGGCTGGCATCCCGGTGTTGTCGGGATCGTGGCCTCGCGCCTCAAGGATGCGACCAACCGCCCGTCTATCGTGATTGGTGTCGAAGACGGGATCGGCAAAGGCTCAGGCCGGTCGGTTTCGGGAATTGATCTGGGGGCACCGATCCAGCGACTGGCTGGGGAAGGCCTGCTGATCAAGGGCGGCGGGCACAAAATGGCAGCCGGTCTGACGGTGGCCGCCGACAAGATCGACGCGGCCATGGCGCGCTTGTCCGAGTTGCTGGCCCGCCAAGGGGCGGGCACACTTGGCCCGCGCGATTTGCGGTTGGACGGGGCATTGATGCCTGCAGCGGCCAGCGTGGAACTGGTCAACCAGATCGAGGATGCCGGCCCCTTTGGCGCAGGCGCGTCGGCACCGCGTTACGCCTTTTCAGCGATGCGAATCCTGCATGCCCGGCGTGTGGGTGACTCGCATCTCAAGATCACATTTGGCGAACCCGGTGGGGCACGGCTCGATGCGATTTCGTTTGGGGCCTATGATAGCGCGCTTGGTCCGGCTCTCGAGGATCACGGTGGTGCGTCTTTCCACCTTGCCGGGCGGTTGGAAATCAACACGTTCCGGGGGCGACAGTCCGTTCAGCTCAAGCTGGAAGACGCGGCACCCGCCTAAGCGGACAGAGTTCAAACTTGCGTCACTTTTTGGCTTGCGCGCCCTACCTGAATTGCCTATGTCACCGCTCACGGCGGCTGCGTCCCGTTCGTCTATCGGTTAGGACGCCAGGTTTTCAACCTGGAAAGAGGGGTTCGATTCCCCTACGGGATGCCACGCCAGTTTCCAGAGCATCAACGCAGCAACGGCAACGGACGAATTGGCGCACAGCATGCATTCGAGTGATGCGGTGGTTTGTGCGTTCGTTTTGAGTGTGGGCAGATCGTTTACCAAAAAAAAGTGCACCCTGAAGCGATTTTCGCCACCTTCGGGTAATCGCTTTTGAACTGGCGCTAAGGGCTCGCCACCAATGCCATCTGCTTTCAGGCGCTTTTCGAAACCGTTTCTGGCTCTGTATTGCTTGCCGTGTCGCGCAATTCGGGCGTGTAGAACGTCTGACGGCCCCGCCCCGCATTCTTTGATGCGTAAAGCGCAACATCCGCGTTATCGAGAACGTCCGTCACCGTGTCGGGCAAATCCGGATCAAACACGCCGATTCCGATACTGGCAGAGATGCGGCAGTCCTGACCTTGGAACGGAATGGGCTGCGTCAATCGCTTGATAATGCGCGACCCGATGCTTTGCGTGGCATTCATATCTTCGGCATTGGGCAGCAGAACAACAAATTCATCCCCCCCGATGCGCACAACCGTGTCGCTGTCGCGGGTTTCATCGACCATGATGCGCGCCACTGTTTGTAAAACGTGATCACCGGCCGCATGGCCGAATGTATCGTTAACAGCTTTGAACCAGTCGAGATCAATTTGCATGATCGCAAATTGTGTGCCCCATGCCGCATAACGCGACATGATATGTTCCATCGCGCGGCGGTTTTTCAAGCCGGTCAGCGTATCGGTAAAGGCTTGTTCCTCAGCGGCAATCTTGGCTCCTTGCAAGCGCAGGTTCAGCTTTCGCGATGCCTCCATTGCGGCAGATTTCGCCTCAACCAGATACAGCATTTCGACGGCCAGATCCGTGGCCGCAAAATCTGCACTGGTCAGAGCATAATCGCTGACCGCATCCACAATCGATATCCCAAACGACAGATTGATAATGCACTGACCATCCTTCGGACCGGGAACAAGGACTCCCTTGACTTCGGTTTGGGGGGCATCTCGCATCTGCAGGTGCAGCTTGACGCCTGCCGCGGCACGCAACTCGTCCATATCGGAAATAGCGCGCGGTCGTTTGAGGTTAAAAATCTCAAGAAAACGACGCCCCTGCATTGGTGTATCAGGCCGCAGTTTTTGCACGGTCGGACCTGCGTGAATCACATGACCCGTTTCCGACAACACAAGGTGCATCGGACACAACACATCTAGGGCGGCTTGCATATCCTGTGTCATCCTGCCCGTGCTCCCAGATCAAAAACCCGACCTTCGGCGAATTCGGTTTCAATCAATGAGATTGAAATCACTTCCGTGCCTTGCCCACCACCTTGGTGGTCCAACACTGCAAGGGTGCCGTAGTCATCCGCCATGGTGCGCAAAATACCCATCATGACGTGACCATAGCCTGCGATCGGACAATCACAAACCAACGAAAACCGACCTGTCCCGTGTTCGCGCAACTCGATCCGGGGCAGATTCAAATCCGATACGGCCAACCGGGCGCGATCCGGCAAGTCATCCAGTGAATGCAGAAACTCAACAAAGTTGACGCCCCCGAACCGCAGCAAGCGGCGCAACGCCTCGACCGTGGGATGGGACACAAGATAGGTACCAAGGTCTTCCATCAATTCGGGGCGAGGACGGTCCATAACCTGCGCCAAAGCATCCAGAATGCGCGGCGTCAGGTCGTCATCATAGATCAGCATCGCTTCGAAATCGACAAAGTCCAAATCGGCGACCTTTGTCGCATCCAGCCACTTTTCCTGACCATACGTATCCACCGCAAAACACTGGATTGCCCTATTGATTAGACCGTGCATCTTTTCACGCTTCCCAATTCCACCTGCGCAAAGTGACTCATGGCACCCTAAAATACCGCTAACATCGACAATTTGAGCTATTTTGACGTGTCCGTATGGCGCAGGCCGATCTTAGAAATCAGTGGGCGCACCGCCTTCCTGTTTGCGTCGCGCGACAAAGGCTTCCAGTTCTTCCCGGATTGCAACATCCATATGCGGAGCTTCGAAACTCGCGATGATGTCCTTGAACATTCCGTGCGCGCGTTCCGGCGTCCAGATCCCGCCCGCCACCTGCCAACCTTCAAAGTTTTTCCAGTCGCTCAGGAACGGCTGATAAAAAGCGGTCGTATAGCGATCCTGAGTGTGCTGAATACCAAAGAAATGTCCGTCATTTCCCACAGATTTGATCGCATCCAGCGCAATGTCATCCGGGCCAGTCGCTGTGATAGATGGGTCCATATAGCGCTGAATCTGCTGCAAAATTTCGCAATCCATGATAAATTTTTCAGGCGACGCAATCAGCCCACCCTCAAGCCACCCCGCGGCATGGTACACCATGTTTGTGCCTGACTGCACCGCCGCCCACAGCGAATTGGACGTCTCCCACATCGCCTGCCCGTCCGGCACGTTGGCAGCACACACACCCGAAGACCGCATCGGCAAGCGGTAAAAGCGGGCTAACTGTCCTGTCATTTGCGTTGCACGCATGTATTCAGGTGTCCCAAAGGCGGGGGCACCCGATTTCATGTCCACGTTCGAGGTAAACGTGCCAATGGCACAGGGTGCACCGGGGCGGACATATTGAAACAGCGCAATGGCACACAAAGCCTCGGCAATGGACTGCGCCACAGCGCCTGCCATCGTCACAGGGGCCATCGCACCGGCCAAGGTAAAGGGCGTCACAACAACCGCCTGACCCCGGCGCACCATGCGCAAACAGCCATCAATCATCGGGTGGTCATGTTTCAGGGGCGAGGTCGAATTGATGTTGGTGTACATGCGCGGCGTCGCTTCGAACTCGGCATCCGTCAGACCACCCGCGATGCGCACCATCTCCATCACATCCTCAACCCGCTCTTTGCCAAGCGAATAGGCGTGCATGACCTTGTCGGTCAGCGTCAGCTTGTCATAAACCACATCCAAATGACGCACCGAGGCGTGGATATCGACAGGTTCCACCGGATAGCCGCCCGCGAAATGGATGCAGTTGAAATACTGGGTGAGCTTGAGCAGATTGGCGCACATCTCGCGGTTGCCGGGCACCTTGGTGCCGATTTCCATATCGAAATAATTGGGCGGTGAAGACACATTGCCAAAGGTCAGGTTCTTGCCGCCAATGGTGATTTTACGGGCCTCGTTGCGCGGAGTCAGGGTGAACTCGGACGGTGCCTTGCCCACCATCTCCATCACAAAGTCCCGGTCCATAAAGACGATGTCGCCTTCGATCTTGCAGCCCGCCTCGCTTAGAATGCCCAAGGCTTCCTCGTTCAGGAACTGCACGCCAATTTCTTCGAGGATGCGCATGGCACCGTCATGAATGGCCTCAACCCCTTCGGGACGCAGGGGCTCCACTGGCGGATCAATCATCACAGGCGGGTTCCACGGCATCTGATCAATCACAGTGCTGCCGCGCCGCGCCGCCGCCCCTGCCCGGCCGCCACCACGTGTCCTGCGCTTACTTGCTACCTCAGCCATGTCATTTCCCCTTTGCGTGCTTGGCCCTCATCTTGCGGGCGCTGCACGCGGGCACACCTGTCCGTTTGCGACGGCATTGGTCGTTTTTACCGGGTGGCGCGGGCGCTTATCCCTGCGTCTGGGTGTCCAACCATGCAGGGATATGGCCGATATCGGGCAATACAGCATCCGCATAAGGGGCCAGAACTGCCGCTTCGGCCAATCCGGTTAGCACCGCAAGGGTCCGCATTCCCGCAGCATGACCTGCGCGCAAATCGTGCAAACTGTCCCCCACCATGACGACAGTCTCGGGGGCGAGATTTGTGGCTTTGCAAAATCCAAGCAACTGGCCGGGGCCGGGTTTGGCGCCATGACCGCTGTTCGACCCGGCAATGAAATCAAACAGCTCCGTCACGCCCGCGCTCGCCAGATGGGCCAGTGCCGGGGCTTCGGCATCATTGGTCGCAACGCCCAGTTTCAATCCACGCGCGCGCAAACCCGCAAGGAATGGGGGCAGAGGCACGGCTTCGGCCTGAGGGGCACGCGCAGCTTCGTCATTGAGTACGTGCAGCATCTGATCTGCAGACAATTTGGGAAACTGCGGGGCCAATGCACCACCAATTTCGTCTGGCGTGCCGGCAATCACAACGCTGTCGTTGGCGAAAGTACGGGTTTCGAGGTCAAATCCGATGGCCGCCCCAGCACGGGCTGCAAGTGCATGGTCGCCCTCTGCGGCGCGCAGCAAAAAGGCAGCAGCCCACGCCTCCCAGGTCGTGTGAAAATCAAAAAGGGTGCCGTCCTTGTCGAACACGACCCCCAAAACCGGATGATTCACGTCCAATGCACCTGACCTCCGCCGGGCAGCATGGCGCGCGCCTGCATTGGTTTTTCATAGGACAAACCGGCGCCGTCACACATCTGCGTCACCCACGCATCATCCATCATCACAAAGTCCAGCACAGCCCCCAAAAAGGCCGGATCCATTGCGCCAGCGCGCACATCAGACTCGCTTGCCCCCGTCGAACCAAGGAATACCGGAAGCAATTCTTCGTTGCCCGCCAACCATGTTAGCGCCGTCAGTCCGATAACCTCGGCGGATTCTTGCGACATTGCCATTCAAATCCACCTTTGCAGCCCGTTGGAAACCCTTTGTTAACCTAAACCAACAAAAAACGAATGCACGGACTTTGTGGAAAATTGGAAGGGCATGATGCACGGGACAGTCTTGGTCATTGATCCAATTGCCACCAACCGCATTGGCCTGCGGGTCAAACTGGCGGCCAGCCACTATCATGTGGTGCAAGCCAGCAGCATCGCCGAGGCGATTCGGGTGATCGGCAAAACACCCCCGGAACTGATCTTGAGCGCGGTGAACCTGCCCGATGGTCCGCCCTCCCGGCTTTTGGCACGGCTGCGCAGGACAAAGATCTGTGGCAAGGTCCCGATCATCGCTCTCAGTTGTGCGCAGGATCCGCAGGAACGTCTGGCCATGCTGACGCTTGGCTTTGATGACGTACTTGAAAAACCGGTAGATGATCGCCTGCTGCTGGCGCGTGCACGCAGCCTGATGCGGGCCTATGCCTCTGCAATGGAATGGAAACTGCGCGATGGCACATCGCGCGCCTTGGGCTTTGCCGAGGTGAATGCGCAATTTGCGCCCGCCCGGCAGGTCAAGCTGGTGGCCCATGACACAGAGCGCCGCGATGCGCTGGCCAAGGATCTGATGCCACAAATGCACGCCCAGCTGCACACATGTCACCCCGGACATGTTGTGCATGGCGACGAGGACGACACCGCGCCGGATGCCTTTGTCTTGGTTGTCGAACCGGGGCGTGAGGCTGAAATGCTGGGCCTGCTGGCCACCATTCGAAGCCACGCCAATACGCGCCACAGTGCGGTTTTGCTGGTCCAGACCGAAGACAACCCACAACTTGCAGCACAGTTACTGGATATGGGCGCCAATGATCTGATGCCCGAAAATGCCGAAACGGCAGAGCTGGCGCTGCGGCTGGACACATTGCTGGCCCGCAAGAAAGTGGCTGACGCCTTGCGAGACACGGTGCGAAACGGGATCGAAGCCGCAGTGATCGACCCGCTCACCGGGCTGCACAACCGTCGCTACGCCATGCCCCATCTCACCCGTATCGCAGAGCGAGCCAATGTCACGGGCAAACCCTTTGCCGTGATGATCGCTGACATGGACCATTTCAAGTCGGTGAACGACCGTTTTGGCCATGCTGCGGGGGACGCCGTACTGATAGAAACGGCGCAACGTCTCAAGGCAAATGTCCGCGGTATTGATCTTGTCGCGCGGATCGGCGGCGAAGAGTTCCTGATTGTTCTGCCCGCCATTGGACTGAGCAATGCGAAAAAAGCGGCGCTGCGCCTATGCCGCGAAGTGCGCAACAAGCCCATTGCTGTGCCCGGAAGCGAAGCGGCAGTGACAGCAACCGTTTCGATCGGGATGATCGTTTATGACCCGACAATGCCGCCCTCATCTGGTCTTCCATTGACGGCCGCAGCTCTGCTGGATCGGGCCGACCGGGCGCTGTATGACGCCAAAGCCGAAGGGCGTAACCGGGTGATGCTCAGCCGCCCTGCGGCTTAAGGTTATGGTTCATCTAACAGCCATAAGACTCTGATTAAAAAGATTAGTATCTCGAATTCCCTTCACGCTTCTTGCCACGTTTCGGCCCACGCTTCAGAATATCCTCAACGGTATCCGCATAGGCTTCGCGCTCGCTCGCGCTCATGTCTTCGACCTTTTTCAGCCATTCGACCTGCGCGCGGCGTTGAACGGCACTGACACCTTCAGCCTGACGGGCAAGGACAGCTTCGACCGCGGCGCGATCCATGGGATCAGCACGCAGAGCGACAAGCATGTCGTTGAAATGCGCCCGACGATCAGCGCGCGAGGGCAAGGACGGATCCTCGCGAACGGCCTTAAAAATGGCGCGACGCGACTCGCGCTCAAGTGCAATCACATAAGGCATCGCGTAGCCCAACCCCGGACCAGCCCCGCGCATCGGGCCATCACTGCGCAGCACGAAACCACCCACAAGGCCTACGATCCCGAGGTTGAGGGCCAAGGACAGGCCGAGCAGCACCTTGACCCAGACGGGGCAGCGCCGTTTTTGTGTCTGATCGCTCATGTCGGTCCCTTACCCTTCTTCCAGATCCCAACCATAGGCGGTCAGGCCGATGTCGGTGTCGTAAAACATGTCCAGGCCGGTCATCCAGTACAGATCGGATGGCTCACCGCCCAAGGCCCCAAGGCCAATGGCAAATCCTGTCGCCGTGGCAGCGACCAGACCGCCAACCGACATCCAGCCTCCAAGCCCTTCGAGCATCTGGCGCCACAAAGACACCGGTGTAGCCATCACGGCACCGGGCGCGGGTTGGGCCGCCAAGGCATCCTCAAGGACACGCGCCATCAGGTCGGCTGGCGTGTCCGCAGCAGGGGCATCGCCAACATCATCCAGTAGCTTGTCCAGCCACATCTCTTTGTCATCATCGGCGTGCATCATACATCATCCTTCATAACCAAGGGCCTCTGCCTGCCCTTTCAACGCTGCGGCAAGGGCGCGCTTGCCCCGTGCCGTCAGGCTTTCAACCGCCTCGACACTGATCCCGAGCCGCTCTGCGATCTCGGGGTTCGTTGCCCCCTCAAAGTGGCGCAGCACCACGGCCAGCCGCTGCCGTTCCGGCAATCCGGCCAAGGCCTGCGCGAGGGCATCGCGCCTTGCATCATTCAGCATCCGCGCTTCCGGCGACGGCGCATCATCGGCAGGCTCGCTCACCGCGTCCAGATCAACCGTGCGCTTTGGTCGCTTGCGCAATCGGTCGGTGCACAGATTTGACACAACCCGGTAAAGCCACGTCGTGACCTTGGCCTCGCCAGTGCGCCATTCGGGCGCGATGCGCCACAACCGCATCATGGCCTCCTGGGCCACATCTTCCGCCTCGGCCCCATCCCCAAGCAAACGCGCGGCCTGTGCATGGACACGCGGAACCAGTCGCGTGGTCAGACGACGGGCCGCATCTGCGTCGCCACGGGCATAGCGCGCCAGCAATTCCGCATCGTCAAGCGTTTGGTCCTGTCCATCCAAGGGCATCGTCATCCTGCGGGGCTATCGCGCCCCTGCCCCCTTTCACAAGGGGCAGAGGCAGGTTCTGCTCGATCCTGTCGGATCAATCGGCGGCGGGCTTGTCACCACGCTTGCCACGTTTGCCGCGGAAATTCTCGCGAGCTTCGTCGAATTCGGCCTGTGTGATGGTGCCGCTACCGTCTGCATCAATGCGCTCAAACATCCGGCCCAGATCGCGTCCACCCCGACGGCCACCTTTGCGGCCCTCAGACATTTCCTCGCGGGACAACTCGCCATCCTCGTTTGCATCCAGATGCTCGATCATTCGTGCGGCCCGTGTCTTGGCGCGCTCGGAACCGCGGGCTTCCAACTCCGCTTGGCTCAATGCGCCGTTGCCATCCGTGTCTGCCGCGTCAAAGCGGGCCTGCGCTGCATTTTGCAACTCTGTCTGAGTCAACTCGCCGTTGCCATCCAGATCAAGCGTTGAAAAGTCGGGGCCGCCGCGTTCCTTGGCCACAACACCCAACGTGGATGCCGCAACCGCAGCAGCTGCAACTGTCAGCAGGATTGATGTACGTTTCATGTCGTATACTCCGTTTTGCCTCATGGACGCCGTTCTTGGCGCCTGATGCATCTCAAACGGGCGGGGTTGAAAATTCCGTCGCAAATAATTTCAAAAAAGTTTTGCGACTCATCCAAACAGCGTCCAGCGCGACATCGGGACGCAAGGACATGTTGCGACATTCCAATGCGCGCGCACAAAGGCCATGTAACTGGCACAGTCGAAGGATAGCCCATGCGACACGACCAGATCGTCAAAGACACCAGCACACAATCCACCATGGATCATACACATGGTCACACAGGTCCAGAGCCGGCCTCAGAGGCCGCCAATGACACGGGCGAGCGGGCAATCTGGCCTTCAATGCGCCGTGGCTGGCGCAATAAATGTCCGCGCTGTGGCAATGGCTCTCTACTCAAGGGATATCTGACCGTCGCCAAAAGCTGCCCGGTGTGCAAACTCGATTACTCGCATCACCGCGCGGATGATGGGCCGGCCTATCTGACAATCCTGATTGTCGGGCACCTGATGGCCCCCTTGTTGCACGTTGTTTTCGTGACATGGCGACCAGAGCCGTTGATCCTGTTTACGATCTTTGCAGTTGGCTGCGTTGCGCTGTCACTTTACCTTCTGCCCAGATTGAAAGGGACCATCGTAGGGTTCCAATGGGCGCGCGGTATGGGCGGATTTGCCACTCACGGCTGACACACACCAGCCACTGCGCTAAATTCAAAGACAGCAGGCGACGTGAGCGAGACACCCCCAATGCAACCCGGCGCACCGAAAAACGGCGCAATTGATAAAACGCAAGTCCGCGACGCCAGTACGGTGATCGTGCTGCGCGATCGCGACACAACACCCAAGATCCTGATGGGGCAACGTGGGGCCAGAGCCGCGTTCATGCCCAACAAATTCGTCTTTCCCGGCGGGGCCGTGGATGCAGGTGATCACAAGGTGACGCTGGGCTCACCCCTCGCCGCACCCAATGCAGAACGTCTGGGCGCAGACAGTCGCCCCGGCATGGGGAGTGGACTGGCCGCCGCCGCTATCCGCGAATTGTTCGAGGAAACGGGCCAGGTGCTTGGCATACCGGGGCCATGGGCGGACACGCCTGCCGATTGGCAGGACTTTGCCGCCACGGGCCATCTCCCACATGCCGCACCGCTGCAATTTGTATTCCGCGCCCTGACGCCGCCGGGCCGTCCACGACGCTTTGATGCACGGTTTTTTCTGGTGGATGCGGACGACCTGAGCTCTGACCTCGATGATTTTGAGGCTGCCTCGGATGAGCTATCACACCTGCAATGGGTGGCTCTGCACGCGGCACGCAGTTTTGACATGCCCTTTATCACCGAAGTCGTGCTGAGCGAGATCGAAGCGCGTGTCACGGATCGCGCCCCACCGGCCAGCGTGCCTTTCTTCAAGAACAATGACGAAGAAAGTCTGTTTTTGCGCCTGCGCGGACACGCGCCGCAGGAATAGCGGACAAAAAGCGCCCGGCGTCAGATCACCAGCACCAGCCCCAGGATCGACGCAAGCAAAACACCCATACCGATCCACTCGCGCAAGGTGATGGCCTCGCGGAAAATCACGACGCTGACCAAGGCGCTGAAGATCAACTCGACCTGTCCTACCGCGTTCACATATCCCGCACTTTGCAGGGTGTAGGCCGTGAACCAGCAGAATGACCCGGCCATCGACATCAGGCCAACCCAAATTGCGACACGACGCGCAGCCCAAACCGCTCGCACCTGCCCCGGATCGCGCCAACGCAGCCAAAAGATCATCGCCACGGTTTGCATCGCTGTCACGGCCGCCAATGTCAGCCCGGCCCGCGCCAAAGGATCATCCAGCCCAAGGCTCAGCGTCGCACCTCGATAGCTGACGCCAGACACCGCAAACAACACGCCCGACGCAAGACCAAGGCCAACGGCCCGGTTGGCCATATCCCGCCAACGCGCGCTCTTCAGATCAGGCGGCGCGGACAACAACAGCACCCCAAACAGCCCCAAAGCAATCGCCGCCAACGCCCAGACAGTTGCCGCATCTCCAAGAACAACCCAGCCCACGATCACTGATTGCATGACTTCGGTTTTCTTGAACGTGATCCCAACGGCAAAATTGCGGGCCTTGAACAACAACACAACGCAGACCGTGGCAAGGATCTGGGCCAATCCGCCCACAGCGCCATAGATCCAAAAATGCGCCGGCACCGGCGGGACGGTTTGCCTCGTTGCCAGCAGATAGGATGTGATCAACACCGCCACCAAAGGGGCGGAATACATGAACCGGGCAAGCGTCGCACCTCCAGCACTCAACGTGCCAAGCGACAACTGGCGTTGTAGCATGAACCGCAACGTCTGAAAGAAAGCCGCCGCCAGTGTGATCGGGATCCAAAGGGTCATGCCCCTCTATCTGCGATCGCTCCCCAAAGGACCAGAGGGCCGCGCCCACAACGGATGGGCCACCGGATCCTTGGCACGCAGGAAGTGATGGGCAAACACATCGCGATACGAGCCATAGCGGTAGCCGTCATTGCACCCAAGATAACGTGTCAAATTGCTACGATAAAGCGTGGGCAATTGGTACCACGGCACCTTGGGATGCATATGGTGCACCACATGGAGGTTGTTGTTCAAAAACAAAAAGGCCAGCAGACCGCGATCCTCAATGATCACAGTGCGACCGCGAACTTTCTCATGCGCCTGATGCTCCAGAAAGGTGCGGATCTTGAGGATCGATAGGGCCGCATAGGCGCATATCAGGTAAAGCCACACAGGCATCGCAGACAGCGCCACCAGCCCGGTCACGAGGGCCACTCCCGGCACATGCCAAAGCCAACCGCGCATAACCTGCCCGTCGCCCGCTTTGATCGCCGCCCAATCCGACCGCATGAAAAAAACCTGTCCAATCACAGGGCCCACGATCATGCGCCCCAGCAACGTGTTGTTGTACATCAGCACCTTACGCTGCCATCCCGGCAGGCGCTGCCACACGGCCGGGTCCAGATAATTCGTCTCGGGATCGTCATAGGGATCGGTCAGATTGGCATCCTGATGGTGCGCGAGATGGGTGTCCCGGAACCGCAGATAGGGAATGAACAGGCCGGGGTTGATCCAGACCAGCGCCTCACTTGCCCGGCGCGACGGGAACGGGTGACCATGCAGCACTTCGTGGGTCAGCGATGCATGCAACACCAGCGCCAGCACTGTTACAACAGCCGCAACACCCGGCGCATGTGCCGCCATAACCGTCAAACCCAGACCGAGCGCGAGGATACAGGCCAGAAACAAAAGCAACGTACCCCACTCCGTGCGGGCCGGGCGGTCTTTGGGCAATCGGCGTGAGGAAGCAACAGGTGGCAAGTCGGAGGTCATACGGCAACGTAGAGCCCCGCCCCTACGTTGCGCAGGTCGAAAATTGTTAACAAGGCCAGCAATCTGTGATTTAGATCAACAGATGCAAGATATTATCGACAAGCGAGACCGGGCCGCCCAATTCCGCACCCGCCTCAACCGCGCAATGCAGGACCAGAACGTCAGCCAAAGCGCGTTGGCGCGACGGATCAACTCGGATCGCTCCACCATCTCGCAGGCGCTTACCGATGACGGCACCCGACTGCCCGGCGCACATGTGATCGGCGCCTGTGCGCAAGCCCTGGGAGTGTCCGCTGACTGGTTGCTGGGCTTGTCAGACCGCCCTGAAAGTGCCGCCGCCCTGAGCGCTGCTGCACTGTCACTCACCCATGCACCACGCGCCCTGATCGACGAACGGATCTTTGGCTGGCACCAGGAGGCCGCAGGCTACAAGATCCGCCATGTCCCGGCCGTTTTGCCCGACATGCTGAAGACTCAAGCCATGCTGGAATGGGAGTACAGACCCCACCTGGGACGCACAACGACGCAAGCCATCAACGCCTCACGGGATCGGCTTAACTGGATGCGCGCTGCACAATCAGACTACGAAATCGCCATGCCACTGTACGAAGTCCACAGCTTTGCCGCAGGGACAGGCTATTATGGTGATCTGCCTGCAGACGTGCGGGTCGAACAGCTTGATCAACTGCACAGCCTCAGCACACAGCTTTACCCAAGGCTGCGGCTCTACCTTTTTGACCAACGCAAACTCTATTCCGCACCCATCACGATTTTCGGCCCATTGCTCGCCGTTCTCTATACAGGTGGTCACTATTTGGCATTCCGCGACCGCGAGCGGATCGAAACGCTGTCACTGCACTTTGACGAACTGGTGCGCCAGGCCGCTTTTACAGCGCGCGACATGCCCGACCACTTCGCAGAGCTGCGCAGCAGGATCCGGTAACACTGCACCAGATCGCGACCAGACAAAAGGGTCGGCGGGCGGGCGCATTTGCCGTCAGGCAAACAGACCGGCCCCGCCCCTTCTAGGGCCGTTGGCCCACCGCGCGCCCAGCCCCGTCCGGCAAAGGCAGATCGGCATGTGCCGCAGCCACACGCTCCAGCGCCGCAACAATCCGAGGCGCAGGATCAGATGGTCGGCGCGTCTCCAAACTGACATGCAACAAGAAGTGCTCGCCCGTCGCCAAAACCCGGTCCCCTTCCACCATTTCATGAAACAGATGCATCTTCTTGCCCGCACCCGCCAGCACCTGCGTGCGCACCTCAATCACTGCGCCCGCATGCACTTCATCGACATGGCGGATATGGGTTTCGGCGGTGAAATAGCTGCCCCCGGTCGCAATGTAATCCGCATCACAGCCAATCATTTCCATGAAACGGTCCGTTGCATCACCGAAGGCCTGCAAATACTTGGCCTCATTCATGTGACCATTGTAGTCGGTCCAATCCAAAGGCACGGCCCTGCGCACTGTCAAAAGCGGCGCGGACACATCTTCCAGATCGACGATCCGGACGCCCAATGGCGTGCCTGCACGCAGCTGCGCCTCGTGGGCATTCATCACCGCCCCCGCACCCCAGTCATTCAGCTTCAGCGCGCGCATCATGCCAACAAGGTTGTCATCACGGGCCCGCAACATCTCCGGGATACTCATATGCCCCGACTGCACGTCTGACTGCCCCGCGATCAGATCGACCAGTTCGTCGGTAAATTCCGGCACATCCATCAACTTGGTCCACGGCCACTGCAAGGCCGGGCCAAACTGTGCCATGAAATGACGCATGCCCGCCTCACCTCCGGCAGTGCGATAGGTGTCAAACAACCCCATCTGCGCCCAGCGGATGCCAAAGCCCATGCGGATGGCCTCGTCAATCTCATGCGTCGTGGCCACGCCGTCCTTGACCAACCACAGGGCCTCGCGCCACACCGCTTCCAGAAAACGATCCGCAATGTGGGCGTCGATCTCTTTGCGCACACGTAAGGGGTAATGGCCCACCGACCGCAAGATGCCCTCGGCTTTCTCCACCAGCACCGGATCCGTCGCATCCGACGGCACAACTTCGATCAATGGCATCAGGTAAACCGGGTTAAAGGGATGACAGACCATGATCTGTCCGGGGCGCACCGCCCCCGCTTGCAATTCGGACGGCTTGAACCCCGACGTGGATGACCCGATCACCGCATCCGCAGGACACGAAGCCTGCACATCCGCCAACACCTTGTGCTTGATCGCAAGGCGCTCCGGCACACTTTCCTGCACCCAATCAACACCGGCGACAGCCTCGGCCAAGTCTACATGAAAGCTCAAAGTCCCCTCAGGCGGCAAAGCCACATCGGTAAGGCTCGGCAAGGCCCGTCGCGCCTGATGCAAAACCGGGGCCAGTTTGGCGTCAGCTTTCGGATCCGGGTCAAACACCCGCACGTCCCAGCCGTTCAGCAAAAATCGCGCTGCCCAGCCTCCGCCAATCACTCCGCCCCCGATGATAGCAGCCGTCTTCGTCATTGTTTTCTCTCCTGATCGACGCACTAGCAATGCGCCTTAGGGGGTCTCACCCAAGCGGCTCAGATCCCATCCATAAAATTCCAGAATTTGTCGGGCCGCCTTGACCCGATCCTGCGATCCACCCGCACGACGATCCAATATCGCACCATGACTGCCCGACGCCGTGCCCAGCGCAGCGGTGCGAAAATCCGCATCCACCCACATCACAACCAACGGCTCACCGCCCGCAACAGGGCGCAACACACCAGGCGCTTCGACTTCGTAAGCATCAGGTGGACACGCAACACAGGATCGATCCTGAACGACCAGATCCGCAGTCGCCCCCTCTAGCGAAAAAGTCGGCGCAGCAGTCTGCGGCGCACCAAAGGAGGCAACCACATGCCAGTCACCGGCAAAACGGGTCGCATCAAACCGGGTCGTTGCACCGATGGGAGCCGTGGGATTGCGAAACGGGATCGGGCTGTCACTGGCGACAGGTGCCTGCACATCGCATGCCGCCAGCATCAGCGCCGCGGCACATCCCAGTGCGGATGCACCGACGCGATCCAAGATCTGCGTATACTCTGCGTATAGCCTGTGCAGACCCGATCTCACCCCTTGGGCGCCCGTTTCACGAGGCCCAGTTTCTCGCGCACCTCCGCTGGCCCGATCACCCGCGCACCCATGTTTTCGATGATTGACCCGGCCCGCTCAACCAATTGCCAGTTCTCGGCCAGTACACCCTTGTCGAGCCACAGATTGTCTTCCAACCCAACGCGTACATTGCCGCCAGCCAACACAGCCGCGGCCACGTAGGCCATCTGATTACGGCCCAGCGAAAACGCGGAAAAGGTCCAGTCGTCGGGCACATTGTTGACCATCGCCATAAAGGTATTGAGATCATCTGGCGCGCCCCACGGCACCCCCATACACAGCTGAACCAACGCCGGCGCGTCTAACACGCCATCCGCAACCAGTTGTTTTGCATACCATAAATGGCCTGTGTCAAAGGCCTCGATCTCGGGTTTTACCCCCAACTCGGTCATCATGCGGCCCATGGTTGTCAACATGCCGGGCGTGTTGGTCATCACGTAATCGGCCTCGGCAAAGTTCATGGTGCCACAATCAAGCGTGCACATCTCGGGCAGGCATTCAGCCACATGGGCGACCCGTTCCGCCGCGCTGACCATGTCGGTTCCGGCAGCAAGCGGAAGCGGCGCATCTGGCCCGGCAAAGACCATATCCCCCCCCATCCCCGCTGTCAGGTTCAACACCACATCAACGTCAGCTTCCCGGATACGATCCGTAACCTCCCGATAATAGGCGAGATCCCGACTTGGCGCGCCGGTCTCCGGGTCACGTACATGGCAGTGCACAACCGCCGCACCCGCCTTGGCCGCTGCAATCGCAGACCTCGCAATCTGTTCGGGACTGCGCGGCACATGCGGGCTGCGATCCTGCGTTCCACCCGATCCCGTCACTGCGCAGGTGATAAAGACCTCTCGGTTCATGGTCAGGGGCATGGCTCTCTCTTCTTCAGGTTTGGCTTGCGTTTATCAGCAGTTTGACATTCCTTTCCGCTGAAACTTTGCAAAAAGCGCAAATAAATGACAAAAGTCGCAATTCTTGTGCTGAATGACACCAACACACTGTCGCTGGCTGCCGCAGTGGACCCGTTGCGCGCCGCCAACCGTCAGGCCGGTCGGGCCATGTTTGACTGGCACTTTGCCACCCCCACGGACGCAGCCGTCACCCTGACCAGCGGGCTGACTGTGCCACCCGCCCCGCTGCACCGCGCTGTGTCATGTGAGGTGCTGGTGCTTGTCGCAAGCTTTCAAGCCGCGCAACAATCCACACCGGACCTGCAACGCAGCGTGCGACGTTTGGCTCGGGGCGGCACAATTGTCATGGCCATTGACGGCGGCGCTTGGGTGGCGGCAAAGGCTGGCCTTCTTGATGGCCTAGAGGCGACAACCCATTGGGAAGATTTGGACATCCTCGCATCTCACTTCCCGGATATTCTGTTGCGGAATGCAAGATATGTGGTCTCTGACCGATGCTGGACAAGTGGCGGCGCGGCGCCAGCCCTCGACATGATGCTGCATCTGATCAGACACATTCATGGTGCGAAAATTGCAGCCAAAGTTGCAGCCAGCTTTATCCACACGGCTCAGCGGGCCCCAACAGACCCCCAGATCAAACACCCTCCACCGCTGCAACACTCAACGATCACAGCGCGGGCGCATCAATTGATGGAGGACAACCTCGCAACACCCCTGCCCATCCCGGACATCGCAAAACGGCTCAACCGGAGCACACGCAGCCTGCAACAACACTTTCGCTCCACGTTGGGTATAACCGCCAAGGCGCATTACCTCGCATTGCGGCTCAGCGAGGCACATCGCCTGCTGACACAAACTCAGATTGGATTGCAGGACATCGCGCTGACGACAGGGTTTGCGACGCAATCCAGCCTCGCCAGAGCCTTCAAATCGGCCTACGGCATGGCGCCAAGGCAAGCGCGGCTGACCCGGTTCAATTGACGAACAAAACGACGTGGTACGGGGTCGGCCCGCCCCAATGTCCCTTCCCCCGAGGGGAAGGTCAGGCAGGGGGTCACCGGCGCATCGCGTGCGCGTCAGCGCGCTGTAAGATCACGGCTCAAAACGGCATCGGATGCGCTCGGTGCGCAGCGTCAATGTCTGACATGACGTCTTGCGACAACGTCAATTCCGATGCGCCAATGGCCACATCCAACTGCGCAACGCTGGTCGCTCCGAAGATCACAGACGCCATGAACGGACGCGTCATGGCCCAGGCCAGTGCCATTTGCGATGGATCAAGACCATGGCGTGCCGCAATATCCAGATAAGCGCCGACCGCTTCGAATGCGCGTTGCGTCTTGCGCCCGCCCAAATCGGCATTCAAAGACAATCGCGACCCGTCCGGAACCGCACCATCTTGATACTTGCCCGTCAAAAGACCTGTCGCGAGCGGAGAAAACGACAACAAGCCAATGTCTTCGTTCACACTCAGTTCCGCAAGATCCGTGTCATAGAGACGGCAGAGCAACGAATACTCGTTCTGGATTGTCGCCACACGCGGCCCACCTGTGCGAGCAGCCGAGGCCAGCCACTCCGTTGTCCCCCACGCACTTTCATTGGACAAACCAAACGCGCGTATTACACCGCGCTGCACCTGATCCTGCAAGGCGCCCATGCAATCATCCATGTTCTGGCGGACCTCATCCGGCTTTTGCGCAGATGGATCATATGTCCAGTTTTGGCGGAACATATAACTCCCGCGATTGGGCCAGTGAAATTGGTAAAGATCAATGTAATCCGTGTTCAAGCGCCGCAATGAGCCCTCGATTGCGCTGGCAATGCTCTCGGACGTGATGGGGGCTCCATTGCGGACATGGCGCATTCCGGCCCCAGACACCTTTGTCGCCAAGACCACGTTGTTGCGCCGCCGTACCCGTTCAAACCACAATCCTATGATACGCTCAGTGCGTCCGATCGTCTCTGCACTGATGGGATTGACGGGATACATTTCCGCGGTATCGACAAAGTTGATACCGGCATCCAGCGCGCGCTCAATCTGTGCATGTCCCTCTTCTGCTGTGTTTTGGGTTCCCCATGTCATTGATCCCAGACACAGGGCCGAAACGTCGATCCCTGTGCGACCGAGTGTGCGCCGTTCCATGCAAGTCTTCTCCGTCTTTAAACCCGGGTCAGCCTAACGGGGAAACTAGGACCTGCAAGTGAACAGGGTATGAATTTCAAATTCACAGCTTGAGAACAAAAGATGAACACTCTAGAATTGTCTCATGCCTGTTCCCACCTCTCTGCTGCAACACACCAAAACACGCGCCACCTGCGGCCTGCCGCTTCTGCCCCATGCCTCAGAGCATGGCGCGGGGCCCGATCTTTCGCGGGGCCGTGTCCATGAGCTGTGCGGTCCCGCCCGGCATCGCCTCGCGCTGTGGCTTGTGGCCCAGACCACGGGACCCGTGCTGTGGATTGCACCTGATTGGGGGGCCGACCGGCTCAATCCATGCGGCCTTATGCCCTTTGTCGACCCTGCCCGCCTGATCCTTGTGCACCCCAAACGGGCCGAAGATGTGTTATGGAGTATGGAAGAAGTGTTGCGATCGGGCGCTGTGGCGCTCGCCATCGCCGATCTGCCCGGCCTGCCCGCCCTAACGCCTGTGCGACGCATGCATCTGGCCGCAGAGGCTGGCGGCGCATCCGGCCCTGCCCCACTTGGATTACTGCTGACACCGGGCATGGGAGGGGCACAGGGCGTCGAAAGCCGCTGGCACCTGTCTGCGGATCACTGCGGCAAACCCGGCAAATGGCGGCTCACACGGTTGCGTGCACGTATGGCCCCCGAGCACAGTTGGCAGGTCACACGGCAAAAGGGACACCCCCTGCCCCGCATCACGCAAAGCATCAAGGTTGCGTGAGAACTGGATGGAATCCCGAGCCTGCGTGTTACCTCTGCATCAACGGCTCGAAAAAGGAACCCATCATGCACCGCCGTCACATGCTCGCCCTCACGTTCGCCGCCCTCGCACAGCCTGCGCTGACCAGAACTGCATTTGCAGCCCCCACGCCCTACAAATTGGCGCGCGCCGGGGCGAGCATCACCTACACCTTCACGCTCAACGGCAATCCGGTCAAAGGAACCGTGCCGGTAAACCGCGCAGATCTGGTAATAGATCCGGGCAACCTCGCTGCCTCGACCGCCGATGTCACCGCTGATGTACGGCGCGCACGCACCGGTTTGATCTTTGCCACCGAGGCGCTGAAATCCAAGGGCGTATTGGACGCTCAGGGCTTCCCACAGGCGCGTTTCACATCCACCAAGGTGATCCTTGGCCCAGGCGGGCGCATTTCCAACGGTGCGGCCCTTGAGGGGCGGCTGACCCTGCGCGGGGTCACGCGCCCCGTACGTTTTGATACCAACCTGTATCGCGCACCGGGCAGTGCTGCCGATGATCTGAGCGCACTCAGTGTCCATCTGAAGGGGCGTGTGAACCGGCGCGATTTTGGCGCAAACGGCTATGGTGACATCGTCGCTGACACTGTTGGTATCGACATCAAAGCAGAAATCAGCACCACCCGCTAAAAACGACGCGACTTCGTCGATTAACCGCTAGGCATGGCTGGCCCGACCCGTCACGGTGAGGCCACCATGCGCATGCTGATTTCATTTGCCGCCCTGTTCCTGTCTGTTGTTCTTATGCAGCTCAGCTCGGGGGCATTGGGGCCTTTGGATGCGCTGTCCGGTCTCGCGCTCGAATTTTCCCGCCAAGAGATCGGGCTTTTGGGATCGGCACATTTCCTTGGGTTTTTCATAGGATGCTGGTGGGCACCACGCCTGATGGGCAGTGTCGGACACTCCCGCGCCTTTGCAGCATTTACAGCCGCAGGCGCCATTGGACTGCTGGCGCACATGCTGATCGTGGATTCTGTGGCATGGGCCGTGATGCGGGTCGCTTCGGGCCTGTGTGTGGCGGGGTGCTATACCGTGATCGAAGCCTGGCTACAGGCCAAAGTCACCAATGAAACACGTGGGCGGGCCATGGGTATTTACCGCGTGATCGACATGGGTGCATCGCTGGCAGCGCAACTGATGATCGGTGTTCTCGAACCGGCGAGTTACGTCAGCTACAACATTCTGGCCATTGTGTGCTGCGCAGCGCTTCTGCCTCTGACTCTGACCAAGGTGAAACAACCCGACACGCCCTCGGCCCCACGCCTGCGCCCGCGGCTTGCGGCACAACGCTCTCCATTGGCAGCTGCCGGAGTCGTGGTTGCCGCCCTGTCCAGCGCCTCTTTTCGCATGGTCGGCCCAATTTACGGACAGGATGTCGGTCTCAGTCCAAGCCAGATTGCATGGTTCATGGCCGCCTTTGTGTTAGGAGGGGCTGTGGCGCAATACCCCGTCGGGTGGCTGGCAGACAAATACGACAGAAGGTGGGTGCTGATCTGGCTGTCTGTCGCCGCCATGGTCAGCTGCGGCATTTCTGCAGGCTCCGGCGGCTTGGGCACTGCAGGCATCATGCTGACCGCAGGGTTGTTCGGGCTGACGACATTTCCGATCTATTCCGTGGCTGCCGCCCACGCACATGACTTTGCGGACAGTTCCGAACGGGTGGAGTTATCCGCTGCCCTCATGTTCTACTTTGCGCTTGGGGCAATTGCAGCGCCGTTTACAGCGTCAGCCTTGATCGAAGCATTTGGACCGCCCGCACTGTTTGGCATGGTTGCCCTTGGGCATGGGGCATTGGTCGTGTTCGGTCTGGCGCGCATGCGTGCACGGGCGGCCCCAACCGAGCGGACACGCTACGTTTATGCACCACGCACGTCTTTCCTGATCGGGCGATTGACAGGACGCACGCGCGAACGGGACGACTAACCCTTCCCCCCTCCGGCCCACGCTGCTACACGGGCGCGACTTTCGCCAAAGGCTCTGACATGCAGCGACACCTCATCACCTCGGCCATTCCCTACATCAACGGGATCAAGCATCTGGGCAACCTGATTGGCAGCCAATTGCCCGCTGACCTCTATGCCCGCTTTCAACGCGCGCGCGGCAACGAAGTCTTGTTCCTCTGCGCAACCGACGAACACGGCACACCTGCCGAACTGGCCGCCGCCAAGGCAGGCAAACCTGTCGCCGAATATTGCGCAGAGATGCACGCGGTTCAGGCCCGCATCGCCGATGGGTTCGGTCTGTCATTTGATCACTTTGGGCGTTCGTCCTCGCCGCAAAACCACACGCTGACGCAGCACTTTGCCGGACGGCTGGCCGATGCTGGATTGATAAGCGAAGTGTCTGAAAAACAAGTCTATTCCAACGCCGACGGGCGGTACTTGCCAGATCGCTATATCGAGGGCACCTGCCCCAATTGCGCCTATGACAAAGCCCGCGGCGATCAGTGCGAAAACTGCACCAAGCAGTTGGATCCCACTGACCTGATCGAACCACGTTCCGCCATTTCCGGCTCGACAGATCTGGAAGTGCGCGAGACCAAGCATCTTTACCTGCGCCAATCCGCATTGAAAGATGATCTGGACGCATGGATCGACAGCAAGAAAGACTGGCCGGTTCTGACAACTTCCATCGCCAAGAAGTGGTTGCATGATGGCGACGGTCTTCAGGATCGCGGCATCACGCGGGATCTTGACTGGGGCATCCCCGTGCGCCGCGGCGATGCGGACTGGCCGGGGATGGAGGGCAAGGTGTTCTACGTCTGGTTTGACGCGCCCATCGAATACATCGCCTGTGCCGGTGAATGGGCAGACGCCCAAGACGGAGCCAATTGGGAACGGTGGTGGCGCACGGACAAGGGCGCGGATGATGTGCGCTACACCCAGTTTATGGGCAAGGACAACGTCCCCTTCCATACGCTCAGTTTTCCAGCCACGATCCTGGGATCAGGCGAGCCGTGGAAGATGGTCGATCACCTCAAGTCCTTTAACTATCTCAATTATGACGGTGGGCAGTTCTCGACCAGTCAGGGCCGTGGCATTTTCATGGATCAGGCGCTGGAACTGCTGCCCGCGGACTATTGGCGCTGGTGGCTGTTGTCCAACTGTCCTGAAACCTCTGACTCCGAGTTCACATGGGAGCTGTTCCAGCAGGGAGTGAACAAGGACCTTGCAGATGTGCTTGGCAATTTCGTCAGTCGTGTGACCAAGTTCTGCCGCTCGAAATTCGGCGAAGCCGTGCCGTCTGGCGGCAGTTATGGCCCCAGAGAAGACGCGTTGATCGCTGATCTTGATGCGCGTGTTGCGCGCTATATGGCGATGATGGAAGCCATGGAGGTGCGCAAGTCCGCACAAGAGTTGCGCGCCATCTGGGCGGCGGGCAACGAATATCTGCAAGCCGCAGCGCCGTGGAGCACCATCAAGGAAGATACCGACACTGCGGCGATGCAGATCCGGCTGGGCTTGAACTTGATCGGACTATACGCGGTTTTGTCGTCCCCTTTTATTCCGGGTGCAAGCAAACAAATGGCTGACGCACTGGGTATGGCGGACATTCCGTGGCCGTCTGACATTCGAATTGCGGTTGAAGCAATTGATGCCGGACATGAATTCAGTGTGCCGGAAAATCTGTTTGCGAAAATCAGCGACGAAGACCGCGCAGGCTGGGAAGCACGATTTGCAGGTATTCGGAGCTGACTAAACAATAGCAAGGCAATTAGTGATGCTGCCTCTGGGCATACCGGACTGGGTCGTTGATTGGGACACATCGCAACTTGGCGGTTAGGCATCGCTGCGCCGGATCGACACTCAAAAAGCCTGCCAAGCCTCTGAAATCTTGCAACACAGGCGTTCAGATGGATTCTTCTGGACGGGTCGGCGCCAAGCCTGAGATGTTGGTCCCCCATTTGCGCGCTTAGTTGGTGACCGAGCGGCTGAGCATTTCAGGTTTCGCCAATCAGGATGTCCGTGCCACCAAGGATCTGTGCACGTTCCGCGCAATGCGATGCCAAGCGTTTTGTGTAGTACACTTGCACACGATCAGACCAATCGGGCCGAATTCAACGTTCCTTTCGCTCCAAAAATGTCTGCGGCACGGACATTAAAACGGTTCTCACACCCAACTGCCCCATCAACTTATCGACATGAGTTTTCGACGAGGACATTTTGAGGGCAACCCAATCCGCAGCCTTGGCAGGTTGCCTGTGTCTCTCCTTCGTTACTCCGTTACACCATCCCTCAGAATTCTTCCCAGCCCGAGGCGTCAGACAACTCATCGTGATCCATATCAATTGCTGCGGACCCCATTGTCCGCCTCACGGAAACAGGCTTTGGTTGTTGAACATCGGACACCCGGTCAAGCCGTTCTATGTTAAGGCTGTCGCCAAGCTCAAAGCGCTCAACGGCTGATGCCAATGCATCTGTTTCGCTGGTCAATGCGTGGCTCGCCGCAGTGGTTTCTTCGAACATTGCCGCGTTTTGCTGTGTGACCTGATCCAATTCGTTCATGGCCATGTTGATTTCGTTCAATCCTGCAGACTGTTGCCGTGCAGATGTGGCAATGTCGGCAACTCTGGTTGAAATATCCGCGACAGATGAAACGATCGATGCAAGTGCAGTTCCTGTGCGATCCACCAAATCGACACCCTCCTGAACCTGTTCGCTTGATGTCGAAATCAACGTATTGATTTCACGAGCCGCTTCGGACGAACGCTGCGCAAGCGCGCGCACTTCGGTTGCCACAACAGCGAACCCGCGCCCTGCTTCTCCGGCACGCGCAGCTTCAACACCTGCATTCAGCGCAAGCAGGTTGGTCTGGAAGGCAATATCGTCGATCACTGACGTGATTTTTGAAATCTCTTGCGACGACGTTTTGATCCCGTCCATGGCAGTCACGGCCTGCCTGGCGATTTCGCCCCCCTCTTCAGCGTTGGACTGTGCATTGGCAGACATAGTACTGGCTGCATCCGCGCCCTCCGCAGCGGATCGTACAGAGGTCGTTAACTCATCAAGCGCGGAAGCCGTTTCTTCCAATGTGGCTGCCTGTTTTTCCGTCCGACGCGACAGGTCATCAGCTGCGCTGTTGATCTCCAAGGTCTCGCTCCTAATGGAACTCACATTGCGGGTCACCGCACCCACCGCTTCACGCAACCCGAGGACAGCAGAATTGAAATCCTGTCGCAGGGATTCGTAGTCATCCGGGAACTGCGTGGTAATGTCCGAAGACAGGTCTCCCACAGACAGTATTTGCAGCGCGTTCCCCAATGCTTCGACAACCTGCTTCTGTTCTTGTGCGGCTTGCTCCTGCGCGGATTGTGTCGCCCGCAATTTTACTTCGGCCTCTGTGATGTCTGAGGCCAAAAGAATATACCGTTCGATACTGCCGTCCTCAGCACCAACAAACACAAACCCACCGTCCAGGACGACAGACGTGCCATCGCGTGCCTCTATATCGATTTTCCCATGGATCGGTTCACCATTCATAACGCTGTCGACAATGGATCCAGAGACCACCGCATCAGACTGCATACCGCTCAGGACGCTTTGGAGTGTCAATTTTTCTGCCTGATCACCATCCAACCCCAATCGCTGCGCGGCGACAGCGTTCAGCGACGAGCATGTTCCTGACTGGTTAAACTCAATGCGCAATTGGGTCTGATCAATTCCATTGAGAACAGCAGCGTTGCGTTGCGAAACAGTTCTGTCGCTCCACCCGACAACCGCGCCAATCAAACGGGATTGGCTATCGAATGCACAATTCACTTTGATACGGATGTGGTGATCGGCAATCCTACATGTCACGCCGGTATCATCATTGGTTTCGTCCAGCGCGTTGCAGGAACCCAGCACACCGGACAAAACTGAGAGTTTACTGAGGTCAGCACCGATGTAAGTCTTTCCAGAAACACCGGGCCAAGACGTTTCAAGGTCTTCTGCAAGTGTGTCCAACAGGGTCTGGCAGGCCGGGTTGATGAAAGTGACTTTAAAATCCTCGTCAACCATCATCATTGGCGCAGCGGAGCCTTCAAATGCAGCGCTTTTGAAGGCACTTTCGCGCTGCGCATTCTTTGCTGCGGTCAAAGCCAGCCGGAAATCCTCCAACTGGCGCGCCATCATGCCAACTTCATCCGTCCGTTTTGCGTAGGGAATCTTTGTGTCGTACTTTTGTTGCGCGACCTCACTCATGGCATCACCAAGCCGGCGCAAGGGCCGGGACATGCCAATGTTCAGGAACACAAAGATACCAACAAGGGCCAGCGCAAAGATGGCCGCCACGATGGACAGTTCTCCAATCAACGACTGGATGACGGTGGTCATTTTCGCCTCGGGGTTCCAGCGGGTTACCACGGCCCCTGCAACGCTTTGATCATTGCCAAACAGGGTTGGCACCGCAACGGTCAGGCGGTCGGCTGACAATTCGCGCTGTCCAGATGCAATCGCCGCCTGAGCCAAGGTCACTGCAGCATCCGTCTCTGCTGGGGCATCGTGGTTGTCAAACAAAACCACATCCGTGGTGTTCAAGACCAGAGCACCGGACACATCGCGGCTTGCTGTGCTCATCAAGCCCACCATCAGCGTTTCAATTGCGGCCTCGTTTCCAAATTTGACCGACCCACCCAATTGTACTGCCAAAAGCTCAGTCACATCGACGGCACGCGACGAGAACGCATTGATCACAGTGGCTTTTTTGGCGCGAATATCCATAAAGACGAGGAGCGCGACTACAACAAGCGTCATCAGACCTGCAAATAACGTGGATTTCACCAAAAGACTGTTCAATTTCTGCAGAAAACCGAATGGCGGTCTTGAATTGCGCATGTCATATCACCTGTACTTGAACGAACCTGGCCCATTGGGCCGGAGGCTCCTGACTAGGCAGCGTGATAGGGCAATGAACTTACTTCGGAATTAACGTCAGGCTTCAAGTCGCGTTTGACAGTGCACAAATCCGAATTTTCCACTAAAATCTGTGTCGGGCCATCGCGAGAGCGACAGTTTTGAACACCAATCGACCCAACAAGAAATGATGGTGCGGGCGGTGGGACTCGAACCCACACGGGCATACGCCCTCCAGATTTTAAGTCTGGTATGTCTACCATTCCATCACGCCCGCGCCCCACCTTGTTAGGCAATGCGCCGGCACACCTCAACCCTGCGATTACAGTTCTTGGTCCACGGGCCCCAGCGGTGCACCTGGTGCCACCAATGCGCGCTCGGACAGCCAGGGATTGTTCGCAAGTGCTTCGAGCATCTGCGCCCGCGCTTGGGGAATTTCACCAAGGTTCATCAGCGTCAAAGCACGACCGGATTGCGCGCCAACATGATCGGGCGCAAGCTGCAATGTAAGGTCGAGATCTACCAGAGCAGCGGCGAAATCCTCTCGCAGAAAGCTGACAAAGGCACGTTGGTTATAGCCCTCTGCATAATCCGGGCAGTACGTAACAAGCGCATCAAAACTGTCATAGGCGCCTGCAAAATCGAAATTGGCGCGTTGCCGCATACCCTGATCCAGAACTTCTTGGGCCGCGGCGTCAGGCGCATCCAACCACAACGTCCACATCTGCTGTGACAAGGGTTGGGCTGTGCGTTCGTCGGGCGCTGCGCGCACAGCCTCAAAAAGCGCCGACAATTCTACAGAGTGATCAGGCGCAGTCGGGCAGTCCTCTGCAAAGGCTGGCGCGGCGAGGAAGGCAAAGAAAACAGCATATTTCATGTCAACAAGAATGCGTTGCGCGCGGTGCAGGTCAAGGCTTAGGGCGCGAAATCCGGTATCATCACTTCTTTTACAGCCTCCATGGCCACAAACGTCGATGTCGCCGCCACGTGGGGCAATCCAGAAACAGTCTCGCCAAGAAATGCTCGGTAATCGGTCATGTCCCGTGTACGCACCTTGAGCAGGTAGTCAAAATTTCCGGCAATCATATGGGCTTGTTCGATCTGCGGCACGCGGCACACTGCCGCGTTAAAAGCTGTCAACGCCGCTTCGCGCGTGTCGCTCAACCGCACTTCCACAAATGCAACGTGATCCAGACCAAGAGTGATCGGATCCAACAAAGCACGGTAACCTTTGATCACACCGCTGGTTTCCAGGCGGCGCAAACGTGCCTGCGTTGGTGACTTGGACAGCCCAATACGTGTTGCCAGATCCGTAATCGAAATACGGGCATCCACAGCCAATGCAGCCAGAATCGCTTGATCCAACCGGTCCAGCTTTGGCGGTTCAATCGCCTGCTGAGCGGGTCTATTTTTGCCAACTTGTTCTGCCATGTCCGTCATCTTTGATGAATTTGTCTGTCACTCCTCTGATATACTGCACAAAATGCAAAAGGAAACCGATATGGCGCGAGACACAGCAGATCAGGCAGCCTTGTTCATGGACGAGGGTATGTATGACGACCCCGATGTCGTGTTGCACGACCTGATCGCGAAAGCGCAGCTTTCCGAGGCAGATCGCACAGCAATAAGCGCCGCAGCGGCCGAAATGGTCACGGCGTTGCGCACCGGTGCAGCACCTGGATTGATGGAAGTGTTCCTTGCGGAATACGGGCTGTCCACCGACGAGGGTGTTGCCCTGATGTGCCTAGCCGAAGCCCTGCTGCGTGTTCCGGATGCGGATACAATTGATGCGCTGATCGAGGACAAGATCGCACCATCCGACTGGGGGCGGCATATGGGCCGCTCGACTTCAAGTCTGGTGAACGCATCCACATGGGCACTGATGCTGACGGGCCGGGTGCTGGACAATGAGCAGCCCGGTCCGATTGGGCATTTACGCGGCGCCATCAAACGATTGGGAGAGCCGGTAATCCGAACCGCCGTCAGTCGCGCAATGAAAGAAATGGGGCGGCAATTCGTTCTGGGTGAAGACATCACCGCCGCAATGAAACGCGCCGCTGGTATGGAAGAAAAAGGGTTTACTTACTCCTACGACATGCTCGGAGAAGCGGCCATTACGGATGCTGATGCGCGGCGCTATCATCTGAGCTATTCGCGTGCGATTTCGGCGATTGCGCAGGCCTGCACACATGACGACATCCGCGAGAATCCGGGCATCTCGGTCAAACTATCAGCGTTACATCCCCGCTATGAACGCGCCCAGGAAGACCGCGTGATGCGCGATCTTGTCCCACGCCTTCGCTCTCTTGCGATGCTCGCAAAATCCGCGGGCATGGGGCTTAATGTTGATGCAGAGGAAGCTGACCGCCTGTCCCTTTCGCTACAAGTGATCGACGCCGTTCTCGGCGATGACGCGCTGAGCGGTTGGGACGGATTTGGCATCGTTGTGCAGGCCTACGGGCTGCGCGCGGGAAAAGCGATTGATGCCATTTATGACATGGCAGAACGGCACGACCGGCGCATCATGGTGCGGCTGGTCAAGGGCGCCTATTGGGACACGGAAATCAAGCGGGCTCAGGTGCTTGGCGTCAAAGGCTTTCCCGTCTTCACCCGCAAGGCAGCAACTGACGTCGCCTACATCGCGCATGCACGCACGCTGTTGGGGATGACGGACCGGATCTATCCGCAATTTGCGACACATAACGCCCACACGGTTGCGGCTGTTCTACATATGGCGGGCGATCAACCGTTTGAATTTCAGCGGTTGCACGGCATGGGAGAGGCGCTGCACACCGACGTTTTGCGAAAGAACAACACACGCTGCCGTATCTATGCACCTGTCGGAGCGCACCGAGATCTGCTCGCGTATCTAGTGCGGCGCCTGCTGGAAAACGGGGCCAACTCCAGCTTTGTGAACCAGATTGTCGACGAAGACGTCTCGCCGGAAACAGTTGCTGCCGATCCCTTTGCTGCACTGAGTGAAGCACCAATTGTGCTGCCAGACGGCCCGGCCCTTTTTCAGCCGCAGCGAGAAAATTCGCGCGGGTTTGACCTGACCCATGTTCCGACCCTGACAGACATAGAGACCGCCCGCGCCCCCTTTGCCAAGACCCAGTGGACTGCCAAACCGCTGACGGTAACGCCCTGCGACGGCACGGTTTTCTCAATCATTAACCCTGCAGTCCCATCTGACACTGTAGGCGCATGCGCTTCGACACCACATGATCAGGTGGCGCAGATATTCGAGGACGCATCACCTTGGCAGGCGCGGGCAGATGAACGCAGCCGCATCCTGAATGCAGCAGCGGATCTATATGAAACGCATTTTGGTGAAATCTTTGCGCTGTTGGCGCGCGAAGCGGGCAAAACCCAACTTGATGCCGTTGCAGAATTGCGCGAGGCGGTGGATTTCCTGCGATACTACGCAACCCAAGCCAACGATACACCCTGCGCCGGCACATATCTGTGCATCTCGCCATGGAACTTTCCATTGGCGATTTTCACCGGGCAAATCTGTGCGGCGCTGGCTGCGGGCAATGCTGTTGTGGCCAAGCCGGCCGATCACACTCCCCTGATCGCGTACCTTGCCATACAGCTTATGCATGAGGCGGGCGTACCGCGCGCCGCGCTGCAATTGCTCCCCGGCGATGGCAGCCTTGGGGCGGCTTTGACCGCTCACGGACCTGACGGTGTCGCGTTCACCGGATCGACAGCCACCGCCCAGCGCATCCGCGCCAGCCTTGCAAAAACCGGCAAACCCGGCACGCCTTTGATTGCGGAGACCGGCGGCATTAACGCCATGATTGTCGACAGCACGGCCCTGCCAGAGCAGGCGGTGCGCAGCATCATCGAAAGCGCGTTCCAATCAGCTGGTCAACGCTGCTCAGCACTGCGTTGCCTTTACGTTCAAAAAGACATCGCTCCGGGCTTTCTGGATATGCTCACCGGCGCGATGGATGCGCTCGAAATCGGTGTGCCTTGGCACCTGAGTACAGACATAGGCCCTGTCATTGATGAAACCGCACGAAGCGGAATTGAAAGACATATCGCACAGGCCCGCGGCGAAGGGCGCGTTCTGCATCAACTCAAAACCCCACAAGCCGGCACCTATGTTGCCCCGACCTTGATCCGGATCGACGGCATCCGGGCATTGCAGCGGGAAATCTTTGGGCCGGTGCTGCATGTCGCGACCTTCGCAGCCCAAGACCTCGACACCGTGATCGACGACATCAATGCGACGGGATACGGGCTGACCTTTGGGCTGCACACGCGGATCGACGATCGGGTGCAGCATGTCAGTGACCGAGTGCACGCCGGGAATATCTACGTCAATCGCAACCAGATCGGGGCCATTGTCGGCAGCCAGCCCTTTGGCGGCATGGGGCTCTCCGGCACCGGGCCAAAGGCGGGTGGGCCCGACTATATCACCCGGTTTCGCGCACCGCTTTCAGCGCCTTCCGCCGGAAACTGGGCGACATCTGCACCGTTGCCATCGCTGCCAGAAGCGGCCGAACATTCCGCTACGCCTCAGCCCCTGCCCGGTCCCACGGGTGAATCAAATGTGCTGACGCATCTTGCCCGCCCAGCGCTGCTTTGTGCCGGGCCGGGTGTTGACACCGCCGCGGCACAGGCCAAAGCCGTGCGTGTACTTGGTGGGCAGGCAGTTGTCGCAACAGGAGCGCTCGACCCTGACGAACTGAGGACAGGCCCGGATTACGGCGGTGTTTTGTGGTGGGGCGATGCGGAAACAGCCCGCAGCCTTGACCAAAGCCTTGCCAAACGAACCGGTGCCATCATTCCGCTGATCACCGCTCAACCCGATATAGGCCATGTCATGCACGAACAACATGTCTGCGTGGACACCACCGCCTCTGGTGGCAATGCGGACCTATTGGGCAAGGCGATGTAGACGCTCGACCGCAACGCACAGGCGACGACCTGCTTGACGCTCCGCGCGCAATCGCGGAGCGTGGCGTCATGTTTCCGATCCGTGATCACAACCCGTCCGGGCGCACGCCCTATGTCACCTGGGCGCTCATGGCGATCAATATCGTCGTGTTTCTCAGCTATGTGGGTCTGTTCAGTGATCCACGCGCCCTCAATGGCTTTTTCTTTACGTTCGCGGCGATCCCGGCGCGGATCACGTCGGGCGAAGGGTTCGAAACTCTGATCACATCCATGTTCCTGCACGGCGGCTGGATGCATCTGTTGGGCAATATGCTGTTCCTCTACATATTCGGGGACAATGTCGAAGATGAGATGGGCCACCTGCCCTTTCTTGGGTTCTACCTGGGGACAGGGATCATCGCAGGGCTGATCCATATCGGGTCAGCGCCCGGCTCAATGGTGCCGACTGTCGGCGCATCCGGAGCCATCGCGGGTGTCATGGGCGGGTACCTGTTGCTGTTTCCCAAGGCACGCGTCGATATTCTGTTGATCTTTATCGTGTTTTTCAAAGTCTTTCCGATCCCCGCATGGATCATGCTGGCGCTGTGGTTCGGCCTGCAGTTCCTCGGTGGGCTTGGGTCAAACCCGAACGATGGCGGGGTTGCCTATTGGGCACATGCAGGTGGATTCATTGCGGGTCTGGCACTGACATTGCCACTTTGGCTCAAACGCGGCGGCACAGCCTTCTGGCGCAACCACGACGGGCACCCACCACACCCCGAAGCGCAATACAGCCCATCCCGAATACCCAAGCTGAAGCGATAGGCGCTCCAGAACTGCTTGATACCAAATCAGAGTAGTGTCTGGCCGCGTCAGCGGTCAGTCCTTTGGATCACGCAACGACGCTAGGCGCGAATGATCTTGGCAAGCGGTGCAAACATGTTTTCGTTTGCACAAATGATCTCGCCGTCTTCCAGAATGTCGCCACCCACAGTCAACGGTTCAACGAACCCGCCCGCTTCCCGCACAATCAGCGATCCAGCAGCAATGTCCCACGCATTCAAACGACGCTCCCAGTACCCGTCATAGCGCCCAGCCGCGACATAGGCCAAATCCAGCGCTGCCGCTCCAAAACGGCGCACGCCAGCACAGACAGGCATGATCCGTGCCAGCTCCTGCAGTGTTTCGGGCAGATCGGAGCGCCCACCAAAAGGCAAACCAGTCGAGAACAGGCACTCGATCATGGACCGGCGGCCAGACACCCGCAGCCGCGTGTCGTTCATAAAGGCACCCTGCCCCTTTTCAGCAAAAAACATTTCGTCTTTTGAAGGGTCATATACCACACCCGCAACGACTTGCCCCTTGTGCTCAAGCGCAATCGAAACCGCCCAATGCGGCAAGCCGTGCAAAAAGTTCGTGGTGCCATCCAGCGGATCGACAATCCAACGGCGCGTCGGGTCTTCGCCATCCGCTTCGCCACCCTCTTCGGCCAACCACCCATAGGTGGGGCGCGCCGTGCGCAGCTCTTCGCGAATGATCTCCTCGGCAGCGACATCCGCCTTGGACACAAAATCGCCCGCCCCCTTCATGGACACCTGCAGGTTCTCAACCTCGCGGAAATCCTTGGTAAGCGAACGACCAGCCTTGCGGGCGGCTTTGATCATGACGTTAAGATTTGCGCTGCCCTGCATGGCGATGCTCCGAATGGGAATGGATCAAGAGGGCGCTATACGCCCGCATGACGCGCTTGCCAAGCGTCCGTTGTGTAGCATGCAGAAAGCGGATTCAATCCAAGCGTAGTTTTCGCCTCCAACGGTTCTGATCTCAGCGAATATTGAACGCAATTGCACGCAGGCGCGTCACAAATCACATATGCCGCATGAATGGCTGTTTGGGTCACAACGGTCACGTCAGCACCCGAGTTTCCAGATCGTTTTTCACAACTCACGCACATGACAAACCGCCCCATGAAAATGCCGCGCGAAAGACACCAAGCCGTGTCGAAAAAGCTCGTTTCCAAAGAACCATTTAATTTCAGGGGGTTTTCAGGTATGCTTCACCCATTGATTAATGGGGGATACGATGAAAACTGCTTTACTTGCGCTCTTACTTGCCGGCACTGCCGGTGCATCATTGGCGGCGACTGTGCCGGAAGTCGTGCCATATTCAGGAAGCTTTGACGAAAGCAGCATTGCCACGCAAGACGGCCTGCCTGCTGGCGATTTTGACACGCTTGGAGGTGTCGATCAGGTCGGCCTGTTCCGTCTTGTCGAAGGCACCAATACATTTTCTGGGTCGATCTTTTCTCCATCAGACCCCGCAGATGTTTTTCTGATCGAAATCCTGTCGGGGTTTCAACTGGTCAGTGCCAGTTTGAACTGGGCGACCAATCTGCCCGGCCTTCAGGCGCCTGATATCTTCAATACCCCACCCGGGTTCTTGCAACAAAACACGTTCAACCTGCCAGCGGGCGGCGTCACCCCCAGTTGGACACTGGAAGAAAGCGACCCGGACCCGACAATTTTCTCACTGACCGGGATCGAGGCTGGCATGGTCGGATCGACCTTTGATGTCGCACCAAGGGATTACGACGCCCCCGGATTCACAGCACGTGGACCCGGCGTGTATTCATCCATTTTTGACGCAGGCACGTCCTGTGCCCAAAACTATGTTCCGGTGTTCCCAGGAGTTTCCGCGCAATGTGTTGACGGGTTGGATTACACTCTGTCTTTTGTGGTCGAAGCGACAACGCCACCACCCGCACCTGTACCGTTGCCTGCGGGCGGTGCGTTGCTCATTGGTGGCTTGGGTCTGTTTGCAGCGCTGCGGCGGCGCAAGACGAGCCACTAACGGACAAGCTATACCGTTTGCAGCTTGCGCGCTTCTATGCGCGCAAGCTCTATCAGCCTTTGCATATAAGGCTTGTCGCGATCATCGCTGCGCACGGCAGCATAGAGACGGCGTGTCAGTCCGTGCTCCGTCAAAGGCCGGGTGACATAATCGCTGGAGTACTTCACTTCGCGCACAACCCAGTCCGGCAAGACGGATACGCCACGGTTTGAGGCAACCAGCAACAGAATAACAGCCGTCAATTCCGCTTGACGCACCGCCGCCGGCTCCACTTTGGCCGGGATCAGCAGCTGGGAAAACACATCCAATCGCGCGCGTTCGACAGGGTAAGTGATCAAAGTTTGGTCGCGAAAATCGCGGGCTTCGACAAAGGGCTTCCGGGCCAATGGATGGGCGCTGGCTGCGACAAAAACAGGACTGTAATCAAAGAGCTCCACGAACTCGACACCCGGAAGGTCCTCAGGATCTGAAGACACAACAAGGTCGACCTCCTCCTTCATCAACGCTGGCAGAGCGTCAAAAGCCAGACCGGGGCGGATGTCTACATCAACGTCTGCCCAGTTACGCCGAAACACTTCCAGAACCGGAAACAGCCACTCGAAACAGGCGTGACATTCAATGGCGATATGCAACCGGCCCGACGATCCATCCCGCAATGCCGAAAACTCCGCCTGAATGGCTTCGACTTGTGGCAAGATCTGCTCTGCCAGGCGCAGCAACCGCATTCCAGCCGCCGACAGTTTGAGTGGTTTTGATCGCCGCACGAACAATTCGACACCTGCCTGATCTTCCAGCCCTTTCACTTGGTGGCTAAGCGCAGATTGCGTGATGTGCAGCTGATCTGCCGCCCGCGCGAGCCCGCCCGCTTCATGAATCGCCTTGATGGTGCGCAAGTGACGGAACTCGATATGCACGTACACCTCATGTTTATGTTGAGTGTTATGAATTTGCTTCATGATACAAAGAGCGGCATACCGGACACAACCCTAAAACAGGACACCCGCCATGCCCGTCTCACTGCCTGCTCTTTCTTTTGAAACTTTTCCGCCCAAGTCTCTTGATGCCTCTTTCCACCTTTGGGACACGGTCAAGGCGCTCAGCCCCCTTGCGCCCAGATTTGTATCCGTCACCTATGGTGCCGGAGGATCAACACAGGCATTGACCCAAGAGGCCGCGCAGACGTTGCACAAGACTTCGGGTTTAAAGGTTGCAGCGCACCTCACCTGCACGGGGCAAAGCCGCGCACAAGTGCTTGCGACAGCGCAAAACTACGCGCGCGCAGGGATCAAGGATATCGTCGCGCTGCGCGGGGACGGTGCTGGAGGTCCCCATTTTGAAGCGCACCCAGACGGTTTCCCAGACAGCGTCGCACTTGTGGCCGCATTGGCAAAGCTCAACACATTCAACATTCGGGTCGGCGCCTATCCTGACAGCCACCCCGACGCGGCCTCCACCGCGCAAAACATTGATTGGCTCAAAGCGAAAATCGACGCGGGCGCAAGTGAGGCACTGACCCAGTTCTTCTTTGAAGCAGACGGCTTCCTGCGTTTCCGGGATGCGTGCGCGGACGCGGGCATTGCAGCCCCAATTACACCCGGCATTCTACCCGTCGCAAACTGGACGCGGGTCAAATCCTTCGCGCAACGCTGCGGCGCACACGTGCCCGCTGCAACCGCTGCCGCATTCGAGCGTGCTGACCGGGATGAGCGCTCTGAATTGTTTGCACTGACCCATTGCGCGGATTTATGTGACACATTGCTGAGCGAAGGGGTTGATGCGCTGCATTTCTACACACTGAACCGGCCGGACCTGACCCTCAAAACCTGCCGGGCGCTTGGGCTTGTTCCTGCACCCGCGATCCGAAACGTTGCATAACACGCAGGACCACCTGAACTTTAGGGCGGCATTTAAGCAATCCGGTGAAAGGCACTAGACCGATTGGTCTGGTTGGCTTACCGTTCGTTGACGCAACGACCGGAGCCGCCCATGCAAACCCGCGCACTTTCGCCCGCAGACCTGCCCAGCCAAGACACGATCCTGTCGATGTCGGGGCTTGAATTCATGCAAGGGATCCTGACAGGCGCGGTGCCAGGACCACCCATCGGCACGACGATGGGCTACGCATTGCACAAGGTAGCGGACGGAGAGGTGACCTTTCGCGGCACACCAGAATTCAACGTCACCAATCCCATGGGTACGGTGCACGGTGGCTGGTATGGCACGCTGCTGGACAGCGCCATGGCTTGCGCTGTCATGACCAAAGTGCCACGCGGCGCGGTCTACACAACGCTGGAATACAAGATCAACGTCACCCGCGCGATCCCACTGGGCATGACAATCGATTGCACCGGCAAGATCGAACACGCGGGCCGTTCAACCGGTGTTGCAACGGGCGAAATCAGAGGCGTGGATGACGGCAAGCTCTATGCCACCGGATCAACAACCTGCATTATCATGACGATGCGCTGAATGGGACGGTGGGCGGGGCGACTGTGATCCCTACAGGATCACAGAGCGTCCGACCCCGTCCGCGCCGTTCCAATGGACCACCAAGGCGCGCGCTCTGGTGCCTCGGCAACAGACGGGTGAATACGCTCTGATGGATCAAGCCCCACCTTGCGTTCCCTGCGGGTGATAAACCATCGACCAAAGCCGACAAATGTCCCGATCGACGGGGCCGATGGATCCTGATCAAAGCGCGCGCGCCAACCGGATGGCAGCGGCAAACCGCAAGCTTCCGCCTGCTCCAACATCCAGACCAATGGAATGTTGGCCAGTGGCCGGGCCCAGTCGCGCCCCGACAGATGCCCACCTATGTCGCCGTGCACGCCACGGAACCACATTTGAACCAGATGCCCGTCCCAATCCTCTCGCGTGTCCCACATCACCGGCGCATAAGCGACGCGGGTCTCATTGTAGGCCAGCGCGTGATATCCGTGCTTTACGGATTTGCCCAAAGCGTGGTTGTGAAATGCATGGCGCGGTGCACTCAGACGCCACAGGACAGGCATGTTCAGACCCAAGGATTTAACCGTGTCCCAAACACCCGTCATCTCGATCTCAATCTCCGCGTGGCAATGCGTATCCGCAAAGACGCGCGCAGCATCGCTGTCCGGGGAACATTCATAATGGCGGTAAACGTCGCGAATGTTGCGCTCGGTTGCAGCTTCCGCACGCAACAGACCCACACGGTCTATGATGCCGGCAAGCGAACGTACCGCGTAGGCGCCGCGCGAATATCCCAACAGGAAAATGCGGTCTCCGGGCCGGTAACGCGAGGCAAGGTAACCATAGGCGCGGCGGATCTGACGGTTGATGCCACGGCCAAAGATCACATCACCCGCCTGCCGCCAATTCGACCACTGCAACCCCGGTTCGTAATATAGCGAAACCTCGGTCCCCATTTCCCGCAGCAGCTTTGCGGCAAGTCCCGCATTGCTTTCCTGCCCGTCTTCCATCGTGGACATGGTGCCGTCGATGATGATCACATGAATGGTCGAACCGCGCACAGGCGGCGCGGCTTCTGGCAAGCCTTTTCCGAACCGGCTTTGTAGCCAGTTCGAAATGCTTTTATTCAGCCGCGATAGCACCATCCTTCAGCAGGTCCCAAACGTTCATCGGCGTAAATGGCATATCAGCCTGGCGCACGCCACGCTCCCACAGCGCATCCTGCACCGCATTGGCCACCGCTGCCAACGCCCCGACTGTCCCTGCCTCGCCACACCCCTTCATCCCCATGATGTTGGCCGTCGACGGTACTGGTTCAGACGTAAACCCAATCATGGGAACGTCGTCAGCGCGGGGCAAGGCATAGTCCATGAACGTTGCCGTGAGAAGCTGGCCATCCTCATCGAACTGCACCTGCTCTGTCAGAGCTTGCCCAATACCCTGAACGACACCACCATGGACCTGTCCCTTGGCCAGCATCGGGTTGATAAGATTGCCAAAATCATCAACGACCGTATAGCGATCCACCGTTGTCACGCCAGTGTCAGGGTCAATCACAACTTCCGTGATGTGACAACCATTGGGGAAACTGCGCGCCTCAAGTTTGACGCGTTGTTCATGCACCATGAGATCATCGCGCCCTTTGTCACGGGCCATCTCGGCAACGTCCAGCATGGTGGGTGTCTCGTTTGATCCCTCAATGCGGAAACGTTCGTCGTCAAAGGAAATCTCGGCAGCGGGCACGCCCGTCTCTTCACTCAGGAAAGCCGAAAAAGCTTCGGTCAGCGCTGCAACCGTGTAAAGCGTGGCGTTGTTCTGCACCGTAACCGAACGGGACCCCCCTGTGCCCCCACCCTGCTTGATGCGGTCGCTGTCGCCTTGGATTACGTCGATCCTGTCGACCGGAATACCGGTTTGGTCGCTCAAAAACTGGGCATAGACTGTCTCGTGTCCCTGCCCGTTGGACTGTGTGCCCACATAGATGTTCACGCGACCACCTTCGGCAAATTCGACCTTGGTCGTCTCCGCCGGGTCGCCCAGAATACTTTCGATATAGTAACACAAACCCAGCCCGCGCAGCAGGCCACGATCCGCATCTGCCGCCTTGCGCGTGGCAAATCCAGCAATGTCGGCTTCTTCTTCGGCCCGGCTCAGCACCTTGTCGAAATCGCCAACATCATAGGTTTCGCCCACGGTCGTGGCATAGGGAAACTGGTGCGGTTTGATAAAGTTGATACGTCGCAACTCCAACGGGTCAACGCCGAGTTCGCGCGCGGCCCGGTCCATGGCACGCTCAAGAATATAGATTGCCTCGGGGCGGCCTGCCCCGCGATAGGCATCAACCTGGGTCGTGTTTGTGTAATAGCCAATCGAACGCAGATAGGTTGTCTGCACATCGTAAACTCCCATCAGAACGCGCGAAAACAACTGCGTCTGGATGGCTTGGGCAAATTGCGAGTTATAGGCGCCCATGTTGGCCTTGTTGACCACACGGTAGGCAATAATCTTGTTGTTTTCATCGAAGGCCAGTTCCGTCAACGACGTCAGATCGCGGCCGGCATTGTCGCTCAGCATGGCTTCGGTCCGCTCGGACATCCAACGCACGGGGCGGCCCAGATCGCGTGCGGCATGGGCCAGCACGAAATATTCGGGATACATCATCCCCTTCATCCCAAAGCCGCCGCCGGTGTCAGGGTTGGTCACGCGGATCATCTCCGCATCTACATTGAGTGCCTTGGCCAGTTGGTCCTTGGGCCCCCAGACCCCTTGCCCGTTGATCGCCACATGAAAGCGGTCGCCCTCCATCTCAGCGAAGCACCCGCGCGGTTCCATCGAATTGACGATAACCCGGTTGTCCCCGACATCGAGGCTGACAACCTTGGCGGCCTTTTCAAAAACAGCGGCGCAGGCAGCCTCGTCACCCATTTCCCAGTCATATGCAACATTATCGGGCGCTTCGGAGTGAACCGTTTCGCCGCCTGCCTCGATATCCATCTTTGCGGGCAGGTCATCGTAGTCAAACATGATCATCTCAGCCGCATCGCGCGCTTGCGCCATAGTCTCGGCCACGATGAAGGCCACAGGCTCTCCCACGAAACGCACACGGTTGCGCGCCAAGATCGGGCGCTCGGGGTCTGCCCCTTGGGTGCCGTCCCGGTTGGGCATGGTTGCGCCCTGCATGGCGACGTTCATGCCTGCGGCTTCGAGATCGGCAAGAGTGTAGACAGCATGCACACCGGGCGCCGCGCGCGCCTCACTCACATCCAGATCAGAGATCACGGCATGGGCCACGGGAGAACGGAACACATAGGACTGCAGCGCGTTTGCAGGCGCGATGTCATCCACATAGCGCCCTTCCCCGGTCAAAAACCGAACATCTTCGCGGCGGGTGACAGATTGGCTTTTACCGAATTTTTCCATGGGAAGGCTCCTGAGGCTGGAGGGGGCATCGTTGGATGCGAACCTAGCGGTTAGAGGGCAAGTGTCCAGAGCCAGAAACGACTAGGACTTGGCTACGGACGGCACAGTTCCGGCCTGCGCCCGAGGTCCAACATCCCCAACCCACCATGCGCGTCCCTTTGCCCCGCGAAAGATATCGACCTGCGACTGCGGCGGATAGGCCTCGTACCTGTTGCGTTTGCCCGACGCGAGGCTCGTCCCCTCAACGCCGTTTTGATCCACCCACTTCAGTCGATACAACCGGCCGGTATTTATGCGCGTGACGCTCACATCCAAAACGGTGACACGCTCTTGCGCTCCGAATTTGCGCGCCCGTACGGCGTCCACGGCCCGCCCGCCTTTCCACCACAAAAGCACAAGCGTCACCACACCCAAAACGAGGGCAATCCACCGCATCGCGCGACCGGACTCCATCGTTGATCCAATCTGGAATTCCACCCGGTCCGGACGCTCCGGCAAATAGCGTACCCTACGCGACGTGCCGACCAGGGACTCTTCGTAGAGGCGTCGCGACACCTTGCGCCGCATCTCTCGTGGGTGTCCTTCGACATCATAACGGAACAACACGCTATACTCGGTCTTGGTGCGATCATTGCTTCGGACACGCCGCGTGCTGCGGTCCATGATCTCGGCGCGGCTCACAACGCCCTGCGCCTCAAACGCCAACCCTTCATAGAGCGCGCCAAAACTGGCAATGCTCATGACCACAGTGACGCTGCCAACAATCAGCGGCATCACCCCGCCCGTGCGCCACAACATCCCCCAAAATCCCGGACGTGGCCCGTGCGTAAAATCTCTCATACCGGGCAAGTTAAAGCAGTCGGTGGGGTGCCAAAACCCCCTTTCCTTCACCTCGCGCGGGGGCTATTTCACAGCGCAACTCATCAAAGGACCGCAGCCATGGGCTTGGGAAAATTCAACGCCGCCGAAGTTGAAGCACGCATTTACGCCGATTGGGAAGCTGCGGGCTGTTTTGCCGCTGGCGCCAACGCGCGCACGGACGCCGCCACCTATTCCGTCATGATCCCCCCGCCCAATGTCACAGGCGTCCTGCACATCGGGCACGCCTTCAACAACACGTTGCAGGACATCATGGTGCGCTGGCACCGGATGCGTGGGTTTGACACGCTCTGGCAGCCCGGCACAGACCACGCCGGCATCGCCACACAGATGGTGGTGGAACGGCGTCTGGCCGAAACCCAACAACCCTCGCGCACCGAATTGGGGCGCGAGGCCTTCACCGCCAAGATCTGGGACTGGAAGGCCGAAAGCGGCGGCACAATCGTGTCCCAACTCAAGCGCCTTGGTGCATCCTGTGACTGGTCGCGCGAGGCCTTCACCATGTCCGGCGCCCCCGGTGCGCCGGACGGCGAAGGCGGAAATTTCCACGATGCCGTCATCAAGGTCTTTGTCGAGATGTACAACAAGGGCCTGATCTATCGCGGCAAGCGACTGGTCAACTGGGACCCGCATTTCGAAACCGCCATCTCCGATCTTGAGGTCGAGAATATCGAGACCCCGGGCCATATGTGGCACTTCAAATACCCGCTCGCGGGTGGGGCGACATATGAGTATGTCGAAAAGGATGAAGACGGCAACGAGACGCTGCGCGAGACCCGCGACTATATCTCGATCGCGACGACCCGTCCCGAAACCATGCTGGGCGACGGAGCTGTAGCCGTGCATCCATCGGATGAACGCTACGCCCCAATCATCGGAAAACTCTGCGAAATTCCTGTTGGCCCGAAAGAGCATCGCCGCCTGATCCCGATCATCACGGATGAATACCCGGACAAGGATTTCGGCTCGGGCGCGGTGAAGATCACCGGGGCGCATGACTTCAACGACTATCAGGTCGCCAAACGCGGCAACATCCCGATGTACAACCTGATGGACACGAAGGCCGCAATGCGCGCCGACGGCAAACCCTACGCCGAAGAGGCCGCCGTGGCCCAAGCCATCGCCAATGGCGAACAGGAATTCGACGAGGCGATGATTGCCGCGATGAACCTTGTGCCCGAAGAGTACCGGGGCCTCACCCGCGAAGAGGCTCGCACACGTGTGGTCGCCGACATCACCGCCGAGGGCAACGCGGTCATGGTGCCCAACCCGGATTACGACGCAGAAGCCGAGGCCGATCCCGAGCGTAGGGTGGGCAATCTGCCCACCATCCCTCACGTCGAAAACAAACCGATCATGCAGCCCTTCGGCGACCGCTCCAAAGTTGTGATCGAGCCCCTGCTCACCGACCAATGGTTCGTCGACACCGACAAGATCGTCGGCCCGGCGCTGGACGCTGTCCGAAACGGCGACGTCAAGATCATCCCTGAAAGTGGCGAGAAGGTTTATTATCACTGGCTCGAAAACATCGAGCCATGGTGCATCTCGCGCCAGCTGTGGTGGGGCCACCAGATTCCGGTTTGGTATGGGCCGACCTTGGACGAACTCCGAGCTTGTCCTGAAAATACAGGCAGAACGATGCACAACCTTTCAGGAGGCAAATACTTCATCGGCCCTACCGAAACCGCTGTTCGCCACCAGGCACAAGATTACTATGGCGACGCATACGACGTCGGTTTCTATTTCGATGGTTTAGACGAAACGCAGGAACTCTCTGACCACCAACCTGCTTACCGCTATGGTACTAGCCAATCGTTCCCGCTATTTGATGAAAACAAGGAAACCTTCTACGCATCGAAACCTTATGCGCAACTGACCCGCGACCCCGACGTCCTTGACACTTGGTTCTCCTCCGGCCTATGGCCCATCGGCACCCTCGGTTGGCCAGACGACACAGACGCACTCAAAAAGTACTTCCCCACCTCCGACCTCATCACAGGTCAGGACATCCTATTCTTCTGGGTGGCGCGCATGATGATGATGCAACTGGCCGTGGTGGACGAAAAACCCTTCGACACCGTCTATCTCCACGGCCTTGTGCGCGACGCCAAGGGCAAGAAGATGAGCAAATCCACCGGCAACGTCGTCGACCCGCTGGATCTGATCGACGAATACGGTGCCGACGCGCTGCGCTTTGCCTCTGCGGCCATGGCCTCGCTTGGCGGCACGCTCAAACTCGACACGCAGCGCATCGCAGGCTACCGCAATTTCGGCACCAAACTCTGGAACGCCGCTAGCTACGGCGAGATGCGCGGCACCTTTGACATTCCCCACACAGACGCAATTCCGGACACGACCCATCCGCTCAACCGCTGGATCAAGGGCGAGTTGGCCAAGACCCGCGAGACGGTGGATCAGGCCCTTGCCGACTACCGCTTTAACGACGCGGCCAGCGCGCTTTATGCGTTCACATGGAACACGTTCTGCGACTGGTATCTGGAATTCACAAAACCCATCTTCGACGAAGGCACCCCGGAAGACATCGCGGAAACCAAGGCCACATATGCTTGGGCGCTGGACCAGTGCCTGATCCTGCTGCATCCCATCATGCCCTTCATCACCGAAGAACTCTGGGGGCAAAAAGCGCGCCCCAAACAGCTGATCCATGCGGATTGGCCGACCTATGGCACCGATATGGTGGACGCAGAGGCCGACGCAGAACTGAACTGGGTGATCAGGTTGATCGAATCCATCCGCTCGGCCCGCGCGCAGATGCACGTGAACGCAGGGGCCTATGTGCCGCTGGTGGTGAAGGGGTTCGAAGACACGGCCAAAGCCGCCTACACGCGCAATGAGGCGTTGATCAAACGCTTTGCGCGTCTGGAGTCGCTGACGGAAGTTGATGATTTCCCCAAGGGCACCGTCGCGCTTGCCATATCGGGCGGCACGTTTGGCCTGCCCCTCGCAGATGTCATCGATGTTGCGGAAGAGATCGCGCGGCTCGAAAAGACGTTGCAGAAACTCGGCAAGGAGTTGGGTGGCCTGCGCGGACGCCTCAAGAACCCGAAATTCGCCGAAAGCGCCCCGGCCGAGGTGGTCGAAGAGACCAAAGCCAACCTTGCCTTGCGCGAAGAGGAAGAAAGCAAGCTCAACGAGGCCCTGACCCGTCTTCAGGAACTCGGCTAACTCAAGCAACGCAACACCAACAGGCTGGCCCGGGGTCACATACGTCAGGTTTTTTGGGCCGGGCCACTTGCGATGCAATGTGGTCGGTTCTGCCGGACCGTGATAAGATGGCGTTATGCTACGCGCGCTCAGATCTCTGGTGGAACGCCAGATTGCCAAGACACGTGCGTCCGGAGGGCTGTCCGGCCTGAACGGCGAAGGCAAGCCATTGCCAAAACGCGCATCGGACCAAGATGCCGCCCAAGCCGCAGGATTGGGTATCATGGCCGAGGCGGGCGTTGTCCCCGAAGAGTTTCCCTTGAAGCAACAGTTGCTGGAGGCAAGGGCGCAGTACGCGGCTTTGAAAAACGAGTGTGAAAAGCGTGCACAGTCCGCGCGCATCGCGGATCTGGAATTGCGCTACAATATTGCCCGTGAAGCGCGTCAGAAGTTCCTCAGCTAGAGCGTTTTCGGAACGGCCTTGATCGCCCATTCTCGCCTGCAATCAAAGGCGTATTCGGGTGAAGTGACGCGAAATGTCGCAAACGGTCCCAGACGGGCGATTGCGATGGCGTGCTGCGATCATTTGAACACAGGTGCACGTTTGGCGAAGGTCGCTGCGACCACTTCCATCTGCTCTGGCGTGCCCATCAATGCGGCCTGTGCCCGGCTTTCTTCCAGCAAAACATCACTTGGACCATGCGTATCTGCATAAGAAATCAACGACTTGGCCGCGCGCAATGCTGCCGGAGACTTCAAAGCCAGCTCACCCGCCATCTCCATCGCAGCCGCCAGCGGATCCTCGGCCAATTCGGTGACCAGCCCCCAGGTTTCTGCGCGACCTGCATCCACGGGGGCGGCGGTATACGTCAGGCGGCGCAGCACGTCACTGCGCACAAGGCGCGGCAACAACACCATTCCCCCCATATCAGGCACAATGCCCCATTTCAGTTCCATTACGGCAAATCGCGCGTCAGGGGCTGCAATACGGATATCAGCCCCCAAGGCCAGTTGCAGGCCAGCGCCATAGCAAACACCATGCACTGCCGCGATCACCGGCATCGGGCATCGCGTCCACACCATCGCAACTTCCTGCCATTGGTTCGTCGTGCCTTGGCCATGGCTGCGCGGCATCAGCAATTCGACCGGGTCTTTGCCAATCATGGCCCCAAGGCCACCGATATCGATGCCCGCACAGAAGCCCTTGCCCGCTGCGGAAATGACGCACACCCGCGCGTCAGACGCAGACACCTCATTGCCGGCTGCGATGATCGCATCAATCATCGCCTGATCCACTGCGTTCATTTTGTCTGCGCGGTTCAGGCGCACATGGGCAATGTGATTTTCATAGCTTACGAGAACACGGGGGTCGGACATGGACGGCGCTCCTTATATGTGCGTCAATCAGACCCCGAACCGCGCCGCAATTCCACAAGAACGTGAGGGCAATTCAGGGAACCATCCGTTCAACCGCGCGCATCATGCCCAAACCTTTGTCATAGACAAGGGTCAGAATGGGGCGACCACGAGACGTCGCCACCGCTGCCAAGGGGGCCATGCGCACGGCCCCGGCGGCAGCCATCGTCACCAAAAACCCACGCCGCGATACATCAGTCATTGCGCACTCTCCTACTTGCGAACGATTCTCAATATAGGCACGGATGGGACAAAACCCAAATCTTGCCCCGCCCGCGGTGCCACGATACGCCTAGAGGCATGACAAATTTTCGCCTGACACCGCTTGCCGCCGCCCTGCCCTCAACCGTGCCTTTTGTTGGCCCTGAAACACAAGAACGCGCCCGCGACGCGGCATTTCGGGCCCGTCTTGGGGCCAATGAATCCGTTTTCGGGGCTTCTCCAATGGCACTTGAGGCGCTCACCGCGGCAGATCACTGGAAATATGGTGACCCCGAAAACCACGATCTTCGCCACGCCTTGGCGGCGCATCATGGCATTGCGCCAGACCGGATCGTGGTTGGAGAGGGTATTGATGGGCTGCTGGGGTATCTGGTGCGCCTGTTCGTGGCGCCGGGGGACACTGTGGTCACCTCTGACGGGGCTTATCCCACATTCAACTACCACGTGGCCGGATTTGGCGGCACGCTGCACAAAGTCCCCTATCGGGAGGATCACGAGGACCCAAGCGCCCTTTTCGCCCAAGCGCGCGCAGTGGATGCAAAACTTGTCTACCTAGCGAATCCCGACAATCCGATGGGAACATGGCACAGTGCCGGGACGCTGAGCGCCGCGCTTGAGGAATTGCCACACGGCGCTGTCCTGATACTGGACGAGGCCTATATCGAGTGTGCACCGGACAGGACTGCTCTGCCTCTGACGCTGGATGATCCGCGCGTCATCAGGATGCGTACATTCTCCAAGGTATACGGATTGGCGGGTGCGCGGATTGGCTATGCAATCGGTGCGCCTGATCTGATCACGGCCTTCAACAAGGTGCGCAACCATTTTGGCGTGAACCGGGGTGCGCAAGCAGCCGCGTTGGCCGCTCTAGATGACCAGGCGCATATGACAAAAGTTGCGGGCGAAATAAGCGCCGCACGGGACAGGCTTGCGGAGATCGCGCGGCAAAACGGCCTGACGTCCTTACCTTCGGCGGCAAATTTTGTTGCCATAGATTGCGGTCGGGACGGCGCATATGCCAAGGCCGTGCTGGATGCCATGATCGCACAAGGTATCTTTGTGCGCATGCCTTTTGCGGCTCCGCAAAACCGCTGCATCCGCATCAGCTGTGGGATGGCCGGCGACATGGACGCCGTCGCCGCTGCTCTGCCCAAGGCGCTGGATGCCGCACACGTTACTGTCAAAAGGGGCTGACAGACGAAATTGCCGCGATATACTTTTACCGCTCGGTAATATTGCACTTGTAGCGTGGCAGACATGCGAAATGACGAACAACCGCAACGCGCGCCGAATTATACCTCCGCCTGCATTGTGATGTTTGGCGTCAATGTCACGTGGATCCTTGTCGCGATCTGGGCATTTTGGGGATTGGTGGCGGCGATGTTACTGGCGTTGGGGTTGAACCATTTGATGGACCGCGTGCGTGTCTGGGCGGATGCCCGGGCCGCAGCGTCAATCCGAAGAGGCAAACAGATCTAGCGTCGCGGTTGGGAAAATGCCGCAGATAGCCCGGGCAATCTGAACGGTTCGTTCAACAACAAAAGCAAGACACTGTATTTCGGACACGGAGAAAGTGACGCTTTTGAGCTTCATCGAATTGGATCGATAAAGGACGGAGCTGCAGCACGCGCGGCATGCCAGAACACAGACTATGAGGAATACGACTGGCGGCTACTGTGCGTAGCGCACAATAGCCGCCTCCGCAAAACCCTTACACCCGTCCGATCACGCTTGCCGCTGCGTCCAGCGCACCTGTGCCATGGGGGATATCAAGCGCAGTCAGTCCCGCCTCGATTCCTCCCAATAAACCGAGGACCATGTGACCGTTGACATGCCCCATGTGCCCAAGGCGAAAAAACCCATGCCATGCCGGGTCACCCGGAGGGGCCATGCCCAGTCCAATACCAAGGGTCAGACCCAAATGCGTCTCGACCCAGTCGCGTAAGGCGGACCCATATGGCGCAGGTAAACGCAGGGCCGTCACGGCTGTGCTGCGGTGCGCAGCATCCGCCACGTTCAATTCCAGACCTCCAGGGACGCTCCAATGCGCGCACGCGGTCCAAATCGCCCGGGCAAGCAGGTCATGGCGGTGCCAGACGTTCTCGATGCCTTCAGCGTGGATCATGTCGAGCGCTGTGCGCAGCCCATAGAGATGGTGCGTCGGTGCGGTCCCGTTCCAGTACATGAAAAACTCTTCGGGATTGGCGCGCGGCACCCAGTCCCAATACCGACTGACACGATCCATCTTGGCTCGGACACCGGCAGCCTTGTCGTTGAAGAACACAAAAGCCATGCCGGGTGGCACCATTAGCCCCTTTTGACACCCTGTCACCATCACATCGACGCCCCAGGCGTCCATCTCAAAGCGGTCGCACCCCAGGGAGGCGATGCAATCGGCCATCAAGAGGGCGGGATGGTTGGTGTCATCAAGTGCCGCCCGCAGGCCCGCAATGTCGTTGCGCACGGATGAAGACGTATCCACATGCACGGCAAGAACCGCCTTGATCTTGTGGCCGGTGTCGGCACGCAACGCGTCGGCAACCCGAGCCGCATCAATTGGTGTGCGTTTACCAAAGTCGATAATTCGGGTTTCAGCGCCGAGGCCCTCAGCCATGTCGGCCCAGCCGTGCCCAAAGCGCCCTGTGGCGGGCACCAGAACGGTGTCACCCGGCGCAATCGTGTTGGCCAGCGCCGCTTCCCACGCGGCGTGCCCATTGCCAATATACATTGCAACATGCCCGGCGGTGCGGGCCACCGCCTTGAGATCGGGCACAAGGCTCGCGGCAATGTCAATCAGTTCACCCGCGTAAATGTTTGGCGCGCCGCGATGCATCGCCTGCAATACTGCATCGGGCATGACCGAAGGCCCGGGAATGGCGAGATAGTCACGCCCATGGCGCGCAATTGGACGGGTCGTCATGTGGTGAGGCTCCAGTAGATAGAGGCATGTCTGCGTTGGTTGCTGCACCCTAGCGCGCTGCGATGCGGCGTCAATCTGTCCGCAGCCAAGTCGTCATGCAGAAGCGCAACGCGAGATAACAGCGCAGACTTGCCCCAACACGATGGGCGGGGTACACCTTGCCTCCGAGTTTCCAAACGGAGCATGGCAGTCCCTGCCCCTTGCCGCAACGTGAGCACACCCAACTCTCCTGACACGCCCCCCGCCGCCTCCGGCCCATTGCTGCGCTGGCTTTGGCATGGCTACCTGAAACGGCACACCGGGGTGATGCTGATCGCGCTGGCCTTCATGGTGCTGGAAGGGTCCATGCTGGGCGCTTTGAGCTGGATGATGCAGCCCATGTTCGACGACGTGTTTGTGGGCGGCAACACATCCATGCTGATCTGGGTTGGCATTGTGTTGGTTGGTATCTTCCTTGTGCGCGCCTTTTCGTCCGTGGTTCAGAAAGTGCTGCTGACACGGGTTGCCCTCAAGACCGCAGCGGCAATGCGTTTTGACTTGCTCGACCGCATGATGTTGCAGGACGGGACCTTTCATCAGGATCACCCGCCCGGGTTTCTTATTCAGCGGGTGCAGTCGGACGTTGACGCGGTTGGGCAGGTCTGGCGGGCCGTTATCACCGGTGCGGGGCGCGATCTGATCGGTTTGTTTGTCCTGTTGGGCGTCGCCATCAGTGTGGACTGGGTCTGGGCCTTGCTGGCGCTTGTCGGGATTCCGCTTTTGGTGCTGCCGGCTGCAGCCGCCCAAAACTACGTGCGCAAGTATGCACGCTCTGCCCGCGACATCGGCGCCTACCTGTCGACCCGGCTTGATGAAGTGTTCCACGGCATCGTGCAGATCAAGCTCAATGCGCTCGAGGATTACCAATCCCAGCAATACCGCAGCCTGACCAAGCGCTTTATCTCGACCGAGACACGGGCCGCCTTTGGTGGCGCCGCAATCCCGGCGATGATCGACATCGTTTCCGGCATCGGGTTCATGGCCGTGATCCTGTATGGCGGGCGCGAGATTATTGCAGGCGACAAGACGATTGGCGAATTCATGACCTTCTTCACGGCCATGGGATTTGCCTTTGACCCCATGCGTCGATTGGGTGCGATCTCTGGCCTGTGGCAGGCCGCGGCAGCGGCGATCGAGCGGGTCAAGGAACTGCTGGACGCGCCGTTGATGCTGACATCGCCGGACAATCCAGTTGCGGCCCCCACGGGCACGCCGGATATCGTGCTCGACAATGTGACGCTGAGATATGGGGAAACCCAGGTGTTGCATGCGCTGTCCTTGCGCGCCGCGCCCGGCGAGACAACGGCGCTGGTTGGTGCCTCCGGGGCCGGAAAATCCACGATTTTCAATCTGTTGACGCGACTGGTGGACCCGCAGGAAGGCGCCGTGCGCGTTGGAGGCGTCACCACCACCGAGATGGGCATCGAAGATCTGCGCGAGCTTTATTCGGTCGTCACCCAGGAGGCTCTGCTGTTTGACGAAACGTTGCGCGAAAACATCCTGCTTGGGCGCACGGATGTCAGTGATCAGACGCTTCAGGACGTATTGGACGCCGCCCACGTGTCCGACTTTGTCAGCAATCTGCCTGACGGACTGGACACCAAGGTGGGGCCACGCGGCTCGGCGCTTTCTGGCGGGCAGCGCCAGCGCGTCGTGATTGCGCGAGCCCTGCTGCGCAACACCCCCATCCTGCTGCTCGACGAGGCGACGTCGGCCCTTGATGCTCAATCCGAAAAGGTGGTGCAAACTGCGCTGGATCGTTTGTCCGAAGGGCGCACAACACTGGTGATCGCGCACAGGCTGTCCACAATCCGAGAGGCGGACAAGATCATCGTGATGGACCGTGGCGAGGTCAAAGATACCGGTACGCACGAAGAGTTGTTGGAGCGCGGCGGCATCTATGCGGATTTGTATCGCCTCCAGTTTCAGGATGGTAAAACCCTGATCGACACGACAGTCACCCGCTCGCTTGGCCGGGACGTCAGCTTTTCCAGTGAGGCCGGGCCGAGCCTGATGTCGCGTCTGCGCAACCGCCTGTTCGGATAGCTTGATTTAACGGCGGTAGCGCGCGGCCAGTGTCTGCGGATCAGCACCGGCAAAGTAGCGCAGCAACAGCCCCAAATTCCGCGCGCCGCGCCGTATCCACCCTTGAGCACGATACTTGCCCGCGCTGGTCACGGCCTCCCATTGAAGGGGCACAAGATGGCCCCTGAGAGCGCGTGCCATGGCGACATCTTCCATCAAAGCGATATCGCGATATCCTCCCACACGATCATAAAGGGAGCGTGGCACCAACAGACCTTGGTCGCCGTAAGGCAACCCAAAGAGACGCGCGCGCAGGTTGGCCCAAGCCGCCACGACCCGACCGCCTCGATCAAATTTCAACTGAAAATACGCAGCATCATCGCGCTGGATATGCGCAGCAACAGCGCCAACCCAACCCGGCGCAAGTTGCGTGTCGGCGTGCAGCACCAAGAGCCAATTCCCCTTTGCATCCGCACACCCCCGGCGCAGCTGCCCACCACGCGATGCTGCCCCGCGCACGATGTTGGCCCCCCACGCATCGGCAATTTCGCACGTTTCATCATCCGAGCCACCATCAGAGACCATCACTTCGGCGATCAGCCCCGCTTCGACCCCTTCCATCAAGGCAGTCAGGCATCCTGGCAGGTCGGACGCTGCATTGAGCGTGGGGATTACAACAGACAGTGGCGCGGCCATGGCCGATCCTCTTTTGTTCGGGCGGGGCGCTGCTATATGACAAAGGAGCGCGCAAAAGGAAATGCCACATGTCTCATCGCCACATCTTTCGTCTTACAGGTTCTGATACGCGGGCATTTCTGCAAGGGCTTGTCACCAATGATGTCGACAAGATCGACAACGGCCTTGTCTACGCAGCCCTGCTGACGCCGCAGGGCAAGTACATGGCCGACTTCTTTCTGTGCGCGGATGGGCAAGACGTGCTGCTGGACGCCCATGCAGATCAGGCCGCCATGCTTAGGCAACGGCTGGCCATGTACAAGCTGCGCGCAGACGTCGTAATCGCGGACGCCGAGTTGCACATGCATCGCGGCGTCGGCGATGTGCCACAGGACGGGTTTGCCGATCCGCGCAACTCAGCACTGGGGTGGCGCGCCTACCGCGACGAGCCCCAAACCGATGACACCACCGACTGGACAGCCCTCCGCGTGGCGAATCTTGTGCCTGAAACCGGTGTCGAACTGACCCCGGACACCTTTATTCTAGAGGCCCGGTTTGAGGCACTGAACGGCGTTGATTTCCGCAAGGGATGTTATGTCGGACAGGAAGTCACGGCGCGGATGAAACACAAGACGACATTGCGCAAAGGGCTCGCGCAGGTCAGCCTTGATGGATCCGCTGAGACTGGTACTGACATCACCGCTGACGGGAAAGTTGCTGGCACGTTGCTGAGCCAGTCGGGCGAAAAGGCCATTGCATATCTTCGTTTTGACCGCGCCAAAGGACCGATGGCAGCGGGTGACGCAACCGTTCTGTGGAGCGAAAGCGAAGGATGACGCAGTTCGCCGCAGACTTCCGATCCGGCCATGTGCAATGTTGCTGCCGGATCAGCCGCTGAGAACCAATGCGGCCCAGTCGCCTTTAGGCACGTTCAGAGTATTCCATCGTCTCGGTGTTCACGACGATGTCCTCATCCTGACCGACAAATGGCGGCACCATCACCTTGACGCCGTTGTCCAGAATGGCGGGCTTGAACGAATTGGCAGCCGTTTGGCCTTTCACAACCGGCTCAGTCTCGACAATTTTGCAGACGACCTTTTGGGGCACGGTCGCGTTCAATGCCTCGGCTTCGTAGAACTCGACCACAATTGTCATACCGTCCTGCAAGAACGGGCGCCGTTCGCCGAGGATCTCGGCAGGCAATTCGATCTGTTCGTACGTATCGGCGTCCATAAAGACGAGCATTCCGTCATTCTCATAAAGGAACTGCTGGTCCTTTTGTTCCAGACGCACTCGCTCGACCTTGTCGGCGCTGCGAAAGCGTTCATTCAGCTTGGAGCCATTGCGCAAATTGCGCAATTCCACCTGAGCAAAGGCACCGCCCTTGCCCGGTTTGACATGATCGACTTTTACAGCCGCCCACAGCCCGTCATTGTGCTCGAGCACGTTTCCGGGGCGGATCTCGTTTCCGTTAATTTTAGGCATGTGACAAAACCATGGCAAAAGGTTGATGAAAAGTTGACGCCCCCTATATCTCGGGGATGGGCGCCCTGCAAGACAACGACATCCTGTGCTGCACCTGCGGCAAGCTATGCACTGAACGCAAAGGTGCCATGCAAATTCAGGGTATCCGAATCGGAGCATATGCGCCATAAGGAACGCCACGCCGAAAACACAAGAGCAAGAATAAAAGGAAGGACGACGAATGAAAGACTTCGTTGACGGCACTGCCTTTAACAACGAACAAGGCAATCGTGCACGTAAACTGTTTGCAGCCGTTGTGTTGGCTGCTTTGGACGACGCCATTGCGGATGACAAGAAGTATGGCAACGGTCCTGAACAAATCGCCCGCTGGGCGCGCTCCCGCGATGGGCGCGAAGTGTTGAGCTGCGCGGGCATTGACCCCAATGAACGTGTTGTTCAAGGATTGATGGAATTCGTTGGCAAAGGTGTACGCACATCTGTCGCCCTCAGCCGCGAAGAATCCGAACGGCGCAATGCCGCGCAACAGGCCGAAGCTGCCTGAGTGCATCACACATAGACTGCCAGAAAAAGACGCGCCCAGAAGGGCGCGTTTTTTTGTTGTGCAGGATTGGTTCCGGCAGGCTTCAGCTGTCAGTGAAAAAGAAAAGCCACTGTCGCACAACCCACAGTTCCATCACCAACAGCGGCAGTGCGATCAGCCAAACCCATAGCGCAAATTTGCGCATCCACAGAACCACAACAGCCATCACACACAGCGCGGCCTCAATCGGGGCAACCCACCCTGCACCATGATCCCTATCCCAATAGCTGAGCGGGCTTTCAAAAACCCACCAGCTGATGGGCCAGAAATGCGGGCGTCCATCATCGTGATGCAGTGGCATATCCAAACACAGGTGCAAGATTGCAGCACCCGTTAACGCAATCGCCCACTGAGAACGTCGCCATACCGCCAGCCCTAACAAGAGCCCCCAGACAATGAACGAGTTATCGATTGCAAAGACAGTCTGCCAACTATCTGAGAAATAAAGCTCGTTAAATACGCGTTGTGGCGAAATTCCGAGCACAAACAAAGCTGTACCCGCCATCAGGTACAGCGACAGATCAGGAAGCAAAGCGCCTGCAAAAGCAGCTAGAATGACTTTGGATTGCGCAGGCCTGCCAAATGCAGCAGCGCCGATCAACAGATGCGCAGGCGTGTTCACAGCGACCGCAGCAAAGCGCGCAATCGCAACCCTGCCAAATCCTTATTCCAGCTCTTGTGCCGCGATGGCGCGGTGGATTTCGCGGCGCACAAGTTTGCGCACATTGCGCGTGATCCGCTCGCCCAGAGCACCCTGAAGTTCTTGGCGCACAATATCTGCCACCAGATCACGCAACGTATCTTCGTCCAACACATCCTCTTCGCCAGGAAAAAGCTGCGCTGACTGTTCGGGTTTGGGCGTCTCGCCAGCCTCTTCGGACGTTTGTGCGGCTGCCATAAACGGTTCGACATTCTCTGCCGTATTTGTCGCCAGAAGTTCGGCTTCGATGTCATCATCTGGTGCCACATAAGCATCCAGCGATTCCGGCGCGATCACCTCTTCGGCGTCTTCCACTCTGATCGCCTCATTTACTTCGGGCGCCTCGACACTGTCGGAGACATGGTCGGACATCTGTTCATCGTCGACGTCTTCAAACGCGTCAACGTCATCTTCGGCATCCACCCAATCCATCGTGGGGGCATCCGTGCCAGCATAAGCATCCGTACCGGCATCATCAGGTTCCCACTGATCGCTACGTCCCGCGATCAATGTTTCAAGTGCCGCAATCTTGGCGCTGAGGGTCTGAGCGCCATACGCGCTATATGGCGCTGCATCACGGCGAATGACGGTTTCGTCTGCACCATCTTGCGGCTGATCCGAAGCCGCAGGCGCGTCATCCGCGTCCATGCTCTGTGCATCGGCGTGGTCGTCGGCATCCGCTGGCGCGCCTTGCACCTCAGGCTCGGTAAGAGCCGTCAGCACGACATCGCTGTCGTCATCACCGTCCTCAAAGGATGCGGCATAGGGCGCTGTTTCGCCGTGTTCCTCTTCCAGAACGGGCTCGGATTCATGTGCGGCCCACGCCGCGTCAACGCCCGCATCTTCGGGCTCTGCGGCATGATCTTCTTCTGTCTCGTCCATGTGGTCAGAAGATTCGCCATCAAGCGCACCCTCTTCGTCTGACCAGTCATCGCCTGAGTCCGGTGTTTCATCCGTGACGCGCAACGACGGTGTCAGCACCAAACGGTCATTCGCGGGTTGTTCTTCCGCCTTTTGATCCGCGCGTTTGTCGTCGGATACAAGTCTGCGGATAGACGACAAAACGTCCTCCACCTCGGTGTTGGTCATGGGATCTGACATGTCAATCTTACCACTCTAGCCTCAGCCGCATGTGTACCATGCCGGATGAGAGTCGCACAACAGGGTGCTGAAAACCTTAATCGTTTGGTGTAAGAGACCGAATGATGCGATCCAATTGCTTGCCTTGCTTGGAAAGCTTGATGGGTCCGTCTTTCACCAGATTATAATAGGCTTCCGGGTCATATATCTGCACAGGAAGGCGCAACCGTTCAGCCGTCAACAGGCCCATAGATTCTAAAACAGCGTAGGCTGCGATGTATTGATCCGCCTGCGCAGAGATCCGATTGGTTTCCGCATCCAACAGATTTTGCTCCGCATCCAGCACATCAAGGGTGGTGCGCGCGCCAAGCGTCGCTTCTTCCCGCACGCCCTGAAAAGCCACGCGTGCGGCACGGATCTGGCGTTCAGACGCAGCAAGGCTTGCCCTTGCAGCCTGCAGATCGGAAATAGCGTTCACAACATCCTGCGCCACGCCATGACGTACATTATGCAAGTTGCCACGGGCCGCGTCACGATTGGCAAGCGCGCCACGTTCCTGCGAATACAATTGTCCGCCACGATAGATCGGGCCTGTCGCCTCGATGCTGACGGACCCGATAGAAGAGGAATCTGTGCTGCCAAACTCTTCGGTGACGCCGAGCGAACCGTTCAGGGAAATTGTTGGTAGCATGTCCTGACCAGCGGCGACCGCAATCAGTTCAGACGCGGCAACCTGCCGTTGGGCCTGCACCAACTCAGGGTGGGTACGCACAGCAACCGCCTGCGCCGTTGCAACATTGGTTTCAGTTTTTGGCAAACGCGGCAAGCCCGTCAGACGGCCGGGCGGGCTGCCAACGACATTGGTGTATTCCGCCTGCGCTTGGATCAGATCACGCTGAGACGACGCAAGGTTGCTACGCGCTTGAGCGACTGCAGCTTCGGCAAGGGAAACATCAGTGCGAGTCACTTCACCCACTTCAAATCGATCCTGTGCCGCGCGCAATTCTTCGTTCAAAAGACGCAGGTTGTTGCGGCTCAAGGCGACAAATTCCTGCTGGCGGATCACATTGAAATAGGCGCCGGCCGCCTGAAGCAGAACCAGTTGCTCTATGTTCAGCAATTGCGCCCGCGTAGCAAGAACAGTCTCTTTGCTGGCCTCGACGCGAGACCGGTCTGCCCCTCCGTCATAGATCTGAAGCGACGCGGCAATGCCCAGTGAGACAGACGTTTGCCCGATATCGACCAAGCGCCCTCCGCTCGCTCCGGAGCGAGAATCACCAAATTGGCGGGTGACGTCACCGCTCCAGTTGATGATGGGTTTGAGGAGGGACGCGGCCGTGACCACATCTTCGTCAGCGGCACGCAGCAAAGCGCGGTTCTGATCCAGCAACCCGCTGTGATTATAAGCTCCGACAAGGGCATCGCCCAGTGACGACGCGTGGGCACTGGCAGCCGCGAGGCTTGCAACCAAAGATACGCTTGCCATTAGCTTGCGTGCAATTGTCGTCACTGTTCGTCCTGTCATCAGCCCTGCCCTACATCCATGTCGTTTCCTGCACAGCGATTTGGCGCCTACAGCTGAAACTTGTCGTGTCTTTCAAATCCGTTCATGACCGGAGCACCCGCGTTGAACGCCCTGCGCCAAGACATGCGATTGTCCAGCATATATCCGATGCGCACTTCACCCAAGGCGCCGTCGACAAACAGCGCCGCAATGCGCCCGCCGTCTTTCAGTTGCGTCAAGATCGCTTCCGGGATGTGGCTGACGCCACCTTGCAAAACGATCACGTCATAGGGTCCGTGCTCTGCTGCGCCCTCTCCGAGAGGCCCAACATGCGTGATCACATTATCGGCGCCGGCATCCATCAGGGCTGTCTGTGCGTCGGCGGCCAGCGCTTCGTCTTCTTCCAAAGCTACAACCGCCTGGGCCATGCGGGCAATCACCGCCGATGAATACCCGTAGCCCGAGCCGATATCGAGCACCAACTCATCAGGGGCCACATCCAAGGCATCCAACATTTTGGCCAACGTGCGTGGTTCCAGCATCACGCGACGCCCGCCCAGATCAAGGTTTTCACCCATATAGGCAGCTTCACGCAACGTTGAGGGCACAAAGTCCTCGCGCTTGATGCTCAACATCGCGTCAATAATCGGAAATTTGGTTACATCCGACGGCCTGACTTGCGTGTCGACCATTATCGTGCGGCGGGCGGTGAAGTCTGTCATTGCAACTAAACTCGTTCGTTCAGAATCCTTGTGTACCCATGTGCCATAGAATTAGAAACTGAGCAACGTGGCAAAAGGCTCTAACACCATCTCAACACAGCCCGCCCCTTGCGCGTGGTCAAAGGATAAGCTATCGCCAACCCCGCACCATAGCAGGCGAGTTGGCGGAGTGGTGACGCAGCGGATTGCAAATCCGTATACACCGGTTCGATTCCGGTACTCGCCTCCAATAAAATCAATGAGTTATGAATTTCTGCTGTCATGGGGTATCACCTCTAGTATCAGTTTCTTGCTTTGTGCTCGTTTCGTTCAATAGCTGCTCCCATAGCATTCTTTTCTCTGCAGCGGTTTTGGCGCGCATAATCTGACGTGCAAAACCCGCATATTTGATCACCATTTTCTTAGTTTTGTGACCGCTGTAACTCATGATCTCGTCATCATCACAACCTGCCCAAGCCAGCTCCATAACACCGCGATAGCGCATGGCATGTAAATCATGCGCCAAAACGCCGAGGCGCTTGCGCTCAGCGCGCATAACGCGAGCGATCTTGTGATAACTCATGGGTGAACCGTCTTCGTTGGCCAATATTGGACGATCTGGCTTAGCTTTTTCGCCAAGTGCAGCTTTCAAAGCATCAAGTTGAGCAATAAGATTTGGTGTACAGGGAAGTTGAAGTTCCACTCCCGTTTTATTCTGGGTCAAATCGAGGTTCTTGTCTTTATAGTGTAACCAAGTGAAACCGTTTAAGTCTCCTGGTCGTTGGACAGTACCCACCCCGAGCTCAAAAATGAGCATTGGCAATTCACTTGCGTTGTTTCGCCAAGTCTCGACGGCCACATCTGTCCACGGAATGTGTGGTTTTTTCCTGTCGTCAGGAACTCGCAAGCGTTCGATTCCTGCGGCTGGGTTTTCGTGAAGCCAACCTTTTCGCCTCGCTAATTTCGCCAGCAACGTTACCGCTACAGGAATGTAGTTTGCGAAATTGACTCGGTGGGCATTCTTGTCCATCGCATTATAGATGTCGGCTGCCGTGAGCCTTGCAACGTCTCGCTGGCCAATTTTTTTATCCAGGTAAATGAAGGACTTCTCCAAGTCCTCTCGGTAACGCTGCTCATAACCTGCCCATTTGTCCGTCTTTCGAAATTCTTCGATCAGTACGGACCAAGACCGCTTCGACACATGGCGTTTGCCGCGCAGTATTTCCCAATACTCGTCGTCGAACGCTTGTGTGCCTGCATCCGCGTGAATTCGGTAGTACTGCCCGCCTTTGCGAACATACCAACGGCCACTTGGGTGTTGCCAAAGGTACTTCTTTCGGCTCACCAAGAAATCTCCTCGTGTCCGTCAACGAGCTCACCAGATACAATCAACTCCAGGAGCTTGGTGTCCCACCGCTTCTCTCCAGCGATAATCCTGGCATCTGGCAAATGACCAGATTCAACGCCTGCTCTGAATTCAGGAACGGACATGTCGAGTAGTTGAGCTGCCGTACTTTCCTTAGCCGCGAGTGGAACATACCGTGCCATACTATACCCTCAGCGCTTTTCCGGCGTGTCCCGCAGCGGTTCGACCGTGTTCGCGGTGAGGTATTCTTCCATCGCGCCAACCGGTAACAGATAAAGCCCACCGACTTTGATGTGTTTAACCTCTTTGCTTCGGATCAACCGACGCACACGGGCTAACGGCCAACCTAAGCGAAGAGCAACCTCGGCTGGGCTTTCGTACTCTTGGTTGCGCGCTGTCTCCATTTGGGCACTCCCTGCAACTGTTGGCTCACGAGATGTATCCGAGTACAATCAACACGAATCTAAACATCTGAGTTATTTGTATCCTATAAGATACAATGTGTAAACTAGGTAAACAAAAAGTATGAACAGCATCGGCGAACGCATCGAAGTGGTCAGAAACAAAAGCGGTCTTTCACAAGAAGCGTTTGCAGAAACTTTGGGTATAAGCCGCAACTCATATTTCAAGTACATCCGAGGGCACCGAGCCATCCCATCTGATGTGTTTTCCGCGATCCTTGAGAAGTACGGCACTCACCCAGCATGGCTCCATGAGGGTGACGAGGGCCTTACGAACCGCACAACATCCCTTCTCGATGAGATGAAGCACATACTTCAAGCAGTTGACAATCGCGCTGAGGAACGGGGCCTTGCCATCGATTTTGATAAAAGATGGCTGATAGCCTGCCGGATTTGCGTTGAGCGCGTCATGGCTGCGAAGCAAAGCGAAGATGTGCCAGAGGTCGCCGTTGCTGAAATCGACAATTGGCTGGAGGTGGCACAATGAAAAGCCCGCTCCAAATCCCACCGGGGCTCTCCGACGAAGAAATCGACCAGCTCATGGATCCGCTCCTGTCGATCGAGGAACGTCAGTCGGCGTGGTGCGAGAAACCTTTAAGCGTTCAAGCACGGAAGGTGCAGGAGCGTTGGAAAGGCGCGCTGCGCGGGCCGTTCCAACTCGGCCTTGCCTCATGTGGAATGGCGATCATCGCGCTGACCGTTGCAACCTTTTCAGACACTTGGCGGCTGGCTGGCATCACGGCCTTCCTGCTTTGGTACCCCATGATGTTTTACGTCCTGCGTGAAATGCATCGCCTAAGCCGGTTGCGCGTTAACGAGATTTGAGACCGACGCATTTTGCGCCCAATAAGAAAGACAAGAGCAGATGCCCACCCTACGCTGGTTGACCAGAGATGACGATGTAAGAGCCGCCGAGAAGGTACCTTACCGCCTTTTAGAGGAAGTGCCGAAACTGGGTTATGGCGACCGGGACGCAGGCAATATGCTGATCCAGGGCGATAACCTGGAGGCATTGAAGGCCCTGCTGCCCTACTACGCGGGCCAGGTGAAGTGCGTCTATATAGACCCGCCATTCAACACCGGCCAAGCATTCGAACACTATGACGACAACCTGGAGCACTCAATCTGGCTCGGGATGATGGTTCCCCGAATGCAGCTTGTTCATGAACTCTTAGCGCCGGGTGGGACAGTGGCTGTCCATCTTGATGACGAAGAGCTCGCCTATTTTATTGTGATAATGGACGAGATTTTTGGGCGCGCGAACAGGGTGAACTTAGCGACTTTCGTTCAAGGAGCTGCAGTTGGACATAAATCAATCAACCCAGGCCTGGTTACCGTCACAAACTACGTTCTTATGTACGCTAAGGACAAATCTGAGGCATGGGCCCCTTATCGCGTCTTTAAAGGAAGGGAACGCGACAAACGATATTCATCGTTCATCGAGAACTATGACGAGCCGTATAAAGGCTGGAAGCTGGTCCCACTAACCAGAGCCTTTGCGGCCAGTAACGAGATGAAAGTAACTGAGCATAAAAAGACACTCGGGGATGAGTATGAGAATGCGCTAAACGAGTTTGTCATTGAGAACTCGCACCGCGTTGTACAGCCCGTTTCTCCTGACTACAATGCCGTCGGTCAGGAAACCCGCGACATGATCGGCTTGTCATTGCAGGAACCAGATCGCCTTTTCCTACAAGAGCGGGAAAATCACCCCGATATCTACCTTCAGAACGGCAAGCGATGGCTATTTTATCGTGGAAAACTCAAAGAAATCGACGGTCAGCTCATTGCTGGAGAGCCGTTGACCAATCTTTGGGACGACCTTCGGTCGAACAACCTGCACAACGAAGGACAAGTCAAATTCCCAAAGAGCAAGAAGCCTGAAGCGCTCGTCAAGCGTGTGTTTGAGCTCTTTTCCGAACCAGGGGACCTTGTGCTGGATAGCTTTCTTGGATCAGGAACGACTGCCGCTGTGGCACACAAAATGAACCGGAAATGGATTGGAATCGAGCGAGGCGACCACGCTGTAACGCACTGTGCGCCGCGTCTACAAAAGGTTATCGATGGGGAGATCGGCGGCATCTCTAAGGCCGTCAAATGGCAAGGCGGCGGCGGCTTCCGATTCTACCGGCTTGGCCCGCCCGTGTTCGACGAAAATGGCTCTATCCAGCCCGATATCCGCTTCCCCGTGCTGGCCGCGCACATCTGGTTTGCCGAAACCGGCATGCCATGGTCCGAACCCGATAGGCTGACACCCTTTATTGGCAGTGACGACGGTCACGGCTATGCGCTGCTCTACAACGGCATTCTCGGCGACAAATCGGTCAGCGGCGGCAACGTACTGACCCGCAAGACACTTGCTGTGATCCGCGCGGCGCAGGGCGATTTCATCGGCCCACTCACCGTTTATGGCGAGCGCACCGCGCTGTCAGAGGCGACACTGAAGGCCGAACGGATAGAATTCAAACAAACCCCTTATGATGTGAAGGCACGCAAATGAAGCTGAAGGATTATCAGAAGGCGTCCCTCGCCACCCTGCGCGCGTTTTTTGAAAAGGCCCGCGTCACCGGCCCCAAAGTGGCTTATGAGACGCTGACCGCCGAACCAGAGCTGCGCGACCGTCTGCGCGGGTATGCAGCAGGCTACAAGCCCGTTAAGGGGCTGGATGACGTGCCTTACGTTTGCTTGCGCTTACCAACGGGTGGCGGCAAGACAATCTTGGCGTCGCACTCCATCACGATTGCCAAGGATGCATGGATCGAAAAGGATTTCCCTGTTGTTCTGTGGCTGGTGCCGACGAATACGATCCGCCTACAAACTGCCGAAGCGCTGAAGAACCCCAAGCACCCTTATCGCCAAGTGCTTGACGAGGCGTTCGAAGGCCGTGTGCGCGTGTTCGATATCGGTGATTTCACCCAGCTCACACCGCACGATATGCGGTCGAACCTGTGTGTCGTCGTCGGGACCATTCAAGCGCTGCGGCAGAGCAAAACCGACAAGTACCACGTCTACCGTCACCACGAGATGCTTGAGCCGCATTTCAGTTCTGTCTCGCCAAACGCGCCGGGATTGGAGCGCAACGATGACGGACCGTGGAAGGGCGACATCAAGTTCAGCTTCGCCAACCTGATGCACCTTCACCGCCCGCTGGTCATAATGGACGAAGCGCACAAAGCCGGATCGGACCTGAGCCAGCTTGTCTATGAACGTATCAACCCCGCCGCGTTGATCGAGTTCACCGCCACGCCCAAAGGATTCAACAACATCCTCCATTCGGTCTCGGCACAGGAGCTGAAGGATGAAGAAATGATCAAGATGCCCGTCGTTCTTGACGAGGCAGAGACGTGGCAGGGAGCGGTTAATTCCGCGATCCTGAAGCGCGCTGAGTTGCAAGAATGGGCCGACAAGGACCGTGAGGGCTACATTCGGCCAATCGTTCTGTTTCAGGCGCAGAAGAAAAACGAAGAAGTTACTGTAGAAGTTCTCAAGAAGCACTTGATCGAGAACGAAAATATTGACGAGGACAAAATCGCCGTTGCAACGGGTTCCCAGCGGGAATTGGATGGGATCGATCTGTTTAAGCCCGACTGCAAGATCGAGTATGTGATCACCATTGAGGCGCTGAAAGAGGGCTGGGATTGTTCCTTCGCTTACGTGTTCTGTTCCGTCGCCAACATTCGGAGCTCGACCGACGCCGAGCAGCTTTTGGGCCGAGTGTTGCGGATGCCCTATGCAACCCGACGCAAAGCCCCTGCCCTGAACAAGTCCTATGCTCGCTTGGTATCCAAACGCTTTGCCGAAGCCGCAAACAATTTGCGCGACAAGTTGGTGGATATGGGCTTTGAGGAAAGCGAAGCCGAGGCCAATATCGAAGCTGAACAGCCGGAGCTTTTGGATGGTCTTTTCGGACACCAAGCCCGCCGCCGCCCTACATTATCGGTCGAAGTGGACGCAACACCCGAGGTGCGCCATGCCATCTCAACAATTGCGCCTGGCACCATCAAGGTTTCAGCCAGTGAAGACGGCAAGACAGTCATTGACCTGATCGGTGTTCCTAAACCAAGCGTCGAGAAAGTACTGTACGAGCGCACCCCGGCCAACCTGCATGGTGTCTTGCGTGAGAAGATCGAGGAGTTCAAATCCAAGAACGCCGATGAGATCGCGCCATCGCACAAGGGTGAGACTTTCGTCATCCCGCGCCTCATGGTCCATGTGCAGGGAGATCTCGTGTTTGGTGATACCGATCTACTTATGGAGTATCATGATTGGTCGCTGTCCGATCATCCCGCCCGGCTGGAGCCGTCTGAATTTGACATCGTTGAGACCACCAACACTTTTGAAATCGACCTTGATGGCAACCGCTTATTGATTGCATCAGGTGACAGTTCCGACCAGTTGACGATGGACGTTGATGTCGAAGACTGGACACCTGCGAGCCTCGTGCGATGGCTGGATGGGAAAGTACGAGACCAGCGAATTGGCCAGCCCGAAATGTTGGCTTGGCTAGGCGATGTCGTCACCTATCTCAACCGTGACCGCAAATTACCCTTGGCCCAGCTCATGCGTTGCAAATTCATCCTTGCACGCAAGCTGGACGAGAAGCTCAAAGGTTTCCGTCAGGCGGAGCGGAACAAGGTCTATCAGATGAACCTTTTCGCCCCAGAGGCGCGTTTGGAGGTATCGTTCGATGACGGCTTCAAATTCTTCGATGAAATGTATGCCGAAGTGCCCAAGTATCGAGGAACAAAGTTTGCCTTCCGCAACCATTTCATGGGCCGCGATGAAGTACCTGCTTTCGACGGCAAGGAGGGTGGTGAAGAGGAGCAGTGCGCCCTAGTGATCGATGGGTTGCCCGGCCTAAAACATTGGACCCGCAATGTTAGCCGTCACCGGAATTCGTTCTCGCTCCCGACTTCCACCGACAAATTCTATCCAGATTTCGTTGCTGAGATGAATGATGGCCGGTTGCTCGTGGTTGAGTACAAAGGTCAGGACCGAACCCCGGAAGAGAGCCGAGATTCGCGGGAAAAGGACCAGATCGGCCAGGAATGGGCGAAGGCGTCTGACGGCAAGGCTGTGTTTGTTATGGCAACCATTGAGAACAAAGATGCGGGTGGAATGCGACAGACCATCTTGGATGCGTTGAAACTGATTTAGACCCTGTGAATTTAAGCAACAAATTATGATGGGTGGCTGAAGCCGCCAATGAGGAAGACATGACAGACGTTCTAAAACTGAACCTTCAGAATTGCTATGGAATAGGCAAACTGGAAGCAGAACTCGAGTTCAACCATAAAGGCTTCGCAATTTATGCGCCGAACGGCGTAATGAAGACCTCTTTCGCCAGAACAATGACCGACCTGTCCCAAGGGAAGTCTCCAAGCGACCTAGCATTCCCGGATCGCGATAGCATTTTCGAAGTATCACTTAACGATGAACCCATTGTTAAAGAAGAGATATTTGTGGTTCAGTCTTACGATGAGAAGTATGCTTCCAGCGAAGTCTCGACGTTACTTGCCAATTCTGACTTGAAGCAACGATATGAAGACGTCCACCGTTCTATCGGCGAGGCCAAAAAAGAAGTCGATAGGAGCCTAAAACGCTCATCTGGGTTCGGCGAGAAGTCGCGCGAAAACCTCGATCCGATCATCAAAGAAATTTTTGGGGAGAACTACTATGACGCCCTTCTCGGCTTAGAAGGTGAATTGAGCGAGACCAGTCTCAGCAGCCTTGCAGACGCTAACTACAAGATCCTCTTCGACCCGAAAGTACTGCAGCTGCTGGCGGATGAAACCGTTGGCGAAGCAGTTGCGGATTTCGCGCAAAAGTATGATGAAATAACCGAGACATCACCGATTTTGCGACGGAATTTTCAGTATCACAATGCCACTGACGTACAGCAACAGCTTGCCTCGAACAACTTCTTTGACGCAGGGCACACTATAAGTCTAGCGGACGAAACCAGCCTTGAAAAAACAGAGTTTTCTTCAAACGAAGAACTTCGCGACATAATAGAAGCTGAAAAGCAGCGAGTATTCGAAGATGATGGCATAAAGAAAAGGTTTGATGCGTTTAACGCTAAAATCAAGAACAAGGAACTCCAAGCATTTCGTGATTACATCACTGAAAACAAACACCTTATTCCAGAGCTGGAAGATCGCGATGCCTTTAAAAGAAAGTTATGGATGCAGTATCTTTTGCAGGCTCAAGTCCCATATGCCGAACTCATTTCCAAATATCGGAGTGGTCAGGCCGAGCTCGAAAGCATCATAGCTGAAGCCGATGCTAGCCGAGGTGATTGGGACGACGTGATTGCGGATTTCAATCGCCGTTTCCTTTATCTTCCGTGTCCGTCGTCAGGGGTTTTGGGACCAATGGCGGCCTGAACTAAGCAAGAGTTTGGCTCATCTTGTTGGATTGATT
>CANMVD010000008.1 GCA_947501275.1 uncultured Tateyamaria sp.
GTCGGCCCCATGACCATCGCCTGCCTGCTGGCCAACACAGCCACAGCCTGCTCACGCGCAAACAACCTACCAGAACCTGAGGGGCTAACCGCATGAAAGATCACCTGACGGACCCGCGCTATCTGAAGGGTGCCCCGGTCAAAGAGCGTATCTTGGCCGAAGTGCACGCCTATGTGCAGGCGGCTGGACGAGTGGGCAAGCTGGTGTCAGTATCCATTGGCGACGTCCCCGAAGTGGCCGTTTATGTGCGCAATCAGGCGCGCGCGGCGCAACAGGCGGGGCTGCCCTTTGATCAACAGCTCTGGAGCGGGGATATCTCGCAGGAAGACTGCAAATCCCTTATTCAGCAGATGAATGACGATCCCGAAGTTCTGGGCGTGATCCTGCAACGCCCGGTTCCTGAGCATCTGAACATCCGGTCTTTGCAATCCGCGATCCACCCGCTCAAGGACGTTGAGGGGATGAACCCGGCCTCGATCGGGAACATTGTCTACAATGACGTCGCAATGGCCCCATGTACCGCGGCGGCGGCGGTTGAGTTGATCCGTGAAACCGGGCTCGACATCAAAGGGCTTGAGGTGGTCATGGTGGGCCATTCCGAAATCGTCGGCAAACCGGCAGCGATGATGCTGATGGCCGAAGGGGCAACAGTGACGGTATGTCACCACATGACCCGGTCGGTCGCGATGCATTCACGCCGCGCGGATGTGGTGATCGTGGCGGTGGGTAAGGCGCATTTGATCGGCCCGGACATGATCAAACCCGGCGCGGTTGTGATCGATATCGGCATCAATCAGATCCGGGCGAGCGATGGCACGACCAAACTGGTGGGCGATGTGGACACAGACGGCGTCAAGGAGTTGGCCGGTTGGATCACGCCCGTGCCGGGCGGTGTCGGCCCTGTAACCGTTGCTATTCTGATGCGCAACGCCATTTGCGCCCATGCGCGCCAACGCGATGCGGGCTGGATGGACTGACGCTACAGCGCCAGATACCCGACGCCCGCAAAGGCAACCGCACAGCCCGCCCATTGTGAAACGGTCATGCGCTCCTTGAGGAACATCCACGCCAGAACGATGGTCAGCATGCCAAAAAGGGACGAAGCCACCGCCGCATATTTGGCATCCTGCAGCGCACCCGCAGACAGCACACACATCAGAGCAATACCGTCCGCAATCCCCATCGCCACGAGCCAGGGCAGGGCCTGTCTGCCGGGCCAGATTGGTTGTCTGAAGGCAAGAATAATGGCCAAAACCAGCGCAAAGGCCATCAAACGGGTGACCAATGTGCTGGGCATGTCATGGCTAAGCGCGGCGGCGTCTTGCCCCAGGGCGAATGTGCCCGCAAAGCCGACGGCTCCGATCAGTGCGAATGCGATTGTCGGCCCCAAAGGCGGTGCTTCGGCATCGCTGGTGTCAGACAGGGCTGCAACAATAGACACCCCAGCTACAATTGCGAAAACGGCCAACCATTGCAGGCCCGACACCTGCGCGCCTTGCAGGGCCGCCCAACCGACCGACAAAATCGGATAGCTTGCAATCAGCGGCGCAACCACCCGCACCGGGCCGCGTTGAAACGCATAATAAAGCCCGAATGTCGCGATCACAAAAAACACACCAGCACCAAGTGAAAGATAGACAGCCCGTGGGGGCATCGCTTCAAACGTGTCTGTCGCGAGCATCACACCGGAGTGAAACAGCAAACCGGTCAGGATGACCGTGAATATGCACGCACTGATCGCCGTTTTCTGGCTTAGAAACCGGACGCAAATGTCGTGAAAGCCCCAACAAAACGCAGCTACCAGGCCAAGAGCAAGCGCGCTCACTTATCGGACCGAAAGAACGGGATCATGAACACGAGGCACGCAATCAGGAAGAACACAGACCCGAACATCCCCCAAAAGTTGCCAATCGAAGCGATGCAAAACCCGATTGCCGAGATCACAAACAGGATCCACCCGATGAAATTGATTTGATGGTTGCTCATTCTATCCGAATTTGTTTGCTGAACTGGCGCAGGTCTGTATTCTTATGGTTAAACATTTATTCCGTGCATGCAACACACCTGAGGGAAGATCACAGTGCTCGACGAATATCCTAATGTACGCCCCGGTCCTCCCAAAGCCAGCTCAATCATCAAGCCTCAGGTCTTTTCGTTGCCCCCGGGGACCGAGCGATATGTTGTGCAGGGGCAGGGCGCGGTTTTGATCCCGGTTGAGACGGGCGATCAGATCACGATCAGCAATGACGAAGGTGGGCAGCGCTGCGAGATCATTGTGGCCGATGACAAGGGCGCATTGGATGCGTCGATCATCGGTGCGTCGGCGCAGGGTCTGGCGACAGGGCTTCAGGGCTTGGTGACGTCGAACGACCGATCGTTGCGCGGCTTGCGCATGGGGCTGGATGCACGCGGGATCGATCTGAACACGGCACAGGCGGTGCATCTGTTTGAGGCTACAACGCCGGCCAAAACCGAGGCCGGTTTTACGGCAACGCGTAACGGGACAGTGGTGATTGCCGCCCCCGCCGCCGCGATGGATTTCGAGGCGCAGGACACCGCGACGCCGCTGACCGTGATGATCAAACGCGCCACGCTGAAAACCCGTGCGCGCTTTGCTTTGCCGGACCCTTTGGCTGACCCATTGTCGGATGTGCGCGTCCACAGCCAGACGGCCGAGGCGTATTTTGTCAAAGCGGGCGACTATATCCAGATCCTTGATGTGGACGGGCGGCAATGCACTGATTTTGAATGCTTTTCTGCGCGCAAGCTGGACAAGGGCATCGAGCACGCATTGGATGTCACAACGACCCGCACCCTGATGGGGCACGCCTATCCCATGCCGGGATTGCACGCCAAATACTACGATCAGGAAATGGTGCCGTTGGTCGAAGTGGTGCAGGATACATGCGGGCGTCACGACGCCTTTGCGCTGGCCTGTTCGGCCAAATACTATGACGATATCGGCTATCCCGGCCACGCCAATTGTTCCGAGAATTTCAACACCGCGCTCGCAGAATTCAACGTCACTGCGCGCCCCGGTTGGATGGCGATCAATTTCTTCTTCAACACGTTTCTGGATGACCACGGGGTCATGTATGCGGACGAACCCTGGAGCCGCCCGGGGGACTATGTGCTGTTGCGCGCGCTGACTGATATCGTGTGCGTCTCAAGTGCGTGCCCGGATGACACCACAGCAGCCAACGGCTGGAACCCGACCGACATTCATGTCCGCACCTATAGCGGAAAGGAAACCTTTCAAAGGGCGGTTGCGATACGCGCGACACCAGACTCAGAGGCCAAGATGACCAAGCAAACCGGCTTTCACGAAAGCTTTGCCAAACACACGCGCAACTTCATCGAATATAACGGGTATTGGCTGGCCAATTGCTTTGCAGCCGCTGGACCCATTGCCGAATATCAAGCGTGTCGTGAAAAGGCGGTGATCCTTGATCTGTCGCCCTTGCGCAAATTCGAGATCACCGGCCCGGATGCCGAGGCGCTGTGCCAATACGCCTTTACCCGCAACATGAAGACGCTGCCCATCGGCGGCGTTGTCTATACGGCGATGTGTTACGAACACGGTGGCATGATTGACGATGGCACGGTGTTCCGGCTGGGGCGCGATAACTTTCGCTGGATAGGCGGGTCGGACTATGGTGGCGAGTGGTTGCGCGAACTGGCGGAAAAGAACGGGCTGAACGTGCTGGTGCGCGCCTCAACGGATCAAATGCACAACGTGGCCGTCCAGGGCCCCGAAAGCCGGGATTTGCTGCGCAAGATCGTCTGGACTGCGCCACATAATCCCGAATTTGATCAGCTCGACTGGTTCCGCTTTACGCCTGCGCGTCTGCACAATGAGGCGGGCACGCCCTTTGTCCTCAGTCGTACCGGCTACACGGGTGAATTGGGCTACGAGGTGTTTTGCCATCCCAAGGATTGCGCCGAGATCTTCGATGCGATTTGGGAGGCAGGCAAGGATCACGGGCTGACCCCGATGGGGTTGGAGGCGCTGGACATGGTGCGCATCGAGGCGGGCTTGATCTTTGCGGGGTATGATTTTTCCGACCAGACGGATCCGTTTGAGGCCGGGATCGGGTTCACCTGTCCGCTTAAGTCCAAGACGGATGATTTTGTGGGGCGCGACGCGCTGATCCGGCGCAAGGAACACCCGATGCGCAAGCTGGTTGGACTTGAAATCGACAGCAACGTGGATGTGTCGCACGGTGATTGTATTCACATTGGGCGCGCTCAGATCGGTGAGGTCACGTCTTCGATGCGCTCGCCTTTGCTCAAGAAAAACATCGCGTTGGCACGTATTGATGTCGCGCATGCGGATGTCGGCACCGAGGTCGAGATTGGCAAACTGGACGGCCATCAAATGCGCCTGCCCGCCAAGGTGGCCGAGACACTGGCCGCCTATGATCCGAAGAAAGAGCGCCCGCGCTCATGATCCGTTTCGCGCTGGCATTGGCGGTCTGTGCAGGGGCGGTGGACGCGCAATCGGTCAAGTTGCGCGGCAATGAGATCGACATTTTGCTCAGCGGCAACACGGCCATTGGGGTGTGGGATGGCGTGCCCTACCGCCAATACTTCGACACGGATGGCACAACCATATTTGCGCAACCGGGCACACGATCCGCGCGTGGACAATGGCGTGTTGAAGGCGAAGAATACCAAAGCCTATGGCCTGGCGACACGGACTGGGAAGGGTGGTTCGTGATGGAATATGCCGGGGACTGGTTCTGGGTCAGCAAGACAACTCCGCCGACCCCTTTCGAGGTCGTTGAGGGTGAACAACTGGTCGCACAATGAGCGCGCTCGACGATTTCGGCACCGAGGATACTCTGCGCGATCTCGTCGAAACCTTCTATGATCTGATCGAAACGCTGCCCGAGGTGCCGAACCTGCGCCGCCTTCATGCACGCGGGCATGGTGTTGCGCATGCTCGTGCCGAGCAATTTGATTTCCTGAGCGGGTTTATGGGTGGGCGGGCGTACTATAAGGAAAAGCACGGGCATATGGATGTGAAACAGATCCATGCGCATGTGCCGATCCGGGCCGCTGACGCGGAGAATTGGCTGGCGCGTATGCGCCGCGACTTGGCGGATGAGGGACATACGGGTGCGCATGCAGACAAGCTGAATGCGGTCTTTGCGCGGGTGGCGTCCGTCCTGATAAACGAAGTCCCCGATTGGGAAGATGAGAGGCGTGAACCGTTATGAAAAGACTGACTGCCGCGAGCGCGATCCTGTCATTGGGGCTTGCCACCACAGCACTGGCAGAGCTGTGCGACGACATCGGCGCAGTGTCCGCCCAATCCGATGCGGTGCAGATGACGTTGCCGAGTACGCAGGAGACGGTCACATGCAAACGCGCGTTGATGCTATCGGGTGGGGCGCAGGTGCATTGCAGCTGGGCCTTTGACTACCGCGTGCCCGAGGCCAGTCAGGCTTTTGAACATCTCGTGAAATCAGTTGGGCAATGCATGGGGGATGATGCCGCCATTACGGCAGATCTGAACGTCAATCACCCAGATTTCTATGACCTCCAGACGTTTGAGCTTGGAGGCCAGGAGATTGCTGTGTCGCTCAAGGACAAGGCCGCACTGTCGCAGACCTATGTGTTTTTGCGGATCACTTTGCCCCGGTGACCCAAACCTAATTTTGCAAATAGACTTCTAGGCTGTCGTCAAGCGCGTCCTTCCACGGCGTATGATGCACAGGCGCCATCGTGCCGGTGATCACAGAGGTGTAGGAGTTGTTGCGGAACGTCATGATGCCCTTCTTCTTATGGCCTTTCCACTCCTTGAACGCCTGACAGGCCCCTTCGACATCAAAGCTGGGATAGTCGGTCTCTGCCACCAGTTCCTTGATGTAATCGCCCTGATACCAGATGCAGGCATAATCGTCCTCCAGCGCGCCCTCGGCGGCCTTGCGGGCCTCGACATCCGCCATCATCGCGGCGTGATCGGGCAGGGCGATCCTGTCCATGATGACGTCGCGCACCCACCAGGCCTGCGCGTCGAACATGTTGAAGGTGAACCACTGGTCCTGCATCCCGAGGTAAAACAAGTCAGGCTCGTGCACATAGGTCGTCCCTTTGTACAAGTCATCCGAGGCGAGCACATTGGGCGTCTTCAGGCGCAGTCCGTCGGGCAGGAACGGGAAGTGGTGTTTGTAGCCCGTGCACAGGATCACCGCGTCGATGTCCTTGGTGGTGCCATCCTTGAAGTGGGCGGTGTTGCCGTCCACCTTTGTCAGCAGCGGCACCTCGGCCCAGTTGTCGGGCCAGTCATAGCCCATGGCGGCGGTACGGTGACTGACAGTGATGCTTTTGGCGCCATATTTCCACAGTTGCGATCCGATATCCTCGGCGGAATACGAAGTGCCGACAATCAGGACATCCTTGTCTACAAACTCCATCGCGTCGCGGAAATCATGTGCGTGCAGCACGCGGCCTTTGAAGGTGTCGAACCCATCGAATTGGGGCACATTGGGCGTGCTGAAGTGCCCGGTGGCGACGATCACATGGTCAAAATGTTCGGTATAGGTCCGGTCATTAGGCAGATCACACACGGTCACATCAAACCCGGCATCCGTCTTTTCGACCCACCGCACTGCCGTTTCAAACCGGATCCAGTTGCGCACACCCGCCTTTTTCACGCGGCCCTGAATGTAGTCGAACAGCACCGCACGCGGTGGATAGGATGCGATCTGTTTGCCGAAATGTTCTTCAAAACTGTAGTCGGCAAATTCAAGGCCCTCCTTGGGCCCGTTTGACCACAGATACCGATACATCGATCCATGAACCGGTTCGCCATACTGATCAAGCCCGGTGCGCCACGTGTAGTTCCACAGTCCACCCCAGTTGGCCTGCTTTTCAAAGCACACAACTTCGGGGATATCCGCACCATTGGCTTGTGCTGACTGGAACGCGCGCAATTGCGCCAGACCCGATGGTCCAGCCCCTAAAACAGCAACTCTTTTGGACATTGTGCAGCCTTCCTGTGGAGTAATTTGGTAGGGAGGATTGCATAGAAAGCCTCCCTGTAAGTCAACAAATTTTCTTTTGAGGAAATCCAAGAATGTGCAATATGCGCTTCAAAGTGGCACTTGAAGGTGCCCGAAAGGATCCTGAACATGGCAACTTCAAAACCGCACTTTAGCTTCTGGTTTATCGCCGCTGCGGGTCTGGTGTGGAACCTGATGGGATGTCTGAATTTCATCACGCAGAGTAATCCCGAAACGGTTGCGCAAATGCCTGAGGTGTATCAGGTCATCATCAATGGACGCCCTGCATGGGCCACGGCAGGCTTTGCTATTGGAGTCTTTGGGGGCGCCGTTGGGTGCATTTTGCTGCTGATGCGCAAGCGTGTGGCCGTGCCGGTGCTGATTTTGTCGGGGGCAGGGGTTGTGTTGACGTCCGCGTTTACCGCGATGATCGTGGGGGTCCAACCGTCTTTGGTTTTGTCCATATTGGTTGCGGCAGCCCTCATTTGGTATGCGGTCATCGCGCGTCGTGTCGGCTGGCTGGCGTGATACAGCCTGGTAGCCTGCGCGATTACAATAACCGCGCAGACCTGTGATCAGATATCCAGCGTGTTGGCTTTTTCCCAAGCGGAGAAATGGGACGCGTAGTCGTTCCATTCCTCAAGTTTCATCTTGAGATAGGCGGCCGAGAACTCTTGGCCCATCGCCGCCTTGAGACCCTTGTCCTCATCGTATGCGCGCAAGGCGTCGAGCATGTTCAACGGCAGCTTGGGCGCACCTTTGACGGTGTGGCCTTCGGCGTACATGTCGATGTCGTGACGTTTGCCGGGATCGGCCTTGGAGCGGATGCCGGACAGGCCCGCTGCGATAATTACGGCCTGCAACAGATACGGATTTGCAGCGCCATCCGGCAGGCGCAGTTCGAACCGGCCAGGGCCGGGTACGCGCACCATGTGGGTGCGGTTGTTGCCGGTCCACGTGACCGTGTTGGGCGCCCATGTTGCCCCCGACGTCGTGCGCGGCGCGTTGATCCGCTTGTAGCTGTTCACTGTCGGATTGGTGATCGCAGCCAGCGCGCTGGCGTGTTTCATGATCCCACCGAGGAAGTGCTTGCCACGTTCGGACAGGCCCAGCTCGCCAGTTTGCCCTTCGCCTTCACCGGCGAACACATTGGTCTTGGCATCCGCTCCGGGCGCGTCCCAGACCGAGATATGCGCGTGACAGCCATTGCCGGTGAGACCCTCGACGGGTTTAGGCATGAAGGTCGCGCGGTAGCCATGCTTTTCTGCGACGCATTTCGCCATGAACTTGAAAAACGAATGCTTGTCTGCGGTCCGCAGCGCGTCGTCAAAGTCCCAGTTCATTTCCCACTGGCCGTTCGCGTCCTCGTGGTCGTTCTGGTAGGGGTTCCAACCCAACTCCAGCATGTGATCCGAGATCTCGCGGATCACATCGAGACGCCGCATAAATGCCTGCTGGTCATAGCAGGGTTTGGCGGCGGTATCATATTCGTCCGAGATCTGGTCGCCCGACGGGGTCAGCAAAAAGAACTCTGCCTCGATGCCGGTTTTGACGTGCATGCCTTCGGCGGCAGCCTCGTCAATTAGGCGGCGCAATACGTTTCGTGGGGCCTGTGCGACGTCTTCGCCCTCCATCACGCAATTGCCGGGAACCCAGGCAATTTCCTTGTTCCAGGGCAGTATGATCACCGCCTCGGGGTCCGGCACGGCCAGCATGTCGGGGTGCGCGGGCGTCAGATCCAGCCAAGTGGCGAACCCGGCAAACCCGGCACCGTCTTCCTGCATGTCAGCGATTGCGCGCGCCGGAACCAGCTTGGCGCGTTGCCCGCCGAACAGGTCCGTGAAGGAGATCATGAAATACTTGACGCCGTTCTCTTCGGCGAATTTTGCGAGGTCTGTTGCCATCGTTGTTTTCCCTGTCGTCTAAGAAAAGGGGCGCGGTCTGCCAGCAGCCGCGCCCTCGATTATGGTCAGTAGGTTGTGCCCGGTTTGCCGGGATACCAGTTTGTGCCCGCCAGCGGCACTTGGGCCATGGCCGCGGCCTCCATTGTCAGGGCCACGAGGTCTTCTGGCTCAAGGTTATGGAGATGGTTCTTGCCGCAGGCCCGCGCGATGGTTTGCGCCTCAAGAGTCATCACCTTGAGATAATTACGCAAGCGCCGTCCGCCCTCAACAGGGTCAAAGCGCGCCATCAGGTCGGGGTCTTGTGTGGTGATCCCGGCAGGGTCCTGACCTTCGTGCCAATCATCATAGGCTCCAGCCGTCGTGCCAAGCGCGTTGTATTCGGCTTCCCATTTCGGGTCGTTGTCGCCAAGCGCAATCAGCGCGGCGGTCCCGATGGCCACCGCGTCAGCGCCAAGCGCCATCGCCTTGGCCACATCCGCACCCGACCGGATGCCACCCGACAGGATCAGCTGCACCTTGCGGTGCATGCCGAGGTCTTGCAGCGCCTGAACCGCAGGGCGCACGATGGCGAGGGTCGGCTGGCCCACATGCTCGATGAACACATCCTGTGTCGCGGCCGTGCCGCCCTGCATCCCGTCCAGAACAACCGCATCCGCACCGGCCTTGATCGCGAGCGTCGTGTCGTAATAGGGCCGTGCGCCCGCGACCTTGACGTAGATTGGCACTTTCCAACCCGTAATCTCGCGCAGTTCCAGTATCTTGATCTCAAGATCGTCCGGCCCGGTCCAATCTGGATGCCGACAGGCTGAACGCTGGTCGATCCCCTTGGGCAGGTTGCGCATTTCAGCCACGCGGTCGCTGATCTTTTGACCCAGCAACATGCCGCCGCCACCGGGTTTCGCGCCTTGGCCCACCACGATCTCGATGGCATCTGCCTTGCGCAGGTCATTGGGGTTCATGCCATAGCGCGAGGGCAGGTACTGATAGACCAGCTTGTCGGAATGGCCCCGCTCTTCGGGGGTCATGCCGCCATCGCCGGTTGTTGTGGACGTCCCGGCGGCGGACGCGCCGCGCCCCAAGGCTTCTTTGGCCGGGCCGGACAGTGCGCCAAAGGACATGCCAGCAATGGTGATCGGAATATCCAGCTCAATCGGATTCTCGGCATGCAATCCGCCGATGGTCACGGATGTTTCACATTTCTCACGGTATCCTTCGAGCGGATAACGCGAGATCGACGCGCCCATGAACAGAAGGTCGTCAAAGGACGGCACCTTGCGTTTGGCACCGCCTCCGCGAATGTCGTAGATGCCCGTCGCGGCAGCCCGGCGGATGTCACTGTTGATATCTTGCGTAAACGTCGCGGACTGGCGCGGCGTTGTGTGGGGGATACCCTTGGGATCATGTTTATTCATCTAAAAGGGTGTCCTTAATACGCGCCGGCGTTGTCGACGTCGAAGTTATAAAGGTTGCGCGCCGATCCGTAGCGGGTGAACTCGGCTGGGTCCGCATCAATCCCGGCCTCATCCAGCAGGCTCTGTAACAAGGTCAGATGCTCCGGCCGCATCTCTTTCTTCTCGCAATCCGCGCCGAGGCTTTTGACCGTGCCGCGCACAAAGAACCGCGCCTCGTAACAGCTGTCGCCGAGCGCGTCGCCTGCATCCCCACAAACCACTAGGTTGCCCGATTGGCCCATAAAGGCAGACATGTGGCCGATATTGCCCTGCACGACGATGTTGACGCCCTTCATGGAAATGCCGCAGCGCGAGGACGCGTTGCCCTTGACCACGATCAGCCCGCCATGGCCGGTTGCGCCCAGATATTGGCTGGCATCGCCTTCGATGACAATCTTGCCAGACATGATGTTTTCACCCGTGCCAGGCCCCGCCGAGCCGTGGATGTTCACGGTCGCCTGTTGGTTCATTCCAGCGCAATAATACCCGGTCGAGCCTTTGATGGTCACTTCAATTGGGGCGTCCAGACCGCAGGCAATCGCATGCGCACCTTTTGGGTTCACAATTTCCCAAGCCGTCTGGTTTGTGTTGTCAGCCTGCGCGTGCAGCATCTTGTTCATTTCGCGCAACCCGGTTTCGGAAAGGTCGATTGTCTGCATCAGGCCGCTTTCTCTGTGGCTGAGGGAGCGTCTGTATGGCTCCAGAAATAGACGGTCGCGGGTTCAGGTTCCCACACCCGCGCGGATTCAATTCCCGGCAGGTCCACAAGGGCGCGGTATTCCGAGCCAAACGCCACATATTGATCGGTTTCGGCCATCACTGCGGGTTTGCATGCGATGGGATCACGCACCACGCCAAAGCCGTCCTTGGTGCCCACCACAAAGGTAAAGAACCCGTCCAGATCATCGAGGCTGCTGGTCAGCGCCTCACCCAGTGTCGCGCCGTTCTGCATTTGCCATGTCAGATAGGCCGCGCCGACTTCGGTGTCGTTCTCGGTTTCGATATGGATGCCCTCGCGGCGCAATTTGCGGCGCAACGAATTGTGGTTGGAGAGCGACCCGTTATGCACAAGGCATTGGTCGTCGCCGGTGTTGAACGGATGCGCGCCCATGGTCGTGACGGCAGATTCTGTCGCCATGCGAGTGTGGCCAATCCCATGAGTGCCTGACATGGCCGACAGATCGAATTGGGCTGCCACATCTTTGGGCAGGCCAACTTCCTTGTAGATCTCAAGGCTGTCGCCCCGGCTCATCACGCGGATGTTCAAGTCGTCCAGTGCCGCGCGCACCTTGGCGGTGGATCCGGCCGGGATATCAAGAATGGCATGGGTGCTTTTCACCGCCATTGAAACGGGCCCACCTGCGGCCTCGCTTAATGCGGCCTCAAGCCCGTCAAAGGCGGTTTCGGGGGTGTCGGATTGCACGGTCATTTTAGTGCGACCCTTTGATTCCCCACCATAAATAGCGATACCAGCGCTGTCGGGGCCACGATCTGTCATGGTGATCAACATCGCCGTCAGCATTTCGCCCAACTTTGGTTCCAGTGATTTGTCTTTCAAGAAAAGACCTACGATTCCGCACATATCGATGCTCCCGACTCGGTACTGATCTCGTAGACCAGCTTTCCGAAATGACGCTACCACCAAATTTCCAAAACTCAACCATCAGGAAACTTTTTTTCTTAGAGGGCAAAAAATACTAGGTGTATTAGACGTTATATGTTTCATTTGCGACGGCAGCCCCTTGAAGAGGGCAGACTGACAGATCGAAATCCATTCCGACATGGGGGAATATACCGTGGAAGACCAACTGGCAGAACTCGCCGCCAAAGTGGCCGAGTTAGAGGCGGCGGCAGGTGGCGCAGCCGTTACCAATACAATGTTTGCCGAGACATTTTACTATCTGACAATCCCGCTGATGATCATTATCCACGCCGGGTTCCTGGCGTACGAGATGGGCGCGTCCCGCCTCAAAAACGTTTTATCGTCAGGCGTGAAGAACCTTCTGGCCTTCGCCTTTATGATTCCGACGTTCTACTTCTTTGGGTGGTGGGTGTATTGGGGCTTCCCCACGGGATTGCCGGGCGCACCGGGTCCTGCTGGTATCTCTGGCGTCGAATATGCCAGTGCAATCGCTTGGGGCTGGGGTGAAAGTGCACAGTATATGGGCCCCAACATCGCGGATCAGGCTTCGGGCGTATTCTTCGGAGCCTTTGCGCTGTTTGCGGCAACAACGGCCTCCATCATGTCCGGTGCTGTGATCGAACGGATCCAGACAGTCGGCTTTATCATTCTGGCAGTTGTGCTGGGGTCCTTTGCCTGGGTGGTTGCGGCCGCTTGGGGCTGGCACGCGGATGGCTGGCTGGTCACGCAATGGGGCGTGCATGACTTTGGTGCGGCGGGTCTTGTCCACGCGGTGGCCGGGTTCTTTGCGCTTGGTGTGTTAATCAACCTCGGGCCACGTATCGGCAAGTTCAACGCCGATGGCTCTGCCAATCATATTCCGGGGCACAACATGCCGCTAACAGTAACAGGCCTCATGCTGATCATTGTCGGCTTCTGGGGTTTCTTGATGGCATGCGTCATTGTTCCGGGTGAGGCGTGGTCGTGGTTCGCGGACAAGCCGTCCACGATCTATGGCACACCGATCACCTTGTCGGCGTTGTCTTTCAACATTCTGATGGCGGTGGCCGGTGGCATCATCGGAGCGTGGTTGTTCACACGTGATCCGTTCTGGATGATGTCTGGTGCGCTTGCCGGGATCATCTCGACAGCTTCTGGTTTGGACATCTACTTCCCGGCTTTGGCGTTCATCATCGCCTTCTCCGCTGGGGTAATCCTGAAGCCTTGTGCAGACTGGCTTGAGAACCGTGGCATTGACGATGCGGTTGGAGCGGTCACAGTGCACGGCACCATTGGCCTTTATGGTGTGGTGATGCTGGGCATCTGGGGCTCTGGCTATCCTGCGCTGCAAGGAGCCGCTGGCGAAGTGCCGACGATCTCCTTGGTCGGGCAGATTGTGGGGGCGGTTGTCTTCTTCCTGCTGGGCTTTGTCCCGGGGTACGTCGTATCGCTTATCCTCAAGATGGCAGGCATGTTGCGGATCCGCGAAGGCGCTGAGCTGGCGGGTATGGACCTCGTCAAAGTGCCAGCGGCGGGCTACCCCGAATGGGGTGGGGACGCACCTGTCACACCTGCACACCCTGCTGAATAACACCATAACAAAGGAGAAAATCATGTTTCCATATGACGAAGCGAGTTGGTCCGTTGTGGACGGTGCAATGTTCATGGGTTGGGGTGGGGCACTCCCTGGTATCGCAACCTTGGTCGCTGCGATCATCTGCGTGGCGGTGCTGGTGATCGGGCAACGCTCTGAAACCGCCAAGGCCAAAGCCTTCGACAAGTAGTCGACGTTCAAGGACGCTGATTGGGGCTGCCGAAGGGCGGCCCCTTTCTGCTTTAATTGCCTGCGAGGAAAAAAAGTTGCATGGGATTGTTGCTTTTTGATGTGGCCTGAGGCTCAATGCAGCACAGAAAAGACAGAGTCGAACACAGGGGATAATCAATGGCCATTCTATGGAGAGCGTCAGCGCTCGCACATCGCCACGCTGAGATCGGCGGAGAGTTGGAAGACTGGAACGGCATGGGCACTGCCTGGTTCTATGACAACACACCCGAGCGCGCCAAAGCGGACTATGAAGCAGTACGCACCAAAGCGGGTTTGATGGATGTCTCTGGCCTGAAAAAAGTCCACGTGGTGGGGGCTGATGCGGCCTACGTCATTGACCGCGTGACCACGCGCAATGTCGAAAAGATCGCGCCGGGTCGGTCGACCTATGCGTCCATGTTGAACTCTGAAGGCAAGTTCATCGATGACTGCATCATCTATCACATCGCGGTAAATTCCTGGCTGGTCGTTCATGGCACGGGCACAGGTATGGAACAGCTTGCTGCTGCTGCCGCGGGCAAGAACTGCGAAATCCTGTTTGACGACGATCTGCACGACATGTCGTTGCAAGGGCCTGTGTCGGTGGATTTGCTGGCCAAGGAAATTCCGTCTATCCGCGATCTGGCCTATTTCGGGCTGATGCAGACGCGCCTTTATGGCCGTGACGTGATGATTTCGCGCACAGGGTACACTGGCGAGCGGGGATATGAGATCTTTTGCCGGGCCAAGGACGCGGTGCATCTTTGGGACAGCATTCTTGAGGCGGGCAAGGACATGGGCGTGCGCCCTGTGCAATTCTCGACCCTCGATATGCTGCGCATCGAAAGCTATCTCTTGTTCTATCCCGGCGACAATTCGGAAACCTTCCCCTTCGAGAATGAAACCTGTGGTGATACGCTGTGGGAGCTGGGCCTCGATTTCACAGTCTCACCGGGCAAGGAAGGCTTTGTCGGCGCCGAGAACCACTATGCGTCCAAGGGCAAAGAGCGGTTCAAGATCTACGGCGTTCAACTGAGCGATAGCATGGACCAGATGGAGATGTTCGCGCGCGTGCTGCACGATGGCACGGATGTGGGCGTCATCACCTATGGCCTGTCCTCGGAGCTGAACAACTACAGCGTCGCGATTGCGCGTCTTGACCCATCGGTCGCCAAGCCCGGCACCAAACTTGTCGTCAAGCAACCCGACGGCACCGAACTGGCCGCAACAGCCGAAGAAATGCCATTCTACGACAAAGAGAAAAAGATCCGCACCGCCAAGGGCTGATCGGATCGGGTGCGGGGCAATCCCTCGCACCCTTTTGCGTTCCAAAGGACCACGATGTCGAAATTCACGTTTCCCGAAAGTATCAAAAGCCGCCCCGTTTATGGCACGCTTGCACCGCGTGACGGGTCGGCCCATTTGCTGGTGGCCGATGCCCACGGTGCCGAGGCCATCCTGGATATGGCCACGCCCGAGATGATGGCCAAGGCGCATATCATCTACATCCCCAAGGGCGAAGCGTTCGAGGAAGACTTGCGCGCGCTCAACCCGGCGTCGTTCTATTCCGGGCCCAGCTACGGTGCTGCCGAACCGCGCCTGCGCAAGGCCTTGCAGGACGCAAAGATGGGCTTGCAAGTGTATTTGGCCGGCACTGAAGGGTTGATGGGGCAGGCGCAAAACGAGGCGATGGCGGCGGGCATTCCACACACTGCCATTCAAACCGAACATCGCGGCAGCGTCGCGCGCCGCATGCAGTGCGTGCATTGCAAGGGCATAACCGAAGACGTGGAAACAGACCCGTTTGTGTGCAGCCACTGTGGGCTGAACCTGTTTGTGCGGGACCACTATTCGCGCCGTCTGGCCGCCTATCAGGGCGTGCGCGTCGACGCCGAAGACCCCGGCAATGTGCCAGCACCCAAGGGGATTTACGAATGAGCGGCGCAGAAAAAATCGCAGTCACTGTCACGGATATTGTCCCGCTGAACGACCTTGTCACCCGGTTCGAATTCAAATCCACCGATGGCAGCCTGCTGCCCACGTTTTCAGGTGGCGCGCATACGGTTGTGGAAATGCAGGACGGCGACATCACCCGGCTGAATCCTTATTCGCTGATGTCGGATCCGATGGATCAGACCGCTTATACCATCTCGGTGCGCCGCGATGATGAAGGGCGAGGCGGGTCACTGTTCATGCACTCAAAGGTGAGTGTGGGCGACCAGATGGTGATTTCCTATCCCGTCAATCTGTTCAGCCTCGACCTGCGCGCCAAAAAGCATCTGTTCATCGCAGGTGGCATCGGCATCACGCCGTTTCTGGCCCAGATCAAACAGCTTGAACGGTTCAACGGCCATTGGGAATTGCACTACGCATGCCGCTCAGAAAGCCTTGGGTCCTATGTAGACGAGTTGACCAGTCATCATCCCAATGAGACGCATGTGTATTACGACGATCAGGATCAGGTGATTGATCTGGCAAACCTGCTGGATGGCCAGCCCCTTGGCACACATATCTATGTGTGCGGCCCCAAGGGCATGATTGAATGGGTGCGCGGAACAGCTGCGGGTGAGGGTTGGCCGCGCGAGGCGGTGCACTACGAGGAATTCCTCGCGCCCCAGCCCGGCAAACCGTTCGAGGTCAAACTGGCGGTGTCGAACAAGGTGATCGAGGTTGGTGAGCAGGAAAGTCTGCTCGAAGCGATGGAGCGCGAAGGGGTTGATGCGCCCTACCTCTGCCGTGGCGGGGCGTGCGGGCAATGTGAGACCAACGTGATCGACTACGCAGGCAACTTCATTCACCGCGATCACTGGCTGGACGATGCGGAACATGCAAATGGGCAAAAGATCATGCCCTGCGTCAGCCGCTTTGAAGGCAAGGTACTGGTTCTGGACCGCTAGGCGGCCCAAGGAGAGACAACATGAGCATTCAGTTCAACGACGAAACCTTTCGCGACGACTACTCGTTTTACAATTCCGAGCGTGCGATCAAACGGTTCCCGTTTCCGTTTCATGAAGACAGCTACATGTATTCGGTCAACATGGAACAGCATCGCGGCGGGCCTGCGGATTCGGTCTATGAAAAGCGGTTCGATGTCGACGAACACTACGTCGCTGAAATGCGCGACCGGGCGATGGTGCTGGCGGATGATCCACTGCGCTGCCAATCCCTGCCGCACATGACGCTCGCGGGGTGGGATCTGCTGGAACTGATCATGGTCTCCAAATCCGAAGACTACCCGGACCTGTTCGAGCTGCACCGCGATGGCAACAACTGGCGCTGGATTAACAAGCCTTTGGGCATTGATGACAGTTTTGTCTTCCTTGATGAAACGACACTGCCCTATGGGCCCATGGAATACATCACCCGTCAGGCGCAGGGTGACTTTTGTGTGCTGGATCAGCGCGATGACAACCTGTGGATGGACGCAGGCATGGTCACGACGCAGGCCGACTGGTCGCTGGATTTCGACATCGGCATGAACTTTTTTGAATGGCACGCGCCAGTACCTTTGGCGCATGAAAAAGGGATCTTTGTGCGCGCATTGAAATTCCTTCTCAACATTCAGCAGGGCGCGCCTGCGCGGCGGTTGAACTGGACGATGACGGTGAACCCGCTGCTCGACACAAGCCCTGAGAACTATCACAAATGGGGCATCCAAAAAACCACGCTGACACCGGAAAACATCGGCGCGAAACAGCATCTGCGGGTCGAATTGCAGACGTTCTTCCGCTTGCCACGCTCCAACGCCTTGGTGTTTCCAATCCGCTGCTATCTGTGCAGTTTTCAAGACATCATGACCGTACCAAAATGGGGGCGTCGCCTGCACCGTGTGGTACGGGATTTGCCGGTAGAACTGGCCACCTATAAAGGGTTCATCGACAACCGCCCCATGATGCTGGATTACCTCAAGAACTTTGATGACGGTTTGGAGACCTCTGCAGGAATCTGGCCTGATCTGGACACCGAACCACCGCTACAGACCTAATCCGAAATGCGCGCGCGAGCCGTTTTTATCACGGGTCTGGGCGCGTTTTGCTTCCTCTTGGGTGTCGCGATTTCCGCGCAGGCGCAGACCTGTCGGCTGGCGCTCGTATTGGCGCTGGATGTGTCGGGCTCAGTTGACCCGCAGGAATATGCGCAACAGGTAAACGGTCTGGCCACAGCACTTGACCACCCGGATGTACGCGCTCAGATCCTTGATGGCACCGGCGCACATGTTTCGCTTGCTGTGTTTGAATGGAGCTCACGCAACCATCAATATGTGCTCCAGCCGTGGATCGCATTGACCTCGGATGCGGCACTGAACAGCGCGATCAACAGGATCCGCAATCACCGAAAAGTGCGGGCGGGTTTGAAGACGGCTCTCGGAACGGCGCTGTCTTTTGGGGCGTCTTTGATGAAGCAGCAATCGCGCTGCTGGGTGAAAACAATCGATGTCTCAGGTGATGGCAAAAACAACATTGGCGTGACACCTGCACAGATCTACCAAACCGGCGCGTTTTCCCAAATCACTGTAAATGCACTGGTTATTGGCGGGACGGATAAATCGGCAGATGGCATCACGACCAAAGCCGACTTGCTGGCCTATTTCGAAGCTCACGTCATCCACGGAAGATCGTCATTTGCGATGATCGCGCATGGATACGCGGATTACGCAGATGCCATGCGCCGCAAACTGATCAGGGAATTGCAATTGCCGGTTCTGGGCCAGTCCGACCACTAACTATCTTGCGGATAGCTGATGATAGACAAGTAGCGCGCGGGTAAGGAGATTAGGTTTTCGGGACCATGCGGGGCATCTGCATCAAAAAACAAAGTGTCGCCGGCCTGCAGGTTATAGACTTGATCACCATGGCGATAATCCACTTCACCTTCGAGCATATAGATCGTCTCAATGCCTGCGTGCTGAAAAGTCGGGAACACGTCTGCTTCGTCTGACAGTGTGATGAGATAGGGTTCTACAATGACACCACTGGCATTCGATCCGATATGACCCAACAGGTTGTACTGATGATTGGCACGGGTGCCTTCCCGCTCCAACTCAACTCCGGCGCCTGCTTTGGTGTGCACAGCGGTGCGGGTTTCCTCGAACCGGCGAAAAAAGGAGGTCAGTGGCACGGAGAGCGCATTGGCCAGGCTTTGCAACGTCGTCAAAGACGGGGACGTATTGCCATTTTCAATCTTGGACAGCATCCCGATGGAAATGCCCGTGATCGCAGACAACTCGGCCACGGTAATTTCTTGCTTTCGCCTGAACGCACGCACTTCGCGGCCGATCGCAACTTCCAGTACTTTTTCGCGATTTTCATCAACGCGGTGGGGATCTTGTTGCAAAAGAGCGTTCGCCATGGCCACATCCAAAGTTTCTACATTCATCGCAATACCGCTTTGATCGGGGCTGGCAAGTAGGCCACTCAAATTTTTGCTGCGTCTTCACTAGTATAGCACCATTTTTTCCTAGTAGGATAATTTTATGCACGCTTATGAAATCAGACATATCGGTTTTTTGATTTTTCCCGGCTTTCCCATGGCCTGCCTTTCATCGATGATCGAACCGTTCCGTGCCGCCAATGAAATTGTTGGGCAGGATGTGTTTAGCTGGTCGCTGGTCTCTGAAAGCGGGCATCGCGTCGAAGCCAGTGCGCGCGTTGGGTTCGACCCTGATAGTGCACTGGAGGATCTTGCAAATGTAGATCAACTTTACCTGCTCAGCGATCCGTCGTCCAAATTTGATGAACCGAGCCGTTCAAACGGACGCTTGCGCAAATTGGCGCGCCACGGCGCAACGATTGGCGCCATCAGCGGGGGAGTGTTCCCCTTGGCCCGCTCCGGTCTGTTGACCGGGCACGCGGCGTCTGTGCATTGGTGTTACGAGGGTGCTTTTGCACAAGAGTTCCCGGATCTTGCGACCTCAAGTGATGTGATCACACTCGACAATCACCGGGTCACAGCCTCGGGTGCGGCAGCTGCGTTTGATTTGTCCTTGCACCTCATCGAACAGGCCCTTGGGGCGAATGTGGCGACAGAAGTCGCGTGCTGGTTTCAGCATCCATTGGTGCGCGGGCAGGGGGTGTCGCAACGCACGCCAACTTTTGCCATGGAAAGCACCAGTGACATGCTGCCCCCCAGCGTACGCGATGCCGTTGCACTGTTTTCGAGCCATCTGGAAGATCCTCTGAATGTTGCAGATGTCGCGCGCGAGGTGGGTGTGTCCGTGCGCCAATTGGAGCGGCTGTTTCAAAAGACAACAGGCAGCACGCCGCTGGTTTATTATCGCGCGATGCGCATGCACAAAGCGCGGCAATTGCTGCTCTATGGCACATATTCCATGGCCGAAGTTGCGGCATCCGTTGGCTATGCCTCGTCCTTTACGCTGATCAAGAATTACACCGAGGTGTTCGGCATCCACCCCAAGGAAGAGCGCAAGAAAATCAATATGTTCCGTGTGCGTGACGCCACCAACACCGCTTAGGCGGTCGAGCGCGCCGCTGTGACCAGCGCGTGATGCAGTGTCCCGGCCGAGGCGCGCGGGCCGAGGATGCGCAGATGATCCGCATCCGCGCGCCGGATCACAAAGCAGCCCAACTGGTGAATCACGGTGCGCTGCGCATCTCCGGCCACCATTTTTCGGATCGGCACGCCACATAGCCTTTCACACACATCCGCCATGCCCGGACCGATCAAGTCAAAACAAACCCACGCACCGGATTGTTCCGTAATGGATGCAGTGTCCGCAAACCGTACCTTGAGATTGTCGGCCAGCAGCTCGTGGGTATCTTTGGGCGCCCCGATCATCCACTGATCCGGCCCCATCCAGAACCCGGCCTCGGGGTCGTGCAGGATTGCCTGGCCGGGTCCTGGCACCGCCCCGAGTAGGGCCTTGAGGGTGCCGTGGCATTCCGCTTCAAACCCCATGCGCGCCGCAACCGAAGCCAACGCGAGGCCGTCGTTTTCGGCAATAGTGACATGTGCGAACCGCTCAATGCGCGGCTCTGACCCGCCAAGGGCCGTGAGAGGTTTCAAATCATGCACGAAGACGGTCCCCCTCGGGATCAATGAAGTGGGCGCTGACGATTTCGACCTCGGTTTCCACCTGTGTCAACGGACTGACCAGACGCATCCGTTCGCCCGTCCGCTCGGATCCGTTTTTCAGGAACCCAAGGGCAATTGCATGTCCCAGATTGGGCGAAAAGCACGCGGAAGTCGCGTAGCCTTGGTCGTGGGCCGCATCTATCGGGCCGTCCATCGCCATCAGATGCGCGCCTGCAGGCACAGGGGCTTCGGGATCAACGGGCTTGATGCCGACCTGACGCAGATCATCATCGCGGTTCAGTCCTTCGCGCTCAGACAGGATCGAGCCGATGCTGTCCTTTTTCTTGGATACCATGCGCCCCATGCCCAGATTTTGGGCCGAGGTTGTGCCGTTCAGCTCGTTGCCCGCCGCGTGGCCCTTTTCGATCCGCATCACACCAAGCGCTTCGGTGCCGTATGGGGTGATTTCAAATTCCGCGCCGGCCTCCATGATCTTGCGCATCAGCGCGTCGCCATAGGCCGTGGGCACCGCGATTTCATAGGCCAGTTCACCACTGAACGAGATGCGGAACAGGCGCGCGCGCAGCCCGCCGCACACGGTGATGTTGGCGCAGGCCATGAAGGGGAAGGCGTCGTTGGACATGTCCTGATCGACGATCTTTTCCAGCACGGAACGGCTATTTGGCCCTGCGACTGCGTATTGGGCCCAGGCTTCGGTGGTCGAGATCAGCTGCACATCCATGTCCGGAAAAAGGCATTGGCGCACAAATTCCATATGGCGATAGACGGGCAGGGCATTTGCCGTGGTGGTGGTGACCACAAAGTGGTCTTCGGCCAGCCGCGCGGCGGTGCCATCATCCATGGCGATCCCGTCTTCGCGCAGCATCAGGCCATAGCGGGTTTTACCCACGGCCAGTTTGGCGAAACCGTTGCAGTAGATCTTGTTCAGGAAGTCGGCCGCATCTGTGCCCTGCACATCCACCTTGCCCAAAGTGGTCACATCACACACGCCCACCGATTTGCGTGTCGCCAGCACTTCACGGTCCACGCTTTGGCGCCATGTGGTTTCACCGTCGCGCGGGAACCACTGCGCCCGCATCCAGTTGCCCACCTCGACAAAAACCGCGCCCTGTTCTGTTGCCCATTGATGGCTGGGCGTCAGGCGTTTGGGGTGAAAGTCCTGCCCGCGATGACGCCCGCCAAAGGCACCGATGGCCGTGGGCGTGTAGGGCGGGCGGAAGATCGTTGTGCCGACCTCCGGGATAGATTTCCCGGCCAGCTCCGCCATGATTGCAAGCCCGCCCATATTCGACGTCTTGCCCTGATCGGTGGCCATGCCCAATGTCGTATACCGCTTGAGATGTTCAACCGAGCGAAAGCCCTCCTGATGGGACAGTTTCACATCCTTGACCGTCACATCGTTTTGCTGATCAAGCCACGCGCGCGCGCAGCCCTCGACATACCAGAACGGCTTGATGGCAACAGGTGTGTCTTCGGCCTGCGGCAGATCGACATCTGATGTATCCAGATCCAGCACGGACACAGCCGCCGCGTGCCCTTCGCGCAACGCGCCCGCGGTGGACAGAGTGCCATTGGCAGCGCCGGCGACGCACATGCCCGCGGGCAGATCGGGGCCCGGCACAAACGCGGCAAGCGTGTCGTTCCAGGTGGGGCGTCCACGCTGGTGGCAGGTCATGTGGACGTTCGGGTTCCAACCCCCAGACAGGCCCAGTGCGCCGCATTCCAGCGTCCGGGTGGATCCATCGCCCAGGCGCACTTCGGCAAATGTCAGTCCGAGCCGCCCCTTGGTATCGATCACTTCGCCGTGCAGCACTTCGTAGTCGTGGCTGCGCGGGATATCCGGGCGCACATCGACAACAGCCGCGATCTTGACGCCCTTGGCATGCAGGTCGGCGGCGGTGCGGTGCCCGTCATCATTGTTGGTAAAGATCGCCACCCGTTGGTCGGGCGTCACGGCAAAGCGGTTGGCATAGCTGCGCATCGCCGAGGCCAGCATGATGCCCGGACGGTCGTTGTTCTCAAAGGCGATCGGGCGCTCTGTTGCACCGCCCGCCAGAATGGTGCGCTGTGTGTAGATGCGCCACAGGATCTGACGGGGCTTGCCCTCGGCTGGGGTGTGCACATGGTCGCTGACCCGCTCGACCGCGCCGTAAATCCCGTGATCAAAGGCCCCGATGACGGTGGTGCGCGCCATCACACGTACATTTGGCAGGCTTTCCAATTCCGCCACGGCTGCTGCCGCCCAATCCGCGCCGCTGTCATCGCCCAAGGCAAATGTCTCGCTGTTCAGACGCCCGCCCATGCGGAAATCCTCGTCCGCGAGGATCACATCCGCACCCGCGCGCCCGACGGTCAGCGCAGCAGACAAACCCGCAGGTCCAGCCCCGATGATCAGCACGTCACAATGCAGGAACCCTTTGTCATATACGTCCGGGTCATCTTGCAGCGACAGCGACCCTAGACCCGCAGCATGGCGGATCACCGGTTCGTACAGCTTTTCCCAGAAAGCGGCGGGCCACATGAAGGTCTTGTAGTAGAAACCGGCGGTCAGGAAGTTCGACAGACGGTCATTGATCGCCAACAGATCAAAGCGCAGGGATCCCAACCGGTTCTGGCTTTTGGCAAAAAGCCCATCATAAAGCTCAGCTGTGGTGGCGCGTGTGTTGGGCTCCTGGCGGTCGCCGTCGCGCAGTTCGACCAGCGCATTGGGTTCTTCGGATCCGGCTGTCAGCACGCCGCGCGGGCGGTGGTACTTGAACGACCGCCCCATCAGGCGCACGCCATTGGCCAACAGGGCCGAGGCCAGCGTGTCACCCGCATGCCCGTGATAGCGTTTGCCATCAAAAACGAACTGGTGCGTCGTGGACCGGTCGATCTGGCCACCGGTGGAAAATCTGTTCCGCTGGGTCATTTGCTGCGCCCCCGTGCGCGGGCCACATCACGCGCAAGTTCAACGTTTGAAATCTCATGGGTCAACGTGTTGCGTGTCACCACGAGCCAGGAGCGATCCCCGGCTTCGTGGAACCACAACTCTTTGTGCCAGCCCGCCGGATTGTCACGCAGGTAGCCGTATTCATAGAACTCCTGCGCCGCCGTTTCTGACTGCCAGTCGGGGCGGTCAATCAGCTTTGCATCACCCATATAGGTGAATTCTGCGGCGTCCCGCGGACCAAGGAGAGGATGGTGGATAATCATGGCGCGCGTCCTCTCAATGCAGGTTGGGCTGATTGCCCATGCCTTTTTCGTCGATCATCAGCCCCTTTTCGAAGCGATCAAACCGATAGGCAGTGGCTGTGGGATGCGGGGTGTCCCTGGCCAGCAGATGGGCAAAGCAGAACCCGCTGGCAGGGGTCGCCTTGAACCCGCCGTAACACCACCCGCCATTGAAATAGAGCCCGTCGATATGGGTCCGGTCGATGATGGGCGAGCCATCCATCGACATGTCCATGATCCCGCCCCACATACGCAGCAGGCGCGCGCGCCCCAAGGCGGGGAAGATCGCCATGCCACCCTCGCAGACATCCTCGACCGTGGGCAGGTTGCCGCGTTGGGCATAGGAGTTGTAGCCATCAAGATCGCCGCCAAACACCAGCCCGCCCTTGTCGGATTGGCTGACATAGAAATGGCCCGCGCCAAAAGTGATCACGCCGGGCAACACAGGTTTTAACCCTTCGGATACAAAGGCCTGCAAGACATGGCTTTCGATGGGCAGGCGCATATCTGCCTTCGCCATCAAGCGGCCCGACGATCCGGCCACGGCGCATCCAACCTTGTTGGCCCCAATGAACCCGCGTGAGGTCTCGACGCCCAGACATTTGCCGTTTTCGATACGAAACCCAGTCACTTCGCAGTTTTGAATGATGTCGACCCCACGAGTGTCCGCCCCGCGCGCATAGCCCCAAGCCACGGCGTCATGTCGCACAGTGCCGCCACGATGCTGTGCAAGCCCGCCCTTGATCGGAAAACGCGCATCCAGCGTGTTCAAAAAAGGATAGCGTTCCTTGATCTGCTCGGTGCTCAGCATTTCGGCATCTGCGCCGTTCAGGATCATCGCATTGCCGCGCCGGATAAAGGCATCGCGCTGTGCATCCGAGTGGATCAGGTTCAGGATCCCGCGTTGGGACACCATCGCGTTGTAGTTCAGATCCTGCTCAAGCCCTTCCCAGAGCTTGAGGGAGAATTCGTAAAACGGCTCGTTCCCGTCCAGCAGGTAATTTGAGCGGATGATCGTTGTGTTGCGCCCGACATTGCCGCCGCCGATCCAGCCCTTTTCCAACACGGCGATGCGCTTTTGGTTGAATTCCTTGGCGAGGTAATAGGCGGCCGCCAGCCCATGCCCACCACCGCCTATGATGATATAGTCATATTGGGCTTGCGGCTCGGGATCGCGCCACGCCGGGGTCCAGCCCTTGTGGCCGGTCAGTGCCTCTTTGATGACTTTGAAACCCGAATAGCGCATCCCGCGATCCCTTTTTCGCCCATTTTGCCGATGCCAAATCCATTGTGAAGTTTGGAATTGGACGCGGATGGTTGCATTTGCGACATCGCATTGATGTTCAAATTTATAGCACTGGCAAGAAAAAAACTTGATTGGCAGGAATATCCTGCGAAAGTAATTGTGGACGCATACAGCGGCGCGCAGAATCGCCGCACAGGTGTCTGAGGGCTGTCGGTAACGCTTCTGGCAGCACCGTGTCCCGCTTGGGACCTCGAAATAGGGAGCTACAAATGAACAAGTTTACAACTGCTTTGACAGCCGGGGTACTGACCCTAGCGCCGCTGAGCGTTTTCGCCGCCGACAGCGACGATCCAATCGTAATTCCAGTGCATAACTGGTCCAGCCAGATTGTCATGTCCAACGTCGTTGGTCAGATGCTCGAACAGAACGGCAATGCCGTGGAATATGTCACGACAGACAGCCAGGCGGTTTACGAGTCGGTGCGTCTGGGTGATGTGACCCTTGAAATGGAAGTCTGGGAGGGGGCCTTCGGCGCGTCCTTCCGCGCCGCTCAGGAAAAAGGCGGTATCGTTGACGTGGGCGATCACGACGCTGTCACACGCGAAGACTGGTGGTATCCGATGTGGACCAAGGAAGCATGCCCGGGTTTGCCAAGCTGGGAAGCGCTGAATGATTGCGCAGCCGTCTTTGCAACCGCCGAAACGGGCGACAAGGGCCGCTATCTGGACGGACCTGTTGACTGGCTCAAGCACGGTCAAGAACGTGTCGAAGCCTTGGGCATGGACTTTGTGGTGGTGAACGCGGGTTCGGCGGCTGCCTTGTGGGCTGAAATCGGTGCCGCTGAGGCGGACAAACGCCCCGTTGTGGTCTTTAACTGGACGCCCAACTTTGCCGAAGCCGTCTGGCCCGGTGAGTTCGTCGAATTCCCCGAGTGGGTCGATGGCTGTGACAAAGACCCATCCGTAGGTCCAAACCCTGATGCGCTCTATGACTGTGGCAACCCCGCGACCGGTTACCTCAAGAAAGCGGCGTGGGAAGGCATGGAAGCCAAATGGCCAAGCGCATATGCTGTGCTGGAAAAGATCAGTTTTACCAACCCCCAGATCGCTGAGATGGCCAAAATGGTCGATATCGACGAGATGGAGCCAGAAGAAGCCGCCGAAGTTTGGCTGGAAAACAACAAAGACGTATGGGAAAGCTGGCTGAACTAAGCCATCTAAACCCGATGTTGATGACTCCCCGTCCGGTTTGCCGGGCGGGGACGCTTACCTGTAAGGATCACTATGTCTGCCGATGCCCCCGTCATTTCCTGTCAAAACGTATGGAAGGTTTTCGGGCCGGATCCGAAAGGGTTTCTGAACAATATGCCCGCGGGCATGAGTTTCGATGAAATCCGCGAAGCGGGTTACATCGCGGGTGTCAAAGATGTGTCGATCGACGTCCACAAGGGCGAGATGCTGGTGATCATGGGCCTGTCCGGCTCGGGCAAGTCGACACTTGTGCGCTGTTTTTCGCGTCTCCATGACATCACTGGCGGTACCATCACGGTGGAGGGGCAAGACATCATGTCCCTTACCGAAAAAGATTTAATCGAATTGCGCCGCTCCAAGATGGGCATGGTGTTCCAGTCTTTTGGGTTATTGCCGCACCGCACTGTTCTGGAGAACGTTGCATTCCCGCTCGAGATGCGTGGCCAAGACAAACATACACGGCGCGAACGCGCGCTTGAGGTGGTCAAACTGGTCGGCCTAGAGGGGCGCGAAGACTACTTCCCCCGCGAGTTGTCCGGTGGCCAGCAACAACGCGTAGGCATTGCGCGCAGCCTCGCCATTGAGCCTGACATCTGGTTCCTGGACGAGCCGTTCAGTGCGCTTGATCCGCTGATCCGCAAGGAAATGCAGGACGAATTTCTGCGGCTTCAGCAGATGCTGAACAAGACCATCGTCTTTATTACGCATGACTTTGACGAAGCGCTGCGTCTGGCAGACCGGATCGCCATCATGAAGGACGGCGCGGTCGAGCAATGCGACACGCCCGATCAGATCGTGCTGCACCCGGCAACCGAATATGTGCGCAAGTTTACCGAAGACATCGACAAGGCGCGTGTGGTGCACGCAGGCGTGTTGGCACAGAAGGATGCGACCGGAGAGGGCGCGCCGCTGGATGCGATGACCACCGTGCATGACATGGCACGAATGCTGGTCAATGACACGCGCGATATGATCCCGGTCAAGCGAGGCGATGCGCTGATCGGGGCAATGCCGCGCAAGGACGCGCTTGATATCCTGTTGGGCGCTGAAACATGAGCGTAGAGGCGACAACGCTTCCGGCCAGTGCCCGCGCCCTCAGCGGCAGGCAGATCGCATGGGGTTTGTTTGGCGCGGCGGTTGTGTTGACGCTCTTGCAATATGCGGGGCTGTTGCCCGCGTGGCTGCACCGTTTGCCCGAGGCGGCAGTGCCCAACTTCGCGCTTTGGCTGGACACGATTTTCAACTTTATAAAGGACGATCTGGGCCTGCTCGCATTGACCCGGTTCCTGACCGACGGGCTGGAGTGGCTGTTGGACTTTTCCGCCAACATCTTGTTTGGCAAGCGGCGTTTTCCCAACATAGGCCCGGTGCCGTGGACGGCTGTTGCGGCGGTAGCTGCTGTCATCGGATACTATCTGGGGGGCTGGAAACTGGCCGTGTTGGGGGGCGGCACAATGGTGTGGACGGCCCTGATCGGTCAGTGGAAAATCGCGATGCAGACGATGTCTGTGCTCGCCATCGCGGCGCCGCTGGCCTTTATGATCGGCCTGTCGCTGGGTGTGGCAGCATGGAAATACCCCTGGGTGGACCGGGTGATAAAACCCGTGTTGTCGGTGCTGCAAACGCTGCCTTTCTTTACCTATCTGCTGCCTGCGGTCATCTTCTTTAAAGTCGGGCCAACGGCTGGGGCCGTGGCGACCACGATCTATGCCATTCCGCCGATGATCCTGATGACGACGCTAGGTCTCAAGAAAGTGTCGCCAGAAGTCATTGAGGCGGGCAAAATGAGCGGCTGCACCAAGGGTCAGATGCTGCGCCACGTGTATATCCCGTCGGCGCGCACCGAGATTCTTGTGGGCGTGAACCAGGTGATCATGTTGTGTCTTGCGATGGTGGTTCTGACTGCCTTTATCGGTATGCCCGGCCTTGGCGCGAAACTGCTGGCGATGATGGGCAGTTTCAAACTGGGTCGGTCGTTTGAGATTGGCGTCACTATCGTTTTGCTGGCTGTCATGCTGGACCGGATGTCCAAGGCCTGGGTGATCAAACAGCCCAAACATTTTGAACGCGGCACGCCATTTTGGAAGCGTCACGCGATGTTGTTGTTGGGCATCGCTCTGTTTGTCGGCTTTATGCTGGTGTCGCTGGCCGTTCCGTTCTTTGCCGAAGTGGGGCGGGGGCAGGATTTCAGTCAGGGCAAGGAACTCGACAACCTGATCAAAGGCTTTTTGAACATCGAGGTGGTCAAGGCCACAACCGGATTTCTCAGGGCATTCCTGAACGTGCAGGTGCTGATCCCGTTCCGCAACTTCATGCTGTCGATCCCGACACCGGCTTTTATCCTGCTGATCGCGGCCTTTGCTTACAGCCTCGCGGGTCGGCGCGAGGCGATCTTTGCGCTGGTCTTCTTTTCGCTCGTGGCGTTGTCGGGGTGGTGGGACCGCGCGGTTATCACGCTTTATTCCGTGATCTCGGCGGTCAGCCTCGCGGCCCTGATCGGTCTGCCGATCGGCATTCTGGCCTCGCGTACTGAAAAATGGTCACAACGGGTTTTATTGATTTGCGACACGGCGCAAACGTTCCCCAGTTTCGTCTATTTGATCCCAGCGATCATGCTGTTTGGGATCACGGATATTGCGGTGATCTTTTCGATCCTGATTTTCGCGATGGTGCCGTTGACGCGCTACACGATCGAAGGGCTGCGCACGGTGCCGCCCGAGATGACAGAAGCCGCTGACATGTCTGGCGCGACGCGAATGCAAAAACTGTGGAGCGTACAGTTGCCCCTGGCCCTGCCGACCATGGCTGTCGGTTTCAATCAGGCGATCATGTTTGCGTTTTTCATGGTGATCATCGCGGCCTTCATCGGCACGCAAGACCTTGGCCAGGAACTGCAACGCACGCTGGCCGGTACGGATCTGGGCAAGAACTTTGTGCTAGGCATTTGTGTGTCACTGATGGCGCTGACCTTTGATCTGACGATCATGAAGTGGGCAGCCGACAAAAAGCGGGTGCTCGGTCTTGAGTAAAAGACAGGAACGAGGACCAATCTTTAGTTTTTGAATTGGTTTCTGTTTGAGACTGATGGTGAATTTGTAGTTGATCCCTCTCAACACGTGATTGGGCGGCACACAAACATCGGAACCGAACTCAAAAAGGCTGCGACGCAGCGTTTTTTTTACCAACATGGGTGATTTCAAGCGGCACTGGTGACAAGGCGATACTTTCGGAACCGCGCTCCATCGTATGTTATCTCGCCCTCAAACTCTGCGCCCATGCGCTTCAAAGCCCCTAATTTTGTGCGACTGGGTGGAAGCAGGAACGTCACGGATGGGATACGTTCGTCGCGGTGTGCAAACTCCAGCGCCTGAAGGGTTATCCGCATACCCAATCCGAAGGCCGAAGGTTTCAGGACCAGGCCGAAATCCCAGTCAGAACCCTCGCGCTGAAAACCACCCCATCCCACGTAAGCGCCGTCTGCCAAAATTGCCCAATGGCCCAACCCGTCCTGCGCCCACTTGGCGTCTTTCATTGTCACAAAGTCTGCTGTGCGCCGCTCATCCCAATTGCCTTGGAGCAAGGGCATGTGCAGAGCCAGAGCTGGATCGGACATGTGCTCCGCAATATCCTCGACCGCGATCTCGGATAGGCGGGTGAAGGTGATTTTTGTCATGTGCTCTTTTGCGACACGCCGTATGCCGCCCCATGGGTCTCGGGGGCGGAGATGGCATCGGTCAGGAATTGTGCAAGGGCCAATCGAGAAACTGCTGTTCCGTTTTCGGGGAGAGCATCTTTTTGGGCACGGTATGTCGCCACACTGGCGTCATTGAGGAACCCCACGCGGGCTGACGTCCAGTCGAGGGTAGAGTTTTTCAAGATATCCTCCATGCGGCTGGCGTTGCGCACCACGTGCGGCACAACGAAACGAAGGAGCATTCCGAACGGCGTTTGGTCTGGAAATAGCAAAGCAGTCGAGGTTACCAGACCCGTTTGAAATCTGTCACGGAAGCAGCTTCGACGATGGCAGCCGCAGATCGGCAATACACGGATGTCGCTGCTTTTGAAGGCAGCCGACCGCCCAAGGTCGAAACAACGGCGTTATGATCGCGAAACACTGATGCGAGGACCATAGGGTCACAGGGATCACCGACCACCACTTGCAGCCTTTCGTGTTGGAGATCGGGTGCTTTGCCTGTAGAACGAACAACCGCTGTAACGTTCATGTCCTTCGCCAGTGCAGCTTGGAGTACCAGCTTACCTGTCCGCCCATTCGCGCCCAAAACTACGAGTTTCAAAGTCTTTTCCATTCAATCAAAAGTCCATTTGCCATCAGCCTCAGGCGGAAAAGCAAATCTTGTTGCAGTCCAGGTCCCTGACATAAGCCGAGAAGCGCGGTCCACGTTGGTTCGGTTCGCCTTCGCTCGAACCTCCAAGCTCGATCGCCAATGCGTGTAGCCTTTCTACCTCTTGAGCCGACCCGACGCTGAATCCGACCATGGTTCCGTTACCACTTGTGGCGGGGTTTTCGTCGAATGGGATTGCGGCTGCAAACGCAAAGTCAGGTCCAAGCCAGTATGTCATTCTGTCCGTAGGCGAGACGCGCTCGACGCCTGTTTGAGCAAAGAGCTGGTCATAGAAGTGCGTTGCGGCAGCCATGTCGTTGGTCCCAACGACGAAGTAGTTCATCTGCATAGAGCGGTGTCCTTGGATATTGCGCTGAGTAGTGTGGGCGTCACTGACCTGTCAGTCTGAAGAACTCGATCAGCTGACCGTTGGGATCAGTGATCTTGAGCAGGTGGATGCCCGGCTCTTCGATGATCATCGGCGCGGTCACACCGGCGGCACTGGCGCGGGCGTGCAAGGTTTCCAGGTCGGCGGATTGCAAGTAGGGAACCGCACCCGATCCCGCCTCGGACCCCGGTGCGTACTTGTCCCGTGACACAATCGCGAACCAGCCACCAGCCACATTGAAGGCCACAAAATCCGGCAATCCAATTGCGGGGGCGCTGTCGAACAGGGCGCTGTAGAAGGCCTCGGAACTTTCCATGTCATCGGTCGGCACATAGGCACCCATGGCCATGACTGGTGCGGTTTCCCGCTGCTCCGTCGGGTCTGCAACGGGTGCTGTTGGCAGAACAGCGGCGAGGGCTAGAGCAATGAAACGTCTCATATTCGGATCTCCTTTTTTGATGTCTTTCTTGTTGCTACCGCGCCTATGCTGACAGCGTGTTGTCAGCATTGTGTCAGTATAATCTGTTTCATCGAAAGGAGATTACATGAGGCGCGGCGACAGGCTATTTGAAGTCATTGAGATCCTGAGACGTGCCAAAGGGCCGATCTCTGCCCAGTCCATTGGTGAGGAATTGGGCGTGACCAAGCGCACGGTATATCGCGATGTTGCCGCGCTGATTGGTCAGGGCGTCCCAATCAATGGCGAGGCCGGGGTCGGCTATGTTTTGGAGCCCGGTTTCCATATGCCGCCGCTGATGCTGACTCCGGACGAAATCGAAGCCGTGACGCTCGGCGTTTTGTGGGTCCAAACCCGAGGCGAGCCCGAACTTGCGCTGGCTGCTGAGAAGCTGATCACCAAGCTGGAAGCCGTCGCACCTGACAAATACCGGACGTCGTTTCTTCAGCCTATCGTTAGCGTCGCACCCGTTGCCCAGCCGGACGAAGTACTCGGCGCCGCGGCCATTCGCCTGGCCATTCGGCGCCGCAACAAGATAACCCTGAAATATTCGGACCACTCAGGCCAAATGTCGTGCCGTGTGATCTGGCCCATACTGCTGGGCTATCGGGACACCAGCCGCATCATCGCTGCATGGTGCGAGATGCGAGAAGGCTTTCGATATTTTCGGACAGAACGGATCATTGAAGCGGAGGTCCTCGAAGACAGTATTCCTCGGCGAATGGACTTGCTTCGTGCGGAGTGGCGCAATGAGGCGGATGCAGAACGTAGGCGCTACGAAGAGGGGCATTAGAAAGGGGGTGTTGAAGAACTTCTTTCGGGATGCTCCAGCGCGATCCATCTGTCTTGAGCTCAAAAACTCCAAGCCAATCGTGCTAAAACAAGGCCGCTGAAAAGGGCCAAGTACTTCGCTGTCTTTGCGTGATGAACCGGGGGCCTTACGTGGCGTTTCAGTCAGATATGTTCGCCTCGTACCCCGTGAGTCATCCACGCATCATGTGATTTTGGAGCAGGGAGCGCGCATGGGGTCCACCAAGCCCAAAGCATGACCATTGTGATCCGGCTTCAACAACAAAGGCTTGGCAAGCCGTTCCCAACAAAGTCTGTCATGTCCATCGACTGTCCAAGAAACGATCAAAACCATTCTTCTTTCCGCTCCTCCTTGAGCGCTTGGTCTGTTGGTGTGCCAGGGTTCTATTCCAACGCAAACATCCGACTAAGAAAACAAACAATAATGTATGTTTCTTATTGCGCCAAAACATACAAAAAGATATGGAAGCCTCAAATTGACAGGAGTCTTGCATGGGTTCTCTATATTTCTGGCTGGCCGGAGCATCGTCTGCAGTCTGGTTTGCCGTTCATTTCTTTATCGGTGGACGTGATATTGCGCGGCCACTGATGCAGGCGAGGGCGATAGATCCAGTTGTGCGACATACCCAATACCTGTGCTGGCATTTCACCAGTGTCACCATCGCAACGATGGCCGGTTTCTTTTTCTGGAGCGCTTATTCGGGGATTTCGGCCTTCGCAGCCGCTGGCACTGTTCTGGCATTGGGATTCGTAGTCGTTGGCGTGGGCCTGGTTATTGGCCTCAAAGAGAGCCACTTCAAACTGCCACAGGGTTGGCTTTTTCTCCCGGTAGCGGGGCTGGGTCTGTTTGGGCTTCTCCCATGAAGAAGCAGAGATTCAAGAAGATCGATTGGATCAGACTTGGTCAATCAGAGCTTGCTCGTTCTGGTCCCGAAGCTGTCAAACTGGAGGCAATTTGTGAAGCTGCGGCGCTCACCAGAGGCTCGTTCTACCATCACTTCGATGATCACGAGACGTTCCTTATTGCGCTCGCGCAAAACTGGTTTGAAACGCAAACGGTTGAAGTTGCCAACACGGTCGATGCGACTGCTGGGGCGGCCGATCAGGGGGCAATGCTGACTGACGCGGCCCTGGCGATTGATTTCAAACTTGAAATCGGGATGCGGGAGCTCGCGCGCCGATTGCCTTGTGTGAAGGAGATCGTCACCAAGGCAGACAAGGTTCGGCACGACGTTTTGACAGACATCTACAAGAAACGCTTCCATCTGGATGATGAAACAGCAAAGGCCTTTGCGTATCTGGAATATGCGGCATTCAGTGGGATCATTCTGATCGACCCAGAGATTGATGAAGTTCGGCAACGACAGCTGGCATCGCTTTATGAGCGCGCGATGGTTTCTTTTCTTGGCGAGAAGCAATGATATGCAAGACCAGCTTTCAATAAACCTCCCATTTACGACGAAATGGCAAAGGGCTTTGGCACGGGCAGGCATCCTGACCATCGCGGCCTTCTACGCCTATGGCGCAGCGGTTCATGTGATGAACATGCTCTCGCTGACCGGTTTTGACTGGGGGGCATCACCAATTAAGTGGCAGGTTTTGGATTGGGTCTATCTGGTGCTGGACTTGATTGTTGCCACCGGCTTGATGCTCAACTGGAAAGTTGGCTTCGTTTGTTTTTTCTGTGCCGCTTTCAGCCAGATCGGTCTCTACACGGCCTTTCGGTCTTGGATCGTCGATGTGCCCGTAGCATTTCGAAGATCGCCTGAAGAACTCGCCTATCTCGATACATTGGTGATATTCCACTGTGTTAACATCTTGGTCATGATTGCCTGCCTCTCGATTTTAGCTGCAAAAGCTCGGACCGAGCCAAGCAGCGAAGGGAATTGAATAGGTCGAAACCGCTATCGATGATCTTCATAATCGGTGCGATTTTCGCTGGCTTTTCCATTGCGGAGGCCCTTGTCAATGCGCAGGTTGAGGTGACGTTCGTTGATTGGCAGAACCGTTATCTCTTTCAGCCTTTGTTGAACCAATTTGCCACTTCAGTTCTGATGCCTGCGCACCTTGTTTTTTCATTCCGTCGCATTTTGCGCTGCCAGCACGCTGTGACCGTGGCAATCGACACCCGCCCGACAGTGCACAAGGAAAACCAACCCGTGGCTTTGTAATCCGGCACGACGTTGCGCCATGATGCCTTGGTCATCGAGGCAGGCGTGGAGCACAGCAAATTAGAAAGACTGCCAGTGGGCGGAGTGTAATTTCCGTTTTTTGATTGCTGGAGCAGGACAAAACGGTGTGGAGCTTGCCAAAGCAATTTTGGAGTCGTTGCAATCCGTGATGCGCGATTTCCGATGGATCACAAGCAATTTGGTCGATGTCATATTGATTGAAGGTACAGATCGTGTCCTTCCGACATGTCCCGCCAAAAATGTCTGCCAAGTTGATGGCCAATCTGGAACAGCGTGGCGTCGATTTGCGGCTAAATACAGGGGTGACTGATGTTTCAGAATCTCAAGTTTAAACCAGTGTGGAAGCGATATCGACTGCAACGCTAGTTTGGGCTGCCAGCGTTCGCGCCTCTGCCGTCGCAAAGCAGGTTGGAAGAAATGCCCAAAAACGAGAGGCATAGGAAATTATTCATGACTGGCATGCAGGTGCGATGGAGACTATTGAACGAAATCAGGTCTTTGCCGATATTTATTGTCCGCAGGAGACCCGCTTTCTTGGCTGATTTCCGTGGTGTGCGGCGCATGTGTACTTCTTGATCGGATACAAAAAACCACCGCTTTGTCAGGCTAGACTACATTTGGTCATTCCTGTTGTGCCGACGTGGCGAGCGGTAAACTGCGGATTGAAAGCGGATCCTTCCTCTCGACACTTCGCTACGGATCTATTTGTGAAAAAGAAATCCGCTGTACCGAACACAGTAGTTTGAACCACCGACAATGGAACGAAACAACGGTCATCGGCGCAACGGGTGTAGCCAAGGTGCGTACAGTCAAACGGAGCCAGTGTTTACACTGCATGATCCAATTTTCAGATCGTTAACCTGAAAACTCGATATTATCTTTTGAATTCTTTCCTCCTTAACTTCTGTCTAGGCACCGGATCGGGGCGCCAGAAGAAGATCTACATCAGGCTCTAGATTCAACATGAACCCACAATCCGGCCACCAAGGTCGGCAGATTTGAAATGGAGAGAACAATGGCAAAGGTCGCAATCGTTTATCACAGTGGATACGGGCATACGGCTGTTCAGGCGGAGGCGGTTTGTCGCGGAGCAAGCGCCGCCGTGGGGGCGGATGTCACGCTCATTTCCGTGGAGGCGTTTGAGCAGAATTGGGAGGTGATTGATGCTGCTGACGCCATCATCTTTGGCACCCCCACCTATTTCGGCAGTGCGTCGGCTCAATTCAAAGCGTTTCTGGACGCAACTTCCGCCCGTTGGCTCGAAGGGCGCTGGAACAACAAGCTGGCAGCCGGATTTACTGTGTCTGCCGGCATGAGCGGCGACAAACTAGCCACATTGCAACAGATCAACCACTTTGCGATGCAGCACGGCATGATTTGGGTTGGGCTGGGATTGCTGCCGGGCAACAACACCAGCACGGGCTCGCCCGATGACTTGAACCGGATAGGCGGTTTTCTTGGCGCCATGGCTCAGGCAAATGCTGACGCGCCTCCGGAAGTGGCCCCCGCAGGTTCTGATCTAAAAACCGCCGAATTCCTCGGAAAGCGTGTCGCGGAAGCGGCAGAGCGATGGCGCTCGGGTCAGAGCATCGGGTCAGTTGCGGCGTAACGCCATAAGGTCGGGCCCGGCATTTGCAGTTACGTGCCTGTCACGTGCACCGAAGCGCCATGCTCCGTGTTTGCATGGGCTTCAATCGAAGCCCAGATTGCAGTCATGACCTTACCCATTGGCTGATCCCGCCGCCGGATGGCGAATATTTCGGTGTGCCTCGGCGGAAAGCCATCGACCGTGAGCGGGACCAATGCACCTGAAGCAAGTTCATCCTGCATCATGTGCTCCGGGATACCGCCCCAGCCAAGCCCGGATTTAATGATGGATTTCTTCGCTTCGAAATCTGAAACGGACCAGTGTTGTCCTCCTGAAATCACATCCCGGCTTTGATCGAAGCCTTTGCCACCGGTTCCCGAAACAATCACCTGAGTGTATCCCTGCATCTCCCGCCGGGAATGAAGACCGGGGTTTTGCGCGGCAGGAAAGTCGGCGCTGGCAACCGGGCGAATTGTGATCGATCCAAAAGGCAGCGTTTCCACTTCGTCAACCGGGACGTCCTGCAGGCCCGCAAAAATCAGGTCGGCGCTGCCCTCCATCAGACGCGCCAGCGGACCGCCCATCATTTCGGACGCCACGTGAATATTTGTGCCCGGATAGTCCCGGTTGATTGATCCCAATAGGGTCAGGATCGGGTCCAGAGCCATGGTCGCAGTGATTGCAACCGAGATCATCGGTTCTTGTTCGCTGCGCAGCCCGGCTGCGACCGCTTTTAACCCACGCACCTGTTCAAGAACGCGCACGGTCTCTCGGTAGAACACTTCGCCTTCAGACGTCATGGAGGGGCGATAGGCGTCGCGTGACAATAGGGCAAATCCAAGCTCGTCCTCCAATTTTCGAATTTGGTGGCTGACGGCAGACTGCGCTTTGTTGAGGCGATCAGCGGCCGCGCGGAAAGTGCCGGTAGCAACAATGGCGTCCAGAGCGACAAGCTGGTCAAGAGTCATCCGGGCCTCCTTGATCTATTGAATCGATCATGATGATGAAAACTCAATATTATCGTTCGCTCCTCTGGATTGCTATCTGAAACCTGCAAACCCAAAGGAGCTTTTCTATGAAACCCGCTTTTCCAATGGTCGCCGCCGTCTTTGCCCACCCCGCCTTTTTCAGTGGCATGGCGACAGGACGCACAGCCATTGCCCTTTCTGTTCTGACCCTTGCGGCGATGTACATTGATCGGCTGCCAGTCAGCACCGCAATGACAACGGCCCTTCCAGCTTCGGGGGTAATCTGATGAGACCTGTCGACCACGACGAGATTCAGGATCTCATGCTGCGTTACTTCGAAGGTCTATACCAGTCCGACAGCACGATGTTGCGCTCCGTGTTCCATGACGATTTGACCTACGTCAACGGAAGCGAAGGCACCTACGAGCATATGGATCTTGATGCCTACATGGCCCGGATTGATGGGCGCACACCGCCCGCGTCCAGAGGCGACCCGCGCGATGACGTGATTGAGCGCATTACGCTCAAAGGGGACCGTATCGGGCTGGTGGAGGCGCGGATGACGATGCTCGGCCGCAACTATCAGGACCTTTTGACGCTGATCCGTACGGACGACGGTTGGCGCGTCCTGACCAAGGTTTTCTCATTCGTCGAACGAAAGGACTAAGACGATGCCATATGTGAACATCAAAGTTACCCAAGAGGGTGGACCAAACGGCACAGGGCCATCAGACGCTGAAAAGGCGCAGCTGGTGGCAGGTGTAACCGAACTTCTCTCGCACGTGCTTGGCAAAAGCCCGGCAACAACCTTTGTCGTCATCGACGAGGTGCCCTTGGAAAACTGGGGGATGAGCGGCAAGCAAGTCAGCCAAATCCGCGCTGCTGGCACCTGAGCCTAGTCCTTCATCCATTCCGCGAAAAGACTGACATGCCCTTGGGCATGTCCCGCCCGAGGAGCGATCAATGGCCCACCCCAAAGCCCCCAACCTCAAAAACGATCGCCCAGTGGAATTGCGAGGGGTCTTGCGGCTGAAAGGTTATGGCTGGATGTCCATGGCCATTTTTGTCTGGGCAAGCTGGTTGGTCCTGACATCTTCGGGCGGGGTAACGGATCTCTCGTCCGTCGATCTTGCTGGATTTCGCGCACTTGTGCCTGCGATTGTCCTTACCCCTATGCTTTGGCGTCAACGTCAACTGGTCGCACGGATGGGTCTTGGAAAGTGTCTGCTTTTGTCCGCCTATGGTGCCCCATTCACACTCTGTGTTGGCTACGGGCTGGGCCACGCACCGGTTGCACACGCGGGCGCGATGGTGCCTAGCCTGATGCCCGTCTGTGTGGCGGCCATCGGATTTTTGGTGCTGGGTCAGCGCGTTTCAGCGCCGCAGTTCTTGTCTGGCGCTCTCATCGTTGCGGGTGCTTCGGCAATCGCCTTCCGACCGGCCGAGCTGTGGGGCTGGGATGAGATCTGGGTCGGGCATGTGCTTTTTCTGGCCGGTGCGCTTCTATGGGCCTGCTTTACGCTGACAGTGCGACATCACAACATTGATCCCTTTCTGGCGACGGCGATTGTAGGTGCGGTATCGACCCTCGGCCTTGCGCCGATATGGGTGCTGTCTGGAGTGTCGTCGCTGGGAACAGCAAGTGCACCTGACATCGTGTTTCAGTTGATATTCCAGGGCGTTGTCACTGGCCTGATCTCGCTTTACGCATTTGGTCGGGCGTTGCAATTGCTGGGTGCTGTTGCAGCACGGATGTCTGCTTTGACACCCGTTGTTGCAACCGTTTTTGCTATCCCAATCCTGTCTCAGATGCCGGACATCTACGAAGTTGCGGCATTGAGCTTTGTCGTAGGTGGTTTGTTGGTGGCATCGATGCCATCACACACCGCCCAACCTGCGCGCACGCGGGCGATCCGGCGTCAAGAAGTCACTGTGAATACCTCAACAACGTCCCGCACGACGTCGCAGGTCGATCATTCGCGCGTGCACTTTTGAACTGCTAAGGATTTCACACGGTGCAAGTTGAACCGATTGCTCATGCGTTCAGACGCGAGGGCCGCCTTGTTCTGGTGGTATGCCTGTCCGACGTGGCTGCGTTGCGCCTAACCGGGACACCCATACTGCGGCGCAACTTGGAAACGGCATCATGCGCGACCATGGCTTTGGCACCCCGATTGACGAAGGTCCTTTGGTCGGGAACGACATGGCCATTCTGCAAAAAACGTGAGCCTAAGCTGCACAGACAAGTTGGGCGGTAACCGCCATCCGACAGTGTCTTCGGGCGTCACGATCGGCGCTGGTGCGATCATCATCGGCAAGATCACGCCTTGAGCTTTAGGCAAGGTCGCAGCAGGCAGTGTTGTGCTAAGGGACGTATTAGCCCGTAGCACCGTTGCCCGTACGCCCGAGCATATAGTACACCTACATCACGTAACGATGCTGTCGCAGCCACGCGGAGTCATTGTTCCTTGCCGACATAGCCCAAGGTAGCGAACGGCACTTACCTCTATAACCCGTCAGCTCCGAATTAGAAACGCACATCAAATAGCCGCGCGGGAGAAGGGGGTATCGAAGTAGCTGAAACGGGTCGCCCTTGATTGCTGACACTGATGCATTTTTCTCGATACTGTTGGATGACGAGTTCCAAATGCGCGACAGGCTATCGGCCAACCTACAAAGGGTGCGACTCAATGGCAGAATTGTTCCGTGGGCTCTGAGGTCGGGCATGTCCCTGCTTTGCGAGTGTAGCGAGTGGCAGGTATGCGGGTTGAGGCCGCAGCATCTCAAGTAGGCGGTGAACGTCTTCCACGTGCCGCCTATCAAGGAGCTCAAAACTCAGAGTTTCAATGGTTTGCACGATGGCCAATGCATCTTCAAGCTCGACGCCGAGACACAAGACTGTGCAATCAATCTTGGTGTGACCAAGTTGAAGAGGGCGAGGTCGCAATGGTTCTCGGCCCGTGCAGGTCGAACTCGGATCGCCAAGACGTGCTGCGGACCCACACACTCCAGACCAAGTTGCCCAGTTTCCTAGCTGTATTTGTGCAAGCTGGGAACATGTGCGGTTACTGTGCAAGAACCTCAATGTTGAAACGGTTTTCCCCAAAGTGGCCGTTTGTTCACTTTAGTCGAGACTCAGCTTTGCAGAAGCCCTACGGTCTTCATCTGAAGTGATGTGATCGTGCGTCGATCAAGATGTGTTCATGCATCGCTCATTTCCCCAGGGAGCCAAATCATCACAAATCTTATCCAGATCGTTTATGTGTCACAGCCGTTTGGGTTCGATGAGCCGACGCTGGCGGGCATTTTGCTCGATGCCAGACGCTGCAATGTGCGGGATGACGTGACCGGCGCGTTGGTTTGCCGACATGATATTTACCTTCAACTACTGGAAGGCCCGGAAGACGCAGTACGCGCAGCTTATGAACGAATTCGTCACGATGATCGTCATGCTGGCGTCAAGGAACTCCTGAATCGCAAGATACAAACCCGATTGTTTGCAAGTTGGGCGATGCTTCATGATCCTGCGAAGACTTGGATTTGGACGGAAGAAGAAATCGCAGACGCGGCACTTGATCGCGCAGAACCAGCAGAAATCATAAAAGTTTTCAACGACCTATCGGATCGATCCGCAAAACCGGCTGTGCATTGATGCAAACCCTTCTCGCATCGACGCGTACGCGAACCACGATTTGTAAACGGTGGGCGGAATGATGACAGTGCACTCAGTGCCCGATGCGTTTTCCATAGGGGAATGTGATCACATTGTTGCGGCAATTGCCAACATGCCCACCGATGACGCGCTGCTTATAGGCCGCAATCGGGATCACAATCTGCGTCATGCGGAACTCGTTTGGATGGACGATGTCGGAGACCTGAGCTGGGTGATGACCCGGTTGATTGAGCTTGTCAGTCATTCCAACAAGCACAGCTTTGATTTCGATGTACGTGAATTTGCGGAGAGCCCGCAATTTGCCATTTATGATGCGGCCAAGGCGGGCCATTTTGCGTGGCACTCAGACATTGGTCATGGTCCTGCTGCCGGAAAAAGGAAGCTTACGCTTGTGCTTCAATTGAGCAATCCAGATACCTACGACGGGGGTGACTTGGAAATCAGGCCAAGTACCCAAATCCTGTTGGCCAATCGGGCGCAGGGATCGGTAAGTGTGTTTCCAAGCTTTGCACTGCATCAAGTAACACCGATTGAGCGGGGCATTCGGCGTTCGCTGACCGTCTGGGCGCATGGCCCTGCGTTTCGCTGAAGGCGGCTCGGAACGGCCAAAGTGATCGATAGCGGCGAAAATTTCTGGCCAGTATCCAATCTGAAGAGGAACATCTGCACTCCAACTTCGCTGATATCTGGGTCTATTGTCAGCGCGGGGTTATCATCTGCCGGGTCAGCCATGAACACACAAGATCGGCAGTCCGTTCGCGCTCCTCATTTCACACCAATCGGCGATGTCGGCAAAAAGCTCAGTCTAGCTAGCATTGCAAATTGGGCGCCAGGCGACTACATACAAGACACAAAGTTGTGGTCTTCTTCGGCTGAGGCGCATCGCCTGCCAGAGCTAACTGCAATTTTCTACCATTAAAATTCGATTGTCGTATGCCGTAAAAGGAATCCGACGCTTGGCAAGGTTGGCGTTGTTATCACGCACGACCGTATCGCCCATGCGTTATGTTGTTCCGCCTTGGCAGCCGGACGGACCAGCGATTTGCGCCCGGGCGTAGATTGCACGCTGTCGATCAAACGACCTCGGAACCGCTCTGACAAAATGTTTTGTCAGCGCAAAAACAGTGTGGCGGCGCTTTCTCCGTCAAAGGATTTTTAAATGACTTTTCCTGAATGGACCAAACCCGGCCTTTATGGTGCTTTGGCTGGCGCAATTGCTGTTTCTATCATCGGATTCACTTGGGGTGGCTGGATGACCGGCGACAGCGCCAAAACCATGGCAAAGGAGACGGCATCACAAGAGGTAACGTTAGCCATGGTTCCGGTGTGTCTCAATCTGTCTGCGTCTGATCCGACGCGCACAGAGAAACTTGCAAACCTTCAGGACCTCTCTGGCTTTGGCCGCCGCAATGCAATGATGGAAACGGGCTGGGCGACCCGCCCCGGTGCAGATGCGCCGGACCGTGACCTCGCGGATGCTTGCTTAGCGGGGCTCGAGTTGGATGGATCATAGTTTAAAAGCTACGCAGCAATCGCCAACTACAGTTGACGAGACACCTATGTCGGCGGACGCTCGAATACTCTGGGTCGTTTTGATAGGACCCATCTTTGCCCTGCTTCTCCTTGCAATGCCCGCCATTTCCCAAACCATGCCGGAAAATGCCAGCGCAAGAAGTTATGGCGACGGGTGGGAATGCAACATCGGCTATCGCGTGATCGACGAGACCTGCGCAGCCATTGTGGTTCCGCAAAACGCCTATGAAACGAAACGCACTTATGGACCCGGATGGGAATGTCATCACGGCTTTCACAGGGCTGATGAAACGGACTGTGTTGCAGTAGTTGTCCCCGATGGAGGGTTTTTGGACCCCTCTGGCGAACGTTGGCACTGCTTGCGGGGATATTTCAAAGTCGACGATACGTGCCAGGAGATCGTCGTACCTGCAAATGGCTATCTGGTGGATGCGACCTATGGATCCGCGTGGGAATGTGGACGCGGGTTTGAGAAAATCGAAATGAATTGCTCCGCAATTGTGGTTCCGGCCAACGGATATCTGAACGGGTCTCATTACGGTCGACCCTGGTCATGCGAACGTGGGTTTTTTGAACAGGATGGTCTGTGCGAGGCCGTCGTTATTCCGGAATTCGCGTATTTTGACGATGCATCCTACGGGGTGGGATGGAAGTGTCAGCGGGGATATGAAGTTTCCGATAAAGGCTGCCAGGCAATCGACATTCCAGCGAATGCCCATCTCGACAGATCTGGCAACCGATGGGAATGCAACCGGAACTTCCAGAAATCCAAGGGGCAGTGCGTTCTCAGGAATTAAGGGCCGCATACCGCGACACCCACTTCAATACTTCGCCGAGCAACAGTCTCGCCGCCAAAAGGAAAACAAGATGAAATCCGAAATCCAAATGGCAAGTACCATTCGCCGTCCCGCAAGTGGCGCTCAAGCGCCTCCCATGATCCATGACACAACAGTGCATTCATCCTTGCTCACTCAGATCCCGACAGCAGTTATCTACTGTGAAGGTAACTTTGCCAAAATTGACGGCAAGACAGCCAACGGCCTTGTGCGTCATTCCGAGGCTTACCGGGTGGTCTCAGTTATCGACAGCACGCAAAGCGGTGAGAACAGTGGGCAGGTTCTTGATGATGTGGTCAACAATATACCAATCCTCGACAGTCTGGACGCAGTCGCCGCCCATGCGAGCACTCTGCCTGATACTTTCATCTATGGCATGGCGCCCTCGACTGGGCGGCTTTCGCCCACAGATCGTGGTGTCGTACTGGACGCAATCGCGCGCGGTATGAACATCGTCAGCGGCCTTCATGAATTTCTGAGCGACGATATCGAAATTGCCCAAGCCGCAACCGAACAAAGGGTCTCTGTCCGGGATATCCGCAAACCCAAACTTAGCAAAGACATGCGCTTGTTCGACGGCAGCGTCGCAAAAGTCGCTGCGCTGCGCATTGCTGTTCTTGGAACCGATTGTGCCATCGGCAAGCGGACGACTGCGACGGTCTTGGCGCGTGCGCTGAATGCAAAAGGCATCAAGACCGTACTGGTTGGAACAGGCCAGACAGGTTTGATGCAGGGGGCAAAATATGGCGTGGCTATGGATGCCGTTCCGCCCCAATTCTGCTGCGGTGAACTTGAAGGTGCGATTGTTGCGGCCTCGGAGGCAGAGCAACCCGATGTTATTCTAATTGAAGGCCAAGGTGCATTGAGCCATCCGGCTTTCTGCACATCTGCCTTTATTCTGCGTGGCAGCCAACCGGACGCCGTCATCCTTCAGCACGCACCAAAACGCGCCCATCGCTGCGATTTTCCCAACATGCCTATGCCCACGCCAGCAAACGAGATTGCTTTGATCGAGGCGTTTTCCGATACCAAGGTCATCGGCATCACGCTCAATCACGAGGGTATGTCAGAAGCTGAGGTCTCAGATACGATCACAGCCCAAAGCGAACAACTTGCATTGCCCGTCACTGACGCGCTGAGCAGACCGGCGGCTCATTTGCTGGCGATGGTTGTTGCTGCCTATCCCGGCCTGCAACAGGGAATACCCAAGGTCGCGGTTTGAGGTGCCCGCGCGTAGAAGTTGATCTGCGCAAAATACGCCACAATACACGAACCGTCGTTGAGCGATTGAAAGGGCATAGCATCCAGGTGACCGCGGTGACCAAGGCGGTATGTGGGCATCCAGCCATTGCACAGGCCATGCTTGACAGTGGTGTTACGGGCTTGGCAGAGGCGCGTTTGAGCAATGTTAAGCGGTTGCGTCAGGCTGGGATGACTTGCCCGATCACCTTGATCCGGACGCCAATGCTGAGTCAGGTTGATGACGTCGTGCAGGTCTGTGACGCGAGCTACAACACCGAGATATCTGTGATCAATGCAATGGCCGCTGCTGCACGCCGGCAAAACACTGTTCACGGCATTCTCTTGATGGTCGAAATGGGCGATTTGCGCGAAGGGATCATGCCACATGACCTTGGATGTATAGCACAGCAAGTCGTGGACATGCCCGGCGTAAAGTTGAAGGGCATTGGAGCCAATTTCGCGTGTCTGAGTGGTATCGCCCCGACAGTGGCAAAAATGTTGGCCTTGTCGGTGCTTGCGAATGATGTCGAGGGACAATGTGGCCCATTCCTTCAAACAGTATCTGGCGGCAACTCTGCAAACTTGCCCTGGGCGCTTGGCGCGTGTTCTACCGGCCGGATCAACGATTTGCGCCTTGGCGAGGCAATACTGCTTGGTGTCGATCCCGTCACAGGAGATCGGATTGATGGTCTGTTTCGGGACGCCTTCACACTCGTTGCTGAAGTCATCGAGGTAGATGCCAAGTCAGTGCGCCGATCCGAGAACTGTGCTGATCCCAAGTTGCGAAGAATTCGACTGGTTCCCGACATGTCGGGAACCACACGGCTCATTCTCGCTATCGGGCATCAGGACACGGACGCAGCGGGGCTTTCATTACCTGAAAGTACGACACTTTTCGGTACGACAAGCGATCATCTTGTTATCGGCATAAAAGATACTGGGCTCTGCGTTGGATCGGAAATGAGATTTCACATGAACTACAGCGCTTTGATGCGCGCCATGGCGGCACCAGATGTTCAGATCAGTCTACACAATGACTGTCCCAGGCCCAATGCACACGATGCCCATGGCCCAAACAGGCACCTCGCATTGGTTTGAATGTCTTTTTTCAGACATGGCGAGATGAAACAAAAAGAGGAGATTGCAACTTGGCAAAGTTGACAAAAACGAGCGTATTCAAAGCGTTCAGCCGCGATGTGGAAACACCGATGGACAAGACAACCCGCATCGTTCGTACGATGGTCGAAGAAGAGGCCCAACAGCGACAGGCCAAGAACGACCGTCTCCGCAATGCGCGCCTTGAACGAGAAGCCAAAGCTCCGACAAAGCCCTCACGCTAGGGCCTAGTGCAGGTGCAACCAACGCGGCCACATCGCGACAATCCACGTTTCGTCCGTGTCTTTCAATCTGCCGGAGTTACCGGCCATACCTTAAGGAATTTTTCATGACGCGAGCAGCCGAAAGCACAACAAAAGTTCACTATATCTGTCAGACATATGTGGAGCAGAAACCCGGACGTGACGGGCAAGCGAGCCTGAAAATTGGCAAGCAATTTCAGTATTCCACGGCAGCAGAAGCCCAGAACAGAGCGGAACGGGAAGCCCAGTCTGAGGATTGTGCCGGTGCCGATGCCTATAAGATCAGTGAAGATCCAGACAGTGGCGAAGTTGGATCGCCAAGTTTCCTGGTAAGGCTTGGGAACGTCCCGGAAACTGATGACTTCTAGAACCAGGCATGTGGCAGAGGATCGTCCCCAAAGCATACAATGACCATCGCACGAATGCGTTCCCAGTCCAGACCTCAGCGACAAAACAGATCGAGCATTCGCAGCGACTGTCGGTAATCCGTGACACAACCACAGTAACATCTTGGCTGTGTGATTGGCAGCGAAAAGCGGTCCCCGTGTGAGCCGGTCAGGTACAAGGGCGAGATTTCGCACTTGTTCCGGTGCCGACTGTAAACCCAAACGGCTTGAAGCTGCGCGTTTCGCCAATGTCCGATTTTCCGTCTCTTGCGATCCTTCAAGTTGTAGCGGAAACTCACTTCATGAGACAAAATTGAGGTAGCGATGTTAGTGACAGTCCGGCCAGTTGCGGAGCGTGACAGACAGGAATGGGATACACTGTTCGAGGCTTACTGCGAATTTGGCGGAGATCGGCAAACCACGGAGATGCGAGACCGGGTTTGGGGTTGGATACATGATGAATCAGCGCAGACGATTTGTTTCATCGCTCAAGATGACGCGAGCAACGTCGTCGGTTTCGTGCATTTTAGAGAATATGAGCGCCCAATGCCTGCAACCAAAGGGGCTTACATCGACGATATGTTTGTTTCGCCTTCTGCACGCGGCCAAGGTGTCGTTGATCGATTGATCGCTTCGGTCGGCGAATATGCCAAGGAACAAGGTTTGGATGTTGTTCGTTGGATGACTTCTGAGACCAACTATCGGGCAAGGTCGGTGTATGATCGGCAGGCAACGAAAAGCAACTGGGTTACCTATCAACTGAACACGTGACGGTTCTCGGTTTCGACCTGAAAGAGTGACTGTGTTTCAACGCACAATTTCCTGAAGCGAACGTTAGAGCAGTCACAGCGACAGATAAACAAGCCCGCGAGCCGTTTCGTACTTATCCTTCCAGATCAGGGCGCGACGCATCATGACTTTGGTTTGATCGATGCCATCCAGCGGCAAGCATCCCATTGCGGGGCAGGCATTGCCGCGGAGGGTATTGACCCACTTCTGGCCGCAGCTGTCGCTTTTCGACTTCGGTATCCGATGGATATGGACATATTGGGCCAACTCGCGGCGTATTGCGTTTGACGTTGTAATGCGTGCTCAAGCGCTACTTGGCTATGCGGAACTGAACGAGCGCGTTCTTAGGGGTGGTTGTTGGACGAAATGTCCTTGCCGTGCAAATCGAGTCCGGTGCGGACATTGGAATCTTTTTTTCCCGAACTTTCTTGATCTTACGCACAATCCAAAGGCGTTTAACGGATGGTTTGACGACAAAAATGCCGTGGCTTTCACAATGGCGACCGTTGCCAAGTATTTCGACGTACTTCCTTGCCAATCCGTTTGAGGGGCATCCCATACATCTCGCGCCGCATTCCTCACGATTCAAACGTGGAAGTCGTTAAGAAAAACGACAGGCAATGAGTAAAAGCATCGGAGACTGCGAAAGGACGCGCAGGCACCCCAAAAGTCACTCAACAGCTTTCAGCGAAACGTGTGTCTGGCGGAGAGACAGGGATTCGAACCCTGGGTGGGCTTGCACCCACAACGGTTTTCGAGACCGCCCCGTTCGACCACTCCGGCACCTCTCCGCGGGGGTCTGGTTGGGAGCGTTTAGTGCCAAGTCTCAGCTGAGGCAAGGCGGTTTTTGCCCATTTACCTTGTCACAGGGTTTTTGATGGACGTGCAACTGTTTTGGCGTACCCTATATATGGGGCAGGGTCCGCAGCAGAGGTGGCGATCATGAAAATTTTACGCGCATTCATACCAGTTTTGATGACAATTTCCGTGGGCTTGTTCCCAACGGTCTCGGCAGCAGCGGATCGGGCCAAATTAGAGGCGTTTCTCGAAGTCACCGGCTTTGATGTGGCGCTGGAAAGCATCCGTTTGTCAGCCAGCACGGCACCGGAAATGCTGGGCTTGCAGGCCGAAGATTTCGGCTCCGAATGGACGCGACTGACCAAAGACGTGTTTGCCACCGAAAAGATGCACGACATGGCGCTCGATATCTTGGGCAAAACGATGGACGAAGAGATGCTCAGCCACGCGGCGGAGTTTTATGCTTCGGATTTGGGCAAGCGGCTGGTGGTCGCGGAAAACGCCTCACATCTCAAGGAAGAGGATGACGTCAAAACCGAAAGCGGTGAGTCGATCATTGCTGCGTTGGATCGCATGAAAAGCCCGCGGCTTGATTACCTGCGTCGGATGAACGTCGCCTCGGACAGTGCGGGCGTAAGCGTGCGTGCCATTCAGGAAATTCAGGTCCGCTTTTTGATGGCGGCAGCGGGGGCAGGGGTTATTGATCTGCAACTGGAAGAGCCGGATTTGCGTGAATTGCTGGCGTCGGATGTCGATGTGCTCAAGGAAGAACTGGCGCAGGGCGCGCTGACCGGGGCTGCCTACACGTATCAGTCCTTCTCGGACGAGGAGGTGTTGTCGTACACCAAGGCGTTGGAACATCCCGTAATGCGGCAGGTCTATGATCTGATGAATGCCGTGCAATACGAAATCATGGCCAACCGGTTCGAGGCTCTGGCCCGCGCCATGCAGGACTTGCAGCCCAGTCAGGACCTGTGATGCGCGCCACATTCTTTGCCTGTGTGATGGCAATTTTTGCCCTTCCTGCGGATGCGGACACCGAAGCGGACAGGCTGGTTGATGCGATGGGCATTCCGGCCCTGATCGCGGCGTTCTCCGAAGATGGCCTTGAGACCGTGCGGGACATCAATGATGGGTTCCTCAACGGGCAGGGGGGCGATGTCTTTGCTGAAACCACGCGGCGTCTTTACGATCCGGCACGGTTGGAACCAAAGTTGCGGGCTGACATGATTGCCGCGCTTGATCCGCGTGATGCGCGTCAGGCCTTGGCCTTTTTCGAAAGCGCGCAAGGTCAGCGCATCATCGCCCTTGAAGTGCAGGCGCGCCAGGCCATGGTGGATGATGCCGTAGAGGAAACTGCAAAGGCGGCTGCGTCACGTGCAGACGATGCCACGGTTGCCTTGCTGTCAGTGCGCAACCTTGTAGATCGCAACACGGATGTTGCGCTCGCCGCGCAGCGTGCGTTCTTTGACGGGCTTGCGGCCACTTCGGATCGTACAGACATGGCCCCGGATATCGAGGGGCAGCGTGATACGATTGCAGAATCCACACGGGCGTGGCTGACGGGGTATTACATGTTGGTGGCTTCGGCGCTGGAACCTGATGATATGGATGTCTACATCGCCTTTTGGGAAACCGATGTCGGGCAGTCCGTGGACGCGGCACTGTATTCCGCCTTTGAGGGCACTTATGTTGACCTTTCCTTTGGGCTTGGCCAGTTGGTTGGGCGGCTTTTGCCGCAGAATGAGTTATAGGCTGCAATCGCTCTTGACTTGAAAGGGCGATGGGCAGATAAGCCCGCATCCAAGGCCAGCTCAATCGCTGGCCCATTTCTATTTAACACACGCTCAGAGATGGGCGCGCAGTTCGAGGCGGCAACAGCCAAAACGCCGGAATAGCCGGGGCCACAGGACGCGGAAGACAAAGGAACGACATATGTTCGCGGTTCTCAAAACCGGCGGCAAACAGTACAAAGTTCAATCGGGCGACACGCTCCGTGTTGAAAAACTGGCCGCAAATGCAGGTGACAAAGTCCAATTCAACGACGTGCTGATGATCGGTGGCGACAAGCCTCAGGTCGGCTCGCCCGTTGTGGCCGATGCAGGCGTGCAAGCCGAAGTCATCGAACAGATCAAAGGCCCCAAGACGATCAACTTCGTCAAGCGTCGCCGGAAGCACTCTTCCAAGCGGACCAAAGGGCACCGTCAGCAACTGACATTGGTGCGCATCACCGAGATCCTGTCCTCTGGCGCAGGCAAGTCCGGTGTGATGGCTGCCGAAAACGGCGCAGGCTTTGGCATTGCTGCTGTTGTGGCCGCTGCTGCAACTCCGAAGAAAGCCAAGAAGGCCGCGGCCCCCAAAGCCGAAGCGCCCAAGGCTGCCGAGCCAAAGGCTGAGGCCCCTAAGAAAGAGGCAGCTGCCAAGAAGGCAGCACCGAAAAAGGCAGCAGCTGGCGCAGACGATCTCAAGGAACTGTCGGGTGTTGGTCCCGCCCTTGAGAAGAAGCTGCACGCCAACGGCGTGACCACATTTGCCCAAATCGCGGCATGGACGCCCGAAGACGTGGCTGATATGGACGAGAAACTGTCTTTCAAAGGTCGGATCGAGCGCGAAGGCTGGATCGCACAGGCCCAAGAAAAGACCAAAGGCTAAGGAGAGAGACGCATGGCACATAAAAAAGCAGGCGGTTCATCCCGTAACGGTCGCGACTCCGCAGGGCGTCGTCTTGGCGTGAAAAAATATGGTGGCGAAGCCGTCATCCCCGGAAACATCATCGTGCGTCAGCGCGGCACCAAGTTTTGGCCAGCCGCCGGCGTTGGCATGGGCAAAGACCACACGATCTTTGCAACTGTCGACGGTGCGGTGACCTTCCACAAAGGTCTCAAAAACCGTACGTTCATTTCGGTCCTGCCAAAGGCGGAAGCTGCCGAATAAACGCCACCCAAAGGGTTTTCAAAAATTCGGGGGATCGGCGGAAACGCCGGTCCCTTTTTCATTTACCTCATAAGGAACGGTCTGATGACAGACCCGTTGATGACAGAACGCCTGATCCTGCGTCGCTTTGTTCCCAGCGACGTTGCTGCGGTTACGGCCGCTTTGCAGCGCTTTGAAATTTCGGTGATGCTGCCGCGTGTTCCTTGGCCCTATACGGTTGCAGACGCGGAAGTGTTTATTGCTGAAAAGGCCGCCCATGAGCCGCTGACATTCGCCATCACCAAGGGTGACGCACTGATAGGTGCAGTCAGTGCCCATGACCAGCTTGGCTATTGGTTGCTGCCTGAGGTTTGGGGGCAGGGGTATGCGATCGAGGCATCCCGTGTTGTTCTACGCAACCATTTTGCGACATCTGATCGCGACGTTCCGTCCGGGCACCGATTGGGCAATGCGCGCTCGCGTAGTGTCCTGACGCGGCTGGGATTTGTGGACACGGCTACGCGCAGTGTGTTTTGCAACGCCGAAGTCAAAGATGTCACTATTCAGGACATGACCTTGACCCGTGCCGCTTGGGAGGCAACCAAGTGAGCGTTGCCGTCGCCACTTTTGCGATCTTCGCAGCCAGTCAGGTGGGGACACCGGGCCCAGCGAACATGGCCCTGTTGGCGACTGGTGCGCGGTTTGGCTTTCGTCGCGCACTGCCATTTGTGGCGGGCGTCGCTTTGGGCAAGCAGTTGGTGATCTGGCCGGTTGGCTTTGGCTTGATGGAGTTGGCCGATCGGGCACCTTGGGTGTTTCAGACGCTGAAATGGGTTTCTGCCGCCTACATCATCTGGCTGGCCTGGAAGGTCGCGAACCTGCGCCTTGACGTCAACACCGAAGCCCGCGCGCCCGGCTTTGCCGCTGGTCTGATTGTGCATCCGCTCAATCCCAAGGCATGGGCCATGATCGTGGCGGGATTCACTGGATTTGTTGCCCCCGGCACCGATCCGCTGATTGCGACGGCCAGCATTGCCGCTGTTTTGTTGGGAACCCAAATCATTTTGCACCCGATCTGGACCCTTGCGGGAGACCGGATCGCGCGCACCCTCGCAGGAACGCCTGCGGAACCTTATCTGATGTACACACTCGCGGCTCTGACGGTCGCATCGGTGTTGTTTGTTTTGTTCACGGGAGGAGCATAGCAATGGAAATGGAAAAGATCGTGGCGCAGCCTGTCATTGACACGGAACGGTTTATCCTGCGCCCTTTGCGTCGCTCGGATATGGGCCTGATTGAGATGTATGCCAGTGATGCTCGCGTTGCGCGCATGACGACGTCGATCCCGCATCCGATCCCGCCTGCCATGATGGAGGCCTATGTGACCCGCGCCATGGCAGATGATCGCGAAGAAGATATCTGGGCCATGGACGGTCTGAAAACCGGTGGCGCTGAAGTGATGGGACTGATCTCCCTCACGCGTCTGGACCGCAACCAATCTGAAGTCTCCTATTGGGTTGCCCCGCCTTTTTGGAACACTGGACTTGCGTCCAATGCGGTCGAGGCACTGGTGCAAGCCAACCCGATGATGCATGACACGATGTTCGCCTCGGTCTTTCAGGACAACCCGGCATCCGCGCGTGTGCTGACCCATTGTGGGTTCCAGTATCTCGGGGATGCCGAGAGCTTTTCGGTTGCACGTGATGCCACCGTTCCGACATGGACCTACAGTCACAAATTCTAGCAGTCTGGCGCGATCGCCGAACGCAAAAACCGCTGACACAGGACACCACGCCGGGGCATGCATTCCCATCGGGCGTTCCCCTCACGCGCAAACTCATTTAGGACGCGTTCCATGAAGTTTCTTGATCTGGCCAAAGTCTACATCCGCTCCGGCGCAGGCGGGAATGGGTGTATCTCGTTCCGCCGCGAAAAATATATCGAATATGGCGGCCCGGATGGCGGCGATGGCGGGGGCGGAGGGTCCGTCTGGGCCGAGGCGGTGGACGGTCTGAACACCCTGATCGACTTTCGCTATCAACAGCATTTCTTTGCCAAGAACGGGCAACCGGGCATGGGACGGCAACGCACCGGCAAGGATGGCGAGGACATTATCCTGCGCGTCCCTGCGGGCACCGAAATTCTGGACGAGGATCAGGAAACGGTGATTGCCGATCTGATCAATGTCGGCGACCGGATTGAACTGGCGCGTGGTGGCAATGGCGGCTGGGGCAACCTGCATTTCAAATCGGCAACAAATCAGGCCCCCCGACGGTCCAATCCCGGACAAGAAGCTGTGGAACGCACGCTTTGGCTGCGGCTCAAGCTGATCGCCGATGTTGGTCTGCTGGGGCTGCCAAACGCGGGCAAGTCGACTTTTCTGGCATCAACCTCAAATGCACGCCCCAAGATCGCGGATTATCCCTTTACCACGCTGCATCCCAACCTTGGGGTTGTTGGCGTCGACAATACGGAATTTGTTGTGGCCGACATTCCGGGCCTGATTGAAGGCGCCTCAGAGGGGCGTGGGTTGGGGGATCTGTTTCTTGGCCACGTGGAACGCTGTGCGGTGCTGCTGCATCTGGTGGATGGCACCTCCGAAACCGTGGCCGAGGATTATCAGACCATCATCACGGAACTCGACGCCTATGGCGGTGATCTGGCGGACAAGCCGCGCGTCACCGTTCTGAACAAGATCGATGCGCTGGACGATGAAGAGCGCGCTGAGGCGTTGGCGGAACTGGAACAGGCGTGCGGTGACACTGTAATGGCGATGTCGAGTGTGGCCCGTGACGGTGTGACGGACGTTCTGCGGACCTTGCGCGATCAGATCGACGAAGACCGTCTGCGTATGCGCCCCGCGGTTGAGGAAGAGCCATGGCGTCCCTGACCAACGCCAAGCGACTTGTGGTCAAGATCGGATCAGCCCTGTTGGTTGATCGCGAGACGGGCGCGTTGCGAAAGGACTGGCTGCATGGGCTGGCGCAGGATGTTGCGTGGCTCAAGGGGCAGGGCGTGCAGGTTGTTCTTGTCTCGTCGGGCTCCATCGCCCTCGGGCGGGGTGTTCTGGCATTGCCCATGACGGATCTCGCATTGGAACAATCCCAGGCCGCGGCCTCTGTGGGACAAATCCGCCTCGCGCGCGCCTACGAAGAGGCGATGGCGCCGCACAAAATCACCACGGCGCAGGTTCTGATGACATTGGAAGACAGCCGGGATCGCCGTCGCTACCTCAATTCGCGGGCCACGCTTGAGCAATTGATCAGCCTTGGCGCGCTGCCCATTGTGAATGAAAACGACACGGTGGCGACGGACGAAATCCGCTTTGGTGACAACGATCGCCTTGCCGCACAGATCGCTGCCACCATCGGTGCGGATATGTTGGTTTTATTGTCGGATGTGGATGGGTTTTACAGCGCAAATCCAGCGGATGAACCCACAGCGCAGCGCTATGACATCATCGATGTAATCACGCCCGAGATCGAGGCACAGGCCGGCGATGCAGGGTCGGGCCTGTCCAAGGGCGGTATGAAAACCAAGCTGATGGCGGCCAAGACAGCCACGGCGGCAGGCTGCGCGATGGCGATTTGTCATGGGGCCGCACTGCGCCCGTTGACAGGGTTGGAAAACGGGGCCAACGCGACATGGTTTACAGCCACATTGGATCCCCAGGCCGCTCGCAAGCGCTGGATCGCGGCAATGAAACCGAATGGAACACTGACGCTGGATGCTGGTGCAGCGCGCGCTTTGTTCAAGGGAAACAGCCTGTTACCTGCCGGTGTTCTTGCTGTGACAGGCACATTTGGACGCGGTGAACCCGTTGCGATCAATGACCCGGACGGTCATCAACTTGGTCTTGGGCTCAGCCGATACACCGCTCAAGAAGCGCAGAAAATCAAGGGTCACCACAGCGCCGAGATTGAGCGTATTCTCGGGTATCCTGGCCGAGCCGCCTTGATCCACCGGGATGATATGGCGCTCTGAGTTTCTTCTGACTAAAAATACCACCGCCGGAGGCCTAAAATCTTTGGCACCCTCGCCGACACGAAGGACACACCCGATGAAAGACACCGCTGACATCCCCGTATTGATGGCCGATATCGGCGCGCGCGCCAAGGCCGCGGCTGCGACGCTCGCCTCAGCCAGTGCCGAGCGCAAACACGCCGCATTGATCAGCGCGGCTGAACACGTCTGGAACACGCGCGATGCCATCATCGCCGCAAACGCGCGCGACATGGAATTCGGGGCCAACAAAGGCCTGTCGGATGCGATGATGGACCGTTTGAAACTGGACGAGACACGTATACAGGGCATCGTCGACGGGTTGCGCGCGGTCGCAGAGCAAACAGATCCGGTGGGTGAAGTCATTGCCGAGTGGACCCAACCCACAGGCCTCAATATCCAACGGGTGCGCACACCTTTGGGTGTAATTGGCGTCATCTACGAGAGCCGACCAAATGTGACAGCGGATGCGGGTGCGCTGTGTCTCAAGGCGGGCAACGCGGTGATCCTGCGAGGCGGCTCAGAGAGCTTTCATTCCTCCGGCGCAATTCATGCCGCTTTGCAGGCCGGGCTGCGCGATGCAAACCTGCCCGAAGATGCCGTGCAACTTGTGCCCACGCGTGATCGGGCTGCGGTCTCTGAAATGCTGACGATGACCGATTCCATTGATGTGATTGTGCCCCGTGGCGGAAAAGGCCTTGTTGGGTTGGTCCAGCGCGAGGCGCGTGTGCCTGTTTTTGCCCATCTTGAGGGCATTGTGCACATCTATGTCGACAAGGATGCGGACCCTGAAAAAGTGCTGCGCGTCGTGCTGAACGCCAAGACACGCCGCACGGGCATCTGCGGTGCTGCCGAATGTCTGCTGATCCATGAGGACGTCGCGCGCACAATAGGGCAGGGTGTTGTGCGGGCGTTGATGGATGCAGGCGTGCGCGTACATGCGGATGTCGCGCTGCAAACCATTCAAGGCGTACTGGAGGCCACGGACGAGGATTGGGGGCGTGAATATCTGGATATGGATATTGCGGCGCGTGTGGTGCCGGATATCGATGCCGCTATCGCGCATATTCGCACCCACGGATCAAACCACACCGATTGTATCCTGACCGAAGACGGGAATGCCGCAACGCAATTTTTCAATGAACTCGACAGCGCGATCCTGATGCACAATGCCTCGACTCAGTTTGCGGACGGGGGCGAATTTGGCATGGGCGCAGAAATTGGCATTGCCACAGGCAAGATGCATGCCCGCGGGCCAGTTGGGGCGGCGCAGCTGACGAGCTTCAAGTATCTGGTGCGCGGAGATGGAACGGTGCGGGCCTGAGGCGACTTTCGACAAACTCAGAACACCTGACACTGTCTGCAACCACGGATGTCACCGCGTTAGGTGATAAACTCTGTTGGAGATCAATTCGCAAATTCCGTCGCGGTACGGCACAAAACACATGTGTTTGAGGTGTATTGCGCCTTGTTTGCGGGATCAGAACCGCAGCGTCAGGCTTTGCCCTGGCACCAGGGCAACAGACGGAGTGCGCTGCACGTCTTGGGACAGAGCATAGAGGAGCGGGAACTGCACCTGTGATGGCGCGATATTCTGCGCTTCGTTTCCATCAAGTACACCCCATAACGCACTGTCATACAGTATTTTTTCTGAATACCCGATTAACATCCATTGGCCGCCTGACACAGACAGTTCGATGCGACCACCATAGGGCATCGCCGTTTCCAGACACTGAATGCCAAGAAATCCGAGACGCACCGCCCAGCGGGGTTGTTCATCCAAAGGCCCGTAGGCAATTGTCATCCGCGCGCCACGTGTGTTGTCCTTGAGGATCGACACAACCTCAGCCCGTCCGATGGGCTGATCGCCCGCCGCACCATAAGCCATGCGGAAAAACCGGATGCGGGCGCTTGCGTTCTCGACGCTTTCGGAAATCAAGTCCATTTCAGGACCAGTGCTGCCCCCCGCCATGCCCAGCAATTCCAAACCGTTGTTGATCGCGCCAATCGGGGATATCAGGTCGTGGCAAATCCGGCTCCCGATCAGGGCGGCGAGGTTTACATTACTTTGACCCATGAACGGACCCTTTAGGAGAGTGAATGATGGAAGATATGAACGCCATTCTGGCTCCTGGCATGTTGGTGCGGCATCCGGCACATGCGGATTGGGGCGTTGGACAGGTGCAAAGCAACGTCGCCTCCAAGGTTACGGTCAACTTCCCGGATGCGGGCAAAGTGGTCATCGATGGCACTCGTATCGCTTTGGTTCCGGTCTTTGATGCCTCAACATAGTTTCCGAAGTGTTAACGAGATGCAACCATGACGCGAGGCTGCGGGGTATCTTTACCTTTTCGGTGTTGTGCAAGATAGAACGCGCCCATGACTCTGACTCACCAACCTGAATTCCGCACAGCCATGGCGCGCGATGCGTCAGACCTGCGAGCCGCGCAGGCCTTGCGCTATGAGGTCTTTGTTCGCGAGTTGGGCGGGGGCGGTGCGCTGGTGGACCATGAGGCGGGTCTGGAGCAGGACCGCTTTGATCCATTTTTTGATCATCTGCTGCTATGGGACGACGCTGTGGGCCGCCTTGTTGGTGTCTACCGGATGCTGCGCGCGGACGGGGCAGCGCAGGCCGGGCAGTATTACTCAGAGGATGAGTACGATTTGACCCCATTGCGCACATCGGGGCGTAAGCTGCTGGAACTGGGGCGGTCTTGCGTCCACGTCGATTACCGCGGCGGGCCAGCGATGTATCACCTGTGGAACGGTTTGGCTGAATATGTGGCACGCCACGCGGTCGAGATCATGTTTGGTGTTGCTTCGTTTCACGGCACAGATACGACCGCACTTGCTCAGCCTTTGTCGCTGCTGCATCACCGCCATCTGGCGCCCGAATCCTTGCGCGTGACGGCGCGTGGGCCGCATGCCCAGGCGATGGATCTGGTGGCTGAAGCCGACATTGATCGCCGCGCCGCCATGGTGGCCGTTCCTGCGCTGATCAAAGCCTATCTGCGCCTTGGCGGCGTGGTCGGGCAGGGGGCCTATGTCGATCATGCGTTCAACACCACAGATGTCTGCCTGATCATGGACATGGCAGCCATGTCCGAACGCCAGCGTCGCATTTATGGTGCAACTTCATGAGCTTGAATTGGAAGGAACGACCAGCGCCGGCGTTTGGCCCGATGGGGCCGTTGGCGCTGTCCCGGGTTGGCCTGCGGGCAACACTCATCATTGTGACCATCCTGATCGGCCTTGCGCTTTTGCTGCCATTGCGGCTGATCGAGCGGCCACTGTTTGGGCTGCGTCGCCCATGGACGCCCTACATCACACGCACGGTCTGTCGGATGTCTCTGATCTGGATGGGCTTGCGATATGAGCGCAAAGGCGCACCTGCGCATCAGCGCGCGGCGGTGGTTGCCAATCACTCAAGCTGGCTGGATATCTTTGCGTTGAATGCGGGTGACTGCGTGCACTTCATGTCTAAATCCGAGGTCGCAAGCTGGCCCGGTATCGGCCTTCTGGCCCGCGCGACAGGCACCTTGTTCATTGCACGTGAACGCGCGCAGGCCAAGCTGCACACGCAGATGTTGCTAGATCGTCTGGTGGCCGGTCAGCGGGTGCTGTTCTTCCCCGAAGGCACCAGCACGGATTCGCTGCGGGTGTTGCCGTTCAAGACGACACTGTTTGAGGCGTTCTTTGCCCCGGAGTTGCGCGAGATCATGTGGGTGCAACCTGTGTCGGTGACGTATTACGCGCCCGAGGGCGCGGAGCCGCGGACCTATGGGTGGTGGGGTGACATGGACTTTGCACCCCATCTGCTCAGCACGCTGGCGCTGGCGCGACAGGGGCGGATCGAAGTGGTGTATCACCCAGCCATCCGCGTTTCCGAAATGGCGGATCGCAAGGCGCTGGCGGCAGCGGCAGAAGCGGCGGTGCGCAGCGGTCATGGTCTGTCGCAGGCGTAAGCGAGTGATAAAGGGCTGACGGGGCTTTTGCCAAAACATCGCCTGATCGACATGTCGGTGCGCTGTGCCAAATCCTGTGCGCCAAAGGCAAAGGTGCGGGTTTGGCCGCATGACCTGCCGGCCAAACCCATGTGTCGACCTTAGCCAATCACGTTGTGATCCGGGCCATAGGGGAAACCGGTGATGTTCTCATTGCCGTCTTCGGTGATGATCAGGATGTCGTGTTCGCGGTAGCCACCGGCACCGGGCTGGCCGTCCGGGATGGTCAGCATCGGCTCCATCGAAATCACCATGCCCGGTTCAAGCACCGTGTTGATGTCTTCGCGCAACTCAAGACCGGCCTCGCGCCCGTAATAGTGGCTGAGCACGCCAAAGGAATGGCCATAGCCAAACGTCCGGTATTGCAGCAGGTTTCGCTCGGCAAAGAAGTCGTTTATCTTGTGGGTTATGTCAGCGCAGGACGCGCCGGGTCTGAGCAGGCTCATACCGTATTCGTGTGCAGCCACGTTGGCCTCCCAGATGTGGCGGCTTGCGTCATCCACTGTTTGCACAAACAGCGTGCGCTCCAGCGCGGTGTAATAGCCAGAGATCATCGGAAAGGTGTTCAGGCTGAGTATGTCACCGCGTTCGAGCACCCGTGACGTGACAGGGTTGTGCGCTCCATCGGTGTTGATTCCGGACTGGAACCAGACCCACGTGTCCCGGTATTCGGCATCCGGAAAGCGGCGCGCGATTTCAAGCTCCATCGCGTCGCGTCCGGCCATGGCCACGTCAATCTCGCGCGCTCCGGGCCTGATCGCGTCACGAATGGCGTAGCCACCCACATCTGCCGTCGCTGCCCCAGCCCTGATGATGTCCAGTTCGGCGGGGGATTTGTGGAATCGCTGGGTCATGGTGGCGGGTGCGATGTCGATTGTTGAGGCGGGAAACAGGAGTTCGTTCAGCAGGGCCATCTGGGTGATGGACAGGTGGTCGCCTTCAAACCCGATGATCTTGTTTGGCCCGGTCACGGACCGGATGGCGCGCCAGTAGTTGTTCCGCTGCCAGTCGGTGTAGGTGATGTTGTCCCCGTAGCAGCGCCGCCAGGGTTGGGCCGCGTCAATCCCGGCGCTGAAGGTGACAGTATCAGTTGCCGTAACAACCTGCGCATAAGGCCGCCCAAAGGCGCAATAGAGAAAGCCAGAGTAATAGGCGACATTGTGCATTGAGGTCAGCACGCAGGCGTCCACGCCCTTGTCGGCCATGATGCCGCGCAATCCCGCCAGCCGTGCTTCGTATTCTGCATCGGCAAAGGGCAGCACCTTGTCGCCTTGGTGAAAGCGGTAAAAATCGGGGCGCTGGCCCGTCATGCCAAATTTGGATGTTCCGTCCATCGGTTCACTCCTGTTCAGGCTGCTTGTGCTGGTGAGGAGTGCGCCTGTTGACGGTTGCACCTTCCCTCACCGCAGAAAGCGGCAAAGCAAGATCCCGGCGTTCAGGATGGTTGGGTTAGGACAAACTGCGTGACAGGCACCCAGTGGCGACGCCATCGCCAGCCCCGGCCTAACTCATAGGGGAAGCTGAATGCACAAATCAAGCGTCTTGGCGCATTCAATGGCAAGTGCGATATGAGCCTGCGGGTGCGGTGATCTGCGCGAAATGCCCACTCAATCCGATGTGCCTTGTGGTGATGCGGCATATCCCTCTTGCCAATGCCTTCGCCTTCGCCTATGGCCCCCTCATTAATCCGCAGTTCGGGGCGGGCAGATGGGGGAGACATCCTCAAATGTCCACCGGTTGGTAGGTCCAAGGCTTTGGGCGCACTGATACCCCGGACGAGGCGAAAACCGGAAAAGGATACGACCATGGCTCTTCCCGAGTTCACCATGCGTCAGCTGCTTGAAGCTGGCGTTCACTTTGGCCACCAGACGCAGCGCTGGAACCCGCGTATGGGTCCCTTTATCTACGGCGCGCGTAACGGCATCCACATCATGGATCTGACGCAGACTGTTCCCATGCTGGATCAGGCGTTGCAGGCCATTCGCGACACTGTTGCCAAGAACGGCCGCGTGCTGTTTGTCGGCACCAAGCGTCAGGCGGCGCAGCCTGTGGCCGAAGCGGCAGAGAAATGCGCGCAGTATTACATGAACCACCGTTGGTTGGGCGGCACGCTGACCAACTGGCAGACCGTGTCCAAGTCGATCCAGCGCCTTAAGGCCATCGACGAACAAGCCGAGATCGGTTTCGAAGGTCTGACCAAGAAAGAGCGTCTTGGCATGGAGCGTGACCAGGGCAAATTGCAAGCGTCCTTGGGTGGTATCCGCGAAATGGGTGGTCGTCCCGACCTGCTGTTCGTCATCGACGTCAAGAAAGAAGCCCTTGCCGTGGCAGAAGCCAACAAGCTGGGCATTCCGGTGGTGGCTGTGGTTGACACCAACTGCTCGCCTGATGGTGTGGATTACATCATCCCCGGCAACGACGACGCGGCCCGTGCCATTGCGCTTTATTGCGATCTGGCAGCCCGTGCGGCGCTGGACGGCATGACCGCCCAAATGGGTGCGGCTGGCGTTGATCTGGGCGCCATGGAAGAAGCCCCGGTTGAAGAGGCCATCGCAGAAGAAAGCACTGGCGTTGAAGTGGGCGCCGCTTCGGATGAAGCTGTCAGCAACGATGCGATCGCCAAGGACGCACCGCTGGACATCGAGTCCAAGGAAGAGACAGTGGCCAAGGCTGACGGCTGAGCCGACCCTTCCACCTGAGATATGCGGCGGTGCCAGCACCGCCGTACACCCCATGAAATTTGAGGAGAGCCAAGCGATGGCAATCACAGCAGCATTGGTCAAGGAACTGCGCGACAGCACCGGCGCGGGCATGATGGACGCCAAGAAGGCGCTGACGGAAACAGATGGCGACATGGAAGCAGCGGTCGATTGGCTGCGCACCAAAGGTCTTGCCAAAGCGGCCAAGAAATCCGGCCGTACCGCGGCCGAGGGTCTTGTGGCCGTGGTTGTCGAAAGCGGCAAAGGCGTGGCCGTAGAAGTGAACTCGGAAACCGACTTTGTCGGCAAGAACGCCGAGTTCCAGGAAATGGTGTCTGGCATTGCCAAGGTTGCCTTGGGTACGTCCGACGTGGAGGCTTTGCTGGCCGCTGACATGGGCGGCAAATCGGTTGCAGACACTGTGACAGACAAAATCGCCACCATCGGTGAAAACATGTCGGTGCGTCGCATGGCGACTTTGTCGGGCAGCACGGTTGTGTCCTATGTCCACAACGCTGCGGCCCCCGGTATGGGCAAGATCGGTGTTCTGGTGGCCATGGATGGCGGTGACGAAGCATTTGGCAAGCAGGTTGCGATGCATATCGCGGCTGTGAACCCTGCGTCCCTGTCCGAAGATGATCTGGACGCCGCAGTCGTCGAGAAGGAAAAGCAGGTTCAGATGGACATTGCGCGCGAAAGCGGCAAGCCAGAAGCTGTCATCGAGAAGATGATTGTGGGCCGCATGAAAAAGTACATGTCCGAAGTGACATTGCTGAACCAGCAATTCGTTGTGAACCCTGACCTGACCGTCGCCGCTGCCGCGTCCGAGGCAGGCGCCACCATCACGGGCTTTGCCCGTCTGGAAGTGGGCGAAGGCATCGAAGTCGAAAAAGAAGACTTTGCAGCCGAAGTGGCCAAGGCTGCTCAGGGCTGATCCAGCCGGTTGAGACCCTGAGTGGGTTTCAACACACAAAATGTTATGAAACGGCGTATCCTGCGGGATGCGCCGTTTTTCGTTTGAGAAGGATACGCGATGCTGGATGTCGGGGATGGCCATCATCTGTGGTTCGAACAAGCCGGGCAAGGGGTGGATGCGCTGGTGCTGCATGGTGGTCCCGGGTCTGGTTGTCGTCCGGGGCATTACGATTTGTTCGATCTGACACGTTACCGAGTCACTTTGCTTGATCAGAGAGGGTGTGGGCGCTCCACCCCGAATGCGGGGCAGGATATGGCCGCGCTGAGGCAGAACACAACCGCCCATCTGATTGCAGATATTGAGGCGTTGCGCGTGCATTTGGGTCTTGAGGCTTGGGTGCTGTTTGGCGGGTCATGGGGTACGACCTTGGCGATGGCCTATGCGCAGACACACCCTGATCGCGTACGCGGTATGGTGTTGGCGGGAGTGGCGACCACAACGCCGCGTGATTTGCAGTGGCTTTATGGGGACATCGGCAACATGTTTCCCGAGGCCTATGAGGCGTTTTGTGCGCATGTGCCAGAAGTGGGGACTGATCCAAGCCAGACACCGGCGCGGATTGCGGCCTATGCAAAGCGTCTGCGCGATCCGTCCCGGGCAGATGCGGCGGCGGCAGCATGGTGTGCCTGGGAGGCGGGTATTTTTGGTGGGGACATCAATGCGCCGGGTTCACGTTACAGCGATCCGGACTTTCGGCGATGTTTTGCCCGCATTGTAACGCATTATTTTGCACAAAACACATGGTTTTCCCCAGATCAGCTGCTGCGCGGTGTGGCGCGCATGGCCCACATTCCCTGTACGATGATACACAGCCGGTTCGATCCGTCCTGCCCCCTGAAAGGGCCTTGGGATTTGAACAAGGCATGGCCCCAGTCACAACTGCATGTGCTTGAAGGTAATACACATTCTGCGCTCGATCAGGAAATGAAACTGGCCATTCGCGCAGCTACAGACAGGTTTTTTGAAGGGGTCGAGTGAAGCTGTGCTTTGGGGACACAGCTTCACTCTTTTGATGCGTCGCAGCCACGGGGATGAGACGTGCAGACGCAGGCAGTACCAATCTGATTGCCAGAACAAAGGGCTCACAAATCGGGTCCGGGTAAAAACCGGGGTCGGACCTGAGAGCCAATGTAATCGCATTGGATCAGGTCCGGTGTTCCCTGGCCAAAGCCACCACTCACGGAACAGTGATAGGATCGCCCTTAATCGGAAATTAGGAAAGTCTGGGATTCCTTACCCTACGGTCAAAAATTGCGTTTGACGCAATGTAACAAGACATTTTCGTAAAAACTGGACCCGGATTCCCGCTCTGATTGAAGGGTTCAATCTGTGGGCGTATTGCATCATTTCACGCAGATCGCGCCACCGAATCTGGTGTTTTTGGCCGGTTCTAGGCTTCCAGAATGAACATCTGATTGGCAAATGCGGCCTTCATCACGGCTTGCGCTGTGGTCTCAACCGCCAATGCCTCTCGGGCCAGGCGCAGGTGTTTTTCGACAGTGGCCGAAGTCAGACCCATCAAAACTGCAATATCCTGCATTGTTTTGCCGTCTCCAACCCATTCCAGCGCCTCGCGTTGGCGCCGGGTCAGCACGCGATTGGGGGCTGTGTAAGGCAAGGTGAGGATTTTCAGGTGCGCGACGTTGTTCATCAATTGAATGTCGCGCCCATGTTCGGCCCAGACTTTTTCCACGTCGTCCTGTGTCATGTCTTCGTGGGCAGTCAGGGCAATTGCGCCTTTGGAGCGCGCCGACACCGATTTGAAACTGACCGTGTAGCCTGCCGTCACATTCATGGACGCGTTGAAGTCGATCACACGCCTTTCTGCGGGTGTCAGGGTCTGCGTCGAGAGCATCTGGCCGATCATACGCCAGCTGCCTGCACCTTCGTTGTTGAGCGCCCAATTCACCATTGGGGCGTGCACATAGTGCTGTTCGCCGATGAAGACGTCCATATAGGCGCGATCTTGGTTCGTCAGAATCACAAAGTCTTCTGGGTCGCCCAGCGAGTTGCCGGAGCGGTAGCGCGTAAACCCGTAGATCAGGCGATCAAAGCCGTATTCCGCCATCTTGCGCGTGTGCGCTTCCCAAAGATTTTCGATGGATTGGCAATTTGACAGTCTGTGCAGGTAGCTTTTCACGTCGTCCCCCCCAAATGGCCGATGAGTGCATCCAGAGCCAGAGTATACCCGGCTGCGCCAAAGCCGCAAATCATCCCGACGGCGACCGGCGCAATCATGCTATGATGGCGAAAGGGCTCACGTGCGTGGATGTTGCTGAGGTGAAGTTCGACAGTGGGAATTTGAGTACCAGCGATGGCGTCCCGCAATGCGATCGACGTGTGGGTGTAGGCCCCGGCGTTCAGCACGATTCCCTTATGGATACCGCGCGCCGCATGGATGGCATCGACAAGTGCACCTTCGTGATTGGATTGAGCGCAGGTCACAGAGAACCCGTTTGCCGTAGCGTGGGCAACACAGGCCGCTTCGACGTCCGCCAATGTGTCGGCACCGTAGATTTCGGGCTCGCGCAGACCCAACAGATTGAGGTTGGGGCCATTCAGGACAAGAACAGATGTCATCGGGATAAACCTTTTGAGTTCAGAGGAGTTAGCCGCAATGTCCCGTCTGAGTCCAGTGTCAGCCGTTTGGGGATGCCTCGAAGATCACCAGCCCAAGCCAATCCGCCACAAGGGCAGGGGTGTCTGCGCCCTCTATTTCGATGCTGAGTGCCGTGCGTCGCATGATCTCGTTCGGGCCACGCGCATCCGCCCCGGTCAGGGTAAATCGTCCGCGCACCCGCGCCCCGGCCACAACGGGTGTCACAAATCGCACCCGGTCAAGGCCGTAATTGACCCCCATGGTTTGGCCCGGCAGCAAGGCGAAACAATCATAGGCAAAGCGGCTGGCAAGGCTGAGCGTCAGGAAACCGTGCGCGATCGTGCCACCAAATGGCGTTTTGGCGGCGCGTGCCGGATCGACGTGAATCCATTGGTCATCATGTGTGGTGGCCGCAAAGGCGTCGATCATGGTCTGATCGACAGTTATCCAATTGGCCACGCCAACCTCTTGTCCAATCTGGGTGGTCATGGCCCGCAGGGCGGCGTCGCGCGGGTTCAAGGGTCAGGACCGACGCGCACCATGCGTTTGCCGGTGTTGTCGCCGCCGAGCAGACCAATCAAGGCCGTGGGTGCGTTTTCGAGGCCGTCGACGATGTCTTCGCGCACCTTGATCTGCCCGGAGGCTACCCATGTCTGCAACGCGCGGACAGCCTTGGCATCATGCTGGGCAAAGTCCATGACAATGAACCCTTCCATCTTGAGTCGCTTGACCACCACGACCCCGGGCAAGTTGCGCGGGCCGGTGGGGGTGTCGGTGTCATATTGGCTGATTGCGCCACAACACACGACGCGGCCCTGTTCATTCATGAGGTTCAGCGCGGTTTCCAGAATCTCGCCACCAACATTGTCGAAATAGACGTCAACGCCATTGGGACAGGCAGCTTTCAATGCCTTAAAGGGGTTGCCCGCCCGGTAGTCGATACAGGCATCAAACCCCAATTCGTCCGTTACGTAGGCACATTTCTCTGGACCCCCGGCAAGGCCAACCACCCGGCATCCCAAGGCCTTGCCGATCTGGCCCACATATCCACCCACGGAGCCGGCTGCAGCCGAGACAAGGATCGTTTCACCCGCAAGCGGCTTGCCAATCTGCATCAATCCGTGAAAGGCAGTCTTGCCCGCAATCCCGTAAACGCTAAGCAGATTTGACAGAGGGCGCACATCCGGCAGTTTCATCACTTTGTGCGCGGGGGCAACGATATGGTCCGCCCACACGGCTTCAGTGACGACAATATCGCCTGTGTCCAGACGGGGCGACTTGCTCTGCACCACTTCGCAGATCGCGTAGGTGGGCATTGGATCGCCCGCGTTCACCGCCGCGCGATAGGTTGCCCCCTTGAGCCAGCCGCGATTGGCGGCATCAATGCTCATCAGGATCACGCGCAACAGCACTTCGCCTGTCTGCGGCGCGGGTATATCGACCTCCTGCATCTCGAAATGCTCCGGGCCAAGGGTCTTGGTCGGTAATTCGGCGACGATGATCTGGCGGTTGGTCATTTGGAATCCTATCGGTCAGGTGGTCAGTACGATTTTACCAAGCACTTTACGCTCGGCGATCATGGACAGGGCTTTGGCGGCGTCTTGCATGGCAAAGCTGGCGGAAATTCGGGGTTTGATTTTGCCACATCCATAAAGATCAAAGAGTTCCCGGACATTATTCATGTGACCTGCCGGGTCTCGGTAGATCGAGGCACCCCAGAACACCCCCACAATTTGGCAGGACTTGAGCAAGGTCAGATTGAGCGGAATGGCGGGAATGCCGGCGGGAAAGCCAACCACGAGGAAACGCCCGCCCCATGCCATGGAACGGATAACTGGCTCGGCGTAGTCACCGCCGACGGCATCATACGCGACATGAACACCGTCCGGGCCTGCGATTTCCTTGATCTGGGCTGACAGCGCCTTTTGCGCCGCGCGGTCCATAGTGCGCGGGTAGACAATCGTCGCATCTGCCCCAAGCTCAGTGCAAAAATCTGCCTTGTCCTGCGAACTGACGGCTGCAATCACACGCGCCCCGGCCGCTTTGCCCAATTCAATAGCCGCAGCCCCCACGCCGCCCGCCGCACCCAGGATCAGGAGCGTTTCACCAGATTTCAATTCTCCGCGTTGTTTCAACGCGTAATGGGACGTGCCGTATGTGAAAATAAAGCACGCAGCCTCGTCAAACGGCATGTTGTCGGGGATCGGCAGACATGCATCTGCGCGCGCGCAGACATGAGTCGTGAACCCGCCAAACCCCGTCATGGCAATCACGCGGTCCCCGATGTTCAAACCGCTGACGCCATCGCCCAACGCCTCGATGACGCCAGCCACCTCGCCACCCGGCGCAAAGGGACGCGGCGGTTTGATTTGATAAAGGTCGCGGATGATCAAGGTGTCAGGGAAGTTCACACCGGCGGCTTTGATGGCGATACGCACCTCGCCTTTTTTCGGCTCAGGGTCCGGCCCTTGCGTCCACTCCAACGTTTCCGGGCCACCGGGTTCAGTGCTGAGCATTGCGTGCATGATCGTGATCCCCCAACATGCCGTGACGTTACGGCAGGCGTGCATGGTGCCGCCCTTTCGGGCCATCCTGCAAGGGGCAAGGGGATGCTGTAAAGCGCAGCCTCGGGCGACGTCGCGGAATTTGGCCGATCAGGAAGGATCAATCATGGACCCTAAGACATTGTTTTCATGTGAAGGAAAGGTGGCTCTTGTTACCGGTGGCGCATCCGGCATCGGACGCATGGCCGCGACGGGTCTGATGATGGCAGGTGCGCGAGTGTTGATTGCGTCCCGAAAGGGCGACGCATGTGTAGCTGTGGCTGAAGAGTTGAACGCCATGGGCGGGCCGGGCAGCGTTGAAGGTTTTGCAGCGGATATCAGCACTGAAGACGGGATTGCCGCGCTTGTGGCTGATGTGGCTGCGCGCAGCGATGATCTGCACATCCTGATGAACAATTCCGGCGTGACATGGGGCGCGCCCTTGGGCCAATTCCCGCACGCCGCTTGGGACAAGGTGATGAACGTAAACGTTGCGGCCCTGTTTCACCTCACTCAAGGTCTGCTGCCGGTTCTCATCAAGTCTGGCACTGCCGATGATCCCGCCCGCGTCATTAATGTGGGCTCGGTCATGGGCGAAGCGCCGATGGGGGACGGGGCCTATAGTTACGCAGCCTCTAAGGCGGCAGTGCTGCATATGACCAAGATCATGGCCAAAGAACTCGCGTCCCATCACGTCACGGTCAATGCGCTTGCACCGGGGCCGTTTGTGTCTCGCATGACGGCCTTTGCCACCGCAGACGAAACCATGCGCGCCAAAGTCGGAGCCGATGTACCACTGGGCCGCGTGGGGCGGGACGAGGACATCGCAGGCTGTGTGCAGTTCCTCTGCGGCAGAGGCGGAGCTTACCTGACAGGTGCCGTTTTACCTGTCTCTGGTGGCGTTCAAGTCATGACAGGGCCCAATCTGTTCCAAGCCGCTCTTGGCGGGTGACAAGATCCAGTTGACGCGGGACGTGATCCCTCTTCATCTTGCAAAGTAAACTTCGGGGGTGTGGGGGCTGGCCCCCATTCCAACCCCCTCCAACCCAAAGGATATGTCAATGATGCGTGACGCCGTCATCGTTTCAACCGCCCGCACACCGATTGGCAAAGCCTATCGCGGCGCCTTCAATGCCACGCCGCCACAAACACTGGCGGCCCACGCCATGGCCCACGCTATTGACCGTGCAGGGATTGAGGCGGGCGAGGTCCAAGACGTGATCCTGGGTGCGGCCCTGCAACAGGGCCATCAGGCAGGCAATATCGCCCGTCAGGCGGCCATGCGGGCGGGATTGCCTGTGAGTGTTGCTGGCATGAGCGTGGATCGTCAGTGTGCGTCTGGCATGATGGCCATTGCGGCGGCCTCCAACCAGGTGGCGCGCGAGGGTGTGGATGTCATGGTGGCTGGCGGCGTCGAATCCGTCTCCATGGTGCAGACGGGTGAGATGCGTGTGGCGTCCGACCCGATGCTCAAGGACGCCAAGCCTGAAATCTACATGAGTATGCTGGAAACCGCTGAAACGGTGGCCGCGCGCTATGGAATTTCGCGCGAGGCACAGGACGCATACGCCGTGCAATCGCAAGCCCGCACCGAAGCCGCTCAATTGGCCGAACGGTTCAAGGACGAGATCGTGCCAATGCCATCAGCGATGATGGTCAAAGACAAAGAGACGGGGAATATCGAACCCCAAATGGTAATGCTGGGCCTTGACGAGGGCAATCGCCCCGGCACGACATACGAAAATCTGGCGGGTCTGAAGCCGGTCTTTGCCAACGGTATTCATGTGCAAGAAGGCGCGTTCATCACGGCAGGCAATGCCTCGCAACTCAGCGATGGGGCGTCCGCTTGTGTGGTGATGGAAGCCGGGCTGGCTGAGAAGAAAGGGCTGTCTCCCCTTGGGCGGTGCAAAGGCGTTGTTGCAGTGGGGTGTGAGCCCGATGAAATGGGTATTGGCCCCGTATTTGCCGTGCCGAAATTGTTGGACATACACGGGCTGGGTATGGATGACATTGACCTGTGGGAGTTGAACGAAGCCTTTGCCGTGCAGGTGCTTTATTGCCGTGACCAGCTTGGCATTCCCGATGACATCCTCAACGTGAACGGAGGTGCCATTTCGATTGGCCACCCGTATGGTATGTCCGGCGCACGCATGGTTGGCCACGCGCTTTTGGAAGGCAAACGCCGCGGCGCGAAACATGTCGTGTGCACCATGTGTGTGGGTGGTGGCATGGGAGCAGCCGGTCTGTTTGAAGTTCTTTGACCGTTGTGCGCTGCAGCACTCTGGGGAGCCTCCGGCGGTGGTATTTTTGGTCAGAAGAAACATGGGGGCGGCACGATGACCGCACGTCGTGAGTTGCCTATTGCGCTGCAGGGGCTGCGCATTCCGCTGATCGCGGCGCCGCTGTTCATCATTTCGGTGCCGGAGCTGGTGATCGCGCAATGCAAGGCGGGCATTGTGGGGTCATTTCCTGCCTTAAATGCGCGTGAGGAAGAGGGTGAACCACCGGTGCTCGAAACGTGGTTGACCCAGATCCGCGAAGAGTTGGACCGGCACAATCAAACCAATCCCGATCATCCTGCCGCACCCTATGCCGTAAACCAGATTGTGCATCGCTCAAATGCGCGGCTCGAACGCGATCTTGAGATCTGTGTGCGGCACGAGGTTCCGATCTGGATCACGTCTCTGGGTGCGCGCGTCGAGGTGAACGAGGCGGCCCATTCCTGCGGTGGCGTCGTCTTGCATGACGTCATCAACAACACATTCGCCCGTAAGGCCATTGCCAAAGGAGCAGATGGTTTGGTGGCAGTGGCCGCAGGTGCCGGCGGCCATGCCGGTCAGCAATCGCCCTTTGCCTTGATCCGCGAAATCCGCGAGTGGTTTGACGGGCCTGTGGCCTTGTCAGGGGCCATCGCCACAGGCGAGGCCGTGTTGGCTGCGCGTGCCATGGGGGCGGATTTTGGCTACACTGGCTCGCCCTTCATCGCGACAGATGAGGCCAATGCAGTGGATGATTACAAAAAGATGATTGTCGACAGCGGCGCGGAAGACATCGTCTATTCCTCTCTCTTTACAGGGGTGTGGGGGAATTACCTGAAGGGTTCGGTTCAGGCCGCCGGTATGGATCCGGACAATCTGCCCGAGGCGGATGCCTCATCAATGAACTTCGCATCAGGCTCATCCAAGCCGAAGGCATGGAAAACGATCTGGGGATCCGGACAGGGTATTGGGGCCGTCAAGTCGGTCGGGCCTGCGCGCGAGACTGTTGACCGCATGGTGTCTGAGTACCGCGCTGCCGGTCGGCAGATGGCTCAGGAATTTGAGGATTAAGATGGATACGCAAACACTCGATATCGAAGCGGTTTCTGCTTACCTGAAAGGCAAGATTGATGGCTTTGATGCGCCTGTGGATGTGACGAAATTCGCCGGTGGCCAATCAAACCCCACATTCTTGCTTAAGACGGCCGCTGGCCCTTACGTGCTGCGGCGCAAGCCTCCGGGGCCGTTGCTGAAATCTGCCCATGCTGTCGATCGCGAATTTCGAGTGCAGCACGCACTCTTTGACACGGATGTGCCTGTCGCCCGGATGCAACTCCTGTGCGAGGATCCGTCTGTCATTGGCTCCGATTTCTACGTGATGGATCATGTGGAGGGTCGCAATTTCAACGAGCCAACCTTGGATGGGATAGACAACAACGACCGGGCGGCCATTATTGATGATATGAACCGCGTGCTCGCAACCTTGCACAGTGTCGACATCGACGCTGTGGGGCTGAGTGATTATGGCCCGCCGGGGCACTATCTTGAGCGTCAGGTCGGGCGCTGGTCCAAACAATACCGCGCCTCTGAAACGCGCGAGATCGGCGATATGAACGTGCTCATGCAACGACTTGTGGCCGAGATGCCAGCCGATGATGGACAGCGCACGCTGGTCCATGGAGACTATCGCATCGACAACATGATTTACGCAGCCGATGGCACACAGTGTCTGGCTGTGCTGGATTGGGAACTCAGCACAATTGGGCACCCTTATGCCGATCTTGCCTCGGTGATTATGCAATGGCAATTGCCGCCGGGTGCCCAGGGGCGCGGTTTGGCCGGGGTGGATCGTACGGCCCTTGGTTTGCCATCTGACGAGGCGTTCGTTGCTGCCTATTGCGCGCGCCGCGGACTCGACGGGATCGACAATTTTGGGTTTTACGTCGCCTTTTGTTTCTTTCGTATGGGGGCGATCATTCAGGGTGTGCTGAAGCGCGCATTGGACGGCAATGCTTCAAATCCTGAACGTGCCATGCAACTCGGCGCTTTTGTGCCGGTTTTCGCTCAAAACGGGTTGAAAGCGCTGGATATCTAGCAAAATCAGAAAGGTACACGGCAAAGGTGATGCATTTTTGGGCGAGCTGTTTGCACCCATAAAGGGAACCAGCAGGCTTGACTTATCCCTGATGTGTGCAACGCTGTGTCCACCCTTGCTCAGCTCAATGCCCGTCAGAGGCGCGATAGCAGGGGCCATGTTCTAGGGAGGAACAGACATGCGCAAGTCCATTTCTTTGGGCGTCGCAACAGCCCTGACTTTGTCGGTCAGTGCCTTTGCCGTCGCTGCTGACACCATCAAGATCGCCTTTATCGACCCGTTGAGTGGCCCGTTTGCCGGCACCGGGGTCAACGGATTGCATCAATACGAATTTGCCGCTGAAACGCTTGTGAACGCGACAGGTGGCGTGCTGGACGGCGACATGTTCGAGATTGTCGCCTTTGACAACAAGATTAGCCCCAAGGAGTCCCTGATCCAGTTGCAGGTCGCAATTGACCAAGGAATCCGCTTTATCGCCCAAGGCAACAGTTCGGGTGTGGCCAATGCTCTGACCGAAGCCATCGACAAACACAACCGCCGCAACCCGGACGATCGCGTTCTGTTTTTGAATTACTCTGCCGTCGATCCGGCCCTGACAAACGACAAGTGCAACTTCTGGCACTTCCGATTTGACGCCAATGCGGACATCAAGATGGACGCGCTCACCGATGTGATGGCGGCAGATGACAGTATCAAGAAGGTCTACATCATCGGGCAGGATTATTCCTTTGGCAAAGCGGTGTCCGCCGCTGCTGTGCGCTTTCTCGGCGAAAAGCGCCCCGATATCGAGATCGTCGGGAATGAACTTCACCCCATCGGGAAGGTCAAGGATTTCACACCCTACACCCGCAAGATTATGGCCGCCGAGGCCGATGCGATTATCACGGGCAACTGGGGTGCCGACATGGTGGGTTTGGGCCGGTCAGTGCTGGAAAACGGTTACACTGGTCCACTTTACACATACTACGCTGCCGCTGACGGCATCACTGCCGCCTTTGGGGATGCCGGTGTCGGCTCACTCAAGCTGGTGGCCGAGGGTCAGATCAATCCGCCCGCCAATGATCGCGCCGCCGCCTATTACGAAGCCTTCAAAGCCAAATACCCCGATGGCAATATCAGCCAGGCGCGCATCACCAATGTGATCGAAATGCTGGCCAAAGCGATCAACGAGGCGGGCACAGCGACAGACGTCGTCCCGATCGCCTACGCGCTGGAAGGGATGGAGCATGAAAGCATCTGGGGCACCTCACTGAAGATGCGCGAGGCCGATCACCAAATCATTCAGGACGTGCATATCCACGCCCACACCAATGACGGTGTGACCTTTGACTATGACAATTCGGGTTTTGGCCTGCTGGTCGATTCTACGGTTACAATGGCTGCCGCAGACAGCCCCACGAGTTGCAAGATGCGCCGTCCGTGATCAGAAACGCGGGGCACCAACTGGCCCCGCACCATTCTTCTGACCAAAAATACCACGGGGGTTTGGGGGCAGCGCCCCCATTCATCTCATAGACAGTGTCGCCGCAGGCGGCCTTTGGATCACAGGCACCCGATGGACCTTATCCTTGTCAACCTGATCGATGGGCTCGTCACCGGGCTGCTCTTGTTCATGCTCTCGGCGGGGCTCACGCTGATCTTTTCCATGATGGGCGTGCTCAACTTTGCCCATGCCAGTTTCTACATGCTCGGGGCCTATTTCGCCTTTCAGATCAGCCTCTATCTCGGCTTCTGGATGGGCCTGCTTATTGCGCCCTTGATCGTTGGCGTGCTGGGGGCAGGGGTGGAACGCTATGGCCTCAGGCGTGTGCACCAGTATGGCCACGTGCCAGAACTCATCTTTACCTTCGGGCTCGCATTGCTGATCGAAGAGGTGGTGCAATTCATCTGGGGCAAGAGCCAGATGGCCTATTCCACACCCGAAGTGCTGCAATTCACCGCCTTCTCCATCGCGGGCAACGCGATCCCGGCATATAAAATCTTCATGATCTTCATCTCCATTGCGATTTTCATTGGTCTGTTGTGGGTGCTCACGCGCACGCGGGTCGGCATGATCATCCAAGCGGCCCTCACATATCCCAAAACGGTGGAGGCACTGGGCCACAACGTGCCCCTGATCTTCATGGGTGTGTTTGGCGTTGGTACGGCGCTCGCAGGCGTCGCAGGCGTTATTGCGGGGCCCGTGCTTGGCACGTTCCCAGGAATGGCCTTTGTGCTGGGGTCCATCGTTTTTGTCACAATTGTCATTGGTGGGCTTGGCAGCTTGTGGGGCGCGCTTGTCGCCTCATTGCTCATCGGATGGATCACCACGTTTTCCAAGGCCTACAATCTTCGGATGGAGGATCTGTTGATCGCCCTTGGCTTTGAAAAACCGGATGTGATCTGGGACAGTCCATGGCGCGATCTGTGGTCGCTTACCAGTCCGCAAATTGCCGATATCCTGCCCTATATCCTGATGGTACTGATCCTGATCTTCCGCCCACATGGGCTGCTCGGGAAACGTGACGCATGAGTGATCAGACAGCCACAGCCCCTGCAACCCGCAGCGCGCTTTTGCCTTTGGCTCCTTGGGTGCTGAGTGCGCTTTTGCTGCTGGTTCTGCCTTTCATCTTTACCGCCAATTCCGCCATTACGATCATGAACCAAATGGCGATCACGATCATTTTTGCACTGGCCTACAATATGTTGCTCGGGCAGGGCGGGATGCTGAGCTTTGGCCACGCGGTCTATGCCGGGGTCGGTGGATTTGCCTGTGTCCACATCATGAATATGGATGATTTCTTTGCCACCATCCCGCTGCCTGTACTACCGATTTTCGGAGGGTTGATGGGTATGGGGCTAGCCATGATCGTGGGCAGTTTTTCGACGCGCAAGGCGGGCACGGTCTTTGCCATGATCTCGCTTGGTGTGGGTGAGCTGATCGCGGCCTGTTCCGTCATCATCGTCGTGTTCTTTGGTGGCGAAGAAGGCATTTCGGGCGATCGCACTTACGGCCTGCCGACCTTTGGCGTCGAATTCCTCCAACAGATCGAGGTTTATTATCTCATCGCGCTGTGGCTGATGATCTCGGCAATCCTGATGTATCTTTATTCCCGCACGCCGTTGGGCCGCATGGCCAATGCTGTGCGCGACAACCCGGAACGGGCCGAGTTTCTTGGATATTCCGCCCGATGGGTGCGGTTTTACAGCTTTGTCGCCTCGGGGTTCTTTGCAGGCATTGCAGGCGCACTCTTTGCCATCAACTACGAGATCCTGACCGAAGAGAACCTCAACACCACCCAATCCGGGATCATTCTTCTGGTGACTTTCCTGGGGGGCGTAGGGTTCTTTTTTGGTCCGATCATCGGAGCGATTGTCTTTACCCTCGTACAAACTGTGCTGAGTCTGCAAACCGAACTGTGGGGCTTTTATCTGGGCCTGATTTTTGTCGCCACGGTGATGTTTTTCCCTGGTGGGTTGGCCGGGCTGATCATGATGCACGTGCCGGCACTGCGTTTGGGCAAGCTGGGCCGTTTGGGTGTACCTTACCTCAAGACGCTAGGGGCGGGCGCGGTGATGGCCCTTGGCGGCGCGGCTCTGATCGAGATGATTTTCCATGTGCGCCATGCCTCGAGCGGGGATCATGAGATGGTACTGTTCTGGATCGCCTTTGACAGCCATTCAATCTTGCCATGGGTAATTGCGTCCCTTGCGGCAGCCGTCGGCTATTTCATTGTGCGCCGCACAGCGCCGGATCTGATGGAAGCGTGGAACGACGCCAACACGCCAGATGGGGGGGCGTCATGACAGCGGCGCTGGAACTGAACGCCCTCACCAAGTCCTTTGGCAAGACCGAGATCATTCGCGGTGTGGACCTGTCCATTCCCAAGGGCGAACGGCACGCAATCATTGGCCCCAACGGGGCGGGCAAATCGACGTTGTTCAACCTGATCACGGGTCGTTTTCCGCAAACCGGGGGCAGCATTGCGCTGCACGGCGCGGATCTGGCAGGCAAGGCCCCGTTTGAGATCAATCGCATGGGCCTCAGCCGCAGTTTTCAGATCACCAATATCTTTCCCAAGATGACTGTGTTTGAAAACGTGCGCTGTTCACTGCTGTGGTCGATGGGTTACCGCTATAACTTCTGGTCCATGGTGAGTCGCTCGCCGGCGCTGACGACGGGCGCGGATGCGATCCTGGAGCAGATCAACCTGACGGCGCGGCGCGATCTGCCTGCGGGGGTTCTGAGCTACGCCGAGCAACGCGCATTGGAGATCGGCATCACCATCGCGGGCGGGGCTGACGTCATCATGCTGGACGAGCCGACAGCGGGGATGAGCCATTCCGAGACCGACTATATCGTCGAACTGATCCGCACGGTAACGGTGGGCAAGACGCTGATCATGGTGGAACATGACATGGGCGTCGTCTTTGGTCTGGCCGACCGAATTTCGGTGCTTGTTTACGGAGAGATCATTGCAACCGGCACGCCCGAGGCCGTGCGCGCGGATCCACGCGTGCAAGAGGCCTATCTTGGCGCCGCGTTGGAGGATCACTGATGCTGGATGTCACCGATCTGCACGCCTATTACGGCAAATCACACATCCTTCAGGGGGTGAACCTGCGCGTGGACGAGGGCGAGATTGTCGCCTTGTTGGGTCGAAACGGCGTCGGACGGTCGACAACTTGCAAGGCGGTGATGGGAGAAGTCGAGCCCAAGGGATCGGTCAAGTTTCGCGGCGCTGAGATCGCTGGCAAGAAGGCCTTTGAGGTGGCCAATCTGGGCATAGGATATGTCCCTGAGAACCGTGACATCTTTCCCGGACTGACCACGCGCCAGAACCTGATCCTTGGACTGAAGCCGGGCCAAAAGGACGGTCAGGGGCGCTGGTCGATGCAGGACATGTTCGAGATGTTCGAGAACCTTGAGCGACGCGCGGATGTTGAAGCGTCAGTTCTGTCGGGGGGTGAGCAACAGATGCTGACCATGTGCCGCACGCTGATGGGCAACCCGGATCTGGTGATGATCGACGAACCGACAGAAGGCCTCAGTCCGCAGATGGTGCAGCGCGTCGCCCAATTGCTGCAAGAGATTGCCAAACGCGGGATTGCGACGTTGCTGGTGGAGCAAAAGCTGTCGATTGCGCTGGATATTGCGCATCGTGTCTACGTGATGGGCCATGGTCGGGTGGTGTTTGAGGGCACGCCAGCAGAGCTGAAGGCCCGCGATGATGTGCGTCAGGAATGGCTGGAAGTCTAAGCGCTGCTCGCGCGTGGGCAATGGACACGGCACCGCCATTTTGCATCACTTGATGGCGACACATGTGCCGGTTTGCACTTGGCAACCGCTCTGAGCACCGTATCGTTGGGCCATGGCACAGACACTTGACCCGACCCTTCTTGCGCATCTTGGCCCTTGGGCCGACTTGTATATCGAACATCAGAAATACGCAGGTCTGTCCTTGCTGATCCGGCAGGGGGGCGCAGAGGTGTATTTTTCGTCTCATGGCCTGCGGGATATCGAAACCGCGGCCCCATTTGAGCGGGACACAGTTGCGCGCATCTACTCCATGACTAAGCCTGTCACGTCGCTGGTGTTGATGATGCTGGTCGAAGAGGGGCGCGTGCGACTGGAGGATCCGGTTGATCGCTATCTGCCCGCATTTGGCAATCCTCACGCGTTGATCGAGGACGCCGAAGATATCACGCAAACCGTGACCTGCGCGCCACCCACGCTGTTGGATTTGCTGACCCATCGTTCGGGCCTGAGTTACCCGTTTAATCCCGGCGTGCTGCCTGCGGAGATGGAAGCGCGCGATTTGCTGTTCAAGCCAACCTCGGGCACGCTTGCGTCGCAATGTGACGTTTTGGCGACCTTGCCGCTGGCATTCCCGCCCGGTCAGCACTGGGAATATTCCGTTGGGATCGACGTGATTGGCCGTGTGATCGAAGTCGTCACAGGGCAGCCACTGGACGCCGTGTTTCAGGCCCGCGTTTTTGACCCGCTGGACATGCGCACAACCGCCTTTCGCGTCCCGGAGGCCGCACAGGGCCGCTTTGCCTCGCTGTACACGCCACTGGCGGGCGATGCGATGGATCTGAATGCCGCCACGCCCGGAGAGGCCAGCCTGCGGCTTGTGGACGAGGTGATCGGTTCGCCCTTCCTCGGCACAACGTGTTTCAGCGGCGGAGGTGGTCTTGTCAGCACAATTGACGACTACATGCAGTTTGCCGAGGCGCTGCGCACGGGCGGGCAGGGGCTTGTGACGCCTGACACCATTGGGTTGATGATGCGCAACCACCTGTCCGGTGACATTGCCAGCCTCGGGCCTGCCAGCTTTGCCGAGCAGCCGATGAATGGCATGGGCTTTGGCATCGGGGGCGCAGTTGTTCTGGATCCGGAGGTGGCAGGGGTGCCCGGATCACCGGGAGACTTCAGTTGGGGTGGGATGGCATCCACGTTTTTCTGGATTGACCCTGTATTGGATATCACAGCCATCCTGTTCACCCAATTGGCCCCGTCATCCAGCTACCCGGCACGGGCCGAACTGAAGGCGCTGGTACATGCAGCACTTGTGTGACACTCACAGCGCGCATCACTGAGGTTTCCCCATGACAGACGCACATCAAACCCTGCTGGATCTTTTGGCCGTTGAGCGGTTGGAGATTGATCTGTTTCGCGGCACGGGGCAGGGGGGCGAGACATCAACCCGGATCTTTGGCGGACAGGTCATCGGGCAGGCGCTGGCGGCGGCCTACCGCACGGTGGAGGACCGGCTGTGCCACAGCCTGCACGCCTATTTCATCCGTCCCGGTGATCCGGATGTGCCAGTGATCTATCAGGTGGACCGGGCGCGTGACGGCGGCAGTTTTACCACGCGGCGGGTGGTTGCGATCCAGCATGGGCGGCAAATCCTGAACATGTCGGCCTCGTTCCATGTGGAAGAGGACGGCTGGGCCCATCAGCACCCCATGCCAGAGGTCGAAGGCCCCGATGACCTTGCGGACCGCGACACATTGCGGCGCGGTGTGGTCGATCAGATCCCGGAGAAATATCACGAGGAATTCCTGCGCCCACGCCCCATCGACATCCGCGAGGTCGCGCCGCGTGATTTCTTTGTACCCAAGCCCATGGATGACGTCAGCCACCTGTGGTTCCGCATGTCCGAGGCCAAGGGGATCAGTCCGCAACTGCAACATTGCCTGTTGGCCTATGCGTCGGATCTGAACTTGCTGGGTACGGCACTGCGTCCGCATGGGCAAACATGGTTTACCGGCAAGGTCATGGCGGCCAGTCTGGACCACGCCATGTGGTTTCACGCTCCTGCCCAGTTTTGCGACTGGCACTTGTACACGATGGACAGTCCATGGTCGGGCGGTGGGCGCGGATTCAACCGCGGCATGATCTATGACCGGACCGGGCGCCTGATCGCATCTGTTGCTCAAGAAGGGCTCATGCGACCTGTAAAATAGTTCTGTTCCAGTACGTTACGAGTCGTTGTACATCCTGTTCAATTTGCGCATGCCACCGATCCAGCGTTCGTAATCAGCGGTCTTGTTGCGCATGTAATCACGCACCCCTTCATGGGGCAGTATCAGGAACGTTTCGTCTCTTATCGCGGCCATACAGGCTTCGGCCACCTCATCGGGTTCAAGCAGACCGTCAGCAGCGGCGATGTGATCTTCATGGCCCGCAATCATATCCGTGCGCACGCCTTGAGGGCAAAGCACAGACACCTTGATCCCGTCATCGCCATGGGTCATGGCCAGCCATTCCGCGAGGCCAACGGCGGCGTGTTTGGTTACACCATAGGGGGCGGAACCGATCTGGTTGAGCAATCCTGCCGCAGACGCAGTGTTGAGCAAATACCCTCCGCCTCGTTCTATCATGCGCGGGACCAGGTGACGTGCCGCCCAGACATGGGCCATGACGTTGATGTCCCAAATCCTTTGCCAGTCGCTGTTGGGAACGTCAGCACCGCCTTGTGTCAGAATGCCCGCGTTTGAGCAGAACAGATCGATTGGCCCCAATGTGCCTTCGACCTCGTTGATGGCAGCGATGATCGAAGGCTCGGAAGATACATCAGCTTGGATCGCCAAGCCATTGGTTTCAATAGAAACCTCCCTTGCGCCGCCTAGGTCAATGTCAATGCAGGCGACGGCTTTTGCGCCATGTTTGGCGGCCGCAATGCACAACGCGCGTCCAATGCCATGGGCGGCGCCTGTGACGGCAACAACCTTGTTTTTGATATCCACCATGACCCTCCGGATTTGCTTGGTCGTACTGTGGCGGTCTTTGGTGCGACGCACAACGCAGAGTTGGCCGGCAGCCTCGCGACCGTCCAACAAGTGGGCAGAATGGCCCGGGTTAGGGTCGATAGAGCAGGGGCTGTGGGTGCTGTGAACGTTCGGCGGTTGCCTGCCGCTCCCTTGGCATTTCTAGACTTTTGACAGCATTTCCCGTACCATTTTCACAGGCAATTGGGGGAGGGCCACATGTGTGAGGTTTTTGCGGGACAAGACCCAGAGCGGTATACCTGCACGACACGGCGGCTGCGACTGAATGGCCAAAGCACATCCATCAGGCTAGAAAATGCCTTTTGGGCAACCTTGGACGACATCGCCGAGCGCGATGGCATGAGCACCCCATTGTTTATTTCGACACTGCATTCCGAAGTGCTGGAACGGCGTGGCGAACCGTCGAATTTCACGTCTTTGTTGCGCTGCGCGTGTTTGAAATTCATGGAGATTTCTCCGCCAGACGCATCCGCTGCCTTTGCCGCAGAATAACTGAAAGTCAACGGCCCAACAAAAATGACGTGGTAGTAAACGCATACTACCCACGCCCCTGCACACCCTTCTTATCATGATGTCACAGCACATGATTTTGGGAGCAGCAGGTGGCCAAACAAATCCACTCCATGATCCGCGTCCTTGACGAGGCGCGATCGGTAGAATTTTACGACACAGCCTTTGGTCTGAAAGTGGCGGACAGGCTGGATTTTCCAGATTTCACATTGATTTACCTCAGCAACCGCGAAAGCGATTTCGAACTGGAGCTGACGGTGAACAAGGGCACCACCACGCCCTACGATCTTGGCAACGGTTATGGCCATCTGGCCGTGTCGGTGGATGACCTTGAAGCAGAACACGCGCGCTTTGAGGCCGCCGGCCTTGCCCCTCGAAAACTCGTTGAATTCGCGCCCGGAGGAGAGGTTGTGGCGCGGTTTTTCTTTGTGGCTGACCCGGACGGGTACCAGATCGAGGTGCTTGCCCGGGGTGGTCGATACAAATGACATCAAAGGGAGGAACACGGATGTCTGACATGAACGGGCCCAAAGGGCTGACACGTCGTCAATTGCTGTCGCGCGCCAGTGCGGCAGGGGCGTCATTTGTGGTGGGGGCAGGGTTTGTGGCTGCGCCCAATGGGGCATGGGCCATGGAAACGGCCGTGTTGAAGCCGCAGACCATGGCGACTCTGGTGCAGATGGCACGCGATATCTATCCGCACGATCAGGTGGGGGACGAATTCTACGTCATTGCCGTCAAAGGTTATGACACAGACGCAGCTGCCGGTGGCATCGAGGAGGGTGTTGCCAAGCTGAACGCGGCCGCCAAGGCGGCGGGCCATGACAGCTATCTTGCAGCGGGTTGGGAGCGTGACCGCGTCGATATCCTGCGCGGCATGGAAGACGATCCGTTCTTTCAGCAGATCCGCGGCGGGCTTGTGACGGGCCTTTATAACCAAAAGGCGGTCTGGCCGATCTTTGGCTACGAGGGCGCGTCATATGAGTTCGGTGGCTATATCGAACGCGGTTTCAACGACATCAACTGGCTATAAGGGGAGGGCGGTACTATGACGGCACCTTTTGAACTTTCCGATGACAGCGTTGTTGTCATCATCGGCACCGGCGCAGGCGGCGGTGTTCTGGCGAACGAACTGGCGCAAAAAGGCGTGAGTGTCGTGGCATTGGAGGCCGGTGGCCGCCACGAGCCGCAGGATTTCATCAATGACGAATGGGATAGTTTCGGTCAGCTTGCTTGGCTGGATCCGCGCACGACGTCAGGCGATTGGCGCGTTGCCAAGGATTTCTCGGGCCTGCCTGCATGGATCGTGAAATCGGTTGGTGGCACAACACAGCACTGGGCGGGTGCAAGTCTGCGCTTTCAGGATCACGAATGGAAGGCGCGCACATCCTATGGGGATGTCGAGGGCGCGTCGCTGCTCGATTGGCCCATAAACGCAGCAGAGATGGATCCTTGGTACACCATGGCCGAAGACAAGCTGGGGGTGACGCGCACCGGTGATCGTCCGGGCTTGCCGGGAAACAACAATTACAAGGTGTTCGAGGCAGGAGCCAAGGCGCTTGGGTACAAGGACGTTCACACGGGGCGTATGGCGATCAATTCGGACGAAAACCGCGACCGCTCCATGTGTCAGCAGACGGGTTTCTGTTTTCAGGGTTGCAAATGGGGCGCCAAATGGTCGGCTGGCTATGTCGATATCCCGCAGGGTGAGGCAACAGGCAACCTGGAAGTCCGCTCGCAAAGCCATGTCGCGCGCATCTTGCACAACGACACTGGCAAAGTCACAGGCGTCGAATATTTCGACAAGGATGGCAATTTGCAGATGCAAAAAGCGCGCATCGTCTGCGTGGCCGGAAATTCTTTTGAAAGCCCGCGCTTGTTGCTGAATTCGGCCTCGAGCATGTTCCCGAACGGGTTGGCAAATTCATCGGATCAGGTCGGGCGCAACTACATGCGCCACATGACGGGGTCGGTATATGCCGTGTTCGACAAACCTGTGAAAATGTGGCGTGGCACAACAATGGCAGGGATCATTCAGGATGAATCCCGGCACGACCCGTCGCGCGGATTTGTGGGAGGGTACGAGCTTGAGACCCTGGCTTTGGGGCTGCCATTCATGGCGGCGTTTCTTGATCCGGGCGCTTGGGGGCGCGAGTTTACAACTGCTTTGGATCACTATGAAAACATGGCCGGTATGTGGATTGTAGGCGAAGACATGCCGCAGGCCACCAACCGTGTGACGCTGAACTCAGATGTCAAAGACCAACACGGCTTGCCCGTCGCCAATGTTCATTTCAGTGACCACGCGAATGACATCGCCATGCGCAACCATGCGTATCAGCAAGGGCAGGCGGTTTATGAGGCGGTTGGTGCGACCCGAACGTTCCCAACACCGCCATATCCGTCGACACATAATCTGGGGACCAACCGGATGTCTGAAAGACCAGAAGATGGTGTGGTGAACAAGTGGGGACAGACCCACGATATTGAGAATCTGTTTGTCTCGGACGGTTCTCAGTTCACCACAGGTGCAGCAGAAAATCCGACGTTGACCATCGTGGCACTGGCAATCCGTCAGGCCGATCATATCGCCAGCGAAATGTCTGCGGGCAGTCTCTGAAGAATGCGCTGGCGCCTCTGGGTGCCAGCGCCCCAAATGGCTTTGTCATTTACGCTACGTTTTCACTTGTGATCGACAAGCGAACGGTGTGGCCGCATGAACACCGTGCCTGGATCATTCAAAAAGGTGAGAAGTACCGCGGCGCCTTCGGGGCCGCAAAGGGAGTGTAATTCCCAGATTTCTTTCGCCCGCCAACTGTCGCTTGGCAGTTCGACTTGAGTGATGAACCAGCGTTGTTCTTTCAAGGCGCCTTGGATCTGCGCAAATCGGCTCATGCTATGTACTTTATACTGCAGTGGCCTCGGCGGCATTCTACAGCGTGAGCATGCTCGTGGAACAGGAATGGAGCACAGCATGTTCTTGCGCAACTTAGGCATGCGCGGCGCGCCTGCGTTGCATTGAGGCGATGTCAATTCGACCCTGAGTATCGACTTGTCTGCGCCGTCGGACTAGCGGATCTCGGGAGACATTTGCGCAGCCTGTGGTTTGTGTTTTCACCGAAACTATCCGACGTTCTTCCAAACTCGGGTGAGGGTAGCAGTGTTCCATCTAGCATGTGCATGAAAGGTTCTGCTTTAGCGCAGATTTGCACTTCTTCTGCGAATCCACTTCGGCACATCCGAAAATCTTATAATCCACATTATGTTAAATTTAATGATGGGTGAAAACTAGCAAATACAGGTGTTTGTGCGTTGGAGTTGATTTTTCCACTATCCCAACGCGTATCCGGCACCGCGCACAGTGCGTACGGGATCGTCCCCCCCGAATTGCGTCAACGCCTTGCGCAAGCGTCCAATGTGCACATCGACCGTACGTGTGTCGACATAGATGTCGCGCCCCCATACACGGTCGAGCAATTGCTCGCGGCTCCAGACACGTCCGGGTTTTTCCATGAAAGTACTCAGCAAGCGAAACTCTGTCGGCCCAAGTTTCAGCTCGTTTTTGCCGCGGGTCACCTTGTGGCTTTCGGAATCCAGCATGATGTCATTGAATTCGAGTTGCTGACCTACTGTTGATGGTCGCACACGGCGCAATTGACTGCGCACGCGCGCCATCAGTTCAAGCACAGAATACGGTTTGATCACGTAGTCGTCAGCACCGGTTTCAAGGCCGCGCACTCTGTCAACTTCTTCAGATCTGGCTGACAGCATGATCACCGGAATGCTGCGCGTCTCGGGCCGGATCTTGAGGCGACGGCACACTTCGATGCCGCTGAGATTGGGCATCATCCAATCCAACACAATGATGTCCGGCAGATCCTCATCCACCAGCAACAAGGCTTCTTCGCCATTCTGAGCGCGGCTGACGGCAAAGCCTTCGGCCTCAAGGTTGTATGCCAGCACTTCACGCTGCGCAGGTTCGTCTTCGACGACCAAAACACGAGGTTGATCTGCCGACATCGGCTTACTCCGTAGGCTGCAAGGTAACCGACGTTTTGTCACCTTTCTGGCGTGCTTCGTCGGGGTGTTCGCCGGTCACCAGATAGACAACCTGTTCCGCAATCGACGTGACGTGATCGCCCATCCGTTCGACATTCTTGGCAATGAAATGCAAGTGCATACAGGCCGTGATATTGCGTGGATCTTCCATCATGAAGGTCAGGAATTCACGGAACAGCGCGTTGTACATCTGGTCAACGTCGTGGTCGCGGTCGATCACATCCTGGGCCAGTTCCGCGTCGCGTGCGATGTAGGCATCCAGCGCATCCTTGAGCATACGCTCGACTTCCTTTGCCATGCGCCGCAAGGCCCCTGCACTGTCATTCACCGGCGCCATCTGGGCCAGGACACCAGTGCGTTTGGCCATGTTTTTCGCATAGTCTCCAATGCGTTCCAGATTTGCAGAGATCTTGATGATGCTCAGGATCAAACGCAAATCAATCGCTGTGGGCGCACGCAACGCGATGACACGGGCGGCTTCCTCGTTGATGGTTTCTTCGAGCGTGTCGATGACCTTGTCCGCGCGGCGCACCTGCTCGGCGCGCTCTTCGTCGCGGCTTTCGAGGCTGATGGCGGCCTCAAGGATCGCGTTTTCGACCAGGCCGCCCATTTTCATGATCTGCGCCTGAATCCCTTCAAGATCCCGGTCAAAGGCAGAGGCGATGTGTTGATCTTGCATTGTCTGCTCCTTAGCCGATGCGGCCAGTGATATAGCTTTCGGTGCGTGGGTCTTCGGGTTTGGTAAAGATCTGGCCGGTTTCCCCATATTCCACGAGATCTCCGAGATGGAAAAACGCGGTTTTCTGGCTGACGCGCGCGGCCTGTTGCATGGAGTGCGTGACGATCACCACCGAGTAATTCTTGGACAGTTGGTCGATCAGTTGTTCGACCTGCGCCGTGGCAATGGGATCAAGCGCCGAACAGGGTTCATCCATCAGCAAAACTTCGGGCTCAGTGGCCACGGCCCGTGCGATGCACAGGCGCTGTTGCTGCCCGCCAGACAAGCCGGTGCCGGGGGATTGCAACCGGTCCTTGACCTCTTCCCAAAGCGCGCCTTTGCGCAGGGATTGCTCCACGATGTCGTCAAGTTCGGCCTTGTTCTTGGCCAATCCGTGAATGCGTGGCCCATAAGCGACGTTGTCATAGATAGACTTAGGAAACGGGTTCGGCTTTTGAAACACCATGCCCACCTTGGCGCGCAATTGCACCGGGTCGACTTGGGGGTCGTAGATGTCTTCGCCATCAATCCGGATGTCGCCAACGACCCGACACACATCAATTGTGTCGTTCATCCTGTTGATACAGCGCAAAAAAGTTGACTTACCGCAGCCTGATGGGCCAATGAATGCGGTCACAGTTTTGTCTTCGATTTCGACGTTCACGTTTTTGATCGCATGGGTCAGCCGCTTGTCCTCAACCGCCTTTGCCACGTCTTCCGGTTTCACAATGCGGACGTCGCCGTAATAAACCTGGACGTTCTTCGCTGCGATCTTCACCTCTTTGGTGTCCACATCTCTCTCCAAAATTCTCATATCGTTCATGGATCGCCCCCTTACCAGCGGCGTTCAAAGCGGCGCCGCAACAGAACGGCAATCGTGTTCATGGACACAAGGAAGACCAGCAACACAATGATACCACCCCATGCACGCTCGTAATAGGCCGGGTCGGCACGCTTGGCCCATTCATAGATTTGTGCGGGCATGGCCGAATTTGGATCCAGCAGACCGGAGGCCAGCCCGTCTGGCGCGTTGGACGCGATAAAGCCCACCATACCGATCAGCAGCAGCGGTGCGGTTTCACCCAAGGCCTGTGCAAGGCCGATGATGGTGCCAGTCAGAATGCCGGGCGCCGCCAAGGGCAGCACGTGGTGGAACACCGCCTGCATTTTCGAGGCCCCTACCCCAAGAGCAGCGTCTCGGATCGACGGTGGTACGGATTTGAGCGAGGCGCGCGTCGAGATGATGATCGTTGGCAGTGTCATCAGCGTCAGCACGAGGCCACCGACCAGTGGCGCGGATTGCGGTAAGTGCATGAATTGGATGAACACAGCCAGCCCGAGGATCCCGAACACGATGGACGGTACAGCGGCTAGGTTGGATATGTTGACCTCAATCAGGTCCGTGATCCGGTTTTTTGGGGCAAACTCCTCAAGGTAGATTGAGGCCGCGACGCCAATCGGCAAGGCCAGAACCAGCACCACAAACATCATGAACAAGGAGCCCAGCATCGAAACACCAAGCCCGGCCTGCTCCGCCCGGCTTTCGGAGGCATCCGCACCAGTGATGAATCCCAAATTGAACGACTTTCTAACGACACCCGACGGGAGCAAAGCATCCACGATATCAAGGTGTTCCGCGTCGATGTTCTTGTCACGTGCCAGATCTTCGCGGTGAACCCGGCCCTTGAGATAACCGTCAACGCGGCTCGACGCGAGAATGCGGAAATCCACCGTTTCCCCGATCAGGTCAGGATTGTTCAGAACCACATCGCGTATTTGCGCAGCAGCGGATGCAGAGATCAGTGCCTTCATGTCCTTGGTTTTTTCGAACGGCGTTTCGACGCCCGCATCCTGCACGATTTGAAACAGCGCATTTTGCACAAGGGGGTTGTAACCAAAGGTCGACACCTTCTTGAGGTCATTGATGTCGCGATTGCCTTTTTTGTCCAGTTTTGCCGGATCGAGATAGACAGGAACGTTGATGAAGGTCTGGGTAAAGGCACCCGTCCCGCTCGACAGAATGGCGATCAACAGCACAATCAGAAAGAAGATCCCGGCAAAAATTCCAGCCAGCCCGTAGGCCTGAAATCGCTTTTCGGCGGTCTTGCGTTTCTGGGTATGTGGGTCTGCCACCAACAGGGACGTTGTCTTGGGCTGTTCGGGTGTGGCTTGGATGCTGGCGTCACTCATTCGTATTGTTCCCGATATGTGCGCACGATGTAGAGCGCGAAGACGTTCAGTGCGAGTGTGAGCACGAACAGGGTGATCCCGAGGGCAAAGGCCACAAGGGCCTCGGGCGAGGCGAAATCGCTGTCTCCGGTAAGTTGCGACACGATCTTGGCGGTGACGGTTGTCATGGCCTCGAACGGGTTCAGCGACAGGCGGGCTGCGGCCCCTGCCCCCAGTACTACGATCATTGTCTCGCCGATTGCGCGGCTGGCGGCCAGCAGGATCGCACCAACGATGCCGGGCAACGCGGCGGGCAGTACCACCTGTTTGATGGTCTCTGACTTCGTAGCACCCAGCCCGTAGGATCCATCGCGCATTGCCTGTGGCACTGCGTTGATAATGTCATCGCTGAGCGAGCTGACAAAGGGAATGAGCATGATGCCCATGGCGATCCCGGCCGTCATGACCGACCGTCCACCACCCATCCAGCCAAGCCCATCATCCCCAAAGACCGACATCAAGAGCGGCCCGATGGTGAGCAATGCAAACAGACCATAAACGATAGTCGGAATACCGGCGAGGATCTCAAGCAGCGGTTTGGCGATCCCGCGCAATCGTGGTCCGGCATATTCTGACAGGTAAATGGCGGAGAAGAGCCCAATCGGCACCGCCACCAGCAGAGCCACAAAGGAGATATAGAGCGTGCCCCAGAGCAGCGGCAGGATTCCAAGGCTGGACGCGCCGCCCCGCCCCGAAAAGCTGGGTGCCCATTCGAGCAATGTGAAGAAATCCAAGGCCGAGTAAAGCTTGAAGAACTCAATGGTGCTGAAGACCAGGGAAAAGATAATCCCGAGCGTGGTCAGGATGGCGACAGATGCGGCTGCGATCAGGATGGCCAGAACGCCCTGCTCCACGACATTTCGGGCGCGGAACCCTCTGTGGGTCTGAGACACGGCCCAAGCAACGCCGCCCAGTGTCACCAGCAATACGGCAATGCTCATCAGAAGGTTGGAGGTGCCGCGCATGTCGCGGTAGGCCTGAGCCGCGCGCAGGATCGGTTGCGTGATGTTGGCAGTCACCACCTGTCCGGAATCTTTGAGCTGTCTCGTGACCTCATCTACATCTGCGTTGCCGTCATTGGCCAATCCGGCATCCATCGCCCCTTGCGCTACCGCGTTTTCCAGCCCAATGGCGGTGCGGCGCACTTCTGACATGACAAGCCCGATGGTTGACCCTTCGTCGATCTGATCCGCAGGGATCATTTGCGAGACACGATTGTCGATCACCAGCGGTTGCGCCAGCAGCCATAGGATCATCAATCCAAAACCCGGTACTATCGCTTTCATGAAGACATGCGTGCCGTAGTACACTGGCAATGAGTGCAGGTTGCGACTGTTGTCGTCAGCGCTGGCCATGGCGCGGTATCGTCCCAGAACGAAACCGGCACAGGATATGCCAAGAACGATCAGAATGAGCCAGAAAACAGGCATATGCCCCCCAAAAAGCAGTCTATCTCATGCGTATGTGTGATGTGCATGACATCACGTCCGGTACTGACGTGACGGAACCGGGCGGCGTTTGCGCGCCGACCGGTTTGGTTGTGGTCATGTGTGACCAATTGCGTATCAGCTGTTGCCGCCAAGCGTTGCTTCATCCGCAACACTGTTTTGGGTCTCGCCCAGCTCTGGATCAGACACCAACCCGTATTCCGCCAGCGGACCATCCGGGCCTGCGATCTCGTCAGAGACGAAGAATTCCGCAAATTCCTTGAGGCCGGGGATGACGCCGATATGCGCTTTCTTGATGTAGAAAAAGAGGGGGCGCGACACGGGATATTCGCCAGTTGAAATGGTTTCCGTTGTGGGTTCAACACCCGACATCGTTGCCACCTTGAGCTTGTCTGTGTTGTTTTCGTAGAACGCCAGACCAAACACGCCGATGCCGTTCGAGTTGGCATCAATCGAAGCCAGCGTTTCAGTGTAGTCGCCATCAATGTCCACGGATGTGCCATCGCTGCGCACTTCGAGGCAGGCGTCTTCGGCGTCATCTTCGGACATGCCGCTTGCGATCATCGCTTCCAGTGCGCCTGTCGCTTCGCAGCCTGATGCAATCACTTTTTCTTCGAACACTTCACGTGTGCCGTGTTTGGTGCCGGGAATGAAGGCCAGGATATCTTCGGCAGGCAATTCCGCGTTGAAGTCGGCCCATTGCGTATGAGGATTGTCGACCAATGCGCCGTCCACCATCACCTTGGGCGCCAAGGCGTTGAAGATGTCAGAAGGCGTGAACGTATCGTATGCTGGGCCGTCGATCTGGCTGGCAAACACGATGCCGTCATAGCCGATGCGCACTTCGATGATGTCTGTTACACCATTGTCAGCGCAGGCGGCGATTTCCTTGTCGCGGATTGCGCGGGACGCGTTCGCGATGTCTGTGTGCTCGGTGCCGACGCCTTGGCAAAAGCGCTTGAGACCAGCCGAAGACCCACCGGATTCAACAACAGGTGTCGGGAAGTCGAAGTTTTCCCCAAATGCTTCGGCTACAATAGATGCGTATGGCAGCACGGTGGAAGATCCGGCCACCTGAACCTGGTCACGCGCAACGGCAGCAGTGGATGCAATTGCCGACAAAGCCAGTGCCGATGTAGCAAGTTTTACAAATGACATGAGAGACTCCTGTGTGTCATTTCCTAAGGTCGATCCCCCCAATGGGACCCTTGGCTGCTGACTACGCGCGGCCCGCTACGGTTTTATGAAGGTTATGTAACAGTTTTATGACTGGTGACGGTTTGTAGTGCATATGTCGTGGTCTGATGGGGCTTGGCCGCGACATGTAGCAGAGTTTGTTGCCACCACTGTGACGACATAGTGGGCACTTGGCACAAGTGTTCGATCCGGGCGAACGCCAGAATCGGTGCCGCTCGATCACGCGCTTTCGGTGTCTTGTTCCAATGCGGGCAGGATGATCGTGAACTTTGCCCCCTGCCCCAGGGTGCTTTCGACGCGCATTCGACCGCGATGGCGGTTGATGATGTGTTTTACAATCGCAAGCCCAAGGCCGGTGCCCCCCAACGCGCGGCTACGATGATCGTCCCCCCGATAAAATCGCTCGGTCAGGCGTGGCAAATGCACAGGATCAATCCCGGGACCGTAGTCGACGATCTCGACCCGAACGCCGGGCGCGCGCAAGGCCGGTTCACGTGCACTCCAACGCATCCGCACGGTCACACGCCCTCCAGAGCCGCCGTATTTGATCGCGTTTTCGATCAGGTTGGTAAAAACCTGTGTCAACTGATCTGCGTCACCCGAAATGCGCACTGGAGTGGTGTCAAATTCAGTCTCGATCTTCACCCCGGCTTCGTCTGCAAGATGGCGCAAGGTGCGTATGGTTGAGTCGACCACATCGTTGAGAATGATAGTATTCGTCGGGCGCACGCGCTCCGTGCTTTCGACACGGTTGAGGGACATCAAATCGCCAACCAAACGGTTCATCCGCCCGGCTTCGACCTGCATGATATCAAGGAAGCGCTCAACGGCGGGAGCATCATCGCGCGCAGGGCCACGCAAGGTTTCGATAAATCCCATCAAAGCCGTGAGTGGCGTGCGCAATTCGTGGCTGACATTGGCCACAAAGTCACGCCGCATCTGGCTGGCCTGCTCCACATGGGTGATGTCTTCAAATACCAAAACTACAGCACCGGCTTGCTCCAACCCGATCCCGGGCACCGGGCGGCACGATACGCGAAAGGTGGTGTCTTGCGCACCGTCATTGCCCAAATATGGCGCGATGCGGGGTTGGTTGTCAGACAGCGTCGCCTCAATCGCATCCAGCAAAGCGGGTTGGCGCAGAATGGACACGTAATTCATGTCCAACGCTGTTTGCCCAATCAGCGTCAGGGCATCGCTATTTGCGGCCACGATCCGTTCCGAACGGTCGATGCCCAAAGCGGGCAATGGAATGGCTGCAAGGAACGCGTTTATGGCCGCTGCATCCATCGGATTTACCTGCGCGTCGCCGCCTCGATCGCATCTGAGAACACGGAACACAGCGTGTCTGCGTCCTCAAGTCCGACGGAGACCCGAAAGAAACCTTCGGACATGCCCAGTTCGGTCCGCCGTTGTTCTGTCAGCGCGCGATGCGAGGACGACGCCGGGTGCGAGATGGTAGTACCCACGTCACCCAGCGTCGGTGCAAAGTTCAACCCCCGGGCGGCAGTTGCAAATGCGTTGGCCTCGGGCCGCCCGCCGTCCAGTTCAAAGCTGACCATATTGCAGGTCTGCCCTTTGAGCAGAGAGTCGGCGCGCGCCTGATCTGGGTGGTCCGGGCGCGCGGGATACAACACACGTGTTACCCCCGGCAGCGTTGCGAGGTGATCGGCCAGTTGGGCTGCCGTTTCCTGCGCCCGGTCAAAGCGCAGGTCAAAAGACAACATACCCCGTTCTGCCAGCCAGCAGTCAAACGGGCTGGGTGTCATGCCGGTGGTGACGGTGAACACGCGCAATCTGTCGTTCAGTTCCTGATCGCGCGCAGCGACATAACCCAACATCACGTCCGAATGACCCGCGAGCAGTTTGGTAATCGAGTGGATGACGATATCGGCACCATGATCAAACGCCTTGAATGCGCGGGGCGTGGTGAATGTGTTGTCCACCACCAGCAAAACACCGCGTTCCTTTGCCAACGCGGCCAGGCCCGCAATATCCGCGACGCGCAGCGTTGGATTGGACACAACCTCGACGAGGATCATCTTGGTTTCGGGGCGCATGGCTGCACGCACGGCGGCGACATCGCCAGGATCGACCAGCGTGGTGTCTATCCCCAGCCGTGGCAAATCTTCGGCCATCAGTCGCAGCGACCGCCCGTATAGCTGGTTGCCCCCGATGATGTGATCGCCCGTGTGGGTCAGCCCCATTAGCACGGCAGACACCGCCCCCATCCCGCTGGACGTCAGCACCCCAAGGTGCGGTGCGCCCTCCATCCGATCGATGGCTTTGGCAACCACATCCGCATTCGGGTGCCCTTCACGACTGTAGGTGTAGCCGTGCAGATCCCCTTCGTATTGCGCATCCAGCATGTCCGGCGTGTCAGAGGCATAGACCACCGATGGGCTGAGCGGCGTCACAACTGGGCGCGAGGCACTTTCGGGCAGCGGATCGGGGCGCATGAGCGAGCCCTTGTCGTTGCGGATCATACAAGTAACTCCGTGTGATAGCCCGGACCGCTAAAGGTGATGTCGACGCTCAGCCAACAGGGGCGCGGCAGCATTGCGGAAAGCTCTTCGACGATGTCCTGTTGCAGAGCCGCGACAAAGACCGCGCCGCGATGCGGTTTGGGCAACAGGGACACGGAGGCCTTGAGATGTGTGTGGTGAAATACCGGCGCGGGGTAGGCCCGCCCCTTGGTCTCGCCTGATCCATTGTCATGGCTAAGAATGATGTCTTCGACCCGTGCGAGTATGACTGGCACGTCAATGTCCAGATCGCTGGAATAGTTCAATTGCAGATGCGGCATGGTTCAGACCTCGCTGAGTGTGTCGCGAAAGCGGCGCATGTTGTCCTGATAATGCAATGCGGATGCGCGCAGACCTTCAATGGCTTGTGCATCAAGCGCGCGCACAACTTTTCCCGGCATCCCCATGACAAGAGAGCCATCCGGTATCTCCTTGCCTTCGGTGATCAAGGCCCCTGCCCCGATCAGGCAGTTCTTGCCGATCTTTGCGCCGTTCAACACCGTGGCCCCCATCCCGATCAGCGAATTGTCACCAATCGTGCAGCCGTGCAGCATGACCTTGTGCCCGATCGTGCAGCCTGCACCGATCGACAGGGGAAACCCCATATCGATGTGCATCACCACGTTTTCCTGAACGTTTGTACCCGCTCCAATGCGGATTTCCTCATGATCTGCGCGGATGGTCGTGCCGAACCAGACAGATGCGCCGGCCTCAAGCACAACCTGCCCCACAACGTTGGCATCCGGTGCGACCCATGTGTCGGGATCAATCTGCGGGCGGTGTGCGCCCAAGGCGTACAGTGTCATGGCAGTTCCTCAAACTGGATTTGCAAATCGCGGACATGGTCTGTCAGGCCGGGTTGTTGCAGACGACGCAACCGGGTTGCTGAAATGATGGTCTTGAGGTTGGCTTCGGTGGCGTCGAGATCGTCGTTGACCAGAACGTAGTCGTACCCTCCCCAGTGGCTGATCTCATCCCAGCTTTTTTGCATGCGGCGTGTGATGGTGTCGTTGTCATCCTGTGCGCGTTTCTCCAGACGGTGGCGCAGTTCGGCAATCGAGGGCGGCAACAGGAAGATCGACAATGTGTGCGGACCCAACGATGAATTGGTGATCTGCTGTGCCCCTTGCCAGTCGATGTCAAACAGCACGTCGCGCCCGGCATCGATGGCGGACTGCACAGAGGCTTTGGGCGATCCGTAGAAATTGCCAAAGACAAAAGCGTGTTCAAGCATCTCGCTATCGGCCACCTGCGATTTGAAGTCCGCTTCGGACATGAAATGATAATGTTCGCCGTCCACTTCGCCGGGGCGCGGTGCGCGAGTTGTGGCGGAGACTGAAAACGCGAGGTCCGCGTCCCATTTGCGCAAACGCCCGGCCAATGTGCTTTTGCCGGCCCCCGAGGGCGAGCTGAGGATGATCAAAAGGCCGCGCCGTTGCCCGGTTTCGATGCCCGCGCCAGAGCGCGTGTCTTGGGTCGTCATCGTCATTTATTCCACGTTTTGAACCTGTTCGCGCATCTGGTCGATCAACGCCTTCAACGCCAGCCCCACACGGGTGAGATCCGTGCTTTGCGCCTTGGAGCACAGCGTGTTGGCCTCGCGATTGAACTCCTGCATCAGGAAGTCGAGTTTGCGCCCCACCCCTGCGCCATCGCTCAACAACGCGCGGGCTGCATCGACATGGGCGCCCAGGCGGTCAATTTCTTCGGTGACGTCTGCCTTGACGGCCAACAGGGCAAGCTCTTGTGCGATCCTGTCCGCGTCCATCGCATCCGGGTTGTCCAGAATGCGCGCGACGTTGCGCTTGAGATTTGCGGCGGTGTCATCCTTGCGGGCTTCGGCCAGGGCGGCGGCTTCCGCGGTGAGAGTTGCAACCTGATCCAGTTGGTCATTGAGGATTGCAGCCAAGGCCGCCCCCTCGCTTTGACGCATTTCGTCAAAGGCGTCCAAAACGGTTGTCACATCGCCGAGCAGCGCGGCGCGCAATGGTGCCGGATCGTCCTGCGCGGCTGATTGCTCCATCACACCGCGCATGACCGCGATGTCGCTGGCGCGTGAAGGGGCAAGCGACAGCCCCTTCGCCATCGCCTCGGCCTCGATCTCGAGCAGGCCAGCGATCATCGCATCAAGCTGAGCGGTGTTCACAACCGGAACAGCGACTGCGTCCTCGCGGGTGATCCTAAGGGACAAGGTAACATTGCCACGTCTTGCGCGCGCGCTGATCAGCGGACGCAATGCGGCTTCCAGCCCGTCAATCCAATCCGGCACCCGCAGGCGCACATCCAGTCCTTTGCCGTTTACGCAGCGCAGATCCCACGTCCAACGGAACGGGTCCCACGCGCCGGTTTGGGAAGCAAATCCGGTCATCGACCGCAGGGAGGTTGGGGTGTCCTGTTTCGTCATAGCATTGGCTTTATGGGGATCGGCGCGGCCAAGCAAGTCATTGCACAAGCACAACTGACCGGATGGGTTAACCAATGGTTAGGAAAACGCGCGCAAGGCAGCAAAAACTTGATACGTACTTGGAAAGGTCGTGGGGGCCTGTCGCAATTATGTGCGACCAGACAAGTGAGTGATGCTAGAGATGGACAAACTGGACCCGAATGCCCACAATATAGTTGCTATGACAGAGTTTCGCGCAGATGTCGGATATACAGCAATTTCCCAGGTTGAGGCCTATTGGGAAGGGCTGCGTGGTATGCGCCTTATGCCGAAACGTTCGGAGATTGATCCGCGTGGCATCGAATCCGCTTTGGAATACACATTTGTTCTGGAACGGATTGCGCCCGGAATGGCCCGTATCCGCATTGCCGGCAGCCATTTGAGCGACTTGATGGGGATGGAAGTGCGCGGAATGCCGCTGACGTCGCTGATCACACCGCCCTGCCGCCGCCAGACCTCCGATGCGCTGGAAGAAGTGTTCCAACGTCCTGCGGTATGCGAATTGCGTCTTGTGACCGAGGAAGGAGCAGGACGCCCTCACATGGACGCGCGCCTGTTGCTGTTGCCGCTCAAAAGCGATCTGGGTGATGTCAGTCGCATATTGGGCTGCATGGTCGCTCAAGGCGACATCGGGTTGAGTCCACGCCGATTTGACGTGATCGGCGCTAAGATCCGCCCGATCACAGCACCCTCCACGGTGCCTATTCCGACACAGGTCGCTCCGGTTCAGGCTGCCAAGAAGCAGAAAGTGGACGGGTTTGCAGAAACGCCTGAAGCATTTGAAGCAGATACGCCCCGACCGGACGTGCCTTACTTGCGTCTTGTGCGTTCCGACGACCAATAACTAAAATTTGTCGAAAAACACGCGCCGTTTGTTAAGCGCGTGTTCTTCTTGTTTTGGACTATCCGGCTGCGCGCGCAGCGCTGCGGGTCGCGCGCAGGTTTGACAGTTCTTCCGCCACAAGGAACGCCAGTTCCAGCGACTGCGACGCGTTCAATCGTGGATCACACGCGGTGTGGTACCGGTCGCTCAGATCCTCGTCGGTTACGGCGCGCACACCGCCGGTGCACTCTGTCACGTCCTGGCCTGTCATTTCAAAATGCACACCGCCCGGGATTGTACCTTCGGCTTGATGCACCCCAAAGAACTCGCGCACTTCGCGCAGCACGCTGTCGAAAGGACGTGTCTTGTACCCGGTTGATGACTTGATCGTGTTGCCGTGCATCGCGTCACAGACCCAGACAACCTCGGCGCCCTCTTCGCGCACTGTGTTGATCAGACGGGGCAAATGCTCTCCTACATTTCCCGCACCAAAGCGTGCAATCAAGGTTAGTCGGCCCGCTTCGTTCTCGGGATTCAGCTTGGACATCAACACCTTGAGGTCATCTGTTGTCATAGACGGCCCGCACTTCAACCCAATCGGGTTTTGCACGCCGCGCGCAAAATCGACATGTGCGCCATCCGGCTGTCGGGTGCGATCGCCAATCCAGATCATGTGACCGGAACCCGCCAACCACTTGCCGCTTGTGGAGTCGATGCGGGTCAGCGCTTCTTCGTATTCCAGCAACAGCGATTCATGGCTTGTGTAGAATTCGACAGACGAAAATTCGTGCGTGGTGTCACCGTCAATGCCCGCAGCGGCCATGAAATCAATGCTGTCCTGAATACGCGCCGCAATTTCGCGGTATTTTTCCGCGCCGTTTCCGTCGGCAAACCCAAGGGTCCACGAATGGACCATGTTCATGTCCGCAAAGCCACCCGTGGAAAAGGCACGTAGCAGGTTCAATGTGGCTGCGGCCTGTGTATAGGCTTGCAGCATCTTCTTTGGGTCGGGAATACGAGCCTCTGGGGTGAAATCCAGCTCGTTGATGATGTCACCGCGATAGCTTGGCAATTCCACGCCATCAACGGTTTCCGTTGGCGCTGAACGTGGCTTGGCGAATTGACCGGCCATGCGGCCCAATTTGATCACGGGCACCTTGGCGCCATAGGTCAGCACCATCGCCATTTGCAGCATGACCTTGAATGTATCGCGGATGCCGTCGGCGCTGAATTGTTCAAACGCTTCGGCGCAATCCCCGCCCTGAAGCAGAAACGCGTTCCCGCGCCCGGCATCTGCCAGATGCGCCTTGAGGCGTCGCGCTTCGCCTGCAAACACGAGCGGCGGATATTTTGAAAGCTGCGCCTCAACCGCGTTCAGGGCCGCAGCATCGGTATAATCGGGCATCTGAATCCGGGGCTTGGCGCGCCAGTCAGATTTTGTCCAATCGCTCATCGTCTTTTCTCCGCAAAAGCTGTTCGCGATAACATGATCGCCGACCCTCTATACAAAAGGTGTCCGGGGGTGACCATATCACAAATGACGCCCCCTTGACGTGGCGAATTGCCCGTGATCATGCTCCTCAATCGGCCACAATGGGCGGGGGTCAAGCCGCCCTGCCCGCAAGATCAGGAAGCAAGCGCATGGCAATTCAGCGCACAGTCCACGACGACCGTTCGAGTGGCCCCAAACCCAAACGCTATGTTTTTGTACTGTTGGATAATTTTACGCTGCTGTGCTTTTCCGCCGCGTTGGAGAGTCTGCGCATTGCCAACCGGATGGCGGGTCAAGAATTATACACGTGGCGCATTCTGGGCGAAGGCGGCGATATCGCCTATTGCTCAGCTGGAACCGGGTTCAAACTTGATGGCAGTCTGGATGAATTGAGCCGCGATGATGTGGTCATGATATGCGGTGGTATCGACGTACAAGCGGCGACAACAAAGCCCTTGTTGAACTGGTTGCGACGCGAGGCCCGCAAAGGCCCGTCGATGGCGGGGCTGTGCACAGCGGCCTACACATTGGCCAAGGCCGGATTGCTCGACGGTAAGCGCGCGACGATCCACTGGGAAAACCAGGACAGCTTTACCGAAGAATTTCAGGATGTTGAACTGACAAAGTCGGTGTTTGTTGTGGACGAAAAACGCCTGACAACTGCGGGCGGAACGTCGTCCATTGATTTGATGCTCAAGTTGATTGCGGATGACCATGGCGAAGAATTGGCCAATTCGGTTGCCGATCAGTTGATTTACTCCGCCATCCGCACCGATCAGGACACGCAGCGCCTGTCTGTGCCCACACGGATCGGCGTACGCCATCCCAAGTTGAGCCAAGTGATCCAGATCATGGAGCAAAATATCGAAGAACCGATCAGCCCATCGATTCTGGCCAAGGATGTCGGCATGTCGACGCGCCAGCTGGAGCGTCTGTTCCGTCGCTATCTCAATCGCTCACCCAAACGGTATTATATGGAATTGCGGTTGCAAAAGGCGCGCAACCTGCTGATGCAAACCGATATGAGCGTGATCAACGTCGCCCTTGCCTGCGGGTTCGCATCCCCGTCGCATTTCTCCAAATGCTACCGCGCACATTACGACACCACACCTTATCGCGAGCGTGGAACACATGCAGCGCGTCTGTCGGTCTGAACCCAAACACATCTGATGGGTCAGGTGTCATGCGATTGCCTTGGTGCTGCCATTGATGTGCCGCGCTGATTGGATAGGTGCGGCGCATGTCTATTCTGCCGCCCCTCGCCTCACCGCGCAAACGCCTGTTTGAATACCTGCGCCAAGAAGACGTAGCGATCACACATGCCGCGCAAGCCAAGCGCCTGCGCAGCCGTGCCCTGACACCAGACGAAGCGGCGCGGATAAAGATGGTGGCCGTGCGTTCTTTGCAACGCTAGGCATCGCATTCTATATCTCATGGGGCATTCATGCTGAGTGAGAGATGCTGTTACACGCGGTCGCGCTATATCCACAGGCCCGCTAAAGCTCGTTTACGTCTCTTCGGTTCCGTAAAACCCCGTGGCCACAACGAATTTTTCGGAACTGTCCGCGCGCGACGCTGGTGGTTTGACATTGGCGACCTTGGAAAAACGCTTTTTCAGCAATTGCTGCAAGCTGCCTTCGGCGCCGCCTGCGAGGACCTTGGCAACAAATGTGCCGCCCTCGTCCAACACATCAAAGGCGAAGTAAGCCGCCGCCTCGCAAAGCGAAATAATGCGCAAGTGATCGGTTTGTTTGTGACCCGAGGACGCGGCGGCCATGTCTGACATCACGACATCCGCCTGTCCGCCCAGCCACTCCTTGACCTTCAGGTCAGCGTCGTCTTCCATAAAGTCGAGCACGTGCAACTCGCAGCCAGCGATTGGCTCCATCTCTTGCAGATCGACCCCAAGAATGGTGCCAACTGCCTTGCCCGAGCGTTCACCAAGCGCGTTTACCCGTTTGACGGCCACCTGACACCATCCCCCCGGTGCGGCCCCCAAGTCGACTACTCGGGCGCCGGGTACGAGAAAGCGGTACTTGTCATCCAGTTCCATGATCTTGAAGGCGGCGCGGCCACGATAGCCTTCGGCCTGCGCACGCTTCACGTAGGGATCGTTCAATTGCCGCTGCAACCAACGCGTCGAAGACAGTTTGCGCCCGCGCGCCGTCTTGACCTTGACCTTGAGGTCACGCTGCCCGCGCCCGGATGTGTTTTTGCCTGTGGGTGTCTTGGCCATCGCTCAATCCTTTACAGCGCTGCGGTGTCCAACACACCATCCGCGCTCATCTGGGCGTATAGCAGCCCTTCGCGCAGTCCGCGATCCGCTACTGACAAACGGTTCGTGGGCCAGCACCGCATCAGCGCCTGTAGGATAGCAGCACCCGACATGATCAAGGCATGTCGGTCCGACCCAATGCGCGGATCTGCACGTCGTCCACCCGGCCCCATCGCCAGATACGAGCGGATGACCGTATCGATCTGCTCGGACGTCATGCGCAACCCGTCGACTTTGGTGCGGTCATAGCGTTTCAGCCCCAAATGGGACGCAGCGACCGTGGTCACTGTCCCAGATGTACCCACAATCTGAAAACGCTCAGTCGGTTCGGTGGCGTGATAGGGTGAAAAATCTGCAAGGTTTTCCTCAAAGAACCAGCTCATCAACGCAAACCGGGCTGCATCGTCTTCGACGTCGTTGAACTGTTCGCGCAGTGTCGCGACGCCGAGGGGTACAGAAATCCAATCAACCACACGTGCCTCGGGCTGATTTGAGTCGGGTTGTTGAAAGCCTGAATGCAACCGCATGATCGCCTGCGGACGGTCATAGGACGGAACATCAGACAAATCGATCCAGACCAATTCGGTAGAGCCGCCACCAATGTCCACAACGAGCAGGTTCTCGGTTTTGGGACTGACCAAGGGCGCGCATGAGATCACGGCCAGCCGTGCCTCTTCTTCGGGTTTGATGATATCCAGCTTCAGCCCGGTTTCTCGATGCACACGTGAGATGAAATCCGATGCGTTGAGCGCGCGACGGCAGGCCTCGGTTGCGACAAGACGCATGCGCTTGACCTTGTTACGGCGCAGTTTCTGCTGGCAGATCCGCAGCGCTTGAACCGTCCGTGTCATGGATCCGCGCGACAACTTGCCGGAGCGTTCAAGGCCAATGCCCAACTGCACGGATTTGGAAAAGCTGTCGACAACATGAAACCCCGCGCCTCGCGGCTCGGCGATCAGCATACGACAACTGTTGGTGCCCAGATCTAGCGCGGCATAAAGCTCGGGCGATCCTGGAGCACGCGGCACGGGCTCGGGCCCCCGCTTGGGGCCTTTTTTCTCGAGTGCGCCCGCACCTTGGGGACGCTTTGGCGCCATAGTACGCGCCTTTCATATCGGGTTATCATCACGTTATGCCCTGCGCCGGATCGGCGCAAGTGGCTTGAACGTGTCGATAGGAAATGGGCGGTTCAGGCGGCTGTATGCAGGCGCTTTTCGAATGGATTGTCGAAGTAGTCGGCCAAATGCGCATATTCTTCAGCCAGCCGCGCGGCCAGTGCGGCATGGGTTGCAGGTGCCAGATCGTCAAGTTCCAGCTTGGCCTCGCTGGAATTGAAGTGGGGAATGCTCACCTCGTCACCGACATGTTCGCTCAGATCATCGGCAAGCGTCTTCATGTCGGATGTGCGATAGACCTTGGTGTAGCGTTCCATCGCATGGCCAGTGAAGCAAACTGTTGGCAGGGCATGGTGCTTAACCACCGACGCCGCAGAGATGTAGGCATCCAGGTTCTGAAAAAAGAAATCGGGATCGGGGTCGGTGGGCAGATCAACCCGCCCTCTTTTGATCTTGCGGCAGTTGTTCAACTCACCCAAGGCCACAACGCGATTGGTGTAGACCCCAAGCAGCCGCTTGATCGGATCACGCACCACGGTAAAGCGAAAATAGTCCTGCACCCTGGCCCATCTGTGCATACGGAACCTCTGTGTCGGGTATAACCCATGCACCTGTTTTTGCTCAAACGCTGTTGGGTCGGCCACTTCGATTTTGGGATCCAGCGCGCCCAGCGTCGCCTTGACGGAGGAACATGCCGCCTTTGGGACCGCCATATAAGCGAGCCTGTGCGTGTCTACGCGAATGACCATTTTACTGCCTGCTCAATGTTTTTATGAGTTTTTTTCAATTTACCCGGCAGCCGCATTCAGCCAAGCGTGGCGGGACACAAAATGTGTGGCCTGTTGCAAGGACGACTCACCTGTCTTGCGCGTCGCAACCGATGCGCGCTTTGTCGAAAACGGGACGTGGCGGTCGGAATGTGTGCCGTATTGAGGATCAACTGAACGGGAGGAATCAGATGCCGGACGTGACCATCGTTTATTGGCGCGACATCCCTGCCCAGGTGATTGTGGGCAAAGGGCGACGTGGGGCCAAGCGCCAGCTTGAAGAGCGCTTTGAGCAGGCCATTGATCGCGCGGCCATGAAGGTCAATGCCAAGGATGCCGATGCTTATCTGGCCGAGTGGCGCAAGGCGACACCCTACCCCGTTGACGGCGATCCTGCGGAGATCGTGGAAACCGAAGCCCTGCGCCTTGAGGCCGAATACGATCAAGCGCGACTGAAGACACTTATTGACAACGATGGTTGGGCCTGAGCCCGTCTGAACAGGAGGTGCCGCCATGGCATTGCTGAACTTCAAAAAAACAGAAGGCCCCGTGCCCGGCACGCTCAGCCCCGAAGTCGAGGCGTTTCTGCAAGGTTATTCCATCGAAGTGATGCCGCGCACGGCGCAGAAGGTCGATGACTTCCGTGCGATCCTGCCCAAGGGCACGCGCGTCTATATCGCCCACATCGAGGGCACGCCGATCGAAGACATGGTTGCCACGGCCAAGCGTATCGCAGCCGAAGGCTTTGAAGTGATGCCTCACTTTCCGGCGCGCATCATCAAGGATGCAGCCACGTTGAACGATTGGATTGCCCGCTACCAGGGCGAAGCTGGCGTCAAGCAGGCCCTGCTGCTGGCGGGTGGTGTTGATGTTCCGCATGGCGACTTTCACTCCTCCATACAACTCCTTGAAACAGAAGCATTTGATCGCGCTGGTTTCACCAATTTGCATGTTGCGGGACATCCCGAGGGCAATACGGATATCGATCCCGATGGCGGCATGAAAGCTGTCGAGGAAGCCCTTGATTGGAAACAGAAATATAGTGAACGCACCGACGCTAGCATGGCCATTGCGACGCAGTTCGCCTTCGAGGCTGCGCCGATTATTGCGTGGGCAGACCAATTGCGTGCGGCAGGCATTTCCCTGCCCATCCATATTGGCATCGCGGGCCCGGCCAAGTTGCAGACCATGATCAAGTTCGCCATTGCCTGCGGTGTCGGGCCGTCATTGCGCGTCCTGCAACGTCGTGCAAAAGACGTTACCAAACTGCTTCTGCCCTTCGAGCCGACCGAGGTGATCTCGGATCTTGCCGCGCACAAGGCTGCCAATCCAGACTTCAACATCGCACAGGTCCACTTCTTCCCACTTGGGGGCATCAAGACCAACGCACATTGGGCTATCGAAAATGGTGGCGCTGCCGCCCAGCCTGCCAACGCCTAAAGGAACCTCTCATGGTCACCACAGTTATCGAGTCCAAAACAAAAACGGCGCTGATCGGCTTTGATCAGCCGTTTTGCGTCATCGGCGAGCGGATCAATCCGACGGGCCGCAAGATTCTGAACGAGGAGTTGGAGCGCGGAGACTTCAGCCGCGTTGAATCTGACGCGCTGGCACAGGTCGCTGCCGGTGCCACCGTGCTTGATATCAACTCGGGCGCCGTATTTTCGGGCAAGATGGCCGAAGATCCACGTTATGCAGACAATAACTTTGTCGAACCGATGCTGATGAAGGAGTTGGTCGAGCGCGTGCAGGCCGTAACAGATTGCCCCTTGTGCATTGACAGTTCTGTCCCCGGTGCCCTTGAGAACGGCCTGGCTGCGGCCGAGGGGCGCCCGCTTCTCAATTCTGTTACAGGAGAAGAAGAGCGCTTGGAGTTGGTGCTGCCGCTGGTCAAGAAATACAACGTGCCGGTTGTGGCAATTTCCAATGACGATACCGGGATTTCCGAAGATCCAGATGTCCGGTTTGCGGTCGCCAAGAAGATCGTCGAGCGTGCCGCAGATTTTGGCATTCCGGCCCATGACATCGTTGTTGATCCACTTGTTATGCCGATTGGTGCGATGGCGACCGCTGGGCTGCAGGTCTTCACTCTTGTGCGGCGGTTGCGGATGGAATTGGGTGTGAACACGACCTGTGGCGCGTCCAACATCTCCTTCGGCTTGCCCAACCGCCACGGCATCAACAACGCGTTCCTGCCGATGGCCATGGGTGCCGGGATGACGTCAGCTATCATGAACCCGGTGGCCCTGCCCGTTGGCCCTGCGAAGATCGCAGAAAAAAGAGCCGAAATTGCTGCAGCGGGTATCATTCTGCCTGACGATATGGATGACGAGGCATTTGTGCAGATGTTCGGGATGGGGTCCACCCTGCCCCGTGCGGGCAAGGAAATGGAGGCGATCCGTGCGGCGAACTTCCTGACCAACAATGATGATGCCGGATCCGAATGGATCAAATTCAACCGGGTGGCGCCCAAGGCCGGTCAGGAAACACGAGGCCGTGCTGGTCGCTCCGGAGGACGCAGACGCCGCGCCTGACGCGACCCGTAGTCAAACAATCAGGATAATCGCGCGCTGAGATCAACGCCGCGTCCAGTGATGACTGGACGCGGCATTTGCTTTTGTGTCGCGGCGTGATGGTGATGCGTCCTTGGTAACGTCGTCTTAACGGACCGTCCGCTAGACCGATGACACGGTTGATGGTTGCGGAGGCGCGGTATGTTTGGACTGACGAATTGGTGTGTCGAGGTGTCATATGTCTGAGGCAATTTCGCTCGAGGCACGGCTTGACTTGGCGGCAGCACCCCGCCTTGCCGCAACACTGTCTGAGGCGGCCTCGTCCGCTCAACTGGTCGTGGATGGCAGCAAAATCACCCATTTGGGCGCGTTGTGCGTGCAAGTCCTCATCAGCGCCGCACACACGATGAAGCTGGCAGGTGGACAGCTGGAGCTCGTCAACCTGAGCGCCCGCGCGCAAGAACACCTGAGCGCGATGGGATTGGATGCAAACACTGTAATGGAGGGTGGTCAATGACTTTGGAAGTTTTGGCCGTCGATGACAGCCGCACGATGCGCGACATGATCCGACTGGCCTTGGAGCCCGTCGGGTTCAAAGTGCATACAGCGGATGACGGCGTACACGGTACTGAGGTTCTGGATGGTATCGCACCGGATGTCATTATCACCGACATCAACATGCCACGGATGGATGGGTTCGGATTTATTGACGCGGTACGAGCGCAAACCGATCACCGCACGACACCAATTTTGGTTTTGACAACGGAATCCGCGGCGGAGCTAAAGAACAAGGCGCGCAGTGCCGGCGCCACGGGCTGGATCGTAAAACCATTCGATCCTGCCAAACTGATCAAGGCTTTGCGCATGGTTGCAGGATAGGACTTCACGCATGACCACGCCTGACCCGATGGCCGAAATCCGCGCGTCCTTTTTTATCGAATGCGATGAATTGCTGGAGGCGATGCAAGACGGCTTGCAGATGATGGACGATGGGGAAGACGATGCTGAAACCATCAACATTGTTTTTCGCGCGGTTCATTCGATCAAGGGCGGTGCTGGCGCGTTCGGTTTGGAACCGCTTGTGCGATTTGCACACCGATACGAGACCGTCTTGGATGGTGTTCGCAATGGTACATTGTCTGTTGATCCCGACCTTCTAAAACTGTTCTTCCGAGCCAGTGATCATCTTTCAGACGTTGTGCATGCGTGCCGTGATGACGCACCTGTCCCAACTGACGAAGGCGCGTCGATCCTGTCTGAACTGGACGCCTATGTTGACGGTGGTCCAGAGGAACAAGCCGAAGAGGAAGAAATCGATTTCCAGCCAATGGGGTTAAGCTTGGATTTGGATCTGGGCTTGCCGCCTTTGGACAGCATGGACACCTCCCCCAATTATCACATCACGTTCACGCCTCTGACCGAGATGTTTGAAAACGGGAATGACGCTTTTCCGATTTTGAGCGCCCTGGCCGAATTGGGCGAGGTGAACGTGACGTGTCACAGTGAACGTGTGCCTCCGCTATCCGAATTGAGCCCGGAGAGTTCCTATCTATCTTGGACCGTGGATTTGACAACGGATGTAGACGAAGCCGAAATTCGCTCGACCTTCGAGTTCGTGGAGGGCTTGTGTGACTATAGCGTGAGTTCGTCGACAGCATCGGGTGATGCTTCAGAAGCGATCGAGCAGTTGGAAGAGTTGCCACCTTTTCCTGATGAGCCTAAACCAACGCGTTCGGATGCAGCAACAGAAACAGAGCCTGAAACCAAAACACAACCCGATCCACCAAAACCGCGATCCGGAAATGGTCAGCCTTCAAATGCCACAAAAGCTGTGGTCAGAGTAGATCTTGATCGTATCGAGCGCCTTGTGAACCTTGTTGGTGAGTTGGTTATCAATCAAGCTATGCTCGCGCAAAGCCTCGAGAGTTCCGGTTTGTCGCCCCACTCGGATGCGATGAACGGTCTCGAAGAATTTCAGCGTTTGACTCGGGACATTCAAGACAGCGTCATGATGATCCGGGCGCAACCCGTAAAATCGCTGTTTCAAAGAATGTCACGCATTGTCCGCGAAGCCTCCGCTGCCGTGGACAAAGACGTCCGCCTAGTGACCGAGGGCGAAACCACTGAGGTCGATAAAACGGTAATCGAACGGCTCGCGGATCCTCTGACGCATATGATCCGCAATGCAGTAGATCATGGGTTGGAGACACCACAGGAACGTGCGGCCGCAGGCAAAAGCTCCGAGGGGATCGTACGACTGTCTGCAGCGCACCGTTCCGGGCGCGTTGTTATCGAAGTTTCGGATGATGGCGGAGGCATAAACCGTGCACGTGTCCAGCAAATTGCAATCGACAAGGGTTTGATACCTGCTGACAGTGTGTTGGGCGAAGCGGAAATCGACAACCTGCTGTTTCTGCCGGGCTTTTCAACGGCCAGCGTTGTGTCGGATCTGTCAGGACGCGGCGTGGGCATGGATGTGGTCCGCACCGCAATTCAGGCCTTGGGAGGACGGATTTCGATTGCCTCGACACCGGGTGAAGGTACGACGTTCTCCATTTCACTGCCGCTAACTCTGGCCGTTTTGGATGGAATGGTGGTCAACGTGGCAGACGAAACACTGGTTGTGCCGTTAAATGTTGTCGCGGAAACCTTGACGCTAAGCTCCGATAATCTCGATGAAATCGAACCCGGAATGCGGGTTGTTCGCGTGCGTGGCGGCTTCGTGCCTCTGTATGACTTAGGGTATCAGCTAGGATACAGAACGGCGCCAACGTCCCTGACCGACTGCGTTGCTCTTCTTATTCTCCTAGAAGATGGCGGTCGCGCGGCCCTAATTGTCGACGAAATTCAAGATCAAAGACAGGTGGTGATCAAGGGGCTTGATGACGCGTTTTACAGAGCGCCGGGCATCGCCGCAGCGACAATTCTTGGGGACGGGCAAATCGCGTTGATCCTCGATCCGTCCGACATAATCGCAAACGCTGGTGAGCATCGAAGTGCAATAACAGTACCCGTAGAAATGGAAGCTTAGAATGAGCGACGCAGAAAAGACAAAACCCGTAGAACTCCTGACATTTCAACTGAGCGATCAGGAATATTCATTGGATATTATGTGCGTGCGCGAAATTCGTGGGTGGACCCGCGCCACACCGCTGCCACACGCGCCTAAATATATGAAGGGCGTTATCAACCTTCGTGGGACAGTTTTACCAGTCATGGATCTGGCCCAACGTCTCGGCTTGCCAGTGACTGACCATACAGATCGCAACGTCATCATCGTTGTTAAACACGAAGACACAATGAGTGGCCTTTTGGTGGACGCTGTGTCCGACATCATCGCGTTGACACAGGACGATCTACAACAACCGCCAGATGCCGCAACGGGGTCATCGCCGGGTGTCATTAAATCCATAACTCTTCTGGATGACCGGATGATCCGCGTTCTGGATCTGTCACAAATCATAAGCACTTTGCAGAGTGATGCTGCATGATGCATGCCAAGCAGGATCGTGTCGATTTATCAGTTAACATTTTTGATGAACTAGCTGGATTGGCCCAAAAAGAGAGCGGTCTGATGTTTGCGCCTGAAAAGCGCTCCTTGGTTCAATCTCGGCTTCGCCACCGCTTGCGCGCAACCGGCATTTCCGATTTTGCGACCTACTCCCGGCATGTCCTATCGCCGGAAGGGAGCGGGGAGCGCAGATTGATGATCTCTGCCTTGACGACAAACGTCACACACTTTTTCCGAGAATCCCACCATTTCGATTTAATGAGTGAGTGGCTGGGAGATCAGATTAGTGAAAAGGTTCGTTTGGGACTTCCAATTCGAATATGGTCGGCGGGTTGTTCCAAAGGACACGAGCCTTATTCCATTGCGATGCATATGCTGGAAAAACATCCAGAATTGAAAGACGCTGACTTTCGTATTTTGGCGACTGACATTGATCCAAAGGTCTTGAAATACGGCTACGAAGGCAACTACCGCGGTGATGAGGCAAAACATGTTCCTCTAAGTGCACAAAAGCTGTTCATGACACCCTGCGCGACGTCGCCCGGCGACATAAGAATAGTCGACCAGTTGAGGCAATTTGTGACCTTTAAGGAGTTAAATCTGATTGCCGACTGGCCTATGAAAAAGCCTTTTGATGCGATTTTCTGTCGAAACGTGGTCATCTACTTTGATCTCGCGACACAAGATTCTCTTTGGCCAAGGTTTGTTCAATCGATGACGCCTGATGGCATTTTGTTTCTCGGGCATTCCGAACGTGTGTCTGAACCGCGAAAATTTGGGCTGCGCACAGTGGGGCCGACCGCGTTCGCGAGAGCCATTGACACACATAACAAATTTTAGACCTGTCGAGGAGATCCAGAATGGCACTACGAGACCAAATTCGAATTATGGTCGTTGATGACATGTCGACGAGCCGCGGTTTGATCACTCAGGCCCTTGACGGTCTTGGCGTTCAGCACGTGTCGACCGCCGAAGATGGTGCGGATGCACTGGCTGCACTGGCGAAGGCCCCAGTTCACTTGGTGATTTCCGACTATAATATGCCCAATATGGATGGCCTGAAACTGTTGCACCATCTGAGATCCGGCGCAAAGACAAAGGGCGTCGGTTTCATACTCATTACAGGTCGGGCAGAGCAGCAGATCATTGACTATGGCAAGAAACTTGGAATGAACAACTTTCTGAAAAAACCGTTCGAACCGGCCGATTTGCGCAAGTGCATCGAAACCGTGGTTGGCCCGCTATAATGAACCTGAATGCCGGCCTTAATGTCAAAGATGCCTACGAAAGAGTCTCTGACAAGTTGTATGAAACAGCCACCGAATTACTTGATTTTGAAGCATTTATCCTGCGCACTATTCCTCCAAGCGACCGCTCGCTTGATGCCGTAACGTCTCAAAAGATGCAAAACTTGGACCGGGTTCACCAAACCCTTCTTGACTTATCGTTACTGATCCGGCTTCTCAACGATGAAAAGCTCAGTTTAACGGAGCTGGCAGATCATCTCAATCTCGAGGCAACCAAGGCTTTACTCGGATCCGGTTCTGCGGCGTCTGATACAGGTCCGAGCGGCGCTGTCGATTTGTTCTAAGACCCACGTCATCGCGCTCGTTCTCGTCCCAACAGTAAAAACTAAAACAACTCCAAACCGCTCTCCGGGATCTTGGAAAAGTCGACCTGTACTTCTTTCACTTTTGTGTTTGTCAACCGCACAAGTGCACGACCAGTGCCTGGCCAAAACCGTACGCTGCGTGCCTGATCTCCGAGCAGTGACTTGGTGATCACAGGAATGCCCTCTTTTGCGAGATAGCGTTCCGTAAACCGCGCATTTTTTTCCCCAATTTCGGACAGGCCTGCAATCATCCTGGCGCCACCAAAGATCTTTGCCTGCAATCTTTCGCGCTGTCCGCCCAGCTTGATCAAGTCGTTGATGAGAATTTCAATCTCATGGATACTCGCCAGTGTTTCCTTGGATGCATGAGATTGGGCCCCGACCAGTAACATATGGTTCATACCGCCAACCTGCGCCGTCTCATCCCACAAGCAGCACGAAACGCACGAGCCCAGCAAAGTCGTGATAACCAGATCGCGCCCCCGGCCCGTGGCGTGTTCTCCTTGTGTAATATGAATTTGTGGCACCGCTTCAGTCATGACGACATCGCTTTCTGCTGCATCATAGCGATGAGCCTTTGCCCCGCGACATCAACGGTGCATTCCTGTTCCACTGCGCCGATCGCGCGTGCGGCGCCGGGCATACCATATACTGCGCAACTGTCTTGCGACTGGCCGATTGTTCTGGCGCCATTCTGTCGCAAGGCTAACATGCCTTTTGCGCCATCTGTGCCGATACCTGTTAACAGCAACGCGCCGACTCGACGGGCCCATGGTACGGCCGACAAAAAGAGAGTGTCGATTTGAGGGCAATGCTGGTCATCCTCTGAGCGTTCGGTGTCTTCAATCTGCCAGCGGCCGTGTCGCCATGCGACCTTGGTTTGTCGGCGTGCTGCGGGTGCAATCACAACATCTCCCAACCCAAGTTTCACTCCGGGTTTGGCGATGTCGACGTTTTGTTCAAGGACGGTGTCTAGCCTTTTGGCAAATTTGAGCAAGAATTCATGCGGCATATGTTGCGCAATCACCGTGGGCGGCGAATTCATTGAAAGCTGTTTGAGAAGGACTTCAATCGCAGCGACACCGCCGGTCGACGCGCCGACCAGAATGATGTCATCGGCGCCCTGCCCCACCTTGGCCGTTGCATTCGCCGTTCCCCAATTCACCGCCGCGGACACGATCTGATCACACAAGATGGACAGAGCATTGGGTGATGGCAATTCCGGCTTGGACAGGCACGCCGCTGCTCCGAGCCGCCTTGCCAATTGCGACAGGTCATCGTTTTTTTCAATTTTACCGGACAGCATGACAACCGGCATCGGCCGCAATCGCATGATGCGTTTTAGAAATTCCATGCCATCCATCTGTGGCATGTCCAGATCCAACGTCAGAACGTCAGGATTGGTTTTGCGAATGATGGCACGGGCTTCGCTTGCAGTTGCGGCGGTGCCGACGACGGTCAGCCGCGGATCCTTGTCGATCACGCTACTCAGCCAGCGCCGCATCGTCAGGGAGTCGTCAACGATGACAACTTTGCTGCGTTTTGTCAGTGTCGGATGCGGCTCCATCGTTAGAGATTCAATTTGCACAAGCCGTTGGTGACCACAGTTGCGCTTGATCGCAAAGGGTCAACGAAACGGATGTACAAGGCGCAACGATGGCGGGAATGGCTGAAACGGGGCATGATGCAGGCCCGCTATACCCCTGCGTACGTTTTCGTGATGCGTGCATCGCCATGTGTGTCGTCCGTTTGTTCCGCAACAATTTCACCAGCATATATTGCCAGTCGTGAAGGGCGGATTAACCGGACTAAAATCACCCGGCGCGCTATGCGCCGGGCATCCTTTCTTGTCAGGCTTGGACAGCTTTCATGAATCTGTCTTTTATGACGACGGGGTCCATTGTGATGACGGGGAGTTTGATGTTGCCGCTGTCGCA
>CANMVD010000009.1 GCA_947501275.1 uncultured Tateyamaria sp.
TGCGACAGCGGCAACATCAAACTCCCCGTCATCACAATGGACCCCGTCGTCATAAAAGACAGATTCATGAAAGCTGTTGCAAGCTGATGGGACGCGCCGCGCGTATTCATTCCAGTGAGGATGCGCGGCGCTTGGCCAAGGCCCGCCTGCCATGGATGGTGTTTGATTACATCGACGGCGCGGCCGGGGCTGAAACGGGGGCTGTGCGCACGCGTGCCGCCCTTGATGACATATGCCTTGAGCCACGTATTCTAAGGGACGTCAGCCAACGTGCGCTTGATGTACCTTTGTTTGGAAAAACGGCCCAACGCCCATTCGGCATTGCCCCGATGGGCATGTGCAATCTGTCAGGTCCAGGTGCCGATTTGATGCTGGCGCGATTGGCGGCCCGGCATTCAGTGCCCGTCGGCGTGTCCACCGTCGCGTCCACGCCCTTGGAACAGATGATCGAAACGGCCGATGGGCACGCTTGGTTTCAGCTGTATTTCACCGGTGACAATGTCGGTTCGTTCAAGCTGGCCCAACGAGCGCAGGACGGCGGATACGACACGCTTGTGGTCACCGTCGACGTCCCTGAGGTAGGTCGCAGACCCCGCGAGTTGCGTCACGGCTTTACCATGCCGTTTCGCATAGGTCCGCGCCAGTTTATCGACTTCGCTGTGCATCCCCGATGGTCGCTGACCTCGCTTGCCGCAGGTCGCCCTCGAATGGCGAACTTCGAGATGGAGGGGTTTGAATTCGACAGGACCGAAAGTCGTGCGAAGGCGGACTGGGACACCCTTAAGGCGTTGCGCGATCTGTGGAAGGGCAAACTGGTTGTAAAAGGTGTTACAAACACGGAAGACGCCTTGCGTCTTAGATCTGAAGGTGTGGATGCCATCCAGGTGTCCAATCACGGCGCGCGACAACTCGAAAGTGCACCCGCGCCCATCCACGCGCTGCACAATATCCGAGATGCGGTGGGGCCAGACTTTCCACTGTTTTATGACAGCGGTTTGCGATCCGGCGAAGACGTTTTGAAAGCCTTTGATCAGGGTGCAAATTTCGCCTTCTTCGGGCGGGTGCTGCAATTTGCAATCGCCGCCGCCGGAGAGGAAGGCTTGCACCGATTGTGGGAGATCCTGAGCGCGGAACTGTCCACCGCTATGGCCCAAACGGGCCGTGTCGGCCTGACGTAAACCGCAGTTGATTGCATCCCGTTGCGGTGCTGACGGACGGTACACAAGCAGAGACAGCGCATCATTTGACGTGCATCAAGTTGTCCAGTCGTTCAAGTGCGCACTCCAAAAACACGCACCTTACTCAGCGGCCAAAAGCACAAGGGGAGCGTCTTCGTCCGTGCTTGTCTCCTGGGGCACTGATTGCGCGCGTTTGGGGCTGGCATAGGCCAAAACAAATGCGGCTGGGGTAAAAAAGAACGACACCACAGATGACAACAGAACACCGCCGGCAATAGCCACGGCAAAGGGCGGCCAAAAGCCACCTCCGGCAAGGATAAGCGGGAGAAAACCACCAAAGGTGGTGATTGTCGTCGAAATGATATGGCGGCTGGAACCGGTCACGACCCGCGCCACGGCAGCGGTGTCACCTGATGCGGCGGCTGGGTCCGCCTTGAGACCGGTCAGGATGATGATGGCCGCGTTGATGGACACGCCGATGGATCCGATGACACCAATGATTGCGTTAATGCCAAATGGGAATTGCATCACGGCCAGCGACAGCATCGACAGACCAGCTGACAGAACGCAAACGACCAATGCAATTCCGGTCAACCGGAAGGAGTTGAAGGTCAGCACGATTGTCGCAATGGTCAGCGTTACAATCAGGCCGACGGACGCCAGCAGGTTGCCCAGAGTATCGGACCGTGCATCGCTGTCACCGCCAAGCTCAATGCGATACCCCAAGGGCGCCACAAACCCGTTGGCCTCAAGCGCGGCGAGCGTGTCTTGCAGGGCTTCTTCGGGCAGCACGCCGGGAACGATAAAGGCTTGCACCGTATTGATCCGCTCGCCGTTGCGCCGTGTGATAACGCTTTCTGCCGGTTCAAGGATCGTTTCTGCCAGTTCTGAAAACGGAACCGTCGGAAGTGCCCCGGACGCAGCGATTGCACCGGCATTCGGGATCAATATGGGCATATCCGCAATGCTCTCGATGTCACCACGCAGTTGCGCATCAAAGCGGACTCGGACCGGAAGTTGGTCAGTGCCCTCGACAAGGCTGCCACCCGTTATGCCCACAAGCCCGGCCTCGAGCTGAGTAGCCACATCCGTGAGGTTCATCCCCAATAGCCGCACCGAGGATTCGTCGATTTGATAGCGTATCTTTGGCGCCCCGCCGACGACACCTGCACGCACTTGGGTGATCAAGGGTAGATCGGCCATGATGGCGCGCGCCTCGTCACCGAGATCCCGCAGAACAGTCAGATCAGGGCCGACAAGACGGACTTCGATAGGGGCCGCAACAGGTGGCCCCTGCACCAGATCACGCACAATAATGCGTGCCTGCGCAAAGTCGACATCCAGTTCCTGTTGCAGCAGCGGTACAATCCGGGCCGCATCTTCGGCGGTCTCTGTCTTGATCATGGCCTGCGCGTATCCAGGTTCTGCGGATCGACCACCCGTGATGTTGTAGTAAAAGGCAGGGCCGGATTGCCCAATCGACCAATAGACCCGGTCCACACCTTCAAATTCGGCAAGACGATCATCGATTTGCTTGGCAATTTCAGTAGTTTGCGTGATTGCGGTGCCGGGGGGCATGTCGACTTCGATGTAAAACTGGTCACGCTCTACCCCGGGAAAGAACTGGGCCGTCAATGTCGGGAAGGATGCAAAGCCCAAAACGGGAAGGATCAATGCCAAGGCCATGGATCGGACCGGATTGCGCGCAGACAAGGCGATCAGCGCGGTAAACGCGCGTCCGAACAGGGGCAGATGAATGCCCGACGGTTTGCCAGCCTTGAGGAACCAGCCTGCCAATGCAGGAGTAACAGTCAACGCCACAAACAAGGACCAAACAAGCATCAAGACCACGGCAATCGCGATGGAGCCAACGAAATCACCCGCAGGGCCGGGCAGCAGGATCATTGGCGTAAACGACAGGGCCGTTGTTGCCGTTGAGGCCAGCAAAGGGGCAGCAAGCCGCCGTGTAGCGTCACCAACAGCAGTCGCGCGCTCCATGCCTTGGCTGAGGCGCTGGCGCACTTCGTCCACCATGACAATAGCAGCATCAACGAGCAGACCAAGCGCCACGATCAGACCAGTCACGGACATCTGGTGAATGGGCAGGCCGATAAAGTTCATGCTCGCCAAAGTCGCGAGCGACACAACCGGCAACACCACGGCGACAATGGCCGCTGCGCGCAGTCCCAACGTGACAAACAAAACAGCAACCACAAGGGCCACCCCGATTGCCATGTTCGTGCCAACCTCGGACAGGCGGTCAGCGGTGTAGGTGCTCTGGTCAAACATGAGCGTTTCAGACAGGCCAACAGGAACCCTGTTTTCACCTGACGCCAACGCGTCGTGCACAAATGACATCCAACGATCAATCTGCACGCCGTCCTGCGCCAAAACGCCAACAAGCACAGCCCGTTTGCCATTGGCCATGGCCATCTCGCTTGCTGGTTGACGCATCCCGCGGGTTACGGTCGCAATGTCTGCAAGACTCACGGTTGTGCCGCTTGCATTTTGGCGCAAAACAACTTCGCCAATCCGGTCCAGCGCCTCGATTGCACCTGAGATGTTGATCGTCAGATCAATATCAGAGCTTTGCACACGGCCTGCCTGCACCTTGCCGTCCGCCGCTGCGATCAGTGTCGAAATTTCCCTGGCGGTCAGTCCCAGTGCTGCCGCCGCTTTTGCGTCCACTGCGACAAGGACCTCGTCCTCGGGTTCGCCAAACAGATCAACGGCGCGCGTTGAAGGGATTGCCCGCAGGCGGTCCGCCAACGCATCGGCATGTGCGTGGACGATGGTTTGTGGAACGCCCTCATGCTCTGCCGTCACTGCAATCACAGCCGAATAGGCAGAAATCCCTTCGGCATTGAAATCGGGCGCTTGCACTCCGGCAGGAAAGGTACGTCGCGCGGCTTCAACCGCATCCCGTGCCTCGGACCAGACCTGTTCAATCGTTGCGTCATCCAGTGTCTGCAACAGTTCAATGGACACAACGGACACCCCGGAACGCGACACCGAGGTGATGATGTCGACTTCGGGGATGGACTGGAGTTCTTCTTCAATCTCTGCTGTCACAAGCGTCTCCACACGCGCAGGGTCTGCTCCGGGGAACTGCGTGGTTACGGTGGCAAAGAGGTTGGTGATTGTGGGGTCTTCCTGACGTCCCAAAGACAGGAATGACGACAGACCGGCAGAGATCAGCACCAGAAGGATAAGCGCAACAAGTCGGGGTTGGCGGAAGGTCAGAGTGTTCATGGCATTAGTCTCCGCTGGCCAGAACCTGGACGCGTTGGCCCGGAACAACCCGGTGCGCCCCCGATTGGATCAACTGCGCGCCGCTGCGAAAGCTGCCCCGCACAAAAGCACGGTCGTTCTGCAAATGCAGTACCTCGACCGCTGCGGTGCGGACGACTTCGTCTTCCACAACCAAAACAGTCCAGATGCTGCCGGACCCTTGCTGCAATGCATCCAGATCAACCCAAGCGCCGGAGGATCGTACAAGGGTTTGCAACAATAACGTCGCTGACTGACCGAATGCAAAATCGGTTGAAGTGTCCAAGGCAAACAGCGCTGTTCTTGTCCGCGTGCTTGGGTCGATGTCCGGGCGGAGTTGATCAAGAGTTGCGACGTACTCAACGCCATTCACCGAAACTTTTACGTCTCCAATGTCGTCAGCAGAAAGGTGCAAGGGCAAGCCGACGCGCACTCTCGGAGTGCTGGTTTCGATCAAAGACAGGACAGACTGGCCTGCAGCCAATGTCTCCATCTGTTCGACGTCCTGTGCGCCTACGTGACCAGAAAACGGGGCATGCAGGACAGACTTTTCGATGTTGATTTGCAGTGTAAGTAGCGCGGCGTCAATTTCAGCGATCCGGCTGGTCAATTCGTCGCGCGTCGCCAGCGCCTGATCGAGCGTTTCCTGACTTGAAAACCCTTCGGCCTGAAGATCTTGCGCTCGCTTCAGGCGGCGTTCGGCAAACGTGAGTTGCGCGGTTGTTGCGTCGCGGCTCGCGGCAAGACGTTGGCGTTCGGCGTCCAGCAATGACGTATCAAGCCGGGCCAATACGTCGCCACGCACAACGCTGTCACCTTCATCGACGGCCAATTCAGCCAGCTTGCCTGCCAATTCGAATGACAGCACCGCTTGTGTGCCGGCTTCGATCTGGCCAAGAAACTGTCGCTGAATGGTGTATTCGGTCTCGAAAATCACCGGTTCGACAGACACCGGTGTAACGGTCGCAGCATCCGGGGCAGGTGCGTCCGCTGCGCGTTTGGCAAGCGCCTCAGAGCCCAGAGAGACCGCCACCCCTGCACCGGCGATCACAACAATCGTACCGGTCAAAATTCCAATGCGTTTCAGAAAGCTGACGGATCTGGGGGCGGTCATGGATCTTCCTCTCACAATGTTAGAGTCTCTTACTTATATGTTAGAGCTTCTTACTTTGACAATAGTTACGTGCCATGAAATGAATTGGATCATGACAAATTCCGCAGAAACCAAGAAACGCGACACTTATCATCACGGAGACCTCAAGGCTCAGTTGATCGAAGCAACCCGTCTGTTGGTTGAAGAAAAAGGACCGGACAATTTCTCGGTATCCGAAGCGTGCAGACGTGCGGGAGTTTCGACCGCCGCGCCCTATAAGCACTTCAAAGACAAGACAGAAATGCTGCGCGAAGTGGCTGCGGCAGGGATGGTTCGCCAGTCTCAACAGATGCTTGCGGAAATTGCGCCTCATGCAGATGGCACCCGCGCGCGCATTGTTGCTTTGGGTCGGGTCTACATACGTTTTGCCACGACGGAACCCGGTGTGTTTCGGCTTATGTTCACATGGTCCGGCGAGACCGAAGACGACGAAAGCCTGCATGCTTTGGGGGATTCAAAGCTGGCTGTGGTGCAGATGGAGGTGGCCAAATGCCATGGTCGCAATGAGATCACGGACGTGGATCGTCAAAAGGCTTTCATGCTCTGGAGCTTCGTGCACGGGCTGTCATTTCTGAGTATCGACGGAAAGCTCGCCGACGACAACATGCCAACGGATCTCGAAACGCTGTTGGACGATGTTGCCGCGCGATTTGTGCCGGAAGCGTCTTAGGCGCGCAGTTTAAGTTGCTGCTGGGAAACGGTTAGTGGTCGTGTGTGACGGCCCAAGACAGCAGGACGCCTGGATTTGAGCGCCGCTGCCAAACGGGTGCATTGCAGGATCAAACCCGTCCACCTGACATTGCTTGAAACCCAAGGATTGAGCGCGTTAAGCGGTGGTCGAGGTCGCCGATAAGTTCAGAAACGCTCTAGGGGCCGACATCGCGCAGCACATAGATTGGGCTGGACCACGCTTGTGTGCCGTCTTCGAGTGTTACACGCACGTAGTAAGGATTATCCCGACCGGACTGCGGGGCCAATGTGCGCTCAAGCCTCACGGATGTGTGCGGGTTGACATCGGGCAACCGGAACAGACGGATGCCACGCGGCAGGATATCGGATGCATCCAGCACAGTATCCTCGTACCCAATGTCAGAGAGAGCAACGCTCTCGTTGATCAAGGCCGTTTTCAGGGTGACGTGACCGTCCGAGCTGTTTTGTACATGGGCAATAAAACCCGCGAAGTTGCCCGTTGTGACCGACTGCCAGGACAATGAGTTGCTGTTGCTCATCTCAAGTGTCTTGTCACGGTTGAAGAAGTTCACTGGCACGGCGGATGTGATCGTGGCCGTGTCAAACTGCGCAGAGCCATCCCACGGTACCGCGCGGAAACGGCCGCGATATTCAGCCCCTTCCCACAAAACACCAATGCGGTCGCCAAGGTCGTCTTTGCTGTAAGGACGGTGGCATTCCAGATGATCAAGGCCGTTGAAGATGTCGATGCGGCGCACGGGTGAGGCGGCGTCCACACTTATCTTCAGGTGCGCATCCCCGGAGGGTAGATGCACGATGTCGCCCATCATTGCGCTCTGGCAAGGCTGGGTTGTGCAATCGGACACAAGCAATGGATCGTCGATGTAGTGCGTAGCAGGCGCATCGAAGGTTGCTGTGACATCCATGCGAAGGCGTCCGCTGGGCCCACCGGTTGTCGCATAGTGATGGCGCGCATTGATGCAGGCGATCAGGCTGTCGCGCGTCAGTTCCGGCATCAGGAAACAGGTCAGCCCGCCAACGGCACCAAACCATCCAGCACCGGGGTAACTGGCGCCGGGGCGGCCCTTGTGCCCGTCCGAATTGCCGATGATGCCGACGCGGTAGCCGCTCTTGAATGCATCCTGCACGATCCACTCAAACGTGCCCCAGGCGGAGTGGACTTCGACCGATTTTTCAAAACGTCCGTCATGGGCCATGGTGATGTCGGCATAGCGTCCGCCGCAATGGGCAAAGCAAATCACATCCCATTCCTTGTTCTGCGCAAAGGCTTCGAACAATTCACCGGCTGTGTGGCAATCTGTGCCGATGTCGAATTGGTCTTCGATCAGGGCGTGGGATGACCGCCGCATGATGCGCCCCTCGATTGGGAAGAACACGTTGCGGTCCCCGCCCAAGGCCGTGTTGCCGGACCATTCATAACCGGGCAGGGTGACAAACGTCCCGTCCTCATTGAAATGAGCGGTGACCTTGTTGAGGTCCTTCCAGAATGTATCCGTCATCTGGAAGTCATTGCCTTGGTGAGCGCAGGCATCAAGGAACGCCTTGTCGCGCCCGAAGGTGAAGTAATCAGCGGCGCTGTTGGTGCCAAGCGTTTCGTCTGACTGGCCGTGCAGATCACCCCAATAGCTCATGAGGGGCGGCGCGTGTGAAACGGTTGCAGGATTGCTTGTTGTGATCAAGGCACCGTCCGGCCCGTGAAGCGCGATCTCCAAAGGCCCGTCACCGAGGGCAACCAGCCCATCGAGAACCGTGGCGAAATTCCCGTCACGAACCTCGATGGAGTCAGGCAGGTTTTCGACGGGTTGGTTGGCCTTTGGGGTCAGCGTCATCGACGCCTTGTTCGTGGGGTTGCCCCAGGTGTCCTCGGCCTTGATCTTCAACGCAAAGGGCTGACCACTGGCGATTGTGGAGGGCACAACAGCCACCCACGTTTCAGGCACGCCGGGCACGATGGAAATCGCGGGCTGTGCGGGCAATGTCTGGAAGTTATATGTCGCAATGGGATCGACAAGGACACGGAACTCATATCGGCTTTCGCAAAAGGTTTGCAGGCGCATACCGGGGCCGCCGTGGTCGGTTACACCAAACCGAATGGTGATCGTGTCGCCCTCTTTCATGAACCCTTTGACGACCTTGATCTGCAATGTGCGATCCCATGGACGAATATTGCCCTTGGGGTCAAAGCGGGCTTGCAAAACTGCATTATTGGAGGCCACGACCTCGGTATACCCTGCCGCCGTCGGGTCATCGAACTGCGGGTTTGTCTGGTCGGTTGCAAAGCGCCAGACGACTCGGATGCTGCCACTGTCATCGACGCCAAAACGCCCTGCCGTGTAGGTCAGCGTAAAGCTGTGATACGTTCCGGCGTCAAACTCCCCGGATTTGTCCAGCACCGCCGTGCCCAGATGGGATGGATCAATCGGTGTTCGCAATGCCCCATTGTGCATATCAAGTGGCGTCATCAGGGCATTTGGATCAGTCATTGGCGAACCTTTTTCGGATGCGTATTGCTTATGGCGGCATGGCACATGATTTGTGCAGCATGTCGTAGATTTAGGTCCAGCCCTGATTGCGATTGGCGAGACGGCGCGGGTGCTCAATAGAGCCCGGCCGCGGCCATTGTCCCCGCGATGGTGTTGCCTGACGGCCCCCAATGGGAATCATTTGAGAAATAGATATCCTGACCTGTGGCTGCGGCGGCGCTCAGAGGGGCGTAGAGGTCGATGTAAGTGTCACCCAAGGCGGCGCGGGCCATTGCAAACACATCGAGTGACTTTGCAGGCAGCGGTGTAGTGGTCCATGGCTGGTAGATGGTGCGCTTGTCCGGAGCGATCATGAACCTGATGGGCACTGTGCCGCTGCGCGCGAACAATTGGCGTAACCCGCACGAAGCTTTTGCCGCGGCGGCATCGGGATCGCGCTTGGGATATGCATTTCGCGTGTGCTTGGTGATGTCTTCCCGGAAGATCAACGCCTGATCGGAAGCAGCACTGCTGAACAGATCGTCACGTGATAGCGAAATGGGGATTGAACTGCTGCTGCCCGTAAGGCGCTTGCGCAGAGCCAGAGCACCCCATGACATCAACTCATCAAATCCGTCAAAGCGGGCACGGCGTGTGTACGTTTCCCGTGGAAGTTGCTGCTCAGGCGAGGTGCGAGCGGCAAGTGTGGGTGGTGCGTTCAATGGCTCGCACCCCAGAGATGAATCATGCACGGCCAGTGCGCGTTCAACGATCAGGCGTTCGACCGATTGGACAAGGATTGCGGCCGGTGGTGCGGCTTTGAATGCGTCAGAATCCAAATATCTTTGAACAACGGTCAGGTTGTAAATCCGCACAAAACTCACCGAGCGCCCGGTTTGTTCGTGCAATGTGTTTATCCACGAGATCCCGCCGGTCTGTTGTCTTGAAAAGCTGTCGCCAAACACGAGTATGTCTGCCGTTGGTGCCCCTTCAAGCAGGTCTGCAAGCCGGATGTTGTCATAGTGTTCTTCAGCAAAACCGGTCTTTGTGCCCTGCCAGCCATAGTCCCGTTCTGACCAGCCGCCGATACGCACCAGATCACCCGTCGGGGGTGCCAGCCATAGAGCGAACCCGCCAATCCCGATTGCCATCGTGAAAACCGCCGCCAACAAGACGGCGAGATACTTGCGAAACTTGGGCTCGTCTGCGGTGGAGCTGGTACTGTCCGGTCCGGTCATGGGGGGCGCCTTTCAGAACTGGAAATACAGGAATTCGCTGATGGTGCTGGCATAGATCAGCGACAGTGCGAACGTCACGATGGCCAGGCAGGCATGGATTGGACGGGGGGCCCATTGCAGAACGCGCAACCGTGGCGGTGGCACGTGCTTGTAAATGCGTTGATGGGTGTCATCACCTGACAGGAAGATCTGCGCCGTATTGGGCAGTGCAAAGGCAAGCACAACAGCGATCCCAATGACCGGCACACCTTGCAGCGCCCACTCTCCGATACCCATTACGCTGTCATGCGCATAGATCAGACCAACCTTGGGAACGATATTGCCCAGCTCAGCGGCGTAACCCGTTGGAATCGTAAAGCCGCCAATACCCAGCATGGCCCCCACAATTTCGAGCGCGCCCTGCAAAGTGGTTGCGCGAAAAAAGACCCAGCTGAACACGACTGCAAAGAATGTCAGCACCCAGCCGCCGCACAACAACACCGTTTTTCCGACTCGGCTTTGGATGGGTGCGGTCAGGCGGCGCAGAGCGTGATTAATGATCAAGTAGATCCCGTGCAACGCACCCCATACAATAAAGCCAAACCCAGCGCCATGCCACAAACCACCCAGCAGCATCGTTAGCAGCAGGTTGATGTAACGGCGCGACGGTCCTCTGCGGTTGCCCCCCAATGGGATGTAAAGGTAATCGCGCAGGAACTGTGAAAGCGTGATGTGCCAGCGCCGCCAAAATTCGATGATCGACCACGCTTTGTATGGCGAAAAGAAGTTGATCGGCAGGCGGATGCCAAACAGCAGGGCAAGGCCGATGGCCATGTCGGAATAGCCTGAGAAATCGAAGTATATCTGGAAGGTGTAGGCAATCGCGGCGCCCCATGCCTCGATCGATGACACATCAGCGCCCATATCTGCCGCCGCAAAGATTGGGCTCGCAAATGGCGCAAGGTTGTCCGCCAGAACAACCTTTTTGAACAGACCCGCAATAAAGATGCTCAACCCCAGTGCAAAATCACGCGCACGCGGGCCGGAGGACGCAAAAAACTGGGGCATCATATCACGGTGATGCACAATGGGACCCGCGATGAGTTGTGGGAAGAAGCTGACAAAAAGTGCGTAGTTCACCAGAGTGTAGCGATCAGATTTGCCCTGCCTGACGTCCACCAAGTAGGCGATCTGTTGAAAGGTGAAAAACGAGATCCCGATCGGTAGGATTACCCCCAACGGCGTGATTGCCGCGCCGCTGATAGCGCCAAGGTTTTCGAGGAAAAAGTCGGCATATTTGAAGAAACCCAGCAACGCCAGATTACCCGCAATCCCAATAACCATCCAGCTTCGCGCGCTGTTCGGATGATCTGCTTCGGCGTTGGCAGCAATACGGCGACCCAACCAGAAATTTGCGACGACAGAGAGCAAAATCAGCGGCACAAACCGAATATCCCACCACGCATAAAAGCCAAATGAGGACAGGGCCAGTACGGCATTGCTCCAGCCCGGCAGAATGCGCCGTGTTGCTGCATGCAACAGCCAAACTGCTGGCAGAAAGGCGAACATGAAGACATAGGAGTTAAACAGCATCGGTTGGCCTTGGGGAATTTGGTGAGGAAATCAATTTTGCTTCGATGCTGGAAATCTGTACGGACAGCCAATTTCGTATAGCAGACGCGGGCGTGTCGCAACGAATTCTCCGTTGCCGGGCCGATTGGCTAGGTCGCGTGCCTTGTTGGTCCTGTCTTCTGGCGTAACGTGGCCGTCGCATTTAGCGGCGCGCTTTTCTCATTGAAACAACGAGGCCTGCACATGCACTTCGAGAAGTTGTGCATTTCGATCAGTAGCAACCGCACCGGGACATGGGTCAATCAAACCGGGTAAAAAAAGGGCCCCGCAAAGCGGAGCCCGTTTTCGTCAGTTGTTCCGAGTTCAGGCTGCTGCGGCGTCTTTGGGGCCGAAGCGTCCGTAGAAGGTTTGGCCTTTTTCGGCCATTTCGCGCAGCAAGGCGGGGCATTTGAAACGCGCGCCATATTGCGCTTCCAATTGGTCGCACCGTTCGGCGGCGTAGGGTGCGCCGATAATGTCGAGCCATGACAACGGCCCACCAGACCATGGCGCAAAGCCCCAGCCCAAAATCGCGCCCACGTCGCCTTCGCGGATGTCCATCAGCACGCCTTCTTCCAGCGCACGGACCGCTTCGAGGACTTGCGAGAACAACAAACGGTGCTGGACTTCGACGACCTCGGGTTGTTCGTCCATCAACGGGTACTTGTCGTGCACGCCACGCCAGATGCCCTGGCGTTTGCCCTTGTCGTCATAGTCATAAAAGCCGGCATTGGCTTTGCGGCCCATGCGCCCTTCGGCTTCGAGCCAGAAGATCAGATCGTCCGATGGGCTGTCGGGATAGTCGTCACCCATCGCCGCCTTGGTGGCGCGGGCAATCTTGGCGCCCAGATCAATGGCCGTCTCGTCTGTCAGTTGCAGCGGACCCAATGGCATGCCGACCAGTTTGGCGGCGTTTTCGATCAGGGCGGGTTCTACCCCTTCGGTGACCATGCGCGTGCCTTCGTTGATGTAGGGGATGATGCAGCGGTTGGCATAGAAGAACCGTGCATCGTTGACCACAATCGGTGTTTTGCGGATCTGGCGGACATAATCGAGCGCCTTGGCCACCGCCCGATCGCCGGTGTTGGCGCCTTTGATGATCTCGACCAACAGCATTTTCTCGACGGGCGAGAAAAAGTGGATACCGATGAACTGATCCTGATTTTTGGAGGCCTTGGCCAATTCAGAGATTGGCAAGGTCGAGGTGTTGGAGGCAAAGATGCAATCGTCAGGAATGATCGCTTCGACCTTTTGCGTGATCTCGGCCTTGACCTTGGGGTCTTCGAACACGGCTTCGATGATCAGATCGCAACCTTTCAGAGCGTCCAGATCAGGCGTCGCTGTAATGCGGGCCATCAATGCGTCGCCCTTTTCCTGCGTGGTCTTGCCGCGTTTAATGCCGCCTTCAACATATTTGGCGGTGTAAGCCTTGCCCTTGTCCGCGCTTTCCTGATCGCGGTCGATCAGCACAACTTCGATCCCGGCCTGAGCAGAAACGAGTGCAATCCCAGCCCCCATCAGACCCGCGCCGAGCACGCCAAGTTTCTTGACCCGTTGATCCGCGACACCGTCCGGGCGCACTGCGCCTTTCTCCAGTGCTTCCTTGTTCAGGAAGAGAGAGCGGATCATCGCCCCGGAAGAGGGGTTCATAAGTACGTTGGTGAACCAGCGTGCCTCGATCTTGAGGGCAGTATCGAACGGCACCAAGGCGCCTTCATAGACAGCCGACAGTAGGGCCTTGGCGGCGGGGTAGACGCCTTGGGTCTTGCCGTTGACCATGGCTGCAGCACCCACAAATGTCATGAAGCCAGCAGGGTGGTAGGGGGCACCGCCGGGCATTTTGTAGCCCTTGGCATCCCATGGTTTGAGGATATCGGCATCAGTCGCCTTGAGCACCCATGCGCGGGCGGCTGCGACGGGATCATCAACGACTTCGTCAACCAGTGACCCTACGGCCTTGTCGGGTCCGACCATCTTGCCTTCAAGCAGGAACGGTGACGCAGCCATTGCGCCCAGCTTGCGCACGAGGCGCGTTGTGCCGCCGGCACCGGGGAAGATACCGACCATGATTTCGGGCAGGCCGACCTTGGCCTTGGGGTTGTTGGCAAGGAAAATGCGGTGCGTGGCCAAAGGCAGTTCCAGACCAATACCCGCAGCCGTGCCGGGCAGGGCGGCAGCAATTGGTTTGCCGCCCTTGTTGGTTTTGGGGTCCATGCCAGCGCGCTCGATCTTGCGCAGTAGCCCGTGCATTTTCATGGTGCCTTCGAACAGGCCCTTGGCCGGGTTGTCGCCTGCGTCTTCCTTCATTTTGGCCAGCAGGTTCAGGTCCATGCCGCCTGCAAATGTATCTTTGCCAGAGGTGATCACGATGCCTTTGACAGCGTCGTCGCCCAAAGCATCGTCCACCAGATCATTGAGGGTCTCGAGCCCTTCAAAGGACATGACGTTCATGGATTTGTCTGTCACATCCCATGTGATGGTCGCGATGCCGTCTGCATCTTTTTGCATGGTGAAATCGGTCATTGGATCTCTCTCTTCGTGGGAAGGGTAGGGGGCATATTTTGCGGTATGTCTTCGATGTCAGCCGGAGAATTGGCTGACCAGTTGAGGTGCCCGATGGCGCGCATCACGGTTGTGACGCGCCACAGGCCATTTTCACGGCGCAAGGTCATGGAAGCGTCCCAGGGAGGGACAACATGGGCGGACCCACGCAGGATATGCGTGGCATAGGTGCCGACCATCTGATCGCCATCGATCAACTCGGCCGTCTTGGCCTCGCGTACGATGTCGGTCACGCCATGTGTTTTGAATTCCTGAATGTAGACATCAAAGTCACGGCGCACGGCGTCTTCGGTTTCGTATGTGTCGACGCCATGGCGCGTGACGAGGTGGCAGGGCAAGCTGAGGCTGCCAAGCCATCCGTCGATGTCGCCGGACAAAAAGGCAGAGCTAATCCGATCCAGTATGTTCTGGAACAGATGCAGACGCTTGGCCTTTTCACTGACAGGATCATCAGCATGGCTTTGGCCATGGCTCTGCATGTTTTCCCAGACGGGGCTCAGGGGCCATGACTGGGCACACATTGCCGTTTCAGTGATCGCAACTTTCCAGTCTTCGCCGCCGCGATAAAGCGACATGCGTGTCAGAAACGGGGCGACATTGAATGGCGCATCAGCATCGATACAGGTCGTATGATAACCGGTGATGTGGCTGTCATTGACCATGTGCGCAGTATCGCAAACCCGTGTCAGGCTGCGCACGTTATGGTCACGCAATGTATCTGCATAGGCCATCATGGCTTGCTGTACGTCCTCTTCTGTGCGGCACAGGGTCGTTCCGTTCACGGCGCGCGCCTCGTAAGGGCATGAGATGCCTTTGGAGAATGCCACCGGATCACGGGAAACGATTGCCGCTGTGAGGCGGTCAAGCGTGTCCTGATAGATCCGGCGCGCATCGCTCATGCGAATTTACACCCGTTCGATGATGGTGGCGGCACCCATGCCGGACGCAATGCACAGCGTGGCAAGGCCAACTTCCTTGTCTGCGCGCTCAAGCTCATCCAGCAACGTGCCGATGATCATTGCGCCTGTCGCGCCCAGCGGGTGCCCCATGGCAATTGATCCACCATTCACGTTGACCTTGTCGTGGTCCACATCAAAGGCCTGCATAAAGCGCATCACAACAGACGCGAAGGCTTCGTTCACTTCGAACAGATCGATGTCCTTGATGTCCATCCCGTTGTCGGCAAGGATCTTTTCGGTCACCGGCACGGGGCCTGTCAGCATGATGGTCGGGTCTGTCCCGATCTTGGCGGTGGCGCGAATACGCGCGCGTGGCTTGAGGCCCCACTTTTCACCAAATTCCTTGTTTCCGATCAACACGGCCGCAGATCCATCCACGATGCCGGAAGAGTTGCCGGCGTGGTGGATGTGGTTGATCCGCTCAAGATGCGGGTATTTCATCAACGCGACCTTATCAAAGCCGGGCATGACTTCGCCCATGGCCTGGAAAGCAGGGTTCAGGCTGCCGAGGCTTTGCATATCGGTCTGAGGACGCATGTATTCGTCATGATCCAGAATGGTCAGGCCGTTTATGTCTTTGATCTCGATCACGGATTTGGCGAAACGGCCTTCGTCCCACGCTTTTTTGGCACGTTGTTGGCTGGCAACGGCCAGTTGGTCGGCGTCATCACGAGTAAAACCGTATTCTGTTGCGATGATGTCTGCGCTGATGCCTTGGGGCACAAAATAGGAATCCATGGCGATGCTGGGGTCTGCCGCAATGGCGGCCCCGTCGCTGCCCATGGCCACACGGCCCATCATTTCGACGCCACCTGCGATATAGGCGCTGCCTGCACCACCTTTGACTTGGTTCGCGGCCAGATTGACGGCCTCCATGCCAGACGCACAAAAGCGGTTGATCGCGAGGCCGGGGATACGTTCATCAAGATCCGAGGCCAGAACGGCCGAGCGTGCCAGACAGCCGCCCTGTTCCATGACTTGGGTCACGTTGCCCCAGATCACATCCTCGACCGCATGACCGTCAAGATTGTTGCGCTCCTTGATGGCATTCATCGTTTGCGCGCTCAGGCGCAATGCGGTCACTTCGTGCAGGCTGCCATCTTTGCGGCCCTTGCCACGCGGTGTGCGGATGGCGTCGTAGATATACGCTTCGGTCATGGTGTTGTCCTTTTTCCGGGGCGGTCGTGTGGTTTCGTTTCAGTCAAAATGGGGTGGACCGGTCGGTCTAATCAAGAGTGACGTTGCGGCGGTTTACGTAAACGTTAGGGGACATCTGTTGTTTCCCAATGCCAGCCGCTGCCTTGGGCTTGGAGTGTAGACGGTTGCGGCGTGGCCAATCATAGTTTGCTTCATGGGCTGCAACTGCATGCATCACAGCCCGAACAAGGGCCGTCGCAGCCGCCATCACCGGCACATCCGCTGTCGGACCCGGCTGCACGCGTTCTGCCTTTGCCACATGGGAGCGCGTCAACCCCGCAACAGGTGAAGTCACACCAATCATACCAGCGGGACATCCTGCGTTTCCGGTTGGGCTCGTCTGCGTCTGGCTGGTGTGCTGCATGCAGATTTTGCGCCGCTGCCTTACATGCGGCAAACCGTGCGCGTATATGCGGGACCGCTGCCCACACACCCGCGCTGCGTATCTGCTCCTTGGCAAAACCAGAACAGCCAGGGCCACCATATACAACACGGTAGGCGCAGCTGAATCCCTTTCGCGGCGACAGATATCGCTGATACACCATGATGCCTGCCAGCGCTCCACTTTGTGCGAGGCGAGACAACATGGATCAGGCGCGGTCTGCCGGGGAACCGGGCATAAGGTCATAGGGTGCTTTCCATCCGGGTGTTTCGGAAAGATTGGTCAGCCAACGGTCGATATTGGGCCAGGCCGTGCGATCGAAACCGAAAGGCTCTGGGTAGTAAAGATACCCGCAACAGCTGAGATCGGCATTTGTAATCCCGTCCCCGACAATCCAGTCACGCCCATCAAGATGCGCGTTCAAAACAGCGTAAGCTCCTTTAAGACGGCCTTGATTGAACCCGATCACCTCTTGGGGGCGTTTGTCTTCGGGAAGGAAATTCATCAGGAATCGAGTAACGCCAGCCATGGAGCTGAGCTTGTGATTGTCCCATAGCACCCAGCGAAGAACCTCATAGCGTGCATCCCCTGCGCCGCCAAACTTGCCGGATTTGTCGCTGATGTATTGCTGAATGACGCCGGATTGGCTGAGAGTCGTGTCACCATCAACCAGCAAAGGCGCTTCACCCATCGCGTTCATGGCACGGTACTCTTCGGTGCGTGCAGCTCCATTGAAAAAATCGACATGGACGGCCTCCCAGTCCAGACCGGACAGTTCCAGCGCCAGGGCCGCTTTGTAAGAGTTTCCGCTTTCGCCAAAGCAGTGCAATTTGATGGTCATGGGGTTGGGCCTTTCCGTAGTCGCGTGTTGATCCGGCAGGACCGGGGGTTTCACACCCCCGGACCCCCGCGAAGTTTATTTGGCAAGATGAATGCGGATCTGTTTACCGGGCATTAAGGTTAATCGTTCCATGCTGGAGGCGCTTGGCAGACTGAAGAGTTGAGCCATGTGCAAGGTGAAGCCCCAACGCTCCGTTTCGCAGGGTCAATCCCGATTTGAAACCGGGTGGCGGGGTGGATCTTGCGCGCTGATCCCGTCTTCATCTTGCCAAGTAAACTTCCCCCGGAGGGTCGATTGGCAAAGCACTCAGCAAATGGACACATTAAAATGCCCTCGCAATCAGCTCTTTCATGATCTCGTTTGTGCCGCCGTAGATCCTTTGTACACGCGCATCGGTCCACATGCCGCCGATATCGTAGTCTTGGGTAAAGCCGTAACCACCATGCAGTTGCAGGCATTCGTCCAGAACCCACGCCTGGGTGTCTGTGGTCCAGTATTTGCACATCGCAGCCTTGTCGACGCTCAGCTCTGCGCGCAGGTGTCCGGCCATGCATTCGTCAAAAAAGGCACGGCTGACCATGGTTCTGGTCTTGGCTTCGGCCAGTTTGAAGCGGGTGTTCTGGAACTGCATGATTGGTCCGCCAAAGGCTTCGCGTTCCTTGCAGTAGGCAATCGTGCGGCTCACAGCGCCTTCCATCGCGCCAACGGCGGCGCAGGCGATGATCATCCGCTCTTGAGGCAGTTGCTGCATCAGCTGGTAAAAGCCTTGGCCTTCCTCCCCGCCCAAGATGTTTTCAGGGGCGATGTTGACGTTGTCGAAGAACAATTCGGACGTGTCTGACGCGTGCATCCCGATTTTGTCGAGGTTGCGCCCGCGTTCAAATCCGTCCGCCGCATCGGTTTCCAGCACCACCAGAGACACGCCCTTGGACCCAAGATCCGGGTCCGTTTTGGCGGCAACAATGATCAGATTGGCATGTTGACCGTTTGTGATGAAGGTTTTGGAACCCGTCAATTTGTACGCATTGCCGTCTTTGATGGCTCGCGTCTTTATCGCTTGCACATCTGACCCGGTCGAGGGTTCCGTCATGGCCAGAGCGCCGACCAACTCTCCGGTGCACAGCTTGGGCAGCCAACGGGTCTTTTGATCTTCGGTCCCGTAGGCCAGCACGTAATGTGCCACGATGCCGGAATGGATGCCGTGCCCCCAACTGGCCAGATTGGCCCGGGCGGCTTCGATCAGGATTGCGGCCTCGTGCCCGAAATCGCCGCCAGCCCCGCCGTATTCTTCTGGAATGGAGGGGCAGAGCAGGCCCAGCTCCCCCGCTTGGGTCCAGGTCGAACGATCCATTTCGCCCTGTTTGCGCCAGCGTTCAAAATGCGGTGCCCATTCGTTTGTGATGAATTGTGCCGTCATGTCGGCGATCATCTGATGTTCTTCGGTCATCCATGTGGAGGACCCGGCAGCAATGTCTTTCATGTCTCTCCTCCCCAGAAGACGTGTATCAGCGTTTGCGCGCCTCCAACTCGGAATTGAAAAGCCGCAAGCGCGCCGTCAGATTCTCCTCGTTCATCACAGAGTCGAAGTTTTCGAAAAGAAAGGACAGTGCTTCGCCCTCATCAAGTCCCGCATTGGCGGCAAACCGCTTGAGGTTGCGATAGCCATCTTCAGTCATGGCGACAGGAAAGCGGCGGGTCAGGCGAAAACGTTTGGGCATGTCATATCCGCTGTTTGATCTGGTGGCTGAGGACGCTGAGCGCCAGAGCGATACCCGCATATATCAGGTAGGGCAGCACCAGTCCTTTGAAATCGGGCGGGCCACCTTGGGCAAGTGCGTCGCTGGCCACGAGCCCGTAGGCCGCGCGGACCAAAAGCGCAATAAAGGCGATCCCACTGACAACGCTGACAAATCCGAGCAGAGATTTCAAGTGGAGCCTCGCAGAATAGGGCGGGCCGTGTGGCCCGCCCCATGATCTTAGAAGTTTGCTGCGTCCAACGCCATAACCGTGTCTCCGCCAGACTGAATGCGTGTCAGGTGGAGCGCGGTGGCGGGCAATTGCCGCGCCATGTAGTAGCGCCCGGTCGCCAGTTTGGTTTCGTGGAAATCGGGATCCGATGTGCCATTGGCCAGCGCTGCACGCGACGCCTTACCCATACGCGCCCACATCAGACCAAGGCAGACATGTCCAAACATGTGCATGAAGTCATAGGAACCCGACAGTGCATGGTTGGGATTGCTCATCCCGTTTTGCATGAAGTACATGCCGGCGGCTTGCAGATCCTTGGAGGCTGCTTTGAGCGGTTCCAGGAATTCGGCGTCATAGGCCTCGTCTTGCCCTGCGTTTTCCTTGATGAAGGTTTTGACAAGCTCAAAGAACGCCATCACGTGCTTACCACCGTCCTGAGCCAGTTTGCGCCCGACAAGATCCAGCGCTTGCACACCGTTGGCACCTTCGTAGATCATCGCGATCCGTGCATCGCGGGTATATTGCGACATGCCCCATTCTTCGATGTAACCATGCCCGCCATAGACCTGTTGAGCCTTGATGGTGTTGTCATAGCCCACATCCGTCAGGAAACCTTTGATGATCGGCGTCAACAGCGACACGATTCCGTCGGCGTCCTTGTCGCCGGAGCGGTGCGCGGCGTCGATCATCGTTGCGCCCCACAGAATGAACGCGCGCGCGCCTTCTGCAAAAGACTTTTGGTCCATGAGCGAGCGACGGATATCTGGGTGTACGATCAGCGGATCGGCTGGGCCGTCCGGGTTTTTCACGCCCGTAACGTCGCGCCCTTGCAGACGGTCCTTGGCGTAATCCAGCGCGTTTTGATAGGCGACTTCGGCTTGGGACAGGCCCTGCATACCCACACCCAGACGGGCCTCGTTCATCATGGTGAACATGGCGCGCATGCCTTTGTGCTCTTCGCCGATCAGATAGCCCACAGCGTCGTCATAGTTCATCACGCAAGTTGAGTTGCCGTGAATGCCCATCTTCTCTTCGATGTTGCCGACGGCGACGCCGTTGCGCGCGCCCAAGGATCCATCTTCGTTCACGAGGAACTTGGGAACGATAAACAGCGACACACCTTTGATACCTTCGGGGCCGCCGTTGATCTTGGCCAGCACGAGGTGGATGATGTTGTCGGCCATGTCGTGCTCACCGGCAGAGATAAAGATTTTCTGCCCGGAGATCTTGAAGGTGCCGTCGTCTTGCGGCTCGGCCTTGGTGCGCATCAGACCCAGATCCGTACCACAATGCGGTTCAGTCAGGTTCATGGTGCCCGTCCATTCGCACGACACCATTTTTGGCAGGTAGGTCTCTTTCTGCTCTTGGGAGCCGTGCGCCAAGATCGCGGAGGCTGCACCATGCGTCAGGCCTTGATACATCGTGAAGGCCATGTTGGCAGAGCTGAACATCTCGCCCACGGCAGTGCCGATGACATATGGCATGTTCTGGCCGCCAAATTCTTCGGGCATATCGAGACCGGGCCAGCCGCCTTCTTTGACCTGCTCAAACGCATCCTTGAAACCGGTTGGCGTGTAAACGACACCGTTTTCAAGGCGGCACCCTTCCTTGTCACCCGTGACGTTGAGCGGTGCGAGGACTTCGGATGTCAGTTTGCCGGCCTCTTCGAGGATGGCGGAGGTGAAGTCGGCTTCGAGTTCGTCATAGCCGGGAATGTCGCTGCCAGTGACGTTCAACACGTCGTGCAGGATGAATTGCATGTCCTTGGTGGGGGGCGTGTAGCTGGGCATATTTTCTCTCCCTTGGATACAGCGGCGCGCAAGGTGGCGGCCATGGTCTTGATATCAGATGCCGTTTGCACGGCGGTGGTGTTACTCGAATAGTTACTCAGCGGCCTTTTGCGGTGTGTTCATGGAAGCAAGCATTTTCTCGCCCCACTTCAGTTGCGCTTTGAGGTCGTTGATGGCTTCGGTCAGTTCATCGCGTTGGCTGACCATGTCAGCGAGGCGGTCGCGCGCGATGTCATACGTGCGTGCCAGTTGGGTCTGTTGTTGGTCACCCATGTGATACAGGTCGAGAAGCTGGCGGATCTCTTCAAGACTGAATCCAAAGCGTTTGCCACGCAGGATCAGTTTGAGGCGCGCCCGGTCCCGTTTGGTGAAAAGGCGCTTTTGTCCTTCACGGATCGGAAACAACAATTCCTTGGCTTCATAAAAGCGCAACGTGCGCGGTGTGACATCGTACGTGTCGCACATTTCTCTGATCGTTAAAGTTCTCTCGGTCATCGGATCTCTCACATATCGTGCTGCGATCAGGACATGGCCATGTGTCGGATTCGATGCAATGGGGACATGACGTTGACGTAAGGTGTACGTTACGTCACTTCGCCTTGTGGCTCAATTTAGCAAGCAAGCAGACGATCAGAACTTCGCTCAGGACGCGTGTCGGTCAAGGCGCGACGTTGATTTTTCAGCGGTGATCAGGGACGCGTGTTAACGGCCCTATGGCAACAAGTCTTCATTGACGCCGTAGGAAAGCACCGTTTCTCTCCATGCCTCTTGGCTGTTCAATTCGGCTATTGAAGATTGCAGGAACGTCGCGAGGTCGTCCATGTCCGAAGGGACAAGAATGTAACGCTGATAGCGCGAGTGTGGTTTGTCCGAAAAGTGCACTTCATCCAGAAGACCTAGCGATCTGACATAATAGGTCGCCGCCGAATGGGCGACAATTGCCACAGACCCGCGCCCGCTGGCGACAAATCGCACCAAAGCGTCTTCGGAACTCACGTCAACACGTTCCAGATCGCCGTTGTCAATCATGTCGTCGACACCGGGATAGCGGTGGCCACTGATCCCCACGAGTGTTGTGCCACGCAAAGACTCGGCGCCAGTGTACCGAAAGGAGACCTCTACCGGTGAAATAACGTCGTTTCGGTCGCTGATCACAGGGGCTGTCCAATGGAACCTCGTTTTGTTCTGATCTCCGAACCAGGCGGGATTTGCCCACAACACGATACCGGACTGCCCTGCATCCATACGGGCGTTCAACCGCTCGCGCGGCATCACAAGCACGTTGAACGTATAGGCGCCGCCGGACATTTCAGTCAGCTTGTCAGCAAGGTCAAAGCTCAGGCCTTCGCGGCTGTCCCCATCCACCACATAGGGTGGGAAGTTGTGATACACCCAGACGTCAACGTCTTCTGCGGATGCTTTGGAGTGCATCAACAGGCCTGCGACCAGGGCGGAAAGAGCGACTTTGATACTCGTTACCCAAAACTTTTCTATGCGACAGAAAATGAAAGCGCCCTCCGGGGCTACGCTGGATTTATCAGTTGTGTTTTAGTTTTTCGCTCAACTTTTGCGCGAGTGACCCCTTAAAGTAAACCTCAAATACCACCACTGACCCAAAGATTTCATGAAGAACAGCAAGTTCTTGTGGGTGGAAAAGATAAAATGTCTTTGCAAATTTGTGTCGAGCACTCTCCAACCAACACGACGAAAACGCGGAAAGTTTCGCGTGCTGCAAACAATAAGAAAACGCTGCTGTCGCAAACACTGCAACCGTGTGCCCAAGTCGGACGTCGTATCAGTCAGAAGCGCTTTTGCTGTTCAATTCGGTCGCAACGCTGTCGCGCAGACCCTGCAACTCCGCGCGGGCCTCTTCAAGCTGGGCGCGTTGTTCGTCCAATTCCTTCAGTTGCCCATCGGCCAGTTCAACCCAAGCACGCATCTGCGCTTCGTTGCCTTCGTGCTCGTAGATCATAAGCCATTGACGAATATCTTCGAGTTGGAAGCCAAACTTGCGTCCCCGCAGGATCAGCTTCATGCGTGCACATTCCCGCGCACCGTAAAAGCGGGAACGGCCTTCGCGATCGGGCTGCAGCAGCTCGATATATTCATAATAGCGCAACGTGCGGGGCGTTACGTCGAACTCCGCGCACATCTGCTTAAAGCTCAAGCGGTCGTCTGCCATGGCTCTCTCTCACTCCCTTTATTCAGCCTATGCGGGACTTTGGCGCGGTGCAACAGGTCCTTGCCCGTTGGGTCCTTGCAACCCATAAACGTGATCAACAACTTGCCGAGGCCTTCATGAGCGACAAGACGAAATTCGCACGCCAGTTTATCGAGGCGATCCCGCATTCGCGCGATCTGGGGATGGTGCTGGAGGAGATCGAAGAAGGTGTTGCGACAATTTCAATGCCTTACGATCAACGCCTGATCGGAGATCCGGAGACAGGGGTGATCAGTGGCGGAGCTGTGTCAGCCTTGATGGATACGTGCTGTGGGGCGGCAGTCATCAGCCATCCGGCCAATGGCGGAGCCACGGCGACGCTGGATTTGCGCATTGATTATATGCGCGCAGCGACCCCCGGGCAGAGTTTGGTTACCACCGCGACATGCTACCATGTCACTCGCTCGGTTGCCTTTGTACGCGCAACCGCGTGGGACGATGATCGTGACAATCCTGTCGCCTCGGCCACGGGCGCGTTTACGGTGGAGGGCAAGCGGTGAAACGTCCTGAACCTGTGCAGGTGATCAAGCAACGCCGAGACGCAGCATTGGCAGCTTTGGTTGGCGGTGTGCCCTACATCCAATACCTGGATTTGCGGTTTGATCGTCGTGGAGATGAGCTGACCGGCGTGTTGCCGTACAATGACAAACTGATTGGCAATCCGATGCTGCCGGCCTTGCATGGCGGGGTCACCGCTGCGTTTCTGGAATTGACGGCCGTTGTCACTTTGAGTTGGGCGTATCTGTGGGAGGATATCGAAAGCGGCGCATTGGAAATTGATCCAAGCGTGGCAATGCCGCGCCTGCCCAAAACCGTGGACTTCACGGTTGACTACCTGCGTTCGGGATTGCCGCGAGACGCGTATGCGCGCGCGCGCATTAACCGTTCGGGGCGCCGATACGCATCCGTACATGTCGAGGCGTGGCAGGATCACCGCAGCAAGCTGTTTGCGCAGGGCACGGGGCATTTCGTAATGCCTCAGGCACGCACGTGAGCCCGCGCTGATGGAGGCGGTCGCTCCCTCAACGCCACCTGCGCCGTTGACCCATCGGCGGGTGCTGAAAATTGCGCTGCCCATCGTGTTGTCAAATGCGACGGTGCCGCTGCTTGGAGCGGTAGATGTCGGCGTGGTTGGGCAAATGGGCGAAGCCGCGCCCATTGCGGCTGTCGGGATCGGAGCGATCCTTTTGACCACGGTGTACTGGATCTTTGGGTTTTTGCGCATGGGGACGGTTGGCCTTGTGGGGCAAGCCGCCGGAGCCGGGGATGATGACGAGGTCACAGCATGGCTAACCCGCGCGTTGATCGTTGCGGGCATATCCGGGTGCACTCTGATTGTGCTGCAATGGCCGATTTTTCGTTTCGGCCTGTGGACCTTCACCGCCAGTGACGAGGCCGAAGCGTTGGCCATGACCTATCTGATGATCCGCATCTGGAGCGCCCCTGCAGCCATTGCTGTCTATGCGCTGACGGGGTGGCTAGTCGCAATGGAACGCACCGGAGGCGTATTCTGGGTACAGTTGCTGATGAATGGCCTCAACATATGCCTCAGCTTTGTTTTTGTGGTTGGGCTGGGATGGGGGGTGGCAGGCGTTGCACTTGCCACGGTCATTGCCGAGGTCGTGGGCGCGGCCTTGGGCCTTTGGTTCTGTTGGGGCGCCTTTGCACGGCCCGCTTGGCGGGATTGGGCCCGGATCTTTGAGCGGACGAAGTTGGTGCGCATGGCGCTGTTGAACACGGATATCTTGCTGCGTTCGGCCATGCTGATGGTCATCTTTTACAGCTTCGTGATGTATGGATCGCGTTTTGGAGATGAGACGCTGGCCGCCAACGAAGTGCTCATCCAGTTCATGTACATCACCGCCTATGCCATGGATGGCTTTGCCTTTGCGGCTGAGACGCTGATTGCGCGCGCTTTTGGACGGAACGATCCTGGGCGCGTGCGCCGGTCCGCCGTTTTGACCGGTCTATGGGGGTTGGTCACATGCGTGGCCATGGCGGGTGCATTCCTGTTGGCGGGGCCGTGGTTGATTGACCTCATGGCCAAGGACGTCGGCGTGCAGAGCGCGGCGCGAGAGTATTTATGGTGGATGATTGCGGCCCCCTTGGTCGGCTGCGCCGCGTGGATGCTCGATGGAATATTTATTGGCGCGGCGCGTGGACGGGACATGCGCAACATGATGGCCATCTCGTTTCTGTGCTACTGGGTGGCGATCTGGATTCTGGTGCCGGTGATGGGAAACCACGGCCTTTGGGCTGCTTTGCTTGTATCATTTGTCGTACGAGGCGTGACATTGGGTGCGCGCTATCCGGCGCTGGAGCGCGCCGCCTTGGGTCGAACTTGATGATGTGATGTGGATTTGGGGGGCTCTGCCCCCTGAGCCCCTGCGGGTCTCATCCCCCGTGGTGTTTTACGTCAGAAGAAACGGGGACGTCAGAGCCAGCTTTGTGTGTCTGTTCCGACGGCGTGTGCCACGCTGCCAAATCCATCCGCTTTGAGCAATGCGTCGAGCTCCCGCGCGATTTCGGCCGCGAGGCTGAGGCCGCCGTAGACAAGGCCGGTATAGAGTTGCACCGCAGATGCGCCGGCCTTGATCTTGGCGTAGGCCTGTGCCCCGCTGGCGATGCCGCCGACGCCGATCAGGGGGATGTCGGTCAGGCTGCGCAATTTTGCCAGAACGCGGGTGGATTTTTCAAACAGCGGTGCCCCGGACAACCCGCCTTTTTCACCTGCATTTGCGCTGCGCAACCCGTCGCGGTCGAGTGTTGTGTTTGTCGCAATGATCGCGCTGATCCGCGCGTCTTGTGCCACTTTGACAATGTCGGCGAGGTCTTGGTCCGTGAGGTCCGGTGCAATTTTGAGAAACACGGGGGTTTGCCCTCGCACCTGCATCACACCGTCCAGCAGGGCGGCAAGCGCCATGGGGCCTTGCAGGTCCCGCAATTTTTCCGTGTTTGGGCTGGAGACATTGACCGTCGCAAAATCGATATGCGCACGACACTGCTGCAGTACGCGGGCAAAGTCTTCGGCCTTGTTGGCGCTGTCCTTGTTGGCTCCGAGGTTGAGGCCCACGGGTACGCCTTTGCCTCGCTTGGCAAGTCGCGTGTTGATCGCCTCCATCCCGTCATTGTTAAAGCCAAAGCGGTTGATGGCGGCATTGTCTTCGGTCAGGCGGAACAGCCGTGGTTTTGGGTTGCCGGGTTGGGGCAGGGGCGTGGCGGCACCAACCTCGAGCCAGCCAAACCCGGCGCGCGACAGGGGCGCGATGGCGGTTGCGTTTTTGTCAAACCCAGCTGCCAGCCCGACCGGGTTGGGCATGTCGATCCCGGCGATGTTGGCACGCAGACGCGGGCTTGTGACCGGGCCGGGCAACGCGGCCAATGGCGTGTGCAGCACCTTCAGCGCAAGTCCGTGTGCGGTTTCAGGATCCATGCGGCGCAGGGCCTTGGTGCCGATCCGTTCCAGCATCTGTTTCATGCGAATGTGCCGCCCTGTGATGTGGGTGCACAGCGGATCAAGCGCGAGGTTTTGACTGCGGCCTGACGGTGCACGACCGCGCGCTGGTACGCAGGGTCCGCGACCATCGCCAAAAAGGCATGTGCGCTCGGGTAGCGCGCAACAAAGACGGCATCCCATGTCTCTTCTGTCGGGCCGATCAGCACCGCCTCGAACCCGCCGCGCCACAGGATGCTGCCCCCGACCTTTGCCAGCACCGGACCGGAGTGTTTGCCGTAAAGGGCGTAGGCCTCGGCCCCGGTCAGCCCGTCGCGCGCAAGGTCGTGATCACCAGGGTAGTTGGCCAGATCACGGAATGCGACAAGGTTCAGCATCTCGATCGGCTGGTCGCGCGGCAGATCCTTGAAAGCGTCGAACTGGGCGCGGGTGGGGTCAACATGGCTCATTCAGAAACCTGCCCCTGCCGGAAATTCGTGTGTGCCGTCCTTGAGTGGCAAGGGCTGTGCCCAGTGCACGTCCGCAATGCGCATCTCGCGGTATAGGTGGGGAAAGAGGGCATCCCCACGCGACACTTCCCACTTGAGATCGTCCCCTAAGGTATCGGCCTCAACGGCGATCAGGAACAGATCGTTTTGACCGGCAAAGTGCTTGGCCGCGGTTTCGCCCGCCTGTTCTGCGGTGGAGAAATGGACATAGCCATCCGCGATATCGATGGGGGCGCCCCGAGTCGTGCCGTTTGTGCGCAATTCGGCCCATTCGTGGGCATGGAAAATCTTGTATATCAGCATGTGCGCTGTGATGGCGAACGCCCAAGGCTTGGTCAAGTGCGTGTTGTCATGCTGTCGTTGCATGCTTGACGTAGGAACGGCTTTGACTCCGATCCCGGATTGTTGTCACGTACTTGTCATACTCAACATGGGAGACCTCAGATGACCCGATTTTTGATGGGCGCAGGCGTGCTGGCCATGAGTGCCGGAATGGCATCCGCCGAATATACACTGCACATTTTGCACACCAACGACATGCACAGTCGTATCGAATCGATCAACAAATACGATTCGACCTGCAACGCCGAAGGCGAGGCCGAGGGCAAATGCTTTGGCGGCGTTGCGCGTGTGAAAACGGCGCTGGACACGAAAAAAGCCGCCCTTGGCAATCAGAACGTCATCACTCTGGATGCGGGTGACCCGTTCCAGGGTTCGTTGTTCTACACGACATACAAAGGGGCCGCCGAAGCGGAGTTCATGGAGCAGATGGGCTATGATGCCATGGCCGTCGGCAACCACGAATTTGATGACGGACCGCAGGGTTTGTCCGATTTCGCCGACAAGGTCACGTTTCCGGTGATCTCGGGCAACCTCGACCTGTCGGGAGAGGCCTTGCTTGCTGGCAAGATCGACAACCATGTTGTGCTGGACGTGGGTGGTAAGAAGATCGGTGTGATCTCGGCCCTCGCGACAGACACGGTCGAAACATCAAGCCCCGGCGAAAACATCGTCTTCCAAGACGAGATCGAAGCGCTGGCACAGGATGCAGCAACACTTGAGGCGGAAGGCGTCGATATCATCATCGCGCTCAACCATGTCGGTTTGAACAAAGACCTTGATGTTGCGGCCGCCGTCCCGGCCATTGATGTTGTCATTGGTGGGCACAGCCACACGCTGATGTCCAATGACGACGAAGGGACGCCGGCCTATCCTACGATGGTAGATGGAACTCCGGTGGCGCAGGCCTACGCCTACACCAAGTATCTTGGCCACCTGACCGTCACATTTGATGACGATGGCAATGTGACGGCCGCCTCGGGTGATCCGATTGTGCTTGATGCATCGGTGACTCCGAATGCGGCATTCCTTGAGCGGATCGCGGAAATGGGCGCGCCGATTGAGGAAATGAAGACCCGTGTAGTGGCTGAATCGGCTGACATCATCGAAGGTGGGCGGGATGTTTGCCGCGCGATGGAATGCCCCATGGGGTCATTGATTGCAGATGCCATGCTGGACCGCGTGAAAGATCAAGGTATCCAGATTGCAATCCAGAACGGTGGCGGCATTCGTGCATCCATTGATCAGGGCCCGGTCACGATGGGTGAAGTGCTGACGGTTCTGCCGTTCCAAAACACGCTGTCTACGTTCGAAGTGTCCGGTGCGACGATCATTGCTGCGCTTGAAAACGGTGTCGGCCAGATCGAAGATGGCGCGGGGCGTTTCCCGCAGGTTGCCGGCATGAGCTATGCCTTTGATGCGGCCAAGGAACCCGGCGCGCGTGTCAGCGACGTTATGGTGGGTGGTGCGCCGATCGACTCCGACAAGATCTATGGCGTTGTGTCCAACAACTATGTGCGCAACGGCGGTGATGGCTATGCCATGTTCAAGGAAGCGGCGAATGCGTACGACTTCGGTCCTGACCTTGCCGACGTGACAGCAGAATATTTGGCCGAAAAAGGCCCGTTCACGCCTTACACAGACGGCCGTATCACAGCCAAGTAAGGCGTCCAGCAAGATCGGATCGGCGCGCCATGCGGTGCGCCTTTCCCAATCGCGTTTCAAAGAGGGAGTGTAGCTTGTCGCTGCGCTCCTTTTTTGTTGGATGCGTTTGCGCGCAAAATGCCGGTTCAAGATGCGCCTTACCTTTACCCTTGGCCGCGCGCTGGGCTAGCGTTGTGGGCATGTGTGGACGATTTGCAGTAACCCTACCCAGCGATGCCATGGCGCAGCTTTTTGCGGCGTCCCCCGCCAACGATCTGCCGGATGTCCCGAACTACAATGTCTGTCCAACCAATGCGGTTCACGTGGTCACGTCGCAGGAAGGCACAAGGCGCTTGGGCGCAATGCGGTGGGGGTTCATTCCCCATTGGTACAAAAAGCCCAATGACGGCCCGTTGCTCATCAATGCCCGTGCCGAAACAATTGCAGAAAAACCTGCCTTTCGCGCTGCTTGTCGGGAACGACGCGCGATTTTGGTCGCCAGCGGATTTTATGAATGGACACGCGACGCAGAAACACGCTTGCCATGGTACATTACGCGCACAGATGCAGCGCCATTGGCTTTCGCAGCCATCTGGCAGGAGTGGCAGTCCAAAGATGCGCCGAACGAGATACAGCGGACCGTCGCGATTGTAACCACTGCCGCCAATGCCAGCATGTCCGCCATACATCATCGCATGCCGGTGATTGTTGAACCGGACGATGTTGCGATGTGGCTGGGCGAAGAAGGTAAAGGGGCCGCACGCCTTATGCATGCCGCCCCCGAAGATGCTTTACGCTGGCATCGCGTGGCCACAACGGTGAATTCCAACCGGGCGTCCGGTCCGGAGCTGATCGAAGTCTTGGACGACGATCCCGCGTTGCGCTGAACAGACGCTGTGCCGTGCGTGGCCCGTGATCAGTTCACGGGGCCTGAAGCAAAGCTCATGTTGCCGGACACGATGAATTCACCGTTGTCGTCAATCTGGTCTGCATCGTAGAACGTCTTTTGGACTGTGTTGTCGATGACCATTGTTACTTCGGCATCCACAGCAATGGGGCCAAGCGCCCAGCTGTCGTTCTTGGCGATGATGTTATGCGTCGATCCGGACGCATTGATAAAGCGGACTGTATCCCCGGCATCCATGTACGTGATTTTTGGGAAATAGGCGTCAGGCAGGATCAGAACAACATGTTCATCCGCCTGAGCGGCGGTCGCCAACGACAATGCAGCCGTGGTCAGTCCAACGAAAATCGCGCGCTTCATGGCAGCACTCCTTCTATTGCGGCCCCACCCGTCAAACAGAATCAACTCATGTTTCTATGATCTGAAATTGGGGCTGAAATGGGGCAAGGATGAGGCAGCCTTTGGGCGGTTGCTTCGCTTTGGCCTGCGTGGCACACCAGAGTGCGAGTGGTGCGCGCAGCCGCCTCATGGTTATGGCGCTCCAAAACATCTACACCTGTCGCGACGCCAAAACGGGGAGAGAATCCATGAATGTCGAACCCAAGATTCTGAAAGCCAAGGACGCCCCGGACCTCGGGACCTTTGACTGGGCTGACCCCTTCCGATTGTCTGACCAACTGTCCGAAGACGAGCGCATGATCCAATCGTCTGCGGCGGCCTATGCCGCTGAAAAGCTGGCACCGCGTGTGGTTGATGCGTTTGCTCAGGAGACCACCGACCCGGACATCTTTGCGGAAATGGGAGAGATGGGCCTGCTTGGTGTGACGTTGCCCGAGGAATATGGCGGGCTTGGCGGCTCTTATGTGTCGTATGGTCTGGTTGCGCGCGAAGTGGAGCGTGTCGACAGCGGATACCGCTCGATGATGTCGGTGCAGTCCAGCCTGGTGATCTACCCTATCTATGCTTATGGGTCCGAAGCACAGCGGCAAAAGTACCTGCCTAAACTCGCGTCTGGCGAATGGATCGGCTGTTTTGGTTTGACGGAACCGGATGCAGGGTCTGACCCGGCGGGTATGAAGACTACGGCCAGGAAGACGGATGAAGGGTATGTGCTGAACGGCGCAAAAATGTGGATTTCGAACGCCCCGATCGCCGATGTGTTTGTGATCTGGGCCAAGTCGGATGCGCATGGCGGCAAAATCCGGGGTTTTGTTCTTGAAAAAGGTATGGCGGGACTCAGCGCGCCAAAAATCGAAAACAAGATGTCTTTGCGGGCTTCGATCACAGGTGAAATCGTGATGAAGGACGTGGTAGTCTCAGAGGATGCACTGCTGCCAAATGTACAGGGTCTCAAAGGACCCTTTGGCTGTTTGAACAGGGCGCGGTACGGCATTTCATGGGGTGCAATGGGTGCGGCAGAGTTCTGCTGGCACGCGGCACGCCAGTACGGTCTGGATCGCAAGCAATTCGGCAAGCCGCTCGCTGGCACACAACTGTTCCAAAAGAAACTCGCGGACATGCAGACAGAAATTGCTCTGGGATTGCAGGCATCGCTTCAGGTGGGACGCCTGATGGATCGCGCCGAAGCCGCGCCCGAGATGATCTCTATTGTGAAGCGCAACAATTGCGGCAAGGCGCTCGAAATTGCACGCCATGCACGTGACATGCACGGCGGCAATGGAATCTCGGGTGAATTCCAGGTGATCCGTCACATGATGAACCTCGAAACCGTAAACACATACGAGGGAACGCATGACGTTCACGCCCTGATTCTCGGACGTGCTCAAACCGGGCTGCAGGCATTTTTCTGATTTCGCGATGGGCATGTGCCCGGGCTCGTCTCTGCCCGGGCGCCAATCCGACAGTCCTGTCTTCCGCTCACTAGATGTACCAACTGCCTGAAATTATGCCTTTTTATCGGGCTATTCTTGTATCTGGGAGTGTTTTTGCACACGTGTGCAAAAATTCCTTGCGCGACTCGCGATGCTGGTCTTACGCTGAGTTAACCAAGGGGGCACCATGGCAGAAATCCAACTTCGCAATATCAACAAACGCTGGGGCAGCTTTGTTGGCGTTGACAGTTTTGACCTGACCATTGCGGATCAGGAATTCCTTGTTTTGCTCGGACCGTCGGGCTGCGGCAAGACGACGACAATGCGCATGATTGCAGGACTTGAAGACGCCACCGAGGGCGACATCATGATTGATGGCAAGCGCGTCAATGATCTCGACCCCAAGGATCGTGATGTGGCCATGGTGTTTCAATCCTACGGCCTTTACCCCCACATGAACGTCTACGAAAACATCCGCTTTCCGCTGAAGGTGCGCAAAGTGGATGCGGCCAGCCACGATGAGAAAGTGCGCCGTGCCTCGGCCATGGTCGAGCTTGACGATTTCCTTCATCGCAAACCGGCCGAGTTGTCGGGCGGCCAACGCCAGCGCGTTGCTTTGGCGCGCGCCATTGTGCGTGAACCAAACGTGTTTCTGATGGACGAACCCCTGTCCAATCTTGACGCCAAATTGCGTGTATCGACCCGCGCCCAGATCAAGAACCTGAGCCACGAGCTGAAGGTGACGACTGTCTACGTGACCCACGACCAGATCGAGGCCATGACGCTTGCCGACCGCGTTGTCGTGATGAAACAGGGTAAGGTGCAGCAAGTTGGCACGCCAACGGACATCTACGACCGCCCGGCCAATACGTTTGTGGCCAGCTTTATTGGTTCTCCGGCCATGAACCTGATGGAAGGGTCCGTTTCCGGCGGGACATTTACGGGCGACAATGTTTCGATCGAAGGGCTTTCCGTACCGGACGGCCCAGCGACGGTGGGCTTTCGGGCCGAAGACGCGACGTTGGCCGAAAGTGACGGTCAGATCAGCGCGCCCATCTACACAATCGAGCTGCTGGGGGATGCCACCATGCTGACGGTGCGCGCGGGCGGACAGCTGGTGTCGGTAAAGGCCCACAAGGAATTCCGAGCCAACATCGGCGATATGGTGTCCTTCTCTATTCCGGCGGGCATTTGCCACGCCTTTGATACCTCGTCTGGCGAACGGCTGGATTGAGGCAACGGCGCGCGATCGGGGGCACTCATCGCGCACTGCAAAACCGCCAGTGCAGGCTTGCAAGATGCACTGGCTCATAACGCAACAGGGAGTTTGCATATGTATCTGAAGAAACTGGCACTGGCGGGCGCGGTCTCGCTCTCGGGCATGTTGATGAGCACGGGCGCATACGCGGCCTGCGCATATGAAAACACGGTGCCGCTGAAATCGCTGAGCGCGGGTTTTGAAGCGTGGAAAGCTGTCACAGACGCGATGGCGGAGTGCGGCAACTTTGAAGCAGAGCTGGATCAGGAATTCCGCACGAAGCAGCCCGCTGCTTTTGCGGCAAACCCGTCGCTGTATCAGATTGGCGGCGTGTCCAACGGCACAATCACACCTTTGCTGAACGCAGGCACCATCCGTCCGCTGGATGATCTGGTCGCCAAATACGGTCAGAACCTTGCGCCCAACCAACTGATCCGCGTGGATGGCAAGATCATGGCCGTGGCCATGATGGTGAACACGCAGCACCTGATGTATCGCGAAGACATCTTCAACGACCTCGGCATCGAGACACCCACATCCTGGGATGAAGTCTTTGCCGCCGCCGAAAAGATCAAGGCAGCCGGTGTGGTGGACTACGCGATTGGCGCGACAATGAAGTCGGGTTGGAACCTCGCGCAGGAATTCGTGAACATGTATCCCGGCTTTGGCGGTCAGTTCTTCAATGGCGACAACACGACAGCTGTGAATTCTGACGCTGGTATCAAGGCGTTGGAAACAATGGCGAAAACACTGCCATACGCTGATCCAGAAGTGCTGGTCAGCGATTCCACCTACGTGCAGCAGCAGTTCCAGCAGGGCAAGATTGCCATGTCGAACCTGTGGGCAAGCCGTGGCGGTGCCATGAACGATGCCAACGAAAGCTCGGTTGTGGGCAAGGTCAAAATGGCCGCTGCACCAGTGGCCATGGAAGGTGGCGCACCAGCGACCACGCTGTGGTGGGATGGTGTCGTGATTGCCGCCAACATCTCGGATGAAGAGGCAGATGCCGCGTTCCGACTGGTGATGGAAGGCATGGACGAAGAGATGGTCAAGGCCAACAACGAAGCCGCGATCTGGCTGGTGGGTGGCTATGAGCCGGGTCCATTGGCTGCCGGAGCAATTGCCACCGCGACAGCGACGCCTGCGGCTCCGCCTTATCCTTCGACCACGCAAATGGGTCTGTTGCACACCTCGCTGGGCAACGAACTGCCAGCCTTCCTGACGGGTGAACGCGATGCGGCGGCGACGCTTGTGGCCATCGAGGAAAGCTACACCACTGCCGCCAAGGAAGCCGGCATTCTGGAATAAGAGAAAATGCGGTTGGCCGGGGTTAACGTCTCGGCCAACCGCCCACAGTCGGGGGACCAATGGCACAGGAATTAGATCATAGCGATGTGGGCGGTGGCTTTGCTGGATGCGCGGTGGACGCGCATCTTGCTGAACACCCCGGCACGAAGTCCTGCGTGATCAAGACGAGGTCAGATGACACTGACAGCAGGCCACCCGCGGCAGCGCCAATTGTCGGCAGGCAGATCGGCAGCCAAAGGGCCGACGTGACACAAAGGAAAGCGGCATGAAATTCAAGACGTTCTTCTGGTTCGTGGCTCCGTCCTTGTTCATGATGATCCTGTTCATCGCGGCGCCGCTGATTTCAGTTTTCATCCAGTCCTTTCAAATCACGCAGCCGGTCATGCAGCAGATCGAGGTTGAGACCTGTACGCCCGGTTTCCTGACCCAGACCTGCACAACCGAACTGAAAACCGTTCCGGTGATTGATGAGGCCACTGGAAAGACCCAGACCACAACGGCTTGGGTCGGCCTAGAAAGCTATCGCAACGTGCTGCAAATGGACAAGGTATGGGCCGCGATCGGCTCGGGCCAGTTCCGTGACATCCTGCAAATCGATTTCTGGAAAGCGTTGCGCTTTACCTTGACGTTCACGTTGTTGACCCTGCCGTTGGTGGTGGGTGTCGGCCTTGCCATCGCGCTGGCCGTGAACAATGCGGCCAAGTCGCTGCGCGGCCCTGTGATTTTCATCTCGCTTTTGCCTTTCATTATCACGCCGGTGATCGGGTCGTTGTCGATCTATTGGCTGTTTGTGGGTGACGGCATTCTGACCACTACGCTTGAACGCTGGACCGGGCAGGATATCGCCATGTTCGCACAAAGCTGGACCATCGAATTACTGATGTATTTTTACCGGGTCTGGCACGTGGCGCCCTTTGCCTTTGTGATTTTCTATGCCGGGCTGCAAACAGTGAATATGGATACGCTGGAAAGCGCCATTATCGATGGGGCATCCCGCTTTGAGCGGTTGCGCTACGTGATCGTGCCGCACCTGATGCCGTTGATCGTGTTCATTGCGCTGATCCACTTGATGGATTGCTACCGCGTGTTCGAAGAAATCATTGGCTTCCGCTCTGAAGCGCACGTGATTTCCCTGCAATGGCTGACCTTTGATTTCCTCACACCGGATGATGCGGGCAACCGGGCGATCAGCCGCGCCTCTGCAAGCGCCATGCTGACCATGATCGGGATCGTGATCCTGTTGATCCTGCCACTGCGCCGCACATGGCGTGACCATAAGGGAGGGGCGCACTGATGTCCTCGAAAGCCACTGCGCAGCCGCTGTCGCTGAAGATCGCCTCTGGTGCATTCCTCGCCTTCTGGTGTGTGCTTGCTGCCTTTCCAATCTTCTGGATTGCGGTGATGAGCGTCAAATCCCCGCGCGACGCCTTTGCGGCAAGCGCGTGGGACGTGATCACCGGCCCAGTGACCCAGGCTGCCGGCAATGGACTGTCCGTTCTGGATATCGTGATTGGCTTGGCCTTCTTGGTCTATGCTGTTCGCTGGGCCTTTACCGGCCTGCCCAAGCTGATTGCCCACTTGTCCCCGCCAGCGTGGATCGTGCTTGGCTGGCTGGTTGGTGCGGCTGTCTATGCGGTCGTTTTCGTGCTGCTGTTCTTTGGGCTGTTGCCGATCATCCTTGGGGCCGTCAACGCGATTGCGGGACCTTTGGGCACGCCGATCCTCGGGTTGACGACGGAACACTATGTGGCCGTGTGGGGCGAAAACGCATTTTACGAAAACTTCATCAACTCGATGATCGTGACGGCGGGCGTTGTCACCGTGTCGCTGACGGTGGGTACATTGGCGGGCTACGGGCTGGCGCGTTCTGGGTCAAACCTTGCGTTCTGGCTGTTGATCCTCGCGCTGATCTTTCGCGCGCTGCCGCATTCGGTTTTGGTGGCTGGCTACTTGCCATGGTTCATCAACTCTGCGGAAATCCTGCGGCCCATTTTTGGCGAGCTTTCCCCGACGCTTTATGGTCAGCCATGGGCGGTGATCGCCGTTCTTGTGGCCATCAACCAACCCTTCACCATCTGGATGCTGCGTTCGTTCTTCCAGAACATTCCGTCCGAACTGGACGAGGCTGCGCGGGTTGACGGGTGCAGCCACTTTCAGGCGTTCCGCCGGGTGATTATGCCGGTCATGTGGCCGGGGGTTATCACGACGGGTCTGTTCAGCTTTTTGTTGGGCTATAACGACTTCCTCGTCACATCCTTGCTGCTGGATGCCCAAAACCAAACGATGGTGCCGGCAATTGCGGGCTACTTTAACCGCGAAACCACAACCACGGATCAGGTCGAAGCGGTGGCCGCGGCTGTGTCCATCACGGCGCCATTGTTCCTGCTTGTCATGGTCTTTCAACGTCAGATCGTGAGCGGGTTGACTGCAGGGGCGGTCAAGGGCTGATGAGCAGTGCATCGCGATCTGGCCGGATGCAACGGCACCCGGCGCTCAACCGAATGCCCCGGGATTTCATCTGCAATACGTCGATCTCTTCAACGTATTGCACACTCAAAGATGAATGAAAGGATGATCCCATGAAAGGATCTCGCCCCGAGCAAGCGGTGCTGACCCGCGACACGGACATGAGCAAAACGGATGCGACCCGCGCTGTGATTGAAGGTATGGTGGACGGTCTCAATGACCACCGGATCGACGACATTGGCCAGTTCTTTGCACAGAGCTTTCGCTGGATGGGCAATACAGGGTGCGGCACCAAGACCGGCTTGCAGGAGTTTCAGGACAACTGGCAGCGTCCGTTTCAGGCGGCCTTTTCCGACAAGGTTTGCGTGGACGAGGCCCGTCTGTTCATGGGCGAATGGGCTGCGGCCTTTGGGCGACAGGAGGCCACGCACTCGGGCACCTTCATGGGGGTCGCCCCGACCGGCAAGCGGATCGAGATCCGCTATATGGATTTTTGGAAAGTCGAGGAAGATCGCATCACGGATAACTACGTGATGGTCGATTTCCCGCATGTATTGGCGCAGCTGGGGGTGGATGTATTCGACGGCGAGGGTTGGGAAGCTTTTGATCGCGGCGACAAGACCCCGCCGCGCCCGGATCAATGAGGTAAGTCATGACAATTGAGTATCTGAAGACGGCCAAGTCCGAGGCGGAACGCGCCGAAGATGACGCCAAAGTGCGTTCAGCCGTCGAAGCGACGCTTGGCGATATCGAGGCGCGCGGAGATGAGGCCGTACGAGAATTGTCCGAAAAGTTCGACAATTACAGCCCGGACTCGTTCCGGCTGAGTATCGCGGAAATCGAGGCTCTGATTGCGGAGCTTTCCCCGCGTGAACTGGAGGATATCAAGTTCGCCCAACAGCAAGTGCGCGACTTTGCTCAGGCGCAACGAGAGTCGATGCTGGATATCGAGGTCGAGACGATGCCCGGTGTGATCCTTGGCCATAAAAACATCCCGGTTCAATCCGTGGGCTGTTACGTGCCCGGCGGCAAGTTCCCGATGGTGGCCTCGGCCCACATGTCGGTGGCTACGGCTTCGGTGGCAGGTGTGCCACGCATCATCGCCTGCACACCACCTTGGCAGGGCAAACCCAATGCGGCGGTGATTGCGGCGATGCATCTGGGTGGCGCCCACGAGATTTACGTGATGGGGGGTATTCAGGCAGTGGGTGCGATGGCCATCGGGACCGAGACGATTGAACCCGTGCACATGCTTGTTGGACCGGGCAACGCCTTTGTCGCAGAAGCAAAGCGCCAGCTTTTTGGACGCGTCGGCATAGATCTGTTTGCCGGTCCCACCGAAACCATGGTGATTGCGGACGAAACCGTGGACGGAGAGATGTGTGCAACCGATCTGCTGGGACAGGCCGAGCATGGCTACAACTCACCCGCTGTTCTGCTGACCAATTCACGCAAACTGGCTGAGGAGACATTGGCAGAGATTGACCGGATTCTGACCATTTTACCGACGGCCGATACCGCATCGAAGTCGTGGGAAGATTATGGTGAGGTCATTCTGTGCGACACCTACGACGAGATGTTGAAGGTGGCCGATGATGTCGCCAGCGAGCATGTGCAGGTGATGACGGATCGTGACGACTGGTTCTTGGAACATATGACCTGCTATGGGGCTCTGTTCCTTGGGCCGCGCACGAATGTCGCCAATGGCGACAAGGTGATCGGCACCAACCACACTCTGCCCACCAAAAAGGCAGGGCGTTACACTGGTGGTTTGTGGGTTGGCAAGTACCTCAAGACGCACTCGTATCAGAAGGTCCTGACAGACGAAGCCGCCGCCGAGATCGGAGCCTATGGGTCGCGTTTGTGCATGCTCGAGGGGTTCGTGGGCCATGCAGAGCAATGCAATCTGCGGGTGCGCCGCTATGGCGGCGTAAATGTGCCCTATGGCACGGGTGCGCCTGCACGGGATGCTGCGGAATAGGGGCTTTGCTCCTCGGCTGCGCCTCACCCCAGGATTTTTTGAACAGAGAAACCAGACGTCGTGAGTATCGAAATCAATCAACGTAACAAGACCGTCGCGTTGGATCTGTGGGCTACGCTGGATTCTGACCCCGCCGCCGCCCTGCCCATGCTTGATCATGTGATCCATTGGCAAGGTCCGGAGCCGATTGGGGTTCAGAAGTCTGGGGCTGACATTGTCGGCGCGCTGTTTGCGCCGCTGCGTGCGGCTATCCCGGATTTGACGCGTGAAACCCATATCTTCATGGGCGGGCAGTCGGATGCCGAAGAAGACGGGCGGGGCGATGGCCATTGGTGGGTTGCTGGAACAGGCTATTTCACAGGGCGCGCGACCTCTGAAGCCTTCGGCATACCTGTAACTGATCACGATTTGCGTATCCGATGGGGTGAGTTTTTACGCTTTGACGCGGATGGCAACATCACCCATGCGCAAACGATCTGGGACTTTGTCGACTGGTTTGACCAGATCGGACATCCCGTTTTGCCGCGTCCACGGGGCGCGATGCATGTCTACCCGGCACCGACGGGCTACGATGGTGTGTTGGCTGGCCCTCAGGCGCAGGTTGAGACCATCGATACGCGCGCATTCGGGCGAGACTTTATCTTTGACGGTCTGAACAGCTTTGATGAGACGGATCTGTCCAGCATGGGGATGGCCAAGTTCTTTCACCCCAATCTCAAGTGGTACGGTCCCGGCGGGATCGGGGCCTGTCTGTCGCTGTCGGAGTTCGAAACATACCATCAACAGCCGTGGCTGGTTGCCTTTCCGGATCGCAAGGTCATGCATTTGGAAAGCCTGTTCGCGGAAGGACGGATGCTGGCGGCATCTGGGCCCAAAGGTGTGGTTGGTCATCATAAGGGTGTTTATCTGGGCCACGCGGCCACCGGTGCGGCAATCGAATTTTCCGGCCTTGATTTTTGGTTGCGTGATGGTGGCCAGTTCACTGAAAACTGGGTTTTTGTCGATATGATCCATTTGTTTGCCCAGATCGGGGTGGACCTGTTTGCCCGATTGAAGAAAGCCGACGCATGAGTGACGTGCATTCCACCCACAAGGACCTGATCGCCCCGGTGCGCGCGGCCATGTATGACTTTGACCTTGCGGCCCTGCGCGATGCGCTGCACGCAGTATGCGCGCCCGATGTCGTCTTTCACCTTGCCTTTCCATTTGAGACGATCAGGGGGGTCGAAGCCTATGTCGAGCAGGTGTATGCCCCGCTTTTGGCGGCCCTGCCGGATTTGGAACGCCGCGATCACATCGTGATGGCCGGACCCACGCCGGAAGGCGCGGATTGGGTCGGGTGCGGGGGTTATTACACGGGCACATTCTTTGCCCCGTGGCTGGATATCCCGCCGACGGGCCATATCGTGCATATGCGCCATCACGAGTTTTACCGCTTTGAGGCTGGCAAGATTAGCGAAATGCAGGCGCTTTGGGATATTCCCGAGGTGATGATACAGGCGGGGGCGTGGCCATTGGCGCCATCGCTTGGGCGGGAATGGCATGTGCCGGGACCGGCGAGTAGTGATGGTCTGGTGCCCGGGCCGTACGATGCGGATGCAGGGCAGGCCACGTGTCAGCACATCATCGATATGCTGGAGCATATGAAGCGCCATCCCTCCCAAGGTGGGCCGGAGGTCATGGAAATGGATCGTTTCTGGCATCCAAAGATGATGTGGTACGGCCCCTCGGGCATCGGCTCCGGGCGCGGCATCAAAGGCTTTCGGGACTGGCACCAGATTCCGTTTCTGAACGCGATGCCGGACAGAGGCCAATACGTGGACGAGATCAACTATCACTTCTTTGGGGATCGCGGGTATGCTGCAGTGACGGGATGGCCCAACATGTACCAGACGGTGACGCATGGTGGCTGGTTGGGACTGCCTCCAACGGACAAGAAGATCGCCATGCGCAGTCTCGATTTCTGGAGGCTGGAGCACGGGCTGATAAGGGAGAACTGGGTGTTGGTGGACTTGCTGCACATGTATGATCAGATTGGTGTGGATGTGCTGGCGCGCATGCGTGAATTCAACAAGGCGCGCGTCGGATTTGATGTCGAGACGGGGCGTGCGCAATGACCGAGTTGCCACGCACCCCGCCATTGGATCTGAGTGGCAAGCGCGCTTTGGTGACAGGTGCATCATCCGGTATCGGGTTGGGATGTGCTGTGGCGTTGGCAGAGGCGGGGGCCCATGTGGTCTGTGCCGCGCGTCGACCGGATGTGCTGGCGGATGTCGTTGCGGCCATGCAGGCAGAAGGCTGGAGCGCAGAAGCATTGCCTCTGGATCAAACGGATCTTGAGGCCGTGAAAGCTGCCCTTGGGCAACCCTACGATGTGGTGCTGAATTCCGCAGGCCTCGCCCGCCATGCCCCTGCAATTGAAACGACGCCCGAAGATTTTGACGCGGTGGTGAACATCAACCTGCGCAGCGCCTTTTTCCTGTCCTCCTATGCGGCCAAGGCCCTGATGGATGCGGGCAAACCGGGCTCCATCATCCACATATCGTCCCAGATGGGGCATGTGGGGGGCATAGATCGCTCGGTTTACTGCGCCACGAAACATGGAGTCGAGGGGATGGTCAAAAGCATGGCCATCGAATGGGGCAAAGCGGGCATTCGCATCAACACGATTTGCCCGACTTTCATTCGCACGGCTTTGACAAAAGTCACCTTTGACAACCCGGAACGCTATGCGTGGATCATGGACAAGATCAAGTTACCGCGCGTAGGCGAGGTCAGCGACATCATGGGGGCTGTCCAGTTCCTTGCGTCGGATGCATCCGCCATGGTGACGGGTACCCATATCCTGATCGACGGAGGCTGGACAGCGGACTGATGGACAGACCTGTGACGGCATTGGATGTGGCACAAAAAGCGGGCGTATCGCGCTCGGCGGTGAGCCGTGTGTTTACGCCCGGCGCATCCGTGTCCAAGCGCACCGCGGAAAAGGTGCGTTGCGCGGCTGATGCGTTGGGCTATCGGCCCAATGTCTTGGCCAGATCGCTGATTACGGGGCGCAGCCGGATCATCGGCCTTGTGGTCGCCTACCTAGAAAATCAGTTCTACCCCGAAGCCATTGAACGGCTCAGCCGGCACTTGCAGGAGCGCGGCTATCACGTGCTGGTCTTCATGGCGTCCAACTCGGGTGAAGAGGCCGACGAAGTGATGGAAGAACTGCTCGACTACCAGGTCGACGGAATTATTGCGGCCAGTGTGGGGATGTCCAATGACCTGACGCGACGCTGCGAAGCCGCTGGCATCCCGATTGTGCTGTTCAACCGTGCACAGGATGATGACCGTCTGTCTTCGGTCACGTCCGACAATTATCACGGGGGCCGCAAGCTGGCGGAGTTTCTTGTGGCAGGCGGACACAAACGCGTGGCCCATATCGCCGGTTGGGAGGGGGCCTCTACCCAGCGGGACCGCGAAGCCGGTTTTGTTGCAGGATTGGCGGCGGCAGGGCAAACCCTCGCCGCGCGCGGCGTCAGTGATTTCGATTTTGAGCGGGCCAAAACAATCGCCCGCGAGATGTTCAGCTCTGACACTTATCCCGATGCCGTGTTTTGCGCCAACGACCACATGGCCTTTGCCGTCATGGATGTGCTGCGGTTCGAGTTGGGCCTGCGAGTGCCCGACGACGTGTCCGTTGTGGGCTATGACGATGTCACGCTGGCAGCATGGCCCAGCTATGATTTGACGACGGTGCGCCAGCCTGCGGGGCAAATGGCGCGCGCGACGGTCGATATTCTGATGGATCGCTTGGCCGATCCCGAGACCAAACCCCGCCGGGTTGCGCTTGATGGACCTTTGATCCTGCGTCGCTCGGCCCGCATTCCAGAAGGTTGGACCACATGAAGGGCTTTTCGAACCGTTTTGCCGATTTCCCGGACTACATCATCGGCATCACCAAGGAGATCTGGGAGGATCGCGGCATCGCGACTCTGCACCATTACTACAGTCCCGACATTGTGGTGCGTTCTCCTGCAAGCGTGGTGATTGGCAATCAGAAAGTCATTGGCGCCACCATGGCGACACTGGCCGAATTCCCTGATCGCACGTTGCTGGGCGAGGATGTGATCTGGTCCGGCACACCGGAAGAGGGGATGTTGTCCTCGCACCGCATCCTGTCCACTGCGACCCACATGGCCGATGGCATGTACGGCAAAGCGTCAGGCAAGAAGCTGCAATACCGCATCATTGCGGATTGTCACGCCATTAACGACCAGATCAATGACGAGTGGCTGATCCGCGACCAGACAGCAATCGTGAACCAGATCGGGTGGGAGGCCAAAGCCTTTGCCGCCGATTTGATCGAACGCGAAGGCGGGATGGACAAGGCGGTCATGCCGCTGACCCCGGCGACCGATCAGCCCGGCCCCTACAAGGGGCGTGGCAATGACAACGCCTGGGGCCAGAAATACGCAGATGTCCTGACGCGCATCATGGGCGCGGACATGGCTGTCATCCCGAGTGAATATGACCGCGCGATCCAGTCCGAATATCCCGGTGGCGCAACCGGGCACGGCACCGCGCCTGTGGATCAGTTCTGGATGGGGCTGCGGGCGTCCTTCCCCGATGCCACGTTCTCCATAGATCACCAGATCGGGCGCGACGACCCGACGATGCCGCCACGCGCGGCGATCCGCTGGGCGATGCACGGCAAGCATGATGGATGGGGCTACTTCGGCGCACCCACTGGGGCCGAAGTCTACGTGTTGGGGATTTCCCATGCCGAGTTTGGCTCGCTTGGGGTTGCCCAACCCAAAATCCGGCGTGAGTTTACACTGTTTGACGAAACGGCGATCTGGAAGCAGATCCTTCTGCAAACCGGATAGACCATCGATGCGCTTGTTTCCCGGCCTTGCAGTTCTCACCTTTGTGTTGCCCGCCACGCGTGCGGGCGGCGAAAGGGAATAATCCATGCAACGCTATGACGAACTGATGTTTACCGACGCTGTCAAAGCCTTTCAGGAGGTTGAAGGCGTGGCAGACAAATACGCGGCAACCTACGGCGCACGCGCCCATGCGCTGACTGAGGACGAGGTCGGATTTGTGACCAGCCGGACATCGTTCTATATGGCCACGGTGTCCGAAACCGGATGGCCCTACATTCAGCACCGCGGTGGGCCGGCGGGCTTTTTAAACGTGTTGGACGATCACACGCTCGCCTTTGCCGACTATCGCGGCAACAAGCAGCATATCACCCAAGGAAATCTGGTCAGCGATGACCGCGTGTCGGTGTTCTTGATGGATTATCCTCGCAAGGCGCGCATGAAGCTACAGGGGCGCGCGACGTTTCAGCAGGCGACAGATGCGCCTGAACTGGCGAACCGCCTCGCGGTCAAAGGGCAGGGCCGGGTCGAACGGGTTGTGACCATCGCCCTTGAGGCGTTCGACTGGAACTGCCCGCAATACATCACGCCGCGCTTTGAAAGTGCCGAGATCGCGCAACTGGTTGGCCCCGAGATGGACAGACTGACTGCCCGTATCGCGGAATTGGAAGCCGAGATTGCCGCGCTGAAAGGGCAGGGATGAGCGATATCTACGCCGCAGCCGAACGCCTTATGGGGATGCAGGACGCCGATTGGCGGCGGCATGCAAATCCGCTCAGCGTCTGGACGCGGTTCAGCTGTTTGCCCCTGCTGGCGCTGGCGATTTATGCGCGCGCTTGGGTGGGGTGGGCCGCACTTCCGCTCTTTGGCGTGGCGGCGGCCTGGACGTGGTACAATCCGCGCGCCTTTTCGCCACCTGCCGACTTTGGCGCATGGGCCTCACGCGCCACATTGGGCGAGCGGATCTTTCTCGACCGCGCTCGCTACGGCGTGGCACGCCATCACATTCTCGCAGCGCACGTACTGACGGCCCTGTCCGCAGCTGGCATCATTCCGTTGATTTACGGGCTGATCCTTCTCAACCCGTGGGCGACGTTCACGGGCCTTGTCGCCGTCATTTTGCCCAAGGTCTGGTTCTGTGACCGCATGGTCTGGATCCACGCCGAGATGACAGGCACCACACCGGGCGACCCTATGCCCGATCCGATCATGCCACCAGATCTGGCACCGCTATGACAATTCTTCCTTCTGTAAAGCTGTTAGGTGGAGTAACGATGCAGTTCTCCTTTAACTATTCTACCTTTCGCGGGTTCTTTGACAGCTTCTCGAAACCCGTGGGCGAGCGCGCCGTTCACGTTGTGAATGGCAACATCAAAGTGCAACAACGCGGAGAAGGCGACGATGCGCGGTTTTACCTGCGCATCCGCTCTGGCTTTTCCAATTTTCAGTATCAGCGTATCGAGTGGGCACAAATGCTCGCCCTTGCCGAAGCCTTGGTCGATATGGCTCAAGACTGCGAAACTCAAGAAAAGGACAACACGACATGACCCCCGCCGAGATGGAGCCGCGCATTGTGCGTTACGGCGATCTGATGCCCTGCAAGACCGCCTTTATCGATGCCCACACGCCGGGGTCCGACCAAAAGGAGAATTTTACCATCATCGGGGGTGGGGTCTCGGAATCGGCGGACCAGCATGTCCATATTTCGATCCCGCACGGGTTTAACATCGGGGCGGCCGGGCAACCGCCCAAGTGCCGAAACTCCCTGCACTCCCACCGCACGGCAGAGGTGTTTTTTGTCTTGTCGGGGCGTTGGCGGTTTTTCTGGGGGCGCTACGGTGATGCAGGTGAGGTCGTGCTGGAAGAAGGCGACATCATCAACATCCCCACAGGGATCTTTCGCGGCTTTGAAAATATCGGAACAGAGTACGGGATGATCATGGCGATCCTTGGAGGCGATGATGCCGGGGGCGGCGTCATTTGGGCCCCGCAAGTGATCGAGGATGCGGCGGATCACGGGCTGGTGCTGGGCGAGAACGGACAGCTTTATGACACCAAGGCCGGGGCAACCTTGCCCGACGGGGTCGCGCCGATGCCCGTGCTCAGCGAAGACGAGCTCAAGCACTACCCGGAGATGACACCGGGCGAGGTTGTTGGCATGGGGGTGCGCCGCTACTGGGATATGGTTGCGCTGGCCAAGGACACGCCCTGCAAGGTGATTGGCGAGACCGGGATCATCCGTGACAAACCGGGTTTCGAGGTTGATCTGATCACCCGCAGTTCCGCCACGCACGACATGCACCAGCACGACCGTCCGTCGGTTCTGATGCCCATGCGCGGCCATTGGCGCGTGAGTTGGGAGGGGGGCAGCACGACCCTTGCCCCCGGCGACACGATGAGCGTGCCGGAAAACATGCCCCACAGCGCCGTTCCGTCGATGACGGGACCGGCATCGCTCTATCATGTCGTCGGTACGGACGATCCTGCAGGGCCCACATGGCAAGGCTGATTGCATGTGTTCTGGGCCTTTGGGTTTGCGCTGTGCACGCGCAGGCGCAGGTCTGGCAGGCGCAAACCGTGGATGGCGGGCATTTTGTCTTTCACATCGCGCGCGCGGGGGTGGCCGTAGACTTTGTCTGCCTTGCACCCTCCCTGCAGCGACGCCCTGCCGTAGACGTCGAGCAGCACGAGATCAGGCCCATGGCGCCCGGCATGACCCGGCTTGAGATCGGGACCGAGCGCGTGCCTGTTGGCAATGACGTGATCCGCAATGACGTTGTTTTGTGGGCGGATCAGACGGGGTACCGGCTGCCGACCATCACGTTCAACGAACTCGATGGCGTTTGGCAGGTGGATATCTCGGCCACGGATCCGATGTGGACCGGCTTGGTGCAGGCAAGCACGGTGATACTCGCGCCCGGTCAGGCGCAGGCCTGGCAATTGCCTGTGGCCGGGTTGGCTGGTGCGGTGACGCAGGTCCAAAGCGACTGCGCACAGGCGTGGTCGGCCGCGCAAGCCGCACCAGCGCCTGCGCAAGGTATCGTGACCATTCCGCCAGAAGTTGGCGCGCGCGTCAGTCAGGGGTGTGGCGCGCAGACGCCGCTGCCGGGCGCAGCGGTGCAGGCTGGCGACCTTGACCGCGATGGCACGCCAGACTTTGTGGTGAACTGGGGAGAGATCAGATGCCCCGGTGCCAATGCGCGCCCTTTCTGCGGGGCTGCCAATTGCAGTCAGATGGTGTTCCTGTCTTCGCGCCGTTTTCTGGACCCTGTCGACTTTTTGGGCACCTCTCTCACGATCGTGCCACACCACAGCGGTGCGCTGGCCCTCAGGATGACGGGTTCCTTTTCTCTGTGCGGCGCACAAGGAGAAAACTGTGCCAACCCATTGGTGTGGGATGGTGCTTCATTCGTTGAACGGCCATAAAGCCGGTAACAGAACCGTGAGGTATTGATATGGTTTTAACGACACATGCGGGCAGCCTGCCACGCACGCAAGAGATCGTCGATTTCATTTTTGCGCGTGAGCGTGGCGAGGACTACGATCCGGCCGCCTTTGACGCCGCCATGACGGCGGCGGTCGATGTGACGGTTGCCAAACAGGTGGCCGCAGGTGTCGGCATTGTCAGTGATGGCGAGACGTCCAAGATCAGCTATGCCACCTATGTCAAGGATCGCTACACCGGCTTTTCTGGCGACAGCCCCCGCAATGCTCCCGCCGACCTCAAGAAATTCCCCAGTTTCCTCAAGCGCCTTGCAGACGATGGTGGCACCCCGCAATATGCACGCCCCATGTGCACGGGGCCCGTGAAAAGCCGTGGGCAGGGCGAGTTGGGAAAGGACATCGCCAATCTCAAGGCTGCCATGGCCAAACACGGGGCCGAGCGGGGCTTTATGAATGCCGCCTCACCGGGTGTGATTTCGTTGTTTTTGCAAAACGACTACTATCCCACGCGCGAGGCTTATCTGGCCGCGCTGGCTGATGCGATGAAGGAAGAATACGAAACCATCGTGGCGGCGGGTCTGGATCTGCAACTTGACTGCCCCGACCTCGCGCTCAGCCGTCACATGCTGTTTGCAGATCTCAGCGATGCCGAATTCCTGAAAATCGCAGACGCGCATGTGGAAGCGATGAATTATGCGTTGTCGGATGTGCCTGCCGAGAAAGTTCGTGTGCACATCTGCTGGGGCAACTACGAGGGGCCGCATGTCTGTGATATCGACATGGACACGGTGTTTCCGACGCTGATGGCAACCAAGGCGCGCTACATGCTGTTTGAAACGTCCAACCCCCGCCACGCCCATGAATGGACCGTGTTCCGCGACCGGCGCAGCGAAATCCCTGACGACAAGGTGCTGGTGCCGGGGGTCGTCGACACAACCACGAATTTTGTCGAGCACCCCGAAGTTGTGCGCCAACGGATCGATCGGTTCACAGACATCGTGGGCGAGGATCGGGTGATTGCGGGCAGCGACTGCGGCTTTGGCACCTTTGCGGGCTTTGGGGCCGTCGATCCTGACATTGCCTATGCCAAACTTCAGGTGATGGCCGAAGGTGCCGCATTGGCCAAAGGATAAGCGCGATGGACAACGCCCTGCACGATCTGTTGGCCTCGGTCGACACGCCAACTGTGTGCAACGCCATCGAGGTGGCCCAAGGAAAACGCGGCTTTAACGGGTTTACGCGCGGCACAATGCTGGCCTCGGATCCGGGTGGCGTGATGGTCGGCTATGCCCGCACGGCACGCATACGGGCTGTCGCTCCGCCAACCGAAGCGCCCGAGGTGATCAAGGCGCGGCGCATGGCCTATTACCGCTACATGTCCGAAGGTTCTCGACCCGCGGTATGTGTGGTGCAGGACCTTGATGTACCTGCCGCAATCGGGGCGTATTGGGGTGAGGTGAACACCAATATACACAAGGCATTCGGGCTTGCGGGTACTCTGACGGACGGAGTGATGCGGGATCTCGGGGATGTGGCCGAAGGCTATCCGGTTGTCGCGGGATCAATTGGGCCCAGCCACGGATATGTGCACGTGATTGACTACGATCTGCCGGTGCGGATCCACGGGCTCGATATCCGGCCGGGCGATCTGGTCCATGCGGACCGTCACGGCGCAGTTGTGGTGCCACCGGATGTGATCGACACGCTGGCGGCTGCCATTGCAACGCTCATGCAATCTGAAAAGATCGTGTTTGACGCGGTAAAGGACAAGCGTATCTCGTTTGAGGATTTCGAGGTGGCTTGGGCCGCGTTTGAGGCCGCGCGCACGTGATCCGGGCCTTGATCTGTGCCGTGTTCACATGCATCGGGGCAGCGCAGGCGCAGGAGGCCAGAATGGAATTGCAGGCAGACTGGGAATATGTGGCCGACAAGGTCATGGGTGGCGTGTCACGCGGTCAGATGCGTCGGGAAGCCGTCGATGGGCGCGAAGCTGCACGTCTCACGGGCACTGTATCATTGGACAATGATGGCGGATTTATCCAAATGGCTTTTGACCTTGGACCGTTGGATGTGTCGGCCTGGACCGGGATCGAGATCGACGTGATTGGCAACGGCGAACGCTACGACATGCGTTTGCGCACCCAGGATCTGACCCGGCCATGGCAATCCTACCGAACTGAGTTCGTCGCCCCGCAGCGTTGGAATACTATCCAACTGCCATTTTCGGAGTTCGAGGCTCATCGTACCGAGGCACCGCTTGCCCTTGATCGCCTGCGACGCATCGGTGTTCTCGCCATTGGCCGTGTGTTTGACGCTGATGTCTCGGTGGCTGCCATCCGTCTTTATTGAACGCGCGATTCGATCTGTCTACGGCAGTTTGATTGCCCGTCAAATGACCACACTGGCTGCGCGGACCGTCAAATTTCAGTGAAATGGACAACCTGCGGTAAACAATACGTGCCAATTCAGGTGACTTCCCCAATTGCGCATGTGTAAAGTCTGGATATTTAATGAATGTCATTTTGTGGCAATTTCACCCCTTGAGGGGCCTGGTCGAAATTTAGGGGAAACTTCGACATGAGCATTGAGCGCGGGATCTTGATGGCCGATGTGTCGGGCAGCACACCGCTATATCGCCGCTATGGAGACACAGAAGCCAGTCGCCTTGTGTTTGAATGCGTCGAGGAAATGCAACGCATTGCCACGAGACTGGGCGGCGATTTTGTGCGCTCCAAGGGGGACGACGTGCTGTGCCTTTTTGAATCCCCAGATCAGGCTGTGATCGCGGCCAAGGAAATACTGGATCACGGGGCGCATGGGGCCGTATCCGTCCATGCCGGGTTGCATTGGGGTACCGTCCTGTGGCGCGGCAATGAGTTGTTTGGCGATGCGGTCAATGTTGCAGCGCGCCTGTCGAGCCAAGCCAAGGAAAACGAGGTTTTGATCAGCAAGTCGCTGGTGAAAAGGGTGTCGCCCGAAGGTTCCTCTGACTTGCGATCCATGGGCGAGATCACATTGCGTGGCACAGATGTGCCAACCGAAATCTTTGCGCTGATGGCGGCAGACGGCGATGATCACGGCGTCACGAAAATGACCGTGCAGCCAACTATTTTCAACGTCCAGCAAAAGGAAAAAGCCGCGAAAACGGCTGTCCACCTGACGCATGGCGGATGGGTCGGTACGATCCCGGAAGGCGGCGCGGTAAAGGTCGGGCGTTCGCCGCAATGCGATCTTGTGATGCCGCAGGCGTGGGTGTCACGCGAACATGGGGTGATTTCGGTCCGTGGGGGCATTGTCGAATTCAAGGACAGCAGCTCGGCCGGTAGCACGCTGACCATCGGAAACAGCCCCGAAATCTACATTCGCCGTCAAACGGTTGCGCTGAACGGCAACGGTGTGATCGAATTGGGCAGCACTGCAACCGGAGATACGCTGCCGCGCATTACTTTCGCTGTGATGCAGGTCAGCTAGGGTTTCACGCCTTCAATTTCTGGGGGCTGGCGCGCCGCCTTCAAAGGCGTTGCCCTCGACATAGTCACACGGCTCTTCGCGCATCTCCAGATGCAGGCCAGTTCCCGTGTAAGGGTGCGCACGCGCCAGATCTTCGTCCACTTCGATGCCTAAACCGGGCGCTTCGGGCGGTCGTATGAACCCGTTTTCGACGCGGATACTGCCTTTGATCAGCTGATCATGGAACGGCGTCTCGATGGTTTCACACATCAGCAAATTGGGGATGGACGTGGCCAGATGGATGTTGGCTGCCCACTCGATAGGTCCTGCATAAAGGTGCGGCGCCATCTGGGCATTGTAGACTTCGGCCAGCGCGGCGACCTTCTTCATCTCCCAAATGCCACCCGCACGCCCGAGGGCAGGCTGCAGGATTGTAGCTGCGCCGCTGCGCAGGACAGGCGCGAATTCTGACTTGGTGGTCAGGCGTTCCCCGGTCGCGACGGGGATGCGCACGGCGCGGGCAACCTTGGCCATTTCCTCAACCGCATCCGGGGGGATCGGCTCTTCGAACCACAGCGGCGAGAACGGCTCCAATGCCTGCCCAAGCCGAATGGCCCCAGCTGTGGTGAACTGTCCGTGCGTGCCAAACAACAGGTCCGCAGAGCCTCCGACAGCGTCGCGGATGGCTTTGCAAAACGCCACGGACATCGCGATGTCCCGCATGCCCGGCATATGCCCACCGCGCAACGTGTATGGCCCAGCGGGGTCGAATTTCAAGGCCGTGTAGCCGCGCGCAACGCAATCCACGGCGGCTTCGGCGGCCATCTCGGGCGACGTCCAGAAATCCGCCAGTGAATGCTGGGGCAGGGGGTAGAGGTAGGTATAGGCCCGGATTCGGTCATTCATGCGTCCGCCGAGCAGAGCCCATACGGGCCTGTTGCGCGCTTTGCCCAAGATGTCCCAGCAGGCGATCTCGAGACCCGAAAACGCCCCCATAACGCTGAGGTCAGGGCGTTGCGTGAAACCCGAAGAATAGGCACGGCGGAACATCAACTCGATGTCTTCCGGGCTCTGACCCTGCATGTGCCGCGCAAAAACGTCCTCGATCACCGCCTGCATCGCAGTTGGCCCGACAGAGGCCGCGTAGCACTCGCCCCACCCGACAATCCCGTCATCGGTGGTCAGTTTGACCAAAATCCAATAGCGCCCGCCCCAACCGGGTGCAGGGGGTGCGGTGACAATGATCTCAAGATCCTGAAGCTTCATATGGACAGCCTTTCTTATGGCCGGGCGCGCCGCAAAGATAGCAGCGGGGCAAACGCGGCGCCGAACCTACCGATCAAACATGATGACATTGCGCCGGGCCTTGCCTGACTTGGTGTCGGCAATCGCCTCGTTGATCTGATCCAGCGACCAGCGCCCAGAAATGAGACTGTCCAATTGCAACCGCCCCTGCAGGTACAAATCAACCATCCAGGGGATATCCCGCTGGATCACGACGTCGCCCATTTTCGAGCCCACCATGCCCTGACCAATGGAGGCCAGAATTGCCGGTTCGTAACTGGAATATGCGCCCGAATGGGGAAGACCGACCATGACCACCTTGCCGCCGCGCCCCAGATAGCGTGGGGCCTGATCATAGGCGGGGGTCGCGCCAACAGTGACGATCACGGCTTCGGCGCCTTTGCCGCCTAAGGCTTTGTAACTGGCCCGCCATGGCGATTTGGCCGACGCCAATACGCCATGGGTCGCGCCAAAGGCTTTTGCGTCTTCGAGTTTTTCCTCGGTCATGTCGACGGCCACGATCCGGCGCGCACCTGCAATGCGTGCGCCTTGAATCGCGTTGAGACCAACACCGCCCGCACCGATTACCACAACGTCCTGACCGGCGCGCAGGCCCGCTGCATTGACCACAGCGCCAACGCCGGTGATGACCCCGCAGGCAATCAGGCTGGCCGCATCCATGGGCATGTCTGACGGGAACTTGACGACTTGGCGCTGGTCCACGACGACCTTTTCGGCAAAGGCACCGCACGCCATGGCCTGATGCAGCTTACCACCGTCTGCCGTTGTGATGGGCCCCTTGTCACCGTCATAGGGTGTTTCACAGATCGTAGGTTGCCCGCCTGCGCAGGACGGGCATGTGCCGCAGGAACGGATCAGCGTCACCACAACGCTGTCACCTTCTTCCAGACCGCTCACTCCGTCGCCAACAGCACTGATAATGCCAGCGGCTTCGTGCCCGTAAACAGCGGGCAGACTGCCCCCCCACGCGCCATCGGCATAGGAGATGTCCGAATGGCAGATCGCGACTGCGGACAGCGTGACCTCGACCTCGCCCGCGTTCGGGTCGCGCAAAAGGATGTCTTCCAAAACAAGAGGGCTGCCAAAGTCGTGGCATACGGCGGCTTTGATGGTCTGCATATTTGTCGTCCTTGCGCCACTTGCGCCGTTGGTGATTTTCACCACTAACGGTGGCGCAGCCCTTAAGCGTCTGCAAGACCATTTCCGACCAATTATGGCGCAGGTTGACTGCTCACCTTAGGAGATGTCCCGATTTTTCCGCTGCGCAGGAACACAAACAGAGCCAAAGCAATCAATCCTCCCGCCAGAAAGAAGGGTGCACCGGGCAAATATACCGGGGCATTGTCTCCGATGAAGCTCTTGAAAACATATGACATCATCAATGGCGCTGGAATCATGGCCAACGCCGCAACAGATGTCAGTGCGCCTTGCAATTCCCCTTGGGCGTCGTCGCTTACGGCTTTGGACATGATGCCTTGCAAAGCCGGGGTTATGACGGCTGGCAGTGCCGCCAATGGCGTCAGGATCAACAACCACGTGCCCGAGCTGACCACGCCGATCAGCAAAAAGACGATGATGTCGGCTCCGTGGCCGTAGATGACAGTGCCCCGCTCACCCAGTCGCGTCATGATGGGCCGGATGAGCCCGCCTTGAACGATCGCCATGGAGACACCGAACAGCCCCAGTGACCAGCCAACCATGCCCGGAGACCAGTCAAACCGTTCAGCCGTGTAGTAAGACCAGATTGCCGGATAAACATTGAATGCGACCTGATACAGGAAAAACACCAACAACAATGGCCCCAGCCCGGGCAATTTGGACAATTGCTGGAACACACCCAGCGGATTGGCGCGACGCCACTCGAAAGTGCGGCGGATACGGTCATCCACCGTCTCCTTCAGCACGAAGTATCCAAATACCGCATTGCCCGCGGCAAGCGCCGCGGCCGCATAGAACGGCGCACGGGTGCCAAATTCGGCCAACACCCCACCCAGAACCGGTCCGAACACAAACCCAAGCCCAAATGCCGCGCCGATCAGACCGAAATTTGCAGCCTTGTCCTCGGGCTTGGAGATATCCGCCATGTATGCGTTTGCCGTGGACTGGGTGGCTGCCGTAATGCCTCCGACAATCCGCCCCACCAAAAGCAACCAGATGCTGCCGGCAACGGCCATGACGAGATAGTCCAGCGCAAGCACCACAAGGGATGTGATCAGGATAGGCCGTCGCCCGAAACGATCCGACAGCGCACCGACCAACGGACCAAACAGGAACTGCATCGCCGCAAAGGTCGACGACAGGATCGCGCCCCACACCGCAGCCGAGCCGATGCCCAATCCACGTACTTCCTGAATGAGGTCAGGCATGACAGGAACGATCAATCCGATGCCCATCGCATCGATCATGACCGTGAAAAGAATGAACAGGACGGGCAGTTTCAAAGGCGCGCCACCCTGGTCGCAAAGGCGCGGGCATCGTCTGGCGCCAGCCCCATTTGCCGTACGGGATCAAACAGGCTCTGTGGCAAATCCGGGTGTGCTGCGGTCGCGACGGCGGCCAATGTCTGGCCGGATCGCTGCGCCTCGGCAATCAGTGCTTTTGTAGCATCTTGCGCATCCGGACGGGGCATCTTGGCGGCCAAGGCAAAGCTCAACCCTTCGGCATAAACGCCGCCAAGACCGGCAAAGTGGCGATCTGCTGCGGCTGAATTTGGTGCCCAGGACTGGACAAGAGCATTGGCGATCTCGAGGGCCGCCGCACAACACAGCGCGATTTGGGGCAGCACCATCCACTCTGCAAACCACGCAGCCCCGTCGCGTTGATGCTGATGCGTGGCCGAGGCTTGCAGCGTCGCCCGCAACCCGGTCATGTGATGCCCGAGGGCGGACAGCGCGGATGGGCCGACGGGGTTCTGCTTTTGAGGCATCGTTGAAGAGCCACCAGCGCCGTTCAATATGACGTCCTGACATTCCGAACTCGACAAGGCGGTGGCTGATTGTCCCACGCCAGCAAGCGTCGCAACGATGTCAGCCATCCAATCCACAATGCGCAAAATGGGGCCACGATCCGTGTGCCAACTGCGTTTTGGATCTGTCAGGTTCAGAGCATCCGCCAGCGCAGATCGCGTTTCACGCGCGTGCGGCCCCAAGGCCGATGCTGTTCCCGCTGCCCCGCTCAACGACACCCACAGCGATCCATCCCGCACTGCCGGAAGCACCTCATATGCGTCCACCAAGGGTTGCCCCCACTGTGCAAGCATACCGCCCCAACTGGTCGGCGTGGCCTGCTGGGCATAGGTGCGCGCAACCATCGGTGTTTCTGCATGGGTTTCGGCCTGCCTGCCAAGGCGTTGCAGGAGTGCGAGCAATAGATCGTGATGCGCCGTCAGTGTCTGGCGCAAACGCAGCATTAGGCCCGTGTCGATGATGTCTTGTGATGTTGCACCCCAATGGGCGTATTGCGCATGTTCGGGTGCCTCCATCGCCGCGCGAAAGGCCGCGACCAGACCGGGAACGCTTACGCCGTTTTGGCCTGTGGCTTGTGCCAAACCGGCAGGGTCAATCTGCACCTCAAGACTTGAGCGATGGATAAAGGCAGCACTGTCAGCCGGAATGATCCCCTGCGCGCCCTGGACCTTGGCCAACGCACCTTCGACGAGCAACATGGCGCGCACTTCGGCAGTGTCAGACCACAATCGCCCTACGTCGCCCGTTGGAAAAAGCTGGGCAAAAAGCGAGGACGAAAAGACGCTGGCGGCCATGATCTATACGTGTCCCGTGGCGTGCATAAAGTCCGACAGGGCCGTTGCAAAATTTTGCGGATTTTCGACACATGGCAAGTGCCCGGCCCCTCGGATCAGATGGAATTGGCTGCCGGGAACAAGCTCGACCGTCTCGCGCACAAGATCGGGTGGAGTGGACCCGTCCTCGCTGCCCGCAATGCCCAAAGTCGGCAGCCGCAACGTCGCAGTGGTGGCATAAAAATCCGTCCCTGAGATCGCGGCAGAACACCCTGCATAACCTGCATCTTCCTGTCGCGTCAGCATATTGCGCCACAATTCGAGTTCTGGCGCTGCACGGAATTTCGCAGAGAACCACCGCTCCATGACTGCATCAGCAAGACTTTCGATGCCACCGGTTTTCACGGCGGAAATGCGCTCTGCCCACATTTCCGTGGTGCCGATCTTCGCACCCGTATTGGACAACACCATGGCCCGCATCAGATCAAGGCGCTTCACGGCAAGGCCCTGCGCAATCATGCCGCCGATGGACAGGCCAACAAACATCACATCTCGAAAGCCCAGGTGATCCATCAGACGCTCGGTGTCACTCACCAGCGTACCCATCGCATAGGGCGCTGGTGGACACGTCGACAACCCGTGACCGCGCTTGTCAAACCGCAAGATACGCAATCCCTGCGGCAACAACGGCAGGATCGGATCCCACAGCCGCATATCTGTCCCAAGCGAGTTCACAAAAACAACCGGCGCCCCGTCTTCGGGCCCATCAATGCGATAATGCAGAGCTACGTCGCCCAGATCGACCATATGCATGAGGATGTCCTTTCGTTACCGGTCCACCCGTTTTGACGCGACTTCATACCCACGTGCAAGGCATCACACAGCCAAGAGGCTTCTTCTGACCCAAAATACCACGGGGGAGGCTGAAAGCCGGGGGCAGAGCCCCCCAACCCTTCCAAACAAGTAGCGTGGCGCAGCCGCCTTTGGATCTCAGTCCTTCAGCCGCATATGGGCGATGATCTGGCCGTGATCCGAGGCCAACTTGTTGTAGGGGGCTTCGGCGTGGCTGCCATCTGTCAGGTGGTCGTTCAACACGCTAAAATAGTCCATCTGCCCGATGCTGTCAGGGGAGCCTTCCAAAAAATGACGGGACATGTAGATCTGGTCGATACTCTCGTACACGCCACCAAAGGCGGCCGTATAGACCATGTCCCTTGCCGACTTGTGTACAAACTGTTTTTCGGCCGAATGCAGTCGCACAGATTCGATGGCTTCGCGGATCTGGGTATCCTCCTCTTCAGTGTACCTATCGCGCGGGGTTTCGGCATCATGGCGCAACATCCACGCATAGTTCTTGAATGGATGCTCACCGCTGATGATTTCGGAACTGACGGCATGTTCGCCATCGTTGAAATCCCCCGTGACCATAACGGGATGACCCGCTTCGATTTCTGCTACGATGGCGCGGCGCAACACCCAGGCTTCGGCCATGCGACGCAAGGACGAGCGTAATCCGCCCAGTGCCCGTCCCACGGGATCGTAGTCTGTCAGATCAATTTCTGGCGGAGCATCTGCGCCTGCGGGTGTCACGAATTCGCCAAGTTTGGATTTCAGATGGCAGGTGAAAACGGTGACGACATGATCGCCAACAGGTACACGCACCTTGAGGATCGGGCGGCTGAGGCGCGTCAGGGTAAAGCTGCCTCCACCGCCTGCGCCCATTGGGCCAAAATCGATCTCGACCGGCTCTGAGAGGTCCTGAATGATCTCAGGCTCGTAGACAAATCCGAACCGGGACAGGATTGCCACGCCGGGGCGGCGCTTGCCCGATGCACCGTCATTGCTGTTGGGAGCAAAGGCCAATGCGGCCTCTGTGTAGGGGCGATACGCCAATTTGCGAAAGATCGCCTTGCGCCGATAGCGTTTGTTCGGGCCGGGTATATGCGCCTCGTTTCCAGCAATTCCGTCAGCATCCGCTTCGGCAATGACATGGCGCAGGGCATCTTCCTCGAAAATCTCCTGAAAGCAGACAATATCTGCATCCATGGTCTGAAGCTGTTCGGCCAGCCAGTCGGATTTCCACGCGTATTCTTCAGGGGTGTAGCTTTGGAACCTGTAATACTCCTGATCTGGTCCAATCAGGTTTTTGACGTTGAAACTGGCGATGGTGAAGTTGGTCATTTTAAAGTGTCCAATGCGCGTGCGAAGATATTAGGGTCCACGTTGCCGCCGGATATTGTGACAACGACGTGCTCTCCCTCTATTTGGTCCTGACGACACAATGCGGCAGCAAGTGCCACGGCGCCGCCCGGTTCCGCCACGACCTTCAGGCGCAGAAAGGCTTGCGCCACAGCCCGCAGCGCTTCGTCTTCGGTGACGGTCAAACCACTGCCACACAGCCTTTTAATGATGGGAAAGGTGATGTCGCCGGGTTGCGGCGTCAGGATCGCGTCGCAAATGTTGCCGGACGTTGCGTTGTTGCGTTCAATACCACCTGAGCGCAAGGAGCGCGTCATGTCGTCAAAACCTTCGGGTTCAACAGGACGCACCCGCAATCCCGGCGCTTCGGCCTCCAGAGCAAGTGCGATACCCGATGTCAGCCCGCCACCACCACAGCACACCAGCACGTCAGCTTCTTCGACCCCGACCTCAACGGCTTGTGTTGCGATCTCAAGCCCCGTCGTGCCTTGGCCGGCAATGACGAGCGGCTCATCATAGGGGCGGATCAGGGTGAGGCCGCGCGTCTTGGCAAGCTGGGCACCAATGTCTTCACGGCTTTCGGTGGCGCGGTCATACAGCACGACCTCGGCACCAAGCGCCTTGGTGTTGTCGATTTTGAGAATAGGGGCATCGCTTGGCATCACAATGACCGACGGCACCCCGTGCTGTGTTGCGGCATGCGCGACGCCCTGTGCATGATTGCCGCTGGAAAAGGCGATGACGCCGCGCGCGCAGACATCACGGTCCAACGCGGAAATTGCAGACCACGCTCCGCGAAATTTGAAGCTGCCGGTGTGCTGCAAGCATTCTGGCTTGATCCACACCCGACGCCCGGCGACCTCATCCAGAAAGGGTGAGTTCAATAGTGGTGTGCGCCGGGCACGGCCTTTGAGCCGCTGCGCGGCCGCGCGGATCATATCGATGTTCATTGCATTGCCTTTATCCAGGAATTCAGGGCGGCCAAGGCTTCGGGTTCGTCCAGAAACGGTACATGCCCCCGGTCCGGAACCTCTGCATAGATCATATCGGGGCGGCGCTCCTGCATTTTCCGGGCTGTCGCTGCGGTCAGCAAGTCGGATCCTGCACCGCGGATCAGGCAGAGGGGTTTGTGTGCAAAGCCGTTCAGCAAGGGCCATAGGTCAGGGACAGATCCGCCCGCTGCTACAGCGTCGCGCAATTTGGGATCGTAGGTGATGCTGAGGCCCGTGTCGGTCTGTTTGAAATGTGTGCGCGCTTCGTTCAACCACCGCTCCGGTGTGACGTTGTCAAAGCCCTGCAAGACGTGGGCGAGGGCCGCGGCAGCCTCTTCATGTGTTTGGGCCAGCGGGTTGATCCCAAGATAGGCCACGATGGTGGACAGGGCAGCTGTGTTGATCTCAAAACCGATGTCGTTAAGCGCCGCTCCGAGCAGGCGATCGGGGGTTGCCGCCGCCATGGCCATGGCCACCAGTCCGCCCCGCGACGTGCCAAGGACAGCCGTGGCGCTGATAGACAGATGATCCAGCAATTCCATGACGTCCCGTGTTTCGACCGGCACACTGTAACGCGCCCACTGCGGGTCCCAATCAGATTGGCCGCGTCCGCGATAGTCCATCGTGATGATCCGCGCGTTCGGTAGATGGGGGATCACGTACTGAAAATCCGCCCCCGTGCGGGTCAGACCTGCAAGGCACAATATGGGTAGACCGTCGCCTTGGTCGGTATAGTACAGCGACAGCCCGTCAGAAGTGGAGAACTTTGGCATCAGATCCCGACCTCAGAGTCCGGCCAGCGAGGGGATGCCCGTCAGATCATGCATCGTGTGGGCCGGCACCCAAGGCAAGCGGTCCACAGGTTCGCCTGCGCGGTTGACCCATGCGGTTGTGAACCCATACCCCGTGGCCGCAGCGGCATCCCATCCGTTGGACGACACAAACAGCACCTCGTCCTTGGCGCAGCCAAACCGCTGCCCCACAAGATCATAGACCCGCGCGTCAGGTTTGAAGATCCCTACGCTTTGCACAGACAGGCTGTCGTCGAGCACATCACCGATCCCGGCAGAGTCGACCGCACCTGCCAGCATATCGGGGGAGCCGTTGGACAGAATGGCAGTGTTGAGCCCGGCATCCTTGAGCGCGCGCAACATGGCCGGTACTTCCGGGTAGGCCTGCAATTCCCAATAAAGCGCCAAAAGCCGTTCCCGTAGGGCAGGGTTGTTGCTCTGTCCTGCCTTTTCGAGTGCCCAATCCAACCCGTTTTGGGTCACTTGCCAGAAATCGGTATGCGCGCCGGTCACAGCGCGCAGCCAGGAATACTGCAACTGTTTTAGCCGCCAGTGTTCTGCAAGTATCGGCCAGGTGTCTTTGATTGCTGCAAAGTCCGGTTCGGATGCTGCCTGTCGCGCTGCTGCAGCCACATCAAAAAGTGTGCCATAGGCATCGAAAATACAGGTGGTGATGGGCATATGTCTCTCCCTTTTTGGGAGAGAGTGGCACGCAGACGCCGCAGCGAAAAGGGGGCAGGTGGGGTTTACCCGCTTTGCGTGGGTGTGCAGTGTGACGTGGCGCCGAAGATCGCGGCGCGAAACATGGAAAGATGACTGATATGAGCGTGATCAAAGACGGCGACACCGTACGGATCCACTATACCGGAACTTTGCTGGATGGCAGTGTCTTTGACAGCTCAGACGGGCGCGACCCACTGGAATTTGTGGTTGGATCCGGTCAGATCATCCCGGGTCTCGATGCCGCGATGGCCGGCATGGCGCAGGGAGAGAAGAAATCTGTGCCCGTACCATGTGCCGATGCCTATGGACCGATCAACCCGGCCATGCGTCAAGGTGTTCCACGCGAGGCGATCCCGGCCGATATACCGCTGGAAGTGGGATTGCAGTTGCAAATGCAGACCCCGGAAGGCCACCCGATGCAGGTAATGGTTGTGGAGGTTGGTGAAGAGGAAGTGATGCTGGATGCCAATCACCCGCTGGCGGGCAAAGATCTGACGTTTGACATTGAAGTGGTATCGTTTGATCCGAGCTGACGCCTGGTCGGACGCTGTTTGGCTGCGCCAAATGCGCCCCGCCCGCCGTCCCTTGCGCGCTAACCGCCCGGGTTCAGACGTCTGAGTTTTGCACTAACCGCATCGGCTTGTGTCTGGGTGTCGTGGCTCGGGGCCTTTGCTCCATTGCCGGGCAGGCTTCCGCCCCGTCGCACGGGGACGGTGCTGGTTGGCATTTTGCGCACCGCCTTGTCTGCAGGCTGTCCCAGGAGTGTGGTTTCGTTTTGCGCCTTGTCTGGTGTGTTCAGGTACACCACGATATTCGAGACCGCTTCGGGATGTGTGCGCAGCAACAGCATCAACCCGACGCCTGTCAGCGAAAACAACAGCCGCGATAGCCACTTGGACCGCTTGGTGCGGGCGGCCCGTCGTTCCAGTCGCCGCTCAAGGCGTTGCGCTTTGTACAGCGCGTCAGTGTCTGCAACTTGCTCCATAGCCGCGATATAGCGGCGCAGGATGGCAATTGTTGGACCTAGAGGTGATCGGGTTGCGGCATTCCAAGCACGTGATAGCCACCATCCACGCGCACAACTTCGCCCGTTGTGCACGCCCCGGCATCCGAGCACAGATAGACGGCGGTGCCGCCCACAGCCTCGAGCGTGGCATTGTTGCGCATTGGTGCGTTTTCTTGCGTGTGTTTGAACGTCTTGCGAGCGCCGCCTATGGCAGCACCTGCAAGCGTCTTCATTGGCCCGGGTGAGATCGCGTTGACGCGAATCCCTTCGGGACCAAGGTCATTCGCAAGATAGCGTGTGGCGGATTCCAGTGCCGCCTTGGCCACGCCCATCACGTTGTAGTTTGGCACAACGCGGTTGGATCCCTGATAGGTCATGGTCAGCAAGGTTCCACCGTTTTCGAGCATCATTGGATGCGCGCGGCGGGCACATTCGATGAAGGAATAGACAGATATATCCATCGAATTCTTGAAGTTCGCGCGTGTTGTGTTCAGGAAACGGCCGGTCAGTTCGGACTTGTCCGAATAGGCCACCGCATGAACCAGAAAATCGATGGTGGGCCAGCGCGCCGCCAATGCCTCAAACCCTGCATCCAGCGAGGTATCGTCGGTAACGTCCATGTCCACCATGAAATCGGACCCGACGCTCTCGGCCAGAGGCGCCAGCCGTTTGCCGAACGCTTCTCCTTGGTAAGAGAAAGCCAGTTCAGCGCCCGCATCTGCCATCGCCCTGGCAATGCCCCACGCGATCGAGCGGTCGTTGGCAACCCCCATAACGAGGCCCCGTTTTCCTTTGAGCAAGTCAGACATCTTCTACTTTATCCCAGATATTTCGACAGGATCATGGATCCGTTGGTGCCACCAAAGCCGAATGAATTGGTCATCACGCTGTCCAGACCTGCATTTGGCACGTATTGCGTCGCGATCTCATCGGCGTTGAAATCGGGATCAAGCGTGTCGACGTTTATCGATGGCGTGATAAAATCATGCTCCAGCATCAACAGACAGAACACGGCCTCGAGCGCGCCGGCGGCCCCTTGCGCGTGGCCTGTCATGGATTTGGTCGAACTGACGGGAGGTTGTGTGCGTCCCTCAAAGGCGCGGCGAACGGCAGCGATTTCCGGCGCGTCGCCTGCGGGCGTGGACGTACCGTGCGCATTGATATAGCCGACGCTGCGTCCGCTTGGCAGCGTGTCGAGCGCCAGTTTCATTGCCAGCTCTGCCCCTTCGCCAGAAGGTGCCACCATGTCGTGCCCATCCGATGTGGCGGCATAGCCAGTGACCTCGGCGTAGATTTTTGCGCCACGGGCTTTGGCGCGTTCCAGCTCTTCGAGCACCAGAATGCCGCCACCGCCAGAAATTACAAATCCGTCACGATCCGCGTCAAACGCACGGCTCGCCTTGTCGGGCGTGTCATTGTATTTCGATGACATCGCGCCCATCGCGTCAAAGAGGCACGACAGCGTCCAGTCCAGTTCTTCGGCGCCACCTGCAAACATAACGTCCTGTTTGCCCAGCATGATCTGCTCGGCGGCATTGCCGATGCAGTGCAGCGATGTCGAACAGGCTGACGTGATGGAATAATTGATCCCCTTGATCTTGTAAGCCGTCGCCAGATTGGCTGAGATCGTGGAGGACATGCACTTTGGCACGGCAAAGGGCCCGATGCGTTTGGTGGCTTCGGTTTTGAGCACCGTTTGATGTGCCGTCAACATGGCCGACGTCGAAGGGCCACCCGACCCGGCCACAAGACCGGTGCGTGGATTGACGATATCTGCGTCTTCAAGACCGGAATCGGCAATGGCCTGAGCCATGGCGATATGCGCATAAGCCGCACCCGGTCCCATGAAGCGCAGCGTGCGCTTGTCCACATGTGCTGCGGTGTCGATATTGATCGTACCCGCGATCTGGCTGCGAAACCCGTGCTCGGCCATCTCGGGGCTCGCTTCGATACCTGAGCGCCCAGCCTTGAGACTGGCAAGCACTTCTTCGGTGTTGTTCCCGATGGATGAGACAATGCCCATCCCTGTCACGACGACTCTTCTCATCCGCAAACCTCTGGTTTGACCCTACGCATGGCGGTTGATCCTTCACGGTCTCTGGTTGGCTCCCATGTAGGACAGCGGGGCAGGGGCGTGCAAGGAGGTAAGACCGCGGCGTCTTTCAAGGGACACGCGCTATGTCGCGTCATGGGTCGTCAAAAACTGCGAGATGACTTGTGTGACTTCGTTTGGCATTTCCAGCGGACTTGTGTGACCGGCCTTTGGAATGATGTTGAGGTTGGCACCTTTGATTGCCTCTTGGGTTGCGCGGGAGGCGGCCACCGGTGTTGCAATGTCTTCTTCACCGACAATGATTTGCGTTGGCGGTGGAGTATCGAGTGCGGCAAGGCTGTCCAATACCGAGTCGCGCGTGAAAATGGCTTTGCCAAAGCGGTAAACAGACTTTCTGTCGAGCTTCGAAAGGTACTGCCGCCAGATCGCAACATCCGCGTGTCGTGCCGGGTCACTCAGGAAGTGTTTTGCCATCAGGATGGGCATCACCTTTCCCAATAGCGGGCGCGTTCCAATCCACCGGACCGCAAACAGCAACTGATTGTACTGCTTCAACTTTGCCGGCTCTTCTGCGTCTGCAGCCGTGTCGATAAGGGTCAGAGTTCTGATCAGGTCCGGTGTGCGCAGTGCAAGGCGCATGCCAACGAAACCGCCCGTGGACATCCCGGCAAAATGCACGGGCTGCTCGCACAGCTCCCGGATCAACGCGGCTGCATCATCCACCAGGTCGTATATTCCAAACCGTGCATGGCAGGTTGCGCTTTGACCGTGGCCCCGGTGATCAAAGGCGATGACGCGGTACCGTGTGCTCAGGGCCTTGATCTGGTGATCAAACATGTGGTGGTTCATCAGGAAACCGTGCGAAAACACGATCGTTTCCGGACCTGAACCTGTAACGGAGTAGAAAAGGCGCGTCCCGTTTGCGTCGATATATGGCACGGTTGCTCTCCCTTTGGATGGCAGGGTCACCAAAAAACAAGCATCGGGCAAGCGAATTGTCGGGCTGTGGTCTCAGCTTTCGCTGAGTGCGACCTTCATGTCTTTGACTTCGTAAATCACTTCGCCGTCCGCTTCGACGATGCCATCTGCTACGCCCATGGTCAGGCGGCGGGTCTGAATGGCCTTGGTGAAATCAATTTTATAGGTCAGCATTTTGCGATCTGGGCGCACCATGCCTTTGAGTTTGACCTCACCCACCCCAAGCGCATAGCCGCGACCCTGCCAGCCACGCCAGCCAAGGTTGAAGCCAGTCAACTGCCACAGACCATCAAGGCCCAGACATCCGGGCATGATCGGGTTGCCGGGGAAATGGCAGTCAAAGAACCACAGGTCGGGGGTGATATCGAACTCTGCCAGTACATGCCCCTTGCCGTGCGCGCCACCATCCCCGGAAATGCCGGTGATGCGGTCCATCATCAGCATCGGTGGCTCGGGCAGCTGCGCGTTGCCGGGCCCAAACAGTTCGCCACGGGCGCATTTCAGCAGGTCGTCTTTGTCAAAATGCGTAGGGAAATCTGCCATTTCGGCCTCTTATATATAGCGCAAGGGGGGCCGAAGCCTGGTTAAAGTCCGTCTATCATCGCTGTGTGCGCGGGCGCAAGGGCAGGGCCGTCGCTTGCATCACCTATGAATTTGAGGTCAGGCTAACGCCATGAAAAACATACTCGACCTCGACCGCTATCCCCTCGATCAACCAGACACGCCAGCCTATGCCGACATGGTGGCTGCGGCGCGCGCGGGATTGGCCGAGGAAGGGCTGTTCAATTTGGTTGGCCTCATGCGGCCGGGTGCTTTGGCAGAACTGCTTGAGCACATTCACCCGCGTATGGCCACGGAATCGTTCCACCATAGCCGCTGGCACAACATTTACTTTCAGGACGACGTGGATGGGCTTGCGCTGGATGATCCCGCCCTGAAGAAAGTGGAAACCGCCAACCATACATTGTGCCACGATCAATTGCGCGGCACTGCGCTGGATCAACTTTACAATTGGCCGCCCTTCATTCGGTTTCTGGAGGCCGTGACCGATCAACCGGAACTTCATGTCATGGATGACGCGCTGGCAGGGATCAACGTCTTGGAATATCGGCCCGGAGAAGCCTTGAACTGGCACTTTGATCGCTCGGTCTTCACCACAACGCTTTTGTTGCAGGAAGCCACGGAAGGTGGGGCATTCGAGTACGCACAGGATTTGCGCAGTGCCGATGATCCCAACCATGCAGGCATTGCGGCCCTGTTGGAGGGCAAGATCGAACCCAAGGTGTTGCAGCAAACTGCGGGCACGCTCAACGTGTTTCTGGGGGTGAATACGGCCCACAGAGTGTCACCTGTCGCAGGAGACACAGCGCGCATCGTTGCCGTTCTGTCGCATTACCCCGACGCGGGGCGTCAATTTACAGCCAAGGAACAAATGGGTTTTTTTGGACGGGTCGCCTGATTTTGCAGCGCGGGGATGCGACTGATTTGCAATTGAAATCTGCGAGAAAGCGCCTTTATATAGGACCATGACACAAAACACTTCGATCAACAGCGAGCATCACGTCGTGGGCAGCAAATGGCTGGCGACAGCAGGCCTGCGCCCCACGCGTCAACGTGTGACACTGGCAGCTTTGCTGGTCGGTGATGGGCAAAATCGCCATGTGACAGCCGAAAGCCTGTTTGACGCTGCAAAGGCGGATGGCGAGGCGGTTTCACTGGCTACAGTCTACAATACGCTGCGTGCATTCTGCGATGCCGGTTTGATGCAGGAAGTGACGGTCGATGGCTCCAAGAGCTACTTTGACACCAACGTCCACGACCACCCCCACTTCTTTTGGGAAGACGAGGCACGGTTGACGGATGCGCCTTCGGATCAGTTGGTGATTGCACAGCTTCCAGATGCTCCCGAAGGCGCCGAAATCGCGTCTGTCGATGTGGTGATCCGGCTGCGCCGCAAGGCCTGATGACTTCGGTCACACCAGAGGACGTTGAAGCCTATCAGTCTAACGGCGTCGTTCTGATCCGTGGTCTGTTTGCAGATCATGTCGATGGCTTGCGCGCGGGTGTGGCGCGCAACATGTCCGATCCCGGTCCTTATGCGTCGACAAATGACAAGGCTGGCGAGACGGGACTGTTTTTTGACGATTACTGCAATTGGCAACGGATACCGGAATTCGAAACAGCCATCCTCGGCTCGGATGTGTCAACTGTCGCGCGGACCTTGATGCAATCGGAACAGGTGCAGGTTTTCCATGATCACGTATTGGTCAAGGAGCCCGGAACGTCCATGGCAACCCCGTGGCATCAGGATGCGCCGTATTACTTCGTCGAAGGAACGCAGACGATCAGCTTCTGGTCGCCATTGGACCCGGTTCGAGATGCGACATTGCGCTGTGTGGCAGGATCACATCTGTGGCCAAAGGACGTTGTGCCAACGCGGTGGGTCAGCGAGGCGGCGTTCTTTGAGGGCGACTATGTACCGGTGCCGGACCCGGAAGCCGAGGCGATGCGCATTGTGGAATTCGAGATGGAACCGGGCGATGCCGTCGCGTTTCATTTCCGGACGCTGCACGGGGCGCGGGGCAATCACAGCGACACGCGCCGTCGCGCTTTTTCGCTGCGACTGGTGGGGGACGATGCACGCTTTGTGGAACGCCCCGGACCAACCTCACCGCCATTTCCCGGCCATGGGATGATGGCTGGGCAAAAGCTGCGCGATGACTGGTTCCCGCGCCTTTAAGGCATTTCTGAATCGCCCTGAAAAGCCGAACGTCACTTGGTGGTGTGAGGTGGTTGATGCCCTCAGAGTTAGGGCGCCCAGCTTGGTCAAACACTGCCATGGAAACGTGTTTCGCTTGGTTATGGGGATGCTGGCGTTGCAGATAAACGCCTGAGGCTGAGAGCGCACGAGCCTGCAGGATCAGGTTACCTGTTGATCAGAACCACTGCCCGGGTTCCATCAGCCCAAGATCCAGCAATTGACGCGAGTGCCATTCAAAGGGGGCCGAGTTGTGCCACTTGAATGTTTCGATGTCATATGTGCTGCCGGGATTCAGCTTGAGCGCCTTGGCCGTACGGAAGGAACAGATCGCCGAAGTCAGATTGTGGTGCCACTGACAGGCATAGGTGTTGTATTCTTCGTCATTAAACGTGTGATCGTCGCGTAGTTTCAAACCGGCCTTAGTGCGGAACATGGAAATTCGGTCGATCTTGCGCCGAGCGGTTGGCACGTGTTCTTCGTAGCGCCAGCGCAATCCTCCGTAAAAGTCGAGCTGCCGTTCCTTTGGATGGCCCTTTTCGTCCGGGCGCGCCAATGCGTAATAACCGGATCGATCCAGGTGGGCACGGTCCAGCGACACGGCGTTCTGATGCGTCCACAGATCATCTGAATAAAGATCGACCACATAGGTCAGCATCGCATCCCGACGCTCTTCTGTATGGAATGCCAGCATCTCACCCACGGTTCGCGTCTCGCAAAACGGGTGGAACAAGTATTCCGCGTTATAACAGTAATACATCCAGGTACCGGCGGGCACGGCCTCGATCAGCGCATTGACGGCCGTTTCGGTCGCGCGATCCTGGGACATATCGTAATTGATCCGTACGACATCCTCTTGCAGATCGCGCGCCAGAGTGAAATCCGCAGGCATACAGGCGATGACATGCGCAAAGCCTGCCTGTTGATGGTGACGAAGGGTTGTGTCCACCTCAACCTCGTCTTCAACAAGGATGAGAGCAACAGGCCCTTTCCGAGGCACCGCGCTTGGGTCCTTTGCAAAACTGGTCAGACTGTCAAACTGCATCACGCAACGCCTTTGCACCACTTGATGTATAAATGCGGTTAAACCGTCCTTCATTGCAAGATGTCTGAGCCCCTGTTAGATCGCGCATCTGATCCCGCGCCAATTCCGGACCCTTGCCATGACCACGCCAAAGAAGCTGTTTATCAAGACCTACGGTTGTCAGATGAACGTCTATGACAGCGAACGCATGGCCGAAGCCCTTGGCGGGCAGGGTTATGTTGAGACAAAGACGCCGGATGATGCTGACATGATCCTGCTCAACACTTGTCATATCCGGGAAAAAGCAGCCGAAAAGGTCTATTCCGAATTGGGCCGCTTCAAAGGATTGAAGGCTGAAAATCCAGATCTGAAGATCGGGGTTGCGGGTTGTGTCGCGCAGGCCGAAGGCCAAGAGATCATGCGCCGCCAGCCGATGGTTGATCTGGTGGTTGGTCCACAAAGCTATCACAGGCTGCCAGAGATGGAGGCCAAGACCCGCGCCGGGGAAAAGGCCCTTGAGACCGACTTCCCCGAAGAAGACAAATTCGAGCGATTGAAGAACCGCCCCAAGGCACAACGTGGGCCGACAGCGTTTCTGACGGTGCAAGAGGGCTGTGACAAGTTCTGCGCGTTTTGCGTGGTGCCCTACACCCGTGGGGCCGAAGTGAGCCGCCCGGCTGCGCGCATCGTTGACGAAGCACGCGATCTGGTTGAGCGCGGCGTGCGCGAAATCACGTTGCTGGGGCAAAATGTGAATGCTTATCACGGCGCCGGGCCGGACGGGTCAGACTATACACTGGCCAAGTTGATCTGGGATCTGGACAAGGTGGACGGGCTGGAGCGGATCCGGTTTACAACCTCGCACCCCAACGACATGACCGATGAACTGATCGAGGCGCACGGCACCTGTTCCAAATTGATGCCATACCTGCATCTGCCGGTACAGTCGGGCAGCGATCGGATTCTCAAGCGCATGAACCGCAGTCACACGGCAGAAAGCTATCTGCGTCTGATCGAACGCATCCGTGAAGCGCGCCCCGACATCCTGATGTCCGGGGATTTCATCGTTGGCTTCCCCGAGGAAAGCGATGCTGATTTTCAGGATACGCTCGATCTGGTCGAAGAGGTGAACTATGGCTACGCGTATTCGTTCAAGTATTCGACGCGGCCCGGCACACCTGCGGCTGAACGGGCCCAAGTTGATCCCGCTGTGGCGGATGACCGACTGCAACGGCTTCAGGCGCTGATCACCCGCCAGCAGCGGGCAATCCAAGACGGGATGGTTGGGCGCACAGTCAGTGTTCTGTTTGAAAAGCCGGGGCGCTTGCCCGGGCAAATGGGTGGCAAGAGCGAATACCTGCATGCCGTGCATGTCGCTGACGCTAGGGTTGAACGAGGCGATATCGCCAAGGTGAGAATCATCGGCGCCGAATCGAACTCGCTTGCGGGAGAACTGCTCTGACCCACTAAATATTGAGGTTATCCCCAGATTTTCATGTGTTCGGCCGTTGTTGGACAACTAAATGTGGGGGAATCGGGTTCACAGGTCCAAAAATATTCCTTAACGTGACGTGAGCGGGTAGCGCGCTTGGTGCTTTTGCACATGTTCGGTGCTGCTTGGGGGATAGTTACAAAAAAGGACACGAGTGGTGGGACTTTCGATTACAAAATCCTTTGGACGGGCTTGTGCCGTTGCTGCGGCAGGCGCCATCGCCTTGTCGTCTTTGGCCATGACCGCACCGGCTGCTTATGCACAAGAAGGCGGCTTGGGCGGCATTCTGGACCGCGACGCTGCTCCGGGCGAGCGCGAACCATACATTCCGGGTATCTGGGTCGACCCTGATGGGTGCGAACACTGGGTAATGGATGACGGCTTTGAAGGGTTCATGACCCCTCACGTGACGCGCCAGGGTATCCCCGTCTGCCAACGCGGAAACACGTGCGGTGTGATGAGCTCGGATCAGTTCTTTGCGACAAACTCATCGAAAATTCACCGCGCAGGCCAGCAGCGTCTTGAGGAATTCTTCCGCACAGCCGGAGCGACCAGCTACATCATCGCAGGACATACGGACAGCCGCGCATCGGATGAATACAACATTCGCCTGTCGCAAAACCGCGCCAACGCGGTTGCCGCTGTCGCGCAGCGTGCCGGGGCTCGTATCGCTGATGTCCGGGCATATGGTGAGCGTCTTCCGGTTGCCTCCAATCGCACCAAACGTGGGCAGGCCGCAAACCGCCGCGTTGAAATTATCTGCATTCGCTGAGGGGTAAGCCAATGAACATTATCAAGATTTCAATGGCTTGTGCGCTGATTGCGGGTGTGTCCGCATGTGGCGACATCACTGGCGAAGCTGGCGGCGGTCGGGTCAACACCAACAAGACCATCGACTATGGACAGGGCAACCGTGAAAAACCGTTGAGCGAATTGTCAGCAGGTGTATGGATTGACCCCAACGGCTGTGACCACTGGATCATCGATGACGGTATCGAAGGATACCTGTCTCAGCGTCTAGACAAGTTCGGCAAGCCTGTGTGTTCCGGCGTTGGCAATCCCGGTGACATTGTCGGACCGTTCCAAGGCAACCAGACAATCAACGATCCAATCTGATTTGTTGCACACCCACACACAGTGGCCGGAGCGCAGATCGCGCCCCGGCCTTTTTTGTTTCAATTGTATGAAAACAGGATGCGGGGCGTTGCACCCGTCCTTTGAACTTGCAACCCTTGGCCAAACACAAGACTCAAAGGAGTAGGTATTGACCCTTGATCAACCGCCCAAAGAAGTGGTTTTGGAATTCCCCGACAATCGGCTGCTGATTGATCTGTGTGGCCCTTATGATCAGCATCTCACGGCAGTTGAGACAGCCCTTGATATCCAGATCATCCGGCGTGGCAACGTCTTGGCCATCATGGGCGAGGACGAGGCCCAGAAGCGCGGCGCCGATGTGCTTAACTCGCTCTATTTGCGGCTGGAGGCGGGCAAGGATGTCGAACCTGCTGATGTTGATCGCGAATTGCGCATGGGCGGTGCCGAGGAAGGCACAGGGACCCAAGCGGGCGATCAGTTGGAAATGCCCGTCGGTAACCGGATCGAGATCAAGACCCGCAAGAAACTGGTCGAACCTCGCACAGACGCCCAAAAGGCGTACGTGCAGTCGTTGTTCGACAATGAGATGGCTTTTGGCATCGGACCTGCGGGGACGGGCAAGACCTATCTCGCCGTGGCAGTGGGCGTGTCGATGTTTATCTCGGGCCACGTGGATCGGATCATCCTGTGTCGCCCCGCGGTCGAAGCTGGCGAGCGGTTGGGCTTTTTGCCCGGCACCCAAGAGGAGAAAGTCGACCCCTACATGCAGCCGCTTTACGACGCGCTGAATGACTTTTTACCGGGCAAGCAGTTGGCCAAGCTGAAAGAGGAAAAGACGATCGAGATTGCACCGCTTGCCTTTATGCGCGGGCGGACCCTGAGCCGGGCCTTTGTCGTGCTGGACGAAGCCCAAAACGCGACAACCATGCAGATGAAGATGTTTCTGACACGTTTGGGCGAGGGATCGCGGATGGTGATCACCGGGGATCGCACCCAGATCGATTTGCCACGTGGTGTGCCGTCGGGGTTGCAAGATGCTGAGCGTTTGCTGTCCTCGGTGCCCAAGATCAGCTTTAACTATTTCACGTCCAAGGATGTTGTGCGCCACCCACTGGTCGCCGCCATCATCGAGGCATATGAGGCCGATCCGCAGGCAGGGTAAAGCAGGTTACGAGTATCCTGACCCGCATGACGCGGCCTGAAATCAAAGCGTTCAATGCTTCAGGTGACAGGCTCTGTTTCAGGCCGATTCAAAAGCACAACGGGCACAAATGAAAACGGACGCCGCAAAGGGCGTCCGTCTCAATCTCATATTGTGAAGACCTTTAGGTTTTCTGGCGACGGCGCATCCAACCAAATGCACCCAGCCCAGCCAACATCAGCGGCAGACCTGCGGGCAGTGGAACGGCACTGGGGTCTACCACAACGTCTTGTGTGATACCCGCATACAGAACGTTGTTTTGCGAGTAGTTGTAGAAGCCGAAAGCGCCATCCGTGAACGCAACGCCGCCATTGTCCGCTTGGGACCACGACAGCTCTGTTACGCCATCAACCTTCACTTCGATCAGACTGGATGTGAACGTCAGCGAGAACGTGTACTCTTGCGGATCGACCCAGCCAGTGGAGCCGAGGTTTGTCGCACGCTGCACTTCGTTCACGGTGCCGATGTGGGCCCAGAAATCATTGGCTGGTGATCCAGTCAGATCGCCCGTGACATGGCTCAGCGACAGTCCAACAGACGCAGCACCCTGGTCGCGTTGTTTCCAATCGATCAGCCAGAAGTCAGCGTTTGTGCTGTCCATCTCGCCATCCTGATATCCCAGAACAAAGCCGACGTAGTCGTCGTCACCGCTGCCCAGCACGTTGATCGTGCCTTGCAGTTCCTGACCTTGATCATTTGCACCGGGGTCAAAAAAGACAGTTGGCTGGCCGTTTGAGCTTTGCAGGACCGAGTCGTCGCCGCTTTGAACTGTCCAAGTCCCGGCGCCATTGTTCCCGCCGAGCCCGTTTTCAATCCAGCTAGTCAGGTTGACAGGCGCGGCAAACGCTGCGGCAGGCAATGCCGTCAAAAATGCCGCTGTAATAATTGAACGCATCATTGTTCAGTCTCCTAGTACGAATACGTGCCGTAAAATCTGCACTTTGAATGAATGCGTTAATATCTGCGCTGGCGAATGTTTGCCACAAATTTGTCTTGATTCACGCTTATTTACTACTTCATGGGGAACTTCTGGAGTGTGGCCACGAAATTGTTTCTCGACAGTCTCCGAATCAGGTGCATCGCTCAGTATTGTTTCGTCTGCTTTGGGATTACCTATGTCGCCATCTGGGCTATAGCGGGCGCATGATGGATGTCATGATCGAAGATGCGCGCTGGAGCGATGCTGGGCTGGAAGCCATCGTTGCCAAAGCGGCTGCGGCCATTTCGAACGCGCTGTCGATGCCGCTCGATGAGGCGGAGTGTGCCGTTTTGGCCTGTGATGATGCGCGTATTGCCGTTTTGAACACTGAATTTCGTAACAAGCCCGTTCCCACCAACGTGCTCAGTTGGCCCGAAGAAGACCTTGCACCTGAGGAAGACGGTGCCGAGCCGGAACGCCCAACACCAGATCCTGATGGGGCATTGAGCCTCGGTGATATTGCCATTGCCTATGAAACCTGCGCGCGCGAGGCGTCAGAACAGGGCAAGCCGATGGACCATCACGTGACCCATTTGATTGTTCATGGTCTCTTGCACCTGCTGGGTTATGACCATATCCGCAGCGGCGATGCGACGCGGATGGAGGCGTTGGAAGTCAAAATACTTGGCAAGCTGGGGGTGCCTGACCCATATTAGGGCAATGGGTGCCGCCAACCATGGCAGGCCCCGCGAAAACTGGATCAGGAGCCAATGGGCGAAAACGACGGATCGTCTGGCGCAGCGCCCCGCGCGCAGTCAGACAATGACACGATACCCCCTTCTTCAAACGGTGGATTTCTGGCGCGTGTGATTGGCGCGCTCAGCCCTTCTGACGAGGCACCTGCGCCGCCCGGTCCACCTGCACCGCGCCCGCAAAGCCACGGCATGATCAACCTGCGCCGAATGCGGGTCGAGGACGTAGCTGTGCCCAAGGCCGACATCACGGCTGTCCCGGACACCGTGTCGCTGGACGAGCTGGTTGAAGTCTTTAAGGAAAGTGGGCTGACCCGGCTGCCTGTTTTTGAGGATACGTTGGACACCCCCATCGGTTTTGCACACCTCAAGGATGTGGCGCTGCAACACGGCTTTAACGGGGGCGGCAAGGATTTTGATCTGCGTGCCCGTCTGCGACCGTTGCTGTTTGTGCCACCTTCGATGTCTATCGGTGTCTTGCTTACTAAGATGCAGACGGAACGCCGCCACATGGCGTTGGTCATTGATGAATATGGCGGCGTTGATGGCCTCGTTACAATCGAAGATCTGATCGAACAGGTCATCGGCGAGATCGAAGACGAACATGACGTGGATGAAGGCGTCATGTTCACCCGCGAACGCTCGGGCTGCTATCTGGCGCTGTCAAAAACGCCTTTGAAAGAGTTCGAAAAGGAAACCGGTGTCTCCCTGACCACCCACGATGACGTGGATGAAGAGGAGATCGACACGTTGGGCGGTCTGGTCTTTATGCTGGCCGGCAGGGTCCCGGCACGTGGCGAGGTTGTGCCGCACCCCGATGGCCCGGAATTCGAAGTGATCGATGCCGATCCCCGCAGGATCAAGCGATTGCGCGTGCGTTTGCAGGGCAGGGACGGTGCTGAGTGAGGGCAGGGAATGCTCGCTTGCGATGGGGGCAGCGCGCGGGACTGGTCCTGATCGGGGCCGCCGGTGCCCTGTCTCATGCCCCCTTTGACATCGCGCCCTTTGTCTTTGTCCCGCTGATTGCTGCCTTCTGGACGTTGGCACGCGCCATGCGGTGGCAAGACGCGTTCTGGAACGGATGGGCAATCGGGATTGGCTATTTCGGAGCAACCGTGACGTGGATCACGGAACCGTTTCAGGTTGATGCGGCGGTAACGGGGTGGATGGCACCCTTTGCATTGGTTCTGCTGGCCCTGCTGTTGGGCGTGTTCTGGGCCATCGCGATGGCCGCGTCATATCGCAGTCACATGCGACCGGTTGCGCTGCTTGTTGCGCTCACTGCGGCAGAGATGGCGCGGGCCTACGTCTTTACAGGTTTTCCATGGGCTTCCCCCCCTCAGGCATTGGTTGGTGTGCTGGGCGGACAGGGGCTGGCATGGGGAGGGCCGCATGGGATGATGTTTGTCATGGCGCTGGCTGCTGCGATCATGGCTTTGTCACCCGTCTTGTGGGTGCGCGGTGCGACTGCACTTGCCACGCTGAGTGCGTGTTTGTTGCCCGTTTTTTCGGAACCAGCACCACTGACACCACATGTCGTACGGTTGATCCAGCCCAACGCGCCACAGCATGAGAAGTGGGATCGCGAGAAAATTCCCGTTTTCATTGACCGTCAGATTGATTTCACTGCCTCTAGTGCGGTGCCGGATCTGGTCCTGATGCCAGAAACAGCCTTGCCATATCTGGTGGAAACTGCAGGTCCCGTGTTCGATGTGCTGGCCGACGCGGCGCGTGGCGCGCCAATCGTTCTGGGCATTCAGCGCAGACAGGACGACGCGTATTTTAACAGTCTCGTGCATCTGGATGCGGCGGCGCAGGTCACGCAGACCTATGACAAACACCACTTGGTGCCATTTGGCGAATACATGCCCGCAGAGTGGTTGTTTCGCCGCATAACTGTCGGCGGTCTGGCTCAACGGGCGCAAGGCGGATATTCCGCCGGAGCCGGGCCGGCGCTGATGGACCTTGGAGCGTTGGGCAAGGCATTGCCGCTGATTTGTTACGAGGTGGTTTTTGCACAAAACCTGCGTGGCGTACCGGAACGCCCGGACTTCCTGATGAACCTCACAAACGATGCCTGGTTCGGAACCCGTTCAGGACCACAGCAGCATCTGGCGCAGGCGCGTATGCGCGCGATCGAACAGGGGCTGCCCATGCTTCGGGCCGCAAACACCGGGATTTCTGCCGTGATTGATCCGCAGGGGCGGATACTGGATTACTTGGCGTTGAACACGGCGGGTTATCTGGATGTTGCCCTGCCCGAACCGGGTGCAGCGACGCTTTACAGTCGCATTGGCGACCTGCCATTTGCCCTGTTCCTGCTTGTTGCCGCAATCGCACTTTGGATCGCCAAGCAGCGTACGGTGCGGCGCGGCCCATTGACCTAGGCCGACGCGTTGCGTATGGGCCACTGTCCGCTGCCACAACGGCTTCCTGACGTGGCGGCTTTTGTATCCAATGGAGCATTCATGTCCCGACAGAATTACACCTTTACCTCGGAATCCGTGTCCGAGGGGCATCCTGACAAGGTTTGTGATCGCATTTCAGACGCCGTTCTGGATGCGCTGCTCGCCGAAGAGCCAGAAGCGCGTGTTGCGTGCGAGACCTTTGCCACGACCAACCGGGTTGTGATCGGGGGCGAGGTCGGCCTGAGCGATCAGGACAAGCTGCACGACTACATGGGCAAGATCGACGACATCGCGCGCGCCTGTATCAAGGACATTGGTTACGAGCAGGACAAGTTTCACTGGCAGACCTGCGAGATCACCAACCTGCTGCACGAGCAATCCGCCCACATCGCGCAAGGCGTGGATGCGGCAGGCGACAAGGACGAGGGTGCGGGCGATCAGGGCATCATGTTCGGCTATGCCACGAACGAGACGCCCGCTTTGATGCCCGCCCCGATCCAGTACGCGCACGCGATTCTGCGTCGGCTGGCCGAGGTACGCAAAGACGGGACAGAACCTGCCCTTGGCCCCGATGCCAAGTCACAGCTGTCCGTGACATATCGCGATGGCGTGCCCGTCGGGGTCAGCTCGCTGGTTTTGTCGACACAGCATCTGGACGAAACCCTGACCAGCGAAGATATCCGCGCCATGGTTGCGCCGTATATCGAAGAGGTTCTGCCGGACGGCTGGCTGACACCGGAGACGGAATGGCACGTGAATCCCACGGGCAAGTTTGTGATTGGTGGGCCGGATGGGGATGCAGGCCTGACGGGCCGTAAGATCATCGTAGACACTTATGGCGGCGCGGCGCCGCATGGTGGTGGTGCTTTCTCAGGTAAAGACCCGACCAAAGTTGACCGCTCGGCCGCTTATGCGGCACGCTACCTAGCCAAGAATGTTGTAGCTGCCGGTCTTGCTGACAAGTGCACGATCCAGTTGAGTTATGCGATTGGCGTGTCCAAACCGTTGTCGATTTACTGCGATACATTCGGCTCAAGTCAGGTGCCGGATTCGCGAATCGAGCAGGCTGTGGCACAGGCCATGGATCTGACCCCACGCGGTATTCGCGAGCATCTTTCGCTTAACCGTCCAGTCTATCAACGCACCGCGGCCTATGGTCACTTTGGCCGAGCGCCTGATGCAGACGGGGGGTTCAGCTGGGAGCGCACGGATCTGGCGGATACCCTGAAAGCGGCTGTGTAAGCCGCACACGAGGGAGCGATCACCAAACGGTGCTTGGAAATTGCGGGCGGGCTGGCCTAGCCTTTTGTCATCTTGATGAAAGGTTTCGCCATGCTCCGTCTTTTGCTTGCATTGATACTTGTTGCTTTTACAGCTGTGTTCGCGGTCGCGCAGGACACAGAGGCGCCCAAAGCCCCCGAGTCTCAGGAGGCGCTCGAGCCCCCAATGACGATGCTGCGCATGGCGCAGATCATTCGGGCAATCGACCCGGAGGCCCAGGCTGCGGGCAATTCCATCCAACTTGTCATTGATGATATCCCGTTGATCGTTATTGCGGATCCCACGGCGAACAGGATGCGGGCGATGGTGCCGATCCGCTCGGCTGATGGGCTCAGCGCAGACGAGATGATGCGTTTGATGCAAGCCAATTTCGACACGGCTCTTGATGCGCGCTATGCGGTTGCGCAGGGTCGTTTATGGGGTGTGTTCATTCATCCTTTGAGCTCGCTCCAAAAGGATCAACTGCTGTCGGCCTTGATCCAGACCATCAATGTCGCGCGCACCTATGGACAAACATATTCAGGGGGCGCTGTGACGTTTGGGGGTGGTGACAGCAATGGGATTTATAAGGAGTTGCTGGACGAACTGCTCAAGAAGGGCGAGGATATCTGACCAAAAGGAGCGGCCTTGCGGCCGCGCTGTTTTTCGTTGAGCGCTTGCGCGCATTTGGGGCTCTGCCCCAAACCCCGAGGTATTTTACTCCCAAAGAGTAATCTGTCCTTAACGATCTTTGGTCACGGTGGGCTGGCGGTACAGGCGGAGGCGCCGATGACCGTACCCGAAGACGCCCTTGGTGAGGCGACTTGCCAAGGGTGCACTTATCTTTGGGAGTAAAATACCTCGGGGAGCGCGAGGGGCTGGCCCCTCGTTCCTGTGTTCTAAGTCATAATCTGACAGCAGTGGAGATGCGCAACAAGCGGTGTTTGGAGCATTACCACATCTGCCTCTTGCCCTTCGGTGTCCTTGCGGCTATACGCCCGCACGTTGATAAGGTGTAAACACCAACACAAATTGAGAGGCGCAGGGTCGGTTTCTTCCGGCCCTCTTTGTTTTTCAAATTGCGATTTGCCCGGATCGACACACCCTGTCCCGCCTACGGTGGGCATCAAACCTAAAGACCGGCGGAGACAACCGCGCGGCCCGTCAAAACAGATATAGTTAGGAAACGCACGCCACATGGCTGATAAAATGATGGAGGAATTCGAAGCCCTCCTGCAAGAAAGCTTCGAAATGGACACGCCCGAGGAAGGGTCTGTCGTAAAAGGCAAAGTCATCGCAATTGAAGCGGGCCAAGCCATCATCGACGTTGGCTACAAGATGGAAGGCCGTGTCGAACTCAAAGAATTCGCAAATCCCGGTGAAGCCCCCGAAATCGCTGTTGGCGATGAGGTTGAGGTCTATCTGCGCTCGGCTGAAAACGCCAAGGGTGAGGCTGTGATCAGCCGCGAGATGGCCCGCCGCGAGGAAGCCTGGGATCGTCTGGAAACAGCCTATGCTGGCGAAGCTCGCGTCGAAGGCGCGATCTTTGGTCGTGTCAAAGGTGGCTTTACGGTTGATCTGGGCGGCGCTGTTGCGTTCCTGCCCGGCAGCCAAGTCGACGTGCGCCCAGTGCGTGACGCAGGCCCGTTGATGGGTCTCAAGCAGCCTTTCCAGATCCTCAAGATGGACCGTCGCCGGGGCAACATCGTTGTGTCGCGCCGTGCGATCCTCGAAGAGTCGCGTGCTGAACAGCGCGCCGAAGTCATTGGCAACCTCACTGAGGGTCAGAACGTCGATGGTGTGGTCAAGAACATCACCGAATATGGTGCATTTGTTGATTTGGGCGGCGTTGACGGCTTGCTGCACGTCACAGACATGGCATGGCGCCGTGTGAACCACCCGTCTGAAATCCTGACAATCGGTGAGACGATCAAGGTGCAAGTCATCAAGATCAACAAAGAGACTCACCGTATCTCCCTGGGCATGAAGCAGCTGCAGGAAGATCCATGGGATCTGGTTGCTGCCAAGTACCCGCTGGAATCCAACCACACAGGCCGCGTGACCAACATCACGGATTACGGTGCCTTTGTGGAGCTGGAGCCCGGTGTCGAAGGTCTGGTTCACGTCTCCGAGATGTCATGGACCAAGAAGAACGTGCATCCCGGCAAGATCGTTTCGACCAGCCAGGAAGTCGAAGTCATGGTTCTGGAAATCGACGGCACCAAGCGCCGCGTGTCTCTGGGCCTGAAGCAGACCATGCGCAACCCATGGGAAGTGTTTGCAGAAACACACCCCGAGGGCACAGAAGTCGAAGGCGAAGTCAAAAACATCACCGAATTCGGTCTGTTTGTTGGCCTGCTCGGCGACATCGACGGTATGGTACACCTGTCCGACCTGTCCTGGGACCAGCGTGGCGAAGAAGCCATTCAAGACTACCGCAAGGGCGACATGGTTCAGGCCGTTGTCTCCGAAGTGGATGTCGAGAAAGAGCGTATCTCGCTGTCGATCAAAGCCATCGGTGGTGACAAGTTCGCTGAAGCTGTTGGCGGCGTGAAGCGTGGTTCGATCGTGACCGTTGAAGTGACAGCCATCGAAGATGGTGGTGTTGAAGTGGAGTATGAGGGCATGAAATCCTTCATTCGCCGCTCCGATCTGTCGCGTGACCGTGCCGAACAGCGCCCCGAGCGTTTCTCGGTTGGTGACAAGGTCGACGTGCGTATCACCAACATCGACGCCAAGACCCGCCGCTTGGGCGTGTCGATCAAGGCGCGTGAGATCGCAGAAGAGAAAGAGGCTGTCGAACAGTATGGCTCCTCTGACTCCGGCGCGAGTTTGGGCGATATCCTTGGCGCGGCACTGAAGGCTGACGACGAGTAAGCAGTCATTGCTGACAACTGAAAGACGACAAAGGGGGCCAGTGGCCCCCTTTTTGCTGCGTGTGCACGATAATGCGCGAATCAACTTCGGACAACATCGCCACAGCGGTGAATCGAGACCGCAGGGACGGATTTGGCGTCTCAAAATCCGGCAAACCGGTCATTGTCTGCAAAAATGGGCCACAAAAAACCGCTTAAGTCTGCGGCAGTCTATTCCCGAGCCGCGCGATTGTTCCTATAGTGAAAGTCGGAAAAACCAATAGATTACACATCCTTCGGGGGGAGCGTGCCATGATCCGGTCAGAGCTGATCCAAAAGATCGCCGACGAAAATCCACATTTGTATCAACGCGACGTGGAGCGGATCGTGAATACCATATTTGACGAAGTCACGGCGGCGATGGCCCGGGGCGACCGGGTTGAGTTGCGGGGCTTTGGCGCGTTCTCGGTCAAGAAACGTGATGCGCGCACGGGTCGCAACCCACGCACCGGCGAAACCGTCGCTGTGGAGGAAAAGCACGTACCATTCTTCAAGACGGGCAAACTGTTGCGTGACCGTCTGAACGGAAAGTCCTGATGCGCTACATCCGCTACGCATGTATTGCGGTATTTGCCATTGCGCTTGTCGCCGTGGCTCTGGCCAATCGTGGTATGGTGACGCTCAAGGTGCTGCCTAACGAGATCGCGGGCCTTTTTGCAGTTACGCCGGAAGTACAGTTGCCCCTGTTCGTTGTCATCTTTCTCGGTATTGTCGTCGGTTTGTTGGTTGGATTTGTGTGGGAATGGTTGCGTGAACACGCTGTACGGGCGGAAAACGCACGCAATGCACGCGAAGTTCGCCGCTTGAACCGTGAGGTCAAGCGCCTGAAATCCGAAAAGCACGAGGGCGAAGACGAAGTGCTCGCTTTGCTGGACGAAGCAAGCTAGATCCACCCCATGCCCGTTTCCGTCAAGATCTGCGGCCTGAGCCGCCCAGAACACGTGTCTGCTGCTGTGGATGCAGGGGCGGCCTATGTGGGGTTTGTGTTTTTCGACAAATCACCGCGCAACGTGTCCATCGAAACGGCGCGCGCTCTGGCGGTTGATGTACCCGCAGGCGTTGCCAAAGTGGCGCTGGTCGTGAACCCGGATGACGCTTTTCTGGATCGCATGACAGCCGTAGTCCCCATTGATTTCATCCAGTTGCATGGAAATGAAACGCCCGAGCGCGTGGCCGAAGTAAAGGCGCGCTATGGCCTGCCTGTGATCAAGGCTGTCGGCGTGGCCGGTCCCGAAGATCTGGCGGCACTCGATACCTATTCTGCAGTTGCTGATCAAATTTTATTGGATGCCAAGGCCCCGAAAGGGGGCGATCGTCCCGGTGGCAATGGAGAGCCGTTTGATTGGTCTCTGATTGCCGGGCGGCGGTGGCCGGTACCTTGGATGCTGGCGGGGGGCCTTACGCCGCAGAATGTTGCAGAGGCCATTCGCATCACAGGCGCGCGTCAGGTTGATCTCAGTTCGGCTGTGGAGTCGGCTCCGGGCGAAAAAGACCCGGTGCGCATCGCGGCCTTTATGGACGCTGTTGCCAAGTCATAAAAAAGGCCGCCGGCATTGCTGCGGCGGCCTTTCGTTTTTTCTTGTCAGGCAATTAGGCTTTCTTTGACTTGCGCATGCGCAGAAAGCCAAAGGCACCAACCGCGCCGAGGATCAATGGCAGACCGGCAGGCAGCGGAACTGTTGGCGTGTCGATGATGCCCGTTGCAGTGAAAAACGCTGCATCAGAGTTGCCAGCAACGGCCTGGAACGTGCCAACCACCCGCTGACCATCAGAGAAATCTGCAAAGGCTGTCGAGCCGATGAGATCGGAGCCAAGAACCGTCACAGAATTTGGCGGAGCGCCATCGACATCAATGTCAAATGCAAAGGATTCGCCGACTGAAAAGTCGCTGAACGCGATGGAAAAGGTTGTGTCGCCACTCAGAATGTCTGGAATTCCGAGAAGGCCTGTGTCCGCCGCAGCCGTACCAACTGGCGTAAAGTCGACCCCAACGCTTGTATTACAGCCTGAACTTGTTGCCGGGTCATCGGTGTCAAAACAATAACCAGCCACCAGTGACATGCCAAAGCCTGTCAGCATTTCGCCTGCGGTCGAGTCATTGGAAAACGAAAACGGCTGGCTAAACGTGTCGCCGTCAATGAGGAACGAAAAGGACGGCACGGCATGGGCTGCCCCCCCTACTAGTACAAGTGCGGCTGCTGCCGCGGTTTTGGTAAACAGTTTCATAAATCCTACTCCAGGTCCTAAAATTGAACACGTAGATGTTACCTCAATTCTGCCACAATTCATAATGGTTAACGCGGCTGGGGCGTTATTTTCCCGTGATTGCCACAAGTTCGGACAAAAGTTCGGCTCAAACTGTGTCCAATCTGGGTAAACAACTCCGATTGTTTCGCTCTTCGCAACGGCCAGATCGTGTTTTCGTTGGATGGCGATGCCGTTCAACGCTTGCATCTGGCGTCTGAAATTTGCGACAAGGCAGTGCTGTTGCAGGAGGTTCTTCATGCCCGAAGACTTAATTAACTCATTCTTGACCGGCCCTGATGATCAGGGCCGCTTTGGCAAGTTTGGCGGACGCTTTGTGTCCGAGACGCTGATGCCGTTGATCCTCAGCCTTGAGGAGGAATACGAGAAGGCCAAGACTGACGACAGCTTTTGGGCAGAGATGCACGATCTGTGGACCCATTATGTTGGCCGCCCCAGCCCGCTCTATTTTGCAGAGCGTCTGACGGATCACCTTGGTGGCGCCAAGATTTACATGAAGCGCGACGAACTGAACCACACAGGCGCGCACAAGATCAACAACGTGTTGGGCCAGATCATACTTGCGCGCCGTATGGGCAAGACCCGCATCATTGCCGAAACGGGCGCGGGTCAACATGGAGTGGCCACGGCCACAGTCTGTGCGAAATTCGGTTTGAAATGTGTGGTTTACATGGGTGCGCATGACGTTGAACGTCAGGCCCCCAATGTGTTCCGCATGAAGTTGCTGGGTGCCGAAGTGATCCCCGTCACCTCCGGTCGCGGCACCCTTAAGGATGCGATGAACGACGCGTTGCGCGACTGGGTGACCAACGTGCGCGACACGTTCTATTGCATCGGCACTGTGGCCGGTCCGCACCCGTACCCCGCTATGGTGCGTGACTTCCAAGCCATCATCGGCAAGGAAGTCCGCGAGCAGATGACAGCCGCCGAAGGGCGCTTTCCCGACACGTTGATTGCGGCCATTGGCGGTGGGTCCAACGCGATGGGCCTGTTCTATCCGTTCTTGGATGAGAAAGAGGTTGGCATCATCGGGGTTGAAGCAGGCGGCAAAGGCGTAAATGCCAAGATGGAGCATTGCGCTTCACTCACGGGCGGTCGCCCCGGCGTGCTACATGGCAACCGCACCTATCTGTTGCAGGACGATGATGGACAGATCCTCGAAGGGTTTTCGATCTCGGCTGGGCTCGATTATCCCGGCATCGGTCCTGAACACGCATGGCTGCACGACATTGGCCGTGCGGAGTACGTGTCGATCACGGATGTAGAAGCGTTGGAGGCGTTCCAGCTGTGCTGCACCACCGAAGGGATCATTCCCGCGCTCGAACCCAGCCATGCCTTGGCCCACGTGATGAAGATCGCGCCAGACCTGCCAAAGGATCACATCATTTGCATGAACATGTGTGGGCGCGGCGACAAAGACATCTTCACCGTGGCGCGCCACCTTGGATTTGACATGACGGGTCCCGAAGGGCGCAACGTCGAGTAAAACTTTGCTGCGTATCGGACGTGGGAAACGGATCAGAGGGGCGGCCTGAACAGGGCTGCCCTTTTCATTTGTTGCGCGGGTGCGCAATATTGTTGCGCGCGTGTCACAGGTCTGAAGCGCTCCGTTTTTCCCATGTTGATCGAATCCGGCACCTCGTTGATACCGCACCTCCCGATCAGCCGGATCGGACCCTAACGGTCAGAGGTGCACACTCTGCCGGTGCGGGCGGCGCTGCCGACCTCGTATGCCAGGGCCAGAAAGGCAATTGGGGAGTGGTTTTGGTCCACTTTGGATGTGTAGCTCATCTGGAAGAGCATCAGACTCCTAATCTGAGTGTAGCGGGTTCGAATCCTGCCACGTTTCACCACGGTGTCTTGAAACACACCACCGGCCTTATAAGCCGGAGCCCTGAAAAGGCTCTTGAACTATCGGATCCGGGGTTGCCTCAGCAGGGGTGATCGTTGCGGCGCGCTGGCCTTGGCTGGCACGCCAATGGGTTCGCACCTGCTCTGGCCTTTGGTCGGGCGCGGGACTGATGGCATGCGCTGTGTGCGCGCCGGGTTGGCAGGTTTTCGATCCTGCCCGTACCCCGCGCCAGACAGATCTGCCCGCTCGTTCCGGCCCCACCGATGGTCATGGCGCGGGGCGACCCCGGGTTCTTTTCCGCCCTTTCTGGGCATCACACCTGACGACCATTCTGGTTGCAACCCACTGAAAACCAAAAGGAGTTCGCGCCTTGCGACGATGTTGATCTGGAAGCAGACGAAGGAGAGAGAAGATGACAGTTATAGATATGATCCTTGGACGGCACATGCTGACCCTGGGCGAGACCGAACGGGCGCTGGTGATGCGCAAAGGGCGGTTTGACACCATCCTCGGGCCTGGACGCCATGCGATTGCGCGGCGTCACACAGAGGTCCTGACTTACGATCTGTCGCAACCTCGTTTCACGTCTGATCTGATCGACGCACTTATGCGGAACTGCCCTGAGCTGGCTGCTGCTCACTTCACCGAAGTACGGACAGGGGCTGACGAAGTGGTTATCCTGGTGCGAGATGGGCGGGCTTGGGATGTAGTGACGCCTGACAGCCGCTTGGTTGTCTGGAGCGATGCGGGACCCTGGAGCGTTGAGCGGATCGACCTCAACGCTGGTCACGAGGTGGCTTTGCCTGTTGCCCAGCGTCTGATGCGGTCGGGTCTGACCCGCGCGCTGACCTCGAGCGAGGTGCCTTTAGGCCATGTCGGGATCCTGTCCGTGGACGGGGTTGTGACGCGGCAACTGCCCTCCGGGACCCACTGGTTCTGGATGCTCGGGCGCAAGCATGTGGTCAAGCTGGTGGACACCCGCTGGCAGGCCCACGAGGTCAACGGGCAGGAGATCCTGACCCGAGACCGTGTGTCGCTGCGGGTAAACCTGAGCGCGGATTACCGCGTGGTGGACCCCATGCGGGCGGTGGCCGAGGCCAAGGACTTCTCGGCTGCGCTGCACCTGTCGCTGCAACTGGCGTTCCGCAAAACGTTGGGGGCTTTGACGTTGGACGATCTGCTGGCTGACAAAGTGTCGGTGAGCGAGGGCGCTGCGGCCCATGTGCGGTCTGAGATGGCCGCCTTGGGGATCGATGTGGGTGAGATCGCGTTGAAAGACGTGATCCTGCCCGGGGAGATGCGCGACATCCTGAACGGGGTTGTCGCGGCGCAGAAAGAAGCGGAGGCCAATGTCATCCGTCGGCGTGAGGAAACAAACGCCACGCGCTCGCTGCTCAACACGGCCAAAGTGATGGCGGATAACCCCGTCATGCTGCGGTTGAAAGAGCTTGAGGCCCTTGAAGTGATCGCGGGGAAGGTCGAACGGCTGACCGTGCACAATGGGGCGCAAGGTCTAATGAGCGACATCGTCCGACTGCAGGACTAAGCGGTTGAAAACAAGGGCTGATCCGGGGAAACTCGGGTCGGCCTATTTCGCTTGATGCTGTTGCAATACGTCCAGTGGGACAACATCAAGTGCGCGTTGATGTGTGGATTCAAGCGCGACTTTTGGGGCACATCCTTCGTCATGGGCCTGCAGGAAGCGCGAGGCGCACAGGCACCAAGAGTCGCCGGGTTTGAGCCCTTTGAAGCGGAATTCGGGGCGCGGTGTGCTAAGGTCATTGCCCACATATTTCGAGTAGGCGAGGAACTCGGCAGTCATCACGGCGCAGACCGTGTGGCTGCCCACGTCGGTGTCGCATGTGTTGCAATGCCCGTCGCGGAAAAAGCCTGTGACCGGGTCCATTCCGCAGACCTCGAGCGCGGTGCCAAGGACGTTGACGCTTGGGTCGGCTTGCATGTGATTACCCCTTTGTAGCGGCGACGATCTGGCGAAACATGTCAATATTTCCGGTGTTTATGCCGTCTTGGCGAAATTGGCGGTCGGCGGCAGTGGTCACGATCACCACACCAACCTGTTGATCAATGTAAAGGTATTGGCCGTAAATGCCACGGCCCATAAACTGTCCCTCGGTCGCGCCGACGGGAATCCACCATTGGTATCCGTAGCCGACATTGCCTGCTTGCGTGGGCGCCGAAGCGGCGGTGGAGGCGGCGACCCATTCGGCAGGCACGATTTGCTGCCCGTTCCATGCGCCATTTTGCAGGATCATCTGGCCGAACCGGGCATAGTCGCGGGTTGTGATGTTGAGCCCACCCAGCACAAACGCGACGCCTACGCCATCTGTGAGGTAAAGGGGGGACTGTTCAAGCCCGAGAGGCGCGATCAGTTTCTCGCTCATCAGGTCCGGGATAGAGCGCCCGGTTGCGCCGCGGATCACCATGCCGATGACATGTGTATCAATCGACGTGTATTTCCATGTCTCTCCAGCAGGGGCGAACGTGTCCGTGAGACCGGCGGCAAATTCATCCATCCTGCCGCCTAGGGCAAGAACGCGCCCCATCCTGTTGATATCGCTGTCATAATCCAGATAATCCTCATCAAAAGTGACGCCGCTCGCCATGTTGAGGACATGTCTGATGGTGGCGCTGTCATACGCACCGCCTGCGAGCGTTGGCGCGTATTTGGTGACAGGGTCATCCAGCGATGCAATTGCACCTTCGTCCACCAAGATACCGAATAGAATGGATAAATAGCTCTTGGCGACGGACCAGCTGATCCGCAGATCTTCTGCGCTTGTGCCTTGGTAGTAGGTTTCGTGCACGATATTGCCGTCTTGAAGCACAAGAACAGAGGTCACAGTGCGATCGACGACCCAATCAGCGTAACTCTCTGGCATAGATAGGGAATTTCCGGTGGTTAACGGGCTGACAGGGCCATCGCCGCGTTGCACAGGCACCGTCAGAAATGCCGCATGCATATTGGAAAAGTTATCCACAATGCGCGTTTCGTCGAATAACGTGTTCACAGCCAGCAGGCGCGTGATCTCTTCCCGTTTCCAAAAACCGACCACAATAGCGGCTATTATCAACGCAATCACCGCTCGAACCGCCCATTTTACAACTTTGCGCATTTCTTTCTCCCCAACCTGCGGTTCAATTAATCACAGGCGCGACTGGAATGCGAACAGGCTATGTTCAGCCTTCCCATTTGATCCAACGGCCGTGGAAATCAGCGCGTCCGAGGTGCAATGTGATGTCTCCGGGCCAAAGACGCAGGGTGAGGGCCGCACCGATCGCACCAGTAGCGTCGCCATCGGTTTCCATTTGCATCCATGCAAGCGGGGTGTCGTTTGTGGCGCTTGCGCCTGCGGCTTCGATCAGTTCTGTGCCTCGTTTTTGCACGTCGGCAGGGAAGTATTGCCAGGCCACGGTGTGTTGGATCATGTGCAAGTGCCCGGGCCGCTGATTGGAAATTTGTGTTTCCAGCCAGTCGATTGCATCTCCTTGTGCAAGTTCTGCCTGCATCACGGAGGCGGCTGCGTGGGTCAAAGCCAACCTGTGGGGTTGATCAGCCCAAAGGTATGCAGTGAGGCGCAACAGATCCTCGGAACTCTGTGGATTCAAAGGGTTGAGATCGACACCTGACCTATCCACAATCTGTGGAGACGTCTGGGGCGGCATTGGTCCGGTCCAATCCGGTGTCAGCGTCAGCACGGGCGCGTCAGGCCCGTATTGTGCGCCGCCCAGATCCAGTGCGAAGTGATCCCACATCAGGTTCAACCCGCCACTTGCGCCGAGTTCCCACAGCACGATCGGGCGGTCAAAATGCTGCACGGCAACCCGTGCCATCGCCATGAGGGCGGCGCTGCGACGCACTTCGTTGGTTTGCGGCGGGCTGGTTGTCCAGTCGAGAAAGAAGTCCTCATGTGTCTTTAGCGCTGTGAGCACGGCCTGCCGCAGGGTTGCGTTGTCAACCTCGTTGGGCGGGTAAACGGCGGCGAGCGCGGGGTCGCGCCCCTGCAGCACCAAAGCGTGCAACCCACCGCCAAGGCGCAGCGGCAAGGAATGCCCGGCAGGACCGATATCGCCCTGATATTCGGACATTTTCTGACCCAAACGGCTACCTGCATCCCAGTGATCTGCGAGAATGCCCAATATGCGCCCCATAAGCGGGGACCCCATGCGCGCGCAGGTTTCGGACTGGTCTTGGAACGCACGGATCAGGGTCATTTGAAACGGTCCATCAGTTTTTGCATGGCTGAACGTGTGTCGATGCCAGGGGTAGGTGTCGTCGCTGCAGGTTTTGGTTTTTGTGTAGACTTCTCGCCGGTGCCGGACCGGGGCGGGGCCACACGCAAGGCGACGGCGTTCATGAACTTGGGCCCGTCCCCTGTTGCAAGATGTGGCGCTCCATCGGCACAGCCTCGGATCACGTCATCGAGCCAGCCTTCATCCGCCTTGGGGAAATCGCGCAAAACATAGCCAGGCACCGCGTCCTTGTGACCTGGATGACCCACACCAAGACGCACGCGCGCATAGTCAGCCCCGATATGGGCGTGCACCGATCGAAGGCCATTGTGCCCGGCGTGACCTCCCCCCTGTTTCCAACGCACTTTGCCCGGAGCGAGATCGATTTCATCGTGCAAGACAATGACATCTTCCGGTTCGAGTTTGTAAAACCGCATCGCGGCCCCCACGCTGTCACCGGACTTGTTCATGAAGGTCTCAGGCTTGAGAAGGACGGCGCGATCCGAGCCAAACCGCCCTTCGGAGACTGCGCCCTGATGTTTGGATTTCCATGCGGGAAAGCCGTGATCCGCCGCGATCTGGTCCAGCACCATGAAGCCGATATTGTGGCGGTTGCGGGCATATTTGGGGCCCGGGTTGCCCAAGCCGACGATCAGTTTCATGTGGCCCCTCCGATAATGTTGCAGCGCAGCATAGGGCCGGGGTGGGGTGTGGGCAAGCAGCCCGCGCACAACGGTGAGTGTAAGCGCGCGCCGTCCGGGGCTGGGTCAGTGAGTAACACCTGTAAAACAACGGCTCCGGCGAGATTTAGGCTCACGCACCGTGCGTGCGGTAGAGTGTGTTCACAGATCCTGAGAGGTCATGTTCAAGTCACTCGGCGGCTCAGCAGGAAATAGCCAAGGGTCACAGCGCAGACGACAGCCGCAATGATGATTTCCTCGCTTGGGCGATCAGCCCCTGTGCCGCTAATCCCGTAGACCCACAGGTAATAAAGCGCAGCAGAAAGCAACGAGAGACCAAAAACCGTCTTGGCGGCAGGTGCGCGCATGATCAGCAAGGCCGCCCCGGTCAGCCCGGCCGCTGACGCAATTGCAAAAGCCAACCAGACGAGTTGCGGTGTGCCCTCAATGGCGGCCCCATGGGCTGCGGTGATGGCGCCTTGTTCGATGGCAGATGCAGTGTTGAGGGTGTAACCCAGCCAGAATTGCATCAGGCCAAACGCATACCAGACAACGCCCAATATCGCGGCGATCCTGAGCCAGAGCGGGGTGGTCGATTTGTCCATGTCCAGTGTTGAAACGCTCATCATATTATCCTTTCCGTTAAATGTGTGGTGATGAAAAATCAGCTCAGCGGCCAGTGTTCGATGCGTTGGGATTTCTTGGCCAATAGGCCAAAGATGGGGCCAAGCAGGCGCACCAATCGGCCAGTAAATGCAGGTTTGCCGGTTTCGCACAGCGCCTTGAGGTTGCTGCCGATAAAGCCCTGAGCGCCCGCCATCTCTTTGATCAGCTTGCCGCCTTCGATAGCGTTTTCGATGGTCAGGCTGAATTCGGTGCCCCCATCTTTTTCGACCAGCGCGTATGTCACCTTGCAGGGCGGCTCGTCGATATTCGTCATCTGAAATGTGTGGGAATAGAGGTGGGGCGGGTCAAAGGCGATGACTTCGCCCACAACCATCGCCACCTTTTTGTTCGGGTGCACCATGCGGTATTGTGCGCCCGGTTTCAGTCCGTCTCTGGTTTGGCAGATCGAGCCGAAAAAGAAGGGCAGCGCCTTGTCCGTGGCCACCAGCGTCGACCACACGGTGTCGATGGGGGCCTTGATGAATGTGCGGTTGATGTTGGTTTTTGCGTATTTTGGCTCAGACATCGCTGTCTCCCTTGTTGGCTTTGCGTGCGACGGCCTCGGCGGCGTGTTTGATGATGTTGACCCGGTCCGCCCAATGCGCCGAATAGCTGTCTGTCCAGCGGTCGTAGATGTCCTGAATGGGCATTGCGTTGAGGTAGAGACGGCGCGCGCGCCCGTCCTTTTCACTGACGATCAGGTTGGCCTTTTCCAGAACGGCAAGGTGGTTCATCACCGCGATCCGGCTGACATCGAACTTTTGTGCCAATGCTCCCACAGTGATGCCCGGTGTGTCGCGCACGTGATCCAGCATCGCCCTGCGCGTGGTGTGCGCCAGTGCCTGGAAAATCGAATCCATGTCATTATTAGTAATCATGTAATTATTAGTAATCATGTAATTACATTATTACATTATTGAGATCCGTCAACCCCGAATGGCAACGGGTGTCATTGCCCCTGATATACTGCGCGCTGGTTTTTGTGTTTTCTGGGTCTTACGCGATGCCACCCGCGTAAAAGAAAAAAGGCCGCCCCGGATCGGAGCGGCCTTTGCCGTGTGACTTGAACTGGCAGAGGTGCTTATTCCTCTGTGTTCTCTTCGGCTGTATCTGCGCCTTCTTCGGCTTCACCGTCTTCGCCGCCTTCATTCTCGGAAGACCGCAGACCCGATGGAGCCGAGATCGTCGCGATCACAAAGTCGCGGTCGATGGTGGGCTTGGCCCCGTCAGGCAGGGTCACCGACGAGATGGTGATGCTGTCGCCGACTTCGGCCTCAGACACGTCAATTGTGATGCTCTCGGGGATATCCGCAGCCGTCACGATCAGTTCCACCTCGGGGCGGACCAGCGACAGAACGCCGCCCTTTTTCAGGCCGGGCGAGACGTCTTCGCCTTCAACGGCAACACCGATGAACAGGTTGATCTTGGTTGTGCGGCGCAGGCGCATAAAGTCCACGTGTGTGGGCAGGTCCTTGACCACATCGCGCTGCACGTCGCGGCAGATGACACGGACGTCATCATGGCCTTCGACTTTCATGTTGAAGAGCGTCGACTTGAATCGACCGGCCTTCAGCATTTTGAACAGCTTGTTAAAGGGCAGATTGATCGGAAGCGGATCTGTGTCGCCACCAAATACAATCCCTGGAACCATGCCGTCGCGGCGTGCCTGACGAGCGGCGCCCTTGCCTGTCCCCGTCCGTTCCAGAGCTTCGAGATCAGGAATCTCACCAGCCATGTTATTTCTCCAAATGTAAGGGCGGGATGCCTCCAAGGCTGTCACCCCGCGTGAAGGCGCGTCTCTAGACCGGATTGCGCCGTATGAAAAGCCTTAAATGCATCGTTTTTGGCTGGACCATGGTGTGGTTGCATGGCACCGCTTGGCGATGCAATTGCTCAGTGATCTTCACGCGTCGCGCCGCGCTTTGGCTGGCTTTATCGTCATCGGCTTTGGGTGGGCCGCGTTTTCGGCGCAGATGCCTGTGATCAAGGCGCAGGTTGGCGTGGGCGATGGCCGCTGGGGCACGTTGGTGCTGTTGGGTGCAACGGGGGCTATCATGGCGATGTGGCTGGCCCCGCTGGTGCACCGTTTCCTTGGAACGTGGTCGCTTTTGGCGGGGGTCATCGTGATGATTGTGGGCTTTTTGCTCACGGGTGGCTCTTACACGCAAACGATGGTTGGCGTGGCTTTGTTCATGGCCGCGGCAGGTTCCGGGGTGGCGGATGTGCTGGCCAACGCCGAGGTCAGCGAGGCTGAGGCGGAAACGGGCCGCTCGCTTATGAACCTGAACCATGGTTTGTTTTCCGTGGCTTACGCTGTGGCCGCCGTGTCGGTCGGCTGGGCGCGCGAGGCCGGGTTTGGGCCTGTGCCGATCTTTGGCGGTATGGCGGTGGCCGTGGTGGCCTTGATGCTGTGGATGCGCTTGCCAGATCGTCCGCTGCCAGAAGAGGACGGGCCCAATACACCCACCGCCGGGATGCCGTATGCGCTCGTATGGGTGGGCGGTTTGGTGGTTCTGGCAGCCTTTTTAAGCGAAGCCGCCTCCGAAGGATGGTCTGCACTCCACCTTGAACGCACGCTGGGCGGTTCGCCCGGGCAGGGGGCCAATGGGCCGGCTTTGTTGGCATTGGGCATGGCGATTGGCCGACTGGGGGCGCATGTGTTCGGTGCGGCCTGGCCGCCTGTACGGGTGATGATCCTGTCGTCTTGCCTGGCGGGCATAGGCTTGGCGCTTGCCGGGTTCGCGCCCAATATCCCAGTTGCTTATGTAGGCTTTCTGCTTGGGGGCTTGGGGTCATCCGTTGTCGGCCCGCTGGCTTTGGGGCTTGTCGGGCAAGCGGTGCCAGCCAAATTCCGGCTTGCTGCGATTTCGCAAGCGGCGGCTCTGGGCTATGCGGCATTCTTCCTGGGCCCGGTCATCATGGGGTTTGTCGCCGAAGGGTTTGGTTTGCGCGTGTCATTCTACGTGATCGGTGGGATCATGCTGGCCGTTGCCGCGTTCCTCGTCCCGCTTTGGGCCCGCATGCTCGCCGCACGCTAAGAGCCATGGCGGACAAATCCGCCTGTTTCTTCTGACCATAAATACCACGGGGGAGGCGCGTGGCGCCGGGGGCAGAGCCCCCAGCCTGTCGCCGCAGCGCACGCGCGGCGAAAAACCTGGACGCTATGCCTGCCAGCGGCCTTCAAAATCCTCGGGTACCAAAAGGTTGTGCCTGCCCAGATCGTTTACGTTGGTTTCCCCGCACAAGGCCATCGTCGTGTCGAGTTCCTTGTGGATCACGTTCAGCGCTTCGGTCACGCCTTTTTGGCCCATCGCGCCAAGGCCGTATACAAAGGCGCGCCCGATATAGGTGCCCTTGGCACCCATGGCCAATGCCTTGAGGACGTCCTGACCCGAGCGGATACCGCTGTCGAGATGGACTTCAACCTGATCACCAACGGCATCGAGAATGGCGGGCAATGCGCGGATGGAGCTGAGCGCTCCATCCAGTTGCCGACCCCCGTGGTTGGACACGACAATCGCATCCGCCCCAACCTTGAGCGCCATCTTGGCGTCTTCGGCGTCCAGAATGCCCTTGAGGATTACCTTGCCGCCCCATTGCTCTTTAAGTTTGGCCACTTTGTTCCAGTCAAGGCTGGGGTCAAATTGCTCAGCCGTCCACGCGCCAAGTTGCGACGTGTCCGAGATGCCGTTGACATGCCCAACGATGTTACCGAATTCGCGCCGTTTGGCTGACAGCATCTCGATCCCCCATGCCCATTTGGTGGCGAGGTTTGCGATGGTCTTGGCCGTTAGCTTCGGCGGGGCAGACAGTCCGTTTTTCAGATCCTTGTGCCGTTGTCCGAGGATCTGCAGATCCAGAGTGATGACAAGAGCCGAACAGTTTGCATCCTTGGCCCGTTGGATCAGGCGCGAAACGTAATCCTGGTCTCGCATTGTATAGAGTTGGAACCAGAACGGGGCCGATGTGTGCCCAGCTACGTCCTCGATCGAATTGATGGACATTGTGGACAGCGTGAAGGGCACGCCAAAGAGTTCTGCGGCGCGTGCGGCCTTCATCTCGCCGTCGGCATGTTGCATCCCCGTCAGACCAACAGGTGCAAGCGCGACCGGCATGGCCACGTCCTGTCCGATCATCTGACCCTTGGTGCTGCGCCCGGTCATGTCCACGGCCACGCGCTGGCGGAGCCGGATCTTGTCAAAATCAGAGGTGTTTTCGCGGAATGTCTGTTCGGTCCAGCTGCCGGATTCGCAGTAATCAAAGAACATGCGCGGCACGCGGCGTTCATGGATGCGCTTGAGATCTTCGATATTCGTGATGACGGGCATGGCGGAACCTTTGATATTGGTAAGTTTTAGTTACCAATATCCGAGTTTTGAGGCAAGTTATGATTTTTTAGCCGCAGAAAGTACGAAGTTGGACTTGTTTGGTGCGATATTGCTCTATATTCGCTCATGTAGTGCAATATCGAACCATATTGGAGTGATACATGACCCTTTCGCGACGCAAGACACTGGCCCTGATCGGCGGTGGCACCATACTGGCAGCCACTGGTGCGGTTGGTTACACGCTCACCCTGCCACCGCGTACGGCTTTGGCGCCTTGGGCAGCAGCGGGGACGTACACAGAGCCGCGCATGCGTGCCCTAAGCTATGCAGTGTTGGCCCCCAATCCCCACAATCGTCAGCCCTGGCTGGTGGATCTGCGGAAGGATGGAGAGGTCACCCTGTTCGTCGATACGGACAAGATGCTGCCTCACACGGATCCGTTCAATCGCCAGATTGTCATCGGGTTGGGTTGCTTTCTTGAGATGATGGTGATGGCGGCGCGGCAGGATGGATACGATGTGGAGTTGGATCTGTTTCCGGATGGAACGGACGCGAAGGCTCTTGATCAGCGCCGCGTTGCCGTTGCCCGGTTTGTGCCCGAAGCGGGCCAACCGGACCCGTTGTTTGCCCATGTGATGGCCCGTCGCTCGCTCAAAGAGCCATACGACACGACCCGTCCCGTTGAACAGGCAATCCTTGATCAGGTGTTGGCAGCTGCGCGCGAAACGACCGTTGCGGGATCGGTCGGGCCCGAAGACATCGCTGATCTGAGGATGATATCGCATGAGGCTTTGCGCATCGAAGTGGAAACTGACCGCACCTATAAGGAAAGCGTCGATCTGTTCCGCATCGGGCGGCGTGAAGTTGATGCGAACCCTGATGGCATTGATTTCACCGGGCCAATGTTCGAGGCCATGGCCCTGACCGGTACCTTTTCCCGCGAGGCCGCATTGGATCGCAACTCATTGGCTTACACCGAGGGCTTAAAGGCCGTTTTTGCCAACACTGATACCGCAATGGGACATCTTTGGCAGGTTACCCCGACCAACACCCGCGTTGATCAGATCGCTGCGGGACGTGATTGGTTGCGCCTGAACCTTGCTGCCACGCAGGCGGGATTGGGCATGCAGCCCTTGTCGCAAGGGTTGCAGGAATATCCGGAGATGGACGCGATCTATGCCCAGTTGCATGACAGGCTGGCGCCTGAAGGTGGAACCGTGCAAATGTTTGCGCGCGTCGGCTATGGCCCTGAGATTGGGCAAAGTCCGCGTTGGACAGTAGAAAGCAAGATCGTGGATGCCTGAGACCGGGCCTGGCCCCAATCCGGCCGTTTTCTTTGAGGTTTTCAAGGAAATCGGCATCATAGAACAGCTGAGCCGCGCCATTCTGGAGGCGCGGTTGCCGCATGGGCTGATTGCGCCGCATTTCTCTGTTCTGAACCACTTGGTGGTACGTGGTGATGGCCGCCAGCCTATCGAGATGGCGCGCGCATTTCAGGTGCCAAAGACGTCCATGACCCACACCTTGAAGGGACTTCAGGCCCACGGCCTGATCGACATGCGCCCCAACCCTGAAGACGGTAGGTCCAAATGCGTGTGGCTTACAGAGGCGGGCCGTGCCTTGCGCAACGAGACGATTGCCAGTCTGGGTCCGGATTTCGCCCGCTTGGCTGCGGGGTTTGACATGGACCGGTTGGTGTCGATCCAGCCTGTGTTGACAGACCTGCGTATCTTCCTTGATGCGCAGCGCGACTGAGATGCCGGATATAGCGCTGCTGCCGGGTCGGATACGAGCATCCTAGGGGCCGTTTGCGATCTGTGTTTGAAGTCTGCGCGAGTGCAGGCGTAGGATCGCTACATGGCAACACTTGTTCAAAATCGAAATTACCTAAAGCTCATCGGCTCATCGGCTGCGACCAATCTGGCGGACGGGATTGCCAGCGTGGCCTTTCCGTGGCTGGCAACCTTGCTGACCCGCGATCCGTTTCTGATTGGCTTTGTCGCCTTTGTGGGGCGCTTGCCGTGGTTGCTGTTTGCGGTTCCTGCGGGTGTTTTGACCGACCGCGCCGACCGACGCCGCTTGATCGTGCAGGCGGATTGTTTTCGTTTGGTGCTGGCGCTTGGCGTCGTTGCGTTGGTCCTGTCTTTGCCAGAAGCGCCAGCTGCAGAGGGGGCGACCCCCTTTATTCTCGCCCTGTCGGTCCTCGCCTTTTTGCTGGGCAGTGCGGAAGTTGTGCGGGACAACGCCGCGCAAACCCTGATGCCGTCGGTGGTGGAGCGTCATGAGTTAGAGCGCGCCAATGGGCAGTTGTGGAGTGTCGAGACAATTCTGGGCAGTTTTGTTGGCCCACCCTTCGCCGGCGTGTTGATCGCCTTTGCGCTTCCTTCTCCGTTTGCCCTCAATGCCGTGGCCTTTGCGATGGCGGCGATGATGGTGTGGTTCATCGTGTTGCCACCACGCCTCGCCCCGCCGCGCCGAGCGTGGCGTGTGGAGGTGATGGAGGGGTTGCGGTGGTTGTGGAGCCGTCCGATCCTGCGCCGCCTTGCGCTGTCCCTGGGGGTGATCAACGGCTTGGCCACCATGGCGTTGGTGGTGCTGGTGCTGTTGTCCCAAGAACGTTTGGGGCTGACGGCCACAGGCTTTGGTCTGCTGCTGACGGCGGGTGCGGCCGGTGGTGTGCTGGGCGGGTTCCTCTGCCCGGCCATCGTTGCGCGCATAGGCGCGCAAAGGAGCCTGACGTTGTCACTGGGGTTGATTCCCTTACCTTTCCTGATCATCGGCTTGTCTGGCAATGTGATCATCACCGGGGCGGCACTGTTTTTCGAGACGCTGATCGGTGTGCTTTGGAATGTCGTCACGGTGTCTTATCGGCAGCGCACTATCCCCGATGAGTTGCTGGGCCGCGTCAACAGTGTCTACCGCTTTTTCGGGTGGGGCACGATGTCAATCGGGGCGCTGTTGGGGGGCGTTATCGTATCCGCAAGCGCTCCGTATCTGGGGCGCGATGCGGCCCTTGCGGCGCCGTACGTTCTGGCCGCCATTGGCACAGGGGCGTTGTTTGTCTGGGGTGCGGCGCGGCTCAAGATCGAATGAGCCATACGCCGCTGCGTGTCGGTTTTCGCGCCAATTGCGAGGCCGATTGCGCGATCGTGCAGCCCTAGGACGGCATTGCGAGTATCATCTGCACGCGGTCATCGACATCGACCAGTAGCTGTTCCGGTGTGGCCCCTGCGCGCGTTCGAAACACGTAGCCCTGACGCATATCGTGCATCAATGCAGCGCGGGTCTTGGACGGGAAGTCAGCGGGCAGATTGCCCAATTTCTTTTCATGCTCAAACCGCTCCGCAAGGCGATTATCTGTGCCTGCAATAGCCTCTTCCATGCGCTCGGCTACACCCTCCACTTCGCCCACGCTTGTCGACACACAGGAGGCTAGAAAGCAGCCTTTGGCGCCGCCGTGTTCGGACGTAGAATAGAGCACAACGGATTCCAGAAAGCCCCGGATAGCCTTGGCGATGTCGCGTTCTGCCTCAAATGCCACGATGGGCGCACAGCCATCTACGTCCGCGTAGCGATCGATGGTCTTGAGGTAGAGCTCGCGTTTATCACCGAAGGCGGAATAGAGGCTGGGCCCACTGATCCCCATGGCAGATGTCAGGTCTTTCATCGACGTGCCGTCATAGCCTTTGGCCCAGAACGTATTCATTGCCGCCTCAAGGGCGTCGTTTTCGTTGAACGTGCGCGGCCTTCCTATTCTTTTTGTATCGTTCATAATATATCTCTTGACTCTTGCTGCTGCGCCTATTTACGTATCGTTCATTATATAAGTCAAGGAGAGCGAAATGCATCATCAAAAACCGATGCCCGGCGCGGCGTTCCCACCGACCCTTGTGCCATTGCTGGGCGGTGGAACGCATGAGTTGGGTGCAAGAGAGGGCAGGGATCACTGGAAGCTGATTGTCGTATATCGCGGTCTACATTGCCCGGTCTGCACCCGCTATCTGACCCAGCTGAACGCGATCTTGCCCGATCTGGAAGCCCTGAGCATCGACGTGGTCGCGGTATCGGCCGACAGTGCAGAGCGGGCGGCCAAACATATGGCGCAGGTAAATCCCGCCTTTGCGGTGGCGCATGATCTGAGCGTTGCGCAGATGCAGGCGTTGGGTCTTTACATCTCGGGCCCGCGCAATGGAATGGATGTGGAACGTCCTTTTGCCGAGCCCGGGCTTTTTGTCGTCAACGAAGAGGGCGATGTGCGCATTGCCGATATTTCCAACGTCCCCTTTGCGCGACCCGAACTACAATCGCTGCTGGGCGGTTTGAAATTCCTACGCGGCATGACCAGCACATTCCCAACCAACGGCACTTTCGCCTAACTCCAAAGGACAATCCCATGAGACCCGATACACCCCAAGCCGCGCAGGTGCGCGCGGCAATAGAGACGCTTGTTCAATCAGCAAGTGCCAAGGACTTCTCGATCCTCGACGAGATTTATCATGATGACATGCAGATCTTCATGTTCACCCGGGACGGTTCAGTCCAGCAATCTGACAAGGCGGAGTTCAAGGCGCATGTCATTGCCAAGACAAATTCCGCAGATGCCCCGAGTGATTGGGCCAAGTTTCATCTGGTTGAGGCCGATGAATCGCGCGGCCATGTCGTGATCAGCCGCAAGGTCAATCTGGCGGGAGACATGCAGATCGTCACCTTGTCCATTGATCTCGTTTACGAGGCAGATCGCTGGCAGATCACTCGCGAAGTGATCGCGGCTGCCTGATCCTGTTCTACGCTCAAAAACGGAGATTTCTTATGCGTATTCTTATTGCTGTCGCCACGCTGATGCTGTCGGCTACCCTTGTCATTGCAGCCGACACCCGTGCTACGCTTGAAGCCGAACTGCACGCTTTCAATGATCGCTTCAACACCTTGTCCGCGAACCGGGATACTGAAGGTCTGGTTGCTCTCTATGCGGATCACTCGCTTTGGATTGCGCCAGAGACGCCGCCTGAACCCGGTCAGGAACTGGCCCGCAAAAACTTCGGCTTTCTTGTCGAGAATGCCGGCAGCCTCGTGCATACGGTTGAGGAGCTGATCCTTTCGCAGGACGGTACGCAGGCGGTGATGATCGGTGACGCGATCATCAAGGTCGAGAAGGCGGGTTTGGATTTTGTCGGGACCTATCTTTTTGTAATGCAGCGCGACGCAGATGGTTGGGAAATCATTGCTGATATGTTCAATCGCCACGCGCAGGACTGACCTGCCAGAGCATCCTTGGGCGCAATGCTGTTGGATGCTCTATGTGGCTTGTGACAGGGGGCAGGCGGTTGCCCCCTGTGATGTTGCGCGTTACATGCGCGCCTATGACTGATCCTGTGCCTCAACGTCCGCATCGCAACTTTTATGGTCGCCTGAAGGGCAAGACCCTGAAAGGCAGTCAGCGCACCTATCTGGCTGAAGATCTGGCTAATCTGTCGCCCGGTCCGGTGTCCTGGGAGGACAATCCCGAACGCTCACCTCTGGATCTGGGGGCGTTGTTTGGTGACCGTCCGGTCTGGCTTGAGGTCGGGTTTGGTGGTGGCGAGCATCTGGTGCATCAGGCGCAGGAAAACCCGGATGTCGGCATCATCGGGGCCGAGCCATATATCAACGGGGTTGCGATGCTGCTGGGCAAGATCCGGCGGGCTGGTGTGTCCAACCTTGCTGTGCATCCCGGTGACGCCCGTGATCTGATGGATGTTTTACCGGCAGCGTCTGTCCAGCGTGCCTTTTTACTGTATCCCGATCCTTGGCCCAAGGCGCGTCACCATCGCCGCCGTTTCGTGACACCTGAGCATCTGGAGCCCTTGGCGCGTGCCATGGCTCCCGGAGCAGTGTTCCGCGTGGCAACCGACATTCCAGACTATGTACGTCAGACCATGGAGGAAGTGCCGCGTGCCGGTTTCACATGGACCGCTGAGGGACCAGAAGACTGGCGCAAGCCTTGGGATGACTGGCTGAGCACCCGCTATGAACAAAAGGCCCTGCGTGAAGGCCGTGTGCCTCATTACATGACCTTTGTGCGCAACGGGTAGGTTGTCCGCGCGCTGAGTTGGCCCCGTGCTGAGTTGGCTTGTGTTTCAAGATTTGGCGGGGGGCGCTGCCCCCCGTCCTTGCGGACTCCCCCCGTGGTATTTTTAGTCAGAAGAAACAGGCGGTGTGTGCGCCCTCTGGACCCTTGCGCAGCGAGGCGGTAGGTGTGCGGCGACCAAGAAGATGTGAGCCAAAATATGTCCAGCCACGGTGACCCGATCCCCATGACATCTGCTGCTGCGTCCGCTTTGAGCGGGACTGCGGATGTGCCGGGCGACAAGTCGATTTCCCATCGATCCTTGATCTTGGGCGCGCTCAGCGTGGGTGAGACCACCATTACAGGATTGCTCGAGGGGCAGGATGTTCTGGACACGGGCCGCGCAATGCGTGCCTTTGGCGCTGAGGTGATTGATCATGGCGGCGGGTCATGGTCGGTGCACGGCGTGGGTGTGGGCGGCTTTGGCGAACCGGATCAGGTGATCGACTGCGGCAACTCCGGCACCGGGGTGCGTTTGATCATGGGGGCCATGGCAACCTCACCGATTTCGGCTACTTTCACTGGTGATGCGAGCCTGAACAAGCGCCCCATGGCCCGCGTGACCGATCCATTGGCGTTGTTTGGCACGCAGGCTGTTGGCCGCTCCGAAGGACGCTTGCCGATGACCCTTGTTGGTGCGGCAGATCCGGTGCCTGTGCGCTACACAGTTCCGGTACCATCGGCGCAGGTGAAATCCGCGGTGTTGCTGGCGGGTCTGAATGCGCCGGGCGAAACGGTAGTGATCGAGGCCGAGGCTACACGCGATCACACGGAACGTATGTTGGCCGGCTTTGGTGCCCAGATTTCAACAGAAGTTACGGAGGCAGGCCGCGTCATCACCTTGAAAGGTCGTCCCGAACTCAAGCCGCAGCATATTGACGTACCTCGTGATCCGTCGTCGGCTGCATTCCCGGTTTGTGCGGCGTTGATTGTGCCGGGATCGGACGTGCTTGTCCCGACTATTGGTCTCAACCCGACACGGGCAGGTTTGTACACGACCCTGCGCGAGATGGGGGCCGACCTGACCTATGAAAACGAGCGCGAGGAAGGCGGCGAACCGGTGGCCGATCTGCGCGCCCGATTCTCCCCTGATCTCAAAGGCATCGAAGTGCCTGCCGAGCGTGCAGCGAGCATGATCGACGAGTATCCGATCCTGTCGGTTGTGGCGAGTTTTGCCAAGGGCGAGACCCATATGCCGGGCGTGAAGGAATTGCGCGTGAAGGAAAGTGATCGCATCGATGCCATGGCAGTGGGTTTGCGCGCGGCAGGTGTCGCGGTTGACGAGGGCCCCGATTGGTGGACCGTGACGGGCCTTGGCCATGGCAACGTGCCGGGTGGTGTCACCTGCGCCAGCCATCTGGATCATCGCATTGCCATGGCGTTTCTTGTAATGGGCATGGCCGCACAGAACCCGATGTCTGTGGATGATGGCGGCCCGATTGCCACCTCTTTCCCGATATTTGAGCCGCTCATGGCCGCCCTTGGTGCCAATCTGCGCAGAGACAATCACTGAGCCATGGCGACCGCGCCGTTCACTGTCGCCATTGATGGCCCCGCAGCTGCTGGCAAAGGCACGATAGGCCGTGCCGTGGCGGCCCATTTCGGATTTGCGCATCTGGACACGGGCCTATTGTACCGTGCCGTTGGAGCGCAGGTGCTGACGGGGCGCGATCCGATTGAGGCAGCTCAGGCGCTGGAGCCTTCGGCATTGGAGAACCCGGCCTTGCGTACAGCCGATGTGGCTCAGGCTGCCAGCAAAGTCGCTGTGATCCCCGAAGTTCGCGCGGCCTTGCTTGATTTTCAACGCGCCTTTGCCCGCCGTGCAGGGGGCGCTGTGCTGGACGGGCGGGATATCTGTACCGTCATCTGCCCGCAGGCCGAGGCCAAGCTTTTTGTGACTGCAAGTGCGGAAGTGCGCGCGCAGCGGCGCTGGAAAGAGCTGCAAGAGCGGGGCCAGAACGTAGACTACGAGCAGGTGCTTGAGGACGTTCGCGTGCGCGATGCGCGTGACAGTGAGCGCGCGACCGCTCCGCTGCGCCCTGCTGACACGGCTTTTGTACTGGACACGTCAGAATTGGCAATCGATGCCGCAATCGCCCGTGCCATCGCCGTGGTCGAGGCCAAGCGCGGCCTTAGTGTTTGAAAGCAGGACCGAGCCCGCTTGTTTCATCGACGACATAAGCTGAAGAAATGATCCGCCATTTTTCGTCCACGTCCCGTTTGATGACAGACAGTGTGGCAAAGGGGTCTTCGATAAGGATATCTTTGTGGATCAGCCGGGTTTCGTGTGTGGAAACGATTTCTGTGTCGGAGCGGAAACTGGCCGCAACGCAGTGACGTGACATCAAGGTGACGTGCTGCGATTCCAGATGCCTGCATACAGCTTCGAAGATGGCGTTCATGTCCGCCATTGAGCCGACATCACGTGTGCTTTCGAGCGTCTCGAGATGATAGGGCAGCGAGAAATGTTCGATGAACGCTTCGAAATTCCCGGCTCGTAATGCGTCACCTGTTTTGCGCAAGAGGTCTTCTGCAATTGCCTTGGCGTCGTCGTCTTTAGTCATGAGGTCCCAACCTTGGGGCCCATAATGCGCGACGTGTGGTGCGGAATCCAACAGTGAAATCAGTGGTTTCTATCCATAGTGGAAGAATCCGGTGATTTTTCAGGCTGCGTGGGCGCCATCGGCTAAAGTCTTAACGAAATCCAACACGTCCTGCGTGCTTTCGCCTGCGCCGATACGCGCTACGATGGCAGAACCGACAACGGCGCCATCTGCAACGGATGCGATGGCTTTGGATTTCTCGGGCGTGTTGACGCCAAAGCCGACAATCACTGGTAGATCTGTGGCGGCTTTGATCCGCGCTACTTCGGGGCCCACATTGGTGGCCTGCGCCTCGGCTGCACCGGTGATCCCGGTGATCGAGACGTAATAGACAAAGCCGGACGTGTTTTGCAGCACACGGGGCAGGCGGGCGTCATCTGTGGTGGGGGTAGCGAGACGGATAAAGTTCAGCCCGGCGGCTTGGGCTGGCAGGCAGAGTTCGTCGTCTTCCTCGGGCGGCAGGTCCACTACGATGAGCCCGTCAATGCCTGCGGCTTTTGCGTCCTTCAGGAATTGATCCACGCCGCGCGAGTAGATTGGGTTGTAATAGCCCATGAGCACGATGGGTGTTACATCATCTGTTTCCCGGAATGACCGGGCAAGATCCAGCGTCTTTTCCAGCGTCATGCCTGCCGCCAGAGCCCGCTGACCAGCCAGCTGGATTGTTGGCCCGTCCGCCATTGGATCGGTGAAGGGCAGCCCCAGTTCGATCACGTCCACACCCGCGCCGGGCAGTCCCTTCACCAGTTCGAGCGAGGTGTCAAAGTCCGGGTCCCCGGCCATCACATAGGACACAAAGGCCTTGCGTCCCTGGGCAGCGAGGTCTTTGAATTTGGCGTCGATCCGGGTGGTCATGACGGGCGCTCCGCTTAGGTTTCGACCCAATTGGCGCAGCGCGGGCGAAAAGGCAAGATGTGCGTGCCTTAGAATAAGATGTGACAGGGGTTCGCAACGGTGTTTTCGCCGGAGTCGAAGCCGACCGGGCCTGCGTTTGAAGTGTGGCTGATTGCGGCGGACACAGCTTTGCCAGTGTCGAAGCGATAACCGGTCACGACCAGTGAGCGAAAACTCAGGCTTGAACCTAAATCGGTGCGTGCTTTGCTTTCGTCGCTCAGGGCCCGGAATGATCGACGTGTCGATGAATCAACCGCTGCTCCATTTCTAGCCTGTCTACAGTCCGTCTCTGATGATGGTATCGCCGCTTGCACTGACGCTGAATGTGACCCCGATCGCGAACGAGCAAATCCTGTGTCCTATGACAATACGAAAGCTGTAAGCCGCTGCGAACATTGCGTGTTCAGTGTCTTGCCCGTTGACCCGTTTGGCTCAACCGAAAGGACGCGTTCTTGAGCATGGCTTGCAGGAGCTATGCTGAGAAGGGCGATACACGCCACAATGGTACTTGGAATATGTATTGTCATTGCGTCCGGTCAGCAGAAACCGGCATTCATTCCATGTCATGTGGGGCGTGGTCGCCGCAGGGCTTTCACAAAGATGTGGTGTTTTTTGTGTGATTGAAGGTGGGCGTTGCTCGCGAGGCACGTCACCCTCAGTCTTGCACCTGCCACTGCGCCTGTTAGAAGCGCGCAGATAGCCGGGAAAGGACGCGTTATGGGTTTCAAGATGGGAATTGTGGGTCTGCCGAATGTGGGCAAATCGACCCTGTTCAATGCATTGACCAAAACCGCTGCGGCACAGGCCGCGAACTTCCCCTTTTGCACGATCGAGCCCAATGTGGGTGAGGTCGCGGTGCCTGATGACCGTCTGGACAAGTTGGCCGCGATTGCGGCGTCCAAATCCATCATTCCCACGCGCATGACGTTTGTCGACATTGCCGGTCTGGTTAAAGGGGCCTCCAAGGGTGAAGGGCTGGGCAACCAGTTTCTGGCCAACATCCGCGAGGTGGACGCCATCGCCCACGTGCTGCGCTGTTTTGAGGATGGCGATGTCACCCACGTGGAGGGGCGTGTCGACCCTGTGGCGGACGCAGAGACCATCGAGACCGAATTGATGCTGGCCGATATCGAGAGCATCGAGAAACGCTTGCAGAACATCGTGCGCAAAGTCCGTGGCGGGGACAAGGAAGCCGTCCAGCAGGAGCGCCTGATGCGCATGGCGCTCGCAGTATTGGAAGAGGGCAAACCGGCGCGTGTTGTTGATGTTGATGCAGAAGATGCAAAGGCGTGGGCGATGTTGCAGTTGTTGACCACAAAGCCCGTCCTTTATGTTTGCAATGTGGGGGAGGCCGAGGCGGCTGAGGGCAACGGCCATTCAACCGCGGTGGCCGAGATGGCTGCAGCGCAAGGCAATGCGCATGTCGTGATCTCTGCCCAGATCGAAGAAGAGATCAGCCAGCTTGAAGCCGACGAGGCTATGATGTTCCTTGAGGAAATGGGCCTGAGCGAGGCTGGTCTGGATCGCTTGATCCGCGCCGGATACGAGTTGCTGCATCTGGAGACCTATTTCACTGTAGGTCCCAAGGAAGCCCGCGCTTGGACAATCCCGGCAGGCACCACTGCACCCAAGGCCGCAGGTGTCATCCACGGTGACTTCGAAAAAGGCTTTATCCGAGCCGAGACCATCGCCTTTCCCGATTTTGTCGAGCTTGGCGGTGAGCAACCGGCCAAGGACGCAGGCAAAATGCGCGCCGAGGGCAAGGCTTACATCGTCAAAGACGGCGATGTGATGCATTTTCTGTTTAATACCTAAGCTGCATTGCGGCCGGTAGGACACGCTGCGACCGGACCCAGAGCGGGGTCCGCCGCAAGTGCTCAGGTGGTTTTGGTGATCGGACGTCAGAGCATTCCGAGATCAATAATTTGGTACATTCACCGTGGGAAAAACAGCGCTGTTTCGACAAGTCGCGGCAGATACTTCGATCAGCGACAGTGTGAGTGATGGTGGGTCATCTGGGCGTTGCCTGATCCAGAGATGCATCGTGCGCCCGGTGCGGGTTTGGGCATGTGTGCGCACGGTTGGGTAACATACTCCTAACGTGCGCAATTTAAGCCCGCACACTCACGAGCGGGGTGTCCCAAATCGGGTTGCCACCTTCGTGCGGGGTGCGGGCATGTGGTGGTCTGGGTCAGCCTGACCAAGGCCGGATTGTGTGTGTTGTGCTGCCCGTGCGGGGGGCCGCTCATCTGAAAAACTTGGCGGGCACGCATGTGCATCGCATGGCAGATGAAAGAGCACCAATATGGCACGTATTGCATTCCTAGGAGACAGCCTGACAGCGACGGGTCTGGACGGCCCCTTGCGCACGATCAACTCGTGGCTGTCGGGGCCCGTCACCTCTATCCTTGGCCCTCAGTTCACTGACTATTTCAACCATGGCGCGGGCGGCGAGACGAGCGCGCAGTGTCTCGCCCGCGTGCCCGCAGTGCTGGCGGATACGCCGGATGTGGTTGTTGTGAATTGCGGCATCAATGACCTGTCGCGCCCCGACACAACATTTGAAAGCCTGCAGACGACGTATCTGGACATCATCGCTCAGTTGGTCCGGGCCGACGTGCGCATTGTGTGCTGTACTATCCTTGATCGCCGCCTGATTGCAGATGGCGGTGCGGTTGAGCCGGAAAAGGCGGCCGTGCGCAAGCAATTCAACAGTTGGCTGCGCGAATTGCGCACAGGGACGATGGTTGAAGCGATCGCGGATCTGGACACCGTCTATTACGACCCGCTTCAGCATTCCGATGACGCAACGCATCCCAACACCAGCCGCTGCTGGGCCATGGCCAATGAAATTGCAGATGCAGTTCGTGTCGCTGCCGTGGGGCTGCAAATCCCGGCGTTGGGCACCAACCTGTTGGGGCGTGGCGAAATGCTGGGCCTGTCCGGCTTGACGTCTGCGGGCTATTGCAACGGTGTGCTGCCGCAGGGCTGGCGCGTGATCGGGGGCGGCACGGGCACTGTATCGTGGCACTGTAGCGTCGAACATATGGACAAGGCAGGTGCAACGCGCATTGATCTGTCTGGTGTGCCAGAAGGCGTCGCCCGCAACGGCTTTTTACGACGTACTGATCCGATCAGTCTGTCGGCGGGGCAGCGCATTATTGTCGGTCATGACCTGAAGTTGACAGAGGTGAGCGGCGTGGTTGGCGTGATGTGTCAGCTGTCACTGCCTTATGCCGGGGGCACACAATATCTGTCGGCCATGCAGCATCGCAGCGATACGGATCAGTCATCGCGTCAGGTGCCGCCCAACTTCAACGAGCGCTTCTGGTCGCTGCCCTATACCGTCGCCGAAGACGTCACGACCTGCGAATTGCGTTTCGGGATCTACTATCTCGACAATGCCCCACTGGCCGGCACAATTACAATCGGCGATCCTGCGATCATGACACTGGACTGATCGGGCCAGCGCTGAATTTCTTTTTGCCTGGCGAGACGGCCCGCGACATGGGCCGTTTCTTTTTTGGCGATGAGCGAAGATCAATAAAATCAGAGGGTTAGAATTGTGGTGCGTTTTGGCGAACAAAGCGCTTGTGATTCAGCATCTTGGCGCATATTCACAGCGGTGGAGACGTGGCCGAGTGGTCGAAGGCGCTCCCCTGCTAAGGGAGTAGGCCCGGAAGGGTCTCGAGGGTTCGAATCCCTTCGTCTCCGCCACCTACCATTTTCACTCAATCCTGTCGGCACTCATTCAACCTCTTATGGGGTTGTTTTTGTTGATATATCTGCATTCATTGTTGCTTTCCATTTTTCTTCGATTAGACTCGTTTCTATTCATTGCGTGGTAGAAATCGTGGTACTTTAATGGCTGCACTTAGTGGAAAGCTGACAAAGAACTTGGTCCGAACCCTCGGTCCCGGTCGCCATGGTGACGGGAGCGGTTTGTACCTTGTAGTCGATCCGTCCGGTGCCAGGCGCTGGATCGTTCGTGTTACAGTAAAGGGCCAGCGCAACCGTGAAGGCAAGCCCCTGCGCACCGACTTCGGCCTGGGCGGTGCTGATGTCGTGACATTGAACGAGGCACGTGACCGAGCGTTGGAGTATCGACGCCTCGCAAAGCAGGGCATCAATCCCCGCTACAACGGACGCCAGGAAATCCCCTGCTTTGAAGAGATCGCACGCCAAGTTCATATCGAGCGCCTCCCGACAAGGAAGAACCCAAAGCACGGCCAACAATGGATCAACACATTGGCCGAGTATGCTTTCCCAAAGATCGGGCGCTTGCCGGTGTCGGAAGTCGGTCAGCCGGAGGTGCTGCAAGTTCTGTTGCCCGTCTGGACAGAGAAGCACGAAACCGCCAAGAGGCTCGCTCAACGGATCAAGGCTGTGTTGGACGTGGCGAAGTCGAAGGGCTTTCGAGACGGCGAGAACCCCGTGACAACGATCCGCGACGCCCGTGTGCTGCCACAGGTCAAACAGAAAGTGCAGCACCACAAGGCTATGCACTGGAAGGACGTGCCCGACTTCTACGCCCAGCTAGCAACGAAAGACGCCATGGCGGCGAAAGCACTGATGTTCACCTGTTTAACGGCCAGCCGCACGAGCGAGGTATTGCATGCCCGCTGGGAAGAGTTTGACTTCGACGAGACGCTATGGACCGTTCCAGCCGAACGCATGAAAGCGGACCAGGAGCATCGTGTCCCCCTGACAGTAGAGATGCTTGCGATCATCGAGCCGCTCAAAGCCCTGAGATCAGAAGTCGTCTTCGAAGGTCAAAAGCGCCATAAACCGATGAGCAACATGGCAATGTTGATGTGTCTGACGTCGGCGCCTATGGGTCCATTTAGGGTGATTTGCTAAGAGAGTGTTTGTTGCTCATCGTAGCCACTGA
>CANMVD010000010.1 GCA_947501275.1 uncultured Tateyamaria sp.
GTCGGCCCCATGACCATCGCCTGCCTGCTGGCCAACACAGCCACAGCCTGCTCACGCGCAAACAACCTACCAGAACCAAAAGACCTAACCGCGTAACAACCCGGAAACGCGGCGTTTTCACTGGCGCGGCATCGGAATTTGCGCAGGGTGCGGCCCTGTCAGGATAGCGTGCGCTTGTGGGCTCATGAGTGTGCGCAACACTGTGTCGTGACTGCGCAGACCACCTGTGTAGGTGCCGTAGGCGGGCAGGATCAACCGTGCGTCATCCAGCAAAAACGAAGGGCGGGTGATCGCACGCCCCCGTGTATAAAGCGTGGTTTTCGGATGATAGTGCCCGGACACTTCCGCCGTGCTTTCCGGCTGTGCAATGTGACGGAAGGTGAGAGGCCCAAGCTCCAGCGTCCTCAGATGTGTGCCTCCAAATTCCAAGGGGCCGGCGTCGTGATTGCCTTCAATCCAGATCCATTCCCGCCCGGCCTGTAGGCGGGTGATCCAAAGGCGTTCTTCTTCGGGCAGGGCATTGGCTGCGGCAAGATCGTCAAAGCTGTCGCCAAGGCACACAACTTTACGGGCATCCGTCGCATCAAGATCCGCTGCCAGCCGGGTCAACGTATCGCGCGTTTCGTAGGGGGGCAGTTGCGCACCGCCACGCCGCGCGATCCGTTCGGATTTGCCCAAGTGCAAATCGGACACGCACAACAAAGCGTGTTCAGGCCAGTACAATCCACCCGACCCAAGTGCGTGCAGTTGCGCACCTGCCAATGTGACTTCGCAAAAGTTCATGCTTTGTTCATAAGTCCGGTGGGCGCCGGCTTCAAGGCGTCCCATGACCCGATTTGATCCTCTTCACCAATGGTGATTACCATGGAACGCGCCATTCGCGTTTGCGCGGCTCGGGGTCTGCTACACCAGCCATTGCCATGACACGCGCGGCTTCCTCGGCCAGCAGTTTTTCCTCGGCGACACCTTTGATGGGCACGCGCCCGACTTCCAACATCAAAGGGGCTGCAAGCGGGGTGATCCGGGAATGCTCAACAAGATCAATACGATCTCCGATACGCGCGCACATCTCTTCGATACGGCCAAAATCGACAAGGCCGCGCATCGCTTCTTGTCGGGTGATGTCCAGCATCAGGTGATCGGGATCGTATTTGCTGAGGGTGTCATACAGGATGTCCGATGAGAACGTCGCCTGGCGCCCTGATTTGCGCGCCGAGGGTGTGTTGCGTTCGATCAGGCCTGCAATCGTGGCAGATGCCCGAAAGGTGCGCTTCATCACCGCGTTACCGGCCAACCACCGCTCCAACCCGTCACGCAGCCCCTCGATCGCAAAAAGCGGGGCAGGGTCGGTGATCGCGTCAAGCCCCCAGATCAGCGTGGCATAATCGGTGGCCAGAAACCCGAGGGGATTGAGCCCCGTCTCTTCCATGCGTTTGGCCAGCAACAAGCCAAGCGTCTGCATGGCATTGCGTCCGGCAAAACCATACACAGCCGTATGTGCACGGCCATCATGTGGGAAACTCTCGATCAACAAACGCCCGGGCTCGGGAAGGCGGCTGACCTCGCGTTGCAGCGCGAGCCAATCAGCTGTGTGGTTGGGCAGCTCGGGCCAGCAGTCTTGTTGGAACATGTCGATGATGCGGTGGCTTAACTGTGTCGATGTCGCAAACTTGGTTCCCATGAAGGTTGCGATCTTTGGCTTTTTGGCGGCATCCCGCGTGACCTGTACTGTCATCTCGCGCAGGGAATCGTAGCGCACGATCTGACCCCCAATAAGAAAGGTATCGCCGGGAGTAAGGGTCGCAGCGAACCCTTCCTCGATTTCACCCAACGGTTTGCCGCCGCGCCCCTTGTAGCGGACTTTCAGCGTGTCGGTGTCCTGGATGGTGCCGATGTTCATGCGTATGCGCTGTGCGGCACGGGGGTCGCGCAATTGCCACAACCCGTCTTCGCGCAGTTGCAGGCGTTTCCATTGATCATAGGCGCGCAAGGCGTAACCCCCGGTTGCGCAAAAATCGAGGCATGCGTCAAAGTCCAGGCGGGTGAGATTTGCGTAGGCCCCGGTTGTTACGACTTCGGCATACAGGTTATCCGCCGAAAATGGTCCTGCAGCCGCCGTGATCAGGATGTGCTGGCAAAGCACGTCTCGTGGGCCCTGTCCGCGCGGATCACCATCAAGCGCACCCGCCTTGACGGCCTCAAGTGCCGCGACACACTCAACGACTTCAAAGCGATTGGCCGGCACAAGAAGCGCCTTGGACGGCGCGTTGTAGCGATGATTGGCCCGTCCGATGCGTTGTACCAAGCGTTTGACGTTCTTGGGCGCGCCAACCTGCACAATCAGATCTACATCGCCCCAATCGATACCCAGATCCAACGTGCCCGTGCACACGATCGCCTTGAGCTGGCCGTCGATCATGGCCTGCTCGACCTTCTCGCGTTGCTGGCGATCAAGCGAGCCGTGGTGAATGCCTATGGGCAGCCCGTCGTCATTGGCCAGCCAGATGTTGTGAAAATAAAGCTCGGCCTGCGCGCGCGTGTTGTGAAAGATCAGCGTGGTTTTGTGCTTTTTGACCTCTTCCAGCACAGCCGGGATTGCGTATTTCCCCCCGGACCCTGACCACGGTGGCGCCTCCTCGGTGACCAGCATTTGAATGTCAGGGGGTGGGCCGGGATCTGCATGCAGGATCTCGCACGGGTCGGGGTGCTTGGCCAGCAAATGCGCTATTGCGCCCGGATCTTCGACGGTGGCTGACAGTCCGACGCGCCGCAGTTCAGGGCACAGCGCCTGCAGACGGGCAAGCGCCAGAAACAGTTGATCACCGCGCTTGCTTTCTGCGAGGGCGTGAATTTCGTCAACAATCACGCGCTTCAGGCCTGCAAACATCCGTGGCGCATCCTCGTAGCTGGTCAGCAATGCCAGGCTCTCGGGGGTCGTCAGCAGGATGTGGGGCGGGTCGGCGCGTTGTCGTTTTTTCTTGGTTTGCGAAGTGTCGCCGGTGCGGTCCTCGATCCGTATGGGCAGGCCCATCTCTTCGACGGGTGTCCGTAGGTTGCGCTTGATGTCCGTCGCCAGTGCTTTCAACGGCGAGATATAAAGCGTGTGCAGCCCCTCATGTGTGCCATACGCCAATTCAGCCAATGTGGGCAAGAACCCGGCCAGTGTTTTGCCACCCCCCGTCGGAGCGATCAGCAACAAGGCGGGATCGGCCGCGCGGTCCAACATGGCCTGTTGATGCGGATGGATGGACCATCCCCTAGTGGTGAACCAGTCGTCAAATTGTGCAGGAAGCGCTGTCATGACGAGCAATGTAGCGGTGTTCGTTGCGGTTGAAAGCACTGGTTTGACAGCCAGTCTGGCAAACACATGCACACGGCCCCGGCCGCCGACGTCAGACGCGCGGTTTGAGCGCCCGGATCGCTGATTTGATGGTCGTGGGCAGCGTTATGTCCGAACCATCCGGCGCCGCATCAAGCGCGGCTGCGACGTCCTTGACAAGAATGCCAATGGAGTTGTCGGGGCTATAGCCGTCTTTCGCGAATTCGATGTCACGATAGCCGGAGGCAAGCCAGTTTTGCCCGGATGACGTGGCAATGAGGTTGAGCAACTTGCTTTCTTCAAGGCCAGAGGCGTCTGCCCAATCGAGCACCAGACGTGTCATCGCGGTGTGTGAGGCTGCCAACAGATTGTTGAGAACTTTGGCCTGCATACCCGCCCCGAACGGGCCCATGTGGTGAAAATGCTTGCCCATCAATGCCAACAACGGAATGAGATCGGCGATGTCGTCTTCGGGGCCACCCAGCATGAAACTTAGGCTGCGGTTTTGGGCGGCCACCTGTGCGCCCGACATTGGCGCGTCGATCACTGTGATGTGGGCCGGGACACGGTTACGCAGATCAGCGACATAGCGCGGCGAAAGAGTCGAGCACAGCACAATCCGGGTCAATCCGGGCGCCGTCATGGTCAGGTTCTGGGTGTCAAACAGCAACGCATCTGTTTCAGCGGCGTCGCGTACCACACTGAACACTGTCTCAAGCCTTGGGGCAAAGGCCATCAGATTGTTGGTGATGTGCGGTACGGCCTTGTCAACAATATCAAAGCCGACGGCCTGCGCCCCGCCATCTCGCAAGGCTTCCAGCATCGGCGCACCCATCCGCCCGCAACCCGCGACGCCAATCATTTGACGATATGCTCGTCCTTGACGAACATGTTGGCCCATGCCCGATCAATCAGGTCGGGGCGCATCTGCAATGGAATTCCTTCGAAATTGCAGATCGAGATGATCTGATCGACAAGGAAATTTGGCTGGTAGTTGGCGTAGATATTGTCAATCGTCGGGTACTTAACCTTGAGCAGGTGCACCAACGCGGTTTCATCCAGCGGCATCCCTTTTTTCTTGGCCACCATGGCGAAGATTTTGAGGAAATTGGCCTGATTTGGCCCATCAACTTTGATCTTGAAGAAAATCCGGCGCAGGGCGGCTTGGTCAAAAATCTCATTCGGGTGGAAGTTGGTAGAGAAGATGACCAATGTATCGAAGGGCACTTCGAATTTCTCGCCCGATTGCAGGGCAAGAATGTCCTTACTTTCTTCCAGCGGAACGATCCAGCGGTTCACAAGGCTTTGAGGTGGTTCAGCCTGGCGGCCAAGGTCGTCCACGATAAAGATCCCGCCTGTTGATTTCAGCTGCAACGGCGCCTGATAGGTGCGTGCCGTCGGGTTGTAGACCAGGTCAAGCATATCCAGCGACAGTTCACCGCCTGTGACAACGGTGGGGCGTTCGCAGCGCACATAGCGTTTATCATACGGGGTCCGGCGACGCAGCGATGTGATGTCCTGCTCGGGCTCTGGGGCGATAACATGTACAATGGGGTCAAAGACCGTGATGACCTGACCGCCATATTCAATTGCGCGTGGCACAAAGACGGTGTCACCAAGAGCGTCGCGGATCCCGTTTGAGATCGAGGATTTACCGTTGCCGGGTGGTCCATACATCAGGATCGAGCGGCCCGCAGACACGGCAGGGCCAAGTTGGTCAAGCAGGTTATCAGGCAGAACGAGGTGGCCCATCGCTCCGATGAGTTGCTGGCGCGTAACCATGATATTGCGGATCGACTGGCGTTTTACCTGTTGGCGATAAACGTCCAGCGGCACAGGCATGGGCCCGAAGTATTCTGACTGGCTGAGTGCATCCAAGGCGCGCGACTTGCCTGCATCTGTCAGCTGATAACCCATTTCGTTGCCGTTGTTGGCATTGAGCGTACCCGTGGCTTCCATCAGACGCTGATCGCGGCACATATCCACAAGTTCCTGGACAATCACACCCGGCAGGCACATGGCTTCGGCCAGTTCAGATACCAGGTCGATAGATTTGCGGAACATTGTTTTAAGCAGAATGTCCCGCATCATGACGATGGGCAGTCGCATATCCTCCATACGCTTGGGAGCGGGAGGTGCGATCACGTCTGAGACTTGCATGTTCATTGTTCTTGCCTTGGGCCTGCTGCGATTTTTTCGCTGCATAACAGGCCATTTCGGCTAAAATATGGCGCACGGTGGCCTTGGACGCCCTGCTTTGGTGCTGATTTGATCAGCTTCCGTAAAGCGCCGCGAGGCCGAGATACAGCGCGAGCGTGGGTCCAAGCGCAAGTCCCATCGGGAATTTGCGCCCCTGTTCCCAGCTCTCCCAATGCGGCGCGAGGTTGCGCAAGGCGGTGTATTTGGCCAGGCGGTGCGCACCGTAAGACGCCAGCAAAACAGCGGCAAACAGCGGAAGAAGCAGGCGCAGGTCGCCAATCGCGACAAAGGGGGCGGCTGCTGCCGCAAATTTGGCGTCACCTGCGCCAACCGCTCCGGCAGCGTTCAGCACAATGCCGACCACCAGAACGATGGCCAACTGCGCGAGTTGCCAAAGATACGTTTGGAAGGGAAAGAGGAAAAATCCAACAATTACAAAGACAAGGGCAATTGCAATCACTGCTTGATTGGTGATCCGCATCTCACGCAGGTCGGTAAATGCCACGTAGAAACACAAGGGCAGGACAAAGGGCAGCAGCCACGCCGCTGCCATGGCCGACAATGCCATCCTGCTTACCCGTTCGACACGTTGGCTTCGAGCGCGTTGAGCGAGCGCACAGCGGCCTCAAAGTGCTGCGGATGCGTTTCGATTGCATCGCGCAACAAGGCTTTGCCTGTCTGAACGTCGCCCTGTTTTACAGCCGCCAGTCCAAGCGTGTGGAGCAATTGGGCACGTTCTGTCTGATCCATCGGGATGACGGGCAACTGATAGTTGCGCTGCGCGCCGCGGGCGAGGATCAGGTTGTTCTTCGCAGTAAACAGTTTTGGATCCTGACGGATGGAATCTGCAAAAAGGCGCTCGGCATCGTCAAAGTCCCCGCGGGTCAATTTCGAATAGCCCCAGTTGTTCAACACACCTGCCGGGCGGGTCGTCAGACCCACAGCTGTTTCGTAGAAGCTGTCGGCTTTTTTCCATTCCTTGTTGCTGTCGGCAATCAAGGCTTCAAGGCGGTAGCGTTTGAATGTCTCGAAAGTCGGCGGCACGCGGTCCAGTTCTTCCTCGGCGCGGGCCCAGTCGCCAGAGCGCAGCAGCGCGTCCGCGTAATCGACGCGATCTTCGTTTGTGACGCCGTCCAGTTTGACAACCTTGGCATAGGCTGCCGCCGCTTCGGTATAGCGTTTGCCGCGCACATAGCTGATGGCGAGGCCACGGTTGAGATCGATGCGATCCGGGTTGGCCTTGACCGAACGGTTGAAGTGGGCGATCGCCTCATTCGGGTCAGCAACGGTCAACATGACGTCGTTCAGGTTGCTTTCGTCGATCACGTTCACGTCCTGGAACGCGCGCTCGACGGTTGCGTCTGCGTTTTTCTGTTCGTCACAGGCGGATACAGCCATCAGGCCAGCCAATGAGACAGCTAAAATCACGGGGTGGCGCATGTTTTGCGTCCTTTTTTCCTGCTCGTTCACGCCGCGTATTGCTCGCGGTCGCATCCGTTCCGCACCAAGGTGCGCCTCAAAATTTACAGTGCGGTTCGTATTAGGAAATCGCTGCTGCCTCGTCGTACCAGTTTGTACTGGTTATCATTGGGTGCAACACTAACAGGATTTTCTGATTTTGCGATAGCTTTGCGTAAATTATCGCGGATGAGTGTGCTTTCTCCGTCATCCAGAGCGAATGCCTTGCGAAAGATCTGCACCGCTTCGTTGGTGCGCCCCTGTTCCATCAGCACAACTCCGAGGTTGTTCCAAATCTCGGGGTAGGGGTCGAACTCGGTTGTGGCACGCAGCAAAAGCCGTTCGGCCTGATTGAGGCGTCCAAGGCCCAGATTGGCGGTGCCTAGGCCTGACAGGATTTCTGCATCCCAACCCTGATTGAGTGCGGCGCGGTTAAATGCCTTGATCGCAAGTTCATATTCGCCAGCCGCGATCAGGCGATGACCGACTTCAATACCGCTGACCGCCTCGGCTCGCCGATCTATGCCGGGGGCAAACGGACCGGTCTGAGACGCGTCAATGCCGCCCGTAGAACAGGCGGCAAGACTGAGAGTTATAAGGGCTGCGGGCAGGGCCCGAACGCCGATGGTCATGACTTAGTTTGCGCCCATATTGCCCAATTGCGTGATGCCGTGCACCGATGGACCCACAAGGATGATCAGAAGCGGCGGCACCGTCAGCATCATTGTGGCAAGGGTCATCTTGGTTGGCAACTTGTTTGCAGCCTCTTCGGCGCGCATCACGCGCTTGTCACGCATTTCACCCGCATAGACCCGTAGGGCTTCCGCGATGGACGTACCAAAGCTAGCCGACTGGACAAGCACGGTCACAAAGGATGCAACATCCTGTACGCCGCAACGCTCGCCCATGTCATTCAGCACTGTCACCTTGTCCTTGCCCGCTTTCATTTCATAGCTGACGACCTGGAACTCGTCTGCCAGTGCCGGGAAAGAGGCGTGAAGTTCGTTTGCCACGCGGGTGATCGCCTGATCCAGAGACTGGCCCGCTTCGACACAAACCAAGAGCATGTCGAGCGCATCGGGGAAACCTTGCGTGATCTGCTGTTTGCGTTCTTCGACTCGTTTGGTCACCCAGTACTGCGGGATGTAATAGCCGATGCCACCGGGGCCAACGGTGTACATGATGATCTTTTGCGTGGTCATGTTGTCCGTACCAACCACGAAGTTGGTATAGATGACGCCCCCGATCAGACCGATCACACCCAGAATGAACTGCGCCGCATGGAACATGCGCACCGCGTCGCGGGATTGATAGCCCGCTTGGCGCAAAGTCAGCTGCCGCTTAGACAATTCGGCGACGTCTTCGGGTTCAAGGAATTTCGAAAAGCGTTGCAACTGTTCGTTGCGTGCACCCTGACGGAGGCGTTCCTTTTGCGGACCACCGGCGGCTGCGGCACGGTTGTTTTTCTTGAGCTTGGTCAGCGGATCTTCGGGTTGGCGCAGCATCATGATGGTCACAACAGCGATCATCATAACACCAAGCACACCGACGATTACGATAGGGCCAAGCGGGCCGAGGGCGGCGGAAATGGGTTCGAGCAGAGCTTCCATAACGGGGTTCCTCAGACTTTAATATTGGTCAGCATGCGCATGACAAACAAGTTGGCGCACAGGAAAATGCCCACGGCAAAACAGGCCGGGATGAAGTAGGGGTGATCCATGACCTCGTCATAATAATGCGGGTCAGACACGTTGATCACGATCAGGGCCACGATGGGAAAGGCGGAGAGAAACTTGCCTGACCACTTCGCTTCGGCCGTGATCGCCTTCACGCGGCGGAACAAACGGAAGCGGGCGCGGATTACCTTGGCCAGACCCATCAGGATCTCGGCGAGGTTACCACCTGATTGCTGCTGGATCGTCACGGCCACGGCCAAAAAGCGCAAATCCTGCATGTCCAGACGCTCGGCCATGGCTTTGAGGGCTTCGCCGACGTCGCGTCCAAAGGCGGATTCGTCAGCAATGATTCCGAATTCCGACGCCAGCGGGTCCTGGACCTCTTTGGCAACGATTTGAATGGCTGAGCTGAACGGATGCCCAACACGCAACGAACGCACCATGAGTTCAACCGCGTCTGGCAGTTGTTCTTCGATCATGGACATACGCTTGTTAGCCTTGGAGGATACCCAAAAGAAGACAGCGCCAATGCCGATGCCAACGGACAGCAGAATACGGACCGGCGTATCGGTTTCCGTCCCGACGCTGAGGCCGACAAAGGCCACGATGGACAACCCACCCATGATCAGGATCAGCTGCTTTGGTGAAAATGCGATGGCCGCTTTTTGCGCCTTTTCCGCCAACAGCGAATAGAGCGGGATTGTGCGCGCACCCATGTGCTGCTGCATTTCCTTACGCAGCTGTTCAAGGACCTCTTCGCGGCGTCCGCCTGCCTTGTTCAACATCTCAAGGCGACGGTTCACCCGGTTGTTCAGGCTGATGGATTTGCCGAAGGTGACCAGGTACAGGCCTTCGACCAGGACCAGGACGCCGACAAAGATCAGGCCATAAATGATTGGTTCTGCGCTCATGATCTGATGTCCTTATTCGGCAGCGATGGGTTCGTAGACGGAGGCTGGCAAATCGTAGCCCCACATTTTGAAGCGTTCGGCATAGTGGCTGCGCACGCCTGTGGCCGTGAAATGGCCAATGATCTTGTTGTCTGGCGTTAAACCGACACGCTGATAGCGGAAGATCTCCTGCATCGAGATGACGTCACCTTCCATGCCTGTGATCTCAGTGATCGAGGTCATGCGGCGACTACCGTCTTGCAAACGCGAGGCCTGCACAATCAGGTTTACAGCCGATGAAATCTGAGAGCGCACCGCTTTCAGGGGCATCTCGATCCCGGCCATCGCAATCATGTTTTCCAGACGGCTGACACCATCGCGCGCCGAGTTGGCGTGGATTGTGGTCATGGAACCGTCGTGGCCGGTGTTCATGGCCTGAAGCATGTCGATAACTTCTTCGCCGCGTGTCTCGCCCACGATGATCCGGTCAGGACGCATCCGCAGAGCGTTTTTCAGACAGTCGCGCGGAGAGACCTCGCCTTTGCCCTCCACGTTTGGCGGGCGGCTTTCCATCCGGCCCACGTGGGTCTGTTGTAGCTGGAGTTCCGCCGTATCCTCGATGGTCAGGATGCGTTCGGCATTGTCGATGAAGGATGACAGGGCGTTGAGCGTTGTCGTTTTACCGGAACCTGTACCACCTGACACGATCACGTTCAGACGTGTGGCGACAGCAGCCTGAAGATATGCGGCCATTTCTTCGGTAAAGGCACCGAATTGCACCAGATCGTCGATGCCCAGTTTGTCCTTTTTGAACTTACGAATGGACACCAGCGACCCGTCGACCGCGATCGGAGGCACCATGGCGTTGAAACGCGAGCCGTCTTTCAAACGGGCGTCAACATATGGATTGCTTTCGTCCACGCGACGACCCACCGCCGACACGATCTTGTCGATGATACGCAGCAGGTGACGTTCGTCCTTGAACGTGATGTCGGTCAGTTCCAGCTTGCCCGAGCGTTCCACAAAGATCTGCTGGGGCCCATTGACCAGAATATCGTTGACGGTTTCATCCTGCAGCAGCGTTTCAAGCGGACCGAGGCCGGTGACTTCGTCAAACAATTCCTTGTTGAGCAACTGACGGTCTTCGCGGTTCAGGATGATGTTCTTTTCTTCGAGAACCTCGCCGGCAATGGCGTTGATCTCCTGACGCAGATCATTTTCAGTAGCCGACTCGAGCGCCGCAAGGTTCAGGTTGTCCAGCAAGGCGCGGTGCAGTTCGAGTTTGATCTCGCCCATCCGCTCCTTTTTCTTGCGCTCCTTGTCCATCGGCGTGACGCTTGCAGGCGAGGCCGACGGATTGGCCTTGCGCACCACTTTCGTGGCTTTTTCCTCTGCGACGGGCAACTCGGTCACTTTTTCAACAGGGGCCGCGACCGGGGCAGGGGCTGTTTTTTTGTATTTCGAGAACATCGTCAAACCTCAGGGTTGGGATCAGGCAGCTTGCGCGTGATCCGCACTCAGCTCATGGATGGAAGCCGCAAGCTTTGCGATTTCGCGGCGCAGCGGGTTTTTGGCAGCAGATTCCGCCAGAGGTGCACCGTGATCGCCTGCCTGGACAATCGGCTTGCCGCCATCGGGCAATTGCACCTCAATTGCGATATCAAGGCTTTCTGCCAGCCGCTTGACCCGTGCTTTGCCGCCAAGATCAGTGAACTTGGGCGCGCGGTTCAGCACAAAGCGCAGCTTTTCGATGGGCAACTCTTCGGATTGCAGGGCGCGCTTGAAACGCAGCGCATTCTGCGCGGACCGCATGTCAATCTCGAGCGTGGTGAAATAGAGATGTGCAGATGTCAGCACTGTCTCTGTCCACTGCACAAGGGTCGATGGCATATCGACAATGACATAGTCAAAGTGCGCGCGCGCCATATCAATCACACGGGTGATATCCTCGGGCGTGATCAGATCCAGCGGGATCATGTCAGCCGGAGCAGTAAGCACCTGCAGCTTGTCCGAATAGGTCAAAAGGGACTGACCAAAGATCTGGTCATCCATGTTTTCCGTATCGCTCAGCATTTCAAAGACAGCTTCGCGCCGCGCCATATCGAGATAGGTTGAGGCAGTGCCAAACTGGAAGTCAAAGTCGAGCAAGCAGACATTTGGCGTCTCGCTTGTGTTCAACAGCGCCAACTCCCAGGCCAGGTTCACGGCCAGCGTTGTCGCGCCTGTGCCCCCGGCAATACCATGGGCCACAAAGACTGCGCCTTGCTTGTTGGCACCAGATTTCAGGCTTGCCGTTGCTTCTTGGGGCTCGACAGGCTGTGGATGCTGGGCAGCGCGCACGCGCTCAATCGCTTGTTGCAGTTCACCTTCAGGAAGCGGGTAGGGGACAAATTCATCGGCGCCTTGACGGAGCAGCTGGTGCAGCGAAGCTGGTGTCACGTCCTCGGCGATCAAAATGACTTTGATTTTGTGAGCCTTGGCTTGCGCGATGATTTCTCCGAGCAAGACAAGATTGTCTTCGTCGGTGTCATCAATCGCGAGGGCCACGAATTCCATGGCCTCTGCGTCGGGCTGGTTGAAATAGGCCAGCGCCTCTGCAAACCCAAGGTCGCCCCAAGACTCACCAAGAGCGTTTTCCATATCCTCGATCAAAAGATCGAAGTTCTGCACGTCGCGGCTGACCGTACAGGCCGCGATTGGCGGTATCTCTGGTTGTGGCATTACACTGCTCATTGCCAACTCGTCCTTCTTTAAAGGGCTTGGCAGTCACAAAAGGCTTATTGGCCCATCAACTGCTGTTGCCCACCGGACCGCACATTTAGCGTACGTGTCCCTTCACAAGCGGTTTTGGCAGTCAATTCGGGCGAGAGTTGGGCCAAAAAACTCCAATTGTTTGGTATCTTGGAACGATAAAGGGCGCGGACAGTACATTGTCCGCGCCCTTCAACTAAGAATTGAAACTGTTTGTCTTTATTCTTCGGTGCGCAAATCCGATCCGGTGATGCCAGATAGTGTCGAAACGGCCTGGCCAGACTGGACGTAGTCGCGATAGATGATCTGGGCGTATTTTCCATCCAAAACAGTCGGATGCGAGCGCACGAAACCCGAAACTTCCGTTACTGTGCGACGATTGCGGCGTTCGCGGGCTTGGGTCACGACCTGAGGTTGCGTCTCACCAAAGGAAGCGACGGCCTCGAGGCGCGAACGATCAATGCCTTGGGACGTGAGGTAGCGCACAACCGAGTGGGCGCGGGCCAGACCAAGACGTTTGTTGTATGCGTTCGATCCCACCGCATCGGTATGGCCATAAACACGGAACCGGACTTCGGGGAATTGACGGATCCAGACAGCCTGCTGGCGCAGGGCGTCCTGAGCGCCGGAGTCCAGTTGTGACGAATTGAACGCGAAGTTAACAGTCGTCAGCACCTCGGATGCAAAGCGATTTGCCAGATCGAACGTGTATTGGCGTTCGCCTGTCAGGATCAGAGTATTGTTGGCAGTCGAATTGCCAAACGCACCCGTATCCGTGATTGCACCCGCTTCGCGATAGAACTGTGTGTAGACCGGATCGTTTGACGGTCCGCACGCTGCGAGCACAAGACTGCCTGCCAATAGGGCGGAGGTGATCGGTTTCATGACCCTGTCCTTAATCTAACACGTAGCCATATGAGCCACTGAAGTCCTGTTTGGCAACCTCGCCGGCAGGTCCTTGGCTTGGCACACGTGTGCCAGACGCCGTTCGGCCGTGCAGAAAGAGGTCTTTTTCGGTGGGCGGCTTGATGCGATCGGTCGGCAGTGCAAGCACGTCACCTTTGACTGGTGTGACCAGATGCGCAGTGATGATGATCACCAGCTCGGTCTGCGAACGCTGATATGATGCGCTGCGGAAGAGCGCACCCAGCACGGGAACATCGCCAATCCATGGCAATTGCTGGTTGCTGTCAACAAAGTCGTCCTGCAACAGGCCGGCAATGGCAAAGCTTTCGCCATCCCGCATCTCAACCGTTGTCGATGTTTCGCGCCGGCTGAAGGCGTCGATGGTAAAGGCGTCGATTGTGATCCCGTTGGTGGGGTCAATGCTGGACACCGCCGCTTCGAGTTCGAGGTTGATCAGATCCTTGTCGACGACACGGGGCACAAAGTTGAGTTCAACACCGAATGGTTTGAATTCAATTGTGATAACGCCGTCTTCCTGGCTGACCGGCACCGGATATTCGCCGCCCGCAAGGAACTTCGCTTCCTGGCCCGACAGGGCAACAAGGTTCGGTTCCGCCAATGTGCGAACAACCCCTTTGGTTTCAAGGGCTTCCAGCAACAGACCCACTTGGGTATTGCCTGCGTTAAAGCCAAAGAGGATCGCGCCGTTGTTGTCGTTGATGCCGGGAAGGTTGCCACCCAGAGCGTTTGCGACCGTCCCGGATGTCACGGTTGTCCCGTTACCACCACTCAGACCGACATCACCGGAGAAGATCGAACCACCCAGGCTGAGCGAAGAGCTCAGTGACTTGGAAACAGAGCGGTTCATCTCGGCAAAGCGGACCTTCAAGAGGACCTGCTGGATGCCACCGACGCTCATCAGGTTGCTGACGCGCCCTTCGGCGTAGCGTTCGGCCAGATCCAGCGCACGCTGCAACTTGGCTGACGATGATACAACACCGGAAAGGACGATACCGTCATTGGCGGTGCGCACTTCGATTTTCTCGCCGGGCAAGATCTGACGCAGCCGTTCCTTGAATTCCGAAATATCTGCCGCAACACGCACGTTCACATTTGTGATCAGGCGCCCGTTGGCATCCAGAAGTGTCAAGGTTGTCAGGCCAGGGGCCTTCCCGAGTACATAGATCGTGCGATCACTGAGCGAAGAGATGTCCGCAATAGCCGGGTTTGCGATGCTCAACTCGGCAAAAGCCGAGTCGCTTTCCACAACCACCGCGCGGTTCATCGGCACATTCAGTGTCGACTCGGTTGCTTTGCGAACAACGCGCAAGTTCTCTGCCTGAGCGACGCTCAGTGCAATAGGGCTTGCAGCAATGCTCAGCCCAAGCAGGGCTGCTTTGAAAAGTCCATCGATTTTCATGTGACCTGCCTTTTTGATCACGCCTCAGGGGTAGGGTCTTTTGCGCCCACAATTGCCATCACCATGCGGCACTTTGTTTTTATTTGCAAGAATCAATGGGTTCAGCGGACTTATTTATGTGGATAACTGGCAACAGACCCACAAACGCCAACGGCGCCACCAATAGGTGACGCCGCGGTAAGTCTTTGAATTGCTGTTTAGTTTGTGCAGGGGATCGCGATTTCCACAACCTCTGCGCCGCGCCGTGTTCTGATCGAACATGTCTCTTCTTCTTTGGCTTCGACCTTGGCTTCTTCGGCCGCAATACCCAGAAGCGAGCGTTGATCCACTTCGATCGCGCTGGCAATCGTGTCATCCTCGGTGCCCACAAGAGACAGAGACAAACGACCGGTTGATTGAGCCTGCGCCAGTCCTGCAACTTGTGCTGGCAACGCGGATACCGTCACCGTCTGTGCAATGGTTGCTCCATCCAGAGAGCCTTGGGTGTTCTGGTCAATCGCAATCAGCTTCACACCCGCTTCGATGAGTTTGGTCACCTCGCCACGGTTTTGGCTCAGGCTTTGATCCACACGGCCGGTCCAATACACGTCGACCCGATCACCTGGGCGCAAAAAGCCCGACACACCAGAAGCCACGTCAACTTTGATCGCAAAGGCACGCATCCCACGTTCAAGACGGGATGTGATCCCGGCCTCTTCGCCGGGAGCGGTGACTTTGATCGCCAAAATGGCTTCATCTTTTTCCATGTCGCGCAAAACGACGCGTGGTTCAGTTTCACCTTCTGCAAAGATCGGGTTCTCATGTGTGAACGCACCTTCTGGGATGGCATTTTCGGGCCAGTCGACCTTGCGCACGTCTTCGACCGACAAGACCTCACCGTACTTCAGCTGCCGCTCAGCGACATAAACAGGGATCGTCGGTACAATTTTCTCGCGCAGCCCACGCTCTTTCGCCAGTGCCGCCTGATATTGACCGATGTAATTCTTGGCCATGTATACCGCGCCACCCGCAAGGGCGACTCCGGCAATCAGAACCAGTCCAAATACCATTCTCATCTCAACACCTCATAAATTGGGCTTGCTAATTGTCTTCCCGCAAAGCCTCGTGGTGTCGAGGTATCCGGACAATATGGCATTTTCGGGGAGCAGGTGGGGTCGCATGGTGGCAATTTCCAACTTGGAAACAGTCACCGCAAAAACGCCAAACGCCCGGTCTGAGCCGGGCGTATGGGTGTGTTCAAGCAACCAATCAGCTGAAGAAGTTGCTGAGATATGAGGAGATGCCGTCGCTGAGATCGAGGGCGCCAGCTTCTACACCGAGGTAGATCGCAATCGCCATGCCAACAATGGCGGCTGTCAACACAACCCAGTCGACTGTTACAGCGCCGTCTTCATCATTTTTAAATGTCTTAAGAAATTTGATCATTTCGCATACCTTTGCTCATGGTCCCATCCACCTCACTGATACAAAGGGCCGCGCCCGGGTTACGGACGCGGCCCCGTGTGTTTTCACACTGTCAGGTTAGACCAACTCTTAGGAGTTAGGGTCTTGTGCCTGCAGGAATGTGTCGGTGTCTTCTGTCAGAGCTGTCGCGCCGGTTTCGATCGACGTGTAAGCAGCAACGGCCAGACCAACAACAGCAGCTGTCAGCACAACCCAGTCAACAGTCACGGCACCGTTTTCGTCTTTACGGAAGTTTTTGATAAATTTCATCATGGTGTGTCCCTCCAAAGGATCAGTAGATTTTACGTTTTAACCGCGTCTTCGCTTGGTGGGTCGCTCTCTCTCAGTGACCCTGTCCGACTTGGTATGGATGCATATAGCCTTTGGATTGGGGCACGAATTTGGCGGCAAATTGAGTATTTCGCGTCTGCCCGACAAAAGAATGTGGAAAATCCATAACGTGCTGAAAAGTATGAATTTATTATTTCATAAATTTCATCTTTGTAGGCATTCGTTAAGGTTGCTGTATCAAATATGGCATTGCCGCCTTTATTTGCGTTTACAATGCTGGCCGGACCTGCGGTTTTTTGCGATACTGGAAACAACAAGCGGTCAAAGAACCGCACTCGGCAGATACAGGCAGGCTTATGTTACGCATGATTTGCGCAGCCCTCGCGATATGGGCCCTGAATGTTCCTTTGGCAGAGGCAAAGGATCCCCCTCCATTCAAGGATTTCTCGGCGAAACGTGTAAAGCCACCGAAATCAGGGACAGCAAAGCGCATTACAGTGCAAATCGATCCCACTGAACAAAAGGAAGCCGTTGCAGCACCAGTTGATGGAGCCGGGGAAGTTGCAAGGGCCGTGCCCCAGACGCGCTACGATTGGTTCTGGTCTGACGTGTCACCGGATTTGGATGATGCGGGCCCGGGGCGGCTTGATGTAGCGATGCGCGCATTGGCACGAGCGCAGACGCCAGTGCCCGCACCACGTTTGCAGCAGATGCAGGGTGTCGCACAGTCTCAAGGCGTGGACATCCTGCTGGCAACCATTGGCACACAGGTCTCACCTGCGCTTGTCTTGGCCGTTATGATGGTTGAATCTGGCGGCAAGGTGGATGCTGTCAGCAGCGCAGGGGCGCAGGGGTTGATGCAGTTGATGCCAGCGACCGCAGAGCGCTTTGGCGTAACGGACAGTTTCGCAGCCAAGCAAAACATAGAAGGCGGCGTAAAATACCTCGACTGGCTGATGGACACATTCGAGGGCGACCCGATGATGGTGCTTGCAGGGTATAATGCGGGCGAGGGGGCAGTGCGCAAACATGCGGGTGTGCCGCCATATCCTGAAACCCGAGATTATGTGCCCAAGGTCCTTGCCGCGTTTCAGATTGCGCGTGGACTATGTGTCACCCCGCCAGAGTTGGTCACGGATGGCTGCGTATTCGCCGCCTTGAATTAAGCGGAAGAGGGCGCTGGATACGGTGGGCATGCCACATCCGTTCAGATCAGCGATCCTCGGTCAAACATTGAATGCGTCAGCCCAATCGGGATGTTTCGCCCTCTCTCTGTTGACGAACGGACATAGCGGCACGATCTTCCAGCCCTCGCGGCGCGCATCCTGAACGAGGCGTGATACCAATGCATGCCCCGCTCCGGTGCCGCGCATACTGTCCGGCACGGCCGTATGATCCGCAATCCGCGTCTGTGGAGAGAGTATAGAGTAGGTCAGTTCAGCTTCGGCGCCGCCGTGAGACAGAAAATAGCGGCCTTTGGATTCGCCCTCTTCGCGATCAATCTCGAACTCAGACAAGGTTCGCCTCTGTTGCGGCGCGCAATTCGTCCTCGCTGACACCATCTGCCGTCTCAACGATCTTGAGACCACCCTCCACCACATCAAGAACACCCAGATTTGTGATGATACGATCTACAACGGCTTTGCCGGTCAGAGGCAGCGTGCACTCTTTCAGCACCTTGCTGTCGCCATGTTTATTGGTGTGATCCATCACAACAACGACGCGGCCAACACCAGCCACCAAGTCCATCGCACCGCCCATACCTTTGACAAGTTTGCCTGGGATCATCCAATTGGCCAGATCGCCGTTTTCGGCAACTTCCATCGCACCAAGGATCGCCATCGCGATCTTGCCGCCGCGGATCATGCCGAAGGATTGCGCACTGTCGAAATACGCGGTCTGCGGCAACTCGGTGATGGTTTGCTTGCCTGCATTGATCAGATCGGCATCTTCCGTCCCTTCAATTGGAAAGGGGCCCATGCCAAGCATACCATTCTCGGATTGAAGCGTGACTTCGATGCCTTCGGGAATGTAATTGGACACCAGCGTTGGAATGCCAATGCCCAGGTTCACGTACCAGCCGTCTTGCAGTTCTTGAGCGGCGCGTGCCGCCATTTGGTTACGATCCCAAGGCATTGGTCTTCCTTATTCGTCAGTAAGTGTCGCGCCCGCAGGCACATCAATTGTAATGAAACTGCCCGCAGCGCCGCGGCCAAGCTGGAGTGTGCCTTCAAGCCCTTCGATCAAGCCGGACACGATGCGTCCGCCTACGTTGGACGTATCAGGCCAGCGCATTTTGCTTGGTATGCCGACACCGTCATCTGACACAATGAGGCGCAAACCGCCGGCACTCAACCTGCTCATGCGGACCTCGACCAGCCCCATGTCCATGCGGTCAAACGCATGTTGGAAGGCGTTGGTCAGCAGCTCGGACAGCACCAATCCGACCCGCGTGGCTGTCTCGATTGGAACGTGCAGCGGTTCGATCTGTAACGATAGGCGAATGCCGGGGCGGCCTTCGGTATGGGCAATGGCAGCGGCCAGTCGAGACAAATAGCTGCCCATCTGAATGCTGTCGCGGTTGGACTGACGGTCGCTCAGCTTCATCTCTTCATAAAGCAACTGCAGCGTTTCGATCCGTCGGCTGAGTGCTGCGAAGTCTTCCGGCACGGAGGTAGCGCCAGATTGCTGGCGGATCATGCCGATAATCATCGACAGGTCTGACGCCACGCGATTTTGGATCTCGATCAGCTGGCTGTTGATCTCTTCCGAGCCGGAAGAGATGTCGCTGGCCCGCATCTCTTTCTGGATGCCAATAAAGTACTGTGTCTTGCCATGGTTGTCATGAATAGGCGAAACGATGAGCCGGTTCATGAATGGCTCGCCGGTGGCGCGGTAATTCAGAATGTCGACCGATGTGATCTCTTCGTTTTCGATCCCTCGGCGCAACTTGTCGACATCGGCCTTTTCGGTATTCGGACCTTGCAGGAAACGGCAGTTGCGCCCGATGGAAGACGAACGCGCATATCCCGTGCACCGGGTGAAGGCTTGATTGACGTAAACAATCGGGTGATCTTCAAGATGCGGATTGGTTACAATCATAGACACCTGCGCCCGCGTAAAGCCCTCAAAGGCGCGGGTGTCATCAAGCAGCAATTCTTCTATGGTGTCAGGCATGGCCTGGCTCCTTATGCCGCGCGGGTTGTGCGCTGTTCGATGCGTTTTTCATGTTCGCCTTGGATCAGGCGGTGCACATAGATCCCGGGCAGGTGGATCGAGTCGGGGTCAAGGCTGCCTGTCGGCACGATTTCCTCAACTTCCACCACGCAGACCTTGCCACACATGGCGGCGGGCGGATTGAAGTTGCGGGCGGTCTTGCGGAACACCAGATTGCCGGTCTCGTCGGCCTTCCATGCTTTCACGATGGCAAGATCGGCAAAAATGCCTTCTTCCATGATGTAGGTTTCGCCGTTGAAGTCCTTGTGCTCTTTACCCTCTGCGATCACCGTGCCGACACCCGTCTTGGTGTAAAAACCGGGGATGCCGCATCCACCAGCGCGCATACGCTCGGCCAATGTGCCTTGGGGGTTGAATTCCAGTTCCAATTCACCTGACAGGTATTGCCGCATGAATTCGGCGTTCTCGCCCACATATGACGAGATCATCTTTTTGACCTGACGCGTTTGCAGCAGGATCCCGATCCCGAAATCATCAACGCCTGCGTTATTGGAGGCAAAGGTCAAATCCTTCGTCCCGGCTTCCTTGATCGCATCCAGAAGCAGTTCCGGGATGCCGCACAAGCCAAAGCCGCCAGCGGCAACCAGCATTCCGTCAAACAAAACTCCATCCAGCGCCTCGGCGGCGGAGCCGTAAATCTTCTTCATTGATATCCCCCCAAAACCCCGCACCCGGGTGTGGTTCTGTCAAAATAGTGACGCCAAGGGGGTGCAAAGTCAACGCAAGGCATTGGTTTGGGCGACATAATGCGCTTTCTCGAATGCAAACAAAGAATGTTGAAATGGCCCCTGCGCGGGGCCAGATCAGATTATTGTTGATAGGCCTCGACAAGGCCGGTCAACCCGGCCTGCATGAACGGAGCAAAGTCATTGGCCAAATATCGCCGAATGGCTGGGCGGGCGAGGAAAATGGACGGTTTGATGTTGTAATTCCAGACGACGTTGACCTGTCCATCGGCCTCGGAGTACTGAAATTCGCCCATGATATGGTCCACGACACGGCCCGATGGGGCGGTGATATCCCAAATTTGATAGGCAAAGCGGGTCGGTGTGTTGGCCAGCACGCGTTCGTGCACGTGATGCCCGCCGGCAAGATCAACGCGTCGCACGGCGCCTACATCGGGCCAGTTGCCAGACAGATAGGTGATATTCTCAATTTCCGGAATAGCGTCTGTCGCAACGACAAAGTCAGTAATGGGGTTCTGCATTACAAAGGCGCGAAAGTCTTCCAACGTGCCGGGGAAAGACGCAGTTTCGGTGTTTGTCAGGTAGGTACTCGTATTTGCCAAAGCAGGGGGCGCCGCGATGTCAGACGCTTCTTGAACGTATGAAACACTGGGCGCGGCGGAATGTGACAACCCTCCGGCCAACGCGGATGTTGAAACGGATGTGCAAACGACAAAAGCGGTCAGGGTGGAGGGCAGTGACATGATGGAGACTCCTTTGATACGTTTTTCGTACTAAATTATACGAGTATCGTAGTAAGTGGGTTTGACCCTTGCCACTTCAAGGGCCTTTGGTCAAAAAACCTGCATGTCCAATGATGTTCAGTTGCTGAAGTTCGTTCACGTCTTGATGCGTGTGATGTTGGTCAGCGAGCGGACCTCTCCCGAACATCAACATGTGATCAAGTTCAATGCCTTGGATTTCCACACACTCGGGCTGTTGCGCGAACATGCCAGCGTGCGCGCCTCTGAGCTTGCCGATGCACTTGGCATAGTTCCTACAACGGCAAGCAGCGTCATCGCCCGATTGATAAAGAAAGGGCTGGTACAACGCGCGCAAAGTCAGAAAGACCGCCGTGCCTTTGATTTGACCTTGACGGAAGAGGGCGCACGCATAGCGCAAGCCATCCACGCGCAAGACTTGCAGAACATGCGCCTGTTCTTGTCCGCCCTAGAGGAGGGCGAACAGAGTGATTTGCTAAAACTGTTAGGTCAGGTCGCAGTCCACGTTGCAGCGCTTGAGGATCAGCATCCCTCAGGATGATTTCGATGCTGCGGTCTTCTTTTTCGCGGCTGGTTTTTTCTTGGCCGCTGCCTTTTTCTTGGCTGGCTTCTTTTTAGCGGGCGCTTTGTCTGAAATCAGCTGTACCGCCATTTCCATAGTGACGTTCTCTGGCTCGGTCCCTTTTGGGATGGTGGCATTGACCTTGCCCCATTTGACGTAAGGCCCGTATTTGCCCTTCATCACGTTGACCGGACCACCCTCATCAGGATGTTCGCCCAATTCGTGCAACGGCTTGGCAGCAGCGCCACGCCCACCACGGCTGGCCACTTTTTCAGCCAGCAATTGCACCGCGCGGTTCATCCCGACGGTAAAAACTTCTTCCAGTCCTTCGAGATTGGCATTGGTGCCGCCGCGATCAGATGTGGATTCGGCATGTTTGATGTAAGGCCCATACCGACCAATATTGGCCCACACCATAATTCCGTCCTCGGGGTGGGGTCCGATCTGGCGGGGCAACGACAAAAGCCGCAATGCCTGTTCCAGATCAACCTCGGTGGGAGGCCATTCCTTGGGGATCGACTGGCGGGGCGGTTTCTTGTTGTCGTCTGTGACTTCGCCGCGCTGCACGTAGGGGCCAAAACGCCCTTTGAAGGCATAGATCTTGTCGTCGCCATCTTCGCCCAGCAGTTTGCCCTCGGGCGGGATGCCACTGTCGTCTTCGGTGCCGGGAGGGCCAAAGGCGCGTGTGTAGCGGCATTCCGGGTAGTTCGAACAGCCAATGAACGCGCCACCCGACCGGGCGGTGCGCATCGACAGACGACCAGCACCGCAGTTGGGACACAGACGGGGATCCGTACCCTCTTCGTTTGCGGGGAACAGATGTGGTTCCAGAACCTCGTTGATCTTTTCCAATACGTCTGTGATGCGCAGTTCGGACGTCTCTGCAATGGCCGCGCTGAAGTCTGACCAGAATTTACCAAGCACATCCTTGTAGTTGCGATCACCTGCACTGACGTCGTCCAGTTCCTCTTCGAGGCTGGCGGTAAAGTCATATCCCACGTAGCGGCGAAAGTAGTTTTCGAGGAAGGCAATCACAAGGCGGCCCTTGTCCTCCGGAATCAGCCGGTTGCGATCTTTGCGCACATAGCCGCGGTCCTGAATGGTCGTAACGATGCTGGCATAGGTCGAAGGGCGGCCGATCCCCAGCTCCTCCATACGTTTGACCAGTGTCGCTTCGGTGTAGCGCGGTGGGGGTTGCGTGAAATGCTGCTCGGGCGTGACGGAGCGTTTGTCCGCTTTCTCGCCCTCGCTCAGTTGGGGCAGGCGTTTGTCTTCATCGTCCACGACAACATCGTCACGGCCCTCTTCGTAGACTCGCAAAAAGCCGTCGAACAAGATCACCTGACCGGTTGCGCGCAATTCAACCTGACCGTCATCGCTGCCGATATCGACCGTGGTCCGTTCAAGCCGTGCGCCTTCCATCTGGCAGGCCAGGGTCCGCTTCCAGATCAGATCATAGAGTTTGCGCTGATCGTCATCGGTGATTTTCAGAGAGGCGGCATCGCTGGCCATGTCCGTCGGACGGATGCACTCATGCGCCTCTTGGGCGTTCTTGGCCTTGTTTTTATAGACGCGCGGTTTGTCAGGGACATAGTCTACGCCATAGCGATCCTTGATCGCATCGCGGGCCATGTTCACGGCCTCGGGCGCCATGTCGATCCCGTCCGTTCGCATATAAGTAATGTATCCCGCCTCATAGAGACGTTGCGCGCTCGACATGGTTTGGCGCGCGCCCATTCCAAATTTCCGGCTGGCCTCTTGTTGCAGGGTCGACGTCATGAACGGTGCAGACGGATTGCGGGAGGCCGGTTTTGCCTCAACCGACTGAATTTTAAGATCGCGACTTGTGATGGCCTGTTCGGCCATTTCCGCCTGCGTTTGGTTTTCGAGGTCGTATTTATCAAGTTTCTTGCCCGCAAGAGACGTCAGGCGTGCCTCGTATTCCTGACCACGTGGGGAGGCGAGAATCGCCTTTACCGACCAGTATTCACGATTGCGGAAAGCTTCGATCTCCATCTCGCGTTCGGTCAGGATGCGCAGACAGACCGATTGGACCCGTCCTGCCGACTTTGCGCCGGGCAGCTTTCGCCACAGAACAGGCGACAGGTTGAAACCCACAAGATAATCCAACGCGCGGCGTGCCAGATAGGCTTCGACCAACGGCATGTCGACCTGGCGCGCATTCGCCATGGCCTCATCCACGGCGGCCTTGGTGATGGCGTTGAATGTGACGCGACTGACGGGGGTGTCTTTCTTGATGGATTTGCGCTTGGTCAGCGTTTCCTGAAGGTGCCAGCTGATTGCCTCGCCTTCGCGATCCGGGTCAGTCGCAAGAATCAGCGCGTTGTCATTTTTCAACGCGTCCGCGATGGCCTTGACGTGCTTTTTACTGTCGCTTGCGACCTCCCAAAGCATGTCGAAATCGTTCTCGGTGTCTACCGAGCCGTCTTTTGGCGGCAGGTCACGCACATGGCCGTAGCTGGCCAAAACGGTGTAATCGTCCCCCAAATATTTGTTGATTGTCTTGGCTTTAGCTGGGGATTCGACAACGACGACTGGCATTTATTCGAGACACCTCGGTACAGGAACTTGGCGGTTCTATGGCCGCGCTAGATGTGGTGTGCAAGCCCTGAATGTCAACCAAGGCCGACACAAGGGCGCTCAGGCGGTGCGGGTAAGCAGACCTCCGGGGGCACGATCAATGCAGCCATCAAGCTCCAGTTCGAGCAGTGCGGGAGCGACGGTCTCAGGGGCCCGTGCGAGATCGCGGATCAACTGATCCTCTGCCACAGGCGAGGGGCCAAGGCGGGCGAGGATCTGTTGGTGCAGGGTGGCCGTGTCTTGCAACGAACGGCGATCCTTGGGTGGTTTTTCCGGCACGGCCAGCGGCAAATCGGCCTGTGTGTGTTGCGCAAGTGGCGCGAGTGTTTCGATGACATCCGAAGCGTCACGCACAAGCGTTGCACCATCGCGGATCAACATATTGCAACCCGAAGCGCGCGCATCCATCGGATGACCGGGCACTGCAAGAACATCGCGCCCCAAATCCAATGCGTCGCGTGCTGTGATGAGGCTGCCGGATTTTGCCGCTGCTTCGACGACGACGGTCGCCTTGGCAAGGCCAGAGATGATCCGATTGCGCGCCGGAAAGTGGCGCGCAATCGGATTCAGCCCCATCGGCTGTTCACTGATCCGTGCGCCATGCGCCGCGATGTCTTGCGCCAATTGGGCATTTTCAGCGGGATAAATCGTATCAACGCCTCCTGCCTGAACAGCAACCGTGCCGGTTTCAAGTGCTGCCAAGTGTGCGGCTGCGTCGACGCCGCGCGCCAATCCGGATACAACCACATATCCTGCTGCGCCCAGATCACGCGCCAACGCTCGCGCCATGCGCGTCCCAAGAGATGAGGCGTTGCGCGCGCCCACAAGCGCAATCATCGGCTTTTGCAATTTGGTGACGTCACCAAGAACCCACAGGAACGGCGGCGCGTCGCGCAAATCCTGAAGTGCCTCGGGATAATCAGGGCTGCCTTGGGCGACCAGACGTGCACCTGCGGCACGGCCTGCTTTAAGTTCTGCGTGAATGACACCTTCCGGGCAGATCTCGTATCTCTGAACACCGGCGGCGCGCGCTACCTCAGGTAGCGCGGCCAGCGCATTTTGCGCGGTACCGTGTTCAATCAGCAAACGTTGAAACGTCGAAATGCCGACCCGGCGAGAGCGCAACAAACGGAGACGCATGAACTGGTCGTCTTCCGAGGTGGGTGGGAGTGGGGGGTGAGTGGAAGAAGGATGGGTATCCCTAACAGTCATCCGCAGCTCCGTCTGTTGCTGAAATCTATTTAGAGTCCCCAAGGTTAACAACGCGTGAACAGACGCGATCCAATTCGATTAAACGCACGCCTTGGTTGTTTTCGTTCAAAAAAATTGATCCGTTTCAGTTCGAACGAAGAGCAGGCTGATCAGACCCTCGCGGCGGGCTTCCCCAGAAATAGCGAGGCCGGAAGGCTTGCCACCAAAATTGAACCAATTTTTACGAGAATCGGTACGACCTACGCGGCAGAGCCACCGACAGTCAGTCCGCCGATCATCAGTGTAGGCTGTCCAACTCCAACCGGAACCCACTGTCCGGCTTTGCCACAATTGCCCATGCCGGGGTCGAGGGCCATATCGTTGCCGATGGCCTGAATGTGCTTGAGGGCTGTCGCTCCGTCGCCAATCAGCGTGGCCCCTTTGACCGGAGCGCCAACTTTGCCGTTTTGGACGCGATAGGCCTCGGTGCAGGAAAACACGAACTTGCCGTTGGTGATATCCACTTGCCCGCCGCCGAACCCAACGGCGTAGATCCCGTCCTTGAGATCCGCAACGATGTCCTCCGGCGCTGCGTCTCCGCCCAGCATGTATGTGTTGGTCATCCGTGGCATGGGAGCATGTGCATAACTCTGGCGGCGTCCGTTGCCTGTGGCCGCAACGCCCATAAGACGTGCGTTCTGTCGGTCCTGCATGTAGCCTACAAGCACCCCGTCTTCGATCAGGATGTTCTTACCGGATGGAGTACCCTCGTCGTCGACGGTGATTGAACCACGCCGATCCGGAATCGTCCCATCGTCCAGAACGGTCACGCCTGGCGCCGCGATGCGCTGGCCCATCAGGCCCGCAAAGGCAGAACTTCCCTTCCGGTTAAAATCGCCTTCCAGACCATGACCAATCGCTTCGTGCAAAAGAATGCCGGGCCATCCCGGCCCCAGAACAACGTCCATGACACCGGCAGGGGCGGGTACGGCGTCGAGGTTCACCAGAGCGACGCGCAGCGCCTCGCGGGCCTTGGCTTCCCAGTCCGACCGTTCGATCAGACCGTCCAGACCAATGCGCCCACCACCACCTGCACTCCCGCTTTCACGGCGTCCGGCCTGTTCAACGATGACTGAGATGTTGAGGCGGGTCATCGGGCGTGCATCGCGTACCGACAGGCCCTCCGGGCGCAGAATTTCAATCTCCTGCAACGAGGCGGCAAGGGACGCGGACACCTGAACCACCCGCGAATCGAGATCGCGCAGAAAGGCATCGACCTCTTTCAACGTGTCGATCTTTACGGGAAAGGACGCGCCGGCGATTGGATCTTCGGCCGTGTAAAGCGTTCGGTTCGTGGCCTGTGGCGCATCGGCCAGACTACCACCACCATCGCCAACGGCCAAACGGGCCGTTTCGCTGGCGCGCCGCAAAGCGGCTTCGGAGATCTCAGTAGAATGGGCGTATCCCGCAACCTCGCCGCGCACGGCACGCAGCCCAAACCCTTGCGCTGCGTCATAACTGGCTGTCTTGAGGCGGCCATCGTCAAACACCAAAGCTTCGGATCGGCGGCGTTCCAAGAACAACTCACCGTCATCCGCGCCATTTGTGGCCGCCCGCAGAATGTCCAACGCGCAGTCGCGGTCGATTTCGGTGTCTAGGGGAGCAAAGGGCGTGTCGGTCATCGGGGCATCCTTTTGGTGCGAGGCGCAGGCAAGAAACGCGTGAAGCGTCCGTTTGACGCGCCTACAACGTCTTTATCTTGGGCTAAAGATATGATTGTAACCATGCTCAATACAACGGGGCGCCGATGAATGCGGACCCTGACCAACAGTGCGATACATCTAGATCAGGACGACCAGATGAAAAAGCTTCTCTCGATGGCGGGTGCCTTTGGCATTTTCGGTGCCCTTCCCGCATGGGCCCAAGACGGTCTTGAAATCATTGGCAAGCCAATCGATGGAAAGATGGGTTTTCAACCTGCCGCAACAGAAATTGCGCGTCGACTGCAGTTCCTCGACTGGATGATGCTGATCATCATCACTGTCATCACCCTTTTTGTGACGGCCCTGATGGCGTGGGTCGTTATCCGTTACAACCGCAAGCGCAACCCGGTTCCGGCCACCTTTACGCACCACACGCCGGTTGAAATTGCATGGACAGTCATTCCGATTGTGATTCTGGTGTTCATTGGTGCGTTTTCGCTGCCGACCTTGTTCCACCAGCAGGAAATTCCCGAAGCTGACGTCACCATCAAGGCCACCGGATATCAGTGGTTTTGGGGTTACGAGTACGTCGACGAAGGTTTCGCATTTGATTCCTACATGATTGGCGCTCCTGCGACGGGTGGTGACAATTCACTTACTCCAGAGACAGAGCAGCAGCTTGTCGATGCAGGCTACAGCCGTGAGGAGTTCCTGCTGGCCACCGACAACGCAGTAGTTGTTCCTGTCAACAAAACCGTTGTTGTTCAGGTGACTGGCGCAGATGTAATTCACGCATGGACCATCCCAGCCTTTGGTGTGAAGCAGGACGCTGTTCCCGGGCGCTTGGCCGAACTGTGGTTCGAAGCGGAAAAAGAGGGCGTATATTTCGGTCAGTGCTCTGAGCTTTGCGGAATCGCCCACGCTTACATGCCGATCACAGTGAAGGTTGTGAGCGAAGAGGCTTATGCTGCATGGCTTGCAGAGGCAAAACAGGAATTTGCAGGTACTGCGCAACCTTTGACCGTGGCATCGAACTGAGCACTGAAAAGGCGCTGGCAATCGCGCCTTTCTCACCGCTTGAAGTGATAGGACCCAGATGACCGACATCAGCTATCAGGACAAACCCATCGAAGGTGAGGCATCACTGGGCGATTACTTTGCTCTGATGAAGCCGCGCGTGATGCAACTGGTCGTGTTCACTGCGCTTGTTGGCCTGTTGGCAGCGCCCGTTGCGGTCAATCCTGTGATTGCTTTTGCGTCCATCCTTTTTGTGGCGATTGGGGCAGGGGCGTCCGGAGCGCTCAACATGTGGTGGGACGCTGACATTGACGGGGTGATGAAACGCACCGCGAAACGTCCCATTCCCGCAGGCAAGGTCACACCGGACGAGGCCAAGACAATTGGCTTTGCTCTGTCGGGCCTGTCCGTGATGATGCTGGCGCTGAGCGCAAATCTTCTTGCTGCTGCGTTGCTGGCGTTCACCATCTTCTTTTACGTCGTCATCTATTCGATGTGGCTGAAGCGTTCGACGCCCCAGAACATCGTGATCGGCGGCGCTGCTGGTGCATTTCCACCCGTCATAGGCTGGGTGATCGCGACTGGGTCCATGTCTGTTGAGGCGTGGCTGATGTTTGCCCTGATCTTTATGTGGACGCCGCCCCACTTCTGGGCTTTGGCGCTGTTCATGAAATCTGACTACGACGATGCGGGCGTGCCGATGCTGACGGTCACGCACGGGCGTAAATCTACGCGCATGCATATTCTGGTCTATACCATTCTTCTGGTTGCCTTGGCTGTCGGAACAGCATTCACGGCCATCGGTGGCCCAGTATACCTGACGGCAGCTGTGATCCTGAATGCGCTGTTCCTCAAGGGTGCCTACGACATCTGGCGCCGCGATGAGGCACAGGCTGAGGCCGACGAATACAAAGTCGAGAAGTCGTTTTTCCGGCTGTCACTTTGGTATCTGTTCCTGCATTTCGGCGCGATTTTGATCGAAGCGATCCTGCCCGCAGCGTGGGGCGTGTGGACATGAGCCTGCGCGCAGAACACGAGCTTCACCGCCGTCGCAAGGGCCGCAATGTCGGTGTGGGCCTGATGCTTGGTGCCTTTGTTGTACTGGTTCTGGCGCTGACTGTGGCCAAGGTCACAAGCGGCGATTTCGAATTGCCTCGGATCGAGGAGGGACAGTGATGCGCAATCTCTCCGGACCGCAAAAAACTGTTGCCCAGACCGTTGGCGTTGTCGTTCTGATGGGTGGCCTCGCCTGGGCCTCCGTCCCGTTTTACGACTGGTTTTGTCGCGTAACAGGTTTCGGCGGCACCACGGGCGTCAGCGAAGTCGCCAGCGATGACATTTTGGATCAGACCATCAAAATCCGCTTTGATGCATCGCTGGAACGCTCCATGCCGTGGGAGTTCACCCCAACTGTGCGCGAAATGGAATTGCGGATCGGCGAGACGGGCCTTGCGTTTTACGAGGCCTACAACCCGACAGACAAACCGGTTGCGGGCTCAGCCAGCTACAATGTCGCCCCGTATGAGGCTGGCGGCTTCTTCTCCAAGATCGACTGCTTTTGTTTTGAAGAACAGGTGCTCGCACCGGGCGAACGCGTCCAGATGCCGGTCACCTTCTATGTCGACCCGGAAATCGTGACGGACCGGGACGCAAAATACGTGCATACGATCACACTCAGCTATACGTTTTACCAAATCGACCTGCCCGAAGGCTTTGCAGCCCTCGAGACGGACACAGAGAACAACCTGAACTAAGGGACGCTTCCATGGCCCACGCAAAAGACCACGACTATCACATTCTGGCGCCATCCACCTGGCCGCTGTTAGGCGCGCTTGCGGGCTTTACCATGCTGTTTGGCGCGGTGGCCTGGATGTCTGGCGGCATGACGATTTTCTTCAAGTCCATTGAACTGAGCGGCCCCTGGCTGTTCCTGATGGGCTTTGTCGGCGTTCTCTATGTCATGTTTGGCTGGTGGGCCGACATCGTCGGTGAATCGCATATCGGCGATCACACCCCGGTTGTGCGGATCGGCCTGCGCTACGGCTTTATCCTGTTCATCATGTCCGAGGTCATGTTCTTTGCCGCCTGGTTCTGGTCGTTCTTCAAACACGCTATGTACCCGATGAGCGAGTACTTCGGCACCGAGTACATCCAGCCGGAAATCTATCACGTGGACGCCTTCCACCTGCCGCTGATCAACACGCTGATCCTGTTGCTGTCAGGGTGTGCCGTCACATGGGCGCACCACGCGCTTGTGCATGGCGGGGCGCGCAAGGATGTGGTGAACGGTCTGGCGATCTCTGTGGTGCTGGGTCTCTTTTTTACAATCCTGCAGGGCTATGAGTATTCGTATCTGCTCTACAAGGGCTGGGAATTCGGTCAGGACAAGTTCTTCTCGAACTTCTTCATGGCAACGGGCTTCCACGGTCTGCATGTGATCATCGGTACGATCTTCCTGTTTGTGTGTCTGTTGCGCGCGATGAAAGGGCATTTCACCGCCGAACGGCACATCGGTTTCGAGGCTGCGGCTTGGTACTGGCACTTCGTGGACGTTGTCTGGCTGTTCCTGTTCTTTGCTGTCTACATCTGGGGTGTCGCCCAGATGCCGGGCGCGCACTGACGCAGCGCGACACTCAAGAATTGAAAGGCGCGCGGACCCCCGCGCGCCTTTTTCGTTGAGCAAGGGTAAGAGGGCGCATCATGCGGCTTTGGTTTGGATTGATCGTTGGGATTGCCGGCGTGGGAACGCTCCTGTGGCTTGGCATTTGGCAGGTTCAGAGACTGGCGTGGAAACAGGACATGCTGGCCGGGATCGAAGCGCAGATTTCCGCGGAGCCGGTGGATCTGCGCAGCGCACTTGAACCCAGCTTTCGCCGCTACGCCCCGGTCGAGATCACCGGCACCTTTGACGACGCAAATGCACATTTGAACGTGCTGGCGTCTCGCAAATCCACCGGTGCGGTCTACCGCATCATCCGCCCGTTCCAGACCGAAGAGCATGGGCGCATATTGGTCGATACCGGCTGGCTCAGAGATGGAAGCCCCGTGCAGGATGCACCATCGGCGCGCCTGACGCTGATCGGCAATCTGGATGCGCCAATCGAAGCGGACGGGTTCACACCACCACCTGATCTGGACAAAAACATATGGTTCGCACGCGACGTGCCCGCCATGGCGCAAGCGCTGGACACACAGCCAGTGTTGGTGGTTTTGCGCGAAAGGGCGGAAATTGACCTTGGCGTGACGCCCTGGCCCGTAGACACCGCTGGTATTCCCAACGATCACCTGCAATACGCCATCACATGGTTTTCGCTGGCCTTGATCTGGGCCGCCATGACGGCATATTTCCTGCGGCGCACAGGCCGCGCCACAGCTTGAGAGAGACAAAGGCTGATGCGGTATATATCGACCCGGGGCGCAGCGCCCGTTCTGACATTCGAAGACACGATGCTCACGGGGCTGGCCCGCGATGGTGGGCTTTATGTGCCCGAAACCATTCCACAGCTTGATCACGCGCAAATCGCGGCCATGGACGGTCAAAGCTACGAAGACATCGCCTATGCCGTCATGCGCCCCTTTGTGGGCGATACGTTTTCAGACACGGAGTTCCGCGACTGTATCGCGCGTGCCTATGCGGGGTTCGGCCATGCGGCCCGTGCACCCATGGTGCAGCTCGACAACGGGCATTTTCTGCTTGAGCTGTTCCACGGCCCGACGCTCGCGTTCAAGGATTTTGCGATGCAGTTGATCGGGCAGCTGTTCCAGACGGCCCTGAAACGGCGCAATCAACGTGTCACGATTGTCGGCGCGACGTCCGGCGACACGGGGTCCGCCGCGATCGAGGCCTTTCGGGGCTTGAGCAATGTGGACGTGTTCATCCTCTATCCCCATGGCCGCGTCAGCGAGGTACAACGCCGCCAAATGACCACACCGGTTGAGGATAATGTGCACGCATTGGCGCTGGATGGTGATTTTGATGATTGTCAGGCGCGTCTCAAAGACATGTTCAACGACTTCGAATTCCGGGATGGGGTCGGGTTGGCCGGAGTGAACTCGATCAACTGGGCGCGCGTGTTGGCGCAGGTCGTCTATTATTTCTCTTCGGCTGTGTCGCTGGGGGCTCCGCAACGTAAAGTCAGCTTTACCGTCCCGACTGGCAATTTCGGTGACATCTTTGCAGGCTACATCGCCAAACGTATGGGACTGCCCATAGACCGGTTGGTTGTTGCCACAAACCAGAACGACATTTTGCATCGCTGTCTGAGCGGGCAGGGCTATCACAAAGGGGACACGATCCCCTCCATCAGCCCGTCGATGGATATTCAGGTCAGCTCCAACTTTGAACGCGCCCTGTTTGATGCCTATGACCGGGATGGCAACGCTGTTGCGCAGTTGATGGATGAACTGAAAGAGGGCGGATTTGACGTCAGCCAAGGCGCGATGGAAGCGTTGGAGGAGCACTTTACCTCCGGGCGCGTGTCAGAAGATGAAACAAGCGCGCAGATCGCCAAGACACTGAAAGAGACCACCGAGTTGCTGTGCCCGCACTCTGCCGTCGGGGTCCATGTTGCTGAAGCGCAGCGTGTCAGGGGCACACCCATGGTGACCCTCGCCACAGCGCACCCCGCCAAATTCCCTGATGCGGTCGAGGCCGCAACGGGCGTACGTCCCCCCCTTCCCCCGCGCATGGCGGACCTGTATGAACGGCCAGAACGGCTGTCACGGGTGCCCAATGATCTTGAGGCTCTCAAGGCCCACATCATCGACCACCGCGCCAAGTGAGCACCCATTGAGCACGCAAACACATCGTCTGAGTAACGGATTTCGTATCGTCACCGAGCATATGCCGGGGTTGGCTTCGGCCTCCATCGGCATCTGGGTCGGGGCAGGGGCCCGTCATGAAGCGCCTGAGCAGAATGGCATTGCCCATTTCCTTGAACACATGGCCTTCAAAGGAACGGACCGCCGCAGCGCCTTGCAGATTGCAGAGGCCATTGAGGACGTTGGCGGCTACATCAATGCCTATACCAGCCGCGAAGTGACTGCATACTACGCGCGGGTTCTTGAAAACGATGTGCCCTTGGCAATGGATGTGATTGCCGACATCCTGCTGAACCCCACATTTGATCTCTCCGAGATCGAAACCGAGCGCGGCGTTATCCTGCAAGAGATCGGGCAGGCGCTTGATACGCCTGACGATGTCATTTTTGACTGGTTGCAAGAGCAGGCCTACCCGGAACAGCCCCTTGGCCGTACGATCTTGGGCCCGTCAGAACGGGTGTCTGCCTTTGGGCGGGATGATCTGGCCCGTTTTGTGGCGCAGCACTACGGTCCGGATCAGATGATCCTGTCGGCGGCAGGGGCTGTGGATCACGATGCCATTGTCCTGTTGGCGGAAAAGCTGTTTGGCCACCTGACCCCGCGCCCCGTGCCGGTGGTCGATGTCGCTCGCTTTCAGGGTGGCGAGGTGCGGCAGGAAAAATCGCTGGAACAGGCGCATTTTGCCCTCGCTTTTGAATCTCCCGGCTACCGTGACGACGACATTTACATCGCACAGATCTATGCGTCGGCCCTTGGCGGCGGCATGTCGAGTCGGCTGTTTCAGGAAATCCGCGAAAACCGCGGGCTGTGCTACTCGATCTTTGCCCAAGCAGGGGCCTATGCGGATACTGGCATGACGACGATTTATGCCGGGACATCTGCTGACCAGATCTCGGATCTCGCGCGTCTGACCGTGGACGAGATGAAACGGGCCGCAGGCGATCTATCCTTGGCTGAGGTCGAGCGCGCGCGTGCTCAGATGAAGGCAGGGCTGCTCATGGGGCTCGAAAGCCCGTCCAACCGGGCCGAGCGCCTTGCGCGTCTTGTGCAAATCTGGGACCGGGTGCCGACGCTTGACGAAACGGTCGAACGGATTGATGCAGTCACGGCTCAAAATGTGCGCGGCTTTGCTGAAACGATGGCCGTCTCTGCGCCGATGGCCTTGGCACTTTATGGTCCGGTCACGGGTGCGCCCAGCCTGCTCAAGCTCAAGGAGCAGCGCGCCGCCTGATGCTGCTTGCCAAACGGAAATTGCGGATCGAGACGGAGCGGATGACACTGCGCCCGCCGACGCATTCCGACTTTCGGACGTGGGCCAGTCTGCGCGCGACAAGCGCCGAACATCTCGTGCCATGGGAGCCGAGCTGGGCCAATGATCACCTCACCCGCAAGGCGTTCACAAACCGCGTCTATTGGGCGCAAAGGTCCGTCGCGGCGGGCACGGCGGTGCCGTTGTTCCTGTTTCGCCGGACGGATGACGCTCTGTTGGGGGCGATCACATTGGACAACATCCGGCGTGGCCCTGCACAGGCAGGTACCCTGGGATACTGGACGGGCGCGGTACATGCGCGCCAAGGTTACATGCGCGAGGCGATTCTTTCCGTGGTGCACTATGCCTTCACCCGACTGGATCTGAGCCGGATCGAAGCAGCCTGCCTGCCTGAAAATGCGGCATCGCGCGGTTTGTTGGAGACCTGTGGGTTCAAATACGAAGGCGTTGCCCAAAGCTATCTTCAGATCGACGGACGCTGGAGAACCCACGTTTTATACGCAGCCTTGCGTATGGATCGCCGAGGAAAGACCGACGCTGGGTAAATGCGCTCGGCAAGGAAGTTGCCAAGATATTTTGCAAAAGCGCCATCCGGCTCTATCGTTACGACATGCGCTTTTTGATCCTATGCCTTGCACTTGTGTTGGCAGCCCCTTTGGCGGCCCAAACCGAAACCCGGACACCGAGCCACTGTATCGCATTGGCGAACGACATTGACGGGGCGACCTATATCCACCGCGCCAGCTATGACGCGGACCTGCCTCCCGAAACGGTGCGCATTCACTACATCGCGCATGCGTCGTTTCTGATCCGCACCCCCGGCGGGTTGAATATGGTGACGGACTTTACCGGATTTGTCGGCAACGTCCCGATGATCCCCGATGTGGTCACCATGAACCACGCCCATGAAACCCACTGGACTGCGTTTCCCGATCCGGCCATTCCGAATGTCTTGCCCGGTTGGGGCGAGTTTGGAGCGGGCATTGATCACTATCTCGACTTGGGAGAAGTGCTGGTGCGCAATGTCTCAACCGACATTCGATCGCAATTTTCCGGAGTAGAGACCAACGGCAATTCGATCTTTGTCTTTGAAGTGGCCGGTCTGTGCATTGGGCACCTTGGGCATCTTCATCATGAACCCAACGCCGAACAATATGCAGCGATCGGGCGTCTTGATGTGGTGATGGCGGCTGTTGATGGTGGCATGACCGTGGATTTGCCAACCATGATGCGGATCGTATCGCGCCTGCGGTCATCCATCGTGATCCCGATGCATTGGTTTGGGGATTACACGCTGGATATCTTTCTGGAGGGCATGCGCGAGCAGTTTCAGGTGGTTGACGTTGGTGGGCCGGTATTGGACGTGTCGCTGGATCGTTTGCCCTCGCGCCCCACAATCATGGTCTTGCGCCCTCAGTGGTTGTCTGAACCCGCCGAGTAAAGTCAACTGTCTGCCCCGAAATCGCGTTGTGTTCGGATCAATTTCGATGGCATTGTCGCGACATCTTGGGGAGAATTTATCATGTTGAATTCATTGACGGAAACAGTTGCGAATACGCTGCGCGGTGTTTTGCCCGAAGATCGGTTTTCACAAGCGCAAGCCACGCATCTCGAGGAACCGCGAGGCCGCTATGCAGGGCACGCCGGGCTTTTGGCGCGACCCCAGTCAACTCAGGAAGTGGCGGCGCTGATCCGTGCAGCAAGTGCAGCCCGCATTCCTGTTGTCCCCTATGGCGGCGGCACCGGGCTTGTTGGGGGGCAAGTGGCAGAGGACGGCCCGGCACCCTTGATCCTGTCGCTGGAAAAGATGTCCGCGATCCGGGCGGTCTACCCTGAGGAAAACGTATTGGTGGCCGAGGCGGGGGTCATCCTTGCTGATGTTCAGGCGGCGGCCTCAGAGGCCGGGCGTTTGTTTCCATTGTCGTTGGCGGCTGAAGGATCTGCGCGCATCGGTGGGAACCTCAGCACAAATGCTGGCGGTACTGGCGTGCTACGCTATGGGAACGCGCGGGATCTGTGTCTGGGGATCGAAGCGGTGCTGCCTACGGGTGAGATTTTCAACGGCCTGAGCCGCCTACGCAAAGACAACACAGGCTATGACCTGCGCCATCTTCTGATTGGAGCCGAAGGCACGCTTGGTGTGATCACTGCGGCGTCTCTCAAGCTGTTTGCGCAGCCCTCGCAAATCGGAACCGCTCTGTTTCAGGTGGCCTCGCCCGATGCGGCCCTGTTGCTGCTGTCGCTGGCTCGCGAACATGTTGGTGAGGGGGTCAGCGCCTTTGAGCTGATGCATCGGCAGGGTTTCGACTTTTTGGCCGAAACCCTCCCCGAAGTGCGCAACCCTTGGAACGCGACACCGGAGTGGTGCGTTCTGGTTGAACTGGGTCTTTCCGGCGGACAAGAGCCAACGGATGTCTTGGCAAGCCTCTTTGCTGCGGCGTCCGACTCAGGTCTGGTGTCCGATGGCATGATCGCCCAAAGCGAGACGCAGCGTGCAGATTTCTGGGCGATCCGAGAGACAATACCTGAGGCCAACCGGCGGATCGGCTCCGTCAGTTCGCATGACATTTCGGTGCCGTTGGGGGCGCTGGCGGGATTTATCACGGAAGGCAATGCACGGATCGCACGGCTGGGTGAGTTCCGTATCAATTGCTTTGGGCATGTCGGCGACGGGAATCTGCATTACAACGTCTTCCCGATGCCGGGTAAGTCACGGGCTGACCACAATCACGAGCGCGACGAGATAAAACGTGTGGTGCATGATCTGGTGCACGAAATGGGCGGGTCCGTCAGTGCAGAACACGGGGTAGGGCGGCTCAAGGTCGGTGATCTGGAAAAATACGGTGACCCTGCAAAGTTGAGTGCCATGCGCGCCATCAAGGCGGCCCTTGATCCGCTGGGGATCATGAACCCGGGTGCCGTGCTGCGCGCCACCATTTGAGGTCGCGTTTGCGGCTATACAGGGCTTAAAGCGGCACGGCGTTGGGACGGTGTTCTAAGCGCCTTCGAACGTGCACAGGGCTGTGACGTCCATACCCATTTTTTCCAGACGTGCTCGTCCGCCCAAATCGGGCAAGTCGATCACAAAGGCGCAGGACACGATCTCGCCGCCCAATCGCTCTACCAACTTGATTCCCGCCTCAGCCGTGCCGCCAGTGGCCAGCAAATCGTCAACGACAAGAATCTTCTCGCCAGCGGTGATGGCATCGTCATGGACTTCGACCACCGCCTCTCCGTATTCGAGAGTGTAGGCTTCGCTGATGGTTGCGCCCGGCAGTTTGCCCTTTTTCCGGATCGGGACAAAACCGACAGACAGCTGGTGTGCAATGGCACCGCCCAGAATAAACCCGCGTGCTTCGAGCCCGACAACCTTGTCGATCTCCATGCCTGCATAGGGGTGCAACATCTGATCGACGGCCATACGGAACCCGCGCGGATCCGCAAACAGCGTTGTCACGTCGCGGAACATGATCCCTTCGTGCGGGAAATCGACAATGGTGCGGATATAGTCCCGCACGGTTTTGGTCGCTGGCATCATGTGGCTCCGTGTCTTATCTCGGGTCATGTGATCGGATGCGGGCGGTGAACGCAAGGAGATTGGCCACGTGAAGCGACGGGATCTGATTGTTGGTGGCGGTCTGGTCGCCTTGGCGGCGGGGTGGCAGGTTTTTGGCGTGCGCAAACCTGAACTGACCTTTCGTGCGATCAAGGACGCGCCGGGATGGCATTTTGGGCAAATCGGTTCCGTGTCCAGTGCATCGGGCGCGGACCTGATGACAATTGGATTATCGGACGGCTCGGCCCCTCTGGGCAGCGCGGAGCTTGAGGAGGTCGTGCACCGTGACGCCCTGAGTGGGGCTGTTCCGGTCGCGGTGTTCTCGGATTTCTTTTGCCCTTATTGCCGGGTGCTTATCTCGCGTCTGGCCTTGCGATCCGCAACACCGCGCATTGCGATCAGTTGGCATGAATTGCCGTTGTTGGGGCCGGGGTCTGTTCTGGTGGCCAAATCCGCAGAAGCGGCTGCGCTGCAAGGGGGGTACGACTTGTTTTACACGGCGTTGAGCGCTGCGGGATTTCGGCCAAGCCCCGCGTGGATGGCTGCCATCGCCACTCAGGCAGGCCTCGACGGTGCACAGTTTCAACGCGATCTCAATGGCCCAGAGGTTGCTGCGCGACTAATGGCTTCTGCACGTGCAGCCAAGACACTCGGGATCATTGGCACGCCGGGCCTTGTAGTGGGGCGTCGCGCCGTGCTTGGCGCGTTGGAACGCGACCAGATGGAGCGGTTGTTCGAGCAAACAGAGCCTCTGGCGTAGCCGGGCGGACAGTGCCCACACGCCTTCACAGGAAGGGTTTGCTCACCATGAGCCAGAACACAGCGATGAGGGCCGCAAATGCAGGCCAGCCCAACAGGAACCAAATGCGATAGGCGCGAAACACTTCAGGTGCGATCCTGTCAGTATCGCGGGTCAGGTCGCGCACACGCAGTTGCAAAACCACCACCGGGACCCAGCAGCAAAACGCCAGTGCATAAAGCAGATAGGTCGCCAATAGCCACGTGGCCATCAGATCATGGCCCTGCAACCAGATCAACCAAAGCCCGGTTGCCGGTTGGATGATCCCGGCGGGCGTGGTGAACAGCCAGTCTGCAATCACCACGCCAGACGCTGTTGAATGGATCACGCGTGCATCCCGGCTGCGCATGGCCCACACCATCTGAAACGCGGTGCCAATGCCGGTGCCAAACAAGACGGTCGAACTAAGGATGTGCATCCATTTGGCCAGCAGATAGGGATCCATGATTACCGCTCCCGCTCCAACACCATCCACATGGCGATAAGGGCAATGACCGGCAGGTTCTTGAGCAAACCACCCAAAGGCAGAAGCCACAGAACGGGTGCCATCAGGGTGAAGGCGACCGTATAGCCCACCACGATCCCAATCTGCATCCACCCGATCAGCGCCGGTCGCCAACCTCGCAACAAAGCGACGGCGATTCCAAGATCCAGCACCCCTCCGCCACGTGCCATTGCGATCAGAACACCATCCGGCAGCGGGCTGTCAGGGATCAGCGGCAGAAAGGATGACGCAGGCAGGAACAGCCCAATCAGGCCGGATATCAACCACATGGCCGCAAGGATCAGGCGCACAACGGGGCGCAGAAGGTAAAGGCGCGCATGCCACAGATCCTGTGTGCCTGCCGGATGTGCCATGACAAAGTCGCTCACACCACGCGCGGCAGGTGCATCTGACAGACCCTTATCGAGAGGCGCGTGCACGCCCTGCACCAATTGCGTCACGGACGTGCGCGAAATGGGACCAAGCCGCAGCAGATCTCCGACTGCGCCCAGCGTCTGCGCGATCCCAAGGGGCAGTCGCAGCACGGGCACAGGCGCACCACCCATCCATCGGCGCAAGAGTTGCAAGAGCGCCGCTTGGCTGATGTCCTCGGGGCCACCCACAAGCAGTGGCTGCATTTGAGGGGGATGGGTGAGGCAATGCGCGACAATTGCTGCGAGATCTTCAGCATGAATGGGGTTGAAGCGTTGAGTGCCATCCCCGACCACGGGCGTGCACAGCGGTAATGCAGAAAGCGCACGTGCCAAGGACGAGCCGCCGTATGAGGTCGCGACCAGAACAAGGCCGGGCCGTAATATGCTGATATGACGTGGAGTTATCGCTTCGCCTTCGCGCCGCCACCGTCCAAATGCGGTCTCCGCCTCGATCCCGACTGCCGAGATAAGGACACCCTGCGCGCTGTCCCCGACGGCCGTATAGACGGCGCGGGGCGCGTCAACATGTACTGCCCGAAATGCAGCATCAGATCCCGTCAGCAACCCGGCGGCGTTCACAACGTGGGTGCCGGGACTGATGTGATTTGCCCAGAATGCGGGATCATGACACGCGGGGGCACACAGGTCCGCCTGTAGCGTGTCAAATCCCATATGAGACAGCGCCCGCGTGTTGCGGGCATGGGCGATCACATGCCAGCCAGCGCGGCGCAGATGAAAGGCGATGTGACGCCCAATAAACCCGTCAGCCCCCAAAATGAGGACTGTTTTGTCTGGTGCATCTGCGGCGCTCAAAGCATCCGGCCAGCCACGGCGTCCAGTTTGATCATCAAGGCCGGATCGCGGTTGTCTGGCTGGGTCAGAATGGCAAATTCCAACGCGCGATCACAGCCATGCGGGCAAGGCGCGCGTTCGGGAGTGAGCAGCGCGGGCAGGCGTTTCACAAGGTCACGTCCCTTGTCGGCGTTGCCCATAAGTGTCTGAATGATTTGTGTAACATCGACCTCACCGTGATCGGGGTGCCAACTGTCATAATCGGTGATCATGGCGACGGAGGCATAGCACAACTCGGCCTCGCGGGCGAGCTTGGCCTCGGGCATGTTGGTCATTCCGATCACATCTGCGCCCCAGCTTTCGCGGTACATTTTGGATTCGGCCAGAGTGGAGAATTGTGGCCCCTCCATCGCCAGATATGTCCCGCCGCGATGTACGGTAATTCCAGCGTCCCGAGCCGCGGTTTCGCAGGCCTCGGACAGGCGCGGACAGGTGGGGTGCGCCACGCTGACATGTGCGACACAGCCGGTCCCAAAGAACGATTTATCCCGCGCAAAGGTGCGATCAATGAATTGGTCTACAATGACAAAATCCCCGGGGGCCATTTCCTCGCGAAATGAGCCACAGGCCGAAACGGATATCACATCCGTGACCCCGAGCCGTTTGAGCGCGTCGATATTGGCGCGGTAGGGTACGGTGGTTGGTGAATGCACATGCCCCCGCCCGTGACGGGGCAGAAACGCCATTGCGACCCCGTCCAAAGTGCCTGTCAGGATCTGGTCAGACGGCGCGCCCCACGGGCTGTCCACGGTGGTCCATTCGGCCCCTTGAAGCCCGTCGATGTCATAGATGCCTGAGCCGCCAATCACGGCAATTTTGGTGTCGGTCATTGGGGCCTCTTACAGAAAAATCTCGTACGGGATGCAAGCTGCGAAAGGCCGGTCACACCCCGTGCACAAGGCGTACACAACCTCAGCACAGGGTGTACAGCCCCACCGAGCGCTCTGATGGCCAGATGCGCAACAGTTTCAGTCGCGCCGGATGATTCCGGTGATGGCAGCAGCGCCCAAAGCGGTGACGATCCAGCCCATTACGCTAAGCACCCAGCGACCCCACCACAGATGCCAGCCCCAAGGGCCACGTGTTGTAGAGGGTGCCCACGCATCCGTTTGTCCAAAGTCGATAATCGGGATGACCACATCAAAGCCATAAGCGTAGCGGTTGAAGGATTCCCAATCGCGCCCGGGTGCAATGGTTTGCCAGTCGGGCAGGGTTAGGTCTTGGGCGTCCTTTGGCAGTCTGTCCCCGGCCCAGACGGCTGCGGGGTGCGGATCGGTGCTGGCCAATGCGCTCCAGTAGTCTGTGACAATCACGGGGGCGGCGTTGGGGGCAAAGCTGCCTTCCTCCCACGCGAAATGGGCGGGGATGATGGTGCAGATGATCAAAAAGGCGAGCGCGGCGACGCTGTTGAACGGGTAGTGACCGTAGCCGACCACAAGACGCACCAAAGTGTCCCAGAACCACGCCCACAGATTGAGGGGCAGGGCCAGGATCGGGTTGGTTTTGCGCCGTTGCGCCCGTGCACTGGCGCGACGCAACCGCTCGCGGGTGAAGAGCACCCGTCGCGCGTCCTCGTCATGGCCGGTGTCGTTGAGGAACTTGGCGTATTGCGAATAGGGCTGGGGGCGGAATTCGCCATCAAAATAGCTGCCGCTTTCCAGCCAATCCATGCGGGCTGGCGAGGTAGAGACGGTGCCCTTGATCCGGTCGTAGGTGAAGCCATCCAGAAAGAGTGCTTCGCGGTCAGGCCAATTGTCGGGGTGGTCATCAAGTTCCGCCACATGCGCCCCATTGAGACTGACCGCACCGGAGATGTGTTCGACCTTTTTCCAGACAAAGGAATGCTCGACGCGCATGGCCTTGCCATTGAAGGCATGGCCAGTGACGTTTTGGATCTGTATTTTCTCGCAAGTGAGGCGACCCGAGATACGCGACCCTGCGAGGAGGATTTCGCCGGTGCTGTTGCAGCCGTCGAGGCGGACCGCACCGAGGACCTTTGCGCCGCCCAAAGATAGGGACTGGCCAGAGTCCGTCGCGTTGAGTGTTGTTAGTTGGGCGTATAGTCCACCGATTGTGGCTCCGTTCAGCCGGATTTCTCCCGCACAATAGAACGGGGCTTTTATCTCACCTTGTTCAGCCGCCGTTCTTGGGTGCAACACCACGCCACTGGCTATGTGTGCGTCTGAAGCAGAAATCGCATACAGGCCGGAAGTGGTTATTTCTGCGCCTTCCAGTCCCAAAAGTCCGCCGATGTTTGCCCCATCCAGTGAGATCGTGCCGGACGCATTCACACTGCGAAAAAAAACGTGACCTTCGATCTTGGCCGATTGAGCCGTTAGAGCGGTTTGATCGGAAGGTGCAAAATTTGCTCCCTCACAAGCAAGCTGGCCACCGATAGTCGCACTATGCAGATTTATTGTTCCTTGGGTGTTGGTGTCTCGTAGAAAGACACCGCCTTCGAATGTCGCGCCTTGCCCAAACCACGTTTTTAACGTGCTTCCAGACAGGCTAATCATCTTGAAATGAGTTTGCATGCTATCGAAATTGCTTTGAAACAGGCAATTTTCCAGTTGCGTAGCGCCATGGGCCGTCGCGTAGTCGACGTTCAATTTGTCGATGATGCAGCCACCGATCAAATAGACACCCTGAATATCCATCTCGCAGTCTTCGCAGCCACCGAGTATTAGATAACGCAAGATTTCTGCTCTGACGTTCCGGCAGGCGCTCGGCTCGGTTGGACACGTGCCGTCCCCCAATTCGCATGGCTCACCCGCTTTGCACGCTTCGATCAGCTGGGTTTCGGCGGCGGTGGGCTCCAGCGCCAAGACGTCTGCATATGTCCGAATGATCGCCATGTGGTCTCCGGCGTGATGCGCGTTCGCGTCAATTTAGCGGGTCTTGCCCTTTTGTTAACCCTGATCTGCGATGTGAGCCGCAAAGGCGTGACTTTTTTGATGTGTGGGCCACGGGATTGACTGTGCGGTCATGTCCCCATGGTCATTTCAAAAACGATCCGTTAGACGGCGCGCAACAGCCGACATTAGAGCAGACGGAGCCTTCATGGCCTTTTTCGACTTTTCAAACATGAGCAGGAAGACCCGATTCGGGGACTTTTCGATTGCACCGGGGGACGTGAAGCTGACACCGGGCCAGATCAAAACCGAGCTTTTGTCCGGTTTGACGGTGGCTTTGGCCCTTGTGCCCGAGGCGGTGGCCTTTGCTTTTGTTGCCGGGGTCCATCCGTTGGTGGGGCTTTATGCGGCCTTTATGGTGGGTCTGATCACCGCGATTTTCGGCGGTCGTCCCGGCATGATTTCGGGGGCGACGGGGGCTTTGGCGGTTGTCATGGTAGCCTTGGTCGCCCAGCACGGTGTCGAGTATCTGTTCGCCACTGTCGTTTTGATGGGACTGTTGCAGATTTTTGCAGGGGTGATGCAGTGGGGCAAGTTCATTCGCCTTGTGCCGCATCCTGTGATGCTGGGTTTTGTGAATGGTCTTGCGATTGTGATTTTCCTAGCGCAATTGACCCAGTTCAAGGTGCCCGGGACGGCTGAGGCGTCCGGGCATGGCATGGCTGGGGGTGAGTGGCTGTCGGGCACGCCGCTTTATATGATGTTGGGCCTTGTGGCGCTCACGATGGCGATCATATGGGCAGCACCGCGCATCACCCGCGCCATTCCGGCCCCTTTGGCGGGTATCGGGATCGTGGCGGCGATTGTCATCGGTTTTGGTCTGGATGTGCCACGCGTGGGCGATTTGGCCAGCATTGAAGGGGGCCTGCCCCCGTTCCATATCCCGGCGGTGCCCCTAACGTGGGAAACGTTGCAGATCATCTTGCCATATGCGGTGATTTTGGCTGCAATTGGCTTGATCGAAAGTCTTCTGACGCTCAATCTGGTGGGCGATCTGACCAATCAACGGGGTGGGGCGTCGCAGGAATGTATCGCCCAAGGTGTGGCCAACACTGCGACCGGGTTTTTTGGTGGCATGGGCGGTTGTGCGATGATTGGTCAGTCGATGATCAACGTGAAATCAGGTGGGCGCACCCGGATTGCGGGGGTCGCTGCTGCGCTGTTCTTGCTGGCATTTATCCTCGTGGGGTCGGGCATTATTGAGCTGATCCCACTGGCGGCATTGGTCGGTGTGATGTTCATGGTCGTGATCGGGACGTTTGCATGGAACAGTCTCAAGATCCTGCGCAAAGTACCAATGACAGATGCGTTTGTGATTGTGCTGGTGACGGCAGTGACTGTCATGGAAGACTTGGCCGTCGCGGTCATTGTTGGTGTGATTGTGTCGGCGTTGGCCTATGCGTGGAACAATGCGCGCCGTATTCATGCCAAGACCTATGAGACGCCGGAAGGCGCTCGGGTGTATCAGGTGCAGGGTCCGTTGTTCTTTGGCTCGGCCTCGGGCTTTGTTGAATTGTTCCAAGTGGATTCTGACCCCAAAGAGGTCATCATCGATTTTGCCGACAGCCGGGTCGTGGACCAGTCAGCCCTGCAGGCGATTGAAGCCGTGGCGCAGAAATACGAAGCCACCAGCAAGCGAGTGCAGCTGCGCCACTTGACGCGGGATTGCCACACGTTGCTGACCAATGCGGGCCACCTGATGGTCGACAGTGACGATGACCCCGATTACGAGATTGCGACGGATTATGGTGTGCGTACCGGTATCCTGGGCGGGCACTAAGCCGCGAGCACTCACGTCGAGAAAACCAAACGGGCGGCACGGCTAACTGGCGTGCCGCCCCGTTTTCATTTTGTGCCGGGTCGTAGGGCTTTGATCAGAAAAGCTGATCAGGATCTGGAACAAACACCACTTCGACATTGTCAAAGCTGTCCACGCCGGTCAGCTCAATCGTGCCGCCGCCATGGGTGACAACCACGTCGCCTGCGCCATTCACTTGGCTGGACACAGGGCCGCCGCCGATGAATTGCAGGACGTCTTCACTTGTGTCGAAGTCGGTGATCACGTCTGCACCTTCGCTGCCAGTTTGATTGAAGACAAACGTGTCGGCATTGGCACCGCCGCTGAGTTTGTCATTGCCGGTGCCACCGATGACAACATCGTCGCCGCGCCCGCCTTTGAGGTTGTCATGGCCCGCGCCGCCGTCAACAGTGTCCTTGCCGTTCAGGCCGGAAATCCGGTCGCGTCCGCCGTCGCCTTCGAGCAGGTCGTTGCCGTTGTCGCCTTCGATCGTATCGCGGCCTTTGCCGCCACTGACATAGTCATGGCCTTCGCCCGCGATGACGCGGTCGTCGCCGCCCTCGCCATACACAAAGTCATCGCCGCCCGCGGAATAGAAATCGTCCTGATCGTCGCCAAGTTTGACGGTATCGTTGCCCTCAAAGCTGACCGGAGCGCTTTCGTAGATGAAATCCTGATTGTCCTGACCCAAGATGATCCAATCGAGGCCATAGACCAATTCGATCAGGGCAGGGCCTGCTGATGTACCGCCATCCGCTTCAATCGCGGCCAGAACGTCTGCGACATCCACGGACAGTTTGGTCATTTCGACCCAAGCGCCGCTGGTGGGGTAAAATTCCAGTCTGGAAATTGTGCCACCTTGCAACTCACCCGAGCTGTCAAAGGTAAAGACGCCACTCATTGCAATAGAATCGCCACCATCATCCAGCAAGTCGATATAACGTTTGGTGGAATAGACCGCTTCGAACTGTTCAAACGTAGCATAGAAGATCTCAGCCAGTTCAAGCATGTGAATGCGGGGATTTTGTTTAACGTCTAGGCGAGCCATGGCAGCGTTTGTCCTGTGTCAGTATTGTTGACGGAAACGCTTAATTTACTGCTATGGCGACAAAAGGCCGTGATTGTGGCCGCCTCGTGACGTCTGTTCCAGCGAACGCAGTGTGGGGCAGGGCAGTCAGAGGCGATCAGGCACCGTCGTAAAAGAAGACAGTACTTTCCTGCACCGCTGCAACATCCGTGATGCCTTCGACCAGGATTGTGCCGCCTTCGTGTGTGACAAGCACATCACTGCCGGACCGCTCAAAAGTGATGTTGGATTGGTCGGCCTCAAAGAAACGTAACGCGTCGGTGTAGACTTCGAAATCGGTGATGGCGTCGGCACCGGTGCGTGTGTTGCCCTCTACGTTGAACAGGAACACGTCGTCACCATCGCCGCCTGTCATCTTATCCCGGCTGGCCCCGCCCTCAAGCGTGTCATCACCGATGTCGCCGCGCAGGCGGTCATTGCCCGCACCACCGTCGACGTAATCCTTGCCTTTGCCACCAAACAGATTGTCCTTGCCGTCGCCGCCAAAGATCTGGTCGCGCTGTTTACCTGCCTTGATGAGGTCATTGTCGTTGCCCCCGTAAAGGGTGTCGTTGCCTGTGCCGCCGAACACTGTGTCGTCACCGTCTCCGGCAAAAAAGAAGTCCTCGCCGCCGTTTAATTCAAAGCGGTTGTCGCCGGAAAAATTGAGCGGGGTTCCATTGTCACTTGTTGCGCCTTGCAGCAACACGTCGTCGGTGTTGTTCGCTGTGACCTCCCAATCGAGCGGCAGGAAGAATGTCTCGAGCGGTACGGCGTCGATGCCTGAACCGGGTTCTGGATAGGCTTGCGCCAGTGCGCGCACATCAAAACTGAGATCAGACAAGGTGAAGTTTTCACCGTTATCAAAGGCGAACACGATTTCCGTGATGGTGCCTGTGCCTCCGAATTCATCCGCCACCAAATCCGTCCCGTTCAGAGTGAGGACACCATCGGTTGTCGCGATGACGAGCGTTTCGGGTGTGAAGTCGCTGGGAACACCATTCACAAAAGCGTCGTTCAATTGGTCGATGAATGTCCCGAGAACATTGGTGATCCCGGGTGAAACCGTGATGTTGGGCATGGTGTTCTTTCAGCGTGCCACCGCTGTCACATCGGAATGCGTGACTGCGATGGGATATCGTTGTCTTGGCTGCGCGTGCCTGCGATTACAGGAGCAGCAAACTGAAGGTCAGTGAATCCTCAACGGCGCTCACGTCTGTGACCCCTTCAAGCAAAATCGACCCACCTTCATGTGTGACAATGACGTCGCCCCCGGCTTCGCTGACGACCACATCCGCGGGATTGGCGTTAAAGAAACGCAAGCTGTCTTCGGCGGCGTTGAAGTCTGTGATGGTGTCGGCCCCGGTGCGGGTGTTGCCGTCCACGTTGAACCAGAATTGGTCGATGCCGTCACCGCCTGTCATCTTATCCCGGCTGGCCCCGCCCTCAAGCGTGTCATTTCCGATGTCACCACGCAGGCGGTCGTTGCCTTCGTCACCCGAGATGTAGTCCTTGCCTTTGCCACCGAACAGGTTGTCCTTGCCTTCGTTGCCGAAGATTTCGTCGCGCTGTTTGCCGCCGCGGATCACGTCATTGCCGAGCCCGCCGAACAGGTCGTCGTCGTCTGTGCCGCCAAACACCGTGTCGTCACCGTCGCCTGCAAAAAAGTAATCTTCGCCGCCGTTCAATTCAAAGCGGTTGTTGCCGGACAGGTTGATCGGGATTCCGTCGGACGAGGTTGCGCCCTCGGGCAGAAAGTCGGCGTTGTCATTTGAGATGACCGTCCAGTCGAGGGGGAAGAGGATAGCCTCGACCGCGCCCAAGTCGACCCCGGCGTCTTCCAGCGCGTAGGCGGTCGTCAATGCGCCAAGGTCGAGGTTCAGGTTGGACAGGGTGATCGTTTCACCGCTGGTGTAGGTGAACAGGGCGTCTGTCATCGTTCCGGTGAAGCCACCAAAGCCGTCGGGTGCAAAGTTCATTCCGTCCACGACAACCGTGCCGCTCGCGGTTGTGATCGACACTTGCGTAGCAGAGGCTGCAGTGACGGTGCCGTCCAGAAACGCGGCGTCCAATCCGTCCGAAAATGTACCGATAACGTTGGTGATACCTGAGGATACGACCAGTGTAGGCATTCTAATTCCCTTTCACAGAGCTGGCGCATGTTTGATGGAACGTCCATCTGCGCCGATTGAATTTATTGTGTGAACAATTGCACTTGCACCAAACGGATTGAAGCGGAACCGGCACTTATTTGACCCGTTCAGAATAAGTGACCGGCCTGCCGACGCCAAGGCGTTTGTTAACAGACCGTTAATTTCAATTGGAACGGGAATGGCGAGTGCTTGTGGCCCGACGCGCCTGTGACGCGCCACACCGCGCACCGGCGTGCGTCTAGAAAATCAAGGCGTCTTCCACGGCCGCTACATCCGTCACGCCTTCCAACAGGACCGTACCACCATCATGGGTGACCAGCACATCGCCACCCGAAAGCGACACGCTGACGTCAGCGGCGCTGTTGCCGATAAAGTTCAGGGTATCTTCGGCGGTGTCGAAATCGGTAATCGTGTCTGCCCCGGTGCGCGTGTTACCCGTGACGTCAAAGACAAACCGGTCCGCATCCGCGCCGCCTGTCATTTTGTCACGGCTTGCACCGCCCTCGAGTGTATCGTTGCCCACGTCTCCACGCAGCCGGTCGTTGCCATCCCCGCCTGTGATCCGGTCCTTGCCCTTGCCACCAAAAATGTTGTCTTTGCCGTCGCCGCCGTGCACCACGTCGCGCTGTTTGCCCGCCTTGATCACGTCGTTGCCGTCTCCGCCTAGCAGGGTGTCGTTGCCGGTGCCTCCAAATACGGAGTCATCACCGCCCCCGGCCCAAAAGTGGTCTTCCCCACCTGCGAGGTCGATGCGGTTGTCGCCGGTGAAGTCCACAACCACCCCGTCAAAGGTTGTCGCTCCTTCGAGGTGTTCATTGGCAAGGTCATTGCCGGTGAGATTCCAATCCAGCGGGACCAGCAGATTTTCAGCCGCGTCAATGTCACCGTCTGCTTCCAGATCGTAGGCTTCGAAGATATCGCCCGCTTCGAAGTTGAAGTCCGAGACGGTGACTTGGGCCCCGGTGTCAAAATCAAATCCAAAGTCCGACGGCTCGAACAGCCCATCCAAAGGCGTGAAATCATAGGTGAATGTGAATTGGTCGATGGTCCCGGTGAACGCGTCCAATCCTGATAGGGCAAATCCGGTGCCTGTAAATGTGGCTGTCCCGAAGATGCTCGTGACCTGCGCCGAAGTTGAACTGATCACCTCGATCGAATTGGGCTGAAAGGCGGTGGCAAAGGTTGCGTCGAGCGCGAAGACGATATTGCCGATATCTGACGTGAAATTTGCCGTGGGGGCCATGGAATATCCTGTGATCTAACTGAAGACCGAACAAACGGGTCGTGAAATAGGGTGTATGTCGCGCTGCCTCTTTTGAATTGCGCGGTTAACTTGCCTTGTCATCGTGCCGAGGGGCGCATCGATTTGCAAGCGCCGGCCCGGTGGTCTGTTTGCATCAAAGGATATGCTGGTGTTCAGGAGTCAAAAACCAACCCAATGCTGTCGCGCACGCCTGCGACGTCAGTGACCTCTTCGAGCAGGACAGAGCCGCCTGAGTAGTCAATTTCGACAAATCCGCTTTCTCCGAGTAAGACACGGATATCATCTGGCGATGCAAAATTTGCAAACTGCAGTTCATCCGTACCGATATCAAAATCGGTGATCCGGTCATCAGCGTCGCCAGCCCTGAAGATGAAGGTGTCCGCGCCGCCTCCGCCGGTGAGGATGTCGCGCCCACGTCCGCCGTCCAGAAAGTCGCGCCCGCCATCGCCGCGCAACCGATCAATTGCGCCGCCGCCGGACAGAAAGTCATTGCCCTTGCCCCCGGACAGGAAATCCCGGTTTTCGCCGCCGGTCAGACCATCGTTGTCGCGCCCGCCTTGCAAACGGTCGCGGCCATCGCCACCTTCGAGAAGGTCGTTGCCGCCGCGCCCGAACACGCGGTCATTGCCGTCGCCCGCATTGAAGATGTCCCGGTCTTCGCCCAGTTCGACGGTGTCGTTCCCGGTAAAGTTCAGCCGTACGCCATCCTCTGAGAAGGTGCCGCCAGAGTGAACGGCCTCGACACTGCTGGCGAGGATCAGCCAATCATCGTCAAATATCAGACGTTCATAGGCGCCGATATCTCCATTGAGTTCGGACAAAGCGGCGGTGGCGATGTCTGCGACATCGAGGGTCAGGCCGGTGATCTCGGCCTGGGGGACACCAGAGAAGTTGAACGTCGAGATTGAATTGAGTGTACCACTTGAGAGCAGTATCGTGCCGCTGGCGTCGTCGAATTCCAGCCCCGTACCTGTGATCTCGAACCGTATGCCATTCAACGTGGCGGAGAACCCGTTGGCATCAAACGTGTTTATGACAAAGCTGGTGTCGAACAGGTCTTCGAAGATGGCGAACAGGTCATCGCCGCCAAAGCCGAAAGCAGGGGCAACGAAAGGTGTAAAGGTGGGCATGTGCGTGCGCCTTTCCGTGCTGTTGCGTCACCAGATCGTTGGCGTCGCTTCACTGGGGTAAGGCGTGAGACTGCGGTTTTATTCGGTGTTATTTCAAATCATCTGGGCGCAGCAGTTCGAACACCTCGCGCACAACCGTGTAGTCGCGATAGCCCAAGCGGCTGAGGGGCTGGTACTTGGTGACGTCAAATCGCCCCTCCACAATGCAGTCGTCGCGCAGGTGCACACCCACCACTTCGCCAAAGACCACGATATTGGATGCCCCTTCGATGTCGACGATCTGTGTCATGCGGCATTCCAGCGTGGCAGGGGCCGAGGCAACGCGAGCGCAGTTGATCTGGTCACAGTCCGCCTTCTCAATCTCGGCCAACTGGAATTCATCCGTTGTGGCATCCCATGTGCCGGATGTTTTGTTCATTGCATCCTTCATTGCGTATTCCACGATGTTGACGCAGAAGACTCCGGTTTCGCGGATGTTGGACACGCTGTCCTTGGTGCCGTCCCGGTCGTCCTTGGTTCCGGTTGAGGCAAACATGACCTGTGGCGGTACATAGGCCACGCCGTTGAAGAAGGAGTAGGGCGCCAAATTGTCAGACCCATCTGCCCCTCGTGTCGAGATCCAGCCGATGGGGCGGGGCGTCACGATGGCGTTGAAAGGGTTGTGCGGCAGCGGGTGGCCGTCAGCAGGTACGTAGAACATGTGGGGCATCCTGTGCGTGGTGTTTGCGCCAGCCTATCCCTCATGCTAGGGCGAGTGCCAGCCCAGATACCCCGCCGGATTTCAAGACGCCCGCCATGTACACCCTCACACCCGAGACATCTGAGGATTGGTGGGAAGTCGAGGCGCTTTATGACTTGTGCTTTGCACCGGGTCGCGAGGCATTGTCGTCTTATCGGTTGCGCGATGGTGTCCCTGCGGTCGCTGGTTTGTCCCACGTGGCGCGTGATCCGGATGGCATCCTGTCAGGTGCCATTCGGTTTTGGCCGGTTGTTGTGCACGGCAAGCGGTGTTTGCTGTTGGGGCCTGTGGCCGTGCACCCGACGCGGCAGGGCGAAGGCCTTGGCGGGCAATTGATTGACGTTGCTCTGGACCGCGCGGTCGCATTGGGCTGGGCGCGCGTGATGTTGGTGGGCGACGCGCCATATTACAGCCGCTTCGGTTTCACCCGTCTTAATGGGGTCGAGATGCCACCGCCCACCAATCCCGACCGTGTGCTGGGCCGCGCCTTGGTCCCCGGTGCGTGGGAGGGTGTTGTAGGGAAAGTGACCCGCGCCGATTGAAAACGGCCTTTGCGTGCCCACATCTTAATCCATGACAGATGTTGTTTTGGCCCCCGCGCGCTATGATCCCGAAGCCGAGCTGGAGCGCCTTGCGCGCCGCTACAAAGGGGCCGGAGGTTTGGGTATTCAGTTGCTTAATCTGCTGGGCACGCAAGCGGACGGTCTGATGGACACCTTGCCCGCGGGCATTCGGGATCAGTTGAACGCAACCACCCAAGCGGCGCTGGTTCAGGCCTTGCGAGCGGCGAGTGCCTCGCGCGGGGTCGTGCCTGACCAGGCCGAGTGGTTGAACCGTGCCGTGAATTCCGCCATGGGCGCGGCTGGTGGATTTGGTGGTCTGCCGACGGCCTTGGCCGAATTGCCAGTCACCACGACCCTTTTGTTGCGGGTGATCGAGGGCGTCGCTGTCGAACATGGGTTTGATCCGGCTATGGAATCCGTCCGCTTTGACTGCGTGCAGGTTTTTGCCGCCGCCGGGCCTTTGTCCCACGACGATGGGGCCGACATTGCATTCTTGTCGGCCCGCATGGCCCTGTCCGGGGCTGCGATGCAGGCGCTGATCACCCGTGTGGCTCCGCGTCTGGCAGTGGTGTTGGGGCAGAAGTTGGCGGCGCAGTCTGTTCCGGTCTTGGGGGCTGTTGCGGGGGCGGCCACGAACTACGCCTACACAAGTTACTACACTGATATGGCCCACGTGCATTTCGGCCTGCGCCGGCTGGCAATTGAATCCGATATCTCGCACGAGATGGCTGTGCAGCGGTTGAAGAAAGAGATGCAGCTGACCTGAGGCCTGGATTATGGCCACCATTTGCCGGTCACCCGCACCGCTGTCAGCTGCGCCCCGATATTGCCATAGGCGCAACCGAAGTCGCCTTTAAGATGGCATAGATCGACTGACCTTCCTGCAATCCCATTTGCGTCACGGCCCGCGCTGTCACGCGTGCCAGCAAACGGTCCTCGCCCGCCTGAAGTTGCACGGCGACGCCGGGGCCACCGCCCTTGTGGATGGCAGTCACGCGGGCGGGCAGGATGTTGAGCGCACTCAGACCCTCGGGCCGGGTACGCGATAGTGTGATGTCCTGAGCCAGCACCCGCAGTCGGATGTCAGCGCCCGGTGAGGCTGTCACCCCCATGAGGTGCAGCGCGCCGCCCGAGACGTGCAATGCCGACAATCCGTCTCTGGCGTGTGACATAACGCGCGCATGCAGGACTGCCCCTGCCTCGCGCACGCCAAACAGGGGCACAAAGGCGGGATCGGCCATGATGTCAAACACCGCGCCTTTGGCTTTGACAGACCCGTTCTCGATCAGGATCAACTGATCGGCCAGACGGGCAATTTCGTCTACTGCGTGACTTACATAGAGGATTGGCATGGCCGCATGAATCTTGAGGTGTTCGAGATAGGGCATGATTTCGGCCTTGCGGGGGGCATCGAGCGCGGCAAGTGGTTCGTCCATCAGCAGCAGCGCAGGGTCAGACAGAAGCGCGCGACCCAAGGCAACGCGCTGTGCCTGTCCCCCAGACAGGGTGGCGGGACGGCGTTGCAGCAAATCGCCAAGGCCCAGCATGTCGATAATCTGATCCCGATTGCGCGGAGCAGCGCCAAAGCGCGCCCCGTAATCGAGGTTTTGCGTAACACTCAGGTGCGGAAACAATCGTGCGTCCTGAAACACATAACCGATGCGGCGTCTGTGTGGCTTGAGTTGCGTGTGCGCATCATCGAACACGACATCACCAAGGCTGATCTGCGCCTGATCCGCCTTCAGCAAACCGGCCACAGCGTTCACGATTGTGCTTTTGCCTGCCCCTGATCGCCCGAACAAGGCGCTCAGGCCCGGGCCCGCCTCAAATTCTACATCAAGGGCAAAATCCGCAAAGCGGTGCTTGAGGTCCACGCGCAGGTTCATGATTGCCCCGCGATCCGGGCCGCCACACGCCGGGCCAGCCATTCCGAGATCACCACCGCGCCAAGAGCCAAAACGCAGGCCCACAGGACCAGCGTAATCGCGCGATCCTCACCGCCGGGCACTTGCAGCAACGCGTAGATGGCCGAGGGCAGTGTTTGCGTTTCGCCGGGGATGTTGGCGACAAAGGTTATAGTGGCGCCGAATTCACCAATTGCCTTGGCAAAGCCCATGACGCCGCCAGCTAGAATGCCGGGCATGATCAGAGGCAGCGTAATGGTGCGAAACACGGCGTGGCCCGGCGCGCCCAGCGTATGTGCGGCCGCTTCGAGTTTGGGGTCTACCGCTTCGAGGGCAAGGCGTATGGCGCGCACCATAAGCGGAAAACCCATGATGGCTGCAGCCAGAGCCGCCCCGGTCCATCGAAAAGCCAGCACCAGTCCAAATGTGTTTTCAAGGAATTGGCCAATCGGTCCGGCGCGCCCAAACCCAAGCAGCAACAGATAGCCAGTGACCACGGGCGGCAACACGAGGGGCAGGTGAACCAGCGCGTTTAAGATGCCTTTGCCAAAGAAGTCACGCCGGGCCAGCAGCCAAGCCACCCAGATGGCCAGTGGCAATGCGCAAACCGTCGCTGTGAAACCGACCAGCAGTGACAGCCGCAGCGCCTCCCATCCTGCCGCGTCCAGCATCACGGCACCTCCGTGAATCCGGCGGCGATGAAATCAGCGCGGTTTTGGCTGAGATGATCGACAAAGGATACGCCCGCTTCGGTGATGGCGGCGGCGGGGTAGCGAATGGCGGGATGGTCGTCCGGCGCGATTTCCCAGATCACGCTGACGGCACCGGAGGCCGCGGCGTCGGTTGCATAGACAATGCCCAGAGGGGTTTCGCCGCGCGCCACAAATGCCAGCGCTGCGCGCACGTTTTCGGTTTCTGCCAATTGCGTGCGCAATGGATCCCACGCGTCAATGTTCCGCAGCCATGCGCTGGCGTATTGTCCGGCTGGAACGCTTTCCCTGTGACCCATGGCAAGCCGCCCGCCTGCAAGCTGTTCCATCAGCCCTGCGGCATTTACCCGGGCCAATGCGGGCGTTCCGGCGGGTGCGATCAACACCAGTTGGTTGCCCATAATGTCGCGTGGCGGTGCGGCGAGGTGTCCGTTTTGCTCAAGCCATGTCATCCAGTCGGTGCTGGCCAACACCACCACATCTGCAGGTGCGCCCAAACTGACCTGGCGCGCGATTGTGCCGCTGCCTGCATAGCTGATCACAGTATCGCCATCCCATTTGGCGGCCACATCGTCGAGTGCGCCTTGCAAACTGGCGGCAGCAAAAATGCGCACCGGTTCGCCCCGCGCGGCAACGGCGCAGAAAAGAGCCAAAAGAACGGGTGCCAACCCTTTGATCCAAGGAGAAGTTTTCATCTGTGCGCACTATTGGACAAGGGCGGCTGTGTCTCAAGAGGCAAATGGCATCTGCGGCGTTGTCCTGCAGGGCGTTGCAGTCTCATCAAGCCTGAGCCACACCTGTGGATAAATATGTGTGTATCTTCGCCAAAAACCGGACGGAAACTGGATTTCCTCAGAAAAGTCTATTATATCAATAGGAATTGGAAAACAGGGGTAGGGCAGTGACGGCCCCCATGATTAAACAGCTACCGTTGAATTTTGCGAAAGGCCACAAGGGCGACGTGCGTACGCAGTTTGCAGCACTGTGCTTTCGCGTGAAGAACAAGAAAGTGCAGGTTCTGCTTGTGACGTCGCGCCGCTCGCGCCGCTGGATTCTGCCCAAAGGCTGGCCGATCAATCGCAAGACCCCCTATGAAAGCGCGGCACAAGAGGCGTGGGAAGAGGCCGGTGTGATTGGCCGAGCAGAGGCGCGCCCCCTTGGGCTTTACTCCTATACCAAGGTCATCGGTGATGACGACGACGACGAGGATGTCGGCCTGCCGATTGTTGCAATGGTCTATGCGGTCAGGGTCAAGACCCTTGCCGCCGAATATCCCGAGGCCGGCCAGCGCAAACGTAAGTGGGTCAGCCGCAAGAAGGCAGCCGTAATGGTCGGCGAACCTGAACTGGCCCGCATCCTGCGTGACTTTGATCCCCGGGTTTTGATCTGACTGCCACGATTTGTCCGATTGCCATTTGGCACCGCGTGCGTATCTTGGCGGCAACATGATAAAATATGCTTTGAAATGTAATGACGGCCACAGCTTTGAAAGCTGGTTTGCCTCCGCACAGGCCTATGACGGGTTGAAGGCAGCGGGGCATATCGTTTGTGTGGTGTGTGGATCCAGCGATGTGACCAAGGCCATCATGGCTCCGCGCGTCAGCACGGCGCGTGCGAAATCGACCCCGGCCGCAGAGGATATCGCGCCCGTCACGGATCAGGCTGCGCCGCCCCAGTCTTCGTCTCGGCCTCCGTCTGCGCCAAGCCCGGAGCAGCTGGAAAGGGCCCTGAGTGCGATGCGCGCGGATGTGGAAAAGAACGCAACCTATGTTGGTGGTGCTTTTGCCAAAGAAGCGCGCGCCCAACACTTGGGGGATGTGCCGGACCGCCCGATCTATGGCGAAGCCAATGCAGCAGAGGCCAAGGCGTTGATCGAAGACGGCATACCTGTCGCCCCATTGCCATTTGTTCCAACACGCAAAGCGAACTGACATCATGCATATTGTTATTACCGGGGCGACCCGGGGGATTGGCGCCGGCCTTGCCGCGCATTACCGCGCGGCTGGTCACGAGGTGACGGGCACGGGGCGCTCGGCCGGGGCAGACATGTCACTCGATGTAACACAGCCTGCGGATCACGCGGCCATGGCTGCGGCGCTTGAGGGCAAACCCGTTGATTTGCTGGTGTGCAACGCTGGTGTTTACTTGGACAAGGGTGCGGATATGGAGACTGGCTATGCCCCGGATATCTGGGCGCAAACCTTTTCGGCCAATGTCACGGGCGTTTTTCTGACCATCCAGTCACTGCTGCCAAATCTGCGCGCGGCGCCCGCACCGCGACTGGCGATCATTTCGTCTCAGATGGCGTCGGACACGCGCGCACCCGGGGGCAGCTATGTGTATCGCGCGTCTAAGGCGGCGGTGTTGAACCTTGGGCGCAATCTGGCGGCGGATCTGGCCGGAGAGGTGGCGGTTGGCATCTATCATCCCGGGTGGGTTCAGACGGATATGGGCGGTGAAAGTGCGGCCATCACGGTGGACGATTCCGTTGCTGGCCTGGTTGAGCGGTTTGCGGCACTCGGTCACGACACGACCGGGTGTTTCGAGACATGGGACGGTCAACCGCATCCGTATTGAGACCGTGTTCTCAAGGACGCGCTGACGCGCGACACTGTTTTTGTAGAAGAGCTGAGCGCTCCGACCTCTGGTCGGGAGTTTCTGATTAGGGGGCTCTGCCCCCGGCCTGTCGGCCTCCCCCGTGGTATTTTTGGTCAGAAGAAACTAATGCCATTGGCGCCTTGCCTTGCACTTTCCAAGGTGTGCGGCTATGGGCAGGCGAACCTTTTTCTGGGGCCGTTTCAATGCCTGTTCTCGTGATGAAATTTGGTGGCACTTCCGTGGCCACCCTTGATCGCATCCGCCGCGCGGCCAAGCGTGTAGGCGTTGAAGTGGCCAAGGGCTATGACGTGATTGTCATTGTCTCGGCAATGTCGGGCAAGACCAACGAACTGGTAGGCTGGGTGAACGAGACGTCACCCCTGTTTGATGCCCGCGAATATGATGCGGTTGTGTCGTCGGGGGAGAATGTCACTGCCGGTTTGATGGCGCTGACCTTGCAGGAAATGGACGTGCCCGCGCGCTCTTGGCAGGGTTGGCAGGTGCCGCTCAAGACCACTTCGGCTCATTCCAGTGCCCGGATCGAAGAGATTCCGACGGACAATCTGAATGCCAAGTTCAGCGAAGGCATGAAGGTGGCTGTGGTTGCCGGGTTCCAGGGGATCAGCCCGGAGGGCCGCATCACCACGCTTGGGCGCGGCGGGTCTGATACCACGGCTGTGGCTTTTGCCGCCGCTTTTGAGGCCGAGCGTTGCGATATCTATACGGATGTGGATGGCGTTTATACCACAGACCCGCGTGTCAGTGCCAAGGCCCGCAAGCTTGACAAGATCGCATTTGAGGAAATGCTGGAACTGGCGTCCTTGGGGGCAAAGGTATTGCAGACCCGCTCGGTAGAGTTGGCTATGCGGTTCAATGTGCGCCTGCGCGTGCTGTCGAGTTTTGAAGAACAATCCGATAATGCGGGCACGCTTGTGTGTGCCGAGGAGGACATCGTGGAAAGCAATGTTGTGGCTGGTGTGGCCTATAGCCGGGATGAGGCCAAAATGACGTTGGTCAGTGTTGCGGACCGTCCCGGGATTGCCGCGACGATCTTTTCCGCGCTGAGCGACGCGGGTGTAAACGTAGACATGATTGTTCAGAACATCAGCGAAGAGGGGCGTACGGATATGACCTTCTCTTGTCCCACCGATCAGGTGGCGCGCGCTGATGCAGCAATGGCAACAGCCAAGGACGAAGGCGTCATCAACTTTCAGGAACTGATTGCAGATACTGACGTCGCCAAAATCAGCGTGGTCGGCATCGGGATGCGCAGCCATACCGGTGTGGCGGCCAAGATGTTCCAGTGCCTGAGTGCGGAGGGCATCAATATCAAGGTCATCACCACGTCCGAAATCAAGATCTCGGTCCTGATTGATCGCAAATACATGGAGTTGGCTGTGCAGGCGCTTCATGACGCCTTTGAACTGGACAAGGCGGCCTGAGCCATACACTGCGTGTGCGTATTACCGCCGCAGAACTGAATTTTTCTACCATTGCGTGAAAAATAGGCTGGTTCGGCCTGCTTTGTGATTTCGCTTTGCGCGCGGCTGTGGTGTAACGTCACCGTCCAGAGCACGTTGGGGGATGGTGCCAGAATGGCCCAGACATTTGAAACTGAAAGCCGCAAGCTGTTGGGGCGGTTACGCGACACCATGGCCGGAGATGATCCGGGCCAGACTCGTTTGGACAAGATTGTTGATCTGATCGCCGACAGTATCGGAACCGAAGTGTGCTCGATTTATCTGTTTCGGGACGAGGATACGCTCGAGCTGTGTGCGACCGAGGGATTGAACTCTGAAGCTGTCCATCAGACCCGCATGAAGTTGGGAGAGGGCCTTGTGGGCCGCGTGGCCCGTCGCGGGCAGGTGTTCAACACGCCGGATGCGCCAAATACCCGTGGCTTTCGTTATATGCCGGAGACAGGCGAGGAGGTATATACAAGCTTTCTTGGTGTGCCGATCCAGCGTTTGGGGGAGACCCTTGGCGTGCTTGTCGTGCAGTCCAAAGATGCGCGCGAATATTCGGCGGATGAGGTCTATGCCCTTGAAGTTGTTGCCATGGTTCTGGCCGAGATGGCCGAGCTGGGTGCCTTTGTGGGGGATGGCAGTGCCATGGGCGCGCGCCATTCCCAGCCTGCGATGTTGCGTGGCACCGTAGCACAGGAAGGCGTGGCTGAGGGCCATATCTGGCTGCACGAACCCCGCGTGGTTGTCACCAATCCGATTGCCGATGATCCCCATCGTGAGTTGGAGCGCTTGACCGAAGCGGTTGAGGAGTTGCGCGTGGGTGTCGACAAGATGTTGGCGCTGGCGGCGGTCGACAAGGAACAGGCCGAAGTACTTGAAGCATACCGGATGTTTGCCAATTCCAAAGGCTGGATGCGCCGGATGGAGGAAGACATCAGCCGTGGATTGAGTGCCGAGGCCGCAGTCGAGAAAGAGCAATCCCTTGCGCGCTCGCGTATGGGGCAGGCGAGCGACAGTTACTTGCGCGAACGGCTGAGCGATCTCGATGATTTGTCCAATCGCTTGTTGCGGATTTTGACAGGGCAGGGATCGGACACAGGTGCAGAGATGCCCGCCGATCCGATACTCGTGGCGCGTAATATTGGTCCGGCGGAACTGCTGGATTACGGGCGCACGTTGCGGGGCATTATTCTGGAAGCCGGATCAGTTGGCAGCCATGCCGCAATTGTCGCGCGTGCCTTGGCGATCCCTTTGATTGTGCACGTGGATCGCGCAACGCTGGAATCCCTGAATGGGGATCACGTGATGGTCGATGGAGAGCAGGGGATTGTCCACCTGCGCCCCGACGACACGGTTGTGACCGCTTTCCGTGACAAGATGGCGATGCAGGCGGCTGCGGTGGAACGCTATGCCTCGATCCGGGACAAGGCGGCGGAAACCTTGTGCGGATCGGTTGTGTCCTTGCACATGAATGCGGGCTTGATGGCGGACTTGCCGTCACTTGAGGGCTCAGGGGCCGAAGGTGTGGGCCTGTTCCGCACTGAATTGCAGTTCCTGGTGCGCAACCAGATGCCGCGCCGGTCCGAGTTATCGGCGCTTTATGCGCGGGTTCTGGACGCGGCCGGGGGCAAGAAAGTGGTGTTTCGCACCCTCGATATCGGGTCGGACAAGGTTCTGCCCTACATGAAGCCCAATGACGAACCGAACCCGGCCCTCGGTTGGCGCGCGATCCGCGTCGGACTGGACAAGCCGGGTGTGCTGCGGATGCAGCTACAGGCGTTGTTGCGTTCGGCCAATGGGCGCCCTTTGACCGTGATGTTCCCGTTTGTGGCGCAATACGAGGAATACACCCAAGCCAAGGCCGAGATGGACAAGGCCATGGATCGTGAACGTCGCCTGGGTCATGTGCTGCCGGAACATATCGAGATTGGCGCGATGCTGGAGACCCCCAGCCTTGCCTTTGCACCGCACAAATTCTTTGAGGAGGTCGGATTTCTGTCGATCGGTGGCAACGATCTCAAGCAGTTCTTTTTTGCGGCTGACCGCGAAAATGAGCGTGTGCGGCGGCGTTACGATACGCTGAACGTGTCGTTCCTGAGCTTTATCGAACGCATTGTGGAGCGCTGCGAGATCACAGGCACGCCGCTGAGTTTCTGCGGTGAAGACGCGGGCCGCCCGGTGGAGGCGCTGTGTCTGGCGGCTATAGGTTTGCGCAATCTGTCCATGCGCCCGGCCTCAATTGGCCCCGTAAAATCACTGCTGCGGCGCTCAAACTTGGAGGAAGTGCGCAAGGTGATCTCGGATGCGCGCCATCGCGGTGACATGAGTGTGCGCCCGGCGATCATGGAATACTTGCGCGAACAAGGCTGATGTGCCTCTGAACTTTGCAATGCTTTCAATGTGTTGAGTAGGTTCGCGCGTTCTGCTCGCGTATGTGTCTGTAGATCAGGCCAATTTGGTATGAGCGCGCCCTCAGACATCGTTTTTGATGCAGTGTTCTTGCGGTATTTCGCAAGTCGCGTCCGTGCAGCGTTGTGGATAGAAAACAGTTATCCACAGGGTTCGCCCTAAAAATTGGTGCATGAACTGTCGAGCGGCACGATTTAGCACTAGTCTTTTTAAAACTTTGAATTTGATTTGCTCAGATTAATTGTCAGCAGAATTTTCAATTTCTGATATTTGGACAAGTTATCCCCTTAACACCCGGCATTCTATCCACACGATCCCTTCGGGGCAAAAAAAACCGGAGGCGAGGCCCCCGGTTTTGCTGTCTTTTGAGGGATGCTGAGATCAGCGCAAACGCTGTTCGCTTTCTACGTCAAAGAACATCGCGCGGTCTTCGTCGAAGGTGACGGTTACTTCGGTGCCTTCTTCCATGGCCATGTCACCCTTGCTTTCCACAATCAGACGCTCGCCCGTGGGTGCGGTCATGTAGTCATAGGCCACGCCACCCAAGCGTTCGCGAATGTCGAGCTTGATCGAAGATGCACCGGCGGTCAGTTCCATGTCTTGCGGGCGGACACCCACGATCACTTCGGTGCCTGCGGCGGGCAGGGAAACCGCGGTGGGGATCGATTTGTCAGACAGGGCAGGGACCCGCACGGCGCCCGCCTCGGCGATGCCTTTGACAAAGTTCATCGCGGGTGAGCCGATAAAGCCTGCCACGAACTTGTTGTCGGGGTCTTTGTACAGATCCATCGGGCTACCGACCTGTTCAATATAGCCCGCGCGCAGTACGACGATCTTGTCGGCCAATGTCATCGCTTCGACCTGATCGTGGGTCACGTAAATCATCGTGGTGCCAAGTTCTTTGTGCAGGCGCGCGATCTCGACCCGCATGTCGACACGCAACTCGGCATCAAGGTTGGACAGCGGTTCATCAAACAGGAACACTTCCGGGCCGCGCACAATCGAGCGGCCAATGGCGACACGCTGGCGCTGCCCACCGGACAGGGCGGCGGGTTTGCGATCAAGATAGTCGTCCAGTTTCAGAATCTTGGAGGCGCCATCGACCTTTTTCTTGATTGTTTCCTTGTCGACGCCGTTCATCTTGAGGCCAAAGCCCATGTTTTCCTTGACCGTCATGTGCGGATAGAGCGCGTAAGTCTGGAAAACCATGGCCACACCACGCTCGGCAGGGTCCATGTGGGTGACATCGCGCGCGCCGATGTTGATTTGCCCGTCCGAGGTTTCTTCGAGCCCTGCAATCATACGCAGCAACGTGGATTTGCCACAGCCCGAGGGGCCGACAAACACGCAGAATTCGCCATCTTCGATGGTCAGGTCCACACCGTGGATAACCTGTGTAGCCCCATATCGTTTGATCGCTTTTTGAAGTGTGACGCCGGTCATTGGTCTCTCTCCCCCGTAAATGCAGGTCGTGGTCTGGTGGTTCTATTGGCTTGGAAACTGCCACTTGGCAGCGGCCACGGCGATATCGCGCGCGGTGGCTGTGAGGTGCGGGGCAAGGCTGGCCAGATCGTCCAGCGACTTGCGGGTTGTGGATGTAGTGACGCTGAGTGCGCCGATGGAGCGCCCGGAATCAGACAGGATCGGGGCAGCAATGCAAATAATGCCGGGTTCGTGTTCTTCGCGGTCATAGGCAACGCCGTCGCGGCGAATCTCTGCAAATTCAGCTGTCAGAGAATCGCGGGTCGTATGCGTGTGGGCCGTGTGGGCAAACCAAGCTTGTTGTGACAGGGCGACCTCGCAGGCATCTTCGCTGAGAAAGGCCAGCATCGCCTTGCCAACACCTGTGCAATAACCTGGGCCAACTTTCCCTGCCTGACTATACATCTCGATCGGGTCAGTGGCGTTGCGTTTGTCCACATACAAAACCTGGCCGCCATCAAGCTGCGCGAGGTGCACTGTTTCACCAACTGTCTCGCTGAGTGCGTCGATATGGGACCGTGCGATCGGGGCGAGAGAGCTTTGACGCCATGCGGCATGGGCCAATGAAACAAGGCGTAACCCGGGTGCGTAGGTCTGGCGATCCACGTCGTAGCGCAGCATACCAAGGTGCGTCAGGGTCTGGATCAGACGGTAAAGTGTCGCCTTGGGGTGCGGTGACAGGGCAAGCAATTCGGAAAACCGCACCGGGCGCTCCTGCGCCGCGACGAGGTCCAGCACTTCGAGTGCCTTGCCAATGGTCCCTTCCCCCGAACGGGGGGCTGCCGTGTTCATGTGGTCCTCCCAAACCGTCTTGGCAGGGCAAACTCAATTCGGGTGTGTTGCCTGAAATGAATCTGTTGACCTGCTGCCAGTGTCCCCGCATAGTTCCAATAGTTGGAATTCGGTTTCACTATGTGGAACTTCCACGAAGCGAGACTGTAAGTCAAAAGAAATCTGACTTTCCGTTTGTCGGCCAATAAGACAAGGTCCGGCACGGGAGAAACGGAACTAAGGGAGGAAACCATGTTCCTGAAATTGAAAACCGCGACAGCGGCCATTGCCCTGTCTGCTATGGGTTCTGCGGCCTTTGCGGCTGATCTGGTCATCAACTTTGACGACCTGAACCCAGGCCCCAAAAAGGGCTTTGAAGATGCGGTCGCTCAGTTCAAAGCTGAGAACCCAGACATCAACGTGGTCGTCAACATCAACGACCGCGAGGCGCACAAGACAGCGATTCGGAACTTCTTGACCGCGGATGCGCCAGACGTCACCAGCTGGTATCCCGGCAACCGCATGGCACCCTTTGTTGATGCTGGATTGTTCCAGCCTGTCGACGATGTGTGGGAAGAAAACGGCTTCAACGAAGATCTGGCCGCCATCAAACCCACCATGTCGCGTGACGGCAAGATCTGGGGTGTGCCTTACAGCTACTACCAGTGGGGTATCTACTACCGCAAAGACATCTTTGACCTGCTGGAGCTGGAAGAGCCTCAGACTTGGGACGAGTTGTTGGCAGCTTGTGGCAAGATGAAAGCGAACGGCGTGACGCCATTCACAATCGGCACCAAGTTCCTTTGGACGGCTGCGGGCGTCTTTGACTACTTGAACCTGCGCACCAACGGCTATGACGTGCACAACGCACTGACTGCCGGAGAGATCAAGTACACAGACGACCGTATCCGCGCGACCTTTGCCAACTGGGAAACGCTGATCAACGAGTGTGGCTTTGTCGACAACCACGCCTCTATGTCCTGGCAGGATGCGATTGCGCCTTTCGCCAATGGCGACGCGGCGATGTACGTGATGGGCAACTTCTCGGTTGATGGGTACAAGAACGCCGGTTTGACAGAAGACCAGATCGACTTCATGCCGTTCCCGACGATTGATGCATCCATCCCCGGTGCCGAAGAAGCGCCAGCGGATGCGTTCTTTATTCCTGCCAACGCCAAGAACGTCGAAGACGCCAAGAAGTTCCTGGCTTTCGTGGCGCGTCCAGATGTGCAGACCCAGTGGAACAAGACCATTGGTCAGCTGCCGATCAACTCCAAAGCCGACATCTCGGATGACAAGTTCATCCAAGAAGGGTTTGCTCTGTTGAACGGTGCAGCAGGTCTGGCGCAGTTCTTTGACCGTGACGCCCCAGCGGCAATGGCCAAAGCGGGCATGGAAGGTTTCCAGGAATTCATGCTGGACCCCTCCAAAGTGGACGCGATTCTGACTCGTCTCGATACCGTTCAGGAAGAAGTCTACAAGTAAGCGATATCTGGGGCGGGGCTTTGCGGCCCGCCCCATCTCTCCATGTCAACCATCTGTAAACGCAAACTTATCGCGCGTTTTCGCATGGTTGGTTTCGCCCCCGGCGGGGGCATCCCAAACACCAGATCAGGAGCGCGAACATGACTGATGCCGTGCAACATCCCCAAGCTGCGCCAAGTTGGCTCAAGCGAAACAAGCTGGCCGTCGCGCCGTGGATATTCCTGATCCCCGCTCTGATTTTTTTCGCCATTTACGTGGTGATCCCGATCTTTGAATCGCTCTGGCTGTCCCTGTATGAATGGAACGGTCTCTATGGCCCCGACGGCGAAAGCACCGCCGAATGGGTCGGTTTTGCTAACTATGCCAAGCTGTGGGACGACCCGAACTTCTGGACGTCTTTGCGCAACAATATCGCTTGGCTGATCCTTTATATGCTGGCGGTACCCTTGGGCCTGTTCATCGCGCTGTTCCTGAACCAAACGGTGACGGGTATGCGCTTTTACAAGTCCATGTTCTTCTTCCCTTTCGTGATTTCTCAGGTCGTTGTGGGTCTGATCTTTGGCTGGTTCTACAACCCTGATTTCGGGGTGGTGGGCACCGTATGGAAAGCGATCTTCTGCGAAGAAACAACCAACATTCTCGGCAACGTGACCTTTACCTGTTCGCGTCCCGCGCCCGACATTCTGTCAAGCCCCGAATGGGCGACCTACGGCATTATCGCCGCCGGTCTGTGGCCTCAGATTGCCTATTGCATGATCCTGTATCTCACGGGGCTCAACAACGTGGCGGCCGACCAGATCGAGGCTGCCCGTCTTGACGGTGCCAAGGGCTGGAAAATGCTGTGGTACGTGGTTGTGCCGCAGCTGAAGCCTGCGACTTTCATCGCAGTGGTTGTGACGGTCATCGGGGCCCTGCGGTCCTTTGATATGATCGCGATCATGACCCAAGGGGGGCCGTTCGGGTCCACCAACGTGCTGTCGCACTACATGTACGAGGTTGCGATCTCGGAATATGGCGAGCGGTACGGCTATGGCTCGTCCGTTGCGACGGTGCTGTTCGGCATCATGTTGTTCTTCATCAGCTACTTCCTGTGGCGCATGTACCAAGACGAGAAGGGAGGCCGCTGATATGTTCCCGCGTCCTATTGAAAAATCCACGCCGGTCGCGCGCGCTGCGTACCAAGCGTTCCTGCCTTTTGCCCTGATCCTTTGGCTGCTGCCATTGCTGGCGATCTTGCTGACCTCGATACGGTCGGCCAAGGACATCAACTCGGGCAACGTGTTTGGTTGGCCGTCTGAGTTCGCCATTATCGAGAACTACACAGCTGTGTTCACGCAGTCGGCAGCGGCGCAATACATGTGGAACTCGGTGCTGATCACTGTGCCCACGGTCGCCATCTCAGTGGCCTTGGCCTGCCTTGCCGGCTACGCGCTGGCTATCTACAAATTCCGCGTCGCGTTACCGCTGTTCTTCCTGTTCGTGGCCGGTAATTTCATCCCTTTTCAGATCCTTATGGTGCCTGTGCGCGACATGTCCGTACAAACGGGACTCTATGACACGATCGCGGGGCAGTTCCTGTTCCATGCGGCCTTCCAGACAGGGTTCTGTACGCTCTTTATGCGTAACTTTATCAAGGCTTTGCCATTTGATCTGGTGGAATCCGCGCGCATCGAAGGTATCGCGGAGTGGAAGATCTTCTGGTACGTGGTTCTGCCCCTCGTGCGCCCTGCGATTGCCGCCCTTGCGGTCCTGATTTTCACCTTTGTTTGGAACGATTTCTTCTGGGCCAACGTGCTGACCCAAGGCGAAAGTGCCAAGCCGATCACGGCTGGTGTGCGGGCGCTGAACGGGCAGTTCGTCAACAACTGGCATCTGGTGTCTGCCGCATCTTTGCTTGCTGCGATCCCACCGGTTGCGTGTTTCTTCTTGATGCAGCGGCACTTCATTGCCGGCCTGACGCTGGGAGCCGTTAAGTGATAAGATGTTGGCGTCTGGATGACGGACGTCAGACTTTGGTGCTCGGCTCTGCGCGCGGCCGACTGGCAGAGGTGGTCTATTGGGGGCCGCGTCTGCCGGATGTCGAAGATCTGACGACGCTGTATGAGGCATATACGCTGGATGTGACGGGGGGGATGCTGGATGCAAACCCCGAGCTGAGCATCTGCCCCGAGGCGACCCGGTCTTTTCCCGGGCAACCCGGCCTGATCATCCGCAATGGCGATGGCACCCCGTTTTTGCCCAAGTTCTGTCTGGAGCAAGCGGATCTGGGGGAAAATGTTCTGGTGCTGACCTATCTCGATCAGGATCGGACACTGACCTATCGCGCGCGCTTTGCCATTGATCCCGAGACCCACATCATCGAGGCCAGCGCTGAATTGGAAGCGGGCGAGCCGATGCACCTGCACTGGCTGTCTGCGCCGGTGTTCCCTGCGCCGCAACTCAGCGATGAGATGATTGATTTTGCGGGCCGTTGGTGTGGTGAGTTCCAGATGAACCGCACGCCGTGGTCACCTGGCATTCGCTATCGCGAAAACCGGACGGGGCGCACAGGGCATGAACACTTTCCGGGTCTGATTGTGCCTGTGCGCGGCGCATCCAACGCGTCTGGCCACGCCTATGCCTTCCACTACGGATGGTCCGGTGGCCACCGTATGGTGGCCGAAGAATTACCCGACGGTCGCCGCCAAATCCAGTTTGGCCACGCCGCCCGCGTCGAAAGCAGTGCGCAAACCCGTTTCTCGACCGGCAAGCTTTATGCCGTGTTCTCGGATGATGGTCTCAATGGCTGCGCGGTCGCCTTCCAGCGCCATTTGCGCGACCGCATCGTAACCTTCCCCCGCCCAGAGGCACCACGCCCTGTGCATTACAACTGCTGGGAAGCTGTCTATTTCGATCACAATCTGGATGAGTTGAAGGACATCGCCGACAAAGCTGCCGCCCTTGGGGCAGAACGTTTTGTGCTGGACGATGGCTGGTTCGGCAACCGCGATGATGACACCCAAGCCTTGAGCGATTGGGAAGTTGACCCGCGCAAGTATCCGGACGGTCTGACCCCGCTGATTGATCACGTGAAGTCGCTGGGCATGTCCTTTGGCATCTGGTTTGAACCCGAAATGATCAACCAGAACTCGGATATCTTTCGCGCCCACCCCGATTGGGCCTTGGGCGGTGAGGATCAGATCATGGGCCGTCAGCAGATGGCGCTGAACATGGCGCTGCCTGCCGTGCAATCGTTTCTAACCGAGCGCATTGGCCACATACTGAGCCATCACGACATCGAATACATCAAATGGGACCACAACCGCGTGCTGCCCATGCCCGATGCAGCCCAAACGCGGGGGTCCTACACGCTGCTGGATCGCTTGCGCCGCGAGTTTCCCCACGTGGAGATCGAAAGCTGTGCCAGCGGGGGCGGGCGCATCGATTTTGGCATCATGGAGCGCACGCAGCGCGTCTGGCTGAGTGACAGCAACGATGCGGTCGAACGGTTGCGTATCCAGCACAATGCCTCAATTTTCCTGCCCATGGCGGTCACTGGCTCCCATGTGGGGCCGCGCACGTGCCACACATCCGGGCGCACACTGGATATCCGGTTCCGGGCATGGGTGGCTGCACAGCGTCACATGGGCTTTGAGATGGATCCGCGTGAGTTGACCAAGGACGAGGTCACCGTGCTGAGCGATGTGACCGAATGGTGGAAGCGCAATCGCCAGTGGATGTACGGTGCCGATATCCTGCGCCTCGACAGTGCGGACCCGGCGGTGATGGCCGAACAGCATCTTGAGTTGGGGGGCGGGCAATTCGTTGTCTTTGCAGGCAAGGCCGCCACATCCGATCAGATCGCGCCGCGCCCCTTGCGCCTGACCCGCCTCAGCCCGGATGCCAAGTACCGCATTGAATTGATCAACCGCGAGGATGCGGGCCATTTGTCACGAGGCGACAACGCCCTCAAGGCTGGACCAATCGTGGTGAGTGGCGCTTATCTGATGTATCATGGTCTCACACTGCCGTGGAGTTTCCCCGAGCGCATGTGGGTCATCAAGGGCGACCTCGCCTGACCGCAAGAAAGAGTATAGCAATGAAAGAAACAGCCACATTCTACGACCTTGCCAATGCTTCGGTGTTCATCACTGGTGGCGGGTCGGGTATCGGAGCTTCGCTGACCGAGGGGTTTCTTGAGCAAGGGGCGCGCGTGGCCTTTGTTGGTCGCTCGGACGCCACCGCGTTTTGTGATGAGATGGAGGCCAAGTACGGCAACCGCCCCTTGTTCATTCAGTGCGACATCACGGACACGGACGCGCTGAAGGCGTCGATAGATCAAGCGGCCGCAGCCCATGGACCCGTGACCACGCTTGTCAACAATGCGGCCAATGACAAGCGCCACAGCACTGCTGAAGTCGACAGCGACTTTTTCGACTGGATGATGGCGATCAACCTGAAGGCATACTTCTTTGCCTGTCAGGCGGTTATCCCGGGTATGCAGGCGGCCGGTGGCGGGTCCATCATCAACTTTTCCTCCATCAGCTACATGATGGGGAACGCGGGCTACCCACTTTATACCGGTGCGAATTCCGCCATTAACGGCATGACCCGGTCTTTGGCGCGCGAATTTGGCCCTGACAAGATCCGGGTGAATGCCTTGGCGCCGGGCTGGGTTCTGACCCAGAAACAACTTGACAAGTGGGCAACTCCCGAAGGATTGGCCGCCCATATGGAACGCCAGTGCCTCAAGGAACATTTGGAGCCGGATGACATTGTCGGGGCGACGCTGTTCATGGCTTCGGCCACGAGCAAGATGATGACAGGGCAGGCCATTGTCATTGATGGCGGCGTAGTGGTGACAGGCTGATGCAAGACGCGACGTGGATTGCTGTGGACTGGGGGACATCGCATTTGCGGGCGTGGATGATGGACGCGCGCGGGCGCGTACTGGGTCATCGCGACTCTGCGGATGGCATGGGGGGGTTAGACCCCGAAGGGTTCGAGCCTGCCTTGCGCGCATTGATCGGAGACATGTTGCCGCTGCCCGTCCTGGCCTGTGGTATGGTCGGCTCTCGCCAAGGATGGGCCGAAGCGCCCTACAGCGCCGTGCCCTGCGTGCCGCCCAGTGCAACAGAGGCCGTACAGGTGCCTGCCACTGATCTGGATGTGCGTATCCTGCCCGGTGTCAAACAGGACAAGCCTGCCGATGTGATGCGCGGGGAAGAAACCCAGATCGCTGGGTTCATTGCGCTCAATCCCGGATTTGACGGCGTCGTGGCCTTGCCCGGCACGCATACCAAGTGGGTTCAGATCAGTGCGGGCGAGATTGTTAGCTTTCGCACAGCCATGACGGGCGAGATGTTTGCGCTGTTGTCCTCGCAATCGGTGTTGCGCCACTCGGTCGGTGACGGGTGGGACGAGGCCGCGTTTGAGGCCGGCGTCGGCCAGATGTTGTCGCGCCCCGAGGCCTTGGCCGCGTCGCTTTTTTCGCTGCGGGCGGAAAGCTTGCTTGATGGCCTTGGCGGCGCGTCTGCCCGGGCGCGCCTGTCAGGCTTGTTGATTGGCGCGGAACTTGCCGCGATGCGCCCCTATTGGCTGGGTCAGCAGGTGGCTCTTGTGGGCGCTCAGGCGCTGTCAAACGCTTATGCGACCGCGCTGAAGGCGCAGGGTGTTCCAACCCTAATGGCGGGTGCGGAAGAGATGACATTGGCCGGCCTCACAGCCGCTTACACGAAAATATATGGAGAGGCCGCATGAGCCGCGAGATTATTGCCATCCTGCGTGGGATCACCCCGGACGAGGCTGTGCCAGTGGCAGATGCATTGGTTGCGGCCGGGATCACCCGGATCGAAGTGCCGCTGAATTCGCCTGATCCATTTGACAGCATTGGCAAAATGCTCGCCGCGCACGGAGATGCTGCAATGATTGGCGCGGGCACCGTTCTGGATGTGCGCGATGTCGAACGCCTGCATGAAATGGGCGCGCACATGGTGGTGTCGCCGGATGCGAATGCGGCTGTGATCGTGGCAACGAAACAGGCGGGAATGCTGTCCTTTCCCGGTGTGATGACACCAACCGAGTGTTTTGCTGCATTGCAGGCCGGAGCGGACGGGTTGAAGCTGTTCCCGGCGTCTTTGCTCGGCGTATCGGGTCTCAAGGCGATTGGCGCGGTGCTGCCTAAGGGGACGAAGACCTATGCCGTCGGCGGCGTTGGTCCCAATAACTTTGCCGAGTGGTTTGCTGCTGGGATCACCGGTTTCGGCATCGGGTCTGCTCTGTACAAACCGGGCATGAGCGTTGCCGACGTAGCGGCCCGCGCGGCAGATATGGTGGCAGCCTACGACGCAGGCGCGTGATGCAGGTCTTCAGTGACGCGCTCTGCGCTCTTGGCGAAGGGCCACTCTGGCACCCCGAGCGCAAACAGTTGTTCTGGTTCGATATTCTTGGCAAACGCATGTTCTCCAAAGGGGACAGCGGCGGGGGTGGTTGGCAATTCGAAGAGCAGTATTCAGCGGCGGGCTGGGTGGATCGCAACACGCTTTTGATGGCGTCGGCCACCGGATTCTGGCGCTTTGACATTGCGACGGCCAAACAGGAGCGCATCGCGGATCTCGAGGCTGACAACCCTGTCACGCGGTCCAACGACGGGCGGGCCGATCCGCAGGGCGGTTTCTGGATCGGGACCATGGGACTGCAGGCAGAGGCCTATGCCGGTGCGATCTATCGCTATTATCGAGGCGAGGTACGGCAACTGTTTGACCGCATCACGATCTCAAATTCCATCTGTTTTGCGCCGGACGGGCGCAACGCCTATTTCACCGACACCCATTCGCGCCGCATTCAGAAAGTCGCTTTGGATGCCGAGGGCTGGCCGGACGGCGATCCTGAGGTGTTCCTTGATTTGAGGACCGAAGAACTGAACCCGGACGGCTCTGTCGTGGATGCCACTGGCAATCTTTGGAACGCACAATGGGGGGCAAGTCGTGTGGCGTGCTACAGCCCCCAAGGGCAGTTCCTGCGCGCGATTGACGTGCCCGCAAGTCAAACGACCTGTCCGGCCTTCGGCGGTTCTGACCTCAGCACGATGTTTGTGACATCAGCCGCAGAGGGGGTGCATGAAGACGAGGCGGGGATGACATTTTTCGCGCGGATGGATGTCAAAGGCCAAGCTGAACATCGGGTGATCCTATGAAACGTACCTTGGGCGTCTGCTATTACCCGGAGCAATGGTCCGAAGACATGTGGGCCAGCGATGCGGCGCGCATGGCGGATCTGGGCCTCACCTGGGTGCGTATCGGGGAGTTCGCGTGGAAGCGCATGGAACCCGTCGAGGGGCAATATGACTGGGCGTGGCTGGACCGCGCCATCGACGTGCTGGGGCAGGCGGGTCTGAAGGTTGTGCTGGGCACGCCCACGGCCACGCCACCTGCGTGGGTTGTTGCCAAACACCCGGACATGTTGGCCGTTGATGCGCAAGGCAACACGCGGGGCTATGGATCGCGCCGCCATTACTGTTTCTCGCATCGCGGTTATCTGGAGGAATGCCGTCGCATCGTGCGCGCGATGGCCAAACGCTATGGCCGCAACCCGCACGTCGCCGCATGGCAAACCGACAACGAATATGGCTGCCACGATACCGTTTTGTCCTACTCCGACGCTGCGCGAAGCGGGTTTCAGGATTGGCTGCGGCGTCAGTTCCCCGCAGCGCAGTCTGCGTGTGGAAATGACGGGGATATCGACGCGCTGAACGCGGCGTGGGGCAATGTGTTCTGGTCGATGGACTATGACAGCTTTGAACAAATCGGATTGCCCAATCTGACGGTAACGGAATGCAATCCGGCCCATGTGCATGCGTTCCGTCGGTTTTCCTCGGATCAGGTGGTGGCGTTCAATGCCGCTCAGGTCGAGATTTTGCGTGCGCACACGGACGCCCCGATTGCGCACAATTACATGGGGCGCGTGACGGAGTTCGATCATTTCAAGGTCGGCGCTGATCTCGATATTGCATCATGGGACAGCTATCCACTTGGGTTCCTCGAAGATCGCGTGGGCGCGCCCGCTGCGTCTCAGGCGGCATATGCGCGGCAGGGGGACCCGGATTTTCAGGCCTTTCATCACGATCTCTACCGCGCGGTTGGCAAAGATGGGCGCTGGTGGATCATGGAACAACAGCCCGGTCCGGTGAACTGGGCGCCCTACAATCCGTCGCCCTTGCCCGGGATGGTGCGCCTGTGGACATGGGAGGCTTTTGCCCACGGGGCTGAGGCGGTGTGCTACTTCCGCTGGCGTCAGGCCCCGTTTGCGCAGGAGCAGATGCATGCGGGCCTGTTGCGCCCGGATTCGGTTGAGGCAGAGGCCTTTGGCGAAGCGGGCGAGGTGATGGCAGAGCTGGCCGATGCGGCCGAGGTGAGCCATGTGCAGGCACCGGTTGCGTTGATGTTTGACTATGACGCCGATTGGGCTTGGGCAGTGCAGCCGCACGGGGCGGGCCTGAGCTATTTCGGGTTGGTTTTTGACTGGTATCGCGCCTGTCGCAAACTGGGCCTGTCGGTAGACATTCTCCCCCCGACAGCGCGTGATTTTGCGGGCTATGCGTTGGTGCTGGTGCCGGGCATGATGCATATGCCCGACGATCTGAAACACGCGCTGAACAACGCCGAGGCTGAGGTGATCCTTGGGCCGCGCAGCGGCGCGCGCGACGCTGATTTCAATATTCCTGTGCCGTTGCCGCCTGCCTGGCCGGGCAGTGACGTGACTGTATCGCGTGTGCAATCCTTGCGCCCTGATACACCCATCGCGTTGGATGGCGGCGGCGCTGTCACTGGATATGTCGAACAGATCGAAGGGGGCGGCGACGTGATCCTGCGCAGTGTGGACGGAGCACCCATTGCCGTGCGGTGCGGAGCGCGCGTCAGCTATATGGCGGGGTGGGGCGACGACACAGCGCATGTGCATCTGATTGAAACGGTGGCCGCGGATCTGCCCTGCCAGCGGATGCCCGAAGGGCTGCGTCGGCGTGACACGGGATGTGAAGAATTTTGGTTCAACTATAGCTCTCAAGATATTGAATTTGAGGGGGAAACGATCCCTTCGGCGGGTGTTGTGAGACGGGCGCGCTAGCGTTATTAACACTCGACATCAGCCCGATGGCCCATGTGGCGCGCGTTGCTTTTCACGTTCTGGAAACATCTGCTGTATCTGTCTATATGAAGAGAGGCGCCCCGTCGGGACACTGATCACGCGGGGACGTCAGACAAAGGGGAGATTGATATGGCCCAGACCATCACCAAAAGAGCGAAGGACCTTGTTCAGGCAGCTGTGTCCAGCGTGCCAGCCATCAGTGTTGATGACGCGTTGGCGCTGGTTGGATCACCTGACCACGTGTTCGTGGATTTGCGTGACGGGACCGAGCAGGCCAAAACCGGCGTCATTCCGGGGGCAATCGTATCCTCGCGCGGGATGATGGAATTTCACATCGACCCCGACAGCCCTGCGCACAAGCCGGCCTTTAATCAGGACAAGACATACGTGTTTTACTGCGCCTCGGGGGGGCGCTCCGCATTGGCGGCACAGGTCGCGATGGACATGGGCCTGTCTCCTGTTGTCAACCTGACCGGCGGTGTCGGAGCATGGACCAAGGCTGGCGGTGACCTCGAATGATCCAGTGCCGGGATCCTGGTACACCTGTGATGAGAGAGGCGTGCAATGGCCTATGAAGGTGAGCTGACAGATACGGATTTGGTGTTGCGCACAGATACGGACGGCGTCGCCGTTCTGACCCTGAATGCGCCCAAGTCTATCAACGCCCTGTCCGAAGCGATGCTGCGCGCCCTTTCGGAGACCTTTGACCAGATTGCAGAAGACCGCAGTGTCAAAGCGGTGATCCTGCGCTCTGGCGGAGCACATTTCTGCGCAGGTCATAACCTCAAGGAAATGACGGCACGCCGTAGTGACCCGGACGGGGGCTTTCAGTATTTTCAGGACCTCTTTGCGCAATGTTCCGCGATGATGCTGCGCGTTGTGCGATTGCCGCAACCTGTCATCGCAGAGGTGAAGGGGATTGCCACGGCGGCAGGGTGCCAGCTGGTGGCGTCCTGCGATCTGGCTGTTGCGTCTCAGGACGCCACGTTCGCCACCTCAGGCGTGAATATCGGCCTGTTTTGCTCCACACCTATGGTGGCACTCAGCCGCAATGTGCCGCGCAAGTTGGCCATGGAGATGTTGTTGCTGGGTGAATTCCTGCCTGCGGTACGCGTGGCAGAGATGGGGTTGGTCAACAAGGTTGTGGCGTTGGACGAATTGGAAAGCGCCAGCATGTCCATGGCCCGCATCATTGCCGACAAGTCCCCGGCTGCGGTCAAAATCGGCAAGCGTGCATATTACGAGCAAATCGACATGCCGCTTGAGGACGCTTATGCCTTTGCGGGGCGCGTGATGGCTGAGAATATGATGGCCCGCGATGCCGAAGCGGGCATCGGCGCGTTCACCCGCAAGGAAACGATGCCTGACTGGACGGGCGAGTAGCGCGACACGCGGCGCGACTGAACAGTGCCGCGGCCCGGGATGTCGCCTAGCCGCCCGAGGCTGGCGTTTTGCGGACACAGAGTGGCGAGGGACTTCCATCCACCAATGCCAAGACTGTAGGGGCTGGCAATGAGCCTGAAGGCACAGCATCGTTGCATGACGATCGTTGACACTGTCGCGCCTTTGTAATCTCAAACGCGCGAAACCCGCCCCCGCCTGCACAACGGCGTCCGGACATGCCAGTTTCCGCGCAGCCCGCAAACGTAAGTGTATCAGTAAGGAAATGCTGCGGCTACCAGCGCAAAGCGGATCGCGCTATGCATGTCCAACACGTGAGGGAGCCAAATGGAACAGACACAAATTGATGCCCTGCGCGCCCGACCTGTGGCGGCCTTTGATCACCTGATCGAGGGTAAGTACGTGCCTGCGTCGGATGGCGGACGGCTGGACATTATCTCTCCCATTGACGGCACTGTTATGACAACGACGGCTGCGGGGACGGTGGATGATATGCAGGCGGCGATTGCGTCGGCGCGCGCCGCATTTGAAGACGGTCGTTGGGCCGCGCAACCCCCGGCGGCGCGCAAGAAGGTTCTGATGAAATGGGCCGACCTGATTGAAGCCAATGCGTTGGAACTGGCCGTGCTGGGGGTGCGTGACAACGGCACCGAGATTGGCATGGCGTTGAAAGCCGAACCCGGGTCGGCAGCGGGAACGATCCGCTATTACGCCGAGGCGCTCGACAAGATTTACGGCGAGATTGCCGCAACACCGGGCGACATTCTGGGCATGATTCACAAGGAACCCGTGGGCGTGGTCGGAGCGATCATCCCATGGAACTTCCCCATGATGATCGGCGCGTGGAAGCTGGGGCCTGCCTTGGCGATGGGCAATTCGGTGGTGTTGAAACCTTCTGAGACCGCATCCTTGTCGCTCATGCGTATGGCCGCATTGGCTCTTGAGGCCGGTCTGCCTCCGGGCGTTTTGAACGCGATCACGGGTGAGGGCCGTGTGGTGGGCGAAGCAATGGGCCTGTCGATGGATGTGGATGTTCTGGTGTTTACTGGGTCAGGGGCCACGGGGCGACGGCTGATGGAATATTCCGCGCGCTCCAATATGAAACGCGTCTATCTGGAATTGGGAGGCAAGTCCCCAAACATTGTCTTTGCCGATGCGCCGGACCTTGATGCAGCCGCCAAGGTCGCAGCGGCGGGCATCTTTCGCAATGCGGGGCAGGTTTGCGTGGCTGGATCCCGCCTGTTGGTCGAAGCCTCTGTCCATGATGCGTTTGTCGCCGCCGTTGCAAAGGCATCCGAAGCGATGCGTGTGGGCGATCCGTTGGACGTGAACACTCATATCGGCGCGGTGAATTCCGAAGTGCAATTGAAGGCCAATCTGAGCTTTGTCGAAACTGCGCGGGCCGAAGGCGGGCAAGTAATCACGGGAGGAGGTCGCATCCTGCAAGAAACCGGCGGCTACTATATGGCACCGACGATTGTGACGGGCGTGACCCGTGATGCGACGCTGAGCCAGAAAGAGGTTTTTGGGCCTGTTCTTGGTGTGACCGCATTTGAGACGGAAGACGAGGCCATCGCCTTGGCCAATTCCACCGTTTACGGCCTGGCGGGCGCTGCCTGGACAGCGAACCTGGGGCGTGCCCACCGCATGGTGCGGGCTGTGCGCACAGGCGTGATGCACATCAACACCTATGGCGGCGCCGATGCTACAGTGCCGCTGGGCGGTGTCGGTCAATCGGGCAACGGGTCCGATAAGTCCCTGCACGCTATAGAGAAATATGTGAACCTCAAGACGGCATGGATCAAGCTATGAGTGACGCCAAAACCATTCTGGTCATCGGTACCTATGACACCAAGGATGATGAGCTGGGCTTTTTGGCGGGTGTGATCCGCGACCAGGGCGGGCATGTCGTGACGATGGACGTGTCTGTATTGGGCGATCCGTCTCAACCCACCGACTATTCCAAGCATGACGTGGCCAAAGAAGGCGGCAGTTCCATTCAGGCGGCCATCGACAGCGGCGACGAAAACCACGCGATGCAGATCATGGCCAAAGGCGCCAGCCTGTTGGCCGCGCGTCTCCAAAATGAAGGTAAGTTTGACGGAATGATCGTGCTGGGTGGCACCATGGGCACCGATCTGGCGCTGGACGTGGCGTCGGCCCTGCCATTGGGTGTGCCGAAATATATCGTGTCCACCGTATCCTTTTCTCCGTTGATCCCAGCCGAGCGGTTGGCCGCGGACACACAGATGATCTTGTGGGCGGGCGGGCTTTATGGGCTGAATTCGGTCTGCAAGGCGTCACTTTCACAAGCAGCGGGCGCAGTGTTGGGTGCTGCACGCGCGGTTCAGACACCAGACCCCGACAAGCCCCTGATCGGTATGATGTCCCTTGGCACGTCCGCGTTGAAATATGTGGTCCCACTCAAGCCCGCGTTGGAAGAGCGCGGGTTCGAGGTGGCTGTGTTCCATGCCACGGGCATGGGCGGGCGCGCATTTGAAAGCCTCGCAGGGCAGGGAGCTTTTGCGTGCGTGTTTGACTTTTGCACACAGGAATTGGGCAACTACGTCAACGGGTCCAACATTTCGGCAGGGGCTGACCGTTTGACCAATGCAGGGGCCACGGGCACGCCGCAGATCGTGGCACCGGGCTGCTATGATCTGGTGGACGTGGTTGGCTGGCAGCCCATAGACGGAAAATGGGACGCGCATTTGAAACATGCACATAACCGACTGCTGACGTCTATTGTGTTGCAAGCGGCAGAAACAAAGTTGGTCGCGCGTGCCCATTGCGGGCAACTCGCCAAGGCCAAGGGGCCGACGGCGCTCATTCTGCCAGAACACGGTCTTGGCGAATGGGACCGCGAGGGCGCAGATCTGCACAATCCGGAAGGTTTGGCAGCATTCCTTGCCGAAATTGAAGCTTATGTGCCAGACAATGTGGCGACCTATCGCATCCCGTGCCACATCAACGATGCCACCTTTGCAGAAAAGGCTTTGGACGTTTTTGACGGTTGGCGCGCTGATGGTTTGATCCCTGTTTGATCCGTTGGTCGGGGTAGCTGGGGCGACCTCAGTCAATCGTGACTTTGCCGCCTTTCCAAAGCATATCTTGGACTGCGGAAAGAAATTCAGCGACGCCTCTCAAAACACAGGAATTTGAATCGAAAAGAAGGTCAGACCTCAAAGACTTATTCGCCAATGGCCAACTTGGAGAAACTGCGTGCCGCAAACGACGATTCCGACTGTCTCAGCATTCCGAGTATTCGTATCCTTGAAGTCCTAGATTATCTATTCGACGGCGTAGCCGCTCTCGCAAAAAAGGCCTGTGAGACCTCAAGTGTACGTTTCAATGATGTCGTCGAGTAGTATGCGCTAAACGAAAGAACTCAAAACAAAAATAGATCTGAGTAAGCGTATATATGCGCCAACCAAGCGGGAGCCGACCAGTCTTTCGCGCTTGAAAACATGTGGAGGCGAGTACCGGAATCGAACCGGTGTACACGGATTTGCAATCCAGAAAGAGCGTAAGCGAAAACAACGGCTTAAGGGTGCAAAACACCCCCTGACAAAAAGTGAACAAAAAGCGAAAGTTTCAAAGCCAAATTCGCCGGTTCAAAACGAAAAAGGCCCCGTCACAGCGGCAACTGTGAACCGGGGCCAAATAGAAAAAGCCTGTCAGCTTTCGAAGCACATTAGCACAGGCCAGCGCCACACCGCAAACGCTCAGTCTGCTTTTTCATGGCCTCGGACTTGTGAGGTGATCCAATGAGCTGGCGCATCGCAAATGAATGCGCCGAGCGCCGCTTTGGCAGCGCCGCGCGCAAGCAGATCATCATGTTCCTGGCGGATAAGGCGAGCGATGATGGCTCAGGCATCTGGTGCTCCAAGGGGACGATCCAGCGCCACACTGAACTCAGCGAGAGCACGGTCAAGCGCACAATCATCGACTTCCTGCGCGAAGGCATTTTGATCGAGACAGGGCGGCGGCACTGCAAGAATGGCTACACCGTCATTTACCGCATTGTTCTGGAGCGGGTGGCCGCGCTCGAACCCACGGCCGAGCCCGATATTGAGACGGGGGTCACTGTGAGCCCCGTCCAGCCTGAACCCGGTACGGGGTCCACGGTGAACGGGGTACGGGGTTCACGGTGGACCCCAAACCATCCTAAAACCATCCATAAACCACTTACGCGCAAGCGCGAGGCGGCGGAGGAGGTTGAAGATTTTGAAGCTGAGAAGATCTTAGCAGCCTATCCCGAAGACAGGATCCGAGACCGGCGGACTACTCTGCGCTTAATCGCTGCGGCCCTGAAGGCAGGGCTGAAGCCCGATGATCTGAAACAGGCGGTCGAAGCCTATGCCAAGGAAAGTGAGGGCTACACGCGCGGCAAGGTCTGTTTCTCGGATAACTGGTTCAAGATGCGCCGGTGGGACAAGGGACTGGCCCAGATCCAGGCCGACCGCGAGAAGGCGCGAGAGGCCGAAGCCAAAGGCCGTGCGAGCCTTGCCGAGTGGATTCACGAGCGTCATCCTCTGTGCCGCCACATCACCAACCGGCAGATCGAAGACTTGATCGCGTCAAAGCTGGTGACGCCCGAGCAGGTGCGCGCTGCGGGGTTGCAGGCGTGAGTGTAGTTCGCATGTTACGCTGCGGCGTAAAATTGGAATATTTACGTTGCAGCGTAATTTGTTTTGATTTACGCTACGCCGTAAAAGGAGCCACATCATGGACCTCACTGCACGAACGGCCGAGCAGATCGGCGAGGCACTCCGCCGGACGCGCAAAGCGCGCGGCTGGACCCAAAGCGATATCAGCGCGCGCACGAATTTGCGCGTCGCGACGATTTCGTCGCTCGAGAATGGCGACGCGGGAACCAAGCTCGCCACTGTGCTCGCTGTCATGGCGGCTCTTGGGCTTGAGTTCCGATTGGTGGAGCGTGGTGGCTCGCTTGAAATCGAGGATATCTTCTGATGGCGAAACGCGGGCGTAGCGGCACTATGCAGGTGCTTCTGAATGGAAGGCTGGTGGGGGCTTTGCGTCTCGCAGGCTCGGGTGCAATCAACTTCACCTATGATCCGGACTGGCTGTCGTGGGAACACGCCATGCCCATCTCTCTGTCCCTGCCTTTGCGCGAAGAGGCGCACCAAGGTGCCCCTGTCATTGCCTACCTGGAAAACCTGTTGCCCGACAATCAGGCGATACGAGAGCGCGTAGCCGCACGGGTGCGTGCAGGCGGTACGGACGCCTGGCACATGCTGGAGAAAATCGGGCGCGATTGTGTGGGGGCTTTGCAGTTCGTCTCTGCTGAGGTCCCAGAGGACGGCACACTCGAGGGGGAGCCAGTGTCTGAGGCGCAGATTGCCGACATGCTGCGCAATCTCGCGAGCGCTCCGCTCGGCTTGGACGAGGAAGACGACTTCCGCATTTCCATCGCAGGGGCGCAGGAGAAAACTGCGCTGCTGCGCCATGAGGGCGCGTGGATCCGTCCTTCGGGGCTCACCCCAACGACCCATATCCTCAAGACTCAGCTGGGTGTTTTGCCCGCAGGGATTGATCTATCCGACAGCGTTGAAAACGAGTATTTCTGCATGAGCTTTTGCCGTGCCATGGGCATGGATGTGGCGGAGGTCGAGATTGCCGACTTTGAAGACGTGCGGAGCCTTGTTGTGACGCGGTTTGACCGGCGCTGGACCAAAGATGGCCGCTTGATCCGTCTGCCGCAGGAGGATTTTTGTCAGGCGCTCACAGTTCCACCCAGCCAGAAATATCAAATGGATGGCGGGCCAGGGGTCACTGAAGGGATCGGGCTGTTAACCGGCAGTGATAACCCCGTGGCGGATCAACGCGCGTTCTTCCGTGCGCAGGTGCTGTTTTGGCTCCTGGGAGCGACGGACGGGCATGCGAAGAATTTCAGCATCGCATTGCGCCTTGGTGGTTTCCTTATGACCCCGCTTTATGACGTGCTGAGCGCGCAAAAAGCCGTGGATGACGGTCAAATCCGCCAGAACCGGATGCGCCTCGCGATGGCGGTCGACGGGCACTATCGGATCAATGAGGTGGTGCCTCGCCATTTCCTGCAGGCTGCAAAGGCGGCTGGTTTTGGTGTGACGCTGGCGGAAGAAGTCTTGTCGAGCATCGCGACGGAGCTTGAACCCGCCTTGGACAAGACACTTGCAGACTTGCCGGATGGGTTCCCGCAGCCATTGGCCGAAGCCATTGTTGCTGGCGCACGACGTCGCTCAGCTGCCTTTGATGCCGTATGATCCGCAGGTCATATTTCCGCTTTATGATCGTTAGATCATATTGACTGAGAGAAATCTGCAGGCCCAGTACAGGAGTTGCAGCGTTCCAGGCCAGCTTTGACGGTCCAGAACAGGGATTGATGGCCAACCCAGATCCTCAATGCCGTGTTTCTGATTGCTGAACATAAGCGGGCAGCCGTAGCAGACGCGGGGCAAGCCCCGCTTCAACAAGAAAATTCCCCTGCGCCAGCGCATTCCTCGCGAGGCAAGTTTCTCGCTGACAGCCTCTTAGTGCCAGCTTTGGTCATGTTCATCGAAACACTCAAAGTGAGGATCAAAAAATGGCTACTCAAACTCTGAAACTGAATGTCAAATCCGGCGAAAAAGACGGCAAGAACTTCTGGGACCGCTGCGGCGTCCTCTTCGTCAACACCGACGACGGCGGCAACATCACGTCGATCAATGTCAAACACAGCATGTTCCCCGATGTCGAAATGGTCGCCTTTCCGCGCCGCGATGAAAATCCGGTCGTCGAGTGAACTCAGAGTCAAGGCGGGTTTCCCGCTTTGGCGTTTCAGAAAACCGCTGAACGTCAAGAGTTTCAACAGTCTTAGTGGTTGAATAGCATTTGCGTGAGAGCACGCTCCTCGGGCCAACGGAACAAAACGTGCGGTTTGAGAGTTAGAACCGGGCGGATTGCGCCCGGTTCCCACACTTCGCTCAGAACTTGTACGAGAATTCGACGTTGAAGTTGCTCTGGTCGATTTCCTCTAGAACCAGATCAGCACCTAGCGTGTAGTCGATGCCGTGGACGGTCTGACCTGTCGCATTCAAACCAAGCGACGCGCCGCCGCCATAGTTGGTGGTGAAGTCCACGCCAAAGTCTGCGTCTGCTAAGAACCCGTTTGAGACACCCGTAAAATCGACCGAAGCGGAAAGTGCTTTTTCATCGATCGAAACGCCGAATGAAAGCAAGCCATAGTCGGTCTGGATTTGTTCAGCGCTGGCTGCGATCGCCATGCTTGTGTCACCATTCGCAAAATCGAAGCCTGCATTGGCCGTTACCGACAGGGTGTTCGCATACGAGAACTCACCAGACAGTGAAGCCGTATCTGCGACGCCTGCGCCAAACTCAGTAGCAAATGCCAGCTTGGAGATTGTAAAGTCCCCATGCGTGACGCCCGAGAGTTCCAACTCTGCCTTGACAACCTCACCGGTCTTATCCAGCGAACCGGCAAGCTCGCCTGCGAAGGCCTCTGCACTTATGGCAGTTGCCAAAGTTATCGTAGCGACACCGAGAAGTAGATTTACTTTAGTCATCGTTTCGGTTCCTTTTTCCGAGTTGCGATGACTGGACCGTCGGGGGTTTGGTGGCGGCACTTTAGGCCGCCGATCGGCGCCTACTTCGATGCGTATTCCATTGAAAATAATTGACTAATTCTGATCCCGGCAGAGATCGGCAGTGTCGGCGCCGATTGCTGCGAGAGCTTGAGCGAGGTTCGGATTAAACCCGCCGAGATTGAGTCGAATCCGTAACCGGGCTATTATCGTGATGTGTGATTTGAGTTAGGGGATTGGGATGCCGCAGCGGGCTGATGGGCAAAGGATCAATGAATTGATAAACGAACTTGCTCAACGAGAGGGCAAGCGCATCACCTTTGCCGAGGTCTGTCGGCGGACGGACGATCTTGGTGATGGCTTCGTCGCTATTGAGGAGCGAACTCTTAACCGCGCTCGTAATAACAAGCGCGTTGATGAAGCCTACTTGAAGTCTTTAGCTGAAGTTTTGGGGGTTAAGGCATCCGATCTCGTGAAGTCAGATGCTGGGAAAGAAAAAACAAGCGAGGGTAGTGGCAACGTCTGGATCAAGAAAAAGATGGTTGCAAAAGCAAAACCGAATGCTCCCGCTTTGATTTTGGAAGAGGGCGCAACCGCCAACATCAATATAGGTGTTCCAAGTAAGGATTGATGACTTTGGGCCAAGGCGGCGATACCCACCAAAATGAGCAGAAGGCTATTGCCAAGGGCAAGAACTCCTTGGCAATTACGGCTGCAGCTTATTCCAACGTTACAGTTTATCAGTACGTCACGTATGACGGTGGGCGAGCCACAACGCGTGAGACCACCGATCCGTCTGTGTGTCCGTATCCCGGTCTCGAGACCTTCCACACGTCCGAAGCAGAGTATTTTGCGGGTCGCGAAGAAGACGTCGCTTTGTTGGAAGCAAAGCTGGAAGATCATGACATCTGTGGAGTTATTGCGGCCTCTGGAGCCGGAAAATCGTCGCTTGTGCATGCCGGGCTTATCCCGTTACTGGCAAAGCGCGAAAACGAAGCTTGGGATGTCTTCGCATTCAAGCCCGGACAAGAACCGCTTTATGGTCTTGCCAGATCAATGTCGGGCGTTCTTGCGCAGGAAGACAACCTGGACGCCCAGTTGAACGAGATCCGTCGAAACGTAGAGAATTTGCGTGAGACCTCCGGTCGGCTATCCGAATATGTCGAAGAGATCGTCCGACGCCGCAGCGGAACCACATCTGGCAAGCACCACCATGTCCTGATCTTCATCGATCAATGGGAGGAACTCTACACTCGTGAGAACGAAGAAGAACGGGACGTTCTCGTTCGGGAGCTGATGGAGGTTGCTAAGCGTGGGCTGGCCAAGGTTCTCTTGACCATGCGCATCGACTTCATGGAAGAGATGCTATTACTCAGCACCGACTTCTTCCGTGATCTCAAACCAGGCATTCACTTTGTAGAGCCGATGGACGAGACCGGGCTACGATCTGCGATAGAAGTGCCTGCTGAAGAGGTCGGCCTCGGTGTTCCTGAAGCTCTCACCTCACGGCTGATTACGGATCTTGGAAAAGGCCGGGACCATGGATCGCTGCCATATCTTCAATTTGTACTTCGGCAACTTTGGGAAAAGCGCGATCAGGCAAACAACTGTCTGACCACAGAAGCTTATGACGGCATGAAAGGCCTCCAAGGTGCAATCGGAGCTCATGCGGACGCGGTCTTCCGAAAGCTGACGAAAGGCGAGCAGAGTTTGGCGCAGCGCGTCTTGCCCCGTCTCGCCAATGTGTCGGTGGCTGGAGCCATTACATCGAGACGTCTGCCTTTTGCAGACTTCGACGAGCCAGCTCGGCAACTCTTGAGAAAACTCGCAGAACCCGAAAGGCGGCTGGTCGTCTTGAGTTCTGCGACAGAGGACGTGATCGAAGCCGAAATCGTGGCGGAAGTGGCTCACGAAGCGCTCCTAGACGATTGGAAAACACTCTCGGGATGGATCACAGACCGCAAAGACTTCTTCCGCCTCAGGAACAAGCTCGAAGCCGATGCAAAGACGTGGATCGAAAACGACAGAAGAAACGACTTCCTGATCCCCGCTGGAAAACCACTCTTAGACGCCCAGGACCTGTCCGAAAAAGCCCTCGAGGGGGACATCAGCAACGATCTCAACGACTTCATCGAAGCCAGCGACCGCCGCGCGCGATCTCGGAAGTGGCTGACCCGAGGTCTCTTGACCGCAGTCGTGTCCGGCATCGCAGGCATCGCAATCTACCTGGCAAATGTGAACCAAGACCTCGCAAATACAAATATTGAGGTTGAGCGTCGGTCGGCGCTTTTGGCAGCTGAAAACTCATACAATCTGGTTGAATTAGGGGAGACTGACCGAGCGCTACTTAGTCTTCTCGAGGGCGCTAAGGCGTTCAAAGGCGCGGAATTCCCCGAGGTAATGACCGTGGCGTTCCATAATGCAATACAGCGAGCGAGCCGAGAGAAAATTTATCAGATTCCCATAGATACCGATGTGTTTCCTGACGAGAGAGGAATTTTGTACCATAATAGGGACGATCTGTTCGTGTATCATTTCAATGGATCGGGTCCGCCGGTTCCACTCGTGCAACTTGAGCAACTTGACCCAGTTCTAACCTTCTACCGAGAAGGTTTTCTGGCGTTCACTAGCAATGGCGATGTCAAATACTACTCTCTTGATGACGGGTCTGAAATCGCAGAAGCAGATCAACAAACATCTGAGCTCTTAGAGTTTTTCAACCAGCTAAAAGTCAACTGGGACGATGTACGCGTCAACCCTGCTGAAGACAGCGATGCAAGTCACCTTTACTCCAGATTCCACATAGATACACCAAATGGATCGGCAGCACTAAATCTTAGAAATGAGCTCGTCATTGATCGAGAAGTTGCTGATCCCTTGAAGGAATCCGAAGTATTCAGCTCGTATTATAGGGCTGCGTCGCTATCAGATGACTGTGGGACTCACGTTATGCCTGAAAGGGTCGCGAGGAGCGTGGCAAGTACGCCATCTTATGGAGAGCTTGGCTGTAGGCGGACATTTTCTGGGTTCCTACACTCGGTGATAAATGGCGGTACTGGTGGTACATTCAACTATGAATTCGCCTATAAAGAGGCATTTGGAGAGTGGCGCTGTAGGCAATTTTGGGGCCGAGATATAGATTTTTGGGACGCAGAAGCTGGGAGCCGAGCAGTTTCTGTTAGTAACAATATCCTCAGCTACCTTGAGCCAGATTGGGGCTCTTTCGATATCGACGTAGAGCAAGTGAATTCTGAGCAAAGTGAATTTTTTTGCGACGAGACCTTTCGAGAAGCCGGCACAGAAATCACATTTCCGGCTCCCATCTTTTCTGCACGAAGGTTACTTTCCAGTGGAGAAGAGAACTCAGAGTTGGTGTTGGTTTCCTTGCCGTCACTGGGCGAGATACGGGTTGTGGACCCACGCCCCTTTTCGCCTGGCAAGTTAGAATTCAACTATCTCCGCAGTCTGTCGGGAGACGTAGTCGAAGAACTGGTGGCCGCCCCTCAGGTCGAAGGTCCCGCCGCCAGGCCTTTTTGCTTTGGCGAATACAACGGAGAAAGCAAACAAACACACAAGATAGGTCGTGTCGAAGTTACGTTTGAAGCTTTTCAAGATGATCAGACGCTTATGACAGGCTTATCCCATATAGGTTTAAGTCTGGAGAGTTCTGAACAAGTGTTCGAGGTTTCGGAGAACGTTCTCAATTATCTTAACACCCAAACCTGGTCAGAGAGCTGTATTTTTGTTGATGAAGAAAGCCCACGTGTCTTTTTTCAGTCTGACGAAGCGTTCACCGAAGTGGTGCTAAGAGCCAACGGAGCCCGTGAAACAGATTTATTTGACCCTTCTAGCGACCATGTATTTGGTATTTCGCCTTCTACGTCCCAGGTGACTGCCGTTGACGAAACCGGAATCTGGTTGTTGTCTTACTCAGATAGGGCCTCTCTGGAGCGCGAACGAATTTTTCTTAACGAGAGCCCGGTATTGTCTGTCTCGGTCGATGATGGTTTCAAAAATGTTGTACTCAATATGAACGAAGGAAGTTCAATCACTGCAGCACTTATTTCGATTGGCGCAAAACGACCTTGGCGAGTTTTCGATGGCTATTGCCATAAATGGTGTTACTTGGCGCATGTCGACGGAGCAAGCTTCCAATGGGACAGCCCGGACCCGGATGGTGGGTACCGATTTTCGGTTCCATCATCGGATGAAGCGGTTCATTGGGCCGAAAAACTTCTCTCGCCTCATTGTCGGGACTACTCTGAATATAGTTTTTCTTCGTCATCCTGCTATTAGCCAGTCTCCCGGGTGCGTTTAAGCACCCGGGAAATGTTCGCCCTTACCGTAGTTTACCTAGAATAGCGATAATTTCCCGATACTTAGGAACTACCTTCATTATCGCTAGGTCGACGCCACCATATGCGTTGGTAAAGCTTCCGTCGTGGTGTCTGGCGTACACATACTCCAAACCCAGAGCAGCGCGTTCGACCGCAACATAATTGTCCAACGTGTGTTCAACGAGTGCACGCGATTGCTCGTGGATGTTCCAGCGGTTGCAATCTGTAAGACCATAGTGTGCGCCAGTCTTTCTGATGAACTGGCCAAGGCCCTGTGCGCTCGTGGTACCGGCAGCAGCGTCCGGATTGAAGCCAGACTCGATATAGGCAATAGCCAGTACCATTGCTTCTTGCTCTACGCTCATACCAGCCTTACGAGCTTCAGCTCGAATAGCGTCGATGCTCATTCGCTGGACTTCTTTACGTGCGTCGCCCCAAATCCGCGAATTGCCTCGCGGCTGCCCATTTTCGATGATTGGAGTAGAGTAGAGCGAATGGCCCGCGATGTTGCGGTACGAAAAACCCTTCATTGCATAGAGTTCTAGATAAAGATCTGCTCGAGTCTCAACATAGTTGTCGGAGACAGCGTTTTTGGCAGCCAAAATGGTGACATTGCTATTGGCACAGGCCGTCAGTGCGAATGCAGAAACGAACCCCAGTAGCGCCATGCGATAGTTTACTTTAGTCATCGTTTCGGTTCCTTTTTCCGAGTTGCGATGACTGGACCGTCGGGGGTTTGGTGGCGGCACTTTAGGCCGCCGATCGGCGCCTACTTCGATGCGTATTCCATTGAAAATAATTGACTAATTCTGATCCCGGCAGAGATCGGCAGTGTCGGCGCCGATTGCTGCGAGAGCTTGAGCGAGGTGTCCGTCGTCAGGGGTTTTGGGACCAATGGCGGCCTGAACTAAGCAAGAGTTTGGCTCATCTTGTTGGATTGATT
>CANMVD010000011.1 GCA_947501275.1 uncultured Tateyamaria sp.
GTCTTGCCGTGGTCAACATGCCCAATCGTGCCAATGTTAACGTGCGGCTTGTTACGCTCAAACTTTTCCTTTGCCATGGTCGTGGCTCCTCTTTTGACTTGGGTGGCAGAGTGGTCTCTGCCCTACGGGTGGTGGGTAGGGCGGGGTTCACCCCGCCATCCCGGTTATGCAAATTTCGCTTGGATCTCGTCGCTGATGTTCTGTGGTACGGCTTCGTAGTGATCGAACTGCATGGTGAAGTTCGCACGACCCGAAGACATGGACCGCAAGGTATTGATATAGCCGAACATATTGGCCAACGGCACGAAGGCGTCGATGGCAATCGCGTTGCCGCGCGTGTCCTGACCCTGCACCTGACCACGACGCGATGTGAGGTCGCCGATGATACCACCGGTGTACTCTTCGGGCGTGATCACTTCGACCTTCATGATAGGTTCCAGCATCTTGGCACCGGCTTTCTTCATGCCTTCGCGCATGCCCATGCGGGCTGCGATTTCAAAGGCCAGAACAGATGAGTCAACGTCGTGGAATTTACCGTCGATCAAGGCCACCTTGAAGTCGATCACCGGGAAGCCCGCCAGAGGACCGGAATCCATGACCGACTGAATGCCCTTTTCAACACCGGGGATGTATTCCTTGGGAACGGCACCGCCAACGATACGGCTCTCAAAGGAGTAACCCTCGCCCGGCTCCGTTGGCGAGATGATCATTTTCACCTCGGCAAACTGACCCGAACCACCCGACTGTTTCTTGTGGGTATACGTGTGCTCGACCTCGTGACCGATGGTCTCGCGGTAGGCCACTTGCGGGGCACCGATGTTGGCTTCGACTTTGAATTCACGCTTCAGACGGTCCACCAGAATATCGAGGTGAAGTTCGCCCATGCCCTTCATGATGGTCTGTCCGGATTCCAGATCCGTTTCGACGCGGAAGGATGGATCCTCGGCAGCCAGACGCTGCAGACCTGTCGACATTTTCTCTTGGTCAGCCTTGGTTTTAGGCTCAACCGCGATCTCGATCACGGGATCAGGGAATGTCATCGTTTCCAGAACCACAGGATCGTTGACCGCACAGAGTGTGTCACCGGTTGTGGTGTCTTTCAGACCCGCCAGCGCGATGATGTCGCCCGCAAACGCTTCCGTGATCTCTTCACGGTCGTTGGAGTGCATCATCATCATCCGGCCAACGCGCTCTTTACGCTCTTTGGTGGAGTTCAGCAGCGTGTCGCCCTTGGCCAACGTACCCGAGTAGATGCGGGTGAAGGTCAGAGTGCCCACAAAGGGGTCGTTCATGATTTTGAACGCCAGTGCGGAGAACGCCATGGAATCATCGGCACGACGTGCGATGTCACGGGTTTCTGTTTCGTCGCCGGGTTTGAAGCCCATGTAGTCAACAACGTCCAGCGGGCTGGGCAGATAGTCGATCACAGCATTGAGCAGAGGCTGTACGCCTTTGTTTTTAAAGGCGGATCCACACAGTACGGGGATGAATTTGATTTCAAGTGTACCGGCACGGATCAGGCGGCGCAGTGTTGGAACGTCGGGCTCATTGCCTTCGAGGTATTCCATCATCGCGTCGTCGTCCATTTCGACGGCCACTTCGATCATTTTGCCACGCCACTCTTCCGCTTGCTCTTTCAAGCTGTCGCGGATCGGGCGTTTTTCCCAGGATGCGCCGAGGTCTTCACCGGCCCAGACCCACTCTTCCATGGTGACGAGATCGATCATGCCTTCCAGCTCGGTCTCGGCCCCGATTGGGATCTGGATCGGGCAAGGCGTGGCGCCTGTACGGTCTTGGATCATATGCACGCAGTTGAAGAAGTCCGCGCCAATCTTGTCCATTTTGTTGACGAACACGATGCGTGGCACTTTGTAACGGTCAGCCTGACGCCAGACAGTTTCTGTTTGAGGCTCAACACCAGCGTTGGCATCCAGAACAGCAACAGCACCATCGAGAACGGCCAGCGAACGCTCGACTTCAATAGTGAAGTCCACGTGGCCGGGCGTGTCGATGATGTTCATGCGGTGCTTGGGTGTGTCAGGTGTCGCGCCGTCTTCGGTGCGCTCCCAGAAAGTCGTGGTCGCAGCCGACGTGATGGTGATCCCACGCTCTTGCTCCTGCTCCATCCAGTCCATCGTGGCGGCCCCATCGTGGACCTCACCGATGTTGTGGGACTTGCCTGTGTAATACAGGATGCGTTCCGAACAAGTGGTTTTACCGGCATCGATGTGAGCCATGATGCCAAAGTTGCGGTAGCGGTCGAGCGGATAATCGCGTGCCATGGGGCTGCTTCCTCAGAGTGTCTGGGTTACCAACGGTAGTGGCTGAACGCTTTGTTGGCGTCGGCCATCTTGTGTGTGTCTTCGCGCTTTTTCACGGCGGTGCCACGGGACTGCACTGCGTCCATCAGCTCACCGGCAAGGCGTTCTTCCATCGTGTTTTCATTGCGTCCGCGGCTGGCAGAGATCAACCAGCGTATCGCGAGGGCCTGACGGCGCTCGGGGCGAACTTCGACGGGCACCTGATAGGTGGCACCACCCACACGACGCGAGCGGACTTCGACGGAGGGCTGGATGTTGTCCAGAGCTTCGTGGAAGACTTCGAGCGGCGCGCGCTTGATCTTGGCTTCGACCCGATCCATCGCGGAGTACACGATGCGCTCGGCGGTCGATTTCTTACCGTCCAGCATCAGGTTGTTCATGAACTTGGTCAGAACCTTATCGCCATACTTGGCGTCGGGCAGGACTTCGCGTTTCTCGGCGGCGTGACGACGTGACATCTGCTGCTCTCCTTATTTGGGGCGCTTGGCGCCGTATTTCGAACGACGTTGTTTCCGGTCCTTGACGCCCTGGGTATCCAGAACACCGCGCAGGATGTGGTAGCGCACACCGGGAAGGTCTTTGACACGGCCACCACGGATCAGAACAACCGAGTGCTCCTGCAGGTTGTGGCTTTCACCCGGGATGTAGCTGATGACCTCAAAGCCATTGGTCAGGCGCACTTTGGCGACCTTCCGCATGGCCGAGTTCGGCTTTTTGGGTGTCGTTGTATATACGCGTGTGCAAACGCCGCGCTTTTGCGGGTTCCCCTCAAGGTGGAGGGACTTGGAGCGTTTGACTTTGGGCTGACGCGGCTTGCGGATCAGCTGTTGGATCGTTGGCATTGGCGGTTCTTTCCCCGTCTTCTCAACACATGTGTCTGCGGGTCGGCCCCGCGGTTTCAATTCCATCACCATTGTGCGTCCACAACAGCGCAAAAACCGCAATCGCTCCCGTCAGGGGCGACGCGGTGGGTTTCCAGAGGATCGGACCAATTGAAAGGCCGGATCGTGTCCACTTCGGTTTTAGATTTCGGTAGCGGGGCCAAACACCCCTTCCCGAGATAGCGGGCGTATAGGGGGAGTCTGTGTAGGTGTCAACAGGGCGATCCCTGCATTCAGGTCCTGTGTGGCCTGCTCCGGCTGGACAGCTGCACGGATCGCCAGCTACACATCTAAATATCAGGAATTGGAACCTTTTATGCGCTTACTTGCACCTGCGGTCGGGATAATCATTGCCCTTTCTTTGGTCTGTATTCCTTCCATTGCAGCAGCCCAGCGTCTGCCGGTTGAGCGCAGTATGAAACACAACACGACTCAGCACGGGTTCGCCAAGGTCCAAGACCTGACCCGCATGGGCAAACGCGCCCAGCGTTTCGAGGTCCGCGCAGGCGATTGCGGGTGGGACGATGGCTGGAGCGATTGCGACAACGACCGCGAACGTTCCGAACTATATGTCAAGAAAGACTGGCGGGCAGGCACAGACCAGTGGATTGCGTTCTCAATGTATCTACCGGCTGATTTCAAAACCAGTACGCGAGTGCGGACCACTGTCGGGCAGGTAAAGATGAAAGGCGGCCCCACAGGTTTTGCAGGCGGTTTCCCGTCAGAACCCGGCGTGTTCCAAATGGAGATGCTGGGCAATCGCTACTTCCTGCGTGTCCATGTGCTCTCCGGTCCGTTTGAGAACGTGCGCAACGACATCAAGGATTACAACCTTGCCAGCATCTCGGAACTGCGCGGCAAGTGGACCGATTTTGTTGTTCGCGTGAACACCAAGGGCGCGCAACCGACGCTGGAGGTGTTTAGGAACGGCACCCGTGTGGCCCTGCACAATTACACGCAGAACTACGCGCCCAAGGCCTACTACTTCAAATACGGTATCTACCGTTCATTTGTGAGCAAGCATCGCGGCCCCATGCCAACGCAGGTGGTCTATATCGACGAAGTGCGCATGGGGCGCAGCTATGACAAGGTGGCCGTTGAAAAACAGCGCCGCGCAGTCGATTGAGCCCGTCGCGACAGACCAACGGGATGGCGCCCGTACAGGTGATCGGCCTGTGCCGCTTTTCTTATCCAGCGATTGGTGGATTTCAGGTGGATCATGAAACTCTCGACGCGCGGATGGCCTATTTGTGGGCCGACGACCGCCTCGAGGAACGCTTTCGCCTGCTCGAAACCCTCGCCCTGCCCTGTCTGCGTGCCCAGACCGACCCCGATTTTGATCTCGTCATCCTGATCGGGGATCAGTTCCCCAAACATCATCGCGATCGGTTGCACGATTTGACTGCAGACATGCCGCAGGTCCAGATCACGGCACAGCCCCCCCACCACAGCCGCGCGATGTCCAAGCGGCTTTTGAATGTGGCACGCCACGATCCGTCAAAGCCCTGTATCCAGTTCCGCCATGACGATGACGACGCCTGCGCCGTGGACTTTGTGGAAAAGATGCGCACCGCAACGCGGGACTGTGCGCCACTGATGGACAAGCACAAGACGGTGGGGCTGGACTGGAACCAAGGGTATGTCGCCGAAGTCGGGGGCCATGGCATCTCTGCCACGGATCTCTACCGTCCGTTTTATGTCTCTGCTCTGGGGGTGCATATCCGGGGCGGATGCACCCAGACAATCCACAACTACATGCACGAACGCATTCCGCAATTCATGCCCTGCGTGACCTTTGCCGACCCTGACATGTTTGTGCGCACGCACAACGGCTACAACGACAGCCGCCAAAAGACGGTCAAGGATGTGCCTGTGTCTCCATTGACCCCGGAACAGGAAGACCTGTTTCGGACCCGCTTTGCCGTTGACGTGGATGCAGTGCGGCGCGTGTTCTCAGCCCCCTGACACCTTGCGTTCGCGGTAAAGCGTGAAGACCCCGGTCGCCACGACTATCCCCGCTCCGAGCAAGGTCAAGGACGAAGGCCAATCCCCGAACACCAGCCAGCCAAGGATCAGGGCAAAAACCAGCCCCGTATAGCGAAACGGCGCGATAAAGCTGATCTCGCCCACGCGCATCACCCGCACCGAAAAGAAATAGGCCCCGATGATCAGAACCGAGGCGCCGACGATCAGCCCCGTTAGCCGGGGCGTCAGTGGAACCCATTCCACCGTCATCGACGCAAATCCCGAGAATGTCGTGATCGTCAGTGCCGCCAGCAAGGTGACGGTCATTGACGGCACGTCGGGGCTGAGCCGCCGCGTCGACAAATCCCGCACCGTGACGCACAACACTGCACACAGCGCATAAAGCGACCAGACACTGAACCCATCCGTGCCCGGGCGCACGATCAACAACACACCGAAAAACCCAACAAGGATGGCAGATACGCGCCGCCAGCCCAATGGCTCTCTGAACACCACCGCAGCACCCACGGCGACCGTCAATGGCAGGGCCTGCAAGATGGCCGTCACATTGGCGATGGGCATGTTGAACAGCGCCGTGAGAAAGAAATACGCCGCCCCGATTTCCGAACACGAGCGTATCGCGATCAGCGTCCAGTCCTTGCGATCAATGCGAAAATGGATCGCGCCGAGCCAGCGGGAAAACAAGACGATCAAGACCGAAGACAACACCCCGCGCAGAAACAGCAGCTGCATCAGCGGCACCTGCCCGTTGGTCATCTTGATCAGCACATCGTTGAAGGTGAATGACGCCATGGAGGCCATCATGAACAACGCACCAAGAGTGTTGGGAGACATCGCAAAGGCCTTCGGATTCAATTCTGCGCCACGCTACTGACCATAAGTCCGGATGACCAGTGACAGAGCACGCATCGGGTGCATTTACATGTCCTTGATGTGCCGACATGCGCGCGGGTGGATGGCTTGTTGGCTCCCGTGTTGCTGACCCCCAAACGGGATGGTCGCGCTGGCAATAAATTGCCTGCCACAAAGCGAGGATTGACACGACTCAACCCAAGCGGGATGTTTGATTCATATTTTATAAACATTTTGCTGCCGCTGTTTTTCAGAGAGGCGGTCCACTTGAGAAAATCGAAATCGCCATGACTGATCAATCGGTCACCATAGTCAGTTTCAACAATTCTGAACGTACGGACGCGTTGCAGACTGCATTATCTGAATCCGCCGCCTCCTGCGAAGTCCTGTCCTGCGAGCAATGGCTGAGCGATGCTGCCAAAAACGGACCATCGGCGCTGTTGTTCTATTTCGGACGCGGAATGCCGGCCCCTCAGGATATCAACAAGATGCGGCATATGGCGGCTGGCCAGAAATGGCGGGCCGTCTTTGAAGGGCCGCGCCCGACAAAACTGCCAAAATCACTGTTGCTGCCGCCCCGTTATTTCTTGTGGCCCGAAGATCGCGAAGAACTTGTCGACTGGGTCGAGGCCCCGGGCCACAGCCCCAAACGGGCCGCTGACTTTGGTCTGTTGGGCCAGTCGGATCTGTTTCAGTCCGCCACATCGACGCTGACCCATTTTGCGCGCTGCGACGCTCCGCTGTTGCTGATGGGAGAAACCGGTTCAGGCAAGTCCATTGCCGCCCGCGTGGCCCATCACCTGAGCCCACGCGCTTCGGGCCGGTTTGTGACGCTGCAATGCGGACGCTTCACCCAGGAGTTGGGACATAATCAAGCCGGCTCACTATTTGCCGGTGCACAGGTCGGCACGCTGTTCCTCAACGATCTCGAAGATCTGGATCCCGTAGGTCAGATCGAATTGCTGAACTGGCTACAAGCGGAAAGCCAACTGGTTCCGCCCGAGGATGCGCCCCGTATCATCGCCGCATCACGACAGGACCTGAGCGCCGATTGCGCAGGCTTTCGGGCTGATCTCTATTATCGTTTGGCTGTTTTGACCCTGCGTTTGCCCGCTCTGAAAGACCGGGGCGATGACGTGCTGCATCTGGCCCAGCATTTTGTTGACAAGTTCGCGCGTCAGTCGGGAACAACATCCAAACCGATGTCAGACGCCTTCCGCAAAGCTCTTAAGGCGTATGACTGGCCCGGGAATGTGCGCGAATTGGAGAATTTCATGAACCGGGCGTGGGTGCTGAGCCGTGGTTCAAAGATCGCGGTGCAGGATACCGGGGTTCCCGGCATCGGTGCCCATACCTGCTGCAATGATGGCGTCAGGCCCTATCACGAAACGCGCGAGGCGACCTTGCGCGCCTTTGAAACCGTGTATCTGGAAAAGCTGATGCATGTGAGCGGTGGCAACGTGACCCGTGCGGCAGAATTGGCCGGAACCGAACGTCGATCGCTGGGTCGCATGCTCAAGCGCAATGCCATGCAGATCCCCGCAACACCCTGACATCTGCCCCCACATCCCGAACACCGACAGCGCCGCAGTTTTTGCGGCGTTTTTTGTCGGGTCGGGACCGAAAATTGTACGTGACCGGGTCGCATGGCACCCGCCATTTGACCTTTACAAACAAGGCGCGGACACCAGCCCCGTGCACGCCCGGGTCGCACACGACCCAATCACCAAGCGCACTAACCCCTAACACGCTGAAAAAAGTAGACTTTTAACCTTCTTCTGGCGGACCCTGAGGTGAGGCATGCAGCTGAATGCTGTGGTCTGACCGGGCGCTCTTGGGGGGCACTGAATGGCAAATTCGCGTGCGATATATGCTGTAGCGGAAGCGATCATCCGCCAGTTGCGCGCGGAGGTGCGTCCGGGTGATTTCGACAGCGCTGTCGAGTTCGGCATCTACGGTTCGTCAGACTTTTCCGACACTCCCATTGCCAACGGCGTGTCGCTGTTCTTGTACCGCATCCTCCCCAATGGCATTCGGCGCACTCCGCCGGGCGGCGTTGGACCTGACGGGCGCCAGTTGCTGCCGCGTTTGCCCATCGAAATCCACTTTTTGATGACGGTTTGGGCCGGGCAGCCATCACTGCAACATGCTTTGGCAGGTTGGATGATGCGGGCGATGGAGGACATGTCCCTGTTGGGATCTTCCACCTTGAACGCCGCCGTACCCGGCACGTTCGCGCCCGAAGAAACTGTCGAAATTACTCTGTCAGACCTGCGCACTGAGGATCTGTTGCGGATCTACGAAGTGCTGTCGCCCAATCTCTACCAGTTGTCCGTGCCCTATTTGGCCCGCGTGATCGAAATTGACGCGCGCAGCCCAGCCTTGGATCCAGCCGGACCACTTGTGCAGGAACGTGAGCAACGCGCCGGACTGGTCGTGCCTCCAGATGCATTCGGGGAGGCCGTCTGATGAGCGACGTTCAGGTTCTCGAGCGCCTACCCACCGTCACGCTGTTTGGTATGCGGCTGTTCGATCTGTTGCGCGCGCTAACCCTGCCTGCGGGTATGACCGTCACCTTGCGCCAAGATCACGGGGCCCGCCTTGGGCCTGCACAACATGCGTTTGTGACGGCGCGCCGAGTCTATGCGTTTCAGCGCCTGCCCGGCTTGCGTGACTTTGAGAATGCGTCTCCCGCTGCCCTTGCCCAATCGCCCTTGCCCCGTGTCCCTTATGTTCTGGAAATCCGTGATCCGGACGCGCGTTTTTTGCCGGTCGCACTGCGTTTGTCACTGCCCCTGCCCTATCCGGGCCTGTTCCCGCGCGGGGCCAGCGAACCCGCTGACAGCCTTGGTGGGGATCGCCGGTTCCCTCTTTATGCCGCCCCATCGCGGACGATGGCCACTTGGGACGCCGTGATTGCCGGGCAACTGAGCCAAGCAGACGGATCGCCCGCGCCACATGCCGCCCTCGAAGCCGACTTTGGCAATGGCCTGATCCATCAGGGATTTGCGGACGCGTCAGGCACGTTCGTGTTGCCATTTGCCTATCCGCCAGCACCTCCGGGCGGGTCCACCTCCCCACCCGCACCGGAATCGCTGGCGGACATGGAATGGCCGTTTTCGCTGCGTGTTCATTACGACCCTGCCTTGCATGACGAGATCAATGGCACGGGATTGCCTGACCATCTGGGACTGCTCGAACAATTCCTGAGCCCGCCTTCGAACCTTTTCGCCATCGCGCCTGATCAAGGCGGCGTGCCCGTTCCTTTCCTGCCTGGCCTGCTGCGACGCGGCCAGGACTCAATCGCCCGCACTGCGGGCCTATCAACGCTCGTGGTCCAACCCGCCACGGGCTCCCCGTAGTGCATAAACCCGGAGACCTATCATGCCCGAATATCTCGCCCCCGGCGTCTTTGTCGAAGAGGTCAGCTTTCGCCCGCAATCCATCGAAGGCGTCGGCACCTCGACCACAGGTTTTGTCGGCCCGACCCGATCCGGCCCGACTCGGATTGCCGAACCTCCGCTGTTGACCAGCTTTGCGGATTTTGAACGGATCTACGGCGGCTTGGATGCGCTGAGTTATACCGATGCGGCGACATCCAGCGTAAACTATCTGGCACAGGCCGTGCGTGCCTACTTCGAGGAAGGAGGCCGCCGCCTTTATGTATCGCGCACATACAATGATGCGGTTCCAGCCGATGAAACCCGCGACGCCCCGAATTACACAGGCGGCGCTTGGACCGAGGCCAACCTCGCCTCGGGTGCATGGGATGACGGTATTGCCCGCTGGCCAGATGGCGCCGACAGTCCGGGTCCCGAAATTGCCTTTCGCGCCCGCGAGCCTGGCGCGGGGGCCAATGTGTCGGTCCGTGTGCGTGCAAGGGTAGGCGAAAACATTCTGGACACGTCCGGTGCTTTGCCGGAATTGCGCGGCGTCGCTCCATTCGACACGATCATCGCCGAAGTTCAGGTCAGCCCCTCGCAACTGGAAGTATTCTGGGCCGAGCGTGTGTTTGATCCGGTCCAGCAGCGTAACATCTTCCAGCTGCGCGACAGCAGCGGTGCTGTAACCGCCCTTTCCGCTATCACGTCCGCCCGCATTCTGACGCTCACGGTCGAAATGGACCCAATGGGGCGTTTCAATGATGAACTGGTCTGGGAAGGATTGGCGCCTGACCCACGCGCTGCAAATGCGCTGGCCAATCAGTTTGCCGCCGAGCCGACACGCCGTTCCATCCTGCTGTTTACGCCTTTGGTGATGCACACCGACCTGACAGACGGCGCAGCCATTGCCGAAATGATCCTTGGCCAGACCGCGATGTCGCAAGCCGGCACCTTGCTGGACGGCATTGATGGCGCTGCAAACGACCGCAGCTGGCAGATCCGCATGACGGGGGGCACAGACGGCCAGCGCCCCGGTGCCACGCAGTATCAGGGCGATGACGGCGATGATGAGGGGCGCAAATCCGGCCTGCGGGCGTTCGAGGATCTCGAGGATATCTCGATTGTTGCCGCACCCGGATCTACGGCCGGATATTATGATGGCTTTGAGACTGATGCCGACGCCATCACCCGCTTTCTGATCGCACACTGCGAAAACATGCGCTACCGCGTCGCCGTTCTGGACGGGCCCGAGGGGGCCACTATAGGCGACATTCGATCTTACCGCGCAACCTTGGACAGCACGCGGGCGGCCCTTTACTATCCGTGGGTGCGCAGCTTCGACCTGGTCACAGAAACCGAGGTCCTGCTGCCCCCGTCAGGCTACGCCAGCGGCATTTTCGTGCGCAACGATGTCGAACGCGGTGTCCACAAGGCCCCGGCCAACGAAGTCATCCGTTTGGCGCAAGGGTTGGAGATCAACGTCAACACGGCCCAACAAGAGGCCATGAACCCCGAAGGCATCAACTGTTTGAGGTTCTTTGAAGGGCGCGGCTTCCGCATCTGGGGCGCGCGCACCATCAGTTCCAATCAGGAATGGAAATACCTCAATGTGCGTCGGTACTTTGCCTATGCGGAACGCTCGATCGAGCTGGGCAGCCAGTTTGCGGTGTTTGAACCCAACGGCCCACGCCTTTGGGCCAATGTGCAGCGCGCGGTGTCGGACTTCCTGTTCAACGAATGGACCGAAGGCCGTCTCTTCGGTGCCACCCCGCAGGAGGCATTTTTCGTGCGCTGTGATCGCACGACGATGACCCAGAATGATCTCGATAATGGACGCCTGATCTGCGTGATCGGCATGGCACCGCTGCGCCCGGCTGAATTCGTGATCTTCCGTATCGGCCAATGGACCGCAGAAGCGAGCCGTTAATCCCCTTGCCTTGAGGAGAACCAGACATGGCAACTGAACGCTTGAATCGCCCCTATGCGGGCATGAATTTCCGGGTCAAGATCGGGGACAGTGACGAAAACTCCGCGACTGCGGGCTTTTCCGAAGTCTCGGGCCTTGGTCTGGATGTGTCGATTGCGGAATACCGCGCAGGCAACGCCCCCACCAACGAACCCGTCAAAGTGCCAGCCATCGTCAAGACGCCCGATGTCACGTTGAAACGTGGTGTCATCGGTGAACTCGAGCTGCTGCACGAATGGGCGGACGCCCTGCGCAACGGTGATGAATCCGCACGTCGCAATGTCACGATCGAACTGCTGAGCGAAGACCGTTCGACCGTCGCGCAGACATGGCGGCTCTTTAACGCGATGATCATGAGCTACAAGGGGCCTTCCCTGACGGGCACGAGCGCTGACATCGCGGTGGAAGAGGTCGTGTTGTCGCCCGAGCGGATCGAGATGAGCTGATCCCGGGGAATGCTGTGATGTTTCAACCTCCTCAGCTTGCAGGTGTCCGGTTTCAAACCGTGACGGCGCCCGAGGCGCCCGGCCTGCCACGTATGGATATTGCGGGATTTGTCGGCTTTGCCGCGCAAGGCCCGGTCCATGTGCCGGTGATGGTGGAGGATGTCCCGAGATTTCGCGAGATTTTTGGCGCCGATCCGGCGCTGGCGTGGGATGAGGACGCGGGGCGTTTCAGCACAGCCCATCTTGGCCCCGCGGTCGAAGCGTTTTTTGCCCAAGGCGGTCGCCGCGCGTGGATTGTGCGCGTTGCTGCACCCGATGCCCGGGCCGCGGCTTTTGCGCTGCCCGACCTGTTGGGGAACAGCGACGGATTGCCCGCCCGTTTTCTCGCCCGCGCACCCGGCACATGGGCCCATGCGCTGACAGGCGAAGCCTGGGCCGAGCGTAAGCGTCTGCGCCTTGCCACGTGCCATGTTTTCGCCCCGGAAGGACCCGTTCACATTGTGCGCCAATCCGATGGCATTGGTGCCGGTGATCTTTTGGAAATGCGCCTGCCGGGCGAGACGTTGTCCGCGTTCCTCCCCGTTGTCGGGGTCCGTGAGGACGGTGCACTCGCTCTTGATCCGCCAATCTGGGTTGAACCCGATCCATACATCCCCAGCGACCTGATCGCGGTGGGCGATGGCCCAGCACGTTATGCTGCGTGGCAGTTGGCCTCACCGGGCTTTGCGCCTGCGGTATTCCTTACCCGGTTGACCCTTGCCCTGCAACAGGGTGATGGCCCGGTGCTGCGTTTGCGGGATCTGGCGCTCGGCGCAGCACATCCGCGATGGTTCGGCAATCTGCGCAGCGACACAGTGGCTCTGGCCCGCACAGATGCAAGATTTGGGCAAACAGTTGATCCCGCAGTACTTGCTTTTCAAACCGAAACGCTGTCTCCACGCTTTCCCCTTGCCGGTTCCTCTGATGGGAATGCTTTCTGGATTCCACAGTCTTTGACACAAGCCATGCCACTGGAACGCAGTGATGATGGCGCGGACGGGCTTGATGCCTTTTCGGCCGCAGACTTTCTGGATCCGGATCTGCGCGCAGCAGGTTTTGGCGCTCTGAAAGGCGAAGCCGATGCCAAGATCATGGTTCAGGGTGAGACCGCTCTGGGCTTGCACGCGCTCTGGCCTCTGGAAGAAATCGCCTTGTTGGCGCTGCCGGACGCGGTACATCGCCCATGGCTGCGCGCCGCGCCACCGCCGCAGGACATACCCGACGCGCCCGCCCTTGAGGCTCCCGAAGCCCATTCGGCTAACCTGATCCGCCTGACATGGAGCCCGGTGGCAGAGGCCACCGCGTACACACTGCAGGTTGCGACGGATCCGGATTTCGCAAACCCCTTGGTCGAGACCACGACGACAGATGCGCAGGCCTTTTTCGCTCTGCCAACAGACTGCCCGCAAAAGCTGTTTTTTCGGGTGCGGGCGCAGGTTGGGGGCGGCATTACGGCATGGTCCAATACGCAAGGCGCATGGCTGCCCGAAGAATTGTCGATCCCCTGTGCGCGCCCTGCCATCCTGCACACCACACTGTCGGCTTTTCCCGCTGGATCTCCTGATACGCGCTATACGCTGTTGTGGGGTGGTATGTTTGACATAGACGTTCAGAGCGCACCCGATCCAACCTTTGAGACCCCCGTTCTGGTGTTTTCCGGCACGGCGCCTTCGTTTGAGCTGGAACAACCGATCGGAGCAGGCCTGTATTTCCGGGTACGCCAAACCGGTGCGGGAGCACCGCACCCCTGGTCTGGAACCGTCTACGTTCCGCCCCTGCCCCGAAGCGATTTCACCCTAATCCGGCCAACGGACTATGATGGTACGGATTTGTTGGCGTTGCACTCAGCCGCGCTGCGGTTTTGTGCGGCACGAGCGGATCTGACCGTTTCACTCTCTGTGCCTGCATTCTTCAGTCCCGACGATCACCTCGCTGCCTTGCGCCCGACTGGGGCAAGTCCGTCTGGGATCACGGCCGGAGTGCCCCCACTTACCTCAGGTGAGCGTGACGTCTTGAGCTACGGGGCCATGACCCATCCATGGATCCTGCAGACAACTGACAGCGGCGTCACCCCGCAACCCCCAGACGGGGCTGTTCTGGGACATGCCGCCGCAACGGATCGTCAAAAGGGGGCGTGGATCGCGGCAGCCAATACGCCAACACAAGGTGCATTGGGCCTGAGCGACACTTTGTCGAATGCAGATCGGCTGGAGCTGGAAGGGACTGGCATCAATCCGATGCTACGCGACCCGCGTGGTATCCTGACGCTCAGCGACTGGACCCTGTCTGACGACACATCGCTCGCTCATATGAACATTCGCCGGCTGTTGATCCTGCTGCGCCGTCTGGCAATCCGCGAGGGGCGGGCCATGGTCTTTGAACCCAATGGGAGCGCCCTGCGCCAACTGGTGCAGTCGCGCTTTGATCAACTCATGGAACGATTGTTTTTGCGCGGCGCGTTTCGCGGCAACAGCCAGGACGACGCGTTCCAGGTCATCACCGATGCCTCAATCAACACGCCGCGATCCATTGATGCGGGACGCTTTATTGTCGAGTTGCGGGTCGCGCCCTCGCGCCCCCTCGCCTTTCTGCGCGTGCAACTGTTTCAAACCGGAAATGGCGGTTTCTCAACGCGGGAGAGCCTGCAATGAACATCCGCCCCTTCACCCAATTCAATTTCGAGGTGCAATTGCGGCTGGAAGGCGCGGCAGACACCATCTGCCAGGGCGCGTTTTCCGAAGTCGACGGGCTGGAAATGACAATGGAGCCCACGACAATCCGCGAAGGTGGTGGCAACGGGCGGCAAATCCATCTGGCGGGTCCTGTGTCTTACGGCCAACTGACCCTCAAACGCGGCATGTCCGACAACCTCGATCTGTGGGACTGGTTTGACCAACTGCAAACAGACCGTTCCCTGCGCGCCGAGGGCGAAATCCGCATGATGTCAGGCGACCAAAAGACCACCAACGTCATCTATGTCCTGCGCGGCTGCCTGCCCGTCATGCTGAAAGGGGCCGCGATGAACGCTGCGGATGGCTCCGTTGCGGTTGAGGAAATGCAGATCGCTTTTGAAACCCTTCACCGCAAAAAGACGGGGGGCTGAGCGATGCCACAACCTCAGCAACTGTTGCGCGCCGAGTTGCGCGAAATCTCCTGGGACGACAATCAGGAGGTGCAGGAAACCGGGCGCAATGTGCCGGTGCAGTTCAATCCCGAAACGCTGTCGGTTGCGTTCTCAAACAAGAGCGCAGGCGGTGATCAGCGCGGTGGATCCGCCATCCAGTTTGTCGGACAAGGTGAAACCAAGCTGAACTTCGAAATCTATTTTGACGTCACTGCCCCCGATCCAAATGGCGCGCAGGAAACGGATGTGCGCAAGATGACCGAGAAGGTTGTCAAATTCATCCAGCCAGAACCCAGCGGAGAAGAAGACAAGTTTGTCCCGCCCGGCATTCGCTTCATCTGGGGGACCTTTCTCTTTGATGGGATCGTGGATTCCATCGACGAGTCGCTGGAGTTCTTTTCGCCCGATGGCAAACCACTGCGCGCCAAAATCGCAATCAACATATCGAAACAGGAAATCCAGTTTCAGTTCGGTCAGCAAGCAGGGCCCGGGCTTGGTGGCGATCCTGCCCCCGGGACCCAGCCTTTGACCACCGCCTCGGACGGGGACAGTGTACAGGGAACCTTGGGCAAGGACGGCAAGCAGGATCAATGGCAGTCCGTCGCCAACGCCAACGGCATCGACAATCCACGCAATCTGTCCGCAGGCACAACCTTCAACGCCAAGGCCGGCCTGGGCGTCGGCGCCTCGGGTGGCTTTGGAGTCAGTGGGTCGGTTGGCGTTGGTGTAACGGCCGGTACCTCTGTGAGTGCCGGGCTTGGTGGCAGTTTTTCGGCAGGTCTGTCGACCTCTTCCTCTGCATCACTAGGCGCGTCTTTGGGCGCCACCGTGGGCGCCGGCGGAGCGACAGTCCCCAACCTTGCTGCTTCTACATCCCTGTCCGTCAGTGGACCAAGCGTCTCGGCTTCGGGTGCGGTGAGTGCCCGTAGCGCGCTTGAGAATTTCTAGAAAGGAGACCGCCCATGCCAGTTGTCATCGACCAGTTCGAAATCGTACGCGACCAGCAACGCCCAAGCGATAACGCCGCTCCAAAGGGTGAGCCTGCTCCAGCAGCCTCATCCACTCCGCCCCCTCTCGGGCCGCAGGATATCGACGTCACATTAAGCCACCTCAGTGCGCGCGTATTGCGTCTGCGCGCCTCATAAGGAACCCCAATGCCCGATCTTGGCACCACATCGCTGTTATATTCCGCCCGCCCGACTTTGTCGTTGGATGGAAGCGAACGTGGCGATCTGCGCGAAGCTCTCCTGACGCTGACAGTCAAAGAAACCTGGGAGGGGATGGCCCATGCCGAAGTCGCCTTTGGCGCATGGGGCACCACAGCGGGCGAGCCTGACCTGCTTTATATGGATCGTGGCGAATTCGACTTTGGTCAAGACCTTGAAATCGCCATGGGCGAAGCGGCCGCCGCACGCAACATCTTCAAGGGACGCATCACAGGGATCGAGGGACGCTTTCCCGCAGCACGGCCGCCCCAGATGTCCGTTTTGGCCGAAGACTCCTTGCAGGATATGCGCATGACGCGCCGTTCTCGGGTTTTCGAAGATATTGATGATGCGGGCATTTTCGAACGCGTCGCCAATGACCATGGTCTGACCCCCAGTGTTGATGTTGATGGCCCCCAGCACCGCGCTATGGCGCAGCTCAACCTGTCAGACCTCGCCTTTTTGCGGGATCGGGCCCGTGCCGTCGATGCCGAGATCTGGATCAGCGATCGCACCTTGAATGTGCAGGCCCGCGCGCGCCGCGAAACGGATAAGGCCGAACTGACCTATGGGCGGGGGCTGCATGAGTTCTCTGTGCTGGCAGACCTGTCCCATCAACGCACCGCCATGCGCGTCGGGGGATGGGATGTTGATGCGGCCGAAGCCTTTGACATAGAGGCCGGTGGCGAGGTCGTCGCCTCGGATCCCGGCGCCGGGCCAAGCGGGCCGGAGGTTCTGCGCGATCAGTTTGGGGCGCGGATCGAGGCACAGGTACACCATGCGCTGTCCAGCACAGATGAAGCGCAAACACTGGCCAATGCCAGCATGGCACAGATTTCGCGGCGCTTTCTGACAGGGCGCGGGATTGCCGAGGGGGATGGACGTATCCGCGTTGGCACACGCCTGACCCTACGCGGCATCGGCGCCATGTTCGAGGGCGACTACTACGTCACCGAAACCTGCCACGAGATGGATGACACGGCCGGATACCGCACCGCCTTCACCGTCGAACGCGCAAAGCTGGGGGTATGACGTGATGTATATGAGCCCCCAAACCGATCCACGTATGGCCTCCGGGCTTGGTGGCACGTTTTACGGCGTCTATCCCGCCACTGTGGTCGATCTGGCCGACCCCGAAGGACAGGGCCGAGTGCGCATTCGTCTGCCTTGGTCTCCCGATCCAGGTGATGACGGTTTCGAGGCGTGGGCGCGCATGGCGAGCTTTATGGGCGGGGCCAATCGCGGGGCATGGTTTCTGCCAGATGTGAATGACGAAGTGCTTGTTGCCTTCGAGGCGGGCAATCCACGACGCCCCTACGTGATGGCAGGCCTCTGGAATGGTCGTGATGCGCCACCCGAAAGCATGGACAATGCCTCGGACAACCATCTCAAGGTGCTGCGGTCCCGCAATGGCGTGATGCTGACCATGGACGACACGGACGGGTCCGAAAAGTTCCGCGTGGAAACGCCGGGCGGGCATTCCATCGACATGGATGACAGCGGCCTGTCCATCACCGTCACGGATTCCAGCGGCAATTCAGTGACCATGGGAACGGATGGCATCGCCATCACAGCCAGCGCCAAGGTCAGCGTCGAGGCCGGCACGGTCGAGGTCAACGCAGGGTCGGTCACTGTCAATGCAGGCATGTCCCGCTTCAACGGCACCATCAGCTGCGACACCATCATTTCCACATCGGTCGTCGGCACAACCTACACGCCCGGCGCGGGCAACATCTGGTGAGGAGGCAGCCATGAACATAGCACTCCTGCAACGTGACCATGTCAGATGGCTGACCGCCGCGCCGCTGTGGGATCGCACCAGTGGCGTGAGTGGGGCGGGCAGCCGGATGGGCGAGCCAGCGATCTTGCGCTTCGAAGGTGACACCTTCATGCAGCAAGCCCAGCAAACGCTGGCCGAGGACCCCGGCGGCATGGCTCGTTTCGTTGCCCGCCCCGAAAGCTGGCGCGATGCGTCTGCGGGATGGCTGGATACACCCGACAGCGCGCCCGTCACGCTGTATCAACCGATCCACAATCGGTTTTACCTCGCCACGGCTACCCTTGTATGCCAGCGCCCCGGCCTGCCGGATCGGTCCCTGAACCGGGTTGGCGGAGACCAAGTGTCGATGCTGTTGCGCCGCCTGACTCCGCGCAGCGCCGCCCCCGTTAATCCCGCCAATCCTGCCAGCTATGTCGAACAGGCTTGGATCGGCACCGCGCAAACCGGACGCTGGATCACACTGGACAGTCCCGACCTGCCCGCAACAGGCGAAGAGCGTCTGCCCATGTTCCCGTTGCCGTATCACGAAGATGGGCGCGCGCGCTGTCTGCACGGCGCCGTGATTCCTGTCGCACGTGCCAACGGCTACGACACGCCGCAGGCCGAGGCCGAAAGCCGGGCCAGCATCTCGGACAGCGTGGCCGACCCGCTGGGTGATCCGCGCAAAGCCGAACTGCGCGAAGGTATTCTGGCCGGTTTCGCCAAGCTTATGGAGTTGGAAGGTGGTCCGCCCATTCCAGGCGACATCATCGCGGATGTCCGTATCCAGACCCGCAGCGCGCTTGTCTTTGCGATGCTGGACATGGCGTTGTTCCTGCACCGCGAAGTCCCGCAGATTCTGTCTGTGATCCGAGGCGCACCGCTTTGGACGCTGAGTGCGCCGCAACAGCAGCTGTTCCAACGGTTCAACACCACGACGCTCAGCGGTGGCTACACCGCTGCGCAAATGCTGGTGCGGGCACAGGATCGCGAGGATCAGTTGCAGACCGGCACACCATCAGTGGGGGTGTTGTCCGCAGTTTTGGGCACCAATCCAGACCTTGATGACATCGGCAGTTTTGCCCGCCGCCTGACGACCCTCGGCGGTGACATTGATGGGCTGTTTTTCCCGTTGGCACCGGCGGCGCAACCATTGCCAGATCCCCGCACGGCGATCTTGCGCGATGCAACCGCACAAAGCAGCACCCGCATTGCCACAGAAGCAGAATTTGGCGGTGATGAGGGTGCGCAGACCGCTATGTTGCGCGCGCTGCTGGATTTTGACGCACTGCTGGCCCGCGAATTGCCGGATGTTGCTGCAGCTTTACCCGACGGCGCTTTGCCCGCCTCGGCCGATGCTGCAATCTTCGCGGCCTTTGACAACACGCTGGCAGGGTCCGTGACGTGGGGTGCGGCGCTTGTACATGCACGCGCCCATGCTGCGGATCTTGTGGCGGGCACGCCGCCGCGCCGCCTTTTGGCCCTGACGGCCAACCAGATCACTGCAGCCGCACCGGGGTTCTTTGCAGGCATTGCCGACGCCATCACACCATCGGTTGAGGCCCGCCCCCTGCCCATAAATCCACCTGCTGCAATCACCGCGGACACCGATACACCGCTCCCCGTGTATGTGCTGCGCACAGCCTATGAGCGTCCGGCCTGCGCGGGAATCCACCCGCCTGTCGTATCTGCTCCCTCGCGTGCGTTCCATCTGGCCAGCTTTTACGACGCAGACGCTCCGGTGCGGCCGCTCAAGATCGAAATGCCAGCGCGCACATCCATCGCCGACCTGCGCAGAGCGCCCAAAAATGTGTCGATCCAACTGTCCAAGGAACTGCGCAAACAGATGAGCCGCGTGCGCAATGCGCAGCTTTCGGACCCGTTGGATGAACAACTCGGTGGCGGTGGGGGCTTTGACTTTGGGGTCATTTGCTCTTTGTCCATTCCGATCATCACGATCTGCGCATTGCTGTTGCTGATGATCATCGTCCAGTTGCTGAACATCGTGTTCTGGTGGCTGCCATTCTTCATGATCTGCTTTCCGGTGAAAAAATGACTGACCGCGGCGCATCCCTGTTCGGCCGCGGCGTGGCCTTCCCCCCTCGGGTCGGTCCTGACGGGCGAATGGCCTACTCCGAAGGCCCCGACAACATTGCGCAATCCATTCGCGTGATCCTGATGACCGAGCAGGGTGAACGCATCATGCGGCCCGACTTTGGTGCGGGTCTTGGCAAATTCCTGTTCGAACCCAACACCGCCGCTACCCACCGCCTGATCGAAGAACGCATTCGCACCGCCCTTGGCCGGTGGGAGCCGCGCATCGCCCTTGATGGGGTTGATGTCTTTGAGGATGCGGATGCACCACGCCGCGCTATTGCCACGATACGCTATCGCCTGATTGCGACCGGCGTAACCGACCGCATCGACCTTTCTGTTTCCGTCGCAGCCAATGGGGTGCCCGCATGACATTGCCTGAGCCCAAGATCGACACCCTTACCTATCGCGAATTGTTGCAAGAAACATTGGCCCGCGTTCCTGTCCACACACCGGAGTGGACCAATCTGAACGACAGTGATCCCGGCGTCACCCTGGCCCAGTTGTTCGCTTTCATGGGCGAAAGCGTGATATATCGCGCCAACCGCATCCCCGAGCGCAATCGCCAGAAGTTCCTGCGTCTGCTGGGCCTGCCCTTGCGGTCCGCAGAACCGGCGCGTGGTCTGGCGGCGCTCTCCAATCCGCGCGGCGCGCCGGTGCCGGTAACCCTGAGCGCAGGGCAGGAATTGCGCGCAGGGCCTGTCCCGTTCACCACCGAGACGGGTCTGGATGTGTTGCCGATCCAAAGCCGTCTTTACGTCAAGCGCCCGCTTGCGCTGGAGGACCAGCCAGAAGTCGCTGCGTTGTATCGCAGGCTTTATGCCAGTTTCGATGCGCCAGACACCGAGTTGGCGTTTTATGCGACCTCAGCGATTGAGCCGCCGCAGCCCGGTCGGGCCGCACCGGATGTCGCGTTGGCAGATGATACGGTCGACGGCGTTGCATGGCTGGCGCTGCTGGCCCGCCCCGGAGACGACCCTGCCGCAATTCGTCCGCTTCTGGCTGGACGCGTGCTGACGGTTGGCGTGGCCCCGGCGACAGCCAGTGATGGACACACCCTGCCGGCAGGCAACACCGTGATCGAAACCGAGGCCCCCTTGCGCTTTGAGCTGCCTGACACGTCGGGCCTTGTGGCGCGCTACACGCCACTTGAGCCGGGCAGAAGTGACAATGTGCGCGCGCGCCCAGGCATCGTCGAATTGCGGCTGCCCGGCGCGGACAGGCTCGCCTATGACTGGGCCAACACGCTTGATCCGCTTGAGGCCGGTTCTGGCGCATTTCCCCCGTCCTTGAGTGAAACGGAAGATGAAAGCCAGTTGATCACATGGCTGCGGATCACCGTTGGTGAAGACGGAGGTGTCGGACGCCAAACACCTGTCAATCTCAGCTGGGTCGGGATCAATGCGACCCGGATCATTCAGCGCGCCACCGCGGCACCCGAGCGCCTGCCCCAAGGCACGGGCGCGCCCAGCCAGACCGCAACGCTGGCCCAAACGCCTGTCTTGCTGGACACATTGCGCATCACCATCAATGGGGCTCTATGGACACGAACAGACGATCTGGCTGCTGCACCCGGCGAAGGGGCCGAAGACACCATCAGCACAGCCGCGCAGGTCTTTACCGCTGATCGCCAGACCGGCACCATCACCTTTGGCGACGGGATCAATGGTGCCAGACCGCCACGGGATGCCGTGATATTGGCAACTTATGCCTATGGCGGCGGTTTGGACGGTCAGATTGATGTGGATGCGCTCAAGGCTGGGCCAACGCTGCCGCAGGGCCTGAAAGCCACCAACCCAGTGCCCACCTATGGCGCATCGCGCGCAGAAACGATTGACGAAGCCGAACAGCGTATTCCGGGGTCCTACAGGCGACGCAACCGTCTGGTGACGGCCGAGGATTTCGAGGAAGTCGCCCGGGCCACACCCGGTGTGGACCTTGGGCGGGTCGAAGCCGCACCGTTGTTGCACCCAGACCTGCCCGATCAGGCCGCACCGGGCTCCATGACCGTGATGGCCATTCCCCGAACCAGCGCAACCGGTGGTGATGCGCCTGTACCAAACCGCTTTGTGCTGGATCAGATCTGCCGCCACCTGTCCCCCCGTCGCCTGATCACAACCGAATTGCACGTTCGAGGGCCAACGTATCGTGACATCAGCCTGTCCATTGGCGTCGATGTGATTTCGGGTTTTGACCAGGCCCCGGTTCTGGAGGCTGTCCGCACCGCAATCCGCGCCTTTCTGTCACCACTCACGGGCGGATTTGCGAATGCGGGCTGGCCTCTGGCGACCCCCGTGGATCTTGGCGAAATCAGTGCCGAGGCTACCCGTGTGGAGGGCGTTGCCAAGACCACAGGCCTGCTCATGAGCGGGCCAGATGGCAGCGAAACCACGCTTGTGTCGATGCGCGGGCTCGAATTGCCGCGCCTTGTGTCTCTGTCTGTCGCCGCCGGGCTGCCCGGACCGCTCACCCCACCCGCTGAAACCACCACAGGGCCAGAATTGTTACCTGTCCCCGTCATTCCAGATGATTGCTGAGGCCTGAACACGATGCCTGACGTCAACGGATCTGATTTCCACCTTCTCACCGGCGCACGGGACTGGCGTGCATTGACAGCCGGATCAGGTGAGGTGCATTTCGATCAGGTCGCCAACGGTGTCACGCTTGTCCCACGCCTGTTCCGCTTTCCCGACAGAACAGCGGTGGATGTCCCCGCCCTGACCGACAGACGTGGCGCCGCACAAGACTGTTACGGCAATATCTACGTGATTGGCCCCGACGAACGATCGATCCTGATCCACCCGGCGGGAACACAGGACAGCGGGCAATATTGGCCCCCCACAACCCAAGACTGCGCCCCTGCCGCCGACGATCTGTTCAAGCCCGCAACGCCCGAGGACGTGCAGCCTACACCGCGACTGACCGGACTGACGGTGACCACGCTGAACTATCTGGTAGTAGGGACAGAAGACCCGGGCGGGTTGTTCATACTTGATCTGCACGGGGGCGGCCCTGCCGAGCGACTGATCTGGCCCGAAGACATTCCGTTCACCCCTTTCGACATGACCGCCACACCGGATGGTGGGCTGATGGTGCTGGATCGGGACGCTTTGCGCTATTGGCGGCTTAACCGCTGGTTCTTTCCGCAAACCGGTCCCGAACAGGAAATTGCCCCTGCGGACGTGGACGCATTCAAACCCGTCGGCGGAGAAGCGGCCGCACGCCCGTCATTGATGTTCCCAACCGGATTTGATCTGGCGCGCCCCGGCTTTGATGCCCGCGCGATTGTTGCACTTGGGGACGATACGGCGCTGATCATGGGCTTTGATGGAGGATCGGACATTTCCACGATCTTGCGTTTCTCATCGGGGTCTTTGCTGGATGCCGTGCCATTGGATGGGGCCGTTCTGGATGGGCTGTTGCCGGATGCTGGCGGATTGTCAGGCTATGACATGACACTGGTGTCGGACGCGCTTGAGGCTGGCGGCGCACGGACCGGGACGCTGCGCCTGATCGCCTCGGACGGCAATCAGGCCTTTGATCTGAGGTTCCACGCTGCCCCAGCGGATGTGGGGGGCACACTCAGCCTGCACATGCTGCCGCTTTACTATCCGGTGCGCGGTTTCACCGGGCGCGGTCTTGTTCAGGCCGGGGCAGATACGCTTTATGATTTGGGTGCACGCTATGTGCCGCTGACCGCGCAGCCGCGTGGACGCTACCGGACCCAAGGCACGCTGGACGGCATCGTGATAGACAGCGGCACGCCGGACATGGTCTGGCACAGGATCGCACTGGACGCTTGTGTGCCGGATGGAACAGGCATCCAGATCGAAGCGCGCACAGCACCCGCCGAAGAGGAATTGTCACTGGCGGAATGGCATGTGCAGCCTTTGCCACATCTGCGGTCGGATGGTGCCGATTTACCCTTTCATGTGCCTTTTGAAGAAAAACGCGCAGCGCCTGCGGGCGTGTGGGATCTGCTTTTGCAACGCCAGATCGGGCGATGGATCGAATTGCGGATATCACTGCGCAGCACCGGTACAGGCAGCCCCCTGATCCGCGCATTGCGGGTGTGGACACCGCGGTTTTCCTATCTGGACGAATATCTTCCTGCGATTTACCGGGCGGACCCGGATGCAGGCGACTTCCTTGACCGGTGGCTGGCCAATTTTGAAGGGCTGCTGACCGGAATGGAAGGGCGCGTCGCGGGATCCGAGCGATACTTTGACACACGCACCGCCCCGCAAGAGGCGCTGGACTGGCTGGGCGATTGGCTGGGTGTCGTGCCGGGACGGCTGAGCGATCCCGAGCGTCAACGCCTCCTGATCGCACATGCTCCGTTGCTTTGGGACTGGCGGGGAACACCCTTGGGGCTGCTCACGTTGCTGCGCCTCGCCCTTGATCCATGCGTGGATGAGGATATCTTTCAGCCCTTGATAGACGGAGGCAGCTGCGCCCCAGATGGTCCCGATGTCCCGCGTCTGATCGAACAGTTTCTGGCCCGCGATTTTTCACCCGCCGCCATTGGAGATCCGTCGGCCATTGGGCTGCCAACACTTGTATCAGCGGATGCCGTTTACGATGCGACCCGCGGTCCCGGACCGCTGAACGCCGCCTACCGTGACTTCCTTGCCGGTCGCTATGGCAGTGCCGACGCTTTGGAAGCTGCATGGGGCCGCGCAGTTGGCCCAATCGCGACCCTGACGTTCCCTGCTTTGATGCCAGAAGTCGGCGGCGCGGAAAGCACGGATTGGCAAGACGCGGCCCGTAGCGCATTTGACTTTCATTACACAGACGTCAGCGCAACGGATCTGGCCCTGTGGCAAGGGTTTCTGCTGCGGCGCTATGGCAATACCGATGCGTTGAATGCCGCGTGGGGTCAGCTCGGGGTCCTCTCCATCACCAGCTTCGGGGATGTTGCGTTGCCGACAGAGCTGCCGGTGATCCAACAGGCGTTGGCGGACTGGCTCGACTTCGTGACGCGGCTGTTGCCAGTCCACCGTGCTGCGCACAGATTTTGCGTACTTTTGCCCGCCATCCCGGGCGAAACACCCGACCAAATGGCATTGCGGGCGGGTGTCGCGCAAACGGTCATCGCGCGCGAACGCCCTGCACACACGTCCTTTGATGTGCGCTTTTTCTGGTCGTTGTTTCAGGTCGGCACCGCCCGTCTGGGCACCGACACCATCGTCGGCGAAGGCGCACGTTTCAACGCCATCGTCCTTGACCGGACCGCGCTCGGTTCCGGTTACCTGTCCCACTCTCATCCCTGGTCAGTCCGCGAGCGCGCGGTTGTCGGCCGTATTCCGGTCATGGAGGTCTAATGTCCGAACTCTTTGCCCCATCCGCTACCCTCACCACGCTGGATCCGCGTAAACGGGTGCGATATTCGAATGGTCTGGTTCTTGGCCTGGACGAGTTCCTGCAAGAACAAACCTACTTTCTGGAGAAACACCGCGGTCACAACCGTTCCCTGCACGGGTATGGCGTGGTGTGCGGCCTAGACGTGGTGTCGCGCGGAGATCCGGACCCGGAGCTCGTGGTGGCCCCCGGTCTGGCCCTGAACCCGCGCGGCCAGACCATGACCGTTGATCAGGATTACTGTCTGCGCATCAACGCTTGGCTGGCCCAGAACCAATCAGAAATCGAAGCCCTGCGCGGGTCACCCCCGGTGCCCGACAGCCCCGATGTTCTGACGCTGTATCTGGTCTTGTGTCACCGCGAATGCGAGACGGATCTGGAGCCGATCCCTTCTGGTCCCTGCCAGTCGCTCGACAAGGTGACGGCACCTACGCGGATTGCCGATGACTTCCAGCTGGATCTGCGTTTTGACCCACCTGATCAGACCGAAGAAGATGCAATCCGTGCACTCGGGGAAATCCTGCGCGGCGTCGACGTCGCCCCCGGCCCAGGCACACCGCTGAGCGAGGATGAATTCCTCGATCTTATCCGTGCGCTGGCTCCGGGCGGTCTTGGATCTCCGGCACCGGGATCACCGCTGCCCGATCTGCTGATCCACCCCGACGACGCGGATGCGTTCTTGCGTGCAGCGCTTGAAGTTTGGATTTCAGAAGTGCGTCCCGCATTGCTGCCGGATGGACGCAATTGCCACAACGGCCCGCCCGTCGAGGGGTGCATTCTGCTCAGCGAGGTCACTGTTCCACTGGCTCTGGTTGCTGGCGAATTCCGGGTGGACGGCCCGCTCGCTCTGGACAGCGAAGACCGGCCCCTGCTTCTGCAGACCCGTGTGCTGCAGGAACGCTTTGGCTTTGCCGGTGGCGGCGCAGGCGTTGGTGATCACGCAGGCCTGACGGGTCTGGAAGGTGATGATCACGCACAATACCTGCTGGTTGACCCGATCAATCGGTCGCTCATCAACGACCTTGACGCCGATGGCAATCGTGTGCGCCGCATGGCACCGGGTGCACAGGCCGGTGATGCAGTCGAATTCGATCAAGCGATCAAATCCGGCGACGCCGCAGGCGGGGATCTGAGCCAGACCTATCCAGACCCCCGTGTGCAGGCGTTGCAGGGGCGGCTCATCTCCACGGCGGCACCTGCCACTAACCAAGTCCTTACTTGGACAGGCACACGATGGGCGCCACGCGCCGTTCCCAGCACGGGCGGTGGCACCGGTAACTTCCAGCCGGATCTGACCCAGATGCGCCTGCTCAGTTGGGTGCATTCCGGCTCGTCGACGATGGAGGTGCTGCTGGATGGCGCACCGCAACGCGGTGTTGCCGTCCTGTTCACGCAACCGGTTCAAGTGCGGCCCGGATCGCTGGATGCCAACAGCTTTCAGGTGTTTTTGGAAGCCGGAACAGACGGCTTCATCACCCAGCAACGCCTTGGCGCAACGGTGATCCCTGTGCAGGTTCTTGCTACTCAACCGGACGTCGACATAGACGGCAATGTCCTCGACATTATCACAGAAGTGGCGACGGCCGGGCCGATCTCGGACGCAGCCTTTTTGCTGTTTGATGATGAGGTTCAGGACGGCTTGAACCGGATTGACTTTGCCCGTGTGCGCATCGTGATGCATGGTGACGTCGTGCGCGACGAACGCGGACTGGCCGTCGACATCGAACTGCTGCGCGGCACGTTGCTGGATGGCTCCGGCGATCGCCCGGAAAATGCAGAGCTTGGCCTTCAGGGCGGGCGGTTTGAAAGCTGGCTGGGCTTCAGAGCCAACCGCGATAGCGGGCGGCTGGACATCAATCTGGCCACTGTCACGGATCTTGCGACGCTTGGTGGCGTCGGGCGCGCAACAGCCCGCAGCATTGTCGAATTCCGCACCGCAAACGGACGCATCACACCGCAAAACCTTGGCCGCATCCCGGGCATATCCACCAACATGGTGGCCCGGCTCACACGTTCACTGGTCTTTGGATAATCAAGGCGAAGGGAGGCACGCGATATGGCGGCGCTCAACGAACCGATCATTGGAGATGGCATCCGCCACACCAACTACTTTCAGGGCCGTGTGCTGAGTGCGGAAGATCTGGCAACCGATCAATCCGCAAGTCACGCGCATCTTGCGCAACTGGGGCAGGCCATTGGTGCAGGTGTGGTGCGCGGTCTGGATGTCGGGATCGAGGCAAACGGCCCGGCCCCCACCCTGTCAATCGACCCCGGTCTTGCAATCAATGCCGAAGGCCACACCATCGCTTTGCCCGGGCGGGTGATCCTGCCTTTGCTAGGCGATGCAACCAGCACAAACGCGCGCGACGACGGTATCTTTGGTCCGTGCAGCGACGCCGGGCCCGGTGTTGATCTGTCGGGTGACGGGGCCTATCTGCTGCTGCTTTCTCCGGCTGCCGGATACCGTGAACGCGCACCCAAGGTGGGCCTTGAGGATGACGGCATCGCGGGCAGTTGTGGTGCCCGGTATCTCGTCGAAGGGGCTGTACTGCGCCTGATCCCGTTGCCATTGGCTGGCCGGGCCGACATTTCCGAAGCCTTCAATGCCATCGCTGCGCTGGACGATCCCGCGTCGACCGCAGGGCCCGAAGAAACGCTGCAAACCGTGTCCCGGTTTCGCAATCGCCTGGCTCATCTCTGCCTGACAGATGCAGCTGCCGCGGGACATGCGGCAGCATTGCGCAGCGGTGCGCCCGAAGTTTTTGATGCATCACCCACACTGCTCAGCGATCTGCGGCAGGGCGAAACGCCCCCGTTGCGGCCATGCGATGTGCCGCTGGCTGTGCTGTATCTCGACCTGTTTGGCTTGCGGTTCGTCGATCAGTGGGCCGCGCGTCGTTTGGCCCGGCCACGCCTGTCGGCCAGCGCGCTGTCGCTGTTTCCGGAATACGGTCTTGAGCGGCTGCTGCAATTTGCGAGCCAATTGGATGATATCCTGCGCGAGACCGGTTCCATCGCAGACGTGCGCATCGGGGATTACATGCGGTTTGTCCCGCCAGCCGCATGGTTTCCCGCCCAAGGCTCGGGTGTCGCCGGCTTTAGCCCCTCTCAGTTTCTCACCCCGTTCACCCGCGGGGCGGTCGGGCGTTTGAATGCGGGGCAAATGGCGGACCGCCTGGACACTTCCCTGCGCCATCGGGCCATCGATCTGCTGACCGATCCCTGCCTGCTCACATATGATCTGGACGAGAACGAAAGCGCGCTGGTCACAGGTGAGGCCGGGCGGCGTTTGCGCTTTTTCCAGACGCGCGATGTGAACGGCCCCTTGCAGCGCGACGCATTGGCGCTGGCCATGCAAGGCTTGTGGGATGCAGCCCGTGGATTGGTGCGTTCATTCGAAGCAGCAGCAGCCCCGGTTCAAAACCAGGCCACACTGCGGGCTTTTGCAGCGGCATTGCAGGCTGTGACTGACACAGCCAATCGCTACACAGCCGTCGCCATGGCCCGCGCACTGGATGACCTGGACAGTTTGTCAGCCCTTACCGACTTACTGGATTTGCAGCGCCAGATGGCGGACCGCATGGACGATATCCAATTTGGCAGCGCCACCGCAGCGGCGAACTTTGCACCACTTCTGAACTTCATACTCGATCAATTTGTTGCGGGCCTGCGCATCCGCCTGAATGGCGCCTTGCCCAACGGCGCGGGGCCGGGGCTGGCCCAGTCCATTGCCACCAATGATTTGTGCGCCGCAATCGGGGCACAGGAAAACATCAACGCCTTCCTAGCCACAATCTCCGGCCAGACCGGTGCCAGCGGCCCAACGGACCTGACCCTGATCGGAAGCCCCCAAGGACAAACGGTTGTACCGGGCGGCGCGGCCTTCCCGCATATCTACGAAATCGACAACGGCACGGACAGACGCCTCACATTCCAGTTGGAGGCGTCCGCCGATGCCACGAATGGCAACTGGAGCAGTGCCGTCACCATCACCGACACCACCGGCGTGCCAATCAATGAACTGTCCGTTGACAGTGGGACAACCGGTCGTTTGGTCGTGGCAGTCGCCGCGCCTGCGGATGCGGTTCTGGGCGAAGCGGCAACTCTGAACGTGCGTGCCTTTGCGCCGCCACCGGATCTGCGTGATCTCAACGCTGATCCATTGGTTCTCTCTGTCGGCGACGCGCAGACAGATCCGGTGGAACAAACCATCCGCATTCCTGAACCCTCAGATCCTGTGTTGCAGCGCAGCGTTGCGCCAAACGGATTTCTGAATCTGTCCTTTACGCTGCTCTATCAGGCCGAAAACGGGCCCGACGATGCAGTCTTTGATGTCGGTGTGGTGTTTGACGATCCTGTGGGTGGCTGGTTGGCCTCCGTGGATCAGGCGGCAGGTACAGCCGAAGGGCCTCCGGGTCAGTTCATCGAACAGATCCAGCTGTCTTCAGGTGCGCAACGCGTTGTGCCCGTCAGCCTGCGCGCGCCTGCCGCGGTCGGCGATGCCCCTGTCCGCATCCGCTTTGTCGCCAGATCCAGCAGTCTGGATGCCACGATTTCGGCCTCCTCACCGCCCAACGACGGCGTGTTCACCCTTGCCGTCAGTTCATCCGCTTAACCCACCACGGGAGACAGTCCATGCGCCACATATTCTCTGCATTCATTCTGGCTGGATGCGCGGCCCTCGCCCTATCAGTCGGACCTGCACACGCCGCCGCCCCCTGCCCCATCAGCCTGCAGCAAGGCACTGACATCGGAACCGTGGATGGCGCAAGAGGTCCTGAATGGGACGACGCCGCAACGCTTGCCTCGCTTGCAACAACGTCAAGCGGATGTCTGGGAACTTTGTTGGACGAAGATGGCACATTTCGCCCGGTCACGATCCGCTCGAAATCCTACACAGCGCCGGGCGGTGCCGCCTGGATCGCGTTCTTCTTCGAAGTGCAGGATGCCTCGCAAACGCAATCTGACGGGTCGATCCTCGCCAACGGAGAAGTGTTGGTGCTGCAACTTGATGCAGACCTGTCGGAAGGCGAGACACTGAGCCAGGGCGCCAGTCCCCTGTCGCGGGACTGGAAGATCGAAGCGCGGCATTTTTGGGAAACGGCTGATCCCGCAGACCCCGATAATGTTGCTGTCACAACCCGCTTTTACGACAGTTCCGGTGACAGCCCTTTTTGTGCACTGGCCGGACCCAGTGTGCCATTCTGGAACGAAATTGTCAGCGGACTGACCCCCGCGACCACCCCTCAGATCGCGGTGCGCAAGGATTTTCCCGGCGGATACACCATCGAGGTCGCCGTTCCGATGGCGCTGATCGGGAACCCTTCAGGCGATATCGGCGTGGCCCTGTCGATTGTGAATGACCACGGATCTTGCGTCGGCGGCAGCGGTGTGTGTGACGGGCACGGGTTGGCCTTCCCGTCCGACCTGCCGATCACAAACGCAGACAATCCGGTGCTGGGATGCGGACACAGCTGGATTGCACCCGACAGTTGGGCCACCGGTTACACCAACCAGGCACCGGGCGATGTGACCCTGTCGCACAACCCGCGGTTCTGGACATCCGAAGACGTGGATGCCCTGGCTTGCGGCACCGTCGACAACAACTATTACCCCGGCAATCCATGCCGCATGACGGTGCGGGCCAATCTGCGCAATGCCAGCACATCAGACCAGATCCGCAATATTCTGGTACTCAAGGGCGATCACGGTGCAGGTGTTGTCGATTGGTCCTTTGTGGACCTGATCGAAGGTGTGTCCGTACCCGCGGGTGGGCAAATGTCGTCGCTGAGCGCCGAACACAGCGACCTGGACGGATTGGCCGGGCACCCGTGTGTGCGGGCCTACGCCCTGCCGCCCAACATCGACCCGACATTTGATCTGGCACGCATGCAATCGATCACGTCAGCCGCGGAGTTGACGGCGCTGGTGGATACGTATGGCCTGCGCGACCAGCACTCGGCACAACAGAACATTTCGCGTCGTCCTGACACGGATGTGTGCCCAAATGCCGCCTGCCGGATCAATGCGTGGCTGCAACAGCCTGCGCAGTTTAACCTCGCAGATCATCCATTGATCGCGCCCGCGTTTGCGCAAGATGCGCCTGCCCCGCGCACCACCGTATTCACTGTTGCACCCGGCGTGCATCAAAGTGCCGAAGGACAAAAAGCAGGCATCCTGACCGGCCTATCGAGCGATGTTGGTCTGGATCCGGAAACGCTGGCCAAGATCAGCGAAACCGATGCCGTTGTCGAATTTGTGGCCCTTGGATACCGCGAGCCGGACAACATCGAAGGTCCGCTACCGGACCCGCGCCACAACCTGCTGGAGGTGGTTGGCGGGGCGATCGAGCGGATCCCGTTGACCCGGATCGCCGACAATCAGGAGATCGCGCTGACGCTGAATGTCGGTAATCCAGCGGAGGTTGCGCGCAATATCGGTGTGTCCGTGCGGGTTTATGACCCAACCGGCTCTGGCCTTGCCGTGGCCGTGTCCGAGGACACGTTGCAAACACTGGCCAGCGCACCGTTCGCCCCGTTTGAGAGCAGGCCCATTGTCGCCCTTGCAGGCACGACCAAGGCTCTGGCCAACCCCGGCGGCGGTGCACCGGGTGGATTGACAAACCAGCAATTGCTTTTGTTGCTTCTTGTGCTGCTTGTGTTGGTGATCTTCCTGTTCATCAGACGGCGGTCTGCCTGAGATGGCGCGGGCGTTGCCTTCGCTGACCATCGGCGCTGCGCGCGTGCCGGCACCCCTTGCCGCGCAGCGCCCGTTGGCCAAGTCAGACCTCGCCCGCGCCTTGGCACCCGTGTCTGACAGGCCTGCCCTTGCCAGCGACATCTTGTTGGTGCGCAAGTTATCAATGCCTGAACCTGCGTCGGGTGCAGCGGTGGACAAGGCAGTTGTATCGGCACTGACAGACCAACGCAGGCGCGCTGCCCGCCCGCATCTGGGCCGCGTGCCGGAAGATGCAGATGCAGTGGTTTTTGCCAACGAAGCGGAGCTGCTCGCGTGCCTGATCGTTGCAGGGCGTGCCCGCCCGTGGTGGCGCATTTGCGCAGCGCGTATTTTGGGAGACGTGTCCGCTCCTGCACCTTTGTCCGGAGTATTGGCAGAGCGCGCGTCACATCTGCCTGCAGTGGTGACACAAGTGGCAAGATGGGATGCGCTCTCTGTGTTTGAGGCGCAGTTCAGTGACGTCGACATCATACGCATGACGAACGCCTTGATCGCGACCTGGGATTTGCCGCTGCATCCAACGGTTGGCCAGTCTTCGGCAGGCAGTCCAAAATCGAACGAGACCAGTCAGCGTTCGGTTTTACCCTCGGTGCCTTCCCGGCCCAAACTCCGCGCGCGTTCCTTGGTGCGGGTCGCGCAAGATCTTGCAACATCACCTTTGGCTACCAAAACCCGCCTTGCCCAATCCGGTACGTCGCCACATCACTTGGCCTTTGCAGCTGGGGCGATCGATGCACCGCCGCGCCCCGAGGTGGCCACGGTAGAACGTGAGGCGCCTCGCCCGCGCCCAGACCCTTCGGCAGGTCCAAGTCCCCATCGGCAACAGCCAAGTCGTCCACGAGATGCAACCCCTGCCGCTATTCCAAAGCGCACCAAGATACCGCCTGCACCACAGAAAGAAGGCGCAATCAATCAGGAACAGCATTCAGCAGACGCCTCCAAAGGCATCTCAAATATTCATCGCAATCCGCGCATGACGCCACATCCAGAGAAAAACAGGCCACCCGCCGCCAGCGCAAACCCACCCGTCGAAGAACGTGCGCCGAACGCACCGGAACCGGATGTCGATACCTATGGCGACACCTCCCAATCCAACCCGTTGCTGGCCTATCAAGATACCGCTCAGCAAATCCAAACCCAATTGGGCGGGGTATTTTACCTTTGGCACCTGTGCGCGGCGCTGGATCTGCCGCATTCGGCTGCCGACTGGAACATGCCGCAAAACCTGGGCGCATGGGGCGTGATGGAGGCCTTGGCCCGCGCCCTTCTGGGCCTCGATACCGCGCACGAAGACCCCATTTGGACCCTGCTTGCCACACTGGATGGCCGAGACCCAGGCACACCTCTGGGCTTGGGGATGCAGATCCCGGACACAAGAAATGCTTTGGCCATATCCGGTCCGTTCTCAGAAGCGTTGGGCACTTGGCTTGGCGCGACCATGCCCGCGATAAAGACACGCCTTGCGGAGGCTTTGGAGTGTCCAACCGAAACTGTCAAAAACCTGCTACAGCGCCCCGCTCACATAGATGTGCGGCCCGCCGAAATTGACGTATTCTATCCGATGAACAGCGCCGAATTGCCCACACGCCGGGCCGGGCTGGACGTAGATCCCGGATGGGTCCCTGCACTTGGACACATCGTGAGGTTTCATTATGTCTGAGCCCACGACAATCCGTGTGCACGCCACGCAGACGCAGGCTCAAAACGCCGTGCCCTTCACGGCCGCAGGCCACTTTATCCTGCATTTCTATGCAGCCGTATTCGAGTTGCTGCGCCAAATTCGGCACGTGACAGGCACGACGGACGGGTTTGCGGACCTGTTGGAACAACATCCGTTCCTCAAGGGCTATCTTGAGGAAATCGCCCGGGCCTTACCTGTCCCGGATCCCTTGGCCGCCAACCAGAGCCAATGGACGGACGCAATCACAGATCATGCGCGTCAGTGCGCCGTTCATTTACCGACGCGCGCTTTGCAGGATGCGGGCTTGTCCACTCGCTCACTGCGGTTGTTGATGTTGGCCGGGCTTGTTGAAGAAGACAGCCGTTTCGGTGACCTGCTGGCGTGGTTGCAAGTCGGCACACAGGCCCGCCGCCTGACGCTGGGATTTGCTGAAAATATCCTTGGCCCAGATGACGCCGCGCACGCAGGCACGCAAGGCGGCGCGCCGTGGCGCGCATTGGATGCGATGGGGTTGATCCGCCCCCTGCAAGCGGACGCCGCGCGTGCAGAACAGACCCTATCGGTGCCGGGCGAGCTGTGGGCGTTAATCCGGGGCGAAGGGGGGCATTGGCCCACAATTGGAACACTCGCCCCGGCTGTTCAAACCGCGCCACAGGACTTGATCTTTCCCGCACCTCTGCCCGACAAACTCGTGGAAAGCGCCAAGCTGCTCGGCGGCACCGCTCCGGCGACATTGGTGCTGCGCGGCGATACCGGCATCGATGTGGCACATATTGCGGCGACCCTGCTGGCGGTTGGCGGGCGTCGGGCCTTGTTACTTAAATCTGTTCCAGAACCCGAGACGGCACGGCATTTGGGTGCTTGGCTGTGTATGTCGGGTTGCGCGCCGGTATACACACTGGAACTGGGCCCGGGCGCAGTGGCCGAGGGACTGAGGCCACGCGGGTATGCGGGACCGATCATTGTCGCCCCCGGCCCTGAAGGCGGTGTCGATGTTGCTCGGACAGAAACGCAACTGTCCCTGAATGTACCACCCTTGCCGCCTGACTTGCGCCGACTGATTTGGAAAGGCGCACTGGGAACACAGGCTGTTGCGCAGTTAGGTCCTGTTCTCAACGGGCTGCGTGTCTCTGAAGGGTACGCCAGACGGATTGCTGCGACGGCCCAAATCGAGGCCCGGCTCGAGAACTGCACACATCCCAATGCAACGCACATCAACACCGCTGCGCGGGCGCTCAATCATCAGTTGCTGGATGGTTTGGCCGACCGCATGGACACAGCACAGGACTGGTCATCGCTGATTGCAGCCCCCGCCACCGTATCCATGCTGCGCGTTCTCGAAGATCAGGCCCGCAATCGCGAAACCCTGAGCGGGCGAATGGGCCCGGCCTTTCACGGAGCGGCATCCGAAGGCGTACGGGCCTTGTTCACCGGCGTTTCCGGCACGGGCAAGACAATGTGTGCCCGCCTGCTGGCAGGTGTACTGGGCAAAGAGCTGTATCGCGTCGATCTGGCATCCGTGGTGAACAAATACATCGGTGAAACCGAAAAAAACCTTGGGCGTGTGCTGGCCCGCGCGGAGGCGTTGGACGTTGTGTTGCTGCTTGATGAGGGGGACGCGCTTTTGGGCACCCGCACCGAGGTGAAATCAGCCAATGACCGCTACGCCAATCTGGAAACCAACTACTTGCTGCAACGCCTTGAGCATTACCGGGGCATCATTCTGATCACGACCAATTTCGGTGACAATATCGACAAGGCCTTTCAGCGGCGCATGGACGTGGTGGTGACCTTCTATCGCCCGTCTGCAATGCAGCGCGAGGCGATCCTGCGGATGCATTTGCCTCCAGATTGCCAGTTGGCACCCGATATCGTTACCGAGGCCATGCTGCGGTGTGATCTGACAGGTGGTCAGATCCGAAATGTCGCCACACGCGCCGCATTGGCGGCTTTGGCTGACAACAGTGCTGTTCAGGATGACCATTTCCTGCAAGCCCTTTCGATTGAACATGAAAAAGCGGGTGCTGTGTTCCCGATGGGCGTTGCGGATGACACCGCCGCGCGACGCGATCACAGCGCCCTTGATCTTGCCGCATCGCTTCGGTCGGCCAGATGAGTGAGGCCGCCCGCAAATCCACGCCGGCGCAAGGGCCACCCGCCAAGCATTCAAACCCGAGCGCGCCTCAGGTCCAGGCCTCCGGTCCCGCGCAAGGAACACCGACTCTGGGTGCCCCGGTCATGCCGGTCCAGTTCCAACTGATGGCTGACAACACCCCAACACAGATGGACTGTGCCTGTGGCGGCTCGGGCGGCGCTTGTGGCTGTGGCGGTGCCGCGCCCGAACCCGAAGACGATTTGCCTGGCCCGGGCGGTTTTCAGCTCGACAGCGCAAGTGCCGCAACGGCTGCCCCCACAAGCGCCCATTCCATCGCCAAATCTGGCGTCAGCGGCGCTTCCGACCCGCTGCCCCACGGCGACCGGATTCAGTCGGCCTTTGGTCACCATGACGTGTCTTCCGTGCGCACCCGTACGGGCGGGCGCGCAGCCAAAGCAAATCAGTCCCTCGGCTCAAACGCATATGCACGTCAAAACGACATCGCGTTTCGCGCCGCACCCAGCCTGCATCTCGCCGCCCACGAGGCCGCTCATACAGTTCAACAAAAGCGCGGCGTGAAACTCAAGGGTGGTATTGGACGCAAGGGTGACCCCTATGAACAACAAGCTGACGCCGTAGCGGATGCCGTGGTCGAAGGTGGCTCTGCCGAGGCGTTGCTGGATCAGGACCCGGTTGCGCAAGGCACACCTTCCGGTCCGGGCGTCCAGCAGGATTGCGGCTGCGGGGGCACCTGCTCGAGCTGCCAATCGGAGCAAGGTGACAGCGACGCCTTGCAAATGGATCTGTCGGTGACCCCCATGCCCGGAAGTGAAGAGGTGTCCGACGCAGAAGCCGAAGAAGAGGCGCTTGATGAGAACGAAAGTGTTGTTCCCGAGGATGCCGATGCAGGGAGCGCCGCTGACGAGATCAAGGAAGCCGACGAGAACACCGAGAACGAAGCCGAAGAGGTCGATGAGCCAACCGCAGATGCTGGTGGCAGCGCGGACACGGCCGACACGCCCGCTGAACCCGGCGCAGCACAAAGCACTACCGCATCTACAGCCGTGTCAGAAGAAGATGGCACGGCACCACCTGCGCGCGATGCAAACGAAACCGCGGGCACAGGCGACGCGGATGTGCTGCAACAAGACGGCTGTGGCCCCACGACCGAACCCGCAGAAGAGGAAGAGCCCGCCGAACCGCCCCCCGGAGAGGTTCAGGAAGAAGCCGAAGCGAGCGGGCCTTCCCCCGCTGACGAAAACGAAGACCCGGATGCCGTGCGCAGCCAGCTTGAGGAGACCGAGGCAGGAGGCGCTGCAGAAGACGCGGTGGCCGAAGTGGAAAACGCCGATCCCGGCGCAGCAGATGCGGCCCTAGCCGAGCAGCAAGGTGAAGAAAGCGGCGGCGCTCCACAAATTGATCCGGCCGTTGCGGCAGGCGCGGATATGTCCGCCGAAATGGGCCAGGTGGATGGATCGCGGGCGGCATCCGTCGCGGGCTTTGCCATGGCCCAGGCCGGGCTGGCCGAAGCACGCGGCGGTGCGGCTGGTCTGGCCGGGCTGAACACATCGTTTGGCGGGGATGCAAATACCGGGCGCGAGGATTTGCAAACTGCGTCGGCCCGCTTGCAAGGGTTGCTTGGCCGCGCCTCCGGTTCCATTGTCGCCGAGAGCGTCGCCATCGAGGCGGCCATCATGAACCAGACGCAATCCGCCTTGCAAAGCGCAACCGCCGCAGTGTCTGCAACGACAATGACGGCACAAATGGCCGTCGCTCAAAGCGTCGGCGGTGCCAAGGCGCGTGTCAGCGCAGATGCCGCCGCGCAGCGCGCTGTGATCGAAGCGCAGGCTACCGCAACGACAGCCGCCGTGGAAGCCCAATCCACCGCCGCAATCGCCCGCCTTGCCGCCGCAGAAACCGGGGCAGTCGCCAATATTGCGACCGCACAGGCGGCTCAGATTGCCCCGATCACTGCAGCCCACGCGACCGGCGCACAACAAACACGCGCGGCAGGCACCGAAGTTGGCGCGGAAGCGATGGACATCGCAAACCGCTACAAAACGGCCTACGAAAGTGATCGCAAGGTATCGGGCGGAGAGTGCATCGAAGACAGCTGGTATGACGGCTGTCTGTGTGACCGACGTGCGCGTGCGCGCATGACCGCGGCCCAACAGGTCGGAGAAGGCTACCGTGACAGCCTGATCCAAGCAGCCAATGAACAGGCAGAGGGCATGGGCGAAGGTCTGGCGACGGACTTTACGAATGTTGCAGCCATGGCGGACGCCGCCCGATCGGTCGCAACCACGCAAGCCACAGCAACCCGCACAGCCATCGAGAACCGCCGCGATGCCGCCATCGCGGCCATTGCCGCCTCGCGCACCTCTGCAATCGGCCAGATCACGGCCACTGAAACCAGTACAATCGCGAATTTGGACGCCCATCTGGCAGCACAAACTCAAAGCCTTGCCGAACTTGGCTTTATCCAGATTGCAACCCTCGAAGAGACCGCCCACACGGCAGCGGCAGCAGCGTTGGGGGCGGTCAGCACGGCCATCCAGTCTGCGACATCGGGCGTTGCCATGGCGGTGTCTGGCCTGACGTCAGGTCCACCTCCGGCCGAAGACAATCTGGCTGCCGCCCTTGCCGGGATCGAAGGCCTTCTGAACGACGCACTTTCCAGCCTGGCCGCAAGCAATCAGGTCGCATTGGCCGGGGTCAGCACCCGCATGGCCGAAGGCACGGCCACAGCGCAAACCGCTCTGATCGAGGCCAAGGACAACGCTGTCGAACAGGCCACACAGATGGCCGCGACAGCCTCGACCGCTGTGACGACAACCGCATCCATGACCACAACGGCAATGCTCGAGGCGATGACGTCCCTGATCACCGACACGAACGCCATGGCGGGTGCTGCCGAAACAACGATGCAGACCATCGTGACGGGATTGCAAACCAACTACACGACATTTGTCGCCAACCTTGCCACCCGGTTCACGGCCGCCGCAGAAAGCCTGAAAGACGGGCTGCGCGAAGCCCTGGACGGTATGCACACCGGCGAAAACGCTATCCCGGCCAAAGCCCGCGAGGCCGCATCCAAGGAAAAACCAGCGTGGCAAAGCGTCCTGAAATGGGTGCTGATCATCGCGATCATCATCGTCGTGGCTGTGTTTGCTGGACCGGCTGTGATTGGGGCTATCGGCGGTATTGCAGCGGGCATGGGGGCCTCCGCAGGGGCGGCGGCCTTTATTGGTGCCACGGTTGGCGGGGCCCTCCTTGGTGCTGCAACGGGCGCAACAATGCAAATCGTCAACAATGCCTTTGACGGCAACCCGTGGCATCAGGGCGTGGGCAAAGCCATTGTCACGGGTCTGATCACAGGGGCGCTTGGCGGCGCCGTCGGGTTTGGCATTGGCGCTGCCTTCCAGGGGGCGGCCCAGGGCGCTCAGGTCGCCACCCGGTCGCTGGGCAGTCGCGCTTTGGAATTCGGGGCCAATCTTGCCGCCGACGCCGGAATGGAGATTGGGCAGCAGCTCATTGAAACGGGGGGCGTGGATTGGGGCAACTTTGGCGTTGCCATGGCCATGTCGGTCGGCACAGCGGGCTTGGGTGAAATTCCGCGCGTCAAATCCATTCAGGGCGCGATCACGGAAGGGGTCGAGAATTCCGTCACCTCTGCCGTGCGCTCCGCGCGTGGGGCCGACGTCGATGTGGACGTCAACGTGCGACCGGATATGGACATCGACGTTGATGTTGGTCCGCGCATCGAGGCAGAGGTGGACGCAAATCCCCGCGCGGCCGTGGAAGACGGCAGTGCACCCCGGGCAGGTGACGCCGACGCCGGCTCAGGTAATGCTCCCCGCGCTCCGGATGCAGACGCTGATGCGCGGGCTCGGGGGGCAGATGCGGACGACGCGGCCAATCCGAGAGTTCAGGAAGATGGTGCAATTCGCGACGGCGATTTGTCTGACGTCTCTGCGCGCGCGGCAAATGAACCGGATGCACCACGTCTTGAGGCGGACCCGGACACCCCCGCCCGCGAGCGCAGTGATGCCGAACTGGCCGAAGCCGCGCAGCCCGTGCGTCTGGATGGAGAAGACCACACCCTTGTGCCGCGCCAGTGGATCGATGGCGAAGTGCGCCTGTTCCTGTGCTCGGATTGCGGGCCGGTCCTGAACCAGCTTGATGCGGTCTCTTCACGGTCACTGGATGCCGACACGCGCGCGCAAGTGGAAGCGCTGCGCGCCGAAGTGAACGACATCGAGGCCAGCATCAAGAACGGTGCAGACACTGCGGATATGCGCACCCGCCTCGAAGAAATCGCAGCGGACGTGAATCGCATAGACGCCTCAAGCCGCTCGGATGCAGACGCAGACGCGACTGCGCCAAGGCCGGCAGATGAGCCCGCAGATCCTTTTGAAGGATCGCCCATCACCCGGGAGGATTACGACAATTATGTAGCTGAAAAACAAGCCAATGGTGAAACGCCCCGCACACCGGAAGACTATGTGAAATTCCGTGAGAACTTTGTACGGGGAAGTGAAGCACACGCGCGCGAAGTTGAAGCAAAAGTCAGTGAGTTGTCTGAAAATCCAGATCTGACCGTTGTCGAGGACCGCGGTTTGTATGCCGCTGACGGCGAAACACTGTCACGGCCGGACATTATGGCCATCGATCAATCCAATTCGTCCGTTACCTTCCACGAAGTGAAAACTGGCCAAGCGGGTCTGACGGGCAACCAGACCAAGTTGAAAGCCGACCTGGACAACGCCACCCTGAGCCCGGCATTGGCCCGGAGCCTTGGTCTGGACGCAGACACGCCCCTTTCGCAACTCTTCCCCGGCGGAAGAGACTGGGCGGAAGTACGTGGACCGGGTTACAAAGACACCGACACGGATGTTGATCCGTAGCGTCGAATGAGGAGATTTCAGTGAGCAAAAAAGAATATCAAGCTTGGATGGTCGAGGCCGGTTGGACACGGGAGGTGGCGAAACCCGACCCGATCTACGTCATGGATCTGGATGATCGGCGGTTGGAATCCATTCCACAATTCAAGACCGTTGGAGGTGCCTTCATCTTCACCGATAACGGTCAGGTGTGGGTCGACGAATGGGCCAGCGTCCGACATCAGATCTTCCCCAAATTCCCCAAAAAGAACTGTGCCCTCGTTCGTCGTCGCAACAGCCGCAACAAAACGGACGGTAAAGGCTCCGCAGCATACATCGCAGAGATTACCAATGAACTGACTGCCTGGGCCAAGGGCATCGATGTGGATGCAGAAATCGCAAATCATGCCCAAGACAGCGAACAATATGGCCTGCGTGCATTTGATCACATCACCGCCTTGGCCATGCGCGGTGACGTTGAGGCGCTGCAGCGTTGGAGCGCAATGGACGAAGACCCCCGCAATCAGAAATTGCACCCTATGGTGACACCCGATGCGCTGAAGCAAGCCGTTGAAATCGCGAAGAACTATACAAGCAACTGACAATCACAAAACAAGCTGAATCATGGTTATGGAAACGTCACAACACACACAGAAGAACCTGCGCCGCGCTTTGCGGCGGGTGTTGTCCAGTGCTGCCATGGCCGACCCATCTGATCCGGCGGCAAATGAAACACTGCTGAAATCCCTCGAAGGTCTGACGACGCAGCTCAAGGCTTTGGACGGCGTGGACGAAGCCGATGCGGATGACTTCACAGAAGACATCACCGACGTCCTGAACAATGCACAGTCCCTGTCGCCGGATCAGTTGGCCCAGTTCCTTCATGGGCTTGGACATCTTGCGGATGGATCAGCTGCACCTGATGGGTCTTTGGAAGATCTGGCAGGATGGCTCGAAACGCAGTTTGGACCCATCCTGTCCCGCCGTTTTGGATTGGAGGCTCAAGCCGCGCAAAAGCAACAGATCAGAGATGCGATCAAGGTGCAGGTTGATGCCGGGCTGGCGGCACGCGGGATCACGCGGCCCTCCTCTGTGACCACCTCCCGATCCGCCGCGATGAAGCGGCATATGCTGTTCTGGCAGAATTTCCAGGCGATTGCGCCCGGCCTTGCGCCGATCCTCTCCCAGCCAGATGGCACGCAACTGGCTGCCACACAAATCAGCGCTCTGCTGGCGTCGCTGGACCTGCCGAACGAGGTTACCGTGTCTCGGGACGCGGGAGAAGCCTCGCTTGACTTCACCCCGTCCGAAGACGTCGAAACGGCAAAGATGATTGTGCAAATCCTGACAGATGCGCCAGACATCCCCGGGTGGCGGATCGCCACCGGAGGGTATGCGCCATGAGAGCCACATCCGCCCGCAAGCGCCGTAAACGCAAACCCCAGGACCCCGCGCCGCGTCCCCCAGCGACGGCCCGCACCGATGCGAGCAATCGGATTGCGGCGCACATGCCGCCACAACACCGGCTGGGCAATATCGCGGTAAGTGGAAAGGCGCAAACCGGCGGATCCGGCACCAATCACGGTCAGGCGATTTCCATGGAGGGGCGGACAGACTACACCTTTGCTGATGCAGATTATGTGATGCCCAACACGGCGCTGCAGCAAGGGTCGGATTGCGATGGGTGCGAGGGGCGCGACTGCGTGTCGATCACAGCGCCAGTCACGATCACCTACAGCGTCAGCACCTCCGTGACCTTGCCCAGTGCATCCGATTACCCCGACCTGTCCGAATGCGAAGCACGCAATGTGCAAAACGCAATCGATACCGTCCTTGCGCCTCACGAGCAGGAACATGTGGATGCGGTCACGCCATACAACGGGTCCGAAACGGTCACGTTCTCAGGCACGTATTGCCGCAGCGAAGTCGCGCAAGCCGTGGATGACATGGTCGAGGCGCGCGAAGCCACGCGGCAAAGCGCGGCCCGAGCGCGCAGTGATGCCCTTGATCCGTTCAACTTCACGATTGACCCGTCCGAAGGATGCGAGGCGCCAGAGCCCGAACCCGAAGCGCCAACCCCGGAACCCCCCGCCGAAACGCCTTCGCAGGAGGATAAGGCACCGCCTCAGGACACCCCGGAAGAACCAACACCAGACGGCCCTGCACCAGATGACACAGCGCCGGAAACGGCCCCGCCTGCCCCGGAATCCCCCGCCCCCGAGGCCAAGCAATGAGCCGTTTCGAAGCCTTGCGAAACGCCCATGCCGGGGCCGACATCATCGTCTGCGGATGCGGCGCATCCTTGTCCGGCTTCGAACCGCCCAAGGACGCCATCACCATTGGCGTGAACGATATGGGTCGCGCATTCGATCCCGACTACCTGATGGTGCTCAACCCGCTGCACAGCTTTGCGGACCACCGCCGCCAGGCCATTGAGCAGACCGATGCCCGCTGTGTCGTGTCACATCTGGATTTGGCTCTGCCCAAAGTGCCGCTTGCACGGTTCAAACTCGGAACGCGCGGCGGGGTCGATACGCCCCGTGCCGGGCAATTGCATTACACCCGCAATTCCCCTTTTGCGGCTGTTCATCTGGCGGCATTCATGGGGGCGAAAAGGATTGGACTGATCGGCGTCGATTTCACAGATCACCATTTCTTTGCTGAGACAGGGCAGCACCCGCTGGCCCAATCCCTTTTGCACATCGATGCGGAATATGGCGCGCTGGTACAGGCATTGGCGGCGCGTGGGATCACCCTTGAGAACCTGTCGCCCGTCAGCCGCCTGACCCAAGTGCCGCGCCGTGCCGGAGTAGCACCACTATTGCCCACAGCTGCGACACCGCCCAAACGCACCTTGGCTGTGCCGCGCCAGCGCGGGGGCGTGATCGGGCAATTGATGGACGCACTGGCGACAAGCGCCTTGTCGCTGGGGCACAAGGTACATCGCGGACCACCGCGCGGGCACAGCCCCGACACGATCGCCGTCACTTGGAATGGGCGTTCATTGAGCTGGGACGGACCGGCGTTGTTTTGCGAACACGGGTGGCTGCCCCGCTCCGCCTATCAGATCAGTGCCCGTGGGATAAACGCAGACAGCCATATTGCTCCGTTTGATCCGTCCCACACCACCTTGGGCGATGCAGATACTGATCGCATTCAAAAGTATCTGTCTCGGCTGCGTAGCGAGGCACTGGCAAAGCGCAGCGGTGTTGCACCCAAGGCAAAGTTCTACGTTGTGCCACTGCAAATGGAGTATGATACCAATCTGGTGCGCCATGCCCCGCCGCACCTGCGGCGGATGCAAAGCCTGATCGACGCGCTTTCTGACGCCGATCCGCCCTATCCATTGATTTTCAAACAGCATCCCGCTGATTTGCGGCGGGGCGGGCGACACATGACATTGCGCACGCGGCGTGCGCAGGACCAACTGTGGCCCCATGCCAAGGGGTGCGTGAACACATTGCTGGCGTCGCCTCACTGTGCGGGCATCATCTCGATCAATTCAAACGTGGTTCACGACGGGCTGGTGCATGGTGTGCCTTCCGTGGTTCTAGGGCGCAACGTCTGGCCTGCCCAAGGAAATGCGCCATTTCTGACATCCCTGCCCAAGCAGTGGGACGCGCTGGACACGCACCTTGCTGACCCGGCGGTGCAATCTGCTCGGCTGGCCTACGCGCTTCACTTGCTGGATGGGCAATGGACACTGGCCGACGCGCGCAATCCGTCCAAAGTCAGTGCGTTGATCGCCAGCCTACCTCACCAACGGCAAGGCCCGCGCCACAAACCCCAAGCCCGGTCCCACGCGAAACCACCGAGTACATCACGGCGCAACATCCGCAAACCTGTTCCGGCACGTCCTGCGCCTAAACCCCGATGTGACGTAAACATCTACGCGCGCAACCGTGGTTGGCACTTTGAGGACATCAAGTCGCAATTGCGCAGCCGCGCCCAACACCGCGGTCTAGATGTCGCGATCACGGATCGCCCGTTGACCACAGCCCGCGCTTGGATCGCGGTTCGCGCAACCGAGTCGGCAATGTCTCCGGACCTCTCGCGGACGGTTGTGCAAATACACGACACTGCGGGCGCTCCTGAATATCGCCCCGACGGACCGCGCGCCGATGTTCTTGCGGCTGCTTCTATCCAGATTTTGCATCGTTCCCAAATGGATAACCTTGCTCGCGTCCCGGAGATTAATCGCGCACGTGTGCTAGATCCGGTTGCCTTTGGTGCGCGCCGCTTTGACCTCACGCCCGCGACAACATCAGAACGCTGCACAATTGGCTGGTTTGGACGCCCAGAGCTACATCAAGGGCGCGAACGTCACCGTCCCGATCTGTTTACCTCTGCCATGTGTGGATTTGGAGATCAGGTGCACGCCCTGCTTGTCGGGGAAAAGCTGGAACCCCACGCCGAAATCCTGCGGGACGCAGGTGTGAGTTGCACTTTCAAAACGGCTGCCGAGGCAGCGTTGCCAAGTTGGCCAGACCTTGTTGCCACGTGTGATGCCTTGGTCCTGACCTCTGAATTCGACACAGCCCCAGCACCTTTGTTTGATGCTCTTGCTGCTGGAATACCCGTCATCGCGCGTCCGATTGGATGGGCCAAAGACATCTTGACAGATCCCGCCTTGGGTCGTTTTGCAGATACATCTCAGCAGATAGAAACCGCAGTGTTCTCAATTCTGAAGGATCGCACGATGTGGCACGCAACGCGCGCTGATCGGCAGGCAGCCGTTGCCCAGATGTGTCGGACAAAATGGTTGGATCAAGCCCTTGATGCAGCTCTGGCACTGACGGAGGTATCGGTCGGATGTGGCGCAGTTGCGGCTGAATAGATCATGCGCGCGCCTTAGACGCGGTGATTTTCCGTTTTCCGGGCAGCGATTTGCGTCCGTTGCGCCCCTCACCGCGTCGCACGAAGGACCGGTCGTCACTGGAACCGGCAACCCCGCGCTTTGGTACGAATCGCCATAGCTGCTAGGGTTCGCACAGGAGCATGCGGGGGCCATGATGCGAGAACGCGATCACGTGGAGGAAATCGACCGCGTCTTGCGCGGCGTTGATACCGGGCGGGATCAAATGGTTGCCGACAGCTGGCAACGATGCATCGAATCCTACGGTATGGATCCTGCGCGGCGCGACCCTGCGCATATCCTGAGCGAAACCGAATTCCGAGAACACCGCGAGCAATCCGAACGCTTGATCGCAACTGCACGCTCGGGTCTCCAGTCGCTGTTTGGACAGGTCGCCAGCCAGAAATACATTTTGCTGCTGGCGGATGACCAAGGCGTGTGCGTTGACTTCTTTGGCGACCGGAATTTCGAGGACGATCTGCGCGATGCAGGGCTGTATCTTGGTTTCAAGTGGACCGAGGATCTGGCCGGTACAAACGGCGTCGGGTCGTGCCTTGTCACGGGAGAGGCCGTTACCATCCACCAAGGCGATCACTTTTCACTGACACACACACCGCTGTCCTGCACTGCAGCGCCCATCTTTGACACCAAAGGGGCATTGGCCGCGGTTTTGGATGTGTCGCTGTTGCGCGGCCCCTCGCCCAAATCGTCCCAAAATCTGGCAATGACATTGGTGACCAATTCGACCCGGCGCGTCGAGATGGCCAACCTCATGGCGTCAACCCGCCGCGATTGGGTCTTGCGGTTTTCAGCAAGCCCGGAGTTTCTGGACGTCGACCCCGAAGCCGCAATTGCGTTGGATGGCTCGGGCCACATTGTCGGTATGACGTCCGGCGCACGCCGCGCCCTGGATCCAACCGGCAGCGCGCAGCTCATTGGTTCGCGGCTGGATGACTGGCTGGAAATGAACGTGGATGAACTGCCCTGTTACATGCGCGGTCGCCCGACCGAAGAGCGTTTGCTGCACATGAAGGACGGCCGTGCAATGTTCGGGCACGCCATCGCGCCGCAGACTCCGCAGATGTCGTCAGCCCTGCGGCAACGTACGCAGGTTCTTCCGGGTGCGTTGGGCAGCTTTGCCGGTCAGGATAGTGCATTGCAATCCATGCTAAGCCAAGCCGCGCGGCTGGCAGCAACCAGCGTACCGCTACTCATTCACGGCGAAACCGGCACCGGCAAGGAACGTCTGGCCCGCGCGATCCACATGGCGGACCCAAAAGCGGCAGGTTTTCACACCCTGAGATGTGCGGGGCAAACCGCAGTCGACGCTCTATACGATGTGGCCCCCGGCACGTTGTTCTTGCGCGGCATCGAAGATCTCGATGACACGGCGCAATCCCACCTTCTGGCCCTGATCGAAAATCGGCCGGATTTACGTGTACTCGCCTCCAGTCGGTGTACCCCTGAGCAGTTGGTAAGAAGCATGCGTAACGATTTGCTGCACCGGTTGGTTGGCGCAGCGCTCAAGGTGCCACCCCTGCGCCTGCGGGCCGATATGGACTGGTTGATTGACCGCATTCTCAAGCGTTGTGCCAGTGATGACGTCCGTCTGACCCCAATGGCGCGCGCAGAACTCAAGTCGCGGCCCTGGGTCGGCAATATCAGAGAACTTGAGCATGCATTGATCAGTGCGGTGGCGTTGTGTGATGACCACGTCATAGATGTTGTCGACCTGCCGGCGCAGCCGCTGCAAGCCCCGACATCAAAGCCCGACGGGTATGGTGACCTGGAGGCTCTCCTGATTGCCTGCAATTGGAACATGTCGCAAGCCGCGCGCAGGCTCTGCGTCAATCGCTCGACCATTCTTAGGCGTATGCGCAAAGCTGGATTGACCATCCCTGCATAGCGGCCCGCCTTTGCTTGGTTGCATCCTTGTTGCGCGCGCAACAGCGCGTCACCGTGTGGGCGAATATAGCACCATCGGCTCCAGAAACCTTTTGTCAGCTTGGCGCAGTTTTGCCAGCCTCGCCAAGACGAAACGGACCGTCGCAAGGGAGGAACACATGCTCGACACAACACTATCGGATCAAACACAGGCTTTTCTGGATACTTTTGGCGCTGCCCTCGCGTCGGGGGATATCGCAGCTGCCCGCGATATGTTCACCGACGACTGCTATTGGCGCGATCTGGTCAGCTTTACCTGGAACATCAAAACCGTCGAAGGCAAAGATCAGGTCGAGGATATGCTCACCCACCAGCTCGACAAGATCAAACCAACCGCGTGGTCGCTGTCCGAAGGGGATGTCCCCACAGAAGAGGGTGGCATCACGACAGCATGGATCACCTTTGAGACCGGCGCGGCGCGCGGTTACGGTCTGTTACGCCTGCGCGACGGCAAAATCTGGACCTTGTTGACCACAATGGCCGAACTGAAAGGCCACGAAGAACCGGCCGGTGAAAACCGGGTGATGGGAGCCAAACATGGCGCCGGGAAAAACCGCGCCACGTGGGCAGAGGAACGCGCACAGGAAGAGGCCGATCTGGGTTACAAAACGCAGCCCTATTGCGTCATCATCGGTGGTGGTCAGGGCGGCATCGCGATGGGTGCACGTCTGCGCCAACTGGGTGTACCCACCATTATCATCGAGAAAAACGCACGCCCCGGAGACAGCTGGCGCAACCGCTACAAGTCACTCTGCCTGCACGATCCGGTCTGGTATGACCACCTTCCCTATATCAAGTTTCCAGAGAACTGGCCTGTCTTCTCGCCAAAAGACAAGATTGGTGACTGGCTGGAAATGTATACCAAGGTGATGGAGCTCAACTATTGGAGCAACACCACCGCCAAATCCGCCAGTTTTGATGAAGCATCAGGAAAGTGGACCGTCGTAGTGGAACGCGACGGGCAGGACGTGACTCTAGAACCTACGCAATTGGTCATGGCAACAGGGATGTCTGGCAAAAAACGGATGCCGGACTTCCCCGGCATGGACACGTTCAAAGGCGTGCAGCAGCATTCCTCTGAACATGACGGACCGGACAATTGGGCGGGCAAAAAAGTGGTTGTCGTGGGCTCCAACAATTCTGCCCATGATATCTGCGCGGCCCTTTGGGAAGGTGACGCTGACGTCACGATGGTGCAGCGCTCTTCGACCCATATCGTGCGCTCTGAAACGCTCATGGATATTGCCTTGGGTGACTTATATTCAGAGCGGGCTGTGAACGCAGGCGTAACCACTGAAAAGGCGGATATGATCTTTGCCTCCCTGCCCTATGCGATCCTGCACGAATTCCAGATTCCGGCCTATGCGGCCATGAAAGAGAGGGATCAGGAGTTCTATGACGGATTGGAAAAAGCTGGTTTCTGGCTGGATTGGGGTGACGACGAAAGTGGTTTGTTCATGAAGTACCTGCGGCGCGGCTCGGGCTACTATATCGACGTCGGTGCCAGTCAGTTGATCATCGATGGCAAGATCAAGCTCAAACGTGGCCAAGTCGAGAAATTGGACGAAACCGGTGTGATCCTTGACGATGGAACACATCTGGACGCCGATTTGGTGGTCTATGCCACGGGGTATAACTCGATGAACGGTTGGGTCGCAGACCTGATGGGCCAACCGGTCGCGGATCAACTGGGCAAATGTTGGGGCCTTGGGTCAGACACAACCAAGGATCCCGGCCCGTGGGAAGGCGAACAGCGCAATATGTGGAAGCCGACACAGGTGCCCAATTTATGGATGCATGGCGGGAACCTGCATCAATCGCGGCATTACTCACAGTTCCTGTCGCTGCAAATCAAGGCACGTATGGAGGGGCTTGATACACCTGTCTACGGGCTTCAAGAGGTCCACCACCTCGCCTGATGAAACTGGTCTGATCGGGGCCGAAGTCCCGATCAGACGTCCTTGGTTATCCGGGCTGGTCGCCACGCGCCCTTTGTTATTGGACCAAACTTCGGTTTCGCCCCACCCGGATGTTCTCGCGCATTTACCGATGGACAGATGACTGCACGCATCGGGCGACATGCGCCTTGGCTTCACCAAGTCTGGGCCATGCAAGCCGCGCGCTGGCTTGGCTGAGACAAAATCTGCCCCAACGGCCACGAAGGACGTCAACAGGATCGCAGCGATAAAGGATGTGTTCGGAACAAGCCGGGCCATAAAAACCTCCTGACAAATCAACGCGGACCTGGCGGCTTCAGGCCGCCAAGCCATCGGTTTGGGACAGGCTTTTTTCCAGCATCAGAACATCCCCGGTGTAATAGGGTTGGCACGGATGCAGCAAAACAGGCGAACGGGCCGCCACAGAGAAGCCAAGGCGTTGATACAGCCGCAACGCGCCGCGGTTCTGCTCGTAGACCTGAATGCTGAGGCGCGAAAAACCGTTGCGCTGCGCAAGGTGTTCGACCTCTCCCATCAATGCTGTCCCAACGCCCCTGCCGCGCGCGGTTGGGCAAACGGCCAGCGCATTGACGAACCATGTCCCTACACTCAAAGCCTCCAGCACAACAAACGGAGCGATGGGCAAAGGCAATGCGTTAGGGTCATCCTTTGGCGCTTCGGTGATCGGGTATGACAGCACCATACCGGCGATCCGACCGCGCCGTTCGGCCAGAACCGCGTTCTTGTAGGAAAAGCCGCCCGACGGTCGTTTCGCGCGGGCCACACCGATGTCGAGCGGGCTTTGATCCGGGTGGGCCAGCTGCGCCCAAAGCCAGCTGGGAATACCTTCGCCCGCCGTGTCGATGAATTTCGCAAGGCTTACCGCATCCCCGGTATGGGCAGGGCGCAGTTGGATTTCTGTTAGGTCGTTCATGTCGTATCTCAGTTGTTTTGCAATGATGGAGGGGCACCCTGCGCACCGAAGCGGCACGCAGGGTGCAGGCGTTCAGAAGAATTTTCCGACAGGTGACTCAATTGGTCCCACAGGTGCGCCGGAATCCCATTCAAGGTGGTTGTCTTCGATCGAGACATCCAATGAACGGTCCGCCTTGGGGTGTTCCCAAAGCTGCGCGTGATCTTCTTTGGCGTGTTCAAAAACAAAGGTCGCGCTGATCGCCATGAAGTCGTTGAGGCCAAGCGTCGTTTGCACCAAGCCGCCTTTGATGTCGGCATAGTCCCCCGTGGCACCCGTGACGGGGCGCAGGTTTTCTTTGCCGACGTCAGCGATTTCAGTGCCTTGGGTGATGATCTGGTTGCCATCGTCAAAGGCAAATACCTGTCGCGATATGACCCACACGCCCGTCGTGGCGTTGCCCGCCTCGCCGACGAAATATCCGTTGCAAGTCCATGTCCCGAGCACGAGATCGGGGAAGGCGGGACTGCCATCCTCGCGCACGCCGACCACGCCATTCGACAAGGTGTTGGCCGGATAAATGTAGCCCTGACTGAGGAATGCGTTGCCATGTGCAGGCATCCCGTTGTCGTGCACGGGCGAGGCCCCCATCAAGAGGCGCGTGTGGTCCTCGGCCACGTCAAATGACATGTGCACCTCCGTGGCGCCTGCGGCGCAGGTTGTTGCAAGGAATGCGAGGGTTGTAAGCGTCGGTTTAAACATTGGTTTTTCCTTTCAGATTGAGAGAGATCGTGGATGGCATCACTGGACACGCGGCAGGATTGCCGCGCGCAACAGTTCGGTAAGCACCGCATCAGCGGTTCAGTGCAGAGATCTAGAGGTGCGCGGTCGCCGAACAGATCGCAGCAACATGGCGATGGTCCGTCCCGCAGCATCCCCCAAGAACGGTGAGATTGGGCAGAAGCAGCGACAACCCGGCATAGAGTTCGCCCAACTCGGTCGGATTGCCGTCATCAAGCTCTTCTGCGGCGTCCAGTTCAGCGTGGCTTTGGCGCGACGCATTGGCCCGCAGCCCCATGATGCGGGTTGTCCAATCGCCGTGCAGTACGTCAGCGAAATGGTCGGGATGCGCACAATTGATCATAAAATAGGCCGGATAACCGTCACTCGCCGCGTCGACGGCCTCTATCGCCTGTTGCAACGGTTCGCCCGATGGCAAAGCGCCATCCGTTTCGACGGTAAAGGCAATCGCAACAGGGATTTGGCGCGCCTTTGCGGCACGCGCGATGCCAATCGCTTCGGCGCTGTACGTCATTGTCATGGCCGAAACCATGTCTGCGCCGAAGTCATCAAACCAGCCGATCTGGGTGCTGTGATAGGCTTGGGCCTGCTCTGCGCTCAGAACGCGCGTCGGGGCATAGCCATCGTCTTGCGGCCCAATCACACCGTTCACAACAAAGGGACTTGTGCCCGCAAGCTCGTGGGTGTCACGCAAGCTGATCAGCGCGCCAATCGTATCTTGGTGCACAGAGCGCAGGGCGTCCTCTGTCATGCCAAGTTCGGCCCCCCATCGCGCACTTGCCCGCCATGTGGGGGTGTCCATGATGAACCCGCGTTTGGCTTTCAGGGCGATTTCGACAAACCGCAACATGTAGTCATTCACGGCACTGAGGCCCGCGTCGTTCTCAAGCGCCTTGAAGGCGGCAAACAGGGGCAACTCGATACCGTCCTTGAAGATGAGCGTTGTTTCGAGCCCACCATCCGTGATCATCTGTGTGCCATTCAGTTGTGGCAATGCGTTGCGGTACTTCATTGTTCTGTCCTTGTGCGGCTTTCATGTGTTTCGATGTCGTGGCACAGAGGTAGCCAGATCAATTTGGTATTGCTTGAGACAAACCTGAGAAGAGTCTGAGAAAGCCTGAGCATCAGGCCAGACTGCACAAAATGCGGTGGGCGCAGCATGAAAGTTCGGATTGGCGACGCGGAAATTGATTTTGACCGGATGACCGCGCGCACCGGTGACACAGTCAGAAACCTGACCCGTCAACCGCTGGACATTCTGCGCAGCCTCATTTCGGCGAACGGAGAGATCGTGACCAAGGATCAGTTGGTCGAAACCGTCTGGAACGGGCGCATCATCACGGATGCGACCTTGTCCACCGCCATAAAGGAAGCGCGCCGCGCCGTCGGTGATAACGGCAGCGCGCAGCACCTCATCGAGACGGTGCACGGCGTCGGCTTTCGGCTGGCTGCACCGACAAAACGCCCTGAGGTGAAGTCGGGTTCGCACGTCGCACTGCCGTGTGTTGTGGTTCTGCCCTTTCGCAACACAAGCCCGGACGTGGACGCACAATTTGTTTGCGATGGGCTGACGGACGACATCATTGCCGAGCTTTCCCGGTTTCGCGACCTGCGGGTGTTGTCGCGCACCACCTCTGACGTCATCAGCGCCGCCCAGCTTGATCCGGCGGAGATCCTTGACAGATACGATGCGCATTTCGTGATCGAAGGCAGTTTGCGACTGACACCGACGCGGTTGCGCGTGTCGGTTCAGCTGACCGCCTCCGACACAAGCGCAATCGTTGTGACAGAACAATTTGACCGCGAAGCCACCGCAGAATCCCTGTTCGACTTGCAAGAGCAAATCGCGCGGATATGCGTGGGACGCCTTGCGGGGCCACATGGGCCTGTTGCGCTCGCCGCAGCAGAATCGGCACGAACACAAACCGAAGAAACAAGTTGGGACATGTACCGACTGGTTTCGGATTTTCGTCGTTTCTACCGGACATACGATACCGCGCTACATGCGGAGTTGCGGGATGCGTTTCCGGGTGCCTTGGAACGCACACCCGGCTCGTCCAGCGGGTGGGCCGCTTACGCAGTCCTGCTGCTTGAGGAGTTTCGTTATCACGTGAACGAACGCGAGGGCGTGGACAGCCTTGGTGCCGCCACGCAGGCCGCACAGAATGCCGTTCAGGCCGACAATCGCAACGCATTTGCCCAAGTTGCTCTGGCCATGTGCAGTCTCTTTGCCATGGACGTTGCCCGATTTGATCAGGCAGCGAACCGCGCCCTCGCTCTTAATCCCGGCAATTCTGATGTCTTGTCGGAGATCGGTCATTGCTACGCCTTTCTGGGGCGCGAAGAGGACGCAATTCGGTTGCTTGACGAAGCGATGGAAATCAGCCCCGAACATCCCGGATGGTATCACTTTGCCAAAACATGGCGTTACGCCCGTTTGGGCATGTACGACGCCGCCCTTCTGGAGGTGCAGATGGTACCGACACCGGGCTTTTACTGGTATCACGCCCATCTCGTGTGGCTGTTTTCCGCAGTAGGACAGTCTGGTCAGGCCAAAGCCGAAGCTGCCATATTGCGTGAAGTGTTCCCCGGATTTGAAGCCGCCGTCATGCAAGAGTTGGCATTGTGGGAGGCGAATGCCGATCTGAAGGACTCTGCCCTTGCGCATTGGCGCAAGGCTGGGCTGGTTATTCCGGACGAGGCTGGCGGCTGGTGAACACCAGTGCGACCACCCCGAACAAGAGGATCGCAGCTGACAACACGGCATACCCCCCAACCTCGACAAGAGCGGCACCGGCCACACCACCTGTTGCAAAACCAAGGAGGTAGCCCGCCATGGCTTGTGGCATCTGCTGACCCGCCCCTTTCAGATAAAGCGGAAAGAACAGGAACAGTGCAAACCCATTCGCTACAATCGTGAATCCAAAGACCGCAAGATCAGAGGATGCATAGCTCGCCGCGCCGGTCACCGACGCCAATGCAATGCCTGCGCGCTGGATGTGCGCGCGCCAACCCAAGGGAATGGCAGTTGCCACAAGCGACCCTGCCATACCTGAAATCAAACTTGCCAGCAGCCACAGGTTCACAGCGTCCGCATCGCCAAACCGTGCCCCAAAAAGATCCAGAAACGTCCAATAGGCACCCATCATGACAAAGAAGCCGAGATACCCAACGGGAATGGACAAGACCGCTGAACTCGCCCGACTGACTGCATCCTTTCGCAGCACGGCAAGCGGCATCACCGCGACGGGCAAGGATAGTACGGCAAGCAACACAAGGGGCGGGATCGAAAGCGATGGAACCAGCACGTAAATTCCCAAAGACACCGCCAGACCCAGAGAGACTGCAACGCTAATGGCCTTTACCGCGTTTGGACCGCTGGACAAATCCTGCAATGCTTGTCTGGTCAGACATCCCAAAGACGCGCCCAGTACGGTGCAACATGCGCCCAGCAGGATGGACGGAAATGCGTTTGCAAGGCCAAGCAGCGCAAAAGATGGTGTCAAAAGGAAACGTGACGCATCACGCAACCGCGTGCCACCAAGACCCGCACATGTGGCCGCCGCCGACAGCAGGACCAAGCTGCCAAAGGCGCCTGCCAAACCGTCTGACACATCCTGATAGCGCCCCAATGCCCCTATCCAGAGCGGCATGGTATTGATCACTACCGCGCCAAAACTCAGCACAAATATTGCGGATTTTCGAACCATGTTTCCAGCTACGTCTCCGACTGCATTCACTGCTTACCCGCGAAGAAGCCCTCACGACACTCAAAATCATGCGGACCAAGGACTGCGGGCTGACGATGGTATGCACCGGCCCGCCACCAATTCTACAACCCCGATGCCACCGCAAATATTCAAGCAAGCCTAAAACTAATCTTGTCCTCAGCGAACACCATCACTCCATGATGCAGCGTGCTGAGCCGGGCGTTTCAAAGTACACGCGACAGGCTTCGACAAAAGCCTCAACCAGTCTTCGTGGGCGGGTTTTGTCATAGCCGACAGCGAGGGTAAGGGGCGGCAGAGTGCCGGCAATCGGGCGTTCCGCGACGCTGCGCCCACCATACGTGAGAGAGGTTTGCGGACGCATATTGAGGATGGCACAGCCGCGCCCTGCCGCGACAAGGCTGCGCACCATCTCCGTTGACGTTGCATATGCTGCGACAGGTACAACCCGCGCTCCGGGTTGAAAAAGCCCCTCATAGTAAGCGGCCGCAACTGGGCGGTTCAGCACGATCAAAGGCTCTTGCGCAAGCTGGTCCATCGACACCGTCTCATGCTGAGTCAAAGGGTGGTCCTCCGGCAGGATGCAATAGGGCGGTGCCTTAATCAGTGGGCTGTACGCGATGGTCGGCCGGACATCTTCAGCCACAAACAGGATGACATCATATTTGCCGTCCAGCAGACCATCTTGCGCCTGATCGTTGTCGCATTCCTCAAGCTGAAGCGTCACTGTTGCGTCCTCTGGCAGGAACGCTTTGCAAATCTGCGGCAAAAACGCAGGGGCAATTGGCGCGTAATATCCAACACGCAATGTGCCACCCAACGACTGCTTGAGGTCAGCCCCCTCGGACAGCAAAGAGCGATAATCGTCGAGGAGGCGTTCGCATTTGCGCGCCACATCACGACCAGCGGCTGTGGCCTGAATGCCCTTGGCGCGCTGGCGTGTCACCAGGTTCAGATCGAATTCGGTTTCGACCTGATCAATGGCGGCTGAGACCGCAGAGGCAGCAATATTCAGTTGTGCCGCTGCTTTTGCGATATTGCCATGATGCAGCGCGGTCGTGAAATACTCCATCGCCCTAAGCGTTAGTGGCATTTTTTACCTCTGAAAAACCGATGTTGTTTGACAGTTAATACTGTTTTTCCGACATGATTATCCATGGCAAAGTGCAAATGCTCATCTCGCACATTTTGAGGGCTTCATGTCTGACACACGACTTAGGGGATGGAATCATTCCCCGGATGTTCCGCTGCAAGTGTCCCCGTTCTTTCAGTGGCCGCCGCGTCCGGTTGCGATGCTCGCATGGCTTTGGAACTCGTGGTTCTTCCTTACCGAACGGCTGTTCATTGTCGGGATTGCGTTTGTTTCCTTCTACTTTTTCCAACCACCGCTGGAAGAGGCGCGCACGCTCGCCTTTGGTTGGATCGCCGAGATGTTTGTGCGCAACACACTGCTGATGAGCGCGGTAGCGGGCGGGCTTCATCTCTACTTCTACACGTTCACCAAACAGGGTCAGGACCTGAAATACGACCCGCGCCCACTGATGAAAAACGGGCGTCAGTTCACGTTGGGCGGGCAGATCCGCGACAATATGTTCTGGACCATTGCAAGCGGCGTGACGGTCTGGACAGCCTATGAGGTGCTCATGTTCTGGGCGATGGCAAACGGATATGCCCCGATGCTGACATGGGCGGCGCACCCTGTCTGGTTCGTAGCGCTGTTCTTGCTGATCCCCATCTGGGAGAGCTTTTACTTCTACTGGATTCACCGCTTTCTGCACATTCCGTTCTTTTACAAGCACGTCCATGCCCTGCATCATCGCAATATCAATGTGGGGCCATGGTCAGGCATGGCGATGCATCCGGTCGAGCACCTCATCTTCCTAGGCTCGGTTTTGGTCCACTTTGTCGTGGCGGCCCATCCGGTGCACATCCTGTTTCATTTGCAATACTATGCGTTGACGGCAGCGACGACGCATACCGGCTTTGAGGGCATGGTGATCAAGGATAAGAACCGGCTGAAACTGGGCACATTCCATCACCAGATGCACCACCGCTATTTCGAATGTAATTATGGCTCGCTCGAACTTCCTTGGGACAAGTGGTTCGGCTCATTCCATGATGGGACGGTCGAGTCCGATGCCAAGATCCGCGAAAGACGAAAGACATTCACCAACGGCAGCCGCTAGCTGGTTCAGTGCCCCACCCCGCAAGGCGCGCTCGCGCACAACCCGGCACATGGGCGCTGTGAGTTCAGGTTCTGACAACCAGGGTCGACGCAGGCGACAGCCGCGCGATGCGGGCCGAATTCGGACCCAGCACTTTGTCCGCAAGGTCGGGGCGTTGCGCGCCGACAATCACCAGATCAGCGTTACACTGCTTGATCGCGTTGAGCACCTGCTCATACACGGCGCCGATCTCCACGATATGCTGGACTTGCTCGCGATCCGGCAGGGTCGCCTTGACCAGCGCATGCAACGCCTCGTTGGCCGCATCGGCCGCCTCTTTCAGCGTGCCATCCTTGAAAAAGGACCCGACCCAGGACGAGTTGTAATCCGGCAATACCGTCACAACACTCAGCGTTGCGCCGTAGAAATTCGCAAGCTGGTTTGCTTCGATCAACAGGTGGCGTGCCTCCTTTTCGTGCGTCAGGTCGACGGCGCATAGAATGTGATCTTTCATGCCTTTGCCTCCACGAGGTCCTGCGCGCGTTTGCGGCGCATCTGAATCAGCCAAACAACCAACAACAACAGCAAGGCCGGGATATAAAACAGCTCTTTGGGCATTCGGTCCGCCTCCACATCCAGCTCAACAACTTCCCAATCAAAATCGATGCCAAGCTGCTCGGCAGGTCCACCAAAGTTCAGATTGTCGACAAAGATCTTGCCGTCTTCGTCCCGGAACTCGATGCCCGCGCCATTCAGCAGTCGTGTGGTGCCATCCTCGCCCGATGGTCCCACGGGAAGCAGGTACCGCGCATCCACCATATCGCCGTTCAGGTTCTCCCCTGTCAGCCTGACACGCAACGACACATCGTCACCTGCAGCTTGGGCCATTGAGAACAGTTCTGATCCCGGTCGGGTTTCAAATTCCGGCTGCAATTGGTTGAGGAAGTACCCCGGCTGGAACAAAACAAACGCCGCCACAAGCAAGGCCGCGCTTTCCCACAATCGGGATTTCACCATAAAGTAATTCATCGTACCCGCCGCAAAGAGCAGCATCGCAATCAGAGCGATGATAAAGACAAACACCGCCTGAACGGGTCCAACATCAATCAACAGAAGATCCGTGTTGAAGATGAACAGGAATGGCAAAAGCGCTGTGCGGATCGAATAGAAGAACGCCTGAAACCCGGTCTTGAGCGGGTCGCCTTTGGAAATCGCAGCGGCGGCAAAACTGGCCAGCCCCACCGGCGGCGTAACATCCGCCATGATCCCGAAGTAGAAGACAAACATGTGCACTGCCACCAGCGGCACGATGAGTCCGTTCTGCGCGCCCAGTTCAACTACGACACCCGCCATCAGAGACGATACCACGATGTAGTTTGCAGTCGTCGGTAGCCCCATCCCGAGGATAATGGAAATAACGGCCACGAAGAACAGCATCGCCAGCAGATTGCCACCAGACAGGAATTCGACAAACTCGGCCATGACCTGACCGATACCTGTCAATGTCACCGCGCCCACAATGATCCCCGCCACGCCCATGGCGGCGGCAAGGCCAATCATGTTGCGCGCCCCTGCAATCATGCCTTCTGCGATATCAGACAGACCTTTGCGGATTTGCCCGACGACATCCCCCTGATTGCGAAAGAACGCTTTGAGCGGATTTTGCGTCAGCAGGATGAACAGCATGAAAATGGTGGACCAGAATGCAGACAGACCCGGCGACTTACGCTCGATCATCAACAGATACATCAGCAAAAGGATTGGCATCAGGTAATGGATACCGGTCTTGAAGATCTCCTTGGTTGGGGGCAGGTCCTGCATGGACTCAAGGCTCATGTCCAGATCCGGCCCCTGCGCGGCGAACCGCACGGCTGCGATATAGGCAACAAGCATGAGGGCAAGGATCACGAAAAGCGATGCACCGCCAAATACTGACCCCAACGTGTCGACCACCAAGCCAGTCGCAAACAACAATCCACCCGCGATCACGATGGAAATTGCGATGATGAAAATCGCGCCCAGCATGAACTTGATCGGGTTCATGCGGCTGGTGCCGGTCATGCCCATCTTGAGCGCTTCAAGATGCACGATGTAGACCAGCGCAACATAGGAAATGGCTGCGGGCACAATCGCGGTTTTGACAACCTCGACATAAGAAATGCCAACATATTCCGTCATCAAGAACGCAACAGCACCCATCACGGGCGGCGTCAAAACCCCGTTGATCGAAGATGACACCTCAACCGCGCCCGCCTTGGTGGCTGGGAAGCCGACTTTCTTCATCAGAGGAATTGTGAACGTGCCCGTCGTGACGACGTTGGCAATGGAGGAGCCCGAAATCAGGCCCGTCGCGGCAGATGCAATCACAGCCGCCTTGGCCGGTCCACCGCGCAGGTGACCAAGTGCCGCAAAGGCCAGTTTCAGAAAATAGTTGCCCGCGCCCGCCTGATTGAGAAGCGAACCAAACAGCACAAACAGGAAGACAAAGCCCGATGAAACGCCCAGCGCGACACCAAAGACGCCCTCGGTCGTGAGCCACATATGACTCATCGCCTTGTTGAATGACGCCCCCTTCCACTGGACAACTTCCGGCAGGCCGGACCACGATCCAAAGAAGACGTATGACAGGAAGAACAGCGCCACCCCCATCAGCGGGAAACCTAGAGAGCGACGCGCCGCTTCGAGCAGCAGCACGATGCCGATGCCCGCTATGACGATATCCGTTGTGCTTGGGTTGCCGGTGCGTTGGGCAACGCCGCGATAGTCCCACCAGAGGTAAGATGCGGCAATGGCGGCAATGATGGCCACCACCCAAGTGATTTTGGGAATGTGTGTGCGTGGGCTCGACTTCAGCCCGGGAAACGCGAGAAAGGCCAGAAGAACCGCAAAACCGAGGTGGATCGCACGCGTCTGCGTGTCATTCCAGACCCCAAAACCCAGCATGAAGGGCAAGGGTGAGGCAATCCAAAGCTGGTATGTGGCCCAGACCAGAGGCAAATACCACAACGCGGCCCTGTCTATTCCTCCTGTGGGAGCACGCCCGCCCGTGTCCGCATCGGCAAGGATGTCTTCCAGAGCCGTGTCGTCCTTGTTGGTTGCCGCGTCTGTCATGCCATCCCCCAGTACAAAGTCTTGTTTTTTGGCGTTCCGGCCCCCGTGACAGGGGCCGGATCTACTATTGCGAGATGCGCTGGATTACATCCAGCCACGCTCGGTGTAGTACTTCACGGCACCGGGGTGCAGCGGTGCGGACAGACCGTCTTTGATCATCTGCTCTTCTGTGAGACGACCAAATGCGGGGTGCAGTTTTTTGAAGTCATCGAAGTTTTCGAAGATGGATTTAACCAGCACGTAAACCACGTCGTCCGATGTCTTCTCGTCGGTGACGAAGGTGGCTTTGGGACCCCAGGATGCAACATCTGCATCATTGCCTGGGTACAGACCGCCCGGAATCGTCGCAGCAGCGTAGGCGGCATTGGATTCCAGCACCTTGTCGGTGCCTGATGTCGTCAGATCCAACAGTTTGATGTCGCATGTAGACGTTGCTTCCATCGTGGAACCGTTTGGCAAACCGGCGGCCCAGATCGCGGCGTCAATTTTTCCGTCACACAGGGCGGCGGCCTGCTCGGACGATTTCAACTCAGCGGCCAGCGCAAAGTCTGCAGGCGTGACGCCAGCATTTTCCATCATCACATCTGCCAGAACACGTGTACCCGACCCTGGGTTGCCGATGTTGACGCGTTTGCCTTTCATCGCCATCACGCTGTCGATGCCGCTGTCGCCACGCACCATGACATGCATGGGTTCAGGGTGCACCGAGAACACAGCGCGCAGACCGCCATATGGCTCGTCGCCGTCAAAGGCGCGCACGCCTTCCATGGCCGCCGACTGCACGTCCGATTGCACAACGCCAAAGTCCAACTCGCCTTCGCGGATGGTGCGGGTGTTGTAGACGGAACCACCGGTGGATTCCACAGAGCAGCGAATGCCATGCTCTTTGCGGCCCTTGTTCACGAGACGGCAAATCGCGCCACCGGTCGGGTAGTAAACCCCGGTCACACCACCGGTCCCGATGGTGATAAAGGTCTGTTGGGCCTGTGCCATACCGGCCAGCCCCATGGTTGCGGCAACCGCCGCGCCCGTTAGCATTGATTTAACAAACATTTAGATAACTCCCATGTTAAGTTTGCTTGTCGTTTCTATGACGCCCAGTTTTCTCCCAGACGATCAATCTGTATTTCCGCCGCGCGGATCATTTCCTCGGCTTCCGGCCCTGCGCGGGCGAGCAGCATGCTGACGATTGCCTCCATCAGCACCATTGTCGCCACATAAGACGAGAAGAACTGAGGGCTGTCAGTCGCCGTCACAAAGCCGTAGTCCGCAAACTGCAATGCCGGGGACATAGGACTGTCGGTGATCACAATGGTTGTGGCGCCTGCCTCCTTTGCGACTTGCAGCGCAGCAATCGTTCTACGTGCATAAGGCGCTTTGGACAGGGCAAATACAACCTCTCCTGGTACCAAACGCGAGATCGAAGGCGACAATTCCGTGCCATTGCGACCGACGACTTTCCAGTTGGCCTTGAACCAGTGCGCCATGTAGCCAAAGTAATCCATGACCCCGGCAGACCCCATGGCACCCACCAACAAGACAGTGCGCGCGTCGTGCAAACATTGCACCGCAGCATCCAGCCGCGATACGTCAATGGACCTTTGCAGATCCTCTATATTGGAGACACAGGCCGCCGCCTGGTGCTGCAGGATCGCAGCCAGTCCTTGATCTGATGCCGCGACACGCAGGGCATGTGCACGTTCCGAAAACGGAGAGATCTTGCGCTCGACCAACTCGCGTCCGTCCTCGCGCAATTGTTCGTAATCATCGTATCCGAGCGTGCGCGCCAGCCGCGAGAATGTGGCGGGCGACACCCCGCTGATCGATGCAACTGACCGCAACGACCGGGTGGCCACCTCCAGAGGGTTTTCGACAACGTATTTGGCCGCAACCTGTTGCTGACCACTCAGCCCCGCGAATGCCCCGTTGATACGGTCCTGGATAGTGTCGGCTTGGTTCACGAATCCCCCACGGCAGCGTGAAACTAACTGTTTCAATCGTTTTGCATCTTGTCAACTTTTGAAACAAATGTTTCATTCAGACTGACAAGGAGCCGCAAAATGACGCAACCAACCCTCCCGGCCCACGCATCCGTTGTTGTGATCGGAGGCGGAATCATGGGCTGCTCGACCCTCTATCATCTCGCCGAAATGGGTGTGTCAGATGCGATCCTGCTCGAGCGTAACAAACTCACGTCCGGCACAACATGGCATTCGGCGGCACAGGTGCGTGCCTTGCGCCATTCCCACAATTTGACGCGCATGATCCAGTATTCCGTGGATCTCTATGCACGACTCGAACAGGAAACAGGTCAAAGCGTCGGATGGATTCAAAAAGGGTCTCTGTCCATCGCCACCTCGCCGGACCGCACCATTCACGTCCGCAGGCAAGAGGCACTGGCCCATGCCTTTGGCATTGATGCCAATTGGATCAGCCCACAGGAGGCCAAGGAACGCTGGCCGCTAATGAATGCAGATGACGTGTTGGGCGCCGTCTGGTCGCCCGAAGACGGGCGTGTGTCGCCCTCGGACGTCTGCGCCGCCCTTGTGAAGGGGGCAAAGACGCGCGGAGCCAAGATCTTTGAAGGGACCGGTGTCACTGGGATTTTGACCAAACAGGGACGCATTGCGGGGGTCGAAACGACCCAAGGCACCATCACCTGTGACGCGATTGCGCTGTGCACCGGATTGTGGTCCCGCGAAATTGGCGCCATGGCGGGCGCAGATGTGCCAGCCCTTGCATGTGAGCATTTCTACCTTCTGACCAAGCCCATAGACGGCATCACCGGCAACATGCCGACCCTCAGCGATCACGACAATCACCTCTATATTCGCGATGACAGCGGCGGGCTTTTGGTAGGGTGCTTTGAGCCCATGGGCAAAGCCATTGCGCCAGACATCATCGGCAAGGATTTCGAATTCGGTCTGTTGGCCGAGGATTGGGATCACTTCGAACCTATGATGCTGAATGCACTCAAACGCTTGCCTGCACTGAAAACTGCGGAAGTCAAAATGCTGCTCAACGGCCCCGAAAGTTTCACTCCGGACGGTATGTTCATGCTTGGGGAAGCGGCAGAAACACGCGGGCTGTTTCTAGGGTGCGGGATGAATTCGGTCGGCATCGCATCTGGCGGAGGGGCGGGCATGAACCTCGCCCATGCCATTGTGCACGGCCACACGGCCTATGACCTTGGTGAGGCGGATGCCAAGCGGTTTGCGCCAGTCTTCAACTCGATTGAACACCTAATGGCGCGCGCGCCGGAAATCCTTGGTACACATTACGAAATTGCCTACCCGGGGCGCCAGCTGACGACAGCACGTGATCTGAGGCGCCTCCCCCTCGACAGCGCATACCGCGCCGCGCAGGCCCATATGGGGCAGGTCTACGGCTGGGAGCGCCCGCTCTTTTTTGGAAAGAGCCGCGCGCCCACGTTGACCTTCGCCAAACCGGACTGGTTTGAAAACGTCCGGACTGAAGTGATGGCTGCACATGAGAACGCCGCCATTTTCGATGCCTCGCCATTTGGCAAGATCGAGGTCACAGGCCCGGATGCCTGCGCCTTTTTACAACATGTCTGCATGCGCAACATGGACCGCCCGGACGGTACCGCGATCTACACAGGTTTGCTGAACGAACGCGGCACCTACGAAAGTGACATAACCGCTCACCGCATCGCGCCGGATCACTACCGGCTTTTTGTTGGTACCAACGCGATCAAGCGCGATCTGGCATGGCTTTCCCGACACCGGGGCGCGTTCAACGTTACCCTCACCGACAGTACCGAAGACTATGCGGTTTTGGGGCTGATGGGGCCACGCGCCGCAGAAATTGTCGCGCAAACAGGCGCACCAGAGCTGAATGAATTGGGATATTTCAAAGTTGGTCCGGCGCATATCGCAGGCAAACACGTGCGCGCCGTGCGCATGTCTTATGTCGGCGAAGCCGGGTTTGAGATCACCTGCAAAGCGGAAAACGCAGCAACGATATACGCAGCTTTGACGGAACTCGGCGCGCGTCCAGCAGGGATGTTCGCACAATCCTCGATGCGCATTGAAAAAGGCTTTGCGGCCATGGGGCACGAGTTGGACACAGACACCTGCCCGGTCGCGGTTGGCATGGCGGGACTGGCCCGAAAAACCGGGGGCTTCATAGGCGCTGCAGCATTGGCAAAGCGCACAGAAACCCGGAAGCGATCCCTTGTCACGATCATACTGGATGACAGCAACGCCGTGCCAATCGGGCACGAACCGGTCTATCTGGAGGATCGGATCATCGGTCAAACCACCTCTGCTGCTTACGGATACCGTATCGGTGCGCCTGTCGCTTTGGCGCACGTAACGGATGTGCAGGACGGGGCCGCTATCACGCTCAACATCGCAGGCGTGCACGTGCCCGGGCGGATGCAGCGAGCGGCGGCGTTTGATCCCGAAGGTCAAAGAATGCGCCCATGACGTTCACACCAAACATAACGGTCGCGCCTAACGGCGCGCGTCTGGGCAAGGCAGATCACCCCGCCGTGCCCCTTTCGGATCAGGAACTGGCAGAGACGGCACTGACTTGTTTCGACGCGGGCGCAAATTGCATCCACCTACACGTCCGGGATGCACACGGGAGCCACAGTCTGGATGTGGACCGCTACCGTTCGGCCATCGCTGCCGTGTCTGACGCCGCACCACAGATGCAGATCCAGATTACGACCGAGGCCGCCGGGCTTTTTGACGTTATCGATCAACTCGCGCTTTTGCAGGATCTGAAACCGGACGCCGCCAGCATCGCCGTGCGCGAGATCGCCCGTTCAGAAGACCTTGCACCGCAGATTTACGCAACAGCCGCGGCGCAGGGAACGCGCGTGCAACACATCGTCTACGCACAGCGGTGCCTTGATCAATTGATGGCATGGAAAACGGCCCAAATCATTCCGCCATTCATGCGCGATGTGATTGTAGTGCTGGGCCAATACGCCCCTGCCCGCGCAGGCGCGCCTCAAGATCTGATGCCTTTGGTCAGCCGCGTAAAAAATGCCGGGCTGTCCGTGACAGTTTGCGCCTTCGGCGCGAGTGAACAGACCTGTCTGTTGCAGGCTGCCGAGTTGGGCTGCGACCTGCGGGTCGGGTTTGAAAACAATACGCTGGCTCCGGATGGGTCGCCTTGGGCCAACAATGCCCAAGCCGTCGCGTCGCTGCACACCGCTCTTAGCCATCAGCAGAAAGGCCGCGCCTCATGAGCATATCGGTCCAACACAGTGACAATATCGACACAATCGCACCCTTGTTAAAGGTCCTGCGCGACGGGCTTGCCGATGACGTCTTCCATGACAGGCTGAAACGCGCCTTGGACAATGGCTACCGCGTTCTGATCGCCGAAGATCAGGGGTGCCTTGGATATCGCATCACACATGATGTGTTTTGGGGGAAGACTCTGTTCATTGACGATCTTGTTGTGCGTCCGGACATGCGCAATTTCGGTATCGGCAAAGCGTTGTTGAACGCCGCCAAGCAGGAAGCAAGCGCGCATGGGTGTGATCACATCAGGCTGTGCAGTGGCTTGACCCGCCAACAGGCACATCGCTTTTATGAACAAAATGGGTTTGCCCGAACCAGCCTTCAGTTTTGCTATGCCCTGACAGATGGAGCATCTTGATGTCTCATGTTTTTCCCCGCCATTGCCGCAACGCGCCCCCCATCGCTGTGCGCGGCGAGGGCTGTTACCTTTATGACAGTTCAGGCAAAGCGTATCTGGATGGATCAGGCGGGGCCGCCGTGTCCTGCCTTGGTCACGGAGATCCAGATGTGATCGCGGCCGTGCAACAACAGGTCGCTGACCTCGCCTTTGCACATACCGGCTTTTTGTCGTCCGAACCTGCCGAGGCTCTGGCAGACTTGCTGGCACATCATGCCCCGGGTGACCTAGATCGGGTCTATTTCGTTTCCGGCGGTTCAGAGGCGACAGAAGCCGCAATCAAACTTGCGCGCCAGTATTTTGTCGAAACTGGACACCCCGAGCGACGCCACCTGATTGCGCGCCAACAAAGCTATCACGGGAACACGCTTGGAGCGTTGGCCGCAGGTGGCAACGCGCTGCGCAAACGGCAATTCGCGCCGTTGTTGGTCGATGTCAGCCACATTGCGCCCTGCTATGAATACATTTTGCGCAATGACGACGAAAGTGCCGCCGAATACGGGCTGCGCGCCGCACAGGAGCTGGAAGACGAAATTCTACGCCTTGGCCCGGAGACGGTTATGGCCTTCATGGCTGAACCCGTGGTGGGCGCTACACTGGGCGCCGTGCCTGCGGTTGAGGGGTATTTCAAACGCATCCGCGAGATATGCGACACATATGGTGTCTTGCTGATCTTTGACGAAGTCATGTGTGGGATGGGGCGCACGGGGCATATGTTTGCCTGTGATGCGGATCGTGTTGCGCCTGACATTCTGTGTATCGCAAAAGGTCTTGGCGCTGGCTACCAGCCAATTGGAGCGATGCTGTGTACCGATACAGTTTATGCGGCCATCGAAACCGGAAGCGGGTTTTTCCAGCATGGTCATACGTATCTCGGGCATCCCGTGGCCGCGGCGGCAGGGCTTGCCGTCGTGCGCAAGATCCTCGATCAGAACCTTGCCAGCCGTTCAGCGGCGCAGGGTGAAAAACTCTCTGAAGCATTGCACGCCAAGTTTGGACAGCATCCGCATGTTGGTGACATTCGCGGGCGCGGTCTGTTTCAAGGGATTGAACTTGTGGAAGACCGGGAGACCAAGGCGCCTTTCGATCCCGCACGAGGGCTCGCAGCCAAGATCAAGTCCGCCGCCTTTGAGGCAGGACTGATCTGCTACCCCATGCCCGGAACGCGTGATGGGCGTATGGGCGATCACATCCTGCTGGCACCGCCATTCATCATCAAAGACGCACAGATTGACGAGCTGACGGACAAGCTCAGTGCCGCAATTGATGCGACCATCCCAGGATAACTCTTGCAGCAGGCACGCACAAATCAAGGCGCGCTTGCCGCAGGGTGTATGCACAACACCATGCGGCACGTCTTCTGATGCAGCTCCAGGCCCGACAAGCAGCGCAATCTAAAGGCAATCAACCAAGGTTTGAGCCATGTTCCGCAGCAATTGCGGGTAAAGCGCCGGACCAAGGTCGAGGTCAGCACCCAACGGGTCAATTACGCCAGTCTTGGCCTCGGTTCCATCCAGAACGGTTTTGACGAGGCCCGCGTTGAACTGCGGTTCTGCCAAAACACAATCAATGGCTTCAGCACGGATGCGTGCCTGAATTTCGGCAATGCGTGCCGGACTGGGGTCTGATGCATCCCCAAGCGAAATCGCTCCGGCGGCAGGGAAATCAAAATCCGTTTCGAAATACTGGTAGGCATCGTGGAAAACGACAAAGCTGCCGTCACGCACCGGATCCAGCATGGCACTGATCTCGGACGACAGCTTTTCCATGTCAGAGCGCGCTGCCGCTGCGTTGGCATAATAGGTGCCCGCGTTGTCAGGGTCAGCCCCGGACAACTGCGCGGCAATGACATTCAACCACACGCCAGCGTTTTGGATGGACAACCAAGCGTGCGGGTCGCGATCACCATGAGCGTGGTCCTCATGATCGTCATGGTCTGCATGATCTTCATGGTCTTCATGGGTTTCTCCGTGCCCATGGTCGTCATGATCGTGGTCCTTGTTTCCATCATCATGCTTTTCATCTTCTGCGGGATCATGGTCCTCGTGGTCATGGTCGTCATGTGCCTCATGATCATCATGTTTTTCATCTCCGTGGCCATGCGCTTCAAACAGCGCGCCTTGCCGGAAGCCAAGCACCTTCGCCCCGTCTGCATCGAGCAAGGTTATCGCCGTGGCATCCGTTGCAAGTGTTGCAACGGCATCTTCCATCCAGGGGGTCAGATCCTCTCCGATCCAAAAAACGAGGTCCGCGTCCTGGAGGGCCTGTGCCTGAGACGGACGGAGGTTGTACTCATGGGGCGACGCACCGGATTGCACGATCAGGTCGGGTGATCCAACGCCATCCATCACGCGCGCCACCAAGGAATGGATCGGGGCGATATCCACCGCGACGTTGGGCACCTCGGCCATTGCAGTGCCACCCATCAAAGCGGCGCTGACGGACAGTGGGATAAGCTTTCTAGACATCCGAACCCTCATGTGATCTTATAACATTAACGGCCGAATACATGATATGGAATAACATGACAAGTAGTGTCTCTCAGCCCCAATCAGAGAAGGAACGTCCTCTCGGGTTTCAGGAACATGATCACGCGCGCTGCGTTGATCAGGCCCTGAGCGCCGTCGAAGAAAGATGCGTCGAGGCAGGGCTGCGATTTACGCCAGTGCGCCGCAAAGTCCTTGAATTGTTGCTGCATGAGCACCGCGCACTTGGCGCCTACGCGATTTTGGATTTACTGCGGGATGCAGGTTTTGGCTCGCAGCCGCCAGTGGCTTATCGCGCCCTCGATTTCCTGTTGGAAAATGGGTTCGTGCACAAGATAGAACGGCTGAATGCGTTTGTGGCCTGCACGCACCCGGGCGAATCTCATTCACCAGCCTTCATGATCTGCCGATTGTGTGATGCTGTCGCCGAAGCGCATTCGACACAAGCCAAGTCGGCTTTGGGGGAGGCCGCGCAAGCCACAGGCTTCCAGATCGAGCGAACTTCTGTCGAAGCTGAAGGCGTTTGCCCAACATGTGCTGACAAGGCTGACACATGAGCCTGATCACTGCCAAAGGCCTGAGCGTCCGATACGGCGCCAACACTGTACTGCACAACGTCGGTCTGACTGTCGAGCCCGGCGAAATCGTGACGATCGTCGGGCCCAACGGATCCGGCAAAACGAGTTTGCTCAAAACGATCATCGGCGCAATCAAGCCAACCGCCGGCCACGTCGAGATGAAGCCGGGGCTCAAGATTGGCTACGTGCCGCAGCGGCTGCATATCGACCCCACCTTGCCCATCACCGTCGAGCGTTTCATGCGTCTGTCCCATCGGGTTGATCGCAACACGTGCAGCGCGGCGCTGGAAACTGCTGGTGTGCCTGATTTGCTGGGGCGTCAGATGTCCCGACTTTCGGGGGGGCAGTTTCAGCGCGTACTGTTGGCGCGCGCCTTGATCAACAGCCCTGACGTCCTTTTACTGGATGAGGCGACCCAAGGCCTTGATCAACGCGGATCAGCGGCGTTTTATCAGCAAATTGAGGCTGTCCGCTCCGAAACCGGCTACGCCGTACTGATGATCAGCCACGAGTTGCACGTCGTCATGAGTGCGTCGGACCGGGTGATCTGCCTGAACGGCCATGTGTGCTGCGAAGGCACTCCCGCCGTAGTCGCATCCGCACCGGAATACAGGGCCCTTTTCGGATCTGGTACGGGCGGCGCGCTTGCCCTCTACCGGCACGAGCATGACCATGATCACGAACACAGTCACGAGGCAGCCGAGTAATGCTGGACGATTTTATGACCCGCGCAACGCTTGCGGGGATCGGAGTTGCCATAGCGGCCGCCCCTTTGGGATGTTTCGTGGTGTGGCGGCGCATGGCGTATTTCGGAGACGCCACAGCACATGCAGCGATCCTTGGGGTCGCCCTGTCGCTTACCCTGGAGATGTCGATTTTCCCCGGTGTGATGGCTGTAGCCCTAATCATGGCGCTGACCGTGACGCTTTTGGCTGGACGCGGTTATGCGATGGATACGTTGCTCGGGGTGCTAGCCCATTCGGCGCTTGCTTTCGGACTGGTCGCCGTGTCGTTTTTGTCTGGAGTCCGCATCGACCTGATGGCCTATCTGTTTGGCGATATCCTTGCAGTTTCGCGCAGTGATCTGTTGGTGATCTGGGGTGGCGCTGGCCTCGTCGTGGCCCTGATCGCGTGGCGGTGGTCTGCTTTGCTGACATCGACCCTGAACGAAGAGCTGGCCTACGCCGCCGACCTCGACCCCAAGCGGGAGCAGTTGATTTTGACGCTCTGTCTGGCCGTGACTGTTGCTGTCGCGATCAAGGTCGTGGGCGTTCTGTTAATCGCAGCCATGCTGATCATTCCAGCCGCCGCCGCGCGCAGCCTCGCCAGAACGCCCGAAGCGATGGCTCTGATTGCCGCTGTCATTGGGGGCGTATCCGCAGCGTCCGGCTTGCGCGCAGCCTATCTGTTCGACACACCTGCCGGGCCATCCATCGTCTGCGTGGCCGCCGTGTTCTTTGCGCTTTTCAGCCTGCTTGGTTGGCACAGCCGGCGTGATGCTTAAGACGGCATAGACGCAAACCTTCTGGCATAAATCCACGCCGCAAGTGCTGCCGTGAAACCATCCGTTTAAGAAAGCACTTTGTCAGATGCGTAATGCCGCACCTCACTCCGATTGGCTCCAAGCTGCCAGTTTCCAAAACACAGCAACCAGTTTCAAAAAGGTGCGACGCCCCGCATTGCCGACATTGGCTGACGCTCGCAGTGACCTATATTCAGGCGTATTGTGAGCGCGTATCGGCCCTTTCGAAAGGCCGCTAAGTTCCTCAGTCCGCCAACAGGTGTGTTGCCAATTGCGACGGGTGCGCTCGCCGCCTAGAAACTCAACACTTTAGCCAAAAAGAGACCGTTGATGCGGCACGAGAATGGTGGACTGGTCATGCAGCGCTTTGTTCATGGCAAATCATAAACGTCTCTTCGGCAAGCAAATCCTCAGACAGTAAGGCGCAATGCCCACCCGTTTGCCGTGGCGCAAAATGTCGACACTGATTGCAAATACCAAAGGCGCGCCCACCATTTTCCTTCAACAGGCCGCGCAGCAGCGTTTCCAAGGAAGCTGCCAAACCGCTCTTACTCCGCTGATCCAGCTTTGAGATCGCCATAGACATCAATCTAGGCGCGTCTGTCGCGAGCGATCCTTTTTCGGTCAATTCAAAAGTAACGGTGCGTTTGTCAGCCTGCGAGCGTTGTTCTGTTACGTAGCCTTTTTGCACCAAGGATTTGCAGGTTTGTGACACGGTGCCGCGCGTGCTTCCCAGATATTCGGCGACATGGGACGGGCTGCGCGAAAAGCGATTGGCCCGCGCGAGGTAATTCAACACGGCCGTTTGCGTCGGGTTCAAGTCCCCCTGCCACGCAGTCGTAGCGTCCAGGCGGGCCAGCCGATTGATGAGTTCGCGAATGTAGAGCTCATTTTCCATGTCCTCATAATAGCGAGTCGATATTTATATTGCAACGATTGCCAACCCAAACTAATAGTGAGTCGATACTACTTAGCCAAAAGGATCAGACATGAAAATCCTCAACACAACCGCTGCTGCGCTAATATTCGTCGCCGGAACAGCCGCCGCTGACGACATGCACGATCACGGTATTCAATCCCCGACAGATGCTGCCAAGGTAGCGGATTTCGACATCACCGCAGCCAAAGTCAGCCTAAATGGTCGCTTCGCGACATTCCGGATGACGGCTGCAGGAAAAGCTGGAAACACCACGCCCGAAGAAACAGGTAACGGTGTACCAGGGGCGACCATCTGGTCGTATGTATGGCCCACCACACTGGACCCATCCGCGGTCGGTTTTGGCAAGGGCACAGGAATTCTTGCACTCGCTGCGACGAACCACCCCGACTTTGACGACACCCCGTTGTTTGACGAAAACATCGACGGAAATACAGGCAATGACGGTGGGCAATGGCACAGCCACTGGGTTGTCTTGACTCCCAATGAAGCCTGCGGCCCCGGTGCGTTGGCGGTTCGTGATGTTGCTGAGGGAGCAACGCCCGTGATGCCAGCAACATGGCCGGGCGTTCCATTTTATCTCGACAGTCCCGGCTTTACGCCCGTCTTTGATGGTTCCGAAGTCACAATCAATGTTGTGCTGGCAAACGCGGACATCGGCGCACTCAAGGAAGCCCGTTACGACGGCGTGACCTCCGCACTGCGCGTCGACACTGACTTTCACGCACCTTACGTTTGCGTGACGGATGTTTTTGATGTGGCTTCTGGCAATCTGAGCCTTCCGGGCAAAGTTGAGTGACTGTCCTCGCGGGCAGTGCCGAAAACTGCCCGCACCCAAATCAGGGGACATGATATGTCCGACACATGACTTCCGGCCATGCAGACCAAAACCCCCGAAGAATGCTATGCCTTGGCGATCAAGCTATCGCGCATGAGGGTCAAATTGACCCAACTGGATGCCAGCATCCGTCAAAAATTCTGCGGCCTCAGGACTCAGCAGTTGTCGCAACGCACTTTCAGACAGACGCCGCCGCAAGCAACTATTGGCACGACTGACGGCACCTTCTGCGAATGGTAATATTCCCAGTGTTTCAGCACCAGTATTGAACTGGCTTAGACAGCTGTTTTGGGATGGCGACTGTTTCTTGGCGTTCCAGATGCAGTGCCGGAGTTGGGCACCAAGAACAGCCGCGTCCGGCGCGGAGGTACTGATGTTCAAAGATCTGAGATGCAGACAGACAGAAGCAGTCAAATTGGACAGAGTTGCAGGGATGGACCGCCATCAGTGCCGACAATTCAATAGGACTCAATCGATGCCTCAAGCCACCTGAACTTCGCTGCGACAATTCCCAGAAACGTTGAAGCGGTGAGTCAGTTGTTGCAAAACATCGGCACCTTTGGCCAACTTTGTGCAAGCTGCGTTCGTTTCATCAAACATTTCCACGTTCTTCCGGGTGGCGCTGCCCATTTCGAACAATGACGTGTTGATCGAAGATATCTCAGTGCTCTGTGTCTGTGTGTTGACAGAAATTGCCGCCATTCTAGAACCGATGTCAGAAATTGCCGTTTCCACGGCATGAAGAGAACTTACCGTTTCGGAAATCTTGTCCGATCCATGTTCAACTTGCTGCGTTGAGCGCTCAATAAGCGCACGAATACTCGTCACACTCTCGGACGATCGTTGCGCCAGCGCCCGTACCTCGGACGCTACCACAGCGAAACCACGCCCAGCTTCTCCTGCACGCGCGGCCTCAACTCCAGCGTTCAGCGCAAGCAAATTGGTCTGAAATGAAATACTTTCAATAAGGGTCACGATCTTTGCAATTTCTTGTGCCTCGGTCTGTATCGCGATCATTGCCTTGGATGCATTAGATACAACCATACCGCTGGCCTCGGCGCTGGCTTGCGCACCTTGCGAGCTGTTATTGACGGTTGTGACGTTCGTGGCATTTTCCTGCACGCTTTGGGTCAACCTGTCCAACGCATCGGATGTATTTTGGAGATTGGCCGCCTGCTTGTCCGTTCGTTTTGCAAGGTTATCGGTGGCGACCGAAATATCCTGAATGTCCGTTGCCATTTGTTCCGAACTGCGTGCGACTTCAGAAACCAATTCTTCAAGAGACTGCACGGCAGTGTTAAAACCCTCAGCAATTTCCTGATATTCGGGGGGCAAACGTGCATCAATGCGTGTCGTCAAATCGCCGCCCTCCAGCAGCGCCAACGCAGTCCTCAACGCTTCGACAACCCGTCTTTGCTCATCGGCCCTGGTGGCTTCTGCTTGTCTGTGGGAGGCGTCGCGTTCTTGTTGCCGCGCTTCAGCAGCCCGTTGTTCACTTGTTGCCCGACGCAATTCAGCCAGCGAGTCTTCTGCTTTTCGTTGTGATCGCTGTGCCTCTTCATTTGCCGTTTCAGCATCGGCTTGTGACTGTAGCGCAACGCGCCTTGCCGTTTCCGCTTCTTGCAGGCTGACCTGCAACTTTTCAGTCTGCGTCTGCATTCCAGCCTGCAAACGGTTTAGCTGGTGAACCGTGAACAGCAATGCCGCTGTTTCCATCACGACAATTACCGCGTGAAATACGGTTCGCCCGATGTTCACACCAAACTCACCGCTTGGGTAAATCATTGCAGGCATAAGAAAAGACAACGATAGGTGGTGCAATGCGATGGTCGCGGCCCCGGCCAACAGCGCTGCATAACTGCGCATGCAAATCAGGCAGGCAAGCAGCGCATAAAAGAGCATATGGCTGTCGATTTGCCACGGATGCCCTTCGAACGCGGCCGTGAATGCAATAGCTTGCCCCATCAAAGCGAGTGTCGCTCCAATTGCCGCAAGCGCAGGTTGGCTGCGGGCCATCAGCACACCAAAACTCAGGAATCCAGCGGATGCAGCGATCGTGCCTGCAACACTCCCGCCAATAATGACTGATGTTAAAACAACCGGCATGAACAAGGCAGCGGACAGTGCGAAGACCAGTCGTTCAGGGCTTTGGGTCAAGAACTTCTGCATACTAAGTGTTCCTTGATGAGGGCCGCGGCAGGGCTGTTCCGAACCCGCAGGTGCCGACGAGATGGCCCGCGGGCAACAGAACGTATCCATTTGACAGTAACCGTGTCCGAACATGGGGTGGTACATGGACCATGCGCGCGAACGTGGCTTGCAGCGGACCAATCTCAACCGCGCCAGTCTGCGTGATCTGGGCGATAGAATCCGCGTTTCCGGTACGACCAAGCAGTAGGTAAAGATCATCAGGATCTGAACCGTTGACCTTTCCCAACACCAAAGCGATTGGACCAACGACGGATACAAAAAGAACGGCACACAGAAGCCACAGGACACGAAAACACATGGTTCGGCACATTGGTGCAGAAGTATTGTTCAATCGCTAAGGGAACACACACGACGGAATCAAAGTCCGACAAATTTGATTCAATTTCTGAGGGTCCGTCATAGGGTTCAAACCCACCATCCCACGGGTGGATCTCGAATGGATTAGTACCAGCGTAATGCTGATAGCAGCAGCGCAACCTCTCCGTAAAACAGTGACCTGTTCCCCTTTGCATCCGCCAACTTAGGTTGTCCGTCGTCAGGAATTTTGGGACAGATAGCCGCCTAAGCTAAGAGAGGATCTGGTTCATCTGGTTGTTGTGATTATGCGGCGGATTTGCGGTGAAGCAGGCGTCGCGTTTCGATGGTCTTCCGTTTGATCCTTTCTCGTTGTCTCAGAATGGTTTCACCGCGTCCGAAGTAGACGTCAGCGGGTGTGAGGTTTTGTAGGCTCTCGTGATAGCGCGGAGATCGAAAGCTACTTCCAAAAGTCCATCGATGATCGGGACGCGGGCACGCTCTAGCGTCTCATACCACAAACGCATTTCGACACATCTGCCGATCCGGCAGCAATCTCAGTCATGGAAGAGTCCCAATCGGGCTGGGAAGACCAAAAGTCTTCGCAGAACACCCGTGCCTTCAGTAGGCCATGGAAAAAGTTGCACCATGGCTGCCCCAAGGTTCAAAAAGACCGAACGGCGCCGCGCCAGGCCAAGTCGCATACCGCGATTTCATCATTCTTGTCAGATGTTTTAATGTCCGTCGTCAGGGGTTTTGGGACCAATGGCGGCCTGAACTAAGCAAGAGTTTGGCTCATCTTGTTGGATTGATTA
>CANMVD010000012.1 GCA_947501275.1 uncultured Tateyamaria sp.
ACAGGTGCGTCAGTCTATCATCGCACCACAGGTGCGTCAGTCTATCATCGCACCACAGGTGCGTCAGTCTATCATCGGCAACAGCTTGTCGATGGACGCCTTGGCATCGCCGTAGAACATGCGTGTGTTGTCCTTGAAGAACAGCGGGTTCTCGATACCCGAATACCCTGTCCCCTGCCCGCGCTTGGACACGAAAACCTGCTTGGCCTTCCAGCACTCCAGAACCGGCATACCCGCGATGGGTGAGTTCGGATCGTCCTGTGCGGCCGGGTTCACGATGTCATTCGAGCCGATCACGATGGCCACATCCGTATCCGGGAAGTCATCGTTGATCTCGTCCATTTCCAGCACGATGTCATAGGGCACTTTGGCCTCGGCCAAGAGCACGTTCATGTGGCCAGGCAAGCGCCCCGCGACAGGGTGAATAGCAAAGCGCACGTTCTTGCCCTTGGCGCGCAATTTGCGCGTCAGTTCGGCCACACCTTGCTGCGCTTGGGCAACCGCCATCCCGTAACCGGGGATGATGACGATGCTATCCGCCTCATTGAGGGCCGTGGCAACACCGTCCGCCTCGATCGCGATCTGTTCGCCCTCAACCGCCATCTGCTCGCCCGCTGGGCCACCAAAGCCGCCCAGAATAACCGACACAAATGACCGGTTCATCGCCTTGCACATGATGTATGACAGGATCGCACCGGAAGAGCCGACCAGCGCGCCCACAACGATCAACAGGTCGTTGCCAAGCGAGAAGCCAATCGCCGCAGCCGCCCAGCCGGAATAGCTGTTCAGCATCGACACAACGACAGGCATATCCGCACCACCGATGCCCATGATGAGATGATACCCGATGAACAGACCGGCCAGCGTCAGCAACACCAGCGCCCATGATCCGCTGCCGCTGAGATACATGATCAGCAGAAGCACCGACAAAGCCGCAGCGCCTGCGTTCAGGAAATGCCCGCCGGGCAGCTTCTTGGCGCTTGTGTCGATGTCAAAGGGCAGCTTCGATGACGAACCCGCCAATTTGGCATAGGCGATGACGGAGCCTGTGAAGGTGACCGCCCCGATCCAGATGCCCAGCACCAGTTCGACGCGCAGAATGCCGATCTCGACCGAGGACTTCTTGGCGATCAACTGACCAAAAGCAGACAGACCTTCATAGATTTCCTTGGGCAGGCCAACAGCCTTGACGCCATCCGTGCCCACGGCGCCCATCACAAGGCCCTCAGACTCGTATACACCGCCGATATAGTTGATCATCAGATCCGCGTTAAAGCCGACAAAGACCGCCGCCAGCCCCACAAGGCTGTGCATGATAGCCACAAGTTCGGGCATCTGCGTCATCTCGACCTTCGTGGCCAGTTGATAGCCCACGGCTGCACCGCCCGCGATCAAGACAAGCGAGGCCAGCCACAGGCCCGAGCCGGGCCCAAACAGCGTCGCGAGCACCGCAATGGCCATGCCCACGATGCCGTACCACACGGCCCGCTTGGCGCTTTCCTGACCGGACAGACCGCCCAGTGACAGAATGAACAGGATGGCTGCGACCACATAGGCCGCGATGGTGAATGCGTTTTCCATGATCCCGCCCCCTTAAGATTTCTGGAACATGGCGAGCATGCGCCGTGTCACGAGGAAACCGCCAAAGATGTTGACGGACGCCATGAAGATCCCCAACGCCCCGAGCAATGTAATGAGCAAACTGGACGATCCGATCTGGATCAAAGCGCCAAGGATGATGATGGACGAAATCGCGTTGGTTACGGCCATCAGCGGCGTGTGCAGTGAATGCGCCACGTTCCAGATCACCTGGAACCCGATGAACACGCTCAGCACGAACACGATAAAGTGCTGCATGAAGCTGGCTGGCATACCCGGAATGAGGCCAACGCCAAGTACCAATGCGCCACCAATCCCCAGCAGCGTGATCTGGTTGCGGGTCTGCTGCTTGAAGGCGGCATCTTCCGCCGCACGCTTTTCTTCCGGCGTCAGCTCTTTGGCCGCTTCCTTTTTCGGTGCCGCAGCGATGGCTGCGACTTTGGGCGGTGGCGGCGGGAATGTGACTTCTCCGGCATGGGCAATGGTCGCCCCGCGGATCACGTCGTCTTCCATGTTGTGATTGATCACACCGTCTTTTTCAGGTGTTAGGTCTGTCATCAGGTGACGGATGTTGGTCGCATAAAGGCTGGAGGATTGCGTCGCCATCCGGCTGGGGAAATCGGTATAACCGATGATGGTCACGCCGTTGTCGGTCACGATCTTTTCGTCCTTGACCGTCAACTTGCAATTGCCGCCCTTTTCCGCTGCAAGGTCCACGATGACGGAGCCGGCTTTCATGGATTTCACCATGTCCTCAGTCCACAGTTCGGGCGCTTCCCGGTTGGGGATCAAAGCCGTGGTGATAACGATGTCGACCTCGGGCGCGAGCTCACGAAACTTTGCAAGCTGGGCTTCACGGAATTCTGGTGACGATACAGATGCATAGCCGCCCGAAGACGCGCCATCGCTCTGCTCTTCTTCGAAATCGAGATAGACAAATTCGGCGCCCATCGATTCCACTTGCTCGGCCACTTCGGGGCGCACGTCAAAGGCGTATGTGATGGCCCCCAAGCTGGTTGACGTGCCGATTGCGGCCAATCCCGCAACACCCGCACCGACAACGAGAACCTTGGCCGGGGGGACCTTGCCCGCCGCCGTGATCTGGCCCGTAAAGAAGCGGCCAAAATTGTTGCCCGCCTCGATCACCGCGCGGTAACCTGCGATGTTCGCCATGGATGACAGCGCATCCATTTTCTGAGCGCGCGAGATCCGGGGGATCATCTCCATCGCCACAACGGTGGCGCCCTTCTTGGCGGCAGCGCCCATGTGCGCCTCGTCCGCAACGGGGCTGAAGAAGGAAATGAGGGTCTGTTCAGCGCGCAGCCGCTTCATCTCGCCCGCATCCGGCGCTCGGACCTTGGCAACAACATCGGCCGCTTTCCACAGCGCGGCGGCTGTCTTGACCACCTCGACGCCTGCGTCTTTGTAATCCGCGTCGGCAAATCCTGCGGCATCTCCCGCGCCTGTTTCGATCACACAGTCATGACCCAGTTTTTGCAGCGCTTTTGCGCTGTCCGGCGTCATCGCCACGCGGCGCTCACCCTCAAATGTCTCTCTCGGCGTCCCGATCTTCATAGGAACAAATCCCCCGTCATATTTTGGCACAGGCCCGGATCACTGCGGGCTGTCGTCAGCTACGGCAGCGACATGTCGCAAAATGGTGCAAATGTCGCGCGTGTCCACTACGCGGATGTGCGCGCGGGTGCAAGGTGCACGCAGATGACGGCGCGTAATTAAATTACCGCACTACACCCACCTGCGTACTTTTTGTTCGTAGCGCGCAAAATCAACCTTGAAATGGCGGCGCAAGCGGTCCTCTTCGGCAAAGATAAAATGCCGCTCGATCCACCAAAGGAAAACCGGGACAAGACCCCACGACAACACCGCGTCAAAGCGCAGAATAAATCCTGCAAGGATCAAAACATCAGCCAGATAGATCGGGTTGCGCGTGAGACTGAAAATACCGGATGTTATCAACCTTGCCGGTTCCTGATGCGGAATAATTGTAGTGCGCGCGCGCCAGAACTCCCACGCTGCAAGGGCGATCAGGACAAGGCCACCACCGATCAACACGCCAGACAAGAACTGTGTCACCGGATAGTCGAGGCTCAGGCCGAAGGTCAGAAACCGGCTTTGGATCCATGCCACAATGATGGCAAGGACCAGCCAGATCGGCGGGATATCAAGCACTGTGCGCATAGCCTCTTTGTCAAACTCTCCGTCAAAGTGACGTCGTTTCGTGCCGTGTCAACGCGGCACCTTGTTCCTGTCGCCGTTCGTTCGCAAAATTCGCGCCACCGTTGAAACAAATCACGCAATCGCGCAGGATTTACCCTGAACCGGAAGAAACAAGGGAAAGACGAGATGGCCAATACATATCTGAAAGGCAAACATGCGCTCGTCACCGGAGGTGGCACCGGGATCGGCCTCGCCATTGCACAAAGCCTCGTGTCGCAAGGCGCGCATGTGACGATCACCGGGCGACGCTTGGATGTTTTGCAAGGGGTGGCAACGCAAGGGATGGTCCCGCTCGAAATGGATATCAGAGACGAGGCGTCGGTCGTGGACGGCATCGCGAGAGCGGTCGCGGCACGCGGGCCTGTGCAGATCTGCGTTCCCAATGCGGGCATTGCCGTTGGGCGCGCCTTGCACAAAACCGATCTGGCATTTTGGCGTGACATGATGGCGACAAATCTGGATGGCGCCTTTTTGACCATAAGGGAGTGTCTTGGCGGTATGCGGGAAACCGATTGGGGACGTGTGATTGCGGTGTCCTCAATTGCAGGATTGCGCGGGTTGCCCGGTGGTGCGGCCTATTCCGCGTCCAAGCACGGCCTCATCGGTTTGATCCGCTCCTTGAGCGAAGACTACATGGGCCAACCCTATACGTTCAACGCGCTCTGCCCCGGCTATGTGGACACCCCAATTGTGGACCGCAATCAAGAGGCGATTGCCGCGCGCACAGGCATGAGCGTCGATGAGGCGCGCGAGGTCATGGTTTCGGCCAATCGGCACAAACGCTTGCTTGATGTCGAAGAGGTTGCGGCCGCCGCGCTTTGGTTGACGGGACCGGGTTCACAAAGCATCAACGGGCAGTCCATCCAGATCAGCGGCGGTCAGACCGTCTGAGGCAAGAACGGGGACATTTCGGACGTTGCGCGCGTGTGTAAAGGCACTGCTTCACGCATCTGCAACGACACACGCGCATGGGCTTGCATGCGTGCCGCAACGGGCGTGCCCCTGTCGCAGTGCGCTGTGCGCAGCCAAGTCCTGCGCATCCGAAATCACATCTCCATGAAACCCACGACCATATCCCGTTGTCTGCAAACCGCTGTCGACGCATCTGTGTAGCGCTCGGCGCTGGTACAGCGCGCCACAACAGGCTTTTGAGCATACGCCCACGTCCTGCGGCATCGCCATCCTCGACGCGCAACGTCCAAATCACGTGAATAACATCCCCCAGAACGACAATTTCGGCGATGTCGAACGGGTATCGCGCCAGCGTCATCCGCGTTGCACGGCGCAAATGATCCACTGCGCGGACCAGCAGATCTGCACCGCGCAAAGCCGTGCGCACCGTGGAAAAGACAGTTTGAGAGCGAAGACGCTGCGCGCAATAGCTTGAAATAGATGCAGACGATCGCCAGCCCGATTACAGACGCGCGAATGACAACAGCAGCGCCAGTCGTTGTCGGGCCGACTATGCGCTTTTCAAAACCGGCGTGGCATGATGGCCATTCGCCCAATCCCGACAGGCTGCACCAAAGGCTGCGAACAAGGGGCGTGATACCGGGTCAGCCTTGGCATTCCACTCAGGATGCCACTGTACCGACAGGGTAAATCCGGGCGCGTCCTTGATATATATGGCTTCGGGTGTGCCATCCGGGGCATGCCCCTCGACCACAACACGTGGGCCCGCAGCCTTGATGCCCTGCCCATGCAACGTATTGGTCATCACAGACGGGGCCCCCATCAAGCGATGGAAAACGCCGCCCTCTTCAAACGTCACCTCATGGCGCAGCTCGAATTTCTCCTCCAGCGTGCCATCGGGTGGCATGCGGTGATTGTCGCGCCCCGGCAAATCCCGGATCTCAGGGTATAGCGACCCGCCCATGGCAACGTTCACTTCCTGAAATCCACGGCAAATCCCCAGAAACGGCTGGCCCCGTTCAACCAAAGCCCGGATCAGCGGCAATGTCAGGGCATCGCGTTTGCGATCAAATGCCCCGTGGGCCTCGGTCGCAACCTCGCCATATTCCTCGGGATGCACATTGGCCCGCCCGCCCGTGAAAACAAAGCCCGCGCAATGCTCCAGCAGGTCCGACACGCGCACCGCATCCGGCTCGGCAGGCACCAGCAGCGGCACACCCTCGGCCACATCCGCAACGGCAGAAATGTTGATCAGGCCAGCCGCCTGTACCTGATAGTCATCGCCGATCAGGTGGTGGTTCGAGATGATTCCAATAATGGGCCGGGCCATGCAGTCCTCTACAACACGTTCAAGTTAACGGCTGTATAATCTGCGCGGTCCAAGCTGAATAGGCCTCGTCCCGCGCAGAGCACTGTGCATAAAGCCGCAAAGCGGAAGCGCCTAGATTTCGGGCACAAGATCTGCGGCTGATATGCCCGCTGCGGCTGCAGCGGCGTCGTTATCGGACGTGTCGCCCGTCACGCCAACGGCACCAACAACGGCACCGTCCGCGTCACGCACCAACACACCGCCCGGTACCGGAACAACCTGCCCACCAAAAACACCGTTCACCGCTGCCAGAAAATAGGCCTGTTGCTCGGCGCGTGCCATCTGAGCGGTACCGGCCATGCCCAACATGACCGCGCCATAGGCTTTGCCATGGGCAATCCCGAACCGCCCCGGAGAGGCACCATCTTCACGCTCAAACGCCTGAACATGCCCACCCGCGTCAAGCACCACGACAGAGAGGGGTTTCAAATCCATCTCCCGCCCCTTTTGTCGGGTGACTTCAATAATTTTACGCGCCTGATCCAATGTTATGGCCATGTCGGTTCTCCTTGTGTGACCCTGCATGTCTTTGGGTTAAAAATTACCTTCGGGGAGCACGAGGGGCAGACAGCCCCTCGGTCCTGACGTCTCACTGCGCGTTTTGGGCGGCCTTGGCTTCCAACCGGCGCGCATGAAGCACCGGTTCCGTATACCCAGAAGGCTGCACCCGCCCCTGCAAGACCAGATCACAGGCCGCCTTGAATGCCACACCGTCAAAGCCGGGCGCCATCGCCGTGTAGGTGGGGTCATCTGCATTCTGGCGATCCACGACGGCAGCCATCTTTTGCAAGGCGGACATCACCTGATCTTCACTAACAACACCATGATGCAGCCAATTGGCCATGGCTTGCGCGCTGATCCGGCACGTCGCGCGGTCTTCCATCAGACCAACATCGTTGATGTCAGGCACTTTGGAACAGCCAACTCCCTGATCAACCCAGCGCACCACATAACCAAGGATGCCTTGTGCGTTGTTTTCCAATTCCCGGCTGATTTCGGTGTCCGAAAAGTTACGCCCCACTGCAACGGGAACGGTCAACAGGTCGTCCAGAGTGCCGCGGGCGCCACCGGCCTTGATCGCATCCTGACGCGCCATCACATCAACCTTGTGATAATGCGTTGCATGCAGCGTCGCGGCTGTGGGTGAAGGCACCCATGCACATGTCGCGCCGGATTGAGGGTGACCGATCTTGGCCTCCAGCATCTCTGCCATGCGATCCGGCATCGCCCACATGCCCTTGCCGATCTGCGCGCGCCCTTTCAGCCCGCAGGCCAACCCAATGTCGACATTGCGATCTTCATAAGACGCAATCCATGCCGCCCCTTTCATTTCGCCCTTGGGGATCATCGGACCCGCTTCCATGGACGTGTGGATCTCATCGCCCGTGCGATCAAGGAACCCCGTGTTGATAAACGCCACCCGCGATTTGGCTGCGCGGATACACTCTTTGAGGTTGGCAGAGGTGCGGCGTTCCTCGTCCATGATCCCCAATTTGACCGTGTTGGCGGGCAGGCCCAGAACCTTTTCGACCCGACCAAAGATCTCGTCCGCAAAGGCGACTTCTTGGGGCCCGTGCATCTTTGGTTTCACCACGTAGACCGATCCGGTAACCGAATTGCGCATCCCATCGGTCTTGTTCAGATCATGCATCGCGATCAGCGTCGTCGCCATCGCATCCATCAGGCCCTCCCCGATCTCCAGCCCGTCACGGTCGAGGATCGCAGGGTTCGTCATCAGGTGACCCACGTTGCGGATCAGCATCAAGCTGCGGCATTTCACGTTGAGCGGTGCGCCAGCAGGATCGGTATAGGTAAAATCGCCATACATCCGGCGCGTAACCGTCTTCCCGCCTTTCTCGAATGTTTCAGACAGATCACCCTTCATGAGGCCAAGCCAGTTGCCGTAGGCCAGCACCTTGTCCTCGGCATCGACCGCCGCAACGCTGTCTTCGCAGTCCATGATGGTTGACAGAGCGGATTCCAGATTGACCGTGGCGATGCCCGCCGGGTCGGTCGCGCCGATTTCGTTGTCCCGATTGACCAGAACTTCAATGCCCAGACCATTGTTCCTGAACAGGAACATACCCCATTCATCTGCCTGCGCAGAACCGGCAAACTGCGCAGGATCACGCAGAGCCACTGATCGCGCACCGATGCGCATCTCCAACGCGTGGCCATCGACGCCGAGATGATCCACATCCGCCCAGCTGGCATTTTCCAACGGAACCGCGTCATCCAGAAACGCCTTGGCCCATGCAATGACCCTGTTGCCGCGCTCTGTATCGTACCCTTTGCCCGTGGCCACATCGCCCAAGGCATCCGTGCCATACAGCGCATCATACAGACTGCCCCAGCGCGCATTGGCGGCGTTCAATGCAAACCGGGCGTTCATGATCGGCACAACCAACTGCGCGCCGGGAGTTTCGGCAATCTCGGGGTCTACATTGGTCGTATCGATCTCAAAATCCGGCCCCTCGGGCACAAGATACCCGATGTCTTCAAGAAAGGCGCGGTACGCCGCAGGATCATGAGCGGCGGATCGGTTGGCTTTGTGCCACGCGTCGATCTGCGACTGGATCTCGGCCCGCTTTTCCAGAAGCGCGCGGTTCTTGGGTCCGAGGTCATGCACCAGTGCAGACAGCCCGGCCCAGAAATCCGCCGTGGCCACCCCGGTGCCGGGCAATGCATGTGTTTCGATGAATTGTGCCAGCGTGTCCGCGACCTTGAGGTCAGCGCGCTCGATATAGTCGGTCATGGGGGGAGGTCTCCGCGGTCGTCTGAATGTATTTGGCAGCAGGACTAGAGAAAAAGTTTCCTATCGTAAACAGCATTGGTCAAAAATTTTTACCAACCCGTAAAATCTGGAAGGAAGCCACGTGTGTGTTGCATCTAAAGCGGGATGAATACCTGAGAACGGCAACCTGTCTTCCATAACAATGGCCTTGGAAACTCATGGGCATATGCGGGCAGGCACTTGCGACACCGGCAGGGTAAATTGCCCGCTCACGCGTTGTTTTTGGCGGCACGCCGGCACCGTTCGGAACAGTATTTCACATCCTCCCAGACCTTTTCCCACTTCTTGCGCCATGTGAAAGGGCGCGCGCAGACCGGGCACATTTTCTCGGGAAGCTCGGATTTCTTGCGCATACGACCCATCAGAATTCGAACCCAAGTTGGCGGCTGTCTTTTGCGGGTAGCGGGCTGCCTTTGCGCCGTTTCGGCGCGCGATCATCCACAAAGTGCCCTTGCGGGTCTTTACGGCTGGCATGTTTGTCAACCACGCGCGCGGCCTCGCTGCGGAACGCATCGCCACGCCGGACGGACCACACCTTTTCGCGCGCGTGTCTTGCGGCTTCGGCAACGTCGACGATGGGCGCGGGATAGGATGTGTCGAGGATTTGCGCAGCACCTGCCCACAACCAAGGCTCTTGCAGATATTCATCCGGCACTGCCGCAAGTTCCGGCACCCAGCGGCGCGTAAAAACGCCGGTCGGATCCTGATCCTTGCCCTGTTTGACCGGATTATAGATGCGGATGGTATTCATCCCCGTTGTGCCGGATTGCATCTGGACCTGTGGCCAATGGATGCCGGGTTCGAAATCCGTGAACTGCCGAGCCAGGTGCAGGCCTGTATCGCGCCAATCGAGCCACAGATGATAGGACGCAACCGCCATCACCATCGACCGCATACGGAAGTTCAGCCACCCTGTCGCATCCAGATACCGCATGCACGCATCCACAAACGGCAGACCCGTTTCGCCAGCTTGCCACGCGGCAAGGCGCGCGGCATCCGGCACTCTGGGGCGCAAACCCTCGTAAGCCGAATGCAGACAGCGATGTTCCAATGCGGGTTCGTCTTCGAGCTTTTGCATGAAGTGATCACGCCACGCCAAACGTGCCTGAAAGGACTTGAGCGAACTACCCCACCCTTCCCGCGTGCCTATTACTTCGCGTTGACGGACGGCGGTGGCCTGTGATGCCTCGCGCCCGCTCAGACATCCAAAGGCGAGATAGGGTGACAGGCGCGAACATGATGTCTCTCCTGTGACTGGTGAGGACATATCACGTCGGTAGGTTTGTCCACGCTGCGTCAGAAAACTGCCCAACAAGGACAACGCCTGCGCCCGCCCGCCTGTCTGGCGCAGGCGGCAGTGATCGTCGCCCCCAAACGCAGGCACTGCGTCAGAGGCAAGCACCGGGCCGTTCAACCGCTCTGGCACCTCGATTTGGGGTTTGCGCAGATACGCGTTGCGCTGTTTGGCCCAACCGTCACGCCCATTGAGGCGGCGCACAACACCCGATTGCGCCATCTCTTCCCACGCAACGCCCTGTGCGCGGCACCATGCGCCCACCTCACGATCGCGCGCAAAAGTCCACGCATTTCCGGTCTCTTCGTGGCTGATCAGACGCTCAAAAGTGACCTCCGCACGCAGGGTATCCAACACATCGACCACACGCCCCACCCGCACGACAAGCGGGGTGCCCATGCGCGCCAGCGTTGTGGCCAGATCAGCGACACTTTCCTTCACAAAGTCGCATTGACGCCCAGAGACGTCTGGCTGGGTCCAATAGTCGGGCTCGTAAACATAGAGGGGCACAACATGCCCAAGGGCCGCCGCGCGCGCCAAAGCGGCGTGATCGCTTGCCCGTAAATCCCGTTTGAACCACACAATGCTTGTCATTGACCCAAACCTAGGCTGCACCGCCGGAACGCCAAGCAACGCCGCCCGGAATCTCTTGCGTGGTGTCAAGTGGCCAACCCGCCTCTATTCGAAACGGCGCGCCATCGCCACGCCTTGCAGCCGCCCGCGCCGCGTCTTACGCTTTGGACGACCCCAGCAGGCAAAGGCAAGATGATGCGCGACGCGGCCCCCCAGACCATCTACCTCAAGGACTACACACCGTTTGGCTACACCGTCGAAGAGGTACACCTGACCTTCGACCTTGCCCCCAATGCCACGCGGGTGACATCCCGCATCCGCTTTGCCCCAAATCCCATGGCAAAGGATGACACGTTTTTCCTGCACGGCGAAAACCTGACGCTGATCTCGGCCAAGATCGACGGCGAAGCTGTCAAGCCCAGGCTGACAGAGACAGGCCTGACCTGCGACGTGCCCAACATGCCCTTCACATGGGAAGCCGAGGTGCAGATCGACCCGGCGGCCAATACAGCACTTGAAGGATTGTACCTGTCCAACGGAATGTATTGCACCCAGTGCGAGGCCGAAGGGTTTCGCAAGATCACCTATTACCCGGATCGCCCGGATGTCATGAGCACATTCACCGTGCGCGTGAATGGCCCGCACCCGGTCCTGCTTTCCAATGGCAATCCGGTGGCTACGGGTGATGGCTGGGCGGAATGGCATGATCCATGGCCCAAGCCGGCCTACCTGTTTGCGCTGGTGGCAGGCGAGTTGATCGCCCACCGTGACACCTTCACGACGATGGAGGGACGCAAGGTAGATCTGGCGCTTTATGTGCGGGCCGGGGACGAGGGCAAATGTGCCTTTGGGATGCAAGCGCTCAAGGATTCCATGAAGTGGGATGAAGACGTCTATGGGCGGGCCTACGACCTCGAAGTGTTCAACATCGTAGCGGTGGACGATTTCAATATGGGCGCAATGGAAAACAAGGGGCTGAATATCTTCAACGCCTCCGCTGTTCTGGCCTCTCCCGAAACGTCGACCGACATGAATTTCGAGCGGATCGAGGCGATCATTGCGCACGAGTATTTCCACAACTGGACGGGCAATCGTATCACCTGCCGTGACTGGTTCCAGCTGTGCCTCAAAGAGGGGCTGACGGTATTCCGCGACAGTCAATTTACGTCAGACATGCGCTCCGCTCCGGTCAAGCGCATCAGCGATGTTATTGATCTGCGCGGGCGGCAGTTCGCAGAGGATCAGGGACCACTGGCGCACCCTGTCCGGCCCGAAAGCTTTCAGGAAATCAACAACTTCTACACCGCAACTATCTACGAGAAAGGCGCCGAAGTCATTGGCATGCTCAAAACGCTGGTGGGGGATGATGCCTATAAGCGCGCACTGGATCTCTATTTTGAACGGCACGATGGAGATGCGGCAACGATCGAGGACTGGCTGCAAGTGTTTGAAGATGCAACCGGCCGTGATCTGACCCAGTTCAAGCGCTGGTACGGACAGGCAGGCACACCCCATGTCACCGCCAGCGAAAGTTTCGACAATGGCACCTACACGCTGACGTTCGAACAGAACACGCCGCCCTCTACGGCCACGCCCGCACCCGAACCCCACGTGATCCCGATTGCCATGGGGCTTCTGGACAACGACGGATCAGAAGTGTTGAGCACGCAAATTCTCGAATTGACGCAAGCCAGGCAAAGCTTCAGTTTTCCGGGGCTTGCGGCAAAACCGGTGCCGTCATTGCTGCGTGGCTTTTCAGCTCCGGTGATGCTGCATCACGACGCCGATCACGGCTTTCTTCTGGCCCATGACACGGATCCCTTCACACGGTGGGAGGCGGCAAACAATCTTGCGCGCGCGTCGCTGATGGCGACGATCACCAAGGGCTCGGATCACGACCCGGCTTGGCTGAACGGCATTGCCAAGCTGCTGAAAGACAACAACTTCGACCCGGCCTACCGCGCCTTGATGCTGGATCTGCCGGGACAATCGGAACTCGCCGCACAGCTTCACCGTGATGGACACACGCCAGACCCGGACGCGATCTGGAACGCGGTGCAAGGCCTGATCCTTCAGCTGTCACACACCATGGCGGACGATCTGCCCGCGCTCTATGCGGCACATCAGGTCAGCGACGCCTATGCACCCAACGCAACCCAGTCCGGCATGCGAGCGTTCGCCAGCACGATCCTTAACCTGCTGACCCGCCAAGACGGTGGCGATCAGGCGCAAGAACAATACGACGCATCGGACAACATGACTCTGCAACTCAGCGCGCTGGCCAATCTCATCCGCGCCGGGCGCGGAGATGCCGCCCTTTCCCAGTTTGAAGCACAGTGGAAAGACGACCGACTGGTCATGGACAAGTGGTTCGGATTGCAAATCGGAACAGCCAAACCGGATGATGCCGCCGATACCGCCAAGGCCCTGACGCAGCACCCGGACTTCAACTGGAAAAACCCCAACCGCTTCCGCGCAACATTGGGCAGCCTCGCCGGACATCACGCAGGTTTTCACGCCAAGGATGGATCTGGCTACACATTGCTGGCCGACTGGCTGATCAAACTAGACCCCCTGAACCCGCAAACCACTGCGCGCATGTGCGCGGCGTTCCAGACATGGCGGCGCTACGACGCCATCCGCCAATCCATGATCAGTAAGGAACTTGACCGCATTGCAAACACGCCAAACCTCAGCCGCGACACCACCGAAATGATCACACGCATTCAGGAAGCCTGACGCCACACATTTTCTTCTGACCCAAATACCACGGGGAGTGTGAGGGGCTGGCCCCTCACTTCGACATCTCACACATGAAACCGGACCATCGCAAATGACTCAAAAACCTGTCTGCCTCATCACCGGAGCCTCTGCCGGGATTGGAGCCGCCTGCGCGCGACTTGCCGCCAATGACTACGCGCTTGTGCTCAACTACCGCTCCGACCCGGACGGCGCCGCCCGCACCAAAGCAGATGTCGAAGCCGCCGGCGGGACTGCGGTACTGGCGCAAGGCGACGTGGCAGACCCGGACGATATCGCACGCATCTACAAGACACTGGATGACAGTTTTGGGCGGATCGACGTTCTGATCAACAATGCCGGTATAGTGGCCGATTCCGCACCTTTGACTGAGATCGACCATGCCCGTCTGACACGCATGATGAACGTCAACGTTATTGGCGCCATGCTTGTGGCCAAAGAGGCGGTGATCCGAATGAAAGCCCAAGGGGACGGAGGGGCAATCGTCAATCTGTCCTCCGCCGCGGCCCGTCTCGGTTCGGGCAACCAGTACATTGATTATGCGGCGTCCAAGGCCGCCATCGACACCTTCACCAAGGGACTAGCCGACGAAGTGGCGCCGGACAACATCCGCGTCATGGCCGTCCGACCCGGTCTGATCGACACCGAAATTCACGCCAAGGGCGGTCAGCCCGGCCGCGCGCAGAAACTGGCTCACATGGTGCCGATGAAGCGCGAAGGGTCTGCCGAAGAAGTCGCGCGCGCGATCCTGTGGCTCGCATCGTCGCAAGCAAGCTATGTCACGGGATCCACCCTCGAAGTGACCGGAGGTCGTTAGATAAATGCATATTATCATTGGAATAATCGGAATTGCGACAGCAGCGTATTTCCTTGTCATGCGCGCACGCCACGGGGCTGAAATGGCGACCGAGTTGATGGATGTGGCGCAGGATGTTGCATCCGCTGCACGGCGTTTCGGGTTCAGACGGCGCCAGAATATGCACCCGGTCGAAAGTATTGATGACATCAACGTCGCCATTGGCGCGCTTGGTACAGCATTCATTGCACTGGATGACCTGCCCACCCAGGAAGGGCGCGCTCAGCTCGACGTTGCGTTGCGCAAGCATCTCAATCTGGATGGTCCGGCAGCGCAAGAACTCGAAGTGTTGGGGCAATGGCTGGTCGAGCAATGCAATGGCCCCACACCTGCTGTCCCCCGGCTCGCCAAGCGGCTGCGCACCCTTGGCGGTGCCGACGCATTCACGCCGCTGATGCGAGTGATCCAAACCAGTGCCACACCGCCCTTGTCGACCCGCCAGAGCGAAGCGCTCGACGACATCAAGCGCGCCTTCCGTTTGCAATGACCCCATATGCTTTTCACACCACCGGGCGGAACCGCACCACATTGCTGGTTGTGCTTGGCGTGTGGGCGGCATTGATCGGCGCGTTTATTTTTCTGGACGCAGCCTTCTGGATCGTGATGTTGTTGGCGGCCTTTACGGCACCCGCCCTCTACGATCTCATCTCGGGGCGGGCCGCCGGTGTGACGCTGGATGACAGCGGGCTTGCATGGCACGCCGGGCGACGGTCCGGTGATATCGCATGGCCTCGTATCTCGCACCTCAGATTGGACACACGGCTGGATCTTTCAGTTCGTGCCAGCGCTGTTTTGGTGTCGGGACGCAAAATTGCTTTGCCGCTTGAGGCCACGCCGCCTGCGGATCAGTTTGAAAAGGTGCTGAGCGCACGCGGCATCAAAGTGGAACGACATCACTTTTCTCTGCTGGGATGAGGATCATCGCCGCCCTCTTGGCCGTGGTGGTACTGGCAACATGTGCTCCGCGCCCGCCCACAACCACCGATCCGCTGGTCTATGACACGTCACATGCGGCACGGGCCACGCGCGCTGTGATCGGCATCCCCGGCGCTTTGTCGCCAGTTCTTGTACTCGAACCGCTGAACAGGTTGGAGGCTCCGGACCGCTTTGTCGCGTTCTACCGCCTGCCCGGCTTTGACGGGCGCAGTGCAGACGAATTTGTCAGCTTTGCCTTTGCCGCCCAGCACATTGCCGCATTGGTAGGAAAGACCGGTCTGAAAGAAATCGACCTTGTCGGCCACTCCACAGGTGCAGCCATTGCGCTGGAAGCGGCCAAGGCCATCCGCCGTGCCCATCCAGATACGAAAGTCCAGGTTGTTGCGATTTCATCCGCTCTGCCCGCCCCGCAGCCCGTTCTGGCGGGGATACGTGGCGTTGCAGGAACTGTACGGGCCGCAGCGCGGGCGGGCAGCCTGAACCCTCGTAAGGTCTGGCTCGAATATTACCGGTACCTTGCCTACGGGCCCGGTGCCGAAACCAACCCTCAGGTGGCTGATGCGGCGGACGCACTGGTCGATGCGAACCAGTCCCGCATAACGCTGCCGCAAGAAGGTCTGGCACGTCGCCACACGCGCGATCTGCGCGGTTGGCGCAACCCCGACCCGCAATATCTGGAGGGCGTGGACGTGACGCTGTATCACGGCGCGGTAGATCCGGTTTTCCCACCCAAGGCGGTGGCACGCTTCGCCCGCACACTTCCCCAAGCCGAACTGCGCCTTGTTGAAGGTCACGGGCATCTGTTGATGCTGACCTTCCCTGAGATTTGGGATTACGTGGGCCAAGATCTGTCTGACTGACCGTGGGGCTTGTCTGCGACAGCGATCGCAAATGTACGGCGCGGCGGTGTTACCGCTGCAAGGTCAAGAATTTAATCTGCAACAGACTGCGCTGCCGATTGCCCTAATCGTGTTGGGCGCACCTTTGGTCGGACCGCATCAAGTGGCGCGCAATAGGTTTGCCGTTTTAGCCAACCCGCCATATCAGCGCGCTTTGAAGACGAGCGCAGTGGCCCCCAATCCGCCGCAACGCCACGACCACCGGGGCCGTAAATCACCCCGTCTCGAGGCACAGTCACGGACATGATCCGCAACGCACAACTGAGATTGGCTGCGCCGTTTTTCAGCGCCTCGCCAGTTCCTGCGTTGCAGCTATAGCCGCGTGCCGTGGCGGGCAGAATTTGCAGCAGGCCAAACCATTTGCCGCCGCCGCCCACAGCGCGCGGTTTGTAGGTGCTTTCAAACTTTGCCAATGCCGAGAGGAAACCGACCCAGAACGCACGCCGATCAACATCATCCGCCGTTGGGTAGCGTGGGCACCAATCGGCAATATCCGCAGGTACCAATGCGACCAAGGGCGCGCCATGGGTCTTGAGTACCGACATGGCGGCCTGATTCCACAAAAGGTGCCCGGGCTGATGGGACCAACGGGTGCGCGGCACCTCATTTGGGCGAACGGCGGGGCGCAGGTTGGTGAAACTGTCGGCGTTCACTGGCGCAGGCGTCGCATCTGCCAAGGCCAATCCCGATACGCACACACTCAGGAGTCCGGCACAGAGAATCTGTTTGAACATGCGGCGCAATATGCGCCCCACACACCGAACCTGTCCACCGTTCCGTTAACCTTTGAAGTAACGTTTGGTTAACCCCTGTGGCGGTTGTTTGGCGTTTTGCAGAAACAATCTTCAAGTGTTGCGTGTATTAAGGGAACTCTTGGTTGCAGCTACCGCAAAATCATCCCGGCAAGAGCGTGAAGTTGACCCCTGTACGCCCTGTTTATGTCCCAATTTGGCGGCAAGTTATGTCCAGTTAGCAAGTTACGGATTTAACTATGGCCCTCGCAGAACGCCTCACCGCACACCTCGTGCAAATGCGCAATGCCTTTCGCCCCGCGGGCGAAACCGTCGCGCATGATGGCGTTCTGCACACCGGCCCGCAACAGCCTCCGGCAAACCCGCCGCAACCGCCGCAGGCTTTTGATCAGGCGCTCAGCATTCCCTGCCCCGACCCTACCGGTGAAGACAGCGCACGTGATGCAAACCAAAACCATGCACTGCGTCTCGTCCGCCAAGAAGAGTGGGTGGAATTGTCCATGCAGATGGCGCATGTCGACCGGGAACGCGCCAAAACCGACGGCGGGATGCCCATAGCAGAACTGCTTGCTTACGGCGCCCGTTCGGATGTCGTGTCGGCAGCGGAACATGCACTTCTGTCAGGTCGCCCTGACCGGGATGCCCCCCTACTGACTGGCATCGAAGCGCTGGAAACTGTCCACGCAGAATATCCCGACGACCCAATGATTGCTGCGATTGTCGCGCAAACACATATGGACATTGGCTGGGCTTGGCGCGGCACGGGCTGGGATATTGAAGTCCCATTGCGCAATCGCGAGGCCTTCTCCGCCCACTTTGACCGTGCGTCCGACATTTTGGACGCATTCAAGGACGCGGCAGCCAAATCGCCGTTCCTGTCCGGCACGATCTGTGCACTCAATGCAGGCCAAGGCGCATCCACCCGCAAAGTCGTTGCAGATTACGAAGCCTGGATGGATCTTGACCCTCACAACGCACGCGCCATGCGCGCAATGGGTGGCCATTTGTTGCCACGTTGGCATGGCACCTACGACCGCCTCGAGCTCGAAGCGCGCCGCACAGCCGCTCGCACATTCGATGTGTGGGGATCAGGTGGTTACACATGGGTCATGTTCGACGCCATTGCGGCAGATACCGATGCTTGCGCACGTATCGACCTCGATTTTTTCCTCGACGGGATGCACGACATTTTACGCAACACGCGCGACCAACACATCGTAAACCTGCTGGCCGCGTATTGCGCCAATACGATGGGGGCGACACCCACCGGACATGACGAGGCCGACTACGTCCGTGCGCAGATCGCAGATGCAGGGCGCTGGATCGTGCGCGAACACCTCAAGGAATTGCATCCGATGCTGTGGGCCCATGCCGCTCGCGGATTCGACAACGCATTGCGTGTGCGGTGCCCCGACCGTTTTGCAGCGTCCGGTTACGCCGATGCCTTGAGATATCTCACAGACATGTTCCGCCGCGAATTGGCGTCGGGAAAACGCATTGTCTTTACCGAAAACGGCGTGGACGCACGCCCAGCATGAGGATCCAGAATCGATGTCACTTCTGATGAAATACGCGGCATCCACACCGCAGGGACAGGGCGATGACGACCCAATTGTGTTTCGCCGCAACATCCCAAGCACGGTCTTTCGCCGTCACACTCCCGTGCATGTGCGCCGCCGCGCAGGGACACTCGGCTAAGCGACCCCAAGACGGCGCACAGCCCCTGCCAGCAGGGCGCGCGAGTACACTTTGTGCGCCCCAAGCAGGCTGTAAAAAACCGGCCCAAGGGTCAATCGCCCTCGCCGATCGCGCTGAGGGATCACAACAGATCCAAATAGAATGCGTTCGGGCGCGATCATCAGCCATGACATCGTACGCCCAGAGCGGTCCGCCAGAAGGATCTCCGTTTCTGAACGGTGTCTGACCTCCCAGACCGCAAAGCGCGTGGCCCGACCGAACGCCAAAGCCTCGACATCCGCATCGGTGGATGGCGCACGCGCTGCGACACGCAATACCAGACGTTCCGCCTTGAACAATGGCTGCGTGTAAAACGCACAAATGAAGTCGCTCAGCGCGACGGGCTCCGTGATCGCGGCTTCAAAACAGTCAGTGTAATGCGCCTCTTGCGTTGCAAAGGGCTCTATGAAGCTACTTGCGGGCACTTGTGTTTCGTCAATCTGCATGGGCAGCACTGTGGCCCATACAAGCGGGTGACTGAAGGCGTGCAATGGTCGCGCCCCCTTGCAGCAACCAACGTGCTGTTTTACACCGCCACACGCGCCTGCAACCAACCCGGTGATCCCATGCTTGACCTGACCTTCGACACACCCAAACCCAAAGTGATTGCGGGTGCCAAACATGACTGGGAGCTTGTCATCGGCATGGAGGTGCATGCCCAGGTCTCTTCCAACGCAAAACTGTTCTCTGGGGCGTCGACGAAGTTCGGCAACGAACCCAACGCAAACGTGGCCTTTGTGGATGCCGCCATGCCGGGCATGTTGCCTGTGATCAACGAGTATTGCGTGGAACAGGCTGTGCGCACAGGGCTGGGGCTCAAGGCCCAGATCAACCTGTCTTCCGCATTTGATCGCAAGAACTATTTCTATCCTGACCTCCCGCAAGGCTACCAGATCAGCCAACTCTACCACCCCATCGTCGGCGAAGGCGAAGTTCTGGTGGAACTGGGCGACGGGACCGCGAGACTGGTGCGGGTCGAGCGCATCCACATGGAACAGGACGCAGGCAAATCGATCCACGACATGGATCCAAACATGTCTTTTGTTGACCTCAACCGCACCGGTGTTTGCCTGATGGAGATCGTGTCGCGCCCCGACATCCGCGGCCCCGAAGAGGCGGCGGCCTACATCACCAAGCTGCGCCAGATTCTGCGCTATCTCGGCACATGTGATGGCAACATGCAAAACGGGAACCTGCGCGCAGACGTCAACGTCTCGATTTGCCGGCCCGGTCAATACGAGAAGTATCAGGAAACGCAGGACTTCTCGCACCTTGGCACGCGCTGCGAAATCAAGAACATGAACTCCATGCGCTTTATCCAGCAGGCTATCGACGTGGAAGCGCGCCGTCAGATCGCCATCGTCGAAGCTGGCGGAACAGTGGATCAGGAAACGCGGCTCTATGACCCGGACAAAGGCGAAACGCGTTCTATGCGCAGTAAGGAAGAAGCGCACGACTACCGCTACTTCCCTGATCCTGATCTGTTGCCGCTCGAGATCGAACAGGCATGGGTGGATGACATTGCTGCTGCGCTGCCGGAACTTCCGGATGACAAAAAGGCGCGCTTCATCAAAGACTTCGGTCTGACAGATTACGACGCCTCGGTTCTGACAGCAGATGTAGACACAGCCGGATATTTTGAAGAGGTCGCGCAGGGCCGTGATGGCAAACAGGCGGCCAACTGGGTGATCAACGAGCTGTTTGGACGCCTCAAGAAAGACGACACCGATATTTCGGACAGCCCGGTCTCACCCGCTCAACTGGGTGGCATTGTGGATCTGATCGCATCTGACGCGATTTCAGGAAAGATCGGCAAGGACCTATTCGAGATCGTCTATACCGAAGGCGGAAATCCGGCCGACATCGTCGAGGCCCGCGGCATGAAGCAGGTGACGGACACTGGCGCGATTGAAACTGCTGTCGATGACATCATCGCCGCCAATCCTGCGCAGGTTGAAAAAGCCAAGGCGAATCCGAAACTGGCGGGCTGGTTCGTGGGCCAGGTCATGAAGGCCACTGGTGGCAAGGCCAACCCCAAAGCGGTCAATGAAATCGTGGCGCAAAAGCTGTCCATCGACTGACTGCACGCGCGACGGTCATGGGACGGCGGGCACGGGACGGTGGGTGGGGCGCCTTTGGCGCAGCCAAACAGCGCCAGCCGCCGCCCTTAGGCCAAAAGGCGCGAATAGTGCATCATGCCCGACGCGCACAATGCGTGCTCAACCGATGCCCATAGGGGGCCAAACTCTGCCGCCTCAATCCCTGCGCGCGCCCGGATTGCCATCAGACTCTGGCGTCCATCCACGCCCTCAATCAATTCTGCAGCAGCCCTTGGCACCTCAAAAGCAAATGCTTCGCCCGCCGTATCAATCGTGATCTGCCCGGTCTTGGCCACATGTTTTGCAAGGTCGCCCCCTGCCACACCGCGCAAATGCGGGACAGCCGCGTCCTGCCCGAACGGAGGCGGCACCACCTGTCCTTTTTTACGCGCATAAGCAACGTGTGTTTTGAACGTACCGCGCAAATTTTCCGCCACCTGCATGGCCGCCAGGCCGCTCAACTCCACCTCGCCCACCAAAGACGCAGGGTCATAAAGCATTGGCTCGGGCGCGCCTGCATAGGCCAACCCCGCGCCTTCCAGCGCAGCCATCAAGTCCGTTATCGTGTATGGGCGGTCACGCCCGTGCAGCAACAGGTCATAAAATCCCGCATCGCCGTTTTTGTGATCCACCACGCGACTATTTTGCTTGAATGGGTGAGCGTCCGGCAGGGCCCGATAAACCACCTTGGCCCGCTTCAAACGCTTTTCCGGTGCCAACCCGTCAAACAACGTCGCAAATGCCGCCTGAAGCGGATACACCCCCGAGCGCCCCAACGGCGCGTAAACCATGAGGCCGATTCCACCCTCAGGCGCCAATGCACCGGCCAAAGCATCAAACCCAGCTTGCGGGTCCGGCAAGTGATGCAGCACCCCGCAGCAATCAATATAGTCAAACGGACCATACTGCCCCGCGTCCAACAACGATCCCGTCAGAAAGGTGATGTTCTCAAGCTTGCGGATCTGCGCCCGTTTTTCCGCGATGCGCCGCGACGCGGCTGACATATCCAGATAGGTGATGTCATAGGGGCGCCCCGCATCGGTTAGAATTTGGGCCAACTGGATCAGGGCATCGCCCGTCCCACCACCTGCCACCAACACTCGCAATGGCACGGACCAATCACGAGCGCCTCCCCACAGCCAATGATCCATTTCGACCGGCAAAGACGGCGAGCCGGTAATCAGGCGCTTGCGCTCATCAGTTGGCTTGCGCTCGGGATAAGGAAACGCCTCATATTGGGCGGACACTGGGTCTTGGGTCATCAGTTACGGATCCCTGAAATCGGTCACGCCTTTCTATCAGGCGCTTCCTTGGTTGCAATCCGGCAGAGGGGCGGTAGCGTGCAAGGGCCTCAAGGAACACCACACCATGACCACGCCTTTCCGATCATCCACGCTTACCGTCAGACCCGAATGGATTGACTACAATGGGCATCTCAACATGGCCTATTACAACGTATTGTTCGATCAGGCGGCCGATGAAATCTATGAACAACTGGGCTTTGGCCCCGATTATCAGCGCAACACCGGCAACACGACCTACACTGCGGAATTTCACCTCAGCTATGTACGCGAACTGCACGTCAACGATGCCGTCAACGTCACCTTCCAAATGGTTGATTTTGATGCCAAACGGTTCCACTCCTATCAGGAGATCTGGCACAGTGATGGCTGGCTCGCCGCAACGGGCGAGGCAATGACATTGCATGTGGATCAATCCGGCCCACGGGTCGCGCCGATGCCCGATGATGTCTACGCCAAAGTGTCCGCACTGCACGCAGCCCACGCCGCGCTTGCACGCCCTTCGCGCGTCGGGGCCAGCATAGGCATCAGACGCAAACCGTGACCGCAAAGGGTTTTCACCCGCCATCCGCCCCGCTATAGGGCGCGTCAGACAGCGTGAAAGGTGGCCCATGTCCGGTTGGGAATATAAAGTCGTGCCCGCCCCCACAAAAGGGGTGAAGGGCAAAGGGATCAAAGGCGCGGAAGCGCGGTTTGCCCATGCCCTTGAAACCCTGATGAACACGATGGGTCAGGAGGGTTGGGAATTCCAGCGCGCCGAAACCCTTCCATCAATCGAGCGCAGTGGACTGACCGGGAGCACAACCGAATGGCGCAATGTAATGGTGTTCCGCCGCGCCCTTGTTGCTGCAATGGACGCATTCGAACCCGAATTGCTGCCAGCACCTGAGGTTGTTGCACAGCCTGTTTCCCCGTCGAGCGCCGCAGATCGTGTGGATCAATCGGCAGAACATACGGCAAGCGCCGCGTCAGACACTTCCGAAAGTGACACCACCACGGATGCTGACAACGCCGAAGAACCCACTATCGCGCAGGATACGGGCGTTGACGCGAACTTTGTGCCCGGCGAAGGCGCAAAGCAGATGCTGCCCGACAACGGCGTCGAAGGAACATCCGATGTCGCAGGCATGACCGCATCGCTGCGCAAATTGGCGTCGCGGCGCAGCGACGCAGCCACCAAGTCGTAATCCCCGCTAAGCGTCCAGATCAAGCGCAAGGGCGTGGATGCTCTCCATCAGCGAAGCACCCAGTGCGGCATGTACCATTCTGTGGCGCGCGATCCGGGTTTTCCCTTGAAAATCATCGCTGCGCAAGCGGACATTAAAGTGACTTTCACCTGCAGCAGGAGCGCCTACATGTCCGGCATGTGACGCGCTGTCGTCCACCACTTCAATCTCTCGCACTTCAAATCCGTCGCGCAGCGCATCTTCGATCTTCTGCCTTTTTGTGCCGATTTCAGACATTTTTTTCTCGCACCCCCTTCAATCTCTGCGCCTACACCGTAAACTTAGCGGCCTGAGTCGAAAAGGACGGAACCCATGCCTAAAAGTGATCCCTTCGGTTTTGATATGTCCGTCTCTTCAGCCAAGAAGAAAAATCCGCGCGGACGACGCGGCATGTCGGGCGCATCAGAGACATCAACACGCGTGTGCGACCACGACGGCTGCTCCGAAGCTGGCAAGTTTCGCGCGCCCAAAGCACCAGATGTGCTCGATGATTTTTTCTGGTTCTGTCAGCAGCACGTGCGCGAGTACAACACCAAGTGGAATTTCTTTGACGGCACGACCGAGGCGGAGATCAACGCGCAGCAGTCCAAGGACAAGGTCTGGGAGCGTGCAACCAAGCCGATGACCGACCCCGAAGCGCGCGCATGGGCGCGCTTGGGCATTGAAGATCCGCATCAGGTGCTGGGCAAGAATGCGACCCAAAACCCCGGTCGCGGCGGCAGCGCGTCCGCCCGCCGCCTGCCCCCGACCGAAAAGCGCGCGATCGAAATCCTCGACGCCAAGGCGGATGCAACAAAGGCCGAAGTGCGCAAGTCCTACAAGGCCCTGATCAAAGTGTTGCACCCCGACATGAATGGCGGCGACCGATCGCAGGAAGAACAACTGCAAGAGGTTGTCTGGGCATGGGATCAGATCAAGGACAGCCGTAACTTCAAGTAGTTACGGCGCGTTGCTGTTTGACAGCTGCGTGCACAGCCAAGGCTGACACGATCCAGATACCTGCAACTGCGGGGCTTGTCACAATGCCGTCTGCCACGGCGAGCAACCCCAAGGGCGCGGCCTCTTCGGCGGCCGACAGTAGCGATGAGAGCATGCCGCGATGCGTGTGTTGGTCTATCAGCCCAAAGGGGAGCGCTCCTAATATAGCGCCCAGTGCTGTGACTAATGGCCATAGCAGCACAGCAACCAGTGTGCCAAGCCATCCCGGGCGGCCAATGACACCTGCGCATATCATACCAGCGCATGCGGCACCGCCAGACCCTCCCAGCATCATGAGAGTTGCAGGCGGCAGGAAGCGGGCCAGAGTGCCGCCCCAGACACACATGGCCTGTGCCACGGCACCTCCGGCGAGTCCGGTCAGAATGGCAGCATGTGCGCGGGGTGAAAACGTCTCAAAAATCGTCATGGCATTGTCCATTTGTTGCGATGGCACGACCTTCTCCGAGTTATGTGCAAACGCTTGAAGACACTTGTGCAGTCAACGTGCAAATTGTGCGGCCAAGACCGGCCCCTTCCCCTTGCCCTTTCCCGCTATATGTTGCACCACGAACGGCGCGCCAATTGTGGGCGCGTTTTATGCTTTTGAAGGGACGGCGAGATGGCGGACGGCAGCATGGATATCAATGCAAAACCAAGCGAAGAGATCTCTGTCCGCGAGGTATTTGGAATCGACACGGATATGGTTGTTAAAGGTTTTGCCGACAACACCGACCGCGTGCCCGAGCTGGACAGTACCTACAAGTTCGATCCCGACACCACTTTGGCGATCCTTGCCGGGTTCAACCACAACCGCCGTGTGATGATCCAGGGCTATCACGGGACGGGCAAGTCGACGCACATCGAACAGGTCGCTGCACGCCTAAACTGGCCAACGGTACGCGTGAACCTTGATAGCCACATCTCGCGGATTGATCTGATCGGCAAGGATGCCATCAAGTTGAAAGATGGCAAGCAAGTCACTGACTTCCAAGAAGGAATCTTACCTTGGGCGCTGCGTACGCCAACAGCGATTGTATTCGACGAATATGATGCGGGCCGCGCCGACGTGATGTTCGTGATCCAGCGCGTGCTTGAAGTTGACGGCAAGTTGACGCTGCTCGATCAGAATCAGGTGATCGAGCCTCACCCCTATTTCCGCATCTTTGCGACGGCCAACACGGTTGGTCTTGGCGATACAACCGGCCTTTACCATGGCACGCAGCAGATCAACCAAGGCCAGATGGACCGTTGGTCACTGGTCGCGACGTTGAACTATCTGAGCATAGATGCCGAAACGGCGATCGTGCTGTCCAAGAACCCTCATTACAACACGGCTGAGGGGCGCAAGACCGTCAAGCAGATGGTGACCGTCGCGGACCTGACGCGCACAGCGTTCATGAACGGTGACCTCTCCACCGTGATGTCGCCTCGGACGGTTATCGCATGGGCGCAAAACGCCGAGATCTTCCGCAACGTAGGCTATGCGTTCCGCCTGTCCTTCCTGAACAAATGCGATGAACTTGAGCGCCAGACGGTCGCCGAGTTCTATCAGCGTCTGTTCGACGAAGAACTGCCAGAGTCGGCGGCAAGTGTGAGCTTGGGGTGAGGCGCGTAGACAGGATGCATATTGGCCTAATCGGAGGCATTGGTCCTGCCGCAACAATATCTTACTATCAGCGCTTGACCTCTGCGATGCGTCAAGAGGGTCATCAACTTGAGTTGACCATCGTCAATGCGGATGTTGATACCCTGCTGCATAACAATACGTCGCGAAATGCAGACGCCCAAGCCAAAGTCTATGCAGGTTTGATAGACAGGTTGAAAGCTGCGGGGGCGGACTGTGTTGCCATTACGTCTCTGGGCGGACACTTCTGTCTGGAAGAAACTGTGCCGCTCTCCAGCCTCCCGATTGTCAGCGCCGTGGCCCCCGTGGATGCCTTTTTTGTGTCGCAAGGCATCCAAACCGTTGGTCTACTGGGCACGGGAGTTGTCATGCGTACGAAGCTATACGATCAGCTCGAGCACACGAATGCAGTTGTTCCCGACGATGTCGAAGATGTGGGCCAAGCATATACAGACATGGCTGTTGTTGGCGCGTGCAATGACACTCAGCGCAATTACTTCTTTGAAGAAGGGCGCAAACTGATCGCTAAAGGCGCGCAAGCCGTTGTTCTCGCCGGTACAGACCTTAACCTCGCCTTTGATGGGCCCGACGTGGGGTATAAAGTTATCGATGCACTTGATATTCATGTGACAGTACTGGTCGATCTCGCGACCGGCAGGGCAAAACTGTCCAATCACTCCTTAGGCGGTTCCGCATGAGCGCAAACAACGACAACCCCGCCGATCCGTTCAAAAAGGCCCTCGCCGAGGCCACCAAGGTCATGGCCAATGACCCTGAGTTGAACGTCAGCTATTCCGTCGACCCCTCGGGCGTGTCTGGCGATGCGATGCGGTTGCCTCAGGTCAGCCGTCGCATGACGCGTGAAGAGGTCATGTTGGCGCGCGGTACGGCAGACGCCTTGGCCCTACATCGCCGCTATCACAATGGCCAGACCCACGCGCGCTATTCGCCCCAGGGCGACATGGCACGTGATCTCTATGAGGCGATGGAGACGGCCCGCTGCGAGGCGATGGGCGCCCGCGACATGCCCGGCACCGCTGGCAACATTGACGCCAAGATTGCCAATGACGCGATGCGCCGGGGCTATGATCAGTGCAAGCAAGCCTCCGATGTGCCGTTATCGGCTGCTGCGGGCTATCTTGTGCGTCATCTGGCAACGGGCCGGGATTTACCCGCTGGCGCGCAGAACGCCATGGAATTGTGGCGTGGGTTCATCGAGGATCAGGCCGGTGGCACCCTTGAGGATCTCAACGAAATTCTGGACGATCAGGCCGCCTTTGCCCGCTTTGCACGGCGCGTGATCACCGATCTGGGTTACGGCGATCAGCTGGGCGACGACCCGGATCAACTGGACGAGGATCAGGAAAACGAGGCCGAAGAGGGCGAGGACGAGGATCAGGATCCCGATTCCACAGGTCAGGACGATCAAGACGACGAGAACGCCGAAGGCACACCGGAATCCTCGCAAGAGGAACAACAGGACGCCTCGCAGGCACAAGTGTCCATGGATGACATGGCCGATCAGGAGCTGGGTGAAGAGGCAGAAATGCCCGAGGGTGAGGCTCCGCTTGAACCCCCTGCCCCGCAGCCCGTATCCGAGGCAGATCCCGACTATATGGTCTACCTCGACACGCATGACGAAGAGATTGCCGCCGAAGATTTGGCCGAACCGGTCGAGTTGGAACGCTTGCGCGCCTATCTTGACCAGCAGCTTGAACCTTTGAAGGGCGCTGTGAGCCGTCTGGCCAACAAGTTGCAACGCCGCCTTCAGGCCCAGCAGAACCGGTCTTGGGAATTCGATCTGGAGGAAGGCACGCTGGATGCGGGCCGCCTTGCGCGGATCGTGGCAAACCCCACGACGCCATTGTCGTTCAAGGTCGAGAAAGACACAGAATTCCGCGACACCTGCGTGACGCTGCTGCTCGACAACTCCGGTTCTATGCGCGGGCGTCCGATTTCCATTGCGGCCATCTGCGCTGACGTTCTGGCGCGCACGTTGGAGCGGTGCAACGTCAAAGTCGAAATCCTTGGGTTCACCACACGGGCATGGAAAGGCGGGCTGGCGCGCGAGGCATGGCTGAACGAAGGCCGTCCCACACAACCGGGGCGCCTGAACGATCTGCGCCACATCATTTACAAGTCTGCGGATGCACCATGGCGGCGTACACGCCCCAATCTCGGCTTGATGATGAAAGAAGGGCTGCTGAAGGAAAACATCGACGGCGAGGCGCTGGAATGGGCGCACCGGCGGATGGTGGGCCGCCTGGAGGCGCGCAAGATCCTGATGGTGATTTCAGATGGTGCGCCGGTGGACGATTCGACCCTGTCCGTGAACCCCGCCAACTATCTGGAAAAGCACCTGCGCGACGTCATCGCCATGGTCGAACGCAAGCGCGCTGTCGAGTTGCTGGCCATTGGCATCGGACACGATGTGACGCGCTATTACGACCGTGCCGTGACAATCACGGATGTCGAACAGCTGGCAGGTGCAATGACAGAACAGCTTGCTGCCCTCTTTGACAGTGATCCACGGGCGCGCGCGCGCCTAATGGGTATGAAACGGGCCAGTTGACCGCAGGTATTGCACGCACGATGACATCTTCAGATGACAAGCGGGCAAGCAAGTTCATGAGCCTTGTTTTGCGCCACGCGCCACCAGACATCGGCATTGCGCCCGATCCGTTTGGCTGGGTGGAAATTGAAACCCTTGTGTCTGCGTCGGACGGTGTTTTGAGTGCACAGGCACTGCGCCGCATTGTCGAACAGAGTGACAAGCAACGCTTCGCGCTCTCTGAAGATGGTCGTAGGGTGCGGGCCAATCAGGGCCATTCGATTGAAGTTGATGTCGGGTTGGTTGCGCGCAAACCGCCGGAGGTGCTGTTCCATGGCACCGCGACTTTGACGGCAACGGCAATTAGGGACGAAGGCCTGAAGCCAATGTCGCGCCAGTATGTTCATCTGTCATCTGACGCTGAAACGGCTCGCAAGGTCGGAATGCGGCACGGCAAGCCAGCAATCCTGCCCATTCTTGCAGGCGATATGCACTCTGCAGGGCATGTGTTTTATCTCTCTGACAATCAGGTATGGTTGACTAGGGCAGTGCCTGCACATTTCCTCAAAGGTCCAGAATAAAGGGTTTAAAATGCTCCAGTCTTTTGAAGTCACGGCCCGACCTGAACAGGGACCTCCACGGCTGGCGGCTTTGCGTATTGAATTGGAAGCCGAGGGCATTGACGGATTCCTTGTGCCGCGCGCCGATGCCCATCAGGGCGAATATGTATCCGCACGAGATGAACGGTTGTCATGGCTGACGGGGTTTACGGGCTCTGCCGGTTTTTGTGTCGTGCTGCGCAACATTGCCGGGGTGTTCATAGATGGGCGTTACCGCACGCAGGTCAAAGCGCAGGTGGCCGACGATTACACCCCCGTCCCGTGGCCGGATGTGTCCCTTGCCGATTGGCTCAAAGAGCAGTTGCCGAATGGTGGAACTGTCGGTTTTGATCCATGGCTTCACACGCCTGCGCAGATCATGCAGGCCGAAAAGGCGTTGAAAGGCACAGGAGTCGCACTGACGCCCTGCGCCAATCTTGTGGACCGTATCTGGAACGATCAGCCCGGCCCGGCCGCTGAACCGGCCAAGGTGCATCCCCTCGAATTCGCAGGCGAAAGCCACGCCGAGAAACGCGCACGGCTCGCGCAAACCATTGCGCAAACCGGAGCGCGATGCGCCGTCATCACCCTGCCTGACAGCCTATGCTGGCTTCTTAACATCCGGGGGGCCGACATCCCGCGCAATCCGATTGTTCAGGGCTTTGGCATTCTGCATCAGGATGGCAGCGTCGATTTGTTCATCGATCCTGACAAACTGACGGATGTGACAGAACACCTTGGCCCGGACGTGCGCTGCCACTCGACAGATGCCTTTCTCAGCGCGCTTGCCGATTTGACGGGGCCAGTACTGGTCGACAAATCGTCAGCCCCGGTCAGCGTTGCGGACACGTTGGGTGATCGCGTTCAGTGGGGTGACGATCCCTGTGCCTTGCCCAAGGCCTGCAAGAATTCGGCCGAAATCGAGGGCTCCGCCGAGGCGCATCTGCGCGATGGCGCGGCAGTGGTCGAGTTGCTGGCTTGGCTTGACGCGCAACCTGTCGGGACGTTGCACGAAACCCAGGTGGTCAGCCAGCTTGAGGCATTGCGGCGGCGGGACAATGCGCTGCAGGACATCAGCTTTGAGACGATTGCCGGAACCGGGCCAAACGGGGCCATCATGCACTACCGTGTCACGGAAGAGACCGACAGCCCGTTGGAAGAGGGCCAGTTGCTGGTTCTGGACAGTGGCGGGCAATATCTGGATGGCACAACCGACATTACCCGCACCATTGCCATCGGCACTCCGGCGCCCGAGGCACAGGCAGCCTTTACGCGGGTGTTGATGGGCATGATCGGCATGTCACGCCTGCGCTGGCCCGTTGGTCTGTCCGGTCGCGATATCGAGGCGATTGGCCGGGCACCGCTTTGGTATGCCCATCAGGACTTTGATCACGGGCTGGGCCACGGTGTCGGGGCGTATCTGTCCGTGCATGAGGGGCCGCAGCGGCTCAGCCGGGTCAGCACCGTGCCGCTGGAACCGGGCATGATCCTGTCAAATGAGCCGGGATATTACCGTGAAGGCGCGTTTGGCATTCGCATCGAAAACCTACTGGTCGTGACCACGGCCACAGCGCCCGAAGACGGGGATGCGCACCGCGCCATGCTCAATTGGCGCACCCTGACTTTTGCGCCCATTGACCGGCGACTGATCGTGCCTGAGATGCTGGACACCCCGACACGCGATTGGCTCAACAGCTATCACGCCGAGACCCGGGAAAAGATCGGACCGCGCGTTTCTGATGCCGCGCGCGCGTGGTTGGACACGGCAACGGCGCCCCTGTGAAACGGTCTGGGTAAACAGGTCGCGGCCCTTCGCGTTTAGGTTGGGTTTGCGCACTGGTCGCGGGGCCAAGTATCTGTTACACCTCGCTTTCATCACCCGCATACTCCTGCAGGAAAGGACCGGTCATGGCCGATCATATCACTATTCGTAAAGCCCCCGGCACATGGACTGTCCGCGCTGGCGGCGCTGTTCTGGGCGAAAGCAACGATGCGCTGGAACTTAGCGAAGGGTCTTACAGCCCGGTCATTTATTTCCCGCGCAATGACATTGCGATGGCATTTCTGGACAGCAGTGAAAAATCAACACATTGCCCGCACAAGGGGGATGCCAGTTATTTTTCCGTCGTGACCAAGTCGACCACATTGCAGGACGCTGCGTGGAGCTATGAAACCCCGTTGGAGGACATGGCCCGCATCAAGGACCACATCGCGTTTTACGTCGGGGATGGCATCACTGTTGAGCAGATTTGATATGGCGCGCGACCGCGGCGGCAAAGTCCTCGCCGCGCCGCTCAAAGCTGTCATATTGATCGAAACTCGCCGCGGCTGGAGCCAATAGCACGACATCTCCGGCCTCGGCATCCGAGACAGCCGCTTCTACAGCGGCCTGCATGGTGCCGCACACTTGCGCATCGACGTCCAGCTGCATCGCAAAGTTCGCCGCCTCCCGCCCGATCACATAAGCTTTCCTGACCTTGGCTGCGGCAGCGTTGACGGCCTCCAGGCCACCCTCTTTCTGCAACCCGCCACAGATCCAGCGGATGTTGTCAAAGGCAGCCAAAGCCTTGGCCGCGCTGTCGACATTTGTTGCCTTGCTGTCATTCACAAACCGAATGCCGTCATGTTCACCTATCAGTTGGCTGCGATGGGGCAATCCGGCAAAGCTGTGAAAGGCCGCTTCGATCACTTTGGGGGCCACTCCAACAGCGCGGGACGCCGCATAGGCTGCACAGGCGTTTTGATGGTTGTGCGCACCGGGCAATCCCGACACGTTGCGCAGATCGATGGACGCAACCTGCCGCCCCTTGCGCTGTTCAACGAGGAACCCTTTGCGCGCAAAGACACACCAGCCGGGGCCGGACAGCTTTCCTTGCACCGAGACCCGGATCACGCGATCATCCGATGCGCCTTCGCTCAGTTGTCCCGCCAGATAGAGCCCCTCGTTTTCGTCCACTCCGATGACGGCACGATCGGGGCCACCTTCTGCAAACAACCGGCGTTTCGCAGCAAAATAACCGCCCATACCGGCATGACGGTCAAGGTGATCGGGGGTCAGGTTCGTGAACACCGCAACATCCGGGGTCAGACTGCGCGCCAGATCGGTTTGGTAGCTGGACAGCTCCAGCACGACGATCTCTCCGTCATGAGGGGTGTCGATATCAAGTACACCGCGCCCGATATTCCCGGCCAGCTGGCAAGGCCGCCCGGCGCTTTCCATGATGTGATGGATCAGCGCAGAAGTCGTGGATTTTCCATTCGAACCCGTCACTGCAATCACTCGCGGGGTTGTGTCAAACGCACTCCACTCTTGGGTCGCAAAGGATTGAAAAAACAGCCCGATGTCATTGTCGACGGGCACCCCTGCTGCCAACGCAGCCGCCACAACGGGGTTCGGCGCGGGATACAGATGCGGAATACCCGGGCTCACAATAAGGCGGGCGATATCATCAAAGGCACCGTGTTTCTTGAGATCCAGACAGGCAAAGCCTTCTGCTTCGGCGCGTGCGCGTGCCTCGGGGTTGTCATCCCAACAGATTGGCGTCGATTGCCCTTCCGCCAGCGCACGCGCGGCAGACAGCCCGGACCGGCCAAGGCCCAGAACGGCGACTTTGGCCCCGGAAAGACCTCGTACAGGGATCATTGGTTTGCACCTTTTTTGCAGAACATTGCGCAGGCAGACACCTGCCACCGACTGGCGCCTCGGATCAACACAGACACAGTCACCACGGCTTCTCCTGTCGGTCGCGAAAGAATTTCCCTGTGAGTGAAGCAGGCGCGTCCAAGGCCAGCCAGATCGCAGTATCTGCGCCCTGCTCGGGCGTGCGCGGAGCGGCCTGGCCACCCATGCGCGTGTGAACCCAGCCGGGGCACATCGCGTTTATCTGCACACCCTGCGGCAAGTCGCGCGGCAACGCGTAGCTCAGTGCATTCAAAGCGGCCTTGGCAACGCCATACCCGCCGGGCCCCTCCATACCTTCTTCATATGCGCCCCAGCCAGAACTGACGTTGATGATCCGCCCCTGCCCCTGGGCCGTCATATGCGGCAGCACCAGACAGATCAGATCAAACGGCGCGTGAAACATCACCTGCATCGAGCGGCGCAGCCCATCGGGATTGGTGATCATGCTGTCTTCGATCAAAACTCCGGCGTTGTTGATCAGTATATCGATCGGTCCCGCGACATCCATCGCGCCCTCAAACCCGTTGGGATTTTCGAGATCCAGAGTCACCGACGCGCAGTTCAATTCCTGCGCAGCCAATTGGCCTTCATCGGCATCGCGCGCACCGATCACCACATCCACACCGCGCGCAACAAGCCCTTGCGCAATCGCAAATCCGATGCCGCGATTGCCCCCGGTGACCAGAGCGCGCGCCATCTACCGCACCTTCAGCGTGGCAAGCCCAATCATCGCGAGGATCAGCGAGATGATCCAGAAGCGGATCACGATCTGAGGTTCCGCCCAACCCTTTTTCTCGTAGTGGTGATGGATCGGTGCCATCAAAAACACCCGTTTGCCGGTCCGTTTGAAATACAGCACCTGGATGATCACGCTGAGTGCCTCGACGACAAACAGTCCGCCGACAATGGCCAGAACAAGCTCGTGTTTGGTGACCACCGCAATAGCGCCCAAAGCACCGCCCAGAGCCAATGACCCCGTATCGCCCATGAACACCGCAGCAGGTGGCGCGTTGTACCACAGAAAGCCAAGCCCGCCGCCAAAAAGAGCCGCTGTAAAGATCAACAATTCCCCTGTGCCAGGCACGTAATGCACATCCAGATATTCGGTGAAGTCGACCCGCCCAACGGCATAGGCGATAACCCCGAGCGTGCCTCCGGCAATCATCACCGGCATGATCGCTAACCCATCCAGACCATCGGTCAGGTTCACGGCGTTGGCCGCCCCAACAATCACGATGATCGAAAAGGGAATGAACAGGATGCCCAAATTAATCAGCAGGTCCTTGAACACCGGCACAGCCAGTTGATTTTGCAATGCGTCCGGGTGGTTGATCGTGGCGAAATAGGCTGCGATCCCCGCAATCGCAAATCCGAGCAAAAGTCGCACTTTGCCCGACACGCCAGCGGTCGTTTGTTTGGATACCTTGGCGTAATCATCCGCAAAACCGATCAGCGCAAAGGACAGCGTGACACCCAGCACGATCCACACAAACGGATTGTCCCACCGCGCCCAGAGCAGCGTAGATGTGGCAAGCGCGCCAACAATCAGCAACCCGCCCATCGTGGGTGTGCCGGCCTTTACGAAATGGCCTTCGGGACCGTCATCTCGGATCGGTTGCCCCTTGCCCTGCCGGCGCCGGAGCACCGCAATCAGAGGTCGCCCAAACAGAAAGCCGAAAATCAGGGCCGTAAGAAAGGCACCCCCAGCACGAAACGTGATGTAGCGAAACAGGTTGAAGAAGTCGCCCCCGTCCGAAAGTTCCGTCAACCAATAGAGCATATGTGCCTGTCCCTACGCATTATCTTGTGGGTATTCACCCTTGTCTACCCGATGGCCCATTTTCCGTATCGCGTCAACGATTAGGGCCAGTTTCATGCTGAGCGAGCCCTTGGCCAGCACCACATCTCCACTGTCCAAACGCCGCGGTACGAGTTGCGCCATTTCCTCTGCGGTCTCGCACCACAGCCCTTGTTTTTCCGCTGGCAGCGCTGCGTGCAATTCCTTCATCAGCGGCCCGACGCAATGGATCACATCAATGGATTGCACCGCATCAAGGTCGGCAATGTCGCGATGCATGATTTGAGCTTGATCTCCCAACTCCTTCATATCACCCACAAAAGCGATCCGGCGCCCCTTACTGACCCGCCCGATGTCATGGGTCACTTCCGCTGCGGCCAAAACGTCCAAAGCCGCCGCCATAGAGGTTGGATTGGCGTTGTAGCTATCGTCGATCAACTCGAGCGTCATGTGGGTCTCGACCGGATCCAGCACGATCACCTCGCGCGCGCCGCGCCCCTGATAGGGTGACCATCGCCCAAGTGACTGTGCCGCAAGGGCCAGATCTGCCCCAAGTGCTTCGACGGCGGCCAAGGCACCCAGCCCGTTCATCGCATAATGCTTGCCCACGGCTGCGATCTTGAACAAAAGAGGTTGGTCATGTGCCTGCGCCTGTACAACTGTTGCCTCGCGCTGGACATCCACGGAAACCATTTTGAAATCAAAACCATGCTCGCCAAAGCCAATGTCGCGCCGCTTTACGTCATGCGCCTTGGCCTGCAGAATGGCAGCCGTCGAGCAATCGTTGTTCAGCACTGCGGTGCCGCCATATTCGAGGCCCTCAAGGATCGCCGCCTTTTCAAGCGCAATACCTTCGATATTCTCAAACGCTTCCAGATGCGCGGCCGCCACGGTGGTGATCATGGCCACGTGGGGTCGCGCCATGCGTGCCAAGGGCGCAATCTCTCCGGGGTGATTCATGCCAATTTCGATGACGGCGAATTCGGTGTCTTGGGGCATGCGTGCCAATGTCAGCGGCACGCCCCAATGGTTGTTGTAGCTTGCGACGGAGGCATGTGTGCGCCCCTGATCGCTCAGCATTGCGCGCATCATTTCCTTGGTCGAGGTTTTGCCGACAGAGCCGGTGATGGCCACCACCTGTGCCTCGGTGCGCTCCCGTGCTGCGCGACCAAGTGCTTCAAGCCCATGAAGGACATCGTCCACTATCAATAGCGGTGCATCCTCCGCCACGCCCTCGGGCACACGCGACACAAGCGCCGCCGAGGCACCAGCGTCCAACGCCTGAGCCACAAAATCATGACCATCCCGCGCGGCTTTCAGCGCCACAAACAAATCACCCTGCTGAAGCGAGCGGGTGTCGATGGACACGCCCGTGGCCGACCATGTGCGTGTTGCACGCCCACCGGTTGCGGCTGCAGCGGCATCAGATGTCCAAAGTGTCATGTGATTTTCCCTTCCAATGCAGCCACGGCCACGCTGGCCTGCTCGACGTCGTCGAAAGGCAGCACGTCGTCACCAACGATCTGTCCGCTTTCATGGCCTTTGCCCGCGATGAGCAGTGCATCTCCCGGCCCAAGCGCATCAACGGCGCGCAAGATCGCTTCGGCGCGGTCTGCAACCTCTGTAGCCTCAGGGCACCCTGCCATCACCGCCGCCCGGATCGACGCCGGGTCCTCTGAACGGGGATTGTCGTCTGTGACAAAGACAACGTCAGCGTGGTCGCGCGCGGCCTGCCCCATCAGGGGGCGTTTGCCTGCATCGCGATCTCCGCCTGCCCCGACAATGGCAATCAACCGCCCCATCACATGGGGGCGCATCGCCTGAAGCGCCGTTGCCACTGCATCCGGGGTGTGTGCGTAATCCACAAAAACCGCCGCACCATTTTCGCGCGTTGCGGCCAATTCCATGCGCCCGCGCACCGTGCCCAGATGGGGCAGTGTATCAAAGACACGTGCCGGGTCTGCGCCACAGGCGATCACCAATCCACAGGCCAGCATGATGTTATCCGCCTGAAATCCCCCGATCAGGGACAACCGCGCACCATAAGCCCGCCCTTCGTATTCGAATCTCACGTCCTGGCCAGTCGCGTCGTAGCGATGCGCCGTCAATTGGAGATGTCCGCCACTCCTCCCGACGCAAAGAACACGTTGCCCCCGCGCCTCGGCAATAGCGGCCATATCAACACCGCGCGCATCATCGACGTTGACAACGGCGACGCCGTCTTCGGGCAACACACGCGCAAACAGACCGGCCTTGGCATCAAAATAGGCCTCGAATGTGTGGTGATAATCCAGGTGATCCTGCGTGAAATTGGTAAACCCGGCGGCGCGCAGCGTGACCCCGTCCAGACGACGCTGATCCAGCCCGTGCGACGACGCTTCCATCGCGGCATGGGTGATCCCGGCCGCGCGCGCAGCCGCCAAGGTACGGTGCAGGGTGATCGGCTCTGGCGTGGTGTGGGCCAGCGGCGCGCTCCATGCGCCCTCAACGCCGGTCGTTCCCAGATTGACCGCAGGCAAATCCATTTCCAGCCAGATCTGGCGCACAAAGGTCGACACGGACGTTTTGCCGTTGGTGCCTGTGACGGCCACCATCACTTCGGGTTGCGCCCCAAACCACAAAGCAGCCGTGCGCGACAGGGCTCCGCGTGGATCGTCGGTGAGGACAACTGCAATGCCATCCAGATGCGGGGCCGCAATGTCGGCGCCTTCCGCGTCCGTCAGAACCGCAACCGCCCCCATCCGCACGGCAAATTCGATGAACTCCGCCCCATGCACGCGTGCGCCGGGCATGGCGGCAAACAAAAAGCCCTCTTTGACCTCGCGGCTGTCTACCGCAATGCCGGTAATGTCCGGGTTGATCCCTGCGCGCGCATTCAGACCCAACGCGGTTAACGAACGTGACTGCTCACCCATATCAGGCCTTTTGGCTCGGGTGCGAGACGCACCTCAGTTGCTGCTGGTGTGCGTTATATCAGCAAGAACTGCCGGTTCAACGCCGGGACGCAAGCCCAGGAGCGGCGCAATGCGCCCAATCATTTCGGCCGCCACGGGAACGGCTGTCCAACCCGCTGTGCGACGTGGTTTGTCGCCGGAAGTCTCGACCGGTTCGTCCAGCGTGACCACCAGAACATAGCGCGGGTCGTGCGCCGGAAAGATCGTGGCAAAGGTGGCGATGACCTTGTCGTCATAGTACCCACCACGGGGTTTGGGCTTGTCGGCTGTGCCCGTCTTCCCCCCCACGGCATAGCCCGGCACCTCGCCCATGCTGGCGGTGCCGGATGTCACAACCTTGCGCAGCATCTCGCGCGACGCGCGGGCTGCATTTGCGCTCATGACCCGATCCCCAAGACGCGTGCCATATTGCTTGAGGATGGTTGGCTGCACGGCGTGCCCACCATTGGCGATCGCTGCATATCCGGCGGCAAGGTGCATCGGAGAAGACGACAGACCGTGACCATAGCTCACGGTAACGGCGCTCAGATCCGTCCAGCGTTTGGGCAACAGCGGCTTGCCTGTTCTCGCCTCCACGATCTCGAACGGGGTGGCATCGAAAAAGCCAAGGGAGCGCAGGAAGTCCTGTTGCCGCTTCACACCAATTTGCAACGCCATCCGCCCGGTGCCCCGGTTCGAGGACTTTACGATGATGTCGGCAACGCTCAGCTTGCCGTAATTCTTGTTGCGGAATTCGCCGATGCGAAACCCGCCGACCTTCATCGGGCCAGATGTGTCGATCACCGTAGAGGGTGACACGAGGCCCAGATCCACCGCCTGCGCTGCCGCGAAAATCTTGAAGGTGGAGCCCAGTTCGTAAACCCCCTGCACGGAGCGGTTGAACAATGGGCTGTCGGACTGGTCCCCTTCGGTCGCGGGGCGCGGGCGGTTGTTCGGGTCAAAGTCCGGCAGCGACACGACCGAGATCACCTCGCCCGTGTACACATCCATCAAGACGCTCGTGGCCCCTTTGGCGTTCATGATCTTCATGCCGCCATAAAGCACACGCTCAGAGGCCGCCTGCACGGTCAGATCCAGCGACAACTCAAGCGGCTTTTGCCCGTTGGCAGGATCGCGCAGGTAATCATCAAATTGCTTTTCCACGCCCGCGACGCCAATCACTTCGGCGGCGCTGACGCCCTCCTTGCCAAAGGACGCACCGCCCATGACATGGGCCGCCAGCGACCCATTTGGGTAAAGCCGCATCTCGCGGGGGCCAAACAGCAGACCGGGATCGCCGATCTCATGGACGGCCTGCAACTGCTCAGGGCTGATTTTCTTCTTGATCCACAAGAACTTGCGCTTGCCGGTAAAGTCCTTGAGCAGGTCTTCTTCCTTCAGATCAGGAAAGATGCCAGCAAGCCCTTTGGCGGCGGCCACAGGGTCCACCATCTGGGGGGGCTGGGCATAAAGCGCGTGTGTTTCGAAATTTGTCGCCAACAGTCGGCCTGACCGGTCCACAATGTCAGCACGTGCCGCAGAAATGGCCGCACCACCCGCATTGGCACGCGGCTCGACAGGCTCAGACGTCGCCAATGCGCCCATGCGGAAACCAACCGTCAGGAACGCACAAAAGAAAAACAGGCCAAGCACAAACAAACGACCCTCGGCACGGGTGCGCATCGTGTCACGCATTTCCTCGTGGCGGGTGCGCAAGTTCTCGCGTTCAATCGCGGCAGGATTTTCGCCAGCGTCACGCGCGGGCAAGATACGGGCAAGCGGGCGTAGAGGTGTGCGGATCATGGGCGGTTTTCCCCTTCAATCGTGCCGGACACTTCGACCGCGTCCGTGATGGGCAACAGCTCTGGCACTGGATAGGCGACCTCATCCACCCGACCGAACTGTTCGGGGCGCAAGGGCAGCAGGCCCAGGCGATCAAAGTTGATGTCCGCGAGGTCGTGCAGGCGGTCGGGGCGATTGAGATAGGCCCATTCGGCGCGCAACACGGCCAGACGCGCGTGCGCCGCGCGAATGTCGCGGTGCAATTTGTCGGTTTCAGCCAGCGCTTCCTGGGTCGCGTAGTTCTCGCGGTAAGCCCAGAAGGCCAGACCGATCACAGCCAATGTGGTCAATATATAGAGTATAGTGCGCACTAGATCTGCCCTCGTACCTGCGGCATCCCGATGGATTTCGCATCAATCTGTCCAGCAGGCGCGTCTGTCCGTGTCGCAACACGCAACTTGGCCGAGCGACTGCGCGGATTGGCCGCCAGTTCAGCCGCATCCGGGCCAATCGCCTTGCGGGTCTTCAATTCAAACTGCGCCGGGGCGCTTTGCGTTTCGGGCGCATAGCGGTTGGCATTGGACTGACGCCCGCCTCGCGCTGTCATGAACCGCTTGACCATGCGATCCTCGACCGAATGAAAGGTCACAACCGCCAGCTTGCCGCCGGGTGTCAGGGCACGCTCTGCTGCCATAAGCCCCTGATAAAGTTCGTCGTATTCGTTGTTCACGGCAATCCTGAGCGCCTGAAAGCTGCGCGTGGCAGGGTGCGACTGTCCGGGCTTGGGACGCGGCAGGCACTTTTCGATCACGCCTGCCAACTCCAAGGTTGTCGTGATCGGGCGCGCCGTGATGATCGCGTGCGCAATGCGGCGCGACGCCCGCTCCTCACCGTATTGAAACAGGATATCGGCCAGCACCGTCTCGTCCGCCTCGTTGACCAGATCTGCCGCAGATGGGCCATCCTGGCTCATGCGCATATCAAGCGGTCCGTCCTTCATGAATGAGAACCCACGCTCCGCCAGATCAAGCTGCATGGAACTGACACCCAGATCGAGAACAACACCATCCAGCCCGTCGCCATACTGATCGAGCTTGGAAAACACGCCTTGCTGCATGATCAGCCGGTCGCCGTACTGCGCCGCCCAGTCCGATGCCATATCAAATGCCAGCGGGTCGCGATCCACCGCGATCACGCGATCCGCCCCACCCTCAAGCAATGCCCTCGTGTACCCGCCAGCGCCAAAGGTTCCGTCCAGCCACGTGCCACCAATGGGCGCGCACCGCTCCAGAATAGCGTCAATCAGAACTGGAATATGTGGCCCCCCAGCCGACATCTTAAATATCCACCGCGGTCGACATCTTATTCCATGTCCCCGTCCAGATATGCAGATGGATCAAGGTCCGGGTCGAACCCGTCCTCATCGAGCGAGGCGATGGAGTCGTCATAGGCCTCGGGCTTCCAGATTTCGAACGTGTCCCCGGAGGACACAAAACGCGCCATGCCATCAAGGCCGATCTTGTCGCGCAACTTGGCGGGCAACACGATACGTCCGGTGTCATCCACGACAGTCTCGATGGATTGCGCCGAATAAAGCCGCTCCATCGCCTTGCGTTGTGCCGATCCACGCGGGCGCTTGGCGATCTTGTCATCCACCTCGTCCATGGCCTCGATGGTGAAGCCTTCGAGATAGTCACGGGTTGCGCCGCCATAAACGATGATAATGCGGGGTGGCAGACCTTCGGTCCAATCGGGATCGCAGGCTTCGATCACACGGCGGAACGAGGCCGGGATAGACACCCTGCCTTTCGCGTCCACCTTGTGGTCGCTTTCGCCTCTGAACCTGCGTGCCACCTGCTTGGCCCGTCCCTTTCAAACAAGCGCTGTTACGCGCCTTACCGTCTGCGTTCGCGCGGGCCCCGAATCCCGTGCGGTAGAAATGGAAACGGCGGGTTGATCTGCTGCCACTGATCAACCCGCCGCCCTCGTCCCGCTGAGCGGGAAGTCCAGCTGCGCGCGCCACCTGGGGGGATGTCTGCTCGCTCGCGCGCCGGATCTCTGGTCTGATGAAAGCGAGGTGCCTGTATGAAACCTGCTAGAGTTTTGTTTTGTGCGGGGTCGTTTGGTGCCCCTTGGCTCGTTCTCATCTGATGCACTAGGGATACGATGGGAAAACATGGTACGCAATGGTTTTTTAAGGGCGATTAGCTGCATACAGGCTTTTTGGCAATTCCAAAAACCAACAAAATAGAGGCAATTCTGCCCCCATGTCAGCCCATAGTGTTGCGCGTGCGAAAATGGGCACAATATATAGATCATCGACTGCGGATCAAAAATCGCCCATAAATTCCCAAAAAACTTGCAATCAAACTCAGACTCAAAAACATGTTCTTTTTATGTTCTCAATCGAATTGGTCAAAATCTTCCAAAAAACGCTCAGAATGATTCGAATCACAGTGTTTTTCACATAAATTGCCCATGAATTCCCATACGCCACTCTCAACCGAGCCCCCTACCCCGCCAATTTCCGGTTGCACCCCCGCCAGACCTGCGTCACGAACGCGTTCAGCGTCCAACACGCAAGAGGCTACACATGACGACTGCAACCGCGATCCTGTCCCACGCCCTTAAAATGGTGTTTCACGACTTCGCTGGCACATTGCGTGCAACGGCTGCAGGGCTGATCGTTGTCGCAGGCGCTGCTGTGCTCCTGCTCAGCTTTGCGCCGAACTTCGCGGACTTGATGATCTCAGGCGATGAAGCGGCTGCCCGCAAGTTCACCACCGACAACCTCGGCCTCGCGCTCTTGGGTATTTTGGGATTCGTGATCGGCTACATGCTGTTGGTCACATCATGGCACAGATATGTGCTGCTCCCTGACGATGGGCATCATAGCTACACACCCGGCTTTGGCATTCTTCTGGGCTATTTCGGACGCAGCCTGCTGATCGGCTTGATCACTCTGATCGCCGCCATCCCACTTGGCTTTATCATCGGATTGGTCGCAACACTCCTGAACAGCGTGCTGCTCGCGCAAGCGTTATCTGTCCTGATGATGGCCTGTTTGGGTTGGCTGGCCTTGCGGATCAGCTTGATCCTGCCCGCTTGCAGCATCGACAAGAAACTCACCATCGGCGAAAGCTGGGCCGCGACAGACGCTGTGTCCTTCGTGATCCTCAAGCTGACAATTGCAATCGGCGCGGCCAATGTCCTGATCGGTTTCCTGCAAACGGCCCTGTTCGGCACAACCGGCATCGTCGCAGGCAGCATTGGTGTTGCAGTCTCGGTCCTGTTCACGTTGATCAGCGCAAGCGTTTTGACAACACTTTACGGCACCCTCATCGAAGGACGCGAGATCTAGGCCATCCCGCCCTTGATCAACCCTTCGGCGATACGGGCATAGGCCTGAGCCATCGGACCGTCACCTGCCGCAATCGGCGTGCCCCCGTCACCGGACAACCGCGTGTCCAGATCAATCGGCAGCGCCCCCAACAACGGCACACCCATTTTTTCGGCCTCGGCGGCCACCCCACCCTGCCCAAAAATCTGATGCTCCGCGCCGCAGTCCGGGCACACAAACAACGACATGTTCTCGATCAGGCCCAATACCGGTGTCTTGAGGGTCGTAAACATATCCAAAGCCTTGCGCGCATCAATCAACGCAACGTCCTGTGGTGTGGACACAACAATAGCGCCCGTCAGCTCCGACTTCGTACACAGAGTAAGTTGCACATCGCCGGTGCCGGGGGGCAAATCGACAAGCAACACATCCAGCTCGCCCCACTCCACCTGCCCCAACATCTGTTGCAGTGCCCCCATCAGCATGGGGCCACGCCACACCACGGCCTTGCCTTCTTCCATCATGAAGCCGATGGACATCAAGGTCACCCCATGCGCGTGCAGGGGAATGATGGTCTTGCCGTCCGGCGAAGCGGGGCGCTTGTTAACCCCCATCATGCGGGGCTGCGAAGGCCCGTATATATCAGCATCGAGCAATCCCACTTTGCGCCCCGCCCGTGCCAAAGCGACAGCAAGGTTCGAAGACACTGTGGATTTGCCCACCCCCCCCTTGCCCGACCCAATGGCAAGGATACGTTTGACGCCCGTCGGTTTTGTCGGCCCGTCCTGAGGCTTGGGATGGCCGCCGACCTTCAGGCTGGGCGGTGCAGCAGGCTTCGGCGCGGGGCCGTGCGCAGTCAATGCCACGCGAACGGCCTCAACGCCCGGCAATGCGCGCACAGCGGCTTCGGCTGCGGCGCGCACCGGCTCCATCCGAGACGCAATATCCGGATTGGGCGCCTCAATCACAAACTGAACGGCCGTGCCGTCCACCTGAAGCGCCCGAATCAAATCGCGGCTGATCAGGTCGCCGCCTTCAGGTAGCGCAATGCGCGCCAGAACCTGCGCAACTTCATCTTTCGTTACAGCCATGCCCATTTCTCCGCCAGTATGACGCATTAACTGGCAGATTTTCGGGCAGGAACAAGAGCGGCTCGCGAAAAACGGCGCAAACGCTGAAAGCTTGGGCAACACGGTTGCTTTTTCAACCCAAACCCCATGCAATTGCTGCATGGCAGCATTGCTTACGCGTCTATTGTGCACATGCAGCATTGGACTAAGTTAGGTCGCATAGCGAACGAGTAGAAAGGCAAAACAATGGCCTATTACAATGAAGTAGCACGGCGCGGAAACCTGATTGAGCGTACGCTTGGCACGGTATCTCGCTTCGTGAACGCGGCCGCCGAGCGGCGCGCAATGCGCACAAGCTACCGCAACACACTGGCAGAGCTTCAAACACTGTCAAACCGCGAACTGGCCGATCTGGGCCTGCACCGCTCCGAACTGAAGCGCATCGCGTGGGAATCGGCGCACAGTGCAAAAGCGCACTAAGAGTTAACGAGATCAGATGTTTCTCTCCTCCTCCCTGAAACATCTGAAATTGGCGGCGGCACCGACCTCCTCCCTGGTGTCGCCGCACCTTTTCTTCAGCACCTGAGACAGGTGCACCACAGATACATTGGCGTGGTCCTCCTCCTCCCTGACCACGAAAATGTTGAAAGAGCGGCGGCCCCTCCTCCCTGGGGTCGCCGTTTTTCATTTCTCGCACAGGAAAATGCGTATGGGTCGGTGGGCGGGCGCATTTGCCGTCAGGCAAACAGAGCCGCACAGCGACGCATTACACTAAAAATGTCTGGATCCGCTCAGAACGGAATGTCGTCACATCCCGAAATAAAGCGCGACACAACTTTCTTGATACCGGCCTTCTCGAATTCAATCTCGAGCTTGTCGCCCTCAATCCCGATGATCGCGCCATATCCAAACTTTTGGTGAAACACCCGCTCTCCCATCACAAAGCTCGACACGGCATTCATATCTATGATCGTGTTTCGGCTTTCCTTGGGTTGGCTGATCGGGCGATCTGAGGCACGGGCCTGCAATCGTTTCCAGCCGGGTGAGTTGTAAACATTGGCTTCCGCCGCAGCTTCATGAAGGGTCGATTTCACCCCCATCGACGGCGCCGCCGCGCCGTACCCGCCGCCGTAAAGGCCCGGTGGCGTCAGTACATCCACATGATCTTCGGGCAACTCATCAATAAAACGGGACGGCAGTGCAGATTGCCACTGCCCAAACACACGCCGATTGGCCGCAAATGAGATCGTACACAACTCTTCTGCGCGCGTAATCCCGACATATGCAAGGCGGCGTTCTTCCTCGAGGCCCTTCAAACCACTTTCATCCATGGAACGCTGAGAAGGGAACAATCCGTCCTCCCAACCGGGCAAGAAAACCTGCGGAAACTCTAATCCCTTGGCCGCATGCAGCGTCATGATCGACACTTTGGCCTCTGCATCTTCGCTGGCATTGTCCATGACCAGCGACACATGCTCCAGAAAACCCTGCAGGTTTTCAAAGGCTTCGAGGGCCTTCACCAATTCCTTGAGGTTCTCCAACCGCCCCGGCGCCTCGGGTGTCTTGTCATTCTGCCAGTGCGCCGTGTAACCGGACTCGTCCAGAATGATTTCGGCCAATTCCATGTGGCTGACAGGCGGCGGCCCGTAATCGACGCGCAATGGCACAACGCCATCATCCAGAACCGCGTCGTCTTCCGCCACCTCGATGCGTGGCCCACGTAACTTGCTGTTCCACCGCGCGATGCCCTCCACCAGCGTGCGCAATTCCGCGCCACCCTTGCCCTTGATCAACCCCTGATCCACGGCCAGACGCGCGCCTTCCACCAAGGATACACCGTTGGCCCGCGCCGTGATCTGGATGGTCTGTTGGGCCTTGTCGCCCAAACCCCGCTTGGGCGTATTCACAATCCGCTCAAAAGCCAGATCATCATCCGGGCTCACAACCACGCGAAAATATGCCATTGCGTCGCGGATCTCGAGGCGTTCGTAAAACCGCGGGCCACCAATGACACGGTAAGGCAATCCGATGGTCAAAAAGCGGTCCTCAAAGGCGCGCATCTGGTGGCTTGCACGCACAAGGATCGCCATGTCCTCCAGCGATTGGGGCCCCATGCCACGGGTTCCGGATTGCGCCGCTTCGATCTCTTCTCCGATCCATCGCGCCTCTTCCTCACCGTCCCAGTGACCGATCAGACGCACTTTTTCGCCACTCTCCTTGTCTGTCCAAAGCGTCTTGCCCAAACGGTTTTCGTTGCCATCAATGACGCCTGACGCAGCGCCCAGAATATGCGGGGTCGAGCGGTAGTTCTGTTCCAGCCGCACCACATGTGCGCCCGGGAAATCCTTTTCAAAGCGCAGGATGTTGCCGACTTCGGCCCCGCGCCAGCCGTAGATCGACTGATCATCATCTCCAACGCAGCAGATATTCTGATGCCCCTGCGCGAGCAGCCTCAGCCACAGATACTGCGCGACGTTTGTATCCTGATATTCATCCACAAGGATAAACCGGAACCATCGCTGATATTGCTGCAACACGTCTTCGTGCGTTTGAAAGATCGTGACCATGTGGAGCAGCAGGTCGCCAAAATCACACGCATTCAGTTCAATCAGGCGGGCCTGATACTGTGCATAAAGCTCCACACCTTTGTGATTGTAAGCGCCGCCATCGGCGGCGGGGATTTTGTCGGGGGTCAGCGCACGGTTTTTCCAGCCATCGATAATGCTGGCCAACTGGCGCGCCGGCCAGCGTTTGTCATCAATGCCTGCCGCTCTGATCAGCTGTTTTATCAGACGGATCTGATCGTCGGTGTCCAGAATGGTGAAGTTGCTTTTCAAGCCCACAAGCTCGGCGTGGCGGCGCAGCAACTTGACGCAGATCGCGTGAAACGTGCCCAGCCACGGCATCCCCTCAATGGACTGCCCCAACATCGACCCAACGCGGTTTTTCATCTCGCGCGCCGCCTTGTTGGTAAAGGTCACGGCGAGGATTTCGTTGGGACGCGCACGGCCCGTGTTGAGCAGATGCACGATGCGCGCAGTCAGCGCCCGGGTCTTGCCCGTGCCTGCCCCCGCCAACATCAACACCGGACCATCCAGCTTTTCCACGGCCTCGCGTTGGGCCGGGTTCAACCCATCCAGATAGGGCTGCGGACGCGCGGCCATGGCGCGTGCAGACAGCGAAGCGCCTTCAAAGGCGTCCATTTCGTCAAAACTGCTCATGGCCTTAATCTAGCCTGACATGCGTCAAAGGGAAAGCCAGATGTTCGTGCGTTGTTCTGCTTTGGATGTTCTGGGAAATTCTGTGCTTTGCCCAGTATCAACTGGGGCAGAGCCGCAGCAAAAACAACGCCTTGCCCCGCTCCTTGTGCCCAGCCATAGTCAGCGCCATGGACCTCACGTCTCAATATCCCGCCCTGTCCGATCTACGTGCAAAGGCACGCACGCGGATACCCAAGTTTGTGTGGGAGTATCTGGATAGCGGCACCGGTGTCGAAGCCACAAAAGCGCGCAATCGCAGTGCCTTGGACCAAGTTGGCCTGACGCCATCCGTGCTGCACGGCGAATTTGACGTAGACCTGTCCGCCACATTCCTGGGTGTCAAATACCCCCTGCCTTTCGGTATTGCGCCGGTCGGCATGTCGGGATTGATCTGGCCTCAGGCAGAACATCATCTGGCACGCGCCGCTGCACAGCTTGAGATCCCATATACCTTGTCGACAGTGGCGACAAAGGCGCCAGAGGACATCAAGGACGATCTGGGGGCGCATGCCTGGTTTCAGATGTATCCCCCCAGAGATGAAACCATTCGTCAGGATATGCTTAATCGCGCGAAGAGATCCGGCTTTTCCACGCTTGTGCTGACGGTGGACGTGCCTGTGGCGTCACGGCGCGAACGGCAAACACGCTCTGGTCTGACCAATCCGCCGCGCTTGACCCCGCGGCTGCTGGCGCAAGTGGCATTGCGACCCGCATGGGCCGCGGGCATGGCGCGCTCAGGGATGCCACATATGCGTATGCTGGACGCCTATGCGACCAAGGCAACCGCCAACCTGCCGGTGAACGCGCATGTCGGATACTTGCTGCGCACGTCTCCGGATTGGGATTATGTGAAATGGCTGCGCGATGCGTGGGATGGCCCTTTTGTCATCAAGGGCATTCAGCGCCCTCAGGATGCGGAGCGTCTCCAAACCCTCGGGGTCGACGCACTTTGGGTCTCAAATCATGCAGGACGGCAATTTGATGCGGGGTCTGCAACCATTGAGGTGTTGCCAAGAATTCGGGCCGCAACAACCCTGCCCCTGATCTTTGATTCCGGTATCGAAGGCGGGCTCGACATCCTGCGGGCATTGGCACACGGCGCGGATTTCGTAATGCTTGGGCGCGCATGGCATTTTGCGTTGGCGGCCCTTGGGCCAAAGGGGCCAGCACATCTCGCACACTTGCTCAGCGCGGATCTCAAGGCGAATATGGGTCAACTTGGCAGCCCAACGCTCAGTGATGTGCCCGCCCCGTTCTCACTCGACTGACCTGCCGCGCGGCACGCCTCTGCCCGCCTACCCAGAACTACGTGTTGTTTGAGCCTCGCAAACATCATAAACCATGCTGCAACTGCAAAAGGACGGCCAACAAGGCTGTCATCTGGGGACGCATACCATGCCCGAATTCAACAAGATCCTGATTGCCAACCGCGGCGAAATCGCCATCCGCATCATGCGGGCTGCCAACGAGATGGGCAAAAAGACGGTCGCCGTCTTTGCCGAAGAAGACAAGTTGGGCCTGCACCGTTTCAAAGCGGACGAAGCATACCGCATTGGCGAAGGTCTGGGTCCGGTGGCCGCCTATCTCAGCATCGAAGAGATGATCCGCGTTGCTCGTGAAAGTGGCGCGGACGCGATCCACCCCGGATACGGCCTGTTGTCAGAAAACCCCGATTTCGTGGATGCTTGCGAGAAAAACGGCATTACGTTTATCGGCCCCAAATCCGAAACCATGCGCGCCCTTGGTGACAAGGCCAGCGCGCGCCGTGTCGCGATCGAGGCCGGTGTGCCGGTTATCCCGGCCACCGAAGTGCTTGGCGACGACATGGCCGCCATCAAGAAAGAGGCCAAAGAGGTCGGCTATCCCCTGATGCTGAAGGCGTCCTGGGGCGGCGGTGGGCGCGGGATGCGCCCGATCATGGGCGAGGACGAAGTCGAAGAGAAAGTCCTTGAGGGGCGCCGCGAGGCTGAAGCGGCCTTTGGCAATGGTGAGGGTTATCTGGAAAAGATGATCCTCAAGGCGCGCCATGTCGAAGTGCAGATCCTCGGGGACAAACATGGCGGCATGTATCACCTGTTCGAACGGGATTGTTCGGTTCAGCGCCGCAATCAGAAAGTTGTCGAACGTGCACCGGCCCCTTACCTGACCGATGCACAGCGCGCTGAGATCTGCGAACTTGGCTACAAGATCTGCAAACACGTGAATTATGAATGCGCTGGCACCGTCGAATTCCTGATGGATATGGCGGATGGTAAATTTTACTTCATCGAGGTGAACCCGCGTGTGCAGGTCGAACACACCGTCACCGAAGAAGTCACCGGCATCGATATTGTGCAGGCGCAGATCCTGATCGCTGAGGGCAAAACCATTTCCGAAGCCACTGGCAAGCCTTCGCAAGATGATGTTGTGCTGACGGGACATGCCTTGCAGACCCGCATCACCACCGAAGACCCCCAGAACAACTTTATCCCCGACTATGGCCGCATCACCGCATATCGTGAGGCGACAGGTATGGGCATCCGTCTGGACGGCGGCACAGCCTATGCCGGTGGAGTGATTACGCGCTATTACGACTCGCTGCTGACCAAGGTCACAGCCAAGGCCCCCACCCCGCAAATGGCCATCGCGCGCATGGACCGCGCATTGCGTGAATTCCGCATCCGGGGTGTTTCGACAAATATTGCATTTGTCGAGAACCTGCTGAAACATCCGACCTTTCTCGACAATACCTACCACACCAAGTTCATCGACGAGACGCCGGACCTGTTCCAGTTCAAGCGCCGCCGCGATCGCGGCACCAAGGTCCTGACCTACATCGCCGACATCACCATCAACGGACACCCGGAGGTCAAGGATCGTCCCCGCCCACGGGCCGATTTGAAAACACCCCGCGCGCCAGAATTGCAGGCCGATCCCTCTCATCAGATGGGCACCCGCAATCTGCTGGAGCAAAAAGGGCCGCAAGCTGTTGCCAACTGGATGAAATCGCAACGGCAGTTGTTGATCACTGACACAACCATGCGTGACGGGCACCAATCGCTTTTGGCGACCCGAATGCGCAGCCACGACATGATCAAGGTCGCGCCTGCCTATGCGGCGAACCTGCCGCAGCTGTTCTCCGTCGAATGCTGGGGTGGCGCTACGTTCGACGTCGCCTACCGGTTCTTGCAGGAATGCCCTTGGCAGCGCCTGCGAGATCTGCGCGAGCGGATGCCGAACCTGATGACACAGATGTTGCTGCGCGGTGCAAATGGCGTTGGCTACACCAACTACCCAGACAACGTTGTGCAGGAATTTGTGCGCGTCGCCGCGACCACCGGCATCGATGTGTTCCGCGTCTTCGACAGCCTGAACTGGGTGGAGAACATGCGTGTCGCCATGGATGCCGTGCAAGAGCAGAACAAGGTCTGCGAAGGCACGATCTGTTATACAGGCGATATCCTGAACCCCGATCGCGCCAAGTATGATCTGAAATACTACGTGGACATGGGCAACCAGCTGAAGGACGCAGGCGCGCATGTGCTTGGTCTCAAAGACATGGCAGGCTTGCTGAAACCAGCCGCCGCTCGTGTGCTGGTCAAGGCCCTGAAACAAGAAGTTGGACTGCCCATCCACTTCCACACGCACGACACCGCCGGTATCGCCTGTGCCACAATCCTTGCCGCTGCAGAGGCGGGCGTGGACGCTGTTGATTGCGCAATGGATGCGCTTTCGGGCAACACTTCGCAGGCGACGCTGGGCACAGTCGTTGGCGCTTTGCAGAACTCGGATCGTGATACCGGCCTCGATATGGATGCCGTGCGCGACATCTCCGACTACTGGGAATCCGTGCGAGACCACTACGCCGCATTTGAATCCGGCATGCAGGCCCCCTCCTCCGAGGTATACTTGCACGAAATGCCCGGCGGTCAGTTTACAAACCTCAAGGCGCAGGCCCGCTCCATGGGGCTTGAGGAACGCTGGCACGAGGTTGCGCGCACCTATGCGGATGTGAACCAGATGTTCGGCGATATCGTCAAAGTCACGCCAAGCTCCAAGGTGGTTGGCGACATGGCCCTGATGATGGTTTCACAGAACCTGACGCGGGAAGAAGTCGAGGACCCGGACAAGGACGTGGCCTTCCCCGACTCGGTTGTGGACATGATGCGCGGCAACCTGGGTCAGCCTCCCGGTGGGTTCCCGGCAGGGATCCAGATCAAGGCCCTCAAGGGCGAAAAACCCAACACGAAACGCCCCGGAGCGGACGTGCCAGCGGTCGATCTCGAAAGCACGCGCGCTGATCTGTCCAAACAACTCGAAGGGCGGGACGTCGACGACGAAGACCTGAGCGGATACCTGATGTACCCCAAGGTTTTCCTTGATTATATGGGCCGCCATCGCACCTACGGACCCGTACGCGTGCTGCCGACAAAGACATTCTTTTACGGCATGGAGCCGGGAGAAGAGATCACGGCTGAAATCGACCCTGGAAAAACACTTGAGATCCGCTTGCAGGCCGTTGGCGAAACCAACGAGGACGGCGAAGCCAAAGTGTTCTTTGAACTCAATGGCCAGCCCCGCGTCATCCGCGTGCCCAACCGTATGGTGACCTCGCAAACCATTGCCCGCCCCAAGGCTGAAGTTGGCAATGCAGCGCATGTGGGCGCACCAATGCCCGGCGTTGTGGCAAGTGTTGGCGTGTCCGCAGGCCAAGAGGTTTGCGAGGGTGATCTGCTGCTGACCATCGAGGCCATGAAGATGGAAACCGGCATCCATGCCGAACGGGACGCTGTCGTCAAAGCGGTCCACGTCTCGCCCGGCGGTCAGATCGATGCCAAGGATCTGTTGGTCGAATTGGAGTAACCCATGGCGCCTCTCCCGCTCTGAGCCAGTTTGGCAGTTGCGGGAGCGGGCAATGGTTCGGGCTTGCGCATAGAACCCGAAACAAGACGGTTTTGGACCGCTGCAAGCACGATCACCCGTGATGCAAAGCGGGTGAACTCGATGAATTGTGTTGCTGATCTGAGGTTGCCCGGGCCCTGCGATGGCCGCTTTACACAAACCGTCTTCCGTTTCGCCCCAAAGCGGCGCACGATGATCGCTTGCCGCCGCGCCGATAGCGTGCCTTTTCATCCGCCAGAGGAACCCACCACATGCGTCTTTCCGCCTTGTCCCTGATCGTGCCTGACTACGACGCCGGTATTGCGTTTTACTGCGGACAAATGGGGTTTGAACTGATGGCCGACGAAGATCAGGGGCGCAAACGATGGGTCGAGGTGCGCCCTTTCGGTGGTGGTCCAAGTTTTGTTCTGGCGCGTGCAGACACGCCTGCCCAAAAGGCCGCGATTGGCCAACAAGGCGCAGGGCGCGTTTGGCTGTTCTTGGAAACAGATGACTTTACGCGCGACCATGCCCGCCTGAGTGCTGCCGACGGTGTGACATTCGAAGAAGAGCCACGTCACGAGCCCTATGGCATTGTCGCTGTTTTCAACGATGCGTTTGGACATCGCTGGGATTTGATCCAGAGAGCCTGACCAAGGCCTGCACTGTTGTCGCACAAGGAAGAGTATTCAGCCTTTGACCCGTGGATGGCCAGCAGTCTTGGGCGATTTGCGAGCAAGATGCTTGAGTTTCTTTGACGAAACGTCGCCGGTTGGCGTGCTTTTGCGCTTTGACAACTCCGTATCTAAGCGACGCGCGGATGCAGGCGTGGCGGCAACCGTCTGATGCGGCACAAACGTCTGTGTGCTCACCTGCGCCTGCGCCTCTGCCTTTACCACCAAGGCCGCGATGATCGCCGCGCTGAGGGCCAGGATTTTCAAACTGCTGAAAGTCATCGGCATGTGTTCTCTCCCTTTCAGAATTGTCGTCATTTGAGTGCGGGTGTGGACGTCACGTGCACCCTTCCCTCTCCAATCGCGCCGAAATCGAGGCGAAGCATGAAAACGTCCGGTGGCTGTTCGTCAAATTCAAGTTGCGCCACAACTGGAACATCCAACACAAACGGTATGAATACCGGCCCGGCTGCCACTTTGGCCGCACCCGGCGTGTCGACGGTGTGTAAGATCAGTGAACCGGACAGGCGTGTCAGCGTCAAAACGATATCCACCGACCTGCCTGCCCGGTTGGCGCTGTCCACACGCTCAAGAATACTCGGTACATGAGCGCCGTCATGGGCGCGCGCAGGCGCGCAGAACATGGCAACGGCAGCCCCAATCATCAGGATCGCCGTCAGGCCACTGATTTCGCGCACAAGGATGTTTCGCCAACGTCTCATGAACAATTTAACGCAGATCCCGCGCCGTTCCGTCGCTTCGGGGGCAATTTTTTTGCTGAGGTCCGATTTTCCTCTTGCAGGGCGCGCCCGGGGTAAGTATCTGCACCTCACCCAAGGAAGCGGGCGTAGCTCAGGGGTAGAGCATAACCTTGCCAAGGTTAGGGTCGGGCGTTCGAATCGCCTCGCCCGCTCCAACATACCAAAATGCGGTGGCATGGATTTCTCCTGCCGCCGCATTTTTGTTTCCGGCCTAGATGATCCCGAACTACCGAAAATCGCGGTTTCGATAGGTACTCCGCCCGCAGATCAGGCAAGATACCCTTAGAACACCTTGAACGTCATCGTGGTCAACGACCGTTCCAAACCGTCAATGTCCAACAGCCGTTCATTGATGTATTTGCCCACGTCCTCACTTGCTGGAATGTACAGTTTCATCAGCAAGTCGAAGTCGCCAGATGTGGAATACAGTTCCGAGTGGATTTCGCGCAGGGCGATCTCTTCGGCGACGCGGTATGTGGTGCCGGGACGGCAGCGGATCTGGACAAAGACGCAAGTCGACATGGAACACCCTGTTTGTTTTTCTCTCGGCTTGTAGTGGCATGACAGCACCGCTGCGCGCAAGCGTGCCCACAGGCCTTGGCCCCGCGCGCCCCTCCGCCTATAGAGATCGCAATTGACGCCAGCAGGAGGCCGCGCATGCGCAGCACGACCCTCACCCGGACCACTGCCGAGACCAATATTTCGGTTGAGATCAACCTTGATGGGACCGGTGCATATGACAACCAGACCGGCGTGGGCTTTTTTGACCACATGCTGGATCAATTGGCGCGCCATGCGCTGATGGACATGACGGTACGGTGCAGCGGCGATTTGCACATTGATGATCACCACACTGTTGAAGATGTGGGGATCGCTCTGGGTCAGGCCCTGAGCGCCGCAGTTGGCGACAAGCGCGGCATTGTTCGGTACGGATCATGCCTTTTGCCCATGGATGACGCCCTCGTGCGGACAGCGCTCGATTTGTCGGGCCGCCCCTATCTGGTGTGGAATGTAACCATGCCGACCCAGAAAATCGGCACCTTCGACACCGAACTCGTGCGTGAGTTCTTTCAGGCGTTTTCGACCCATGGCGGCATCACCTTGCACGTCGACATGCTGCATGGCCTCAACAGCCACCACATTGCCGAGGCGGCCTTTAAATCCGTCGCGCGCGCCATGCGCACGGCATTGGAGGTTGATGCGCGCACGGCCAACAAAATCCCTTCCACCAAGGGCAGCCTATGAGCCTGACGGTTCTGATCGACTACGAAAGCGGCAACCTGCACTCAGCCGAAAAGGCGTTTGAGCGGATGGCCCGTGAGGCCGACGCTGGAACCGTTCAGGTGACATCTGACGCCGACGTCGTGGCGCGTGCCGACAGAATTGTGCTGCCCGGTGACGGCGCATTTCCGGCTTGTGCAGCAGCTCTGCGTGGAACGGGTGGACTTTATGATGCGCTGCGCGAGGCCGTTGAAGTCAAGGGACGTCCGTTCCTCGGGATATGTGTGGGGATGCAGTTGATGGCGACGATGGGCCGAGAGTACACGGACACGCCGGGCCTTGACTGGATTGCTGGATCCGTTGTGCCGATTGCGCCCAGTGATGCCGCATTGAAGGTGCCGCATATGGGATGGAATAACCTCGTCCTTGATGCCCCGCACCCGGTTTTTGATGGCATCTCATCAGGGGATCACACCTATTTCGTACACTCTTACCAGTTTGATGTATCCATTGAATCGCAGCGACTGGCGCATGTGGATTACGGTGGGGATGTCACTGCCGTCGTTGGGCGTGACACGATGCTGGGCATGCAATTCCACCCCGAAAAAAGCCAGGATGTCGGCTTGCGCATGATCCGCAATTTCCTGACGTGGACGCCTTAGGCTAGGGCCGGACGTCAACGAAGCCAGGTGTGCTGCCATCTGTCAGAAACGCAACGCGGTGGTGATTCAGGAACGCGCGGCTTTCTCTGCGATGCCGGAAACGCCCTGACGGCGCGCGAGTTCGTTCATCACGTCGTCCAGTGCGATGTCCCGCGCTGCCAGCATCACCAGCAAGTGGTACAAGACATCGGCGGCTTCTGACGTTAGCGCATCCTTGTCGCCTTTGACGGCTTCGATGATGGCTTCCACGGCTTCTTCACCGAACTTCTCGGCGCATTTCTCGGGCCCTTTTGCCAGCAATTTGGCGGTCCAGGAACTGTCAGGGTCTGCGCCCTTGCGCGTCTGGATCGTGGTGAACAGATCATCCAGTGTCATGTCATCCTCATCGGGATACCGGCATTTGCCATATGTGCTTTGGCCTGCCCAATTGTGAAATCACCAAAGTGGAATATCGACGCTGCCAGAACAGCCGACGCTCTGCCTTCGATAACGCCGTCCACAAGGTGATCCAGAGTACCGACGCCACCGCTGGCAATCACGGGGATGCTGACTGCATCAGAAATGGCGCGGGTCAGGGGCAGGTTGAAACCAGCCCGTGTGCCATCGCGGTCCATGGAGGTCAGCAAAATCTCCCCTGCCCCCTTGGCAGCGGCTGTGCATGCAAATTCCACCGCATCGATGCCAGTCGGTTTGCGCCCGCCATGCGTAAAGATTTCCCACTTGCCGGGGCTTACGGTCTTGGCGTCGATGGCGCAGACAATGCATTGGCTGCCGAACTGATCTGCGGCGCGCGCCAACACGTCAGGATCTGCAACAGCGGCCGAATTGAATGACACCTTGTCAGCCCCCGCCAAAAGCAAAGCCCGCACATCTGCAACAGTGCGTACACCCCCGCCAACTGTGAGCGGAATGAAACATTGCTCGGCAGTGCGCCGCACCAGATCGAACATGGTGCCCCGGTTTTCATGCGTGGCGTGAATGTCGAGAAAACACAACTCGTCCGCACCGGCAGCATCATAGGCGCGTGCTGCTTCCACAGGATCGCCTGCATCAATCAGATCGACAAAATTCACACCTTTGACAACGCGCCCATCGGCAACATCAAGGCAGGGGATGATACGGGTCTTGAGCATGACTGCTCCAATAGTGCCTATCGGCACCGGTTGAAAGGGGCACGCTGTCTTCTTCATGCTCCGGTGCCATTGGCCTTTTCAAAGATCCTAACCCGGCCCGTATGGCTGATGTGGCAGCGAAACGCTGATCACAAGAAGGTGGTTGGTCAGCGGGCAGTCTTCGTGTCAACTTGGCGTTGAAAAAGGGAGAGTGCGATGCGATTTTTAGCGGTTCTGGCAACAATTTGGATGATGACGGGCGTGGCTATGGCTGGGGACAATGGAATTTTGCGCAAGGAAAGCGCGCAAGGCGTAACTGAAACAGTGGATGCGCTGGTAATTGCAATGGAAGGGGCTGGGCTCAAGATATTTGCCCGCGTTGACCATGGCGCAGGCGCGAAATCCGTTGACGCGGATGTGGGTGACTCGCAATTGCTGATCTTTGGCAATCCCAAAGTTGGCACGCCAGCCATTCAGGATGACCCCGTATCCGGACTGTTCCTGCCGCTCAAGGTCCTCGTATTTGATGATGGCACAGGCAAAACGATGATCGCCTATGAAGATCCCAAGGAGATGTTGGGGCATCTGGGCGGCGTTTCGGATGATGCGCCCTATCTCAAGGTCATGGCGGGTGCATTGGCCAAATTCACGGACAGCGTCGCCAAATAACCAACGCTTGTGACAGGCAAAAGCTGCATCAATCCTTTGATGCAGTGCGCTTTAGTCTTTGAGCGCAGCGAGGGCCTCGGCCAAGTCGATGGCCCCGTCATAGAGCGCACGGCCTGAAATGGCCCCGGCAATCACACCCGTTTGCTTGAGGGCTTCCAGATCGCCCAGTGAAGAGACGCCACCCGACGCGATCACTGGGATCGAAACCGCCAGAGCCAACGCAGTTGTCGCTTCGACATTCGGGCCACCCATCGCACCATCGCGGTTGATGTCCGTATAAATGATCGCGGCAACGCCTGCGTCTTCAAACGACTTGGCCAGATCTGTTGCATCTACATCGGTTTCTTCGGCCCAGCCCTTGGTCGCGACGCGCCCGCCCCGGGCGTCGATGCCCACTGCCACGTGGCCGGGAAAGGCCTTTGCAGCCTCACGCACAAGATCGGGATTTTCCACAGCAACAGTGCCAAGGATGACCCGCTGCAGGCCCTTGTCCAACCACGCCTCGATGGTTGCCATGTCCCGAATGCCGCCGCCCAACTGGGCGGGCACATCACAGGCTTTCAGGATGGCTTCGACCGCGGCACCGTTCACGGGCGTTCCCGCAAAAGCGCCATTGAGATCAACCAGATGGATCCACGCGCACCCGGCCTCGACAAAGCTGCGCGCCTGCGCAGCGGGGTCGTCACTGAACACCGTGGCACTGTCCATTTCGCCATGCACCAGTCGCACGGCCTGGCCGTCTTTGAGGTCGATTGCGGGGTATAGGATCATGAGGGCACCGCCATTCCATTGCTTGCGCGCCTCTTTGCACCCTTGGTTGAGATTTGCAACGCGACCCAAGGTCATTCTTGCCTTTGCGTACAGCAATGCCCCAAGGTTTCGCTTATCTATCGGAGGAAACACTCATGAAACATCTGATTGCAGCGGCTTTTGTGGCTGTGGCCAGCGCGGGGGCCGCGATGGCTGACCCGGTCGAAGGCACATGGAAAACGGAAACCGGCGAAACAGGCGGCTATCTGCACGTCAAAATCGCCGCTTGTGGCGACTCATTCTGCGGCACCATTGCCAAGGTCGTGAGCAACGACAACACAGACATCACCGGCAAACGCATGATTTGGGACATGAAAGCCAAGGGCAACGGCAGCTACTCGGGTGGCCGCATTTGGGCTCCGGATGTCGACAAGACATATCGCTCGAAAATGTCTCTCACCGGAAACACGCTGAAAGTGTCGGGCTGCGTCGGGCCGATTTGCCGTGGTCAAAGCTGGTCACGCATCAATTAAGCCGATGACATTGACACCCGCGCGAACATCGCGGGCGGGTGTCGCACACCTAAAGCCGCGATGAGATGACGCCGGTGTTGAACCCGCCCATCCGCAGCTCTCCGAACAACCGCTGATATTCGATTTTGGGGCACCGGTTTTGAATGACCGTGATGCCACGCGCCTCAGCTTTTCTGGCCGCCTCTGCGTGTTTTACCCCGATCTGCATCCAGATCGTGCGCAGATGAGGCAGGACCTCCAAAGCTTCGTTGACGATAGGCGGCACAGCGTCCGAGCGGCGGAAAATGTCCACCATATCAACCGGTTCCTGAAGCTCACTGAGACTGGCAACCACGGTGCGCCCAAAAAGCGTTTGCCCCGCACAAACCGGATTGACCGGCAGCACGGTATACCCCTTGAGCCCAAGATATCGGGCCACAAAATAGCTGGGCCGCACAGGATTACTGGACACGCCCACAAGCGCGATCACCTTGGTGGTGCTCAGAACAGAGCGCAGATGGCCGTGTGAATAGTCTGTCATGCCCATGCTATAACTGCTGTGGTACAGAAAAAAACGCCCCAATCGCATCGCGAAGGGGCGCAAGGTGCGGAACGAGGGACAGTGACTGTTCTGCAGGCGTTCCAAACCTGCAGCTCATGTTAAGAAGATAAGATCTTCTCGCTCACACAAAAGAGCCTCTCGCAAACCTGTGAACGCAAAGTTAATGCAACAGATCTCTGTCACATGCTGTCATCTGTCCTAGTCGAGTATATCTTCAATGATATCAAAGGCGTCCTCAAACAGATCGCCCCAACGCGACAATCTGCTTTTGCGTTTTTTCTTTTTCTGCTTGGGCATTTTGGACTGGTATCCGCCACCGGATGACGTGTTTCGGACCAACTCGCGATCCCCCTGCGCGGATTTCGGCAGCTACTTGAGATTGTGCAATGGCGCACCACAGCTGGAGCAGGCCAATTCATGTCGCTCGCGCCCTGCAAGCACAAGGGCGGCGCGTGTGCCGCAATAACAGCACGTCGCGATTTTGGTTGGGTGCGCTATGACTGCCTCCTATTCGTGGGTCTGACTTGCATATAGGGCCACGGCAGCCGCGTTTGAAACGTTGAGCGAACCAAAACCGCCACTTGCGTCGATTCGCACCAACGCATCGCACGTCTCTTTGGTTTTTTCGCGCAGGCCCGGCCCCTCGGCACCAAGTACCAATGCAACCGGGCGATCCTTGCGCCCGGACAAGGCCGCTTCCACACTTTGCTCGGCGGTGCCATCCAGCCCCAGCACGATATAGCCCATCGCCTGCAACGCAATAATGGCATCGGCCAGATTGCGGACCCGCAGATAAGGCTGACGCTCCAGCGCGCCGGATGCGGTTTTTGCAAGAGCGCCGGTCTCAGGTGCGGAATGGTGGCGTGTGCCGATCACCGCAGATGCACCAAACACTTCCGCCGATCGCAGGATCGCACCTACGTTGTGAGGGTCCGTCACCCGGTCCAGCAACACAAGACGCGGTGCATCCGCCCCAATGGCCACGTCTTCGAGGCGGCCCCAATCCAATGGTTTGACCTCAAGTGCCGCCCCCTGATGCACAGAGCCCGGATCAAGAGGTGCCGAAAAGCGGCGCGCGTCATCTATCTCTGGTGTGATTGCAGCCGTATCAACGGCTTCTTGCAGTTTGGCCAGCGCATTCTTGGTCACCACAAGGCGCAGTTTTTCCCGCGCAGGGTTCATCAGGGCGTCCCGAACAGCATGCAACCCAAACAGCCAAACCGTTTGCGCGGCCTCCGCCTTTTTCGCTTGCTCTTTCTGGACAACCCACTTCGGCTTTTTCATCTCATGCTCCGCGGCCGACCGGCCATTCATTTCGCCCTTGACCCTGCAAAGACCTCCCGTTAGTCACGCGCTCACGCGTCAGACGGGCCTCGCCCTAATGGCGCAGTGGGCGACAGGCCGCAAGGTGTGGCAGGGGACTGTAACTCCCTCGCGGAGACGCACGCCTGGTTCGATTCCAGGGTCGCCCACCATCTCCTCTCTACATACGGTACTCGGTCGGATTATCCGGCTTTTGGACGGCTTGCACCAATACACAGCTATCGGCGCTCAGCATCTGCATTTGCTTCAAGTACGACCTGGGCTATCGCAATGTCCTGAGCGGCAATGCCCGTCAAATCCGCTATGCTCACTTGGGCGTCGCTGGAACGGCCCTGCCGCGCCCCAGACAGAATTTGGCCAATCGTGAGGATCTGTGGGCGAGAAATCCTGTTGGCAGCATGGGCATGGGACAATTCGCCATGGTCCAAACACTGGTCCATAGAATCCGCGACCAGAACATCCGCGCGAGAAACCAAATCTACATCCAGTTCCTGTTTGCCCGGTGCGTCGGCACCCACTGCCGTTATGTGGGTCCCTGCCCTGACCCAAGCATCCTTGATCACAGGCTGCGTTGCGCCGGTCACTGTAACAATAACATCCGCCTGCCCAACCGCGCCGGCCAAATCTGTGGCAACAGTGATCCGGCAGCGGTCTTGCACCTGCTCCACAATCGCCTGCGCCCTTATCGCTGATCGACCCCAGATCTGAAATGTCAGATGCGTGCCGATCAGCGCGATGTGGCTTTCAATCTGTCGCAACGCTTGTGGGCCAGTTCCAACCACAAGAACCTGCTTACTGTCGGCGCGGGCCAAACTGCGCGTGGCGATGGCACCACCAAGCCCGGTGCGGATATCTGTCATCACCATCTCGTCATGCAGAACGGCCTGCACCGCACCAGTTTTTGCCGACAGAACCAGCGACACACCGTTGCCGGTCTGCAGACCCGCTTGCGCATTTTGCGGAAATCCGGTTGCGACCTTGATGACAAAATACGGATCGCCCGCCTTGTGGCCGTACTTGATATGACAGTCTGCTGATACGTCAGGAAAGGCGATGTGCCCGACAGGCGGCAGATTGACCTCGCCCAGACTGGCAGCGACGTAAGCGGCTTTGATTGCGGCCCCTGCAGTGTTCAGGTCAATTAGCTCTTCGATTTGTTTGCGATCCAAGATAACCATGGTTTAACACCCCTTCATATATGGCCACCACAATGCCGACACTGCCTGATTTCCGCCTAGAGACACATTTCTCAAAGTGGGAGTTCAAGGCGCGATACCATATGACCGCGTCAGATGCCGAGAGCATTTCCATGCGCGATTTGCTGGCCATGGCAACACCACAGGAGCGCGAAGCTTTTGATGGGATGTGGCTTGGTTATACCGAAACATTTGGCGCTCCGGATCTGCGCGCGGTCATTGCGCAAACCTATGTGAACCAGTCTGCATCGGACATCTTGTGCTTTGCTGGTGCCAGCGAGGGCATCTTTGCCGCCAACAATGTTATCCTCGAGCGGGACAGCCATGCGATTGTTGTTACGCCAAATTACCAAAGCCACGAAACTCTGCCTGTCGCGATTTGTGAGGCCACGGGCGTTCCTTTGGACCCCGACGATGGCTGGTCGCTTGATATTGATCGCGTCAAGGCTGCGATCAGGCCCAATACTCGGTTGGTCACCATCAATTTCCCGCACAACCCGACGGGTGCGATCCTGCCGCTGGACCGCTACATGGCATTGATCGCGCTGTGTCGCACGCACGGCATCTACATCCTGCATGACGAAATCTTCAACGGCCTTGGGCCAACGGGCACTTCTCACCTGCCATTTGTCGCAGACCTGTATGAACGGGGGCTGTCACTGAATGTAATGTCCAAATCGTACGGTTTGCCCGCGCTGCGCATTGGTTGGATTGCGTGTCAGGACGCTGAGATCCTGTCCAAGATGGAACGGATGAAGCACTACCTTTCCATCTGCAATTCGGGGCCCAGTGAACAGCTTGCAAAAATCGCGTTGCAGAACCGCGACAAGCTTTTGCGGCGCAATTGTCAGATCGTTGATGAAAACCTGCCCAAGTGGGACGCGTTTTTTGCCCGCCACCCGGACCTGTTTGATTGGCGGCACCCGGATGGGTCATGCATGGCGTTCCCGAGATACAAAGGTGCAGACGGCGTCGAGGCGTTCTGTCGGGCGTTGGTCGAGGATAGCGGAGTTTTGTTGTTGCCGGGTACGATTTATCGCTCAGAACTCGGGCCGGTTCCGCGTGACCGTTTTCGGATTGGATTTGGGCGCGGCGGTTTGGATGAAGGGCTTGCGGCGATGGAGGCGCACATCATGCGCAACAAGGCCAGCTAGCAACTGATTGTGAGTGTACATACTGGCGGCGCATGCACCTCCGTGCGGGTTTGACCTTTCTACATGATCTGCCTGCCCCAAAGCGTGTCGACGGATGTTTTAAACCCTGGTGTAGCCGCCATGCACATTACGCCACGTCTGGTATCTGATTTACCGTTATTTTGCAGCACGCTTAAAGCGTGAATGCACCGACTCGCGTGCACTCATTACCAAGATGCTTTGGTGAATTGTTGCCAGAAACACTGTGATTCCAATGGCTCGCGCCCCGGTGATGTGACTTTTCTGTCCCATTTACGGACGAGCCTCATGATTGCAAGATCAGGAAATTTGCATTTTATCCCACCTTTTCCAACACTTGCTTCGCCCTAGGTCAATCCACATAAGTGTAAAATAAAATTTACACTTGGATGTGTACACAAATGATGACACACTTGAAGGACAGTGTGCATCTTTTGGGTTGTATGCAGGTTCGGGACGATTCCGACCGGCGACAACCAGCGTCGATACGGAGGATGATATCGTGGCGGAAAACGAAGATAAGGTCTGGCCAACCGGCTTGACTCTGGAAGAAGCCGAAGAGGTGCACAGCTATCTTATTGATGGCACACGCGTCTTTGGTGCGATTGCCCTTTTGGCTCACATTCTGGTCGCTGTGTCGACCCCGTGGCTTGGATAAGGGAGAACAGTCATGAACAATGCAAAAATGTGGCTGGTCGTTAAACCAACCGTAGGTGTGCCGCTGTTTCTCAGCGCCGTCGCAGTCGGCAGCTTTGCCGTACACGTCGCCGTTCTGAGCAACACGTCATGGGTCTCTGACTTCTTGTCAGGCCAGGAACTGGGTTCCGGAGATGCGCAAGCCGCTCTGATCCAGGACACGCAGACAGCAAAAGTGTCTTATGTGACGCCCTCCACGGATGGCACACGCGAAGTCACGATTATCATGTCTGACGGTACACCTGTGAAAGCGATCCTTCAGCCCTCAGAGCAACACGCGAGTGTCGCCTCTCCGGCTGTGATCACACAATAAAGCTTTGGCCCGCGGTACAATCCCCGCGGGCTGACGATTTTCTGGGGCCACGTGCATCACGCCGTTGCCCACCAACTGACAGTGGCACATATGCTTGACACCCGCGCCTTTGCGACACGCAAACTCGCGGCACTGGGCCCGAAATATCTGCCGTTTGCGGATGTCGCTTCGGACACGGTGCCCTTGTCACAGCTGCTGCGCCTGTCTCTTTTCCAAGTTACCGTCGGAATGGCCCTTGTTCTGCTGGTTGGCACATTGAACCGTGTGATGATCGTGGAGTTGTCGGTGCCTGCGACCCTCGTGGCGCTGATGCTGGCATTGCCATTGGTGTTTGCACCCTTCCGCACCCTTATCGGGTTCAAATCTGATGTTCATGTTTCGGCTTTAGGCCTGCGGCGGGTGCCTTACATCTGGAAAGGCACGCTTTACCAGTTTGGCGGATTTGCCATCATGCCGTTCGCGTTGTTGGTTCTTTCGGGATACGGCGAGGCCGTGGATGCGCCGCGCTGGATCGGCTATGGATCCGCCGCACTGTCTTTTCTGCTGGTTGGCGCGGGTGTGCACATGGTCCAGACCGTCGGATTGGCGCTTGCCACTGATCTGGTGCCCGAGGACGATCAACCCAAAGTCGTTGGCTTGATGTATGTCATGCTTCTGGTAGGCATGGTTGTCAGCGCGCTGGTTTTTGGAGCGCTGCTCAACACCTACACCCCTGGTCGTCTCATTCAGGTCATACAGGGCTGTGCTGTCACGACCGTTGTTTTGAACATGGCCGCCATGTGGAAACAGGAAGCGCGCAACCGCGCGCGTGCCGCCGAGATGAAGGCCGCCAAGCCAATGCAGTTCTCAGAGGCCTGGGCCAGACTTGTGCGCGCGGATGGCATGATACGCCTGTTGGTCGTGATCGGCCTTGGCACATTTGGATTCGGCATGGCCGATGTACTGCTGGAGCCTTATGGCGGCCAAGCCCTTGGCCTGTCCGTGGCCAGCACAACCAAACTGACAGCGCTTCTGGCCTTTGGCACACTGATCGGGTTTGGGATTGCCTCGCGCAGCTTGGGCAATGGGGGGGAACCCTCGCGCTTTGCCTTGATTGGGGCGCTTGTGGGCATTCCCGGCTTTGCATCTATTATCCTATCCTCTCAAGGCATGGGCACGGCCCTGTTTCTCAGCGGGACTTTTGCAACCGGTCTGGGGGCGGGCCTCTTTGGACACGCAACGCTGACGGCAGTTATCCGCGCAGCCCCCAAGGACCGTATTGGACTTGCCCTCGGGGCTTGGGGTGCGGTTCAGGCCACTGCTGCGGGCATTGGCGTTGCTCTGGCAGGGATCACACGCGACGTGATTATGATCTGGCAGGGAAGTGCTGGCAGCGAAGCCGCCCTGCCCTACACCGTTGTTTTTTCTGTGGAAGCTGTATTCCTGATCCTTGCCATCGCGGTACTGGCCCCAATCGCGCGCAAAGCGACACACTCGGCAGCGCACACTGAACCGTCATCGGAGCCGGTCGAAGCTGTCTAAAATTGCTTCGTTGGACAGGCGCGATTGATCACAATTCACCCCCACGCCCAAAATTGCTGTCTTCGCGCTTTGCCCGCCCGGTCGAGCTTGTTAGGGTCCGGGCGAACACACTGTATGATCGAGGCATTTTATGGATACAGCACAGGCACTTGTCATGCTCATGCAGGGTTGGGGCATTATTGGCGCACTGGTGGCGGCAGTGTTCCTTGTGATCGGCATCGACCGGATCGATGAAGACGCGCAGGGTGCGTATATCTTCCGCCCCCTCCTCATTCCCGGTGTGCTGCTGATCTGGCCTCTGGTCCTTTGGCGCTGGTGGCAAATCGAAAGCGATGCGGCCGCATGGGCGGCCCGGTATCGGCCAGTGCGCGCAAGCTACGGACCGGCTGTTGTTCTCATGAGCCTTGGTATCATTGTGATTGTCATCGCCGGTCTCAGCGTGCGTCAGTCATGGCCCGACGAAATCGCACCCGTCCAACTGAGCGCAGGGGCAGATCAATGAGCGTCAAATATACCCCCGTACAGTGGAACGCGAACAAATGGTTCTATGATGCCATCATGCTGGCAAGCGTGGCCGCATTCCTTTGGGTGTTCTTGTATCTCACGCCCCAGTTTGATCCGGCGACAAATCCTCAGATCCATAACGCCCGCGCTTTCGGGGCGTGCGCCTTTGTTATGTTGAGCGTAATTTTGTGCATTGGTCCGCTTGCACGACTGGATCGACGATTTCTGCCGCTGCTCTACAACCGCCGCCATTTCGGCGTGATGACAGCCTTTGTCGCCATGACTCATGCGGGTTATATTCTGAACTGGTATTTCAACTTTTCCAGCTCGGACAAGTATGTCGGACTGCTTTATGCCAATTCCAGCTTTGGGCAAATTGCTGGCTTTCCCTTCGAAATCTTTGGGATTTTTGCGCTGATCTGCTTGTTGGTTCTGGCGGCCACCAGCCACGACTTCTGGCTGAAATTTTTGACCCCCCCGGTCTGGAAACGCCTGCACTATCTGATTTACGCGGCTTACTTTGCAGTTGCGGCCCACATAAGCCTTGGCATCCTGCAGGACCAGCAAAACCACATCTTTACCGTCCTGTTCATGCTTGGGGCGGGTGCTGTGATCGTGCTGCATATCGCGGCGTGGCTGGCAGAACGGCGCGCACCGGCCGCGGCCAAGGACGGGGCGTGGCACGAAGTGGCGCACAGTTCCGACTTCAAGGAAGGGTTCGCCAAGATCGCGACCCTGCCCAACGGAGACCGCGTGGCCGTGTTTCTGATGGAGGGCAAATTGTCGGCGATCGCAAACGCCTGCGCGCACCAGAATGGACCCTTGGGCGAGGGCAAGATCATTGATTGCCTCGTCACATGCCCATGGCACGGGTTCCAGTATGATGTGCGCTCCGGGCGCTCTCCTGCTCCGTTCACGGAAAAGGTGCCGACATACCGTATCCGCCTCGAAAACGGCATGGTCGAAGTGCACCCGGACGCCAATCCACCCGGAACCTACGTGGAACCGGTCGAGATTGTGAGCCAGGCACCACTGATGGGAGAACCGGCATGAGCGAGAAACCCTTTTTCGTCGGCTATCTCCCCGCGCCCGGCCCATTGCGGGGCTTCCTGATCCTGATTTCGGTCTTGTTGATCGCGGGCTTGGGCACAGCCGGCTACCTGATGGGCGCCGCCCAGGACGACCCGGGCCCCGGCGCGTTCCGCTTCGACTATGGCCGCCAGACCGTCACTGGCGTCGTCGAAATGACGCCCTACCCCGTCATTCACGTGGTTGAGGGCAATGACCGTATCAAACCCGGCGACAGCTTTATGATGACGGCGGGTGGCAAATCCGGCGTGGACAGCCGCGCCATGCCACTGAATGGGCAATTGGCACAGGTATCGGGTATCGTGCTTGAACGGGGCGATCTTTACATGATGCAACTGCGGGGCGGGCGAAACGGTTTGCGTGCGGCAGAAGGTGACGCGCCCGACATTGCGGCAGAGCCACAGGGGCGCTGGCAGCTCACGGGCGAGATCTGTGATGGCAAATGCCTTGCCGGAGCCATGCGCCCGGGGCGCGGATTGGCTCACAAGGCGTGCGCCAACCTGTGTTTGCTGGGCGATGTTCCACCGATCTTTGTGTCCTCTCAGCCGGTTTTGGGGACGGAATTCTTGCTGGTGACCGGCCCGCAGGGCACGCGCCTGCCACGCGATGCATATGATTATGTCGCCCAGTTCATCACAGCCGAAGGCAACATCACCAAGCGCGGCGACCTGCTGGTGTGGGAGATTGAACCGGACACGATCCGCCTTGCAGGGGAGGATCTGGAATGAAACGTATCTTCTGGACCCTCTTCATTGCCGTTGTTGCCGCCGTTTTGTTTTATGTGTCGCGCTTTTGGTACCTGCGGCTGTGGCCGCGCGATGGGCTGTTTGGCGTCGACGCCCTGCGCCCTCAAGGTGGGCTGGTGGGGCAATGGCTGCGCGGAACGGACTTTGCGCCGTTTGAGTTGCTGATCTGGGCGGTCGGCGCGTTCCTTGTGCTGACGGTGCTGCAGAAACTTTATGATCTGTTGAATCCCCCTCCGTCCGAGTGAGATGCGCATAGATCGCTTTGGCGCTATATTGTGATACGGGCCTCTTTTGCCATGCCGCGCTGCACGATATAGTGGTGCCAAAATACGAGCAGGCACATGGCACGCAAAACCGCGGCATCCTCAAAACCCTATAACGTCGTGATCGTGGCGCAGGCCGGACGGCTAAGCTACGAAGCAATCCTGTTTGCCGCATCGCTGCGCAAGAACGCACCTGATTTCAAGGGCCGTCTGCTGCTTGCCGAGCCACAACCCGGACCGTTGTGGCCCAAGGATCCGCGCGTGGTGCAAGAGGACGTGCGTGGCCTTTTGACAGACCTTGGGGCGGAGTTTGTACCATTTGTCTCCACACATTTCGGCGCGACCTATCCAAATGGCAACAAGATCGAAATGCTGTCAGCCCTGCCCAAGGGCGAGCCTTTTGTGTTCTTTGACACGGACACACTGGTGCACGGCGATCTGAATTCTGTGCCCTTTGATTTCGACAAACCATCGGCATCCCTGCGCAGAACAGGCACCTGGCCGCAAATCGAATTGTATGGCCCCGGCTACAACGCCATATGGAAGTCGCTTTATGATCAGTTCGGCCTGGATTTCGAAAGCAGCCTCGATCTGAACGAACCGGATGAATACTGGGCCCGATATCTGTACTTCAATGCGGGCTTCTTCTTTGGGGCGTGTCCACATGCATTTGGAGAACTGTTTCTGGAATATGCGTTGGCCATCCGCGACACACCCACGCCCGAACTGGTGTGTCAGGTTTTTGATCCTTGGCTCGATCAAGTGGCCCTGCCCCTCGTCATCCACAAACTGGGCGGTGGTCGCAACAGCGCTGTGCACGGCTTGATTGATGGCAGTGTGACCTGTCACTACCGGATGTTCCCGATGCTGTACGCCCGCGAAAGCGAGGCGGTTGTTGAAGCACTCGAAGAGGTCTGCGCGCCCAACAAGATCAAGAAAGTCCTCAAGGGTTATGAGCCGATCAAGAGGATGGTCTATCAGGGACGCGGCGAAAAAGTGCGCGCCCTCTTTGATCAAAACGATATGCCCCGGCGCGAGCAGGCCATTCGCAATCGCATCAAATCCAATGGGTTTTGGATGCGCTAAGGTCGTGACGCTGCGTCAGCTTTTGCGAGCTGTCGAATTTCTACCAACGCAAGTCGATTCCTGATGTTGTAATTCGGCATTCCGATTTTAATTGTTTGACCAGTCAATAAAGAATTTTCCTCGTTGAAAACTGGATGACACCATGCAGCGGAATTTACACCACTTCCTCAGGGCGATTGCAGTCGCTTTTTGCGAAGGAAGGCTCACCCACGTCGCACAGCACTTTTCAGTCCCCATGCCTCTTTACATGGACAAAAACCTGATCGTCTTTGGCGCACGACACAGCCTGGTCGAGGCCTTGGAACTCTACCTTCAGGCGGTGCGCAAGGCAGGTATCGTGCGCATCGAACCACGGATTGTCGCAACTGGCATTCCCATGAAAGGGTATTCTAACTTGTGGGTCGAATGGGATCACTTTGACGGCAATGATGTGTGCGTAAAGACCAGTCAGGTTCGATATGCGATCCATCAGGATAGCGACGCACTGACGCCGCAACTGGAAATGGTCGACTACACGATCAGCGCATTTCCGGACTTAATGAACGAACTGCCACTGCAACAAAGTGCATGACCGTCATACAGGCCAAATAAACGCCTGCTCTTGCCCCCTTTGCCCCCATTGCCTATCCATGGCCGCAACAGGAAACAACGTGGCATCACGGGGAGCAAAACATGACAGACGGTCCAAAGTACGGGTTTGACACCCTGCAAATTCACGCAGGTGCGCGGCCTGACCCCGCGACAGGCTCTCGCCAGACTCCGATCTACCAATCGACGGCATATGTGTTCCGCGATGCAGAACACGCCGCGGCCCTCTTCAATTTGCAAGAAGTGGGATACATTTACTCACGTCTGACCAACCCAACCGTGGCTGTGCTGCAGGAACGCATTGCGACGCTGGAAGGCGGTGTTGGTGGCGTATGCTGTTCGTCCGGTCACGCCGCACAGATCATGGCGCTATTCCCATTGATGGCACCCGGCCTCAACGTCGTGGTCTCCACACGGCTGTACGGCGGCACCGTCACCCAATTCAGCCAAACCATCAAACGCTTCGGGTGGGAGGCAACATTTGTCGACTTTGATGACCTTGACGCAGTGAAGGCTGCGATTGACGACAACACCCGCGCCATCTTTTGTGAATCCATTGCAAATCCAGGTGGTTACATCACTGATCTTGATGCAATTGCTGCGATTGCAGACAGCGCCGAAATCCCGCTGATCGTGGACAACACCACGGCCACGCCGTATCTGTGCCGCCCCATCGAACATGGAGCCACTCTGGTTGTGCACTCGACCACGAAATACCTGACCGGCAACGGCACGGTGACGGGCGGCTGCGTTGTGGATTCCGGCACCTTTGACTGGTCTGCCAACGACAAATTCCCGTCCCTCTCCGGGCCGGAACCGGCCTATCACGGGATGAAGTTCCACGAGACGTTTGGCCCGCTCGCGTTCACTTTCCATGGTATTGCCATCGGTCTGCGTGATCTGGGCATGACAATGAACCCACAGGCCGCGCATTACACCCTGATGGGGACAGAAACCCTGTCGCTGCGCATGGACCGTCACGTTGAAAACGCAACACGCATCGCAAAGTGGCTCGAAGCGGATGATCGCGTCGAATACGTCACCTATGCGGGCCTTGAAAGTTCGCCCTATTTTGACCGCGTGGCCAAGATCTGCCCGCGCGGCGCGGGGGGGTTGTTCACGTTCGCGGTCAAGGGCGGGTATGATGCATGCGTCAAGCTGGTCAATGCGCTGGAGATCTTTAGCCACGTGGCCAACCTTGGGGATGCGCGATCCTTGATCATCCACTCGGCCTCGACCACGCATCGCCAATTGACAGTGGAGCAGCAGCGCGCAGCAGGTGCGGCGCCCGAAGTTGTAAGGGTATCGATCGGTATCGAAGATGCAGAGGATCTGATTGCTGATCTTGATCAGGCTTTGTCCAAGGCTGCGAACTGATAAATTCGAGCCGGGGCGGAGCACCAGCTCCGCCTCTGCGATCCAATGACACGGCCTTTTCCTTTGCATGGGCAAACTCCTGCTCTATTCTATGCAACAAGGTGAGCGGTCGTTCTCACTGCGCTACGAAGCTGTTAAAGGCCGGATATGAAGCCAAATTTTGCGCTTTCGCTGTCCTTTGAAGGGATACGCCTGCTGCACCGCGCGGCGGGTGGCTGGCGGCTGGTCGGTGAAGTCGACGTAACGAGTGAAAAGCTGGGTGCTGAATTGGCTGCCTTGCGCAAAACAGCGGCCAGGATCACACCTGACCGCGTGCGCTCCAAGTTGATCATCCCGGATGATCAAATCAAATATCTCAGTATTGAGACCGGCGACATCGACACAGAGGACCGGCACACAGCCGCTTTGGTCGCATTGGACGGTGCAACCCCTTACAGGGTCGAAAACCTCGCCATCGACATTTGCGAAGATGGCACAACCACCCATGTCGCCGCCGTTGCGCGCGAGACGCTCGCGGAGGCCGAAGCCTTTGCCAACGAACACCGGTTTCACCCTGTCAGCTTTGTAGCGGCCCCCACGGACCAGGGTTTCTTGGGCGAGCCGTTTTTTGGCGAAACGGCCCATGCGCGATCCGTGTTGGGGCCCAAGGCCACTGTTGAGCCGGATGGTGTCCGAGTTGTGGTTATAGGCCACCTGGACGGGTCCGAAGATACACAGAGCGATGATGCCCCAAGGTCTGAGGTGGTCAAAGACGACCTCGCCTCAGATGACCAGGACGAGCCTGAAAACGAAGCGAGGGCCGCTGAAAAGACGACAAGCGCGCCTGTGGACGACAAAGACGGGTCTGTTCAGGCGATTGAGAACGTAGCGCCAGAGCCAGAGCCAGAGCCAGAGCCAGAGCCAGAGCCAGAGCCAGAGCCAGAGCCAGAGCCAGAGCCAGAGCCAGAGCCAG
>CANMVD010000013.1 GCA_947501275.1 uncultured Tateyamaria sp.
TTTTTTTTTTGGAGCCCTTTCCATGAATGCCCCTATGAGCCAAGCCGACCGTCGTGGCACGCTGACCACGGTGTTGGGACAAGACAAACTGGTCCTGTTGCGGATGGACGGTATCGAGACTTTGGCCCGTCCGTTCGAGTGGAGTGTTGAAGCGCTGAGCGATGACCCTGCGGTTGATCTGAACAAGCTGCTTGGCACCCATGCGACTGTGGCCATCGAGATGTCTCAGGGCACGCGGTATTTTGACGGGATCGTGTGCGAGGCCACCAATGGCGGGATTGCGGATGGTGGCATCCGCTATGATCTGGTGCTGCGTCCGTGGATGCATCTGGCGGGGCTGCGCCGCACGCAGCGGATTTTCCATGACATGACGGTGGTTGATATTCTCCACGAGGTATTTGGCGACTACGCGGATCTGGGCAATCCGCACTATGCCATTGAGGTCATGGGGTCTTATCCCACGCTGGAATACACCGTCCAATATGGCGAGAGCGATGCCGACTTTGCCGCCCGCCTGATGGAGCGGTTCGGCATCACATGGTACTATGAGCACGAGGAAGGCACACACACGCTCAAGCTAGTGGATGTTGCGTCGTCCCTGCCCAAAGTGCCGGGTGAAAAACGTCCCTTCTGGGGGGTGCAGGGCCAAAAGATGCACGACGAAGAGCACTTCTGGCATTGGTCCGGCGGTGCGCGCGTCACGACGGGCACAGTGCGTCTGACCGAATTCAACTTCAAGACCCCAAACGCCACGTTAGAGACACAGCACGAGGGCCAAACAACCCATCCGCATTCCAATATCGAGTCTTATGACTACCCCGGCGATTACCTCGATCAAAATACAGGATTTGGTGTCGCGCAGCGCCGTCAGGAACTGGAGGCGGGGCAGGGGCCGCGCCACTATGCCAAGGGTGACATCCCTGTTCTGGGCGCGGGCTGGGGTGTGACCCTTGTTGGGGATGACGTGGCCGACTCCACGGGTAAATCCTTTATCTGTATCGAAACGCACCACCGCTTCCGTGCGCAGGCCTACCGCACCGGTGACACGGGCGGGGATGACCTTGCCTATCAGGCTGAATACACGCTCATGCCGGACGACACGCCGCTGCGCCCCGAGCGCCGCACGCCCCGTCCCATCATCCAGGGCCCCCAAACAGCCATCGTGGTCGGATCGGGCGAAGTGGATTGCGACGAGTACGGTCGCATCAAAGTCTGTTTCCACTGGGATATTGACCGCGCCTTTTCGATGCGCTGTCGCACCAGCCAAAACTGGGCTGGCAAGGGATGGGGTGGCATGGTCATCCCGCGTATCGGCATGGAAGTCATTGTCGAGCACCTTGAGGGTGATCCCGACAAACCCATCGTGACGGGCTGTGTCTACAACGCCCTCAACATGCCGCCCGCTGAGCTGCCCACCCACAAGAGCCGCTCGGTCTTCAAGACCAAGAGCCATGAGGGCGAAGGATTCAACGAGCTTACCTTTGAGGATCAGACGGACGAAGAATTCATCTACATGCATGCCCAGAAGAATCTGGACATTCACGTCAAGAACTCGGCCAAGCGCCGCGTGGAATTTGATGACAACGTGTCTGTGGGCAACGATTCCAATCTGGACGTGGCCGCCAACCGCACCGAACTGATCGAGGCAGATTTTGGATCGACTGTGAACGGTGAGTGGACGGAGAAGGCGAATTCTAACCGTGGCATTGATGTTTCGGGTGATTTCTCCATCAAGACGGGCGGCGATCTGACGATCAAGGCCGGTGGCCAGATTGTGTTGGATGCCACCAAGGTCACGTTGGTGTCCGGTGCGGCGGCTGTTGTTGTTCAAGGTGGCAAAGTCGACGTTGCCCCGATGCTGCATGTCGGCAGCGCCTCGGCCGGGGCTGCGGCCATTCCGGCGGTCCCTGCGGTTTTGCAGGCGGCAGCGGGCGAGGGATCACCTTTTGTGTCTCACTGTCCCTTGGCGGATGGTGGTTCGTAATGGTTCTAGCCGCTGGCGCGGGTCCTCGGACTATCGCGGAAATTCTCAGAGAGGCTGGTGCGCCGGTCTGGACAATTCTGGACGGTGCATCCTGTGCCGAGATGCCGGAATTGGTCGCGGAGAACGGCGGAGTGTGCCTGTATCGCGCAGACTCGCCCGAAGACGCCCCCCATGCCCCGTGGTTGCTGCGTGTGGCCCCAGAGACGCCCATAGCGGACGATCTTGGCTTTTTGGCGGGTGAACAGCACTGGGGCATTGTTTTCGCCTCTGAGGCCTCTGAGAGGGACCTGCGCAACCATTTCCGCAAGTTTACGATGTTGTGGACCCCTGCGGATGAGAATGCGCCTGTCTATTTCCGGTTTTACGACCCGCGGGTGATGGGGGATGCGGTGCAAGCGCTGACGCCAGAACACCTGTCTCATCTGGTGGCACCGATGACGCGGCTATACGTCCCTGTTTCGCCGCTTTTGGGTGGGTTTACGGGTTTGTCCCCTTTGGCGTCCCGCGATGTCTTCCGCGGTGATTTTCTGGAACTTGCCTTGCCTGAAGGGCCACCTGTGGCGCAACCGGCGGCGTTTCACGTCAGTGGCACAGAGTACAATACGATGAGCCGCCTTCATGCGGTGCGCAGCCGCCGCAAGTTGGCCCGTGATTTGCGGATTGCCAATCCTGCTGCGCCGGATGCCGCTGTTATGGCCACTGCCGAGCGTGCCCCTGACCGGGCCCGCCATTACGGGTTGGCGTCGCTCAATCAGGTCATGACCTTTGCGCAGGCCATGCTGATTTTCGGCCCTGAATTTGACAAGCGTCACTCTGAGGCAGCCGAGATCCTGAACCGTGGATCCAGCAATATATCGAAAAAAGCAGATGATTTGCGCGACTGGTATGTCGGCGCGCGTGACGCCAAGCGGGCAGGGACCCCTTTGTTGAGGACGAGTGGATAGATGGCCAATTACACCCCTACGCTGGATGATGTTGAAACGCTGGTGAACCAGTTTCCGGAGAATTTCTCTAACCCGTTGAATACACGCCGTAATATTGCAACGGCCCGGGCGGATCGTCCGATGGTGTTCAACAAGGATGCTGTCATGCAATCGACGGCGGCGTCTGAGTATGACGGCTATATTGAGAATGGTGGCACCCCCATTGGCCCGAATGGTGAAATGCCAAGTGCAGCCCCCGCCAGTGATCAGCCCCATGGAGCGGCCTGTGCGGAATGCGAGGCTGCGGGCAAGTGTTGCATCAAGCAGGTCAAGTTCAAGTGTGCCCATGGCAGTGATCGCATGACTTTGCCTTTGCAGGACGAGACCAAGGATCCGGTTTTGGTCATTGTGACGGACAAGGATTCGGGGCCCCCGACGGACACTGTCACCATCGAGATCGACCATGAGCCCAATGAAAAGTGCTGTATGGACGGCAAGGTGCCGGTGATGGAGTTGCATTGCACGCCGCCGGTGTCGGCCAAGGGCACGAAGCTCGAAACCAAGATGCAGCACGGCGAAGTCGAGACCATGTTTGGCACCGATCTTGAGGTGTTTCTCAAGGCCACGGGCAAGACGATCTGGGGCAATGTCGATGATCTTGGCATGGACAACAATTTCTCCATTCAAAGCTGTGGTGGCTGTGCCCAGTGGGCGGCCAAGGTGCGCACCTATCCCAAGCTGTCGTGGAAAGCAGCCGACTTTGTGTTCGGGATGGAGGCTGAATATGACAGCAGCTTCAATTTCTCGTCCAAGTTCGTTTTTGAAGGCTCTTTGGGGGGGGATTATTCGGATTCCAGTTTTGAGGTGAAGGCGGGTTACGAGACTGGACCGACCCAGCAGAGCCGCTCGGCTGTGCCGTTTCTGGATGCTGCTGTTCAGCGCCTGAAGGGTGTGGCGGGCAATGGTGGTCCACCGACGCCGCGTTCGATCCGTTCCAAGATCAAGACCAAGCACAAGATGACCATGGGCAAGGCCGAGTTCAAACTGGCTGAGCGGGCGGATGATCACAGCGCCATTGGGGTTGATGCTGACATCACCATGGGGTTCTCGCCCCTGATCGGCCTGAGTGCGGAATTCGAGGTTATCGATATTCTGCTGACTGCAGCGATTGCGCAGGGCGCGCCGGCCCGTCTGATCGATGCCATCAAGAAGGCCCGCGACTGGATGGCCCGCGAAATCGACGAGGATTCGTTTGCAGACATGCAGATGAACGCCGAAGTGCGTCTCATCATTGGTGCTGAAACGGGTATCGTGGGCGCCTTTGTTGATGAGGCGCTGCCTGAGACGTCCGATGGCGAGGCCAAGCTGACCCGCGCTGCAACCGACACCCGCTGGACGGTGGATGCGGCCGTGGAAGGCAAGGTTGGCGTTACGCTCAAGATCAAGCTGCTCGTGGAGGGGCGTGTGTGGCTCTTCAAGGGGACTCTGTCAGCCTCTGCCGAAGGCAAATCCGAGATCAAGGGCAAGCTCAGTGGGCTGAGTGAGGAGCAACGAACCGCAAATCCGGGAGGCAAGTTAAGTGTACACATCGAATGGACAGGTGCCGTTGTCGAATTGGAAGGTGAAATTTCTGCTGGGTTCCGTGGCGCGTCAATTGGGGCCTCGGGCAAGAAAACAATCGAGGTTTTCCCGGGAATGGATTTCTACAAGGGGGTTGTGTAGCCATGTCCTATCCATATTTTTCTGCCTGTTTCTGGGGACTTCTGTAATGGCTGATGACCGCAATCCGCGCTTTACGGCCGTTGGCATTGATATCAGCGTCAAGGCGGCTGAGATCGTGATGTCCATCAACGATGTGCCGGTGTTCAACCCTGCCGAAGTGTTTGGTGGTGAGGGCGAGATCGACACCACGATGCGCCTGAACCCGACGTTTCGCAAAGGGCGCAACAGCATCGTTATTGGCTTGCGTATGCTGCCCGGTGCAGCAGCCGGGTATGACCCCTATCTGCGCATAGATTTCGGCCACTGGGACATTCGCGAATACCCCGATAGTTTTGATGGCCGACCGATGGCGGTGCGCATGCAGGTCACGCTGTCTGAAACCGGCGAACAGGTCTTGAAACATGCGGTTGAACTGCAGCCGCGTATCGCGGCGAATGATCCGGCCCGCATCGCACCTCCCGGTCCGCCGCAGGAAGGGTGGGTGTGGTACCGCTTTGACGCGGAAGTCGATGTGGATCTGCCCCCGATGGCATGGATGGAAGGCGAGGCGCTGTCAGACACGGCAGAGACCCGCCAGACGCTGACGGCAGCCATGCGCAAGGTCCATTCCAACCTCGGGGACGGGTCTGCCACGGCGCGCGCCGCCCTGGGGCCGTTCATTGAACGCCAGGCTGCCAGTCTGGGTGGTACGGTTGATGAATACTTCCCCGTCTATATGGCCTCTGACTTTGACAACGAGGATCTGCGCCTTGTGCCCTTTGATGTCAGTGATGCCGAGCTGCGCTTTTTCGGAGAGGGCAGGCTGGCCACCTTTGTGCCAATGCCGCACCGCTTTGAAGACGAGAAGACCCCCGGATATGTGGTGACCATGTTCTTTTACTATTGGCGCGACACGGACGGGGAGTGGAACCTCATCCACTGATGATTGAAACGCGGCAATGGCGCACCAGCGCCGTTGTAGCAGTTTACGTTGGAAAGGCGTCAGGGCGTTGATCCCGGTGCCTGCATTGAAAAGGAGTTTGATATGATCCCTGCCGCTCGTTTGACGGACAAACATGTATGCCCCATCCATGGGCCCAATGTGATCACTGTCGTTTCGACAGCATCTACCTGTGAAGGTTTGCCGATTGCCCGCGTTGGTGACATGACCGCCTGTGGCGCAACGATCCTGACCGGCAGTGCCAAGGCGATTGTCGACAAAAAGCCTGTCGCCCATATCGGATCCACCACAAGCCATGGCGGCACGATTGTGACCGGGTCGCCCAAGATGCTGGTCTGACGAAAGAACAGTTAGGGCAGGGGCCTAGGGCCTGTGCCATTGACGCAATAAAAAAGGGGGCCTGTGTGGCCCCCTTTTTCCGTGTCTGTGTGATCCGGCTTGGATCAGAACTGGATCCGTACCTGACCTGTCAGTCCAAAGCTGTCCACGTTGTCCCCTGACCGGTAGTCGAAACGGGCCGCTGCACTGAGCTGACGCGCCTTGCCATCGCTGCCGGGGTTCAGCAGGCGGATGTAGTTCACACCCAGGCTGATCTCGCCGTAGTCACCGAGGTTTGACAGGGCGACGTCCACGATCTGGCCGTTTTCGGTCAATGTGGCGGTCGGATCATCCGCAAAGTCGCTATAGTATGTGAACGTCCCGAAGTAGTTGATCGCACTGATCTCGTTGGCCAGAAGTTTGGACCGGGACAGTGTGCCGGATACAAAGCCAAGTTCGATCGAGGAATCCTGAAGTTGCAGGACACTGGTTGTGGGCGCGTTTGCAGCGTCGACACCGGTGATGGTGATCGAATCCGTTTCAAAATCGGTGTATGAGAAGCCCGCCGAACCGACGAAATTCAAACCCTCGATCGTCTTGATTGGCCACGAGTACCCGACTGCACCGGACACGGTTGTGCCGCTGGACGAGAAATCTGTGATGTCCTGCAAGGTGCCGTTGGAGGCGTCGATGTCGATGATGTTTGCTTCGTAGTCGATATTTTCGAACCGCAATTGCAGGTCTGCAAAGAACGCGCCTTTGGACGCCGTGGCGTAGACCCCTGCATAGGCTTGCGAGAAGTCTGTTGTCAGCGACGTGTCCTGAATGTTCGAGTTGCCGATGAACGACACACTGGAGGTGTCGCCGGTGTTGTAGCCGGCGATGGCTCCGAATGCCATGTCAAAGCCCCCGAACCGGTCGTCGAAGCAGGCGATATCGCCACCAGCCTGAATACCGTAGTAGTTCAGGTCTTGCGAAGATTCTGCGACTTGCGAGCTGTTGGCAAAGCTGAATGTCCCTTCGACATCGGCCTGACCGGCGCTGACCCGTGCCCAGGCACCTGGCCCGCACGGATCGTCGCCAAAGTCTGTCACAAGGTCGGTGACATATGGGCTTGTGGGTCGGTTGATGATCGCCCCGACCACCGATTGCGTCAGCCCGACACCGGCAGCAAGGTTACCGATGCCGCCGTTGATTGCGCTTTCGATGGCGAAAGATGTCCCGGTGTCCACGATGTCATATTCGAACGCGCCAAACAGTGGCAATTGGTTGAGTGGGTCGATCGAGAAGCTGAGCCCGCCGTTGGAGCCGTAGGTGATCAGGTCGATCCCGTTGACTTCGTCCGGTGCGCCAGACAGGTCTGTGAATGAGAACACCACGTTGCCCGAAACCGTACCGCCGACAGCCAGTGTGTCACCGGCGGTAGAGCCGTTGGAGAGGTCCACTTCGAGTTCCAGCGTGTTGTCGAGCGTGGCGTTGCCGTTCACTGTGAGTGTCGTGTTGGCGTTGCCGTCCACCAGTGACAGGACCGTTGTGGCCCCGCCCGAAGTGGTCATGTTGCCCGTCACGGTATTGTCGTTGCCGATCGTGACTGTTCCGCCGCTTTGTGCGTAGTTGCCGAATGTGAGGTTGTCGGCCGTTGTCAACGTGCCGTCCGATGTTGTCAGTGTGCCGCCCACATTGGCGTTCAGTGTTGTATCCGCGCTGAGCGTTGTGAGGCTGCCCAGAACGTTGCCGTTCACCACCAGCCCGGCGACGCCATTGTTGGTCAGTGTTCCGCCGCTGAAGACGGAGGTCCCTGAGGACACAAGCGTACTGCCTGTGTCCAGCGTGAGATCACCGTCAAAGGTGCCGTTGTTTGTCAGCGTGGCCCCGTTTTCGATGGTGGTCAGGCCGCCGACGCTCAGTTGTTCGCCTGCATCTGTGGTCACGGTTGCGCCGTTGCTGACGTCCAGTGTGCCCGAGATTGTGCCCAAGGCGTCGCTGGTTGTCAGTGCGCCGTCATTGGTCACGTTGCCCGTGATGGTCCCGGCCACGTCCAGATCGCCGCCTGCGTCATTGGTGACGTCAGCGGTCAGTGTGCCTGTGTCGTTGACGTTCAGGTCACCGCCGTTTTCGTTGGTCACCCCGCCCGCGGTCACCGTCAGGTTGCCGGAGTTCACATCCAGCGTGCCTGCGTTTGTGACGGCGGTGTCGATGGTGCCGCCACCTGTGACGTCCACGTCGCCGCCAGTGTTGTTGTCCAGCCCGCCGATGGATCCGCCGTTGATGTCCAGATCGGCTGTGTTGGTGACGTTGGCATCGATGTCACCACCCACGGCCAGTTGCGCGCTGGTCTGGTTGGTGACCCCGCCTGCGCTGGTCAGCGTACCGTCCACGGTCATGACAGACCCTGCGCCGGTATTGGTCACGTTGGCGGCTGTAATGCTTTCACCCGCGTCGATGGTCACGGTGCTGGCCTGCTGGTTCGTCAGATCACCCGCGATCCCCAGTGAGCCGCCGCCGTTCAGCTGCAATGTGCCGCCTGTGGTGTTGGTGAAGTCTCCGCCAATGTTTTGCGCGCCATTGACGGTGAAGGTGTCGGTGTTGACCACATCGTTGATCGTACCGCCTGCAAAGGTGAGGGCCTGGTTGTTGTTCAGCGTGCCTTGGACGTCGGCGCCGACATTCAGTGTCAGATTGCCTCCGTTGTTGGTCAGATCGCCCTGCACAGTGCTGCCGAGATTTGTTGTCCCTGCGTTTTGCACCAGATTGCCTTGGATCGTACCGCCTGTCGTGGTCAGTTGACCGCCGCCGGCCGTGACGTCTCCGGTGACGATACCGGCGGTGATGTCTGTGGTGGAGCCGCTGCCTGTGGTGATCGAGGCGATGGTGCCGCCGTTGATATCGGTGTCGCCGCCTGTGTTGGCGATTGCGCCCATCGTCCCGTCTGTCACGGTCAGGATACCGTTGTTTGTGACGGTTGTCGTGCCATCGACATTGGCCGTATCGGCCAGCGTGACAGAGCCGTTGTTGATGGTGATGTTCCCATCCACGTCACCCGTACCGGACAGGGCGACGGTGCTGCCGCCGTTGACTTCGACGGTGGTGATGTTGCCGCCAGAGACGTTGCTGGTGCCGCCGTTGCTGTCGAGCAACGCGACCGAGCCGCCGCTCATGTTAACGGTGCCAAATTCGTTCTGGATTTCGGCTGTCGTCCCGCCTGTGACGGTCAGCGTTGTGCCAGTGTTTACACGGGCGCGGCCGTCGATGTTGGCCGCGTCCGCGATGCTGGCAGTGCCCTGGTTCAGGTTCACATTGCCGCCGACATCCACGTTGCCGCTGAGGGCCACATCGCCCGTAGTGATTTCGACATCACCTGTGACGTTGCCGCCAGCCAGCGCGGTTGTGCCGCCGTTGTGATCAACATTGGCGATTGTGCCGCCATTGACGGTCACGCTGGTCGAGCCGTTGTTTTCCAACTCGGCAATATTGCCGTTGTTCATTGTCAGCGATCCGGTTGCGGCCACTTGCGTTTCGCCTGCCACATCCGAGCTGCCGCCGATGGTCACAGCGCCTGTGTTGATGTTCAGATTGCCGTCAACGTCCGCATTTGCGCTCAGATCGACGGTGCCGCCGTCCACGATGACGTTGCCTGCGACGGTGCCGCCTGTGATGTCGGTGTCGCCGCTGTTGTGATCCACAAAGGCCACGGTGCCGCCGCCGATATCGACGTTACCGCCGTCGTTCTGGACCTCTTGCAGTGCGCCGCCTGTGGTCGAGAGTGTCGCGCCCGTTGCCACGTTTGTCACGCCGGACACATCTGCCGCGCCCGCTACCGTGACGGTGCCGCCGTTGATGTCGAGATTGTTGTTGATGTCGGCTGTGCCGCTCAGATCGAGCGTGCCTGCATCAACGATGATCGCGTTGGCAACCGAGCCGCCCGTGATGTCGGTGTTGCCCGAGTTCTGATCCACAGTGGCGATGGTGCCGCCGTTGATTGTGGCCTCGCCCCCGTCGTTCTGGATTTCGCTGAACGTGCCATTGTTGACCGTCAGGTCAGCGGCGTTGCCCACTGTTGTCAGCCCGGCAATGTCGGCGTTGTTGTCCACAACCACGGTGCCGTTGTTGATGTCGAGGTTTCCGTCCACATCGGCATTGGAGGTCAGGTTGACTGCGCCGCCATTGTCCACGCGCACATTGTTGGCGATTGTACCGCCTGTAATGTTGGTGGTGCCGCCATTGCTGTCGACGTTATCGACCGTGCCGCCCGCGATGTTGGCGATGCCGCTGTCGGTTTGCACTTCCTGCAACGACCCGGCGTTCAGTGTCAGCGTGCCGCCGTCGATCTGTGTGCGACCTGCCACATCAGAGGTGCCCGCGATGGTCACGGTGCCTGCGTTGACGTTCAGATCGCCATTGATGTCCGCACTTGCGCTCAGATCCAGTGTGCCGCCGTCCACGTCCACATTGTTGGCGATTGTGCCGCCTGTGATGTTGGTGTCGCCGCTGTTGTGATCCACGTGATCCACGTCGCCACCATTGATGTCGACCTGACCACCGCTGTTTTGCACTTGGTTCAGCGTGCCGTCTGTCACGGTCAGAATGCCCGAGGCGCCGGTGCGGGTGATCCCGGCCACATCTGAGTTGCCATCGACTGTGACAGTACCATCGTTGATGTTGAGGTTGCCATTAACATCGGCGTTGTTGCTAAGATCGACTGTGCCGCCGCCGTTGACGACGACGTTGTTCGTGATTGTACCCGCGGTGACGTTGGTATCACCGCCGTTGCTGTCGATATTGTCGATGGTGCCGCCGTTGATATCGACCTGACCGCCATCGTTTTGCACTTCGTTCAGGGTGCCATTGTTCACGGTCAGCGTGCCGCCGGTGTCAACAGATGTGACCCCAGCCACGTCTGAGCTGCCGCCCACAACCACGTCACCTGCGTTGATGTCAAGGTTGCCGTCCACGTCTGCGTTGGCCCGCAGGTTGGTGGTGCCGCCGTCAACGCGCACGTTGCCCGTGACGGTGCCGCCTTCGATGTCGGTGTTGCCGCTGTTGTTATCCACGCTGGCCACGGTGCCGCCAAAGACGTCCACATCGCCGCCATCGTTAATGATGTTACCCACGGTGCCGGTGTTCACGTCCATGAACCCGCCGCCGCCCACTGTGGCGTCGCCTGTCAGCGTGCCGCCCGAGACTTCGAGGTTGCCGTTGTCGACAGTTGTTTCACCTGTCACGACGCCGCCTGCGACCACGTCTGTTGTGCCGTTGTCGATGTCAAGCGCACCGACGGTGTTGGAGAGCGTAACAGTGCCGTTTCCGGTGGTTTGCAAAGTGTCGGTCACTGTGCCTGTCACGTTGAGGTTTGATCCACCACCCGTAATCAGGCCGTTGGTGACGTTCGCTGACAAGGTGCTGGCACCCGTGGTGACACGGAGTGTGCCTGTCACGTTGAGATCGTCGCCAGTGATTTCGACTGCGTTGGTATTGATGGTAATGTCGTTGACAATGATGTTCCGCGTGCCACCCTGGCTGTCGACCGTGACAGTATAGCCGGCCACCGGGTCCGCGTCTCCGAAGACAGCGTCATTGTTGTTGGCCCAGTCGAGATTCTGGTCGTTGCCGGGTTTCGCCCTGTTCCAGTCGTTTGTGGCTGGATTCCCGTCATTGCGTGTCCAAACCCCGTCACCGCCGGTGACTTCGCTGGATCCTGCATCTGCACCGGGATCCCATCTGAAGGAATCTTGCGCCATGGCGGGCGCTGCCATCAGCGTGATGATGATCGTCGTGCTGAGTGCCGTCGCGCGATACCCGGTCGTGCAACGCTTGGAAAAACCAGTGGTCAGAACTGTCATGACAATACCCAAAAAATTTATTCGATTCCGATTTGCCGAGATGTGAGCATTTATTCGCTTAAACATCAAATACCAGTGATTCTTTTTGGACGTTTCAACTTGTAACTGTGGCATTAACGCATGGGCTGTTTGCACCGTTTGGGACGTGGGCGGCTTCTTTCCTGAGTTGTATGGTTTCGCGGGCTGGCGTGTTGATCACATGCAGCTCGGCATAAACCTTTGGAAAGGTGTCTATCGCTTGACCCTTGTGTCACATAATCGCAAAGTCGTGCCGTCAGCGCCCGGCGCCTTGTTTGGTCCAGCTCTGACACCGGAATTTGGAGCTATTTGAATTATGTCGCGTTTCAGCAAGGTGGCCTGGAAAGAAGGGCTGTTTCTAAAGCCCCAGCATCTGCAGCAGGCCGACCGCTACATGGAGCGCACCGTCGTGGCGCGCACCGCCCACATGACCCCGTTTCCGTGGGGAATTTCCGAACTTGCCTTTGACCAGGGTCAATTGCGTCAGGGCCGTCTGGAGCTTGAGCAGGTTGCGGGCATCATGCCGGATGGCACGCCCTTTGATGCGCCGCATTCAAGCCCGCTGCCCCGCGAAATCGACGTGCCCGAGGATGGGGTTGGCAAGCTAATTTGGCTGACGTTGCCCAATCAGGCCCAGAACGACCGTGATATCGGGGTGAGCGACGAGGCCTCGATGCGCTTTGTGCTCGCCGAGGAACGCGGTGTTGCCGACACCACTGCCGCCTCGCGTATCGAAGAATCCGTTGAGATCGCGGTGCCGCGTCTGGAATTGACCCTGCGCGACCGTCCGCGTGAGGGGTATCAGTGCATTTGCCTTGGCCGAGTGGCGGATGTGAGTGACGGCACCGTAGTGACTTTGGACCAGTCGGTGCCACCCACCGGCCTGATCCTGACCGCGCATCGCGCCTACGAGGGATATCTCAAGGCGGTGACCGGATCCGTGGAAGCCCGCCTTGAAGTGCTGGAGCGTTACGCGGCCGACCCGACCTCGGGCGGGGGGATGCAGGACAAGGACTATCTGATGCTGATGGTGCTAAACCGGGTGCTTCCGGTGCTGCGCCATTTGCGGCGTTTGCCCTCGGTGCATCCCGAACGGCTGTACGAAGTCATGGTGTCCCTGGCAGGTGAGTTGACCACATTCGAGGAACGTGATCGCCGGGTGAAGGATTATGGCCGCTATCGTCATGACCAACCCAAAGAGACGTTCAAGCCGCTGGTTGATGACATCCGCCGTCAACTCAGCCGCGATGTGGGTCGTGCCCTGCGCCTGACGCTGGAGCAGCGCCGCGAGAATTCCTTTGCTGCGCTGGTGGACGATCCGAACCTGTTTGCCAACTCGACCTTTGTGATCGAAGTCGCCGCCGCCTTGCCGTTGACCCAGATCCAGCAGCAGTTCCCGCAACTGTGCAAGGTCGGGCCCTCAACGCGGATGAAGGAAATCATTGTCAACAACATGCCCGGCATCCCGCTGGTCCATACGCCCAACCCGCCCCCGCAGATCCGTGTTGTGGCGAACCACGTCTATTTTGTCGTCGACAAACAGAGCCCCCTGTGGCGCGACTTTTCCGTTGCGCCCGCGATGGGGATGCACTTTGCCGGCGCGTGGCCCGGACTTGAGCTGGAGCTGTGGGCCATTCCGGAGGAGCGGTAAGCGCCATGGCATCGGACGACGAAGAACGCACGGTCTTTGGCCAGAAGCTGCCGCCGCAACCAGCGGCGCAACCGCCAGCGGGCCAGCAACCGGCGCCACCTCCTGCTGCACAGCAACCGCCGGCGGCGGCCCCTCCGCCAGCGCAAGGTGGTGGCGAGCACACCGTTTTTGGCCAGCGTTTGCCTCCTCAACAACCCGCTGCCCCTTATCCGCCTCAGCAACCGCCCGCAGCGGCTGCGCCGCCGCCGCAACAGCCTTATCCACCACAAGCCCCTCCTGCCGGAGGGGGTGAAGACACATGGTTGGGTGGCCGACTAACGCCGAGTGCCGGTGCGCCTTTGCCACCGCCTGCCGCCGCGCCTCCGCCCCCTCAGGGCTACGCGCCGCCACCGCCACAACAGCCGTACTATCCGCCGCCCGCTGCGCAACAACCCTATCCGCCTCAGCAACCCCCGGCGCAGTACCCGCCCGCTTACCCTGATCCACATGCCGCCCAGCCCTATCCGGGTGCGCCACCGCAACCGACACCGGGGTGGACCCCTGCCGCGCCGCCCGTCGATGGGCAGTTCCCTGCTGCGGGGCTGGCTGCCGCCGCGCCGCAGGTTGCGCGCAATGTTCCCAAGATCGCATTTACGGACGCGTTGCGTGGGTCCGGCCTTGACGTAGGAACATCGACAAACCCGATCCTTGCCGCGTCCTCTGATCTGCTTGTCCTGCTCGGGCGCTTGCGCACAGGTATGGTAGAAATGCAGGCGATCCCGCTGCGGGACCACGTGGTGCGCGAGATCGGGGTCTTTGTACAGAAATGTCAGGAACAGGGTGTTCCGCCCGAAGACATCGATGTGGCCCGATATGCCTTGGCGGCTACAGCGGATGATATCGTGCAAACGATCCCGGGCAATGATCCGCAATACTGGCAGCAATTCTCGATGGCGGCAGAACTGCTGAACGACCGCTCGGCCGGGATTGGTTTCTTTGCCCGTCTCGAACAGGTCATCGCGCTGCCGGGCCAACGCGCCCATGTGCTGGAATTGATGCTGACCTGTCTGGCTCTTGGATTTGAAGGCAAGTATCGCACCGAGCCAAATGGACCGGTGATGCTGTCGCGCCTGCGCCTTGAGGTGTACCAACGCTTCCGCTCTGCCAACAATCGCCCCCCTGAGGAGTTGTCCCACAAATGGACGCCGATCCTGCTTGGCGGACGTCGTCGTGCAGGCGGGATGCCGCTGTGGGTGATTGGCGGCGTTGCGGCTGCGATGGTCGTGGCGCTGTTTGCCACGCTGTCCTGGCTGCTGTCTGGCGATGCGCAAGCGGCGCAGGATGACATCATCTCGTTGCATGCAAATCTGGGCGACGTGGTGATTGAACGCTCCGAGAATGTGATTGAATACGAAGCTGCCCCAACCGGTCAGCTGGAACGCATTCAGGGACGTCTTGCGACTGAAATCGAAAACGGCACTGTCGAAGTGGAAGAGGCGGGCGACTATATATCCGTACGCCTGCGCGATGCCTTGCGCTTTGGCTCGGGCTCGGCTGATCTGACGACCGATGTCAGCGATCTGGGCAAACGGATTGCCGAAGTGCTGGAAGCAGAGCCGGGCGCCATCGTTATCGAAGGGCATTCCGACAACATTCCGCTGAGCGGGCGGGGCCGGTACAAAACCAACGAGGCCCTGTCAGAGGCGCGCGCCGAAACGGTGCGCCAGTTGCTTGAGCCGCATATGAGCGACACCGAGCGTTTGTCGGTTGAGGGCGTTGGCCCGGCCAAGCCGCTGGACACCGCCAACACGCGTGAAGCGCGCGCCAAGAACCGCCGGGTCGAAATCCTGTTGCAGAAGGAACAGCGCCTGTGAGGGTACTCTTGAAATGGCTGCGCCCCAGCAACTGGTGGGGCATCAAGTGGTTGCGATGGATTATCCTCACCATCGGGTTCTTGTGCATTTGCGCGGCTGTTTGGTTTGGTCTGCCGATGTTCGGGATCGAGATCCTGTCGACAATCTGGCTGCGTGTGCTGATCATCGCGGTGATTGTTGCGCCCATCATTATCGTGTGGGGCATCCGCTATCGCCGTCGCCGCAAGGCCGCCGCAGAGCTGGAAGAGTCGTTGACCGAAACCCCTGTGGGCGATGGTGCCATTCTGGCGGATCGAATGCAGGAGGCTTTGGCCGGTCTCAAGAAGAAGGGTGGCGCGACTTATCTATACGATCTGCCGTGGTATGTGATCATCGGCCCCCCCGGAGCGGGCAAGACAACGGCGCTGGTGCATTCGGGGTTGGAGTTCCCCGGTACGGATGCGTCAGCCGTTGCGGGCTTTGGCGGCACAAAGAACTGCGATTTCTGGTTTTCCGAAGAAGCGGTGATGATCGACACCGCCGGGCGCTACACCACACAAGACAGTGACGCGCGCGCGGACAAGATGAGCTGGCAGGCCTTCCTTGATCAGTTGAAAAAGGCGCGCCCCAACCAACCTATCAACGGTGTGATCCTCGCGTTTTCCTGCGAAGACATGATGACGGCCACGGATGACACGCTGGACACGCACGCGCTAGCAGTCCGCAAGCGGTTGGAAGAGTTGCACGAGACGCTGCGTATTGATGTGCCTGTTTATGTGCTGTTCACCAAGGCCGATCTGATTTCTGGTTTCCGCGAGTTCTTTGGCCATTTTGGCGAGGATCGTCGCCGGTCGGTCTGGGGCATCACCTTCCAGACCAAGGACCGCAAGGAGGAGACCTATCGTTCGGTTCCGGCTGAATTTGACCAGCTCATTTCGCGTCTGAGCGACGAAGTCACCGACCGGATGAACGAAGAGCCCGACACGGTGGCGCGGATTGCCATGTTTGGTTTTCCCGGTCAGTTGGTGCTGTTGCAGCGGAACGTGTCGGATTTCCTGCGCCGCGTGTTCCAGAAGTCCAACGATCTGCATGCGATCCTGCGGGGATTCTATTTCACCTCCGGTACGCAGGAAGGCACGCCGATCGACCAGGTGCTGGGGGCGATGTCGGATGCAAATGCCGGTGGTTTTACCCCCAACTTCATGTCCGGCAAGGGGCGCAGCTATTTCCTGCATGATCTGCTCAAGACTGTCATTTTCTCAGAGCGGGACTGGGTTGGCTATGACTTCAAGGCGATGCGGCGCAAAGCGATTTTCCGCACGGCCGTCACCGGTCTGATTGCAGCGGCTGCTTTGGCGGCCTTTGGTCTGTTTGGGTATAGTTTCTGGCAGAACGCGACACTGATCCGCAATGCCGCCGCGGCGACGGACAATTACAAGCTGGAGGCCCAGGGCCTGCTAGCGGAAACGATCATCACGGAATCCAGCACCCGCCCGATCCTTCAGGCCCTCGCACAGGTACGGGATATTCCGGCGGGCTATGCGTTCCCGGCAGAACAGACGTTTTTTGAAAAGGTCGGGTTGTCGCGCCGTGCCTCGGTGCGCAGTGCCGCCTTGCAGTCCTACTCGGATGGGCTTGAGCGCCTGCTGCGTCCGCGCATGATGCTGTATCTCGAAAACCGCCTGCCGCGTCTGGTGGCCGAGGACAATATCGAAGAAGCTTACCGCGCCCTCAAGGTCTATATCCTGCTGGCCAAGGAACAGGACGGACGATCTGACGATGTGGCCATTCAGGCCTATTTTGCTGAAGCGTGGGGGCCTGAATATTCCGAGCCGGGTCTTGATGGTGAATATCGTGAGATCAACGAACATCTGGCGGCGATGCTGGAACTGGATGACCGGGTTGAGCCGACACTGAAGCCGGACAAGGAGCTGGTGGAGAGCACGCAAAAGGAAATCGCGACGCTGTCGCTGGCCCAACAGGCCTATAGTTCAATTGTATCCCAATCGGCGACGTTGCTGCCGTTCCGGATGATGGACGAGTTGGCGGATGTGCAGGCTGATGTGGTGTTCCGCACCAAGGACGGCAAGCCGCTGGAATCGCTGGAAGTTGCGGGGCTTTACTCCTTTACCGGTTATTGGGGGTTCTTTCAGGACGCGGTTGCCAATGCGGCGGAGCGGCTTGAGGATGAACGCTGGGTTCTGGGTGCACCGGGCGAAGGTGTGGATTACGCGGGCCAGCTTGCCGGTCTGAACCGCGATCTGCACGCGTTCTACCGTGCTGATTTTGCCGAAGCGTGGAACGGCATGCTGGACCGGATTGAACTGGTGCCCATGTCGGCAGGTGCGCCGCAATATCCCGGCCTTGCAGTGGCGTCGGCCCCGTTTGCCTCGCCCATTCTGAAGCTCGCCGAAGCGGTGGACAAGGAAACCCGCCTGACACGGTTCCTTGATGTGGTGGAAGGCATGGAAGTTTCGCCCGAAGCACTGGCCAGCCCGGATGGGATTGGCGGACAGTTGGCGGGTGTTGGTTTCTCCGAAGTCGAACGGCGCTCGGGGGCGATCCAGCGAATTGCGCTGAATATGCTCAAGGACAAGGCGAAATTTCAGGAGCGGGCGATCAATTCAGCCTCCGCCCCGTCGCAGCGTCGCCAGTTGGAGACCATCGAACAGCGGTTCGAGAAATGGCACGCGTTTGTGCGCGGTGAGAACAATGCGCGTCCCCTTGATGTGCTGCTGAACGGGATGGGCGAGTTGCTCAAAAACCGCCAGCTTGCCGGGCGCGGCGGCAATGCGTTGCTGGATCAACGCGGGATGCAAGATGCGCTGAACAATCTCAGCCAAGGCGTGCCGTTTTATCCCGAAACCATCGTCGGCTTTGTCAACCAGATCGAAGCGGAATTCCTGACCGTGTCGGCCAATGCATCGATTGGCGAATTGCAACGTGCGCTGGCCGAAGAGGTTGGCGCATTCTGTACGCAGAACGTGGCAACGGCGTTCCCCTTCGCCAAAGGTGGCGCGCGTCATATCTCGACCTCGGTCTTTGGGGACTTCTTTGGCTATGGTGGTCGCATGGAAGGGTTTTACGAAACCTATCTGCGGGATCACACGCAGCGCGAGGCGGATGGGCGCATCGTGGCACGCGAAGGCAGCCCACTCGGCGCACGCCTGAGCTCGGCCACTCTGAGCCAGTTTGCCCGCGCCGAACGCATCCGGCAGGCGTTTTTCCCGCCCGACAGTTCAACGCCATCGGTGTCCTTCAGCATTTCGCAAGTCGCGTCTTCGCCCACGGTCGAAAGTTCGGAAGTGAAGATGAGCGGGCGCGCCGTGCAGTTGTTCCCCAATGCCAGCGGCGCCAGCTTTACCTGGCCCGACGACACCGCAGATATCGAAGTGACGCTGCTGCCACGCAGTGAATCCACCCAAAACTCTGCCCGGTTCGGCGGCGGCCGTTGGGCGCTGTCTGACTTCATCTCGCGCGGTCGGAACCGGAGTTCCGGTACCCAGGCTGATGTGACCCATCAGGTGGGCGGGCGTTCAGTCACTTTCCGGTTGGAATTCGACAGTATCGCCATTCCGTTCCTGATGCGGGAACTGGCTGATTTTTCCTGTCCGACAACGATTGAGTAGGACCGGGATGAGCGTCGTCATATATGGAAAGCACCCCGCCTATGGCGACTTTCTGGCACATGGGCTGGACCACGATCTGCTGTCTCTTTTTGACAAGTGGCTTGAGGGAATTCTGCCCAAGCTCAAGGACGATTTGGGTGACGACTGGGAGGCCGCTTGGGCGGCCGCACCCCCGCTGAACTTTTGGCTTGGCCCCGATATCATTGGTGCGCCTTTGCTTGGGGTGTTTCTGCCTTCGCAAGATAAGGTTGGTCGTCGGTTTCCCCTGATGATGGGCCTGACTGAAGTTGTGACGCCACCCCCCTTGCATCCAGCCCATGATGAAACCCCCTATACCGCGATTGCGGCCCATATCGGCAATTTCACTGTGCCCAGTGGCGGCACCCGCGGCGTCAAGACACTGCTGGACGGGTTTGATCCGCCCCCCTTGCAGGGCGTGATTTTCGAATCCGGTCAGGACGGCACGATCTGGGGCCATCGCGAAGATGGCGATTTGCGCCGATTGTTCACAGATGCCGTGACAGCCGACGCCCAAAAAGCGCAATTGGGTCGCAGCCATTGGTGGCATGCCGAATTGCCAAACCGCAGTGCAGGATGGTTGGCCGCCAACGGTTTGCCGGACCTCACCAGTATGCGTTGGCTGTTGACAGAACGCGCCCACACAGCAAGACAGTCTGAGCCCGCAAGAAAGTCCGAGAATGAGTGATCCAAGCGAACCCAGCTTTGTCTTTGAAACGGCAACTCTCACGGATGTGGGCTGTGTGCGCAAAGTCAATGAAGACAGTATGCTGGCCCTGCCCGACAGCGGGTTGTGGTTGGTGGCTGACGGCATGGGTGGTCACGCTGCGGGTGATTTTGCCAGCCAGTCCATTGTGGGTGAAATGCAGACTGTGGGTGTCCCCGGTGGGGCGGTCGATCTGCGCGCGCGCTTTATGGAGCGGCTGACGCGCGCCAATTCACGTATCCTGCAACATGCGGCAGAGCTGGGGAACGGCACGATTGGGTCCACTGTAGCTGCTCTGCTGATCCAGCAGGGGCACTACGCCTGTATCTGGTCCGGCGACAGCCGTGTGTACCGGATGCGCGGCGGCGTTCTGACCCAGACCACGCGTGATCATACCGAGGTGCGCGCACTGCTGGATGCTGGCACCATCACCGCCGCCGAGGCCGAAGCCTGGCCCCGCAAGAATGTGATCACCCGCGCCATTGGTGTAAGTCAGGAACCCGAATGCGACATGATCGAGGGTGTCTTGGCCGATAAGGATGTCTTTTTGCTTTGTTCAGATGGGCTGACAGAATATTTTCACGACGACGAACTGGAGCGTGTGATGCGCGAACATGGCGCAAATCTGGATGCCCTATGCGACCAGTTGGTCAAGACAGCGCTGGAACGGGGCGGTAAGGACAATGTAACAGTGGTCGCTGTGCGCTGCCATCAGGTGCCTTTGCCCCAGTTTGAGGCATCTGGCGTCTATCCAGAGTTTGGTGGCTACCTGTGATCGGTGAAAACACTCAGCCTCCCAAACGGCCAGAGGCAGAAGATGACTTTGATGACGATCGCACGTTGATCGCGCCTATGCCTGTTTCCGAAGGTTCAGAGACAGAAGATGCTGCATCTGAGGCTGGACCAGAGGGAGAAGAGGCAGACGTCGATCGCACGATCATCGCGCCAATGCCGACCGACAACTCACCAACGTCCGAAGCCGAGCCGGAAGACGCGGACCGTACAATCATTGGTAGCTTACCGAGTGCGGACGCGACCGCGCCCGACATTGACCCTGAAATCGACGATGATCCTGTTCCAGAGCTGGAGACGGGTGGATCAACTTACCGTCCGTTTATCGAAGAAGCCGCTGCAGCACCTGTTGCGGACGCTGCTCCGGCAGACGCGGATGGCGACGAAACGCTGTTGTCTCCTGCGGCGCAGACGGCGGCGGGAGCAGCCGTTGCCGGCGCGGTTGCCGCGGCAGTATCTAACCCGGATCTGGAGCCCACGCAACTGACAGCCGGGGGAACGGAAACCACCGCGACCAAATCCGAACCCTTGCGCACGCTTGAGCCGGGTAATGTCATCAACAACATGTACCGGGTTGAGGAACGCCTTGATCAGGGCGGCATGGGCCGGGTGTTCCGGGGTGTCGAAATCGGCACCGGTGAATCTGTGGCGATCAAGGTTATCCTGCCCGAAATGGCAGAGGACCTGCGTGTCGCGGCCATGTTCCGTCGCGAGGCGCGTACTTTGCGCCAGCTCCACCACGATGCGATTGTGCGCTACTTTGCCTATGTGCCGCCGGATGAGCACATGGATCTGCACGCCCTTGTCATGGGGTTCATCGAAGGCAACAAGCTGTCGGACAAGCTGAAAAGCGACGGACCATTGCCGGACGAAGATGTGTGCAAGCTGTTCATCCGTTTGGCGGACGGGCTTGAGCGGGCCCACAAGATTGGCGTTGTGCACCGCGATTTGTCTCCTGACAACGTGATGTTGCCCGACAACGATATCGAAAAGGCGGTGCTGATCGATTTCGGTATTTCACGGTCCTCCAAGATCAAGGACGTAACCATCGGGAACGAGTTTGCGGGCAAGCTGAAATATGTCTCGCCCGAACAACTGGGCGCTTATGGTGGTGAGGCAGAGGCCCCCAGCGACGTCTACTCGCTTGGGCTGTTGATCATTGCGTGCCTGACGGGCAAAGCCGTGCCCATGGGCGACAGTATTGTCGAGGCCGTGCAGAAACGCCAGGGCGTACCGGATATCAACCACTTGCCCGTCGCGTTTCAGGGTCTGCTGTACAACATGTTGCAGCCTGACCCGCTGAAACGCACCCAAAACATGGGGCAGGTCATCGAAGGCCTCAAGGCGATCAGCGGTGATGAACAGACCCAGACGACGGACGGTCTGTACTCCATGACAATTGGCGCGACAAACCGCACCGTGCCGGGCCTGCAAGCCGCACCAAGTGGGCGCACGGAGTCCTTTGTGACAACTGTGCCTGCCGTCGGCGCGGATCCGACGGCACCCCCCGCGCCTGAGCCACGCAGTGGTGGTGGCTTTGGACTGATTGCGGCAATTTTGGTTGTGGTGGCCCTCGCCGGGGGTGGCGCGTGGTACTACTTCAACGGGCTGGACACAGCCGGTGATGAGCTGTCGAACGAGGTTGCCGAAGGGTTGGCCCGCGTTCCGGGAAGCCGCGAAACCTATCTGGCCGAAGCTGTGCCCGAAGGATGTGCCTATGCGGCGCGCCGCGGGCAGGGGATCAACACCGGTCTGATCGAGGGTTTTTCGCTGGAGGCCTCTGCATTGAGCGGGCTTGCCAGTGGCTGGGCTGAACGCTTTGGCACGCAGCCCGAGGTGTTGGCCCGCGCCGTGACGGACAAGCAATGCGCCGTTCTTGAATTCGCCCGAACCTTTCAGGGCACCCAAGGCGGGATGATCGAAATCTCTCTCGATCAGAACACCGTTGTCGGTGATGAGGGTGTGATTGGCCGTGTCCATGGCAGCGATGGTCGCGAGAACTGGCTGGCGCTTGTGGCACCCAATGGGCTTGTCTTTTCCTTGATGAGCCAACTTCGCGAACCCATCGGTGATCAGCGGCAATTCAACTTCAGTCTGAAAAATGCGCAGGCTGGCGTTTACCTGTTGATTGCAACGGCCTCCGAAGATGCGCTTGTGCGTGCAGCCGCAATGCAGGACGGCACGGCAGCCGCAGATATCCTGCCCCTGATGACCCGGGAATTGGCGGATGACGGGCTGGGCGCTGTCGACATTGGTGTGGTCGAAATCACGCCCTGAGCTTTAAATCGGTAGGGCAGTGGTGTCTTTCAGGTCTTCCATCACGAAGCTGGCCGAGACATCTGCGATCTGCACCTTTTCGATCAGCCGCTGATAAAAGTGGTCGTAGGCGGGGACATCCGCCACACGTACGCGCAACACGTAATCCAGATCTCCCGTCATACGTTGCGCGGCGACGATTTCTGGCATCTCGCGGACCGCCCTGCGGAAGGCAGTCAGCCATTGCGCGCTGTGATCATTGGTCCGGATCAGAACAACGACCAACAACCCAAGGCCCACAGCATCTGCATCCACGATCGCCACGCGTTTCTGGATGATTCCATCGCTCTCAAGCCGTTTTAAGCGACGCCAACAGGCGTTTCGTGACAGGTTCACCTGTTCGGCCAGAGCATCGACACTGAGTGCTGCGTCCTTTTGCACAAGACGCAGCAAATTACGGTCTATATCATCTATATTTTCCCTCATGTTTGGGAATTTATCCACAAACAGGCGCATTAAGAAAGAGAATTTGGGATATCTGGGCACGATGTACGAGTTAAATTGCTCAAAGCCAGCCAAAGGATGCAACATGACCCGCACATGGAACCGTATTTTTGTACAACACCCGCAATCGGTGAACGAAAGCTACTTTCAACACATGCGGTTTGCTGGATGGTTTGCAACCAGGTTGCTAGCGGCAGGAGGAGCGGCTCTTGTACACGCTGTTGTGCCCTGCCTGTTTGAAAAGACAGCCGGACGGATGATTGCAGAGATGCACGGGCGTCTGACTCAACGTCACTGATCGCCGGATCAACGTACGTCGAAGGTTACCAGGCCAAACACAGCCCCTTCCAGAACATCGGCATTCAGACCTGAAAAGGCATCCTGTGCTTCGCGCCCGATCCCGTTGCCCAGATCGATTGGCCCGTCAGGTGAGCCGAGCACCAGCAAGACCTGTCGCGTATCGCGGGCCGGGCCAGCACGCGCTACGGGCACATCGATCACCGGCTCATTCCCATCGAGGGAGGTAAAGCGCGCCAGATCCTGCACAACACCGTTGTCATCAATCAACAGAAGGGTCAGGAACAGACCCCCCGCACCAACCACGCGCGCCTGCAGGCTATCGCCGCTGCGCAAAGTGGTCTCTGCCACCGCAAGGCCGATGCGACTAGCCGGGTAAGCGCCGCTCAGACGGACCGCATCCAGCATCGCACATTGGCGGGGATCAAGCACTTCGCGTGTTTGCGTTGGTGCAATGTCCAACCCGTCCACGACCCGCGCGGCCAAGGCATCCAATGTGGCTACATCCGCGCCGATAAACGACACGCCAACGCCATCAGCACCGGCACGCCGGGGCAGGGCGAGAGTGCACTGCGGGGCCGGTGTGGCGCGAATACGTTGTAGCAGTGCGCCAATCTGGCGGACCGCAGGGGACGGGGTGTCGATAATGGGCGCGCCGTCGATGGTGCCGTCGCTGCCCGGCGCCTCTTCGGCGGCGACTTCGGGCGCAATCTCAGGCGACTGTTCTTCGACTTCGGGGGGAGTTTCGGGCTCGGGTTCCGGGTCCGGTGCGACCACTTCCGGTTCGGGCGCGACGGCCTCTGGCTCAGGGGCAATCACTTCGGGTTCGGGGTCCACCACCTCTGGTGTCGGCAACGCAACTTCGGTTTCCGGCGCAAGGATCTCTGGCGCCGGCAACGTCGGTTCGGGCAAGACGACGGCCGCAATGTCTTCTTCGACAATCACGGTATCAGGAATAACAACATCAGGCGAGATCGCATCAGGCGCGAGCAGGGTTGGATCAGGTTCCGGTGCGGGGGCAACAGCCTCCGCGAGCGGTGAAAACACTGTATCATCGATCGGGCTCAGATCTTCGATCACAACCTCATCGGGGTCGACAAAGGGCAGGGGGGCAACCTCGGGCTCAGCCACCGCTTCGGGCTCGGGGGCAAGAGGCGGTGTTTCAGGTTCGGGGTCCAGCGCGGCAAACGTGTCCTCGACAGGTGCCAGAACATCAGGCTCGGGGGCCAAGAGCTCCGGTTCGGGCGCAAGAATCTCTTCGGCCTCTGGCTCCAACGCCGCATCCTCGGGCTGCAGGGCGCTGTCTTCGGGGGCGAGCAAATCGGCTGCGTCCTCGGGGGCCAACAGATCGTCCGCCTGCTCCAATTCGTCGGCAACCGCCTCATCCGGGTTCAGCGGAATGGCGTCTGGAGGAATGAGAGGCTCTTCCTCGATCTCGATGATATCTGCATCCAGAATTTCGAGGGTGATCTCATATTCCGGTTCACGTACTGCCGGAGTCGAAGGCTCGGGCAAGAGCGCAACAGACGAGCTCAACAACGCCACAACCACCGCCCCATGCATGGCCGTCGACCCGCCAAAGGCCAAGGCCCATGACGAGGACCGGGTCGGTGCATAGGGCAGAAAGCTCATTGCTCTGCCTCGCTGTCCTTGCGGTGCACAGTGACAAGACGCACTTGCACCGCAATCAGATTTTCGGCGGCAATCAGGTCAAACAGAGCGCCCGCATTATAGTCCCGTTCAGCCAAGACATGCAGCAGCGGATCATCAATCAAGGCGTCAGACAGCGTGCCGGGTTCGATGGGTACGCCGTCCAGCATCATCTCGCCCTCGGATGAGACTGTCAGCAATGGTTTGGGCAGCAGATCCAGCGGCAGTTCAGTGGTGTCAGGCAACGTCACTGTCACGGTTGTCGATGTCGACAGTGAACCGGTAGTGAGAAAGAAAAAGATCAACAGCAAGACGATATTGACGATCGCAAGCGAGCTGTCGATGGCGGTCCGCTCTCGCGGCGGCGTCAGGCGGCGTTGGTTCAGGCTCACGGCGCAGTCCGGGCAAGCTGCACCGCCTCCACCTCGGCGCTGTCCAGCGCCTCAAGAGCCGAAGCGACGTCTTGCACGCGCGCCTCGTTCCCTACAATGATCACAACTTCGCCGGGGTCATCCAGTGATCCAATTGCCTCGGCCAGTGATGGCAATTGGTCGATCTCGAACACCTGACCCTTGGTGGCAACCGTGCCGTTGCCCAATTCCCAAATGGTTACACCGTCCAGTTCGTTCTGGGGATCGGCGGTGTTTTCCGCAGCCTCGTCGATTGGCGCGTTTTGGTTGGCACTGTCGCCGCTGTCTTCCACCTCGTCCTGCGCCGTCGTCAATGTGACCAGCGAAAAAGGCGTCAGGCTGGTTGTCAGCATGAAGAAGATCAACAGCTGGAACATGGCATCCGCCAGTGGCGTCAGCACAAAACGGTAGCGCCGTGGCCGTTCCGGCAATGGTGTGTAAGAGGCGCCCATCCTCCTGCCAGCCCGCTCAGCTTACGCCAGAGTTCGGATCAACCCGGCCGTGGATGGCCGCAGACATCACTGCTTCCATCATGTTGCGTTCCCGGTCGATACGCCCCTCCAGCCATGTGGCAATGAAGAATGCGATCAGGGCAATTGCCAGTCCGGCGGCCGTTGTGGTCAGGGCGACGTAAATCCCTGACGCAAGTGCCGTGGGATCAACCGCCCCGTCCGTCACCGCCAGAACCGAGAACGCATCAATCATCCCGATTACCGTCCCCAACAGGCCCAGCATCGGCGCGGCCTGCACCACCATATCAAGCGAACGCATCCGCTCGCTCAAGGTTGCCAGTTCAACAATCGCGGTCTGGCGGCTCAGTTCTTCGGCGTAGCTGGTGTCACCCGGGCGCGCCTGAATGCCGGAAAAGACCGCTTGCAGGACCCGGCTCAGCACCGACTTGCGCCGCCCGGCCGTGCGAATGGCATCCTCGACCCGCCCATTCAGCCAATCGTCCAGAACCTTCTCCGCCTCTTTGCGCCGCCCGACTCCGAGACGGGCAAATTGCGCCAGTTTGAACAGGCCAACGCTGATGGCATAAAGCGACAAGACCCCAAGAAGGCCGTAGATAACAAAGGACGCGAGTTGAAAAACGGTAAGGGTCATGATGGTTCAATTACTTTCAATGGCCCGCCAATGCGAGCCCGATCACAGGTCCGGTCAAAGACCAAAGGCGATGTCAGCACGTGATGTCACGGTCAGCTCCGTCAGACACACGTCGTTTGCATCCCCTGCGGCACCGCCCGCAATTTTGCACTGCGCGACATCATTCACAATGATCTCGGACAATTCAGAGCACGGGGAGGGGAGGTTGTACTGCACAACGCGGCGCTTGCCGGCACTCAGGCTGCCGAGCGGCAGGGCGAGCAGATTGCGGAACACGCCTTCGGCATCAAAGACAGCCAGCCGCCAGGTGACATCCTCCAGTGCCTGATCCAGCCCGTTCTGACCAAAGAACACGACCTGACAGCCGCCTTCGGACGACGCAGAGGCCCGATTAAGTTCGAGGGATATTTTACCACCTGTGTCCTGAGCCGAAGCGTGCGACGCACACAGAAGGAATGCAGCGACAGCTGCGGCTAAATTCTTGCGCGACATATAGTTCTCCGAACGCCAAGGCCTAAATCAACGCCTTAATTAGCGGCAGAGGGCCGCATCAAGTCAACCGGAGAATTTGGTTCGGATCAGCGATAGACGCCAATCAGGTATTCAGGTGCGACCGTTGTACGGGATGTTGCACTGAACGCAGGCGTTTGTGACACGATCACGGGCGCGTTGTACCGCTTTTGCAACGTGCGGACGGTTTGTGTCCGGACCGCACGGGCGTTTGCCACAGCTTTGGGGGTCACTTTGCGCGGTTTCACCACAGGCGTTGCGCGCGGCGTTGGTGCGCTGCGTGCGATTGAGGGCGCAACAGGGCGCACAGTCAATGCAGGTGCAGACAAGGCCACCGGTGTTTCATCCGTCATCGTATTGCCGATCGCCGGCATCACTGGCGCATCATGCAAAGCGGCCTCGATGACCACGGGCGCTGCAGGTTTCGGCGCGGGGGCGAATGTCGGAATGACAAACCGCGGCTCGATCACCTCCTGCGGGGCAGGGGCCAGCGTACGCACGGAGTAGTCACCCGTCGTGTCATGCAACACGGACAAGGCAACGGCACCTGCCGCAGAAGAGGCCACGAGGGCCGAACATATGATGAGCGAACGGATCATCTTGCGCACGATATAGCATAGGGCATGGCCAATTACATCCAGCCATGGCAAAGAAATCGTTAAGCGCGCAGGAAAAATGCAACATGCCCCTATGGACCAAACCAATTGTTGAGGAAGAACAATCTGTTATCCCCACATATTGTGAGGGGGAATTCCGGCGGATTTTTGCCCGTATTTTGATTTCAGGGTTAATGGTTGCCAGTCCGGCAACAGTCTGGGCCAATTTCCAAGTCTGTAATCAAACACTTGATGTTGTAAACGTCTCAATTGGGGCATGGGATACGGACGCTTGGGAAACATCCGGCTGGTGGACGGTTGGGCCCAACCAATGTGCCAACGTAATCGAATCGACGCTGACGTCCCGATACATCTACGTGTACGCCCGCGACGTGTTCAACGCGTCCATGCTGGCAGGGGATATTTCGATGTGCGTTGATCCGGGCGAGTTTCGAATTCGCGGTCGCGAAGACTGCCTGATCCGTGGCCATATCGCTGCCCGTTTCGAAGAAGTCGACACGCGGCGCTCAGAACGCTGGACCTTTTTTATCCGCGCGCCTGCGCAATAACACCCGCCCGATACGTGCCGCTTTGCAGCAAAGTTTCCTTGCCTCAACCAAGGGCTGCACCCTATGATGCACTCTGATAGTTTTGCCCTGTAGCTGTACCCGAGCGTGCCCGTGTTTGACCGCCTTCGCCTTTCCTGTTTCAGCGTTGCCTGCCTTGTCGGGCTCAGCGGGCTTGCGCAGGCGCAATCCTATTCTGCGGCGCCCATTGACGTGGACATCGCCAGTGACGGCGCCGGGGCAGAACCGCTTTTGATCGCAGCCTTTCAACCGCAGGCCGACGTCCAGCCGCAATTTCTGAGTCAAGGCGGGCAGCAAGCCATCGCGACGCGCAGCGGTTTGCCGACACCGTCCATTATTCTGGGGCGCATCGAAGCGGGACAAGAGTCAGCCTTTGGGATCTCAACTTTGCTGCCGGAAACCGTGGCCCAGTTCGGATTTGCCTATAACGACCTCGACCGCCGTGTCGCGATGCGCGACAGCGACCCGGAGATGTTTCGCAAGTTGATTGAACAAGGGCACGTCGACCCGCCCGCCAATGTACTGAACGCGGCGTTGCAAACCGAATTGCAGCGGATGAACTGTTATCGCTCGGGGATTGATGGCGCATGGGGGCCGGGGTCGCGCCGCTCTGTTGGATCGTATTTCGAGAAACGCGAAGATGACATGGAATGGCCGGATCAAGAGCCAAGCAACGGCCTGTTTCGGACAATCATTCTGGTGCCTGACGTCACCTGTGAGACACCACGGGCTACGACACGCACCACCAGTGCGCCAGCGCGCGCGACGCCACGTGCAACCACGCCCACACGTCGCGCTGCGGCCCCCAAGCCAGCAGCTCCCAAACCCCAGCCCGCCGCCCCGGCCGCAAAACCCAAGATCAAGCTGGGCACCGGGACTGGCGTGTTCCGCTAACGGCCCTGTGCGTGCTCAACTCTGTCTCTGACATGCTCCTGCTCTGATGTCCAAAATCGAGATTGACCCAAGTTTCGCAGGCTCTGGCCGTGCATGGAAACGCCGCCGCCGCTTACGGTGGGCGCGACGGGGACTGTTGGGACTGACCGCTGTGGCTGGTGTGGTCGGGATTGTCGCCCTTGGCATGTGGCTTTGGCCCGACGGCAACGAGTACGCAGAAGGGTCTGGCAGTCCCGAGGACGGAGACGAAGTTGATCTGGTTCAGTCCGAAGGGGCTGCGGAAACCGGCATCGTGCTGGCCGCCGCCGCATCTGAGGCCTTTTTGGACATTCGCGGCGCGCCCATGATCATTGTCTTGCCCGAAGGACCTGCGCTTGGGGCGCGGCGGACCGTGCTAGACCATCAAATCCACCCCCAACGCGCGCGGATCGGTGACAACCTCACCGTGATCGAGGATTCACTGTTTGATGCCACCCAGCGGGTGCAATTGACGCTGCCATCCTCAACGGCTGATCTGGCAGCCTTTCAGGCGCGGCGCGAAACCGCAATTGTGGATCAGGTGATTGACCCCGTCATCAATGATGGCACCGAGGTCGCGGCAGGCGAACAAGTCGTCGTTGACGATAGCGATGGCAGTTGGGGTGAAATTGTGGGCGGCGGCGATGACGCCAGCGATGCAGCCACAACCGTCAGCTATGTCGAAACCGTCATTGAAAACACCACCACCGAGGTGCCCAGCCTCGCTGCGTCCGAACGCACATCGCTGTTCCGCGACGCGGTTGTGCGCTTGGAAACCGAGCGCACGCTCGAGACCATTCTCAAGGATGAAGCCGTTGGAGAGGATGAAATCACCCGCATCCTCAACTTTGTCAAACGCAGCGCACCTGATCTTGGCCTCACCGAAAATGACCTGACCGCCCTGCCTGCCGGGGGGTTGGTCGCGCTGCGTTTTGATGCTGCGCGGATCGGCTCGACCGTCATGCAGATGTCGATCTACAGCGCAGACCGCTACCTGACGAGCATCGCCCAACCCGGTCCCGGCCGGTTCGAACGCAGTGCCGATCCGTGGTTTGCCGACAACCTTTTGCGCAAGGCCGATATCGCCGTGCGCAATCGTGGCAGTCAGGGCGAGGTCAAGCTCAAGGACGCGATCTATTCCACAGCCCTGCGCAATGGCATGTCCTCGGAACTGGTGGGCGAATTGATGGTTATGCTCAGCCGCGTGCAGGATCTTGATCGCATCGCCGCCGAGGGGGACAGGTTCAAGCTGATCCTGAGCGATGACAGCACGGGCGTCGCCCCCGCCGGGCAAATCCTCTATGCTGCGCTAAAAGGCCCGACGCTGGATTTCAGCTGTTACGTTGTACGGCCCCGCGCCAAGGATGCGCCCTTTGGCTGTTATGACCCCAAGTCAGGTGGCTCTGGTGGCGGCGGCGGCGCGTCGCTTGGGGGCAGCAACTTCCTGATCCCGGTTTCTGGCACCAAAACTTCCAGCTTCGGGCCACGCCATCACCCGATCCTGAACAAGACCGTGAACCACAACGGCGTCGACTGGGCGGCCCCCACCGGCACTCCGATCAAGGCGGTTGCGCCGGGAAAAATAAGCCGCGCAAATTTTTCATCCTCCTATGGCAACATCATCTACATTGATCACCCCGGCGGGGCGCACAGCCGCTATGCCCACCTCAACGCCTTTGGCGAGGGCATCAAATTGGGGGCCACCGTACAGGCCGGGCAAGTCATCGGCTATGTGGGAACCACGGGACGCTCGACCGGGCCGCACCTGCATTTCGAACTGCACCTGAACGGACGTCCTGTTGATCCGCTGGCTCTTGGGGCCGCGCGGGCTTCCGGCGCGGTCGAGGCGCTGGTGGCACAGATCATACGCGTCGAAAGTGCGGGCAATGCGCGTGCGAAAAACTCACGCTCCACAGCCACAGGTCTGGGCCAGTTCATCGAAAGCACATGGTTGCGGATGATGCGCACCTACCGCCCCGATCTGGTCGCGACTCTGAACCGGGCCGAATTGCTGGAGCTGCGCTTTGATCCCGCTCTCAGCCGCGCCATGGTCACAAACCTTGCCCGCGAGAACGAGGCCTTCCTGCGCTCCAAAGGGCACCAGATCACAGCGGGCCGCTTGTACCTCGCCCACTTCCTTGGCCCTTCGGGGGCGAATGTCGCGCTGCGCGCTGATCCAAACGCCACCGTATTGGCGGTGATGGGCGCAGGGGTGGTGAACGCCAACCCTTTCCTCAAGGGTAAAACGGTCAAGTGGATGACAGACTGGTCAGACCGCAAAATGGGCCGCGTGGGGCGTGGTGGCACCACAGTGGCATCGGCCCCGGCAGCACCCGCTGTGACGCCCGCCGAGGTGAAACGCTATCAGGCGGGCATCGGGAAGCTGCTGGAAACGCTTTGAGCCGCGACCTTAATCCGCTCTGATTTCCCCGTTACTCAAACGCGTACCCAAATCCATCTGCCGAATGGGTCACGATCACTTTGCCAAATTCGTCCCCGGCCACCATCTTGTTCAGAACCTCGCGCGACATCTCGGGCAGGATCGAATTGGTGATGATGTTGTCGATCATGCGGCCGCCGCTGTCGGGGTCTTTGCACTGCTCGGTGATATGATCCAGCACGTCATCGCCATAGACCATCTCCGCCCCGTGCGACGCCTTGAGCCGCTTGGCGACCGAGCGCAGTTTCAGCTTGGTGATGTCCGCCAGCGCGGCCTTGCCAAGCGGGAAGTAGGGGATCGACACGATCCGCCCCAACAGCGCGGGCGGGAACACATCCAGCTGGAACGGCTTGAGCGCAGTCGACAATTCTTCGACATCCGGTTCGGTCTCGCCGCCCTCTGCCATCTCCATGATGACTTCGGTGCCCACGTTGGACGTCAGCAAAATCAGGCAGTTCTTGAAGTTGATGGGCCGCCCGTTGCCGTCTTCCATGATGCCCTTGTCAAACACCTGAAAGAACAGCTCGTGAATGTCGGGATGGGCCTTTTCGATCTCATCCAGCAACACAACCGAGTATGGCTTGCGGCGCACGGCCTCGGTCAGACGACCGCCTTCGCCATAGCCAACATATCCCGGAGGCGCCCCTTTCAACAGGGACACCGAATGGGCCTCCTGAAATTCGGACATGTTGATGGTGATGATGTTCTGCTCACCACCGTAAAGCGTCTCAGCGAGGGCCAGGGCCGTCTCGGTTTTACCAACACCGGACGGACCACACAGCATGAACACGCCAATGGGTTTTTCGGGGTTCGCAAGGCCAGCGCGCGACGTTTCAATTCGCTTGGCAATTGTGCGCAAGCCATGATCCTGCCCAATCACACGTTCCTGCAAGCGATCCGCCAGCGTCAGCACCGCGGCCAACTCGTCCTGCACCATGCGGCCCGCAGGAATGCCCGTCCAATCGGAAATCACCGTCGCCACGGATTGCGCATCGACATGGGCATAGACCATGCGATCGTCCGGGTTGCCGCCCTCAAGCTCTGCCATCTTGGCCGCCATCTCGGCTTGCAACGCCTCTGGGTCAGCGTTGTCTTCCCCGGCCTTGGTACGCAGATCAAGGATTTCGTCGACCAAGCCCTTCTCAGTCTCGTACTTGGCTTCGAACTCGGCCAGTTCGGCCTCCAGTTTGGTCTTTTCCTCACCGGCCTCGCTCAGGCGATCCTCGTCCGTGCGGCCCAATTCACGCTCAGCTTCCTTGGACGCAATCTCGGTCTCCAGCGCGCGGATCGCCTGTTGCAAATCGCCAATGCGGGCTGGGGTTGAGGCTTGGGACACCGCGACACGGGCACAGGCCGTATCAAGCAGCGACACCGCTTTGTCTGGCAATTGACGCGCAGGGATGTAACGGGCCGACAAGGACACCGCCGACACAATCGCCTCATCTGAAATGCGAACTTTGTGGTGCGCCTCCATGGGCCCCAAAATCCCGCGCAACATAAAGCAGCAGCGTTCGATATCGGGCTCATCCACATCCACAGGCTGGAAGCGGCGGGTCAGTGCCGGATCTTTTTCAAAATAGTTGCGGTATTCCGAGAATGTCGTCGCCGCAATTGTGCGCAGCGTGCCACGGGCCAGCGCCGGTTTCAGCAGGTTGGCCGCATCGCCCGTACCAGCAGCCCCTCCGGCACCGATCAGGGTATGGGCCTCGTCGATGAACAGGATGATGGGCGTGGGCGAGGCTTGCACCTCATCAATCACCGACTTCAGGCGTTGCTCAAACTCGCCCTTCATCGACGCACCGGCCTGCATCGACTGGATGTCGAGTTCGTACAGCTTCGTGCCCTGCAACAGGGGCGGTACATCGTTGGCCGCCAGTCGCTGGGCAAAGCCTTCGACAACCGCCGTTTTACCAACACCCGCCTCACCGGTCAGGATTGGGTTGTTTTGGCGGCGGCGCAGCAGCACGTCGACAATCTGGCGGATCTCGTCATCGCGACCCACAATGGGGTCCATGGTTTCAGCAGTCGCTGTCATGTCCTTGGCAAAACGACCAAGGGCCGTGTTGGCACCGGGGCTGGCATCGCCGTCACCGGACGGGCCTGCCGACAGGCCGGAACCGTCCATGGGCCGCATGTCTTCCTCTTCACTGTCGGCCCACAACGTCGCCGCCTCTTTGGCCAACTGGTCGGCGGACAGGTTGCCAAGGGTCGGCGACAGACGCTCCAGCATCCGGCGTTGCTCGGACGAGGACAGCAACGCCACCAAAGCATGGCCCGAGCGCACCTGAACCTCACCAAAGAGCAGCGTGGCATAGACCCAACCGTTCTTCAGCATCTGCGCCATGGCATCGGAAATGGCGGGCACTTCGGTGACGTTCTTGTCGAGCTTGCCCAAGGCCTCCGTCAAATCGCGCAACACGTTGGCCCGGTCCACACCCATGGTGACAAGCATCACGGACAGATCAGAATGCTGATTGGAGACGATGTGATAGAGCCAATGCAACACATCCACGTGGCGGTGGCCTTCGCCGCGTGACAGGCTCATTGCCTGAATGAACGCGTCATAGCCCGTCCGGTTCAGCTTACCGGCATATTTCTCGACCTGAATTTCTGCGGCCATGTCCCTAATCCCCCTTAAGAAAATGCATCTTCCATAGATATCTTGTACTGCGTGGCGCGGACCATCTCGGCATACGCGCTGCCACCATGACCCAAGGGCAAGGCACTGGTCCAGCCCAACTGCGTCGAGGTGCCCAACTGAGTGGGTGCAATTTCCGAGCGGGGCAGCCACAGCGCCACATCAATCTCGAAAAACGCACCCAGATAGCCCAGCACCAGATCCTTCAACTCCGCTTGGCGATCGCGCCCGGGAAGAAAGCTGCGGTATTCGTCCAGCGTGCTGCATTCCAGATGCAGGATCACCTTTTCGCTGATGGACGGCGCACGCTGACCAACGCGCACATCGCGCCCCAATCCCATGCCGCGCAGCCCCATACACGAGCGATCTTCCGGGTCAAATTCCAGCCATCCGGTGACAAATTCCTCAACCCGTACGGCAACGCCGAAGTGGGCGCGCAGCATCTGACGCAGGCGGACCGGGCTGCGCACGCGCCCCATGGTCAAGGCGGTGTAGCGCAGGCGCACCGTATCATCGACAGGCGAGGTGCCGTCAAACGCCCGGCTCGCATCCCCCGTCAGCGCCCGCAGCATCCGCGGGAATTCACCGCCCGTGGGGTGATCATGCTGTGTGATGGGCCGTGCATCCGACCAACTACGGAAAAACAACTGCTGAAAGCGGGCGACAAATATATCGGTAAAGCGGACAAACGCCCGGTCGCCATTGTGAACCCAGCGTTCGACCTCTCGGGTCATCGCATGGGGCAGGGGACCAAAGGGGCCAAAAAAGCCGAGGAAGTTCGGGCGGATCCGCGGGGGCTTGGCCTCGAGATCCGCCACAGCCAGATCGGCAGTGGCAAAGCCGGTATAGGGATCCTGCCCCATATCCGCGACATCCTGAGACACCCGGCGATTCTGACCGATGCGCGGCTTCGATCCGGCCCGACGCTCCAGATAGCGCATCGCCTGCAAGAACCCCCACGACTTGCGGCGCGCTTTGCGTTCGGCGTCCGTCTTGGCGTTCACAGCAACGGCCCCGATCCACCACGGGGCGGCCACGTCTTCAGGATCTTGCCCTTGGAATTGGCCACAACAGTCTGGGTAAACGTATTGACCGCCGCATAATCCGCCAGAAAACGATCCAGCGCCGCCGAAACCGTGATCATCATGCCCGTGTCCATGACGTCTTCGTCAAAGGTCAGGGTCACCTCCATCCCACGCGCGGGATGAAAGCCATCCGCACGCTGAATGGTGCGGGTCTTATAACGGGCCTTGACGCTGGACAGGGCGGTGATCTGGGCCTCGGTCAGCTGATCGGACACGTCCGAGAACAGGCGCAAGACCTCGCGCAACGCCTCCACATTGCCCTGCCCGTCCGCACCGATGAAACCGCGATAGCTGAGGGACACAAGCGAGATCAGACGCCAGTAGTTGTCGCCCGCCTGCATCCGGTGCGGGCCTTCGGATTCCAACTCGGCCACAGCTTCACGCGGGGCGGTCGGGCCGACCACCGGGCGCATGGTGATGACGCGGTCATCCAGCAAGTGAAAGGTCGCCTCCGACATCGGCAACACTTCGGGCAAATGGCGGTTGGAACACAGCGTCTTCACAAACAGCAAATGGGCCGGGTCCTGCTCGGGGGGCTCATAGACGGTGATCCACGTCTCCGTCCCCTCATAGCGGAACCGGGTGCCCCCGACGCGCCGCTCGGATTGCGACAGAGCGCGGCGCTGGCGATGTGACGTATAATAAAGCGCCTCACGGGGCGTGCTGCCCATGGGCGGAATCCCATAGAGCGGCAGCACCGACACCTTGTCGCGGGCCGCATCGTATTGCGCGCGGACCTCAAGGATACGCTGCACCTCGAAATGCGTGCCCGGACTGCGGTTGGGCGCGACAAGCATCTGGTGATGGCGATTGTCGAGCGTGATGGGCTTGGCATCATCCACAAACAGGTTCACCGCAGGTGCACAGAACAGGCGCAGGTTTTCAGCGTTGAAATGCGTGGTCAGATGCTTGTTGGGCGTGTCGAATTCCAACACCAACTGGGCCGATGCCGTCTGCACGCGGGCCATGTGGCGGTGCAGGTTGCGCAACCGCAAACCCAGGAACTTGCGCGGAAACGAGAAATACTCAAGCAGTGTACTCAGGCCCGGGAACAACCGCTCATCACGCCCGTAAAGCGGGCTGTCGATGTCAAACCCGACCTGCTCGATATCGTCCAAAGGCACGCGATGGAAAATGGGGGTGCCGCCCTTGTCTTCCCACCGGATCGACGCCCGCGACACACGGGCAAAGACCTGCTCGTAAAGCGATGTCGCCTCTTGCATCGGGCCCGTGAAATGGATGGGCAGCATCTCGGCTTGAATGCCGTCCATTGGCTTGCCGTCCGTGCGCTCAAGGGTGATGACAAGGCCCGCTTGCGTGCGGGCCGATCCGCCCTCAAGGCCCGGACCATCACAGCCCAACGCATTCAGCGGGGTCGCGGTGCCATGATAGTCCGCAGACGCAATCTTGAGCGGCCAGAACGTGACGGGCTCGGCCAGCCGGAAACGGCAGGCAATCCGGCGGGTCGCCTCGCTAAAGGTCGCCTCGATATAGGAATTGGCCTCAAGGGTGCGGCCCTTGACCAGTTCGGCGGGCTTTTCCGGGGTGTGGGCCTGCACCAGCATCGCAGCAGGCAGGGGGGCCGTCATCTCCGGGCACACCTGCTCCAGCAACTCAGATGAAAACGTGCGGAACTGCTGGTCAATGTTCAGCTGAACACGCGCCGCGAGAAAGGCCGATCCTTCAAGCAGCCCGGCGATGGAGGGATCAAGATTTTCCTCCAGCAAGCCACCCAGACGGTCGGCCAACCCGGGGTAGTCCTTGGCAAAAAGGGCTGCGCGCTCTTTCAGCAGCAGCAACTCGCGCTCATATGCGTCTTTGAAGGCCTGCTTCATGGCTTACATCCGGCCCGCATTCAGCACGACCTTGCCCGCACCTGTGTCCACGTCTGCCGTGAACTCAACGGGGATGTCTGCGGGGTCGGCAATCAGGTCCGCATTGACGTGAACCGCCACGCGCTGATGCTTGTCTCCGGCAAGCGTCTCGATCTTCACTTCGATGCTGCTTTTGACAAGGCGGGGTTCGTGATTGGCCAATGACTCCTTGATGGATTTGGCAATGGCCGCCCCGGTCAGTTCCTTGCGGGTCAGATTGCTCAGATCCTGAAACCCGTAATTGACGATGGACTGGGCCACATTGGGCGCATCGTCCAGATCAATGGACGCATCCAGACGAATGGTGTTCATCAAGGTGGCGAGGTGGGCGCGCACATGGGCGCGCAATTCGTCCTCATCCACACCAAGGTTGCGGGCATTTGAACGACCGCTGACTTCGGCAACCGTGTTGGTGCCATCGCCTTCGCTTGTGCTTTTGGATGTGGCGCGACTGTCGCGTTGTTCGAAAGACTGGCGAAAGACGTCAAACAGAGCAATCCGCGAGCGTTCGTGCACGCGGCGGTTTTGCCGCTGGCGCGGCGCTTTGGTTGAAGACGAGCGTGACGCCATGAGGGTCTTTTATATGAAGTACCAAAAGAAAATCGGCGGCACCCAAATGGGGCGCCGCCGACTGTGTCTGAATTAGACTTGCTTGTTCTTCGCGATGTCGAAGCCAGCTTTGCCTTCTGGGCCTTTGGAGCCGTCGGCTTTTTGCGACGCATATGTCACTTCGTAGTGGGCAAAGTTCAGTGTGACAGTTTCCATCACACGGTCCATGCCGTCACCCGATCCACCTGTCTCATAGGAAGAGATCATGATCTCTTTCATTGCAACACGGAGGTACTCCAGTGGCACGTTGCCAGCTTTGCGGACGATCAGCTCGCCTGTGGCGATGTGACGGCCGGACGCACAGTGGTTCAGCAGGTCATGTGTCGCCATGTCGACGTATTTTGTCAGCGTCAGGTCACGTACGTTGACCTTGCCGGCGCCGCCGCCTGGCCCAAGGTGCGTTGTGCCCGACTGGGACATACCCCAGGACCACTGCAGAACGTCAATTTCACCGGCATATTTGTCGTCGACCGACTCGCCTTTGATTTTGTCCAGTTTCAGAAAAATATCGACAGCCATGATCTATCTCCTTGATCAAACGTTAGTTACTTGGGGGGGAACCGCCGTTGCTTACTTCGGCGGGGGTATTTTAGACACCAGGCTCATCCCGATATCCATGCCTTCCATCTGGAAGTGCGGTTTGAGGTAAAACTTGCCCATGTAGTAGCCAGGGTTCAGTTCATCCTCGACAACCTCAACCCGCGCATCAGCAAGAGGCTTCTTGGCCTTCTCACGCTCATCTGCACCTTCCGGGTTCAGGGTGACATACTGGTCGATCCAGGTCTGCAAGTTCATGCGGATCTGGTCTTTGTCTTTGCTTGATCCGATCTGATCGCGGATCATCGACTTCAGATAGTGGCTGAACCGAGACACGGCGAACATATACGGCAAACGCGACGACATGTTGTCCGAAGCGGTGGCCTCGGGATCGACATACGACTTTGGTTTGTACAATGACTGGCCACCCAGGAACACGGCCTTGTCCGTGTTCTGACGGTGTACAAGACCCAACAGACCAACCTTGGACAACTCACCTTCGCGGCGGTCGTCAATGCTGACTTCGGTGGGACATTTCAGGTCTTTCTCACCCGAGCCGGTGTCAAAGTGATGGGTCGGCAACTGCGCCACCTCACCACCCGATTGCACACCACGGATGTTGACAGTCCAGCCATGCTCTTTGAATGCACGGTTGATGTTGACGGCCATCGCATGGGCCGCGTTCATCCAGGAATACTTCTCGCCGCCATGGCCATCGGTTTCCTCGGTAAAGTTGAACTCGTCCACCGACATCGTGCTGTCGGGGCCATAGGGCTCGCGGGCCAGCACGCGGGGCAGGGTCAACCCGAGGAAGCGGGCATTCTCACTCTCGCGCAGCGAATTCCAGCCAGCATAGTCAGACGCTGTAAACAGCTCTTCCACATCCGGAGGGTTGGACAAGTCATTCCAGCTGTCCAGACCCAACAGGCGGGGGGCAGCCGAGGAAATGAAGGGCGCCAGCGCCGCTTCGGAAATCTTGGACACAGAGGTCAGCAGGGCCACGTCCGCAGGGGAGTGGTCAAAGTAGAAGTCACCGACCATGCAACCCATCGGATCACCACCAAGGGTGCCGATCTTGCGCTCATAGATCTGACGATACAGCGGCGAGCGATCCCACTTGGCACCGGGGAAGCGCTTCATCATGCTGCCCAGTTCCTTCTTGGAGGTATTGAGAACCTCAACCTGAAGGGATGCACCCGTTTCGGAATTGTTCAGCGTATAAGCCAATCCGCGCCACGAGGATTCCAGCTTCTGGAACTCTTCGTTGTGCAGGATCTCGTTGGTCTGGGCACTCAACTGTTCATCAAGGCCGGCGATCATCGAGTTGATCGTGTCGATCACGTCCTCATCGATCAGGCTCTGATCCGCAACCGCCGCCTGAACGACCGTGGCCAAAGCGTTGTCGATCGCCTTTTCCGCGTTTTCAGTCGTCGGGTTGATCGTCTGTTTCAGGATTGCGGAAAAGTCTTCCAGCTCGCTCAGCGAACCTTGGGCTTCACCTGACTGGACCTGTGCGTCTTCTGCCAATGTCTTCACTCCCCATCGGTGGGTGCGACAGGGTCAATGACCCCAGCACCATCAAGTTTATTATTCGTCGCCTTCAGCGGCAGCTTTCGCCTCGGCCTCGGCCTTGGCCTGCTCGGCCAACACTTTCAGCTTGGCAGGATCATTCAGCAGTTCCTTGATCTGCTCCTGCGCCTTGGGCTTGGACGTCATATACAAAAGCAAGTCGGCCAGTTGCTGACGGGCTTCAAGCAGCTCGTTCAGTGCAGGCACCTGCTTGGCAATGTTGGCAGGTTCGAAATCATCCATCGAGTTAAAGCGCAGGTTTAGACCCATCTTCTGGTCATCGCCGTCCTTCAACTTGTTGTCGACCATGACGGACAGACCGGGCTGCACTTTCTGGGCCATATAGGAATCAAGGGTCGAGTTGGTGACCTTTTCGAACGAGCGTTGATCAATCGGCGCTTTCTCTTTGCCCGGCGTGTTGCCCGACAAGTCGCTCATCACACCCATCACAAACGGAAGCTCTACATTCTTCTCGGAATCAATCGGATCTGTGTACGCAATATGCACACGAGGGGGACGATTGCGGCGAATGTGGCCCGAGCCGGTATCAGATGGCATTGGTGTAACTCCTGAAAAATCTTGGACAAAGAAGACGATGAGAGGGGGTGATAGTCAATGGTTGAATCGCGCCATTGACAAATGTTGGTGATTGGGCATTGCGTGTCATTTCCTCTACGTCATCCGTTTGTCAGCTTTCATAGTAACAACAACCAACGCCAGAGGATTATTCATCTATTTTGTAATTTTTATGGCAAGGGCCGGAAAAAGTTAACGATTCTTGGGGTTGGCGAAGCCAACAACCATTCCGTGCAGTACGGGTTTTCTACACGAAGGCTCACATTCCCGAAAACACTGCCAAAGGCGCACGCGTTTTGACAGCGCCACAAGCGTGAAAAAATCAGTAATCCTGCTTTGGCACCAATTCTTTCAACAATGTCTCGAAATCCTTGCCAATGTAGCCACGGGCCCTGTGCAGCAGCAAGGGAATCGGTGATGACCGCTCCACCGCGCGGAAGTATGTTTCAACCGCCATGATCTGTGCACCAGCAGCAGCCGCGTCCTTGACGATAAACACTTCGGGCGTGGACGGGGTCGATGCCGCAGGCGGCGTGGGCGTCGGGTCAGGTGCCGGTTCAGAGGACCCGGAAAAGGGCTCAGACATGCCACCGGAAAACGGCTCGGACATCCCACCCGAGAATGGTGCCGACATTTCACCCGTGTCTTCACCAGAATCTTCGCTGCCATCTTCTTCATCCGTGGCAACAGCATCTGCGTCATTGTCCGCCTCTTCGGACATTTCGCTGTCTGATTGGTCTTCTGATGTCTGCTCCAGGTCGGGTTCGGGCTCTGGGATGGGTTCGGGCTCAGGTTCCGGTTCGGGGGCAGGCGGTTCGTACACCGGCTCCGGTTCAGGTTCCTCGACCTCTTCCACCAGCACGCCATCGGCCAGATTGCGCAGTTGGTTATGCGCCAGAGAAAAGCCGTTGTCGGAGAAGAATTCGACCTTGGCGCGGTCTGCCGTGTTGGGCATCAACACGTCAAAGGCATCGATCAAGGATTTGCCGATCAACATGCGCGCCTGAGTGACCAACAGCACAGCGGCCGATGACGGTTCTTTCAGGCCGAAATACGTCTCGACGGCCACCAGCCGCTTACGGGCCTCGTCGTGGTCCTTGACCTCCGTCACCTTCGGGGCCGGGCCTCCGCTGGTTGGCGCACCGGCTTGTGCCGTCTCTTCGGCCCCGTCTTCGTCGGTGTCTTCGGCCAGCTTCGGATCTGCCAGACCAATCACCTCAAGCACGGCCTGAAGCTCTGCGGACAGGGTTTTAAGTTGTGGCGTGTGCGGTTTCGAATTGCTGAGGCAGGCCAGTTCGATGCGCTTGATCGCATCAACAAAGGTGGTGAGATGTGCGTGGGCCGCTTCCATCTCTTCTGGCTTCGCTGCCAGATCAGCGATCATCGCATCAAGGCTCAGATCATCCTCGCCGTCATGGGGTGTGACCTCTCCGCGACAGACCATCACGTTGCGGCGGGACGCACCGCTCTCACCAATATCATAGTAGCGCAGCGGCAGGATCATTGCGCCCATGACAGACAGATCGTTGATCGCCTCAAGACGGTCACGCGGGCCATCGTCCAGACCGGGATGCACGGTGTCGGGCATCTCTTCCACCAGATCCGCCATCGCCGATACGCTGTTGGCCAGCTCTTCCATATTGGCGGCCAAAGCGGACCACTGCGCCCGCAGGGTCAGCAGGCGCAGATCGCGGGTGCGTTTCAGCAGCGCGTCGATCTGGGTCAATTCGCTGGCCAGATCAACTTCCTTGGGATCAAAGATCGTGTCGGGGGCCTTGTCTCCGGACCCCCCCGTCAGCCCAAGCCGGACATAATCGTCAGCCTCGGGCAACCGCCCGGCAGCATCAAAGTAGTATTCCGAAAATTCGGGGTCGTCGTCTTCCCACAGATCAGGACCCGCTGGCGCGTCTTCGGACAGCGCCTCCTTTATCCAGTCCAAACTCATGACAGATGATCCCCCTTATTCACCGGCCTTATGCCCCGGTCACATCTTGCGCAGCGCATCCGCATAGTGACGCGAGAACGCCTTGATAAAGGCGTCCAGCATGCCGTTCTCCCCTTGGGCGGCGCGGGCCTCCCAGCGTTTGGTGTATTCATCCCACGCTTTGCGGGCACCGCCCCCCATCATGCCACCACCAACATCACCTTCGATATCATCGGGGGACAAGCCGCCCAGCATCTCGGCCAGCGCCGGTTGCAGGGCCGCAATAACCGCCCCCTGATGGCGGCGAATGTCGCTCAGCGCATTTTCGAACCCGTCAGCCCCGGTCAGGTAGCCATCGCGCGGTTTCAGGAACAGCGCCTCGAACGCCTGATCCGTGTCGATCATGAATTTCATCGGATTGTTGCCCGTGGCGACCCGCATGGTGCGGTCCTCATTGGATACAAACAGCTTTACGGCGGCCCGGTCCTGCAACATGCGCATCAATTCATTGGTGCCGATACGCGCAACCTGGCCAAGGATGCGGCCCAGTTGTTCGGGCGGGATCTGCATCTGCGACGTGTCGGTCAGACCGGCCCCTTCCATGAAGGCACGCATGAACGCATCACTGCCCGGTGCTGCGCCTTGCGCCGGTGGATAGGCTGGCGGCGGGGCGGGCTGCGGCGCAACCGGCGCAGCAATGCCAAACCCTTCCGAGGCTATTGGCGGCGGCGCAGGCTCGGGCATCGGAGGGGGCGGTGCGGCTGCCGGGGCAGGCGCGGGTGGCTGCGGTTGAGGCGCAGGCGTGGCAAAGGCCGGGGGCGTCGACACGTTCCCACCGCCCGGAATGGCGAATTGCGGAGGCGTGGTCAGGGCCGCACCGGGGGCCGCCGACACCTGCGAGAAATCAGGCTGCTGCGTGGCCGTGCCAGCCTGAGGGGTCTGACCATATGGGGTTGGGGCCTGCACGCCACCGCCCATCGGAGACAGGGACTGACCGGTCGGCGGGGCCTGAACACCACCATCGCCAGCACCCAGATCCCCCCAAACGTCGTCGAATTCGTCCACCGGCGCGGCAGGGGCGGGCGCAGCTACGGGCGGTGCCGCATAAGGCGCAGGCTCAGGCGTTGCACTGGGCTGCACCGGCGGTGGTGGCGCAACAGGGGCCGGCTCAGCCACAGGCTGCGGCGCATCCGCCGACACTTGGGCGCGTATGATGTAGTGACCAACAGTGAACCGATCGCCGTCACCAATCTGATGGGTGCCATCAATCCGGTAACGCTCACCATGCAGAAAGGTGCCATTGCTCGACACATCCGTCAGCGTGAACTGACCACCCTCGAAATTCACATCAAAATGGTGACCCGAAATATGACGGGACGGATCAGGCAACACCCAGTCATTGCCCGCCTTGCGACCAATCTGGGCCCCTTTGGACACAAGGGTCAATGACACAGGACCACCATTGTCCAGCGTGGCATGGTTTTCGATGCGCAACGTCAGGGTAGGCATAGAGCAGAAGAATCCCGTGTGGTGATAGGGTTAGGGCTTAGTACACCCTAAACAACCCTGCGGCGAGGTCCAGCACCCGCGCAAGACAAACTGAGCGTTGTTCAAGGCCAACCTGACCCAATGCGCGCAATATGGCAGCATTGACCGCTTTCGGGCAACGCCAATCAGGAACAGTAACCGGATCATTTGGGGCCAATGCGCCGCCAGACCAGCCCACAGCCAATCCCAGATAAACCGTGGCGGACCGGCGCGGCGCAAACAGCGCAACCTGCATTGTGCGCCAGCGGTTCTCGGCACTGGGATGATCCAGCCACTGGGAAATCCAGCTCATCAATTGCAACTCGTCCGGGGGCAGATCAGGCAATGAAATACGGATCGCCTCCACACCCCAGCCAATGGACATCTGCGGATCAGTGGCAAAGGCCGTATAGGTAATAGCATCTTCGGGTGTGGTCGATCCGCGCAATCGTTCAAAGAAATTCAACGCGTCTTCATCGTCAGTTGGACGATGCTTGGTAAACGCCCCGACTTCGGGGATCTCACGATACAAATCAGCAGGGCGTTCAAAACGCGTGGCGCTCAACGGAGGAACCGTGTGATCCTGATCCGAATCGTCGCTTGTGGCCGTCATAGTAAGTCTTCCTCAAATGCCGTCTAACTCTGCGCAACCGTGGTGCATGCGTCAACTGACCAAACACCGGCGCAGGGTGCAAAATGCCGGAATTGGGCACACAATATGGGTTTAGATCCAATAATGCGAATTATGTAATTTTTTCTTCACCAGGTCAAAGTGCGCCACGAGACAAAAAACCAAGTCACCCGTTGCCTTTGAGAGACAGAGCGATACGGTACGCGCGTAAGAGTTGCACATTTCTGGACGATCAATTGGCACCCAAGGATTTACCGCCCCCGGCGCGACACAGACCCGAGCGGTCGTTATGACGCCTTGGATCGGCTACGTCGAAATCAAGGCCCGCACGCCCGCTGCCCGGTTCTGGGCACTCAAAACCGATACAGTTGCCGGGCGCCTTGTAATGCCCGCCGATCATCTGGACGGCTTTGGCCAATCTCTGACAAAATCGCTGTCTGATCGAAAACTCGATCTGGTGACACTGATTGCAGCCACACCCGTCACAGAGGGTTGCAGCCCCGAACTGGTCGACGCGGCAGCCGATGTTGATGACAGTGCGCCGCAGTTGTTTGGCCGACTCTGTGACGCCAGACTCAAGACCGCAGCCCGCATCCGCGAAGTCTCCCATGATGCCATTCCGCCGTCAGATACGCTGTGGGCAGTGCTCGATGGTGTGGCGTGGCCGGGCTTGCCACAGGTCCTTGCCGCATCCGGCGACTCTTACAGCAGTCTCTATACATCCACCGACACCGGAACATTGGCGTCCGGCCCTTGGCTGGTGCACCTGCCGGAAGGCAGCAAGATGTATGACACCATCATCGCGCAGGACCCGACCCGGCATACAGGCATCTTCCTGCACAGTGCCCTGCCTTTGGCCGAACTCAAACGGCACCTGCGACGGTTCACCATGGCCAACATTCCCGATGGTGGCACCGCGCCCGTATATTTCCGCTTTTACGACCCGCGCGTTTTGCTGGACATGGCCGCCGCACTTGATCACGCCAATCTGGCGCGGTTCATGGAACCGATCTCGGCCTGTTATGCCCAGATCAGTCCGATGACGCTTGTGCCCGATTATGCCCATGCCGCCCTGCCCGTCACGCCGTTTGACAGCGAAGACAGTTGCCGTCCGCGTTTGGCCTGCATCACTTGCGCCCCAGATCCACCGCCGTTCAAAAGTGGGGCCCTGCAGATGTCCGGCGCGGAATATGGGCGCTTTCAGAAGTTACATAAACGCAAATCCCAACGCAGCCTCGCCCGCAAACTCAGTCTCGAATTTCCGGGCCGCGATTGGGTCGACTATCGCACTGTGTCACGCAGCGCCCCCGATGCCGCACGCCAATTCGGGCTGACATCCGTGAAACAGGTGTCTGTGATGGCGCGGGCCATCATGATGCGCGGCCCTGCCTTCTGGGAAAGCGATGCGGACGCCGCCGCACTGCTCGCGCGCACCGACCAGCGGGCGTGGCAGAAAAAGAATGCACTCCTGCAGTGGTTGGTCGATACTCATCCAGCAAACGAGGTTAACGAATGACGACCGACGCCCACACCGAGCTGGTTGGCCGCACCGAAGATACCCTGCGCTACCTGATCGACTCCGGTCAAACCGAAGCGCCTCAATACGGGTTGCTCGCTCAGGCCCGTTCAGGTCTGCTCAGTGAACCCGTCGGATCGCCACGCTACGAGGCTCAGGCCCGTACCGCCGAAGCACAGATGAATCAGGTTGCCGAAATGCGTGACCAGCAAATGTCGGTGAACCCCTATTCGGACCCCGATTTTGCCAATGCCGCCTGTGACTGTGTGGCCGGAGAGCCCTGCTGTATGACCGCTGTCACCATCGGCTGCTCGCATGGCTCGACGCGCCTCAGCCTGCCCCTCACAAGCGACGATCAAGAGCCCGTTCTTGCTATCGTGTGCGACAAACCCGGCACCACTCCCAAGGACACAATCAGCGTCACCATCGAACGCACGCCCGAACCCTCTTGCGGGATGCAGGGACAGCGCCCCCGCATGCACCTGAACGGGCGCAACGAGAACCGCTTTTTCGACACTGACAGCTTTACGCACGACATGGTGTTCCACAGCGCCTACCGCGACGATTCAACCAGCTTGGCCAAATTCGCCAGCGCCATGTACACTGCCCTCTACGAGGATCTCGACGATCTCGGCCAGTCCTATCGCCTGCGGCTGCTCAACTGCACACAAGTGACGGAATTTGACTCGCGGCTGCGGGTGTTTCCCAAGGTTGGCTGGTCAACCTCCAACTTCGGTTTCCGCATCACGGGCACCTTCGCCTCGGATCTTTCGTTCACGCCGCAAATCACTTTTCGCGGCTCTCTGACAGGGACATACGGCGCCTCCGAATTCTCGATCCAGGCCGAAGGTGAAAGCAGCGCCGAAGCCGCGCGTCAGGAAGACACCCGCTCCGTCATCCCCTTCATCAATTCAGCCATGGACCGGCTGCGCAGCCAGACCGCCACAGACCAAGGGCCCAGCCAGCACGGCTCACATATCCAGTTCCGCCACGAACTGGATCTCGGGAATTCCAACTTTGATCTCGCCGAGCACAGCACGGACATCTCCAAGGTCGGGATCAGCGGACGGATCAACCTCGGTTATGCGCCATTTTTCGGGATCACGATCCGGCTTGATCTCGTCGAAGCCCTCATCCGCGGAGCCTCGGGCGTCGCACCCGGGCTCGCCAACACACTGCTTGAAGCACGCGAAGCCGCAGCCACCGGGATCGGCACGTCGGAAACAGCCGTCAGGGCACGGTTTGACGCTACCGTCAACCTCGACGCCACCGGAGATGTAGGCGGATCAGTGACACTCACACGGGCCGCAGGGGCAGACAACTGGGAAGGATCCGGCAGCGTCTACGGAGAGATCGGACTGTCGCTCGCCGCCCGTATCCGGGGACGGGCACGGGCCTATTTCGTATCCGGTGCGTTCAGCGCCGAAGGCACCGCCAGCTCCAAGATCAAGGCCAGCCTCGCAACACTCACCGCCAGCCAACGCGGCACCACAGACAACAAATTACGCACCAAGGTCGAATGGGACGGGCTCAAAATCACCTACCGCGCCCAAGCGCGCGCCGGTATCGGATTCGCCAGCGTCTCAGGATCAACAGGCGGCACGATCATCATCTGCGACAAGGCGACACTCTACGATGAAACCACTTAAATCCGCCCTCACCGCCCTACTCGTCTCGCTCGGAGGATATGCCATGGCCGACACCGCGCCCACCGCCACCACGGAATTCAACATCGACTTCAACCTCACGGGCGGCATCCTCGATCTGCGAGTCAATGACGTGCCCGTGTTCGGACCCGGCGCACCGCTGGACACACAGGCGTCAATCATCTCCAGCTTTCCGCTCAACGCCTATATCTACAATGGCACCAACACCGTCACACTGGGGTTCACACCCAAAGAGGACGCCGTGGAACCACCACAAATGCGGGTACGGTTCGAACATATCGAAGCCGGCAGCTTCCCCCCGATCTTCGAAGACCGCCCCTTTGCCGCCGACACCTACATACCGGGCGCGGACGCCGCAGACTTCACCTACATCCCCGACTCAATGCCCTCCCTGTCCGCCAGTCCCGAGGCGCAATTCGCCGCCGGCACGCTTGGCTTCTCGCTCACCGCCGACAGCGACCGCCCTGCCCCATCCTGGCCCGACGGACAGCAACTCACGGCAGACATGGCAACCTTCACCGCGCTGGTGTCAGAAGCGCAACGGGCGCACGGCGTGTTTGCACAAGGGCGCGCCGCGATGGAGGAACAACTCGCGCCTTTCCTCGCCCATATGGCAGGCGGGTTCGGGATGGACGTGGGCACGTTCCTTGATTTCGACTACGCGGTCTTTGCGGATCCGGCGCAAGGCTACGTGTTACAGGACTTCGACGCATCCAAAAGCGAAGTGCAGATTTACGGCAACGGACGGCTCGCCATTCTGGTCCCCTCCCCCGTCGTGTTCATCAACGAAGAATTTGGCGAAGCCGCATCCGCCTTCCTGTACTATTGGAAGGACGAAACAGGCGCATGGCGTCTTATGGAATAACAGAGCCTAACAGGGGCAATTGCCCCCTGCCCGCTCAGGTATCCGCCTCGAAGGCACCCGGTGACAGATCTTCCCAAAAAGCGCGAATGGCGGCGCGGTTCAGCGCCGACATCCAGCCGTGGCGCTCAAAGTCTGCGCGCGCAACCGGATCATTCAACCCGTTCAAAAACAGGCGCTTGTCCGCATCACGTTGAGTCGGGCTGCGGCGGGCAACCAGATCCTGCACCACCTTCAGTTGCGCCGCGCGGGCCGTGATCTCTGGCGAAACAGGCTCTGAACCGCTCATATCAGTCTCGATATAGTCCGCTTTCATCGCCGCCGTCAGATAGCTGACAGGATTGCGCACACCGGATTGCCCCGACACATAGTCCAGCTTGGCCGTCACATAGGCTTCGCCATGTTCACTGACCCATTGACGCGCCAAACGGTCACTGACTCCTGTGTCACGCAGCCGGGCATAAACCGGCGCATTGCGCACCCCTGCCCCGTCATCCATATCCAGAATGGCCAGTTGCGGGTTCTCGGAAATGCGAAACCGGATATCCTTGACCGCCCTGCCCTGCTTGCGCAGTTCCGGTGTCACGATGATGTTGGATGTTTTGTTGACCTCGGCCACCGCCGGTTTGATGATCTTGGCATTCAGGTGCTTGTAGGTCTCGTAATAGGCACTGTCGCCCACACCCATCAGGCGGCGAAACAGATCCAGGCTCCACCAGCCCGTGCTGCCCGTCCGCACAAAGCGATAGCAGTTTTCATAAAGCGCAAGGGCGTGGCCCGACGTGAACCGGCGCTGAATGTTCAGGTTGATCAGGGCAAACACTTTGGGGTCATTCAGCTTTTCTGCCAGCGCGGGCGAATAGGCGTATTCGCACACGCCTCCTTTCAGCTTGGCATAGGACAGCAGGCTCGACACGCCCCATTCCTGTTGCCCCTTGGCATCCAGCATGTCCCATTCCGCCACCGTCTCTGCCAGCCCACGCAGCGATGCCTTCAGCGTGTCCATGTCGTTTGAATTATACCCGATCATCATACACAGGGTCCGCGCATCAATGGCGTGGGTCTGTTCTGTGGTCAGCGTGTCATAGGCATTCAACAGCAACACATTGGACAGTTTGCGTTGCAACAGGGTCAGCTTGCCCGACACGTGGATTGCTGCCACGTGTTTCTTCACCGCGCTGCGGCGCAATGATCCTGTCAGGGTGTTCCTGTCGATGTCTGTGTTCATTCCTGCTGTTGCCTGTCTGCTGGCCTCTGTCCGGGCCTTTGACGCAGTATCGCTCGAAAGGCACCCAAAAACAAGTGCCGTCCGGGTGCCACAAGGCCCCTGTTCCGGCATCCTGTAAAAGGGTACCTGAACCCATCAGCTCCGCGCGTATGGGTACCTGTATACGGGATCGCCACTGTACCCAGACTCAGTCCGAGTCGCGAAATAGGCCCTAATTGGCCTGAAACCGTATTCAGGAGCCTCTGCACACGCGAATCGGTGCCCTTCCTCCTGAATCATGGCACCTTTCCTCCTGCATATGGGTGCCCTTTGTCCTGTAGTTTGGTACCGTACTGGGCTTAAGTCTATGTTCCGCATATTTTTTTCTAAGCCAAAGAATCTAAAGTAACTCAAAGACTCTACAGTCTTGTTGTGTCCTTCTGTTCGAGATTTAGGCAGTAAATAGGCAACTTAGGCACTCAATGATTCACATTGCCCGCGACATGTGCCACAGTTCCGGCAAAACAGCGCAAACAGTCGCACATCGTTGAGGACATATGACATCTACAGGCAAACCCAACCTGCCCCCATATTTCGGCATCGATCCAGCCGAAGCGGCAGCCCGTCTTTCTGACCCTATCGACACTGCTCGATTCGCAAAAGCCGCAGCCTTTGGCGCCAAAGGCCGCGAGGATCTGGCCAAGCGCGGTTACAGCCCGGATGGCCGCAAGCGTTTGCGCAGCTTTTCAACGTGGGAAGTCTGCCGCTATCTGATCCCTGTCGCCCCTGCTCATTTCCGCCGCGTCCTCAAGGCCAACCCAGACTTGCCTCAGGGCACCGGCGAGGGTGGCACCAAGTGGTTCTCGCTCGAAGACATCATGGCGTTGCGGGCCCATTTTGATTCCGAGGGTGCGGCCAACAAAGAGTACAAGAGCTGGCGCCCCGAAGGTCTGCCAGCCAAGGTCGTTGCGGTCGCCAATTTCAAGGGCGGCGTCGGCAAGACCTCCACCTGCGCCCATCTCGCGATGAGCGCCGCACTGGACGGTTACCGCGTGTTGGTCATTGATCTGGACAGCCAAGGCTCCATGACTTCGATCATGGGCGGTCAGGTCGAGGACGAATGGCAGACCGCCTTTCCCCTTTTGGCGAAAGATTTCGGCCGTCACATGGAGGCCGAAAACGCGATCCGTGTGGCCGAGGGCGCGGCCCCCCTGCCCTTCGATGAAACCATTAACGAAGCGTTAAAGGTTTCGCCGCGAAACCTCATTCAGGAAACGCACTGGCCCAATATTGACCTTATCGGGGCGCAACTGAACCTCTACTGGGCGGAATTTCAGGTGCCCGTCTGGCGCCTGCAAAGCCGCTCCTGGCCGCTTTGGGACGCGCTGACAAATGCGCTCGAATCCGAGGGTATTCTGGATGACTACGATCTTGTTCTTCTCGATACGCCCCCTGCCCTTGGTTACCTGACCATTAACGCACTGGCCGCAGCCGACATCCTGATCGTGCCGATGGGCGCATCCTTCCTCGAGTTTGATTCCACCGGGCGCTTTTTCGACATGCTCTACTCGACTTTTGCGTCGATCGAGGACGGCGAAAACCGGGTGCGCAGGCGGGACGGACTGCCCGAAATCAAATTTGAATGGGACGCCGTGAGGACGCTTATCACGCGATTTGATGCCGGGCAGCAGACCGATCTGGCAAACGTGATTCAGGCCTATTTCGGGGACTTTATGGCGACCTACAGGCAGGACATGACCGCCATGGTCGGGCAGGCGGCGGAGCAGGTGAACGGGATTTATGAAGCGGATCATCGGCAGTTCAATCGGGACACATATGTGCGGGGACGCGAGGCGTTTGATCGCACTTGGGCAGAAGTGAAATCGGTCATTCTAGGGTCGTGGTGGAGAGACCTCCAGATGCAGAGTGAGGAGGGTTGAACATGGCAAAACGACGTAGACTTGAGGCCCCATCAGCGGCGGATCTGAGCAAGATCGAAGAGGAGTTTCGCCGCGAAACCTCGGACCCGAAACGCACAGCCGCACCCATTGCCCAAGTGGCCAAGGAAAGCGCAGATGCGTTACAATTTGCTGACCCGACCGAACGGGCCGCCACGGCACGCAACGCAGAGGACGCGAGACAGCTGCGGGACGCCCGCGAGAACGGGCTGTTGATGCTGGATATTCCCCTGGATGAAATCAACGCCGACAGCATGGTGCGCGACCGCTCGATGATGGATTCCGAAGCATTGGACGAGTTGCGCGACAGCATTGCGCGCAACGGAATGCGGCTGCCCATCGAAGTCTATGCGCTGCCGGACAGCCAGCAGGACGGGGGCGCGCGTTATGGGCTGTTGTCAGGCTACAGACGCTTGCGCGTGGTCAGGGCCTTGCGCGACCAGATGGGCGGAGATTTCTTCCAGACAATCCGCGCCATTCAACGCGAACCAGCCGCAGACGCAGACCGCTTTGCCGCAATGGTCGAAGAAAACGAAATCCGCCAACAACTCAGCCACTACGAACGCGGGCGCATTGCAGCCATTGCTGCAAAGCAGGGCGTTTTTGCCAATACCGAAGCCGCGGTCGCGGCCATGTTCCCGGCGGCGTCCAAGGCAAAACGCTCAAAGATCCGATCTTTTGCGATGATCTTTGAAGAGTTGGGAGACATCCTCGAGTTTCCGGAGAACCTTCGGGAGAAAGACGGTTTGCGTATCGCGGGTGCATTACGCGACGGAGCCGAAGAGCGGCTGCGAGATGCCTTGGGGACGGGGCAGGGGAGTGATGCGGCAAGTGAGTGGGCTGTGCTTGCGGCTACGCTGGATACGCTTGAGAGCGGCGCTGCGCGCAAGGCGCGCGGGGGGCGCCCCAAAGTGCATGTACCCCCAGCCGGGTGGAGTGGGCAGGACACATTGCGTCTGTCGAGCGGGATCACCCTGCGCAAGAGCAGCGACGCGAACGGCTACACGATCCATGTGTCCGGGCGTGGCATGTCACCCGATTTGATGGAGCGCCTGTTCGAAGAGGTGCGCCACCTTTTGGAAAAGCCGTGAACCACTGCGGCGATATGGGAGTGGCACAATGAGGAAAAAGGAACGGTTCGCATGATTGCTTATGTCACCGTCGGTGCGGACGATATCGCGCGGGCAAAGCAGTTTTACGACGCGTTTCTGTTGGCACTTGGATATGGGTTGGAAGAGGGCGCGGAAGGTCTGAGCTATGCCTTGCCCGTGCCTGAGGGGGAAAAGCCGGTATTGCCGGATTTCTACGTCAAACCGCCTTTTGACGGCAAACCGGCGTCAGCCGGGAATGGTGCGATGGTTGCCTTTGAAGCGCAAAGCCAACAGCAGGTGCGTGACCTGCACGCCGCAGCCCTTGCGGCAGGAGGTCGGGGCGAAGGGCAGCCGGGCTTTCGTGCCGCGTATGGTGCGCATTTCTACGTCAGCTATCTGCGTGATCCGCAGGGCAACAAGATCGCATTGTTTTCATGCGATCCGAATGAGCCGGGACGGGACGATTAGCGCCGAGGTCTGAGCGACCTAGTAGAGACGGGTGCGGTAGCTTTCCTCGAGGTCCTCGTCGAGCTTGGCCATCTCGTTTGGATCGTCCGGCGCACCCGAGGTTTGATCCAGTACGATTTTCATCAGCGATGGCATGTCCTTGCGGTTCTGCCGGTGCTCTGGGTCCCAGAGTTTGGCGCGGCGGAACGCCTTGGCGCAGTGAATGAACATTTCGGTGACGGTGACGACGATGGCCGTGCCGGGCGCCTTGCCATTGATCGCCATGCCCGCAAGCAGATCCGGATCGCATGTGATTTCTGCCTGCCCGTTGATCCGCATCGTTTCGTCGTAGCCCGGTATCATGAACAGCAGGCTGACCGACGGGTTGGTGATGATGTTGGCCTGCGTGTCGAGCCGGTTGTTGCCGCGCCTGTCGGGGATGGCGAGTGTTTTGTCATCAAGGATGTGCACAAATCCGGGTGGATCCCCGCGCGGGCTGACATCGGCAGTGCCGTCTGCGTCTTGCGTTCCGATGCACAGGAATGGCGCACGCGAGATAAAGTCGCGCGCATGTACGTCCAGATGATCGAGGCATTTTACCACGGCAATCGGGTGCGTCGGCGGAAACTTGGCGCGCAGGTCTGCAACGCTGGTAATGACATGTTCGGGATTGAGCAGCGGATTGATGGGCATACCGTAGTCCTTGTGGGTTTCAGGGCGCACGGTAGCGGCGTTTTTGCCCCGTGTCACGGACTGGATGGGGCAGGGTATGTAGTGGCCTTATGCTTCTTAAGACATTGTTTTAATTGAGTAAATTGCTATATTGGTCAATGATGCGTGACATGTCACCGCTGTTGCGCATTTCCTTGATTGCGGCTGAGTAGGCCTGCGCGACATCGCTTGGAAAATCGGGCCCTGCAACAAGATAGATGGGCAACTCGTGAATGACGTCTCCAAAGACGGGATCGGGTTTTAGTTTGCGGGATTTCCAGGTTTTTTCGATCAGTCGTTCCGTCAAAAACCATGCATCGACACGCCCTGCGGCGAGCATTTGTGCGCTTGAGACGGGATCATTTGTAACGAAAAGGTTGGTGAATCCCTTGTCTTTCAGGAACCGTTCAGTCGAGGAGCCGCGTTCTACCGCGATCAGGTTCAGTTTCCGCGCAGTGGTGAGATCATGCACCTGCGCGCGCGTTGTAACGAATTTCATGCGCGCGGTCTGGATCAGCGCGACCCATTGGAAATCCGCTTCGCGCTCTTCGTTGCGGAACAGTGCGGGCATCAGCGTATCGTCGCGTGTTTTTGTTTCAAGCATGGCCCGTTGGAAGGGGAGGAAGCGCACATCAATCTGCCGCCCGGCGATCAGTGCGGCCTGTTCCAGAATTTCGATGGCGAGGCCGGGCGCGCTGCCGTTGAATTCGTCCATCAAGGGGGGGTAGTGCGCGGCCACGATCCGGTCCTTGGGCCCATCCCTGGTGGTGTCGGACGTTTGGGTCATTGCGGGCGCAGACCAGATCAGGACAACCGCTGTTATTGCGGCGATCACCCGACACAGCCGCATCGTGACGTTGGCAGAAGCAGTGAGCGACGACATGTAACGGCCCTTTCTTAGGTTTGTACCAGCGGTTGGGTGCCTGTTATGGTAACCGTGAGTTGAATAATGATTGCCCGTTTGTAAATTTTGGATCAACAAATGATTAACTCAGAGCCGGGATTTTCTCGCATTTATGCTAAATTTTGTGGGTTGAATGATCATTGGTTGGGATTGCCTGCCGTTTTTGGTCCAAATCCGGGTTCCTGTTTCCGGACTGGCGACAAATTGCCGACCTGCGGCTCATTCGCCATAGGTTGCCGCCAAACGTAGGGAATTCCTGCCTTTTGTTTCTGAAATGCTCGTGCGACCTTTGTTTCGTGTAATGATCTGATATGTCTGTGACTTGCGGGAGCCCATGTCTCGCGAGATGTTTTTTTTTTGGAGCCCTTTCCATGAATGCCCCTATGAGCCAAGCCGACCGTCGTGGCACGCTGACCACGGTGTTGG
>CANMVD010000014.1 GCA_947501275.1 uncultured Tateyamaria sp.
GCATCATAAGCGCCATAAATACTGGGGGCGGCAATCGTGATGGTGATGGTTCCATTGATACCATCAACTTCGATCTCGTCCTCAGCCGTACTCGTGAGGCTAAAGGGGGAGGCCGGAATGATGGATTTGACATCACTGCTCGCCCCCGGTCCGGCGGCGTTTTGCGCACGGATTGTAATATCCAGCGCCTGCCCCACGGCAAAGGAAACCGGGACATCAAAACTGCCCGTCGCCGGGGGTGTCAGAAAGTCGACCCACCCAGCACCATCAATGTTGTGCTGCACACTTGTCAGAGGGCTGCCCAAGCTGGATGGCAGGGCATTGAGCGAGATCTGAACGCGATCTCCCATACCCGGATCGCTCAGGGTCCATTCCCCTACCTCAAAGGCTTCGGGCACATCAGCAAGGGCCAAGACCTCTGCCAAAGTGGTCCCGCCAATGCCGCAAGACATGGCAATCGTGCTCATGCCAGGCCCACAATTCCGCCTGCAGTCGTGCCTGTCGCGAGGATCTGGCGCACCCGGATCGGAAACGGCACACCTGCGGCAACAAAGATGCGCCCCGTATCACCATGAACCGTTACCACCTGAATATAGCCGGACGTTTCAACAGTGACTGCACGGGTGACAAGAGCAAGATCCGTGACATCGTCCGGAGTGACCTCAACCAAACGTGTCGCGGGACTTTCCAGGCCCGGCGTATAATCTTCAAACAGATCCATTTGCACTGCCCTTTCAAAGAGGTGTCACTGACGCTAAAAGTTGGGTGAAGATGCCGAACTCTCATTAACCATGACTTACCCCACCGAACGCAGCCGATAACCCTTTGACCGTCCTGCCGCTTTCTGCTCCATGCCCTTCAGGATCAACGGCATTTGCACGCAAAAAGACACAAAACAGCCATCTTAAATTATGATTGTGCTGCACCGTGTATTGGGTGGACCACCAAAGAAGGCAGGAGCGCCGCTTGACCAAAATGATTTGGACACCAGCAGACCAGAAAGACGGGTCTGTAACGGTGACAGTGCCGTCTCAAAGCGCGCTGCTGGCTGATCTGCGCGCGCGGCTGGAAATGCAGGCAGGGTTTTCTGTCGCAACACTCAATCTCGATCACGTCGTCAAGCTCCGTCAGAGTCGACCCTTTCGGGCCGCATATGGGCAACAAACACATGTGACTGCGGATGGACGACCTGTTGTGTGGCTGTCCCGCCTTGCTGGCCAGCCGGTCGAATTGGTGACAGGCTCCGACCTTGTTGATCCCATGATTCAGCTGTGCGCCGATATGTCGGCACCTATTGCTCTATTCGGCTCGACAGACAGCGTTCTGCAAACAGCATCGACAACCCTGCAAAAGCGATACCCCGATCTTTCAGTTGCCGCAGCCATTGCCCCACCTATGGGTTTTGATCCAACTGGGCCAGAAGCTGGCGCGATGCTTGAGGCAATTGCACGGTCCGGTGCACGGGTATGTTTCTTGGCTCTGGGGGCTCCGAAACAAGAAATTCTGGCTGCGCGGGCGTTCAAGGCCCATCCGCATATGGGGTTTTTGTCCATTGGGGCGAGCCTTGATTTCATCGCGGGAACGCAAGTGCGCGCGCCGCGGATCTTTCGGATGATGGCGATGGAATGGCTGTGGCGGTTGCTGCGCAATCCACGGCGACTTGCGGGGCGCTATGCTGCCTGTCTTGTCATTTTGCCAAGCCTGCTGATGAGGGCTGGGAAAGCCCGGCGCGTGGCCACTCTTCAGGGCACACTTGGCCAAAGCGACACCTCATGATTTCTGTTGCCCTCATTTGCTGGCCGATCCTGACGATCATTCTGGCACGGGTGTTGCCTTGGCCAAACGTGGTCGTCACATCGCTGATCGGTGGGTATTTGTTGTTGCCCGAACGCGGCGGGCTTGACTTGCCATTGCTGCCTCCGTTCGAGAAAGACACGATCCCCTGCCTCGTCCTGTTCTTTTTGGCCCTCATCCTGCGGCCCGGAGAGCAAAGCGGGCGTGGGAAGGAAGCCCTGGCCATCACCGTGCAAAAGGGGTGGCGCCCAAAATTGGTGGTGGGCCAGATCATGTTGCTGATGCTCATAGCCGGCGGCCTGCTGACAGCACTGACCAACTCCGATCCCCTGCGCTTTGAAGCATCTGGCCTGAATATACCGGGCCTCAGCCTTTATGACGGATTTTCGAATATTGTGCGCTCTGTAGCCATTATCGTCCCAATTTTGTTAGGGCGGAAATATCTTGCAAACCCGCAAGCGCACAGAGTGCTGCTGATTGCACTGGTCATCGCAGGGTTGGGGTATTCTTTGCTCGCGCTTATTGAAATACGTCTGTCTCCGCAGGTTAACCGTTGGGTCTACGGGTTTTTCCCGCACAGTTGGGCCCAACATATCCGCGACGGTGGGTTTCGCCCGCTCGTGTTCTTGCAACATGGTCTTTTGCTGGCAATTTTCTTTGCAATGACAATTCTGGCAGCGATCGGATTGCATCGATCCGAACCCCAAAAACGAGGGCGCTGGCTGCTGGCAGGGGGATGGTTGTTGTTGACGCTCCTGCTCAGTAACTCTCTGGGCGCCTTCGTCATTGCTATGCTTTTTCTGCCCGTCGTATTTTTGATGAGGATTCAGGCTCAGCTTCTCTTTGCGGGCATTATTGCAGGGATTGTGTTGGTTTACCCATTGCTGCGCGGAGCCGGATTGGTGCCGACGGATCGCATTGTCTCGATTGCGACATCCTACAGCGAAGAGCGCGCAAGCTCACTGCAGTTCCGTCTCAGAAACGAGGACGCGCTGCTTGAACGCGCCAATGAAAGGCCTCTTTTCGGATGGGGACCCTATGGGCGTAACCGTATTTACGATGAACTGGGCAGAGACCAATCCGTTGTGGATGGCGCTTGGATCGTGGTGATCGGGCAGGGGGGCTGGCTACGCTATCTGGCGGAGTTTGGCCTGTTGGGCATACCGCTCATTCTATTTGCATTGGGGCGACGACGATATGATGTGGATCAGGTAACAACCTGTCTCTGCCTGATACTGGCCGCCAACATGGTCGACATGATCCCGAACGCCGGGCGCTCCCCAATCACGTGGCTGATCGTCGGAGCGCTTTTGGGGCGTCTTGAACTGGGCAAAGCCATTGCACCGGCAACGGCGCAACAGGCCGAAAAGGTGACAAAACGACCAAGTTTGGCCATGGCACGCGATCCGGTGTCACCCTATACCCGACAAGGCAATCGCCATCATCGCAAACATCTTGCGCGGAAGTCTTGAGATGACACACCAGCTCGTCGTTTCCATCATCAATTACCGCACTGCAGATATGACGCTGGACTGCGTTCGCTCTGTTCTTGAGGACATTGGTGATCTGGACGTGCAGGTGGTCGTTGTCGACAATCTGTCCCAGGATGGATCTGTCGAAAAGATCACTGACTGGATCGCTGCCCAACCCACAGGCACCCCGGTGCGCCTTGTATGTTCGGAAACGAACTCCGGCTTTTCGGGAGGACACAATATTGGCATGGCAACACTGCCAGCCGCCTATTATCTGGTTCTGAACTCCGATGCTCACGTGCGGCCCGGATGCCTGCACGCACTGCTTGACGCCGCCGATACACACCCCGATGCCGGGCTCTATGCACCGCAGATCGAACACGAGGACGGCACAGTTCAAGAAAGCTGCTTTCGCCTGCACACCCCGATCAGCGAACTTATCCGTGGCGCCAATTCAGGTCCCGTTACCCTAATATTCCAGCGTTGGACAATTCCGCTGGGAACCCACCCCGACCCTGATCAGATCGGATGGGCCAGCTTTGCCTGCATCCTTTTGAACGGGCGCATGGTGCAGGAAATAGGCCCAATGGACGAAGGGTACTTCCTTTACTTTGAGGACGCCGAATATTGCCTACGTGCGCGCCGTGCCGGATGGCGCATCCAGCGTGTACCCAAGGCGCGCATGGTCCACTTTCGTGGTGGCAGTGCACCCGTCAAGGCCAAGGCAAAAGCCCGCGCCCGTTTGCCCGCCTATTATTACAGCTCGCGCACCCGCTTTTTCTTTCAGGCCCATGGGCACTTGGGGTTGTGGGCTGCCAACCTGATGTGGGCCGCGGGACGCGCCCTGGCATTGGCCAGACGTCTGATGGGACGCAAATTTGACAATGCCAAGGCCGGGGAGGGACGAGACATCTGGACCAATGTGCTGCACCCTCTGGGCTCGTCCCACAAGCCCAACGAACCTGTGTGAGGGGACGATATGCAGGGTCCGGATTTTATCATTATTGGCGCCATGAAATGTGGTACCTCAACACTTGCCGCCCAGCTTGGGCAGCAAAACGGTGTCTTCCTGACAACACCGAAAGAGCCAAACTTTTTTTCCGATGACGACGTGTTTGCCCGTGGGCTGCCCTGGTACAAAGCGCTCTTTGATGGAGCCGCGACCGGGGACATCAAGGGCGAAGCCAGCACCCATTACACCAAACTGCCAACCCACCCCGATACCGTGGCGCGCATGACAGCCGTTCTGCCCCGCCTGAGGCTTGTCTACATGGTGCGCGATCCAGTCCAGCGGGCGGTGTCGCATTTCATCCACGAATGGACAGAGCGGCGCATGAGCGGGGATCTGGACAGCGCGGTGCAGGCTTATCCTGAACTGGTCGAATATGGTCTCTATGCCAAGCAAATCACGCCTTTTATTGATGCCTACGGGGTCGACGCGATCTGTCTGACCAGCCTTGAACGGCTCAAGGCCAACCCCGAGGGCGAGCTTGTGCGCATCGCCCATCACGTCGGACTGGAAGGGCAGGCGATCTGGCAAGACGAGCTGGGCGCGCAAAACGTCTCGGGCGAGCGTGTCAGAAAATTGCCCCTGCATAGTCTTTTGATCGACAACCCTGTAGCACGCGGCCTGCGCCGCACGTTGGTCCCCCAAAGCCTGCGCACCCGTTTGGCCAAATCGCGCCAGATGCACGACAGACCCACTCTCAGCCCGGCCAGCAGCGCTGAATTGCGCGCCCGTTTCGCCCCGGATCAGGCCAGACTGGCAGAACTGTTCCCCGGCATTATAAAGACCGACATGCAGAAAGAGATTTCATGAGCCGTCCCAAACTCGCCGCCGTCGCCATCGGGCGCAATGAAGGTGAACGCCTTGTGCGTAGTCTGGCGTCTTTTCAGGGGCGCGTGGACCGTCTGGTTTACGTCGACTCAGGCTCCACAGATGGCAGTGTCGAGGCGGCTCTGACCGCGGGCGCCGAAGTTGTCGAACTGGACCCGGCCACCCTGTTTACCGTCTCAAGGGCGCGCAATGCCGGGTTTCAAAAATTGGCCGAAACTGGGGAAAAACCTGACCTTGTGCAATTCGTCGATGGCGATTGCGAGGTGCGCGACGGCTGGCTGGAAACGGCGGCTGCGTTTTTGGCAGAACATCCGGACGTGGCTGCTGTCAGTGGGCGCCGGCGCGAACGCTATCCAGACGCAACGCTGTGGAACCGTGTGATTGATGCGGAATGGGATGCCCCCGTGGGTGAGGCCAAGGCCTGTGCAGGCGATGCGATGATCCGCACGGAAGCGTTCGAAGCGGTCGGCGGGTTTGATCCCGACACAATCGTGGGCGAAGAGGCGGAAATGTGTGTGCGGATGCGCCGTGCCGGTTGGCGGATCTGGCGGCTGGACGCAGAGATGACGCTGCACGATGTGGCCATGACGAAGGTCTCGCAGTGGTGGCGTCGCACGCGGCGGGTCGGGTACGGCTATGGCGAGGCGGTGGCGCTGTATGGGGCACCCCCCGAACGCCATAAGGTCCCTGAAACACGCCGTGCATTGATGTGGGGCATTGGCGTGCCGGCTGTGGCCCTGATCGGGGCGCTCTTCACACCGTGGGCGTTACTGGTGATGCTGGCCTGGCCGGTGCAGATGTTGCGCATGATAGCCAAGGGGGAAACGCCGCTCAGATCGACCTTCCTCGTTCTGGGGAAGCTGCCCGAGGCCTTGGGCATCATCGAGTTCTGGTACAAACACTGGACGTCCGCCGAGCGCAAACGCATTGACTACAAGTGATATCTGGCCCTGCGGGTCACTCGAAAATCTGATGTATCAGGTCGGCTGACAGATAAGATGGTGGGATATCCAGCGTCCATAATGTAACCAAATACACCCCAACGACGATGGCAAAAGATAAGATGTCCAACCATACTGTTGCATAGCCACGTTGGGTTGCGATTGCGATGTTGACGAAGAACATCAGACTCATTGCCAACCCAACACCGATCAGACTCCCCACCAGGCCAAGGATCGTAAAGCCCAATACGATCCCTACGGCAGTTCCTGCCGCCCAGATAAACATCAGGAACGCATGCAGGTCGCTGCGGCCTTCGGCCACAAGCAGGTTCTGATAAGTTGTCGACAAGGTCGGTATGGCCATGTTCAGCGCCATCAGTGCCAGAATGATGCCAGCTCCTGCATACCTGTCATCATAAAGCAGGTCGATAATGGGCTGAGCAACGAACGAAACAATAAAGAACATCGGAAACGCCAGTACGATTGTGAACAAGCGCACTTTCCGCAGCACCCGCGGCAATTGCTCTGGACGCTCACGCATGATCTCGGAGAAGGACGGCAGCAGTATCGTGTTCAGCAGTTTCTTCAGCAATTCGTTCGGGACAGATGCCAGCAACGTGGAAATCGAAAGGAGACCTATCACCTCAAGCGGAAACAGAGCGCCAAATATGCCCTGCTGGCCCCGCCCGCCCAAGAAAGTGAAGAACGTCGCCAGAAGGATCCATTTCCCAAAACTGACGATCTCGCGCAGTGCCTGCGGTTCAAACGTGAAACGGTGGGTGTATTTTGGCAAAACCACATGGGACAAACTGACCGTCATCACAGTGCTCAGAACGGCGCCGATTGCGAGGGCCCAGACCGACTGTAATTGCCATGCCATGAAGACAGTCACGACAAGAGCAACGAGTTGCGACGTGAGTCTGAGCAATGTGACGTATTTGATCATCAGCTTGCGGTCCGCGACAGCAATCGCAATAGACTGAAATCCTCCGATCAATGCAGACAATGCCAGGACACAAACGAGGGGGAAGAGAACCGGTTGATCATACAAAACTGCCGCTGGCCAAGCCACAAGACAGCATAGTCCCGTCACTATCGTTCCACGGACAATCTGTATGCTCCATGCCGTTTGCAGGAATACCGGATCCTCTCCACGCGTACTCCGGACAACCGATGCCCTGACGCCAACGTCACTCAGCATGACGATCCCACCGGTAAAGACCTGGGCAAGCGCAATAAGCCCGAAGACTTCAGGGCTCAGGATACGGGTCAGAATAAGGTTTGAAACCAGGCGTAAGCCACTGTTGCTCCCAAACCAGATAAGGGTCCAGATCCCCGCGTTACCGACTTTTCGCCCTAGTACGCCGGACCCTAGAATTCTGCGCAGCATACGTACAGACCATGAACTGTGATGGGGGGAACAATCATTCGCACGCTGAAAATGAGCACTCTGTTGTTTCGACATGCTTCATCGCAGGACGGCCTACAATAGGCAAGCCGCTATAGACGGCGCAGGTGCTGCATGCATAAATCACAATGGTTGTTGTCTATATAAATCTCGGAGAGGTCACATGAAGCGCAGGACTGTTTTAGGCTTGGCTGCGACAGGCCTTGCAGCAGCTGCGCTGAATTTGCGGTTTGGTCAGGGCGATACCGGCCACAACATCGCACAAGCACATCGCGTACTGGACAGCGCACGCGCTCATGAGGGGTTGCACACACTCACATCCCGACCGGTACTGGATGCAATGGTCTCTGCACAAACAGATTTTATGCAGAGCATCAAACGTACCACACATTTGGATGCAGGGGGCAACACACCCGAAAAACGGGCACTACAACTGGGATATACACGCCAGATTCTTGGAGAAACGCTTGCCGAAACATACGGGCCCGGTGATGAAACAATGGCATATTGGCTGACACATACTGCGACCCGCTCAGTGCTGATGGATCCCAAAGCCCGGGAATTTGGCCTTGCAATGACACCCGATGTAGATGGCAGGATGTGGTGGGCCGCTGTGGTTGCGGTCCTTTAACGAAGGTCTGCCATGGATTTCTTGTTTTGAGATAGGGGCATCGTTTGAAACCTGTGACGTGCGATGTGCCTTTGCGCTGTGTTACCTTTTAGGCGCAGGCTTGAATATCCTGCGCGCCATTACGCGAAAAAGACCAATACTATCTTCCTTTTATAGAAAAAACGCTCCTCTGTTCTGCCGATGAAAAACCAGCCAACATACCCAGCCCACCTTCCTGAACTTGATGGGTTTCGCGCCCTCAGCATTTTGGCGGTACTCTCGGCACATATGTTGCCTCTTGGGCCCCCGTCATGGTTGATCAACCGCATGATGGGAGAGGTCGGCATGAGCATCTTCTTTGCCCTGTCAGGCTTTCTGATCTGCCGGTTCTTGTGGGAACGCCAAGACATACCTGTGTTTTTCATTCGGCGCATCGCACGGATTGTGCCGCTGGTTATGCTGGTATCGGTTTTGTATTGCCTGTTGTTCGAGCGCAATCTCACCAGCTTCATTGCTGTTAATCTGTATGTGCAGAACTACTGGCCAGGCGCCCTCAATCCATCGGTCAGCCCGCTCTGGTCCCTGGCGGTCGAGATGCACTTTTACATCGCAATTGGACTGGCCATTCTCTTCTTCGGACGCAAAGGCTTCTGGCTGTTGCCCATTGGGCTCGCCATTGTTTTGGCTTTCCGCATCGAAGCTGAAGTGTTTGCCAGCATCAACACACATTTCCGGGTGGATGAAATTCTATCTGGTGGGGTGCTGGCTTTGGCCTGGCTGAACCGCGATCATCCAAAGATAGATGCGGTCATGCGCATACTGCCAAGCCTTTTCTGGGTCATTTTGCCTTTGTGGGTGTTGTCATGTTGGCATCCTTCAGGAGCACTGGGTTATGCACGACCCTATTTTGCCGCCCTGTTGATCGGTGCTGTGCTGGGCATGGAAAATCGCTGGCAGAACACGTTTCTACGTATGGGCTGGTTGCGCTACATCGCCCTGATTTCTTTCGCGCTATATGTCTGGCACTCGCCGTTCAGACGGTATTGGTTCGATAGTGGCAGTGACATTGAAAGGTATCTGTTCAAACGCCCCTTGGCCTTTTTGTGCATCTTTACGCTCGCGCACCTTTCAACGTTTTACTTTGAAAAACCCATCACATCGTGGGCAAAGCGTATGACGAGTAAGACAAAAATCGCTGCGTAGAGACACATCAATACCTAAAATACCTTACATAATACAGATTATATATCAAAAATTCTATTCTCAGACGAACCCGCAACCGGCACGCATATTCTGTATAGAAACAGGAACGCCACTGCCCTTCGCGGCGGAACCAAGCCCATTCCGTCTTGCAGCCCACCCGGCCTTTTAGCGCACATGCAAAATCAGTTCTGGTCCGCCGTCTCGAACCGTTTCTTGCAGAACCCCAGAAACGCTGCATCCGCATTCTTGGGCGTTTCAACGGCCCACGCCCGCCACTGTTGCTCCAGCAAGTGTACATCCCAGCCCGGCGCCACACGCCGTGCACGACCGTAGGTTTCGCCTGATAGTGGCGGGATGTGAATGTTGCCGCCCTCAGGCACAGCCACCACAGTGCCACGGCCCTTGAAGACCACCACATCGCGGCGTTCGTCGTAGATCACGTGATAGTCGGGCAGATGGTCGTGTTTGGCGATGTCCCGCAACGTGTGGCGAAACCGTTTGAGTTCGGTCCGCGCGCCCGTCCGCTTGAGCAACTTTTCCAGACCAATCTCGAATTTAGGTCTGGCCCCGCACATCTTACGCGCGATCTCATAGACACGGCGTTCGATCGGTTTGCGCAGGCGAAAATAGTCTCTATGCAAGGTCAAAACCGATTTTCGACGGATCGAGTTGAAAATCCATTCGCTGATCTGGATCTCGGCCGACATGATGCGTCCACCCTTGTCACCGTTCTTGCGGTTGATGTGCGCGCTTTCGATCAAGTGGAACCAGCCGAGGCGTTCTTCGTCTCCCAGGGGCACGTCTGTGCCATCCTGAGGGATGGTGGTGATGTTGGTCTTGATCACCGTGCCCATGAGCCGATCCAGCGCCTCACAGAACGCATCGTAATCCTTGCCCCCCGTGCCCCGATTCACAAAGATCAGCAGATCACGCGGATTGAACTGGATGCGCCGGTTGACCATCTCGCCGCGGTTGATCTTGTGCATGACCTGACTGACCACATAGATCAGGATGTCCTTGTCATAGATTGTCGCCTGCCCCTTGGCGCTCGGGATCACCTCAAGCCACTTGTCGTCATGTTCGTAGCGACGCACAGCCATCTCGGGCTTTTTGGAGAGCACGTAAAACGGATGCTCCATCTGCGGGATCAGATCCTTGAGCACCGCATCCGCCACATCACAAATGAAGAAGTCCGCCTGCGGGTGACGGTCGGGCAAAAGCTGGTCGAGAATATTCGGGGTATCAGGAACCATGGCTCATATTCGGGGGATTAGGAACCGGCGTCAAGTTGGATTCGGGGTTTTAGGAACCGGGCGCGATTCCGGAGCACAGAATCAGGTTCAAAATCGACATCCGAAAACCCACTAACGAAGATGGTGATTCGAGGCGATTCCCCCAAAAGAGAATCGCGGAGAACAAGAACCGAATCGCGGGGGAACAGGAACCAGTATTCGGGGCATCAGGAACCGGCATCATTAAGAGTCCGAATGAATCCATGTGCTTAAAGCCAATTTCAGAACCCTAAACACAGATTCAACACATATAAACACATCAGTCGAAATTGTGATGTGATTCTAAACACTTACGAATCGATGATTCGAGATGTGGCTATACTGAGAAGAATCAGAGAGGTCCGAAACGACAGGGCAAAACGCACAGCAGCAACCCCCTGCCCCGCCTGTGCATAAAATACGCTCAGGTCCTGTCGTAAATGTCTTCGTAGCGCACAATATCGTCCTCTCCCAAATAGCTCCCGGTCTGTACCTCGATCAGATACATCGGCAACTTTCCGGGATTGGCCATGCGGTGCACAGCCCCAAGCGGAATATAGACGCTCTGGTTTTCGCTGAGCAGTTGAACCTCTTCCCCGATGGTCACCTCAGCTGTCCCTGCAACCACAATCCAATGTTCGGAGCGATGATGGTGGCTTTGCAAACTCAACACTCCGCCCGGTTTGACCATGATGCGTTTGACCTGAAAACGTTCACCAAGACACAAGGTCTCGTACCAACCCCAAGGACGATGAAAGCGCGGGTAGTCATCGGCTTGTGCCACTTTGGCCTGGCGCAGCGCGCCGACGATCGCCTTGACGTCTTGGGTCCGAGACTTGTCCGCCACAAGGACCGCATCGCGCATCGCCACTGCCACGGTATTGTCGAGGCCCAAGCCCACCAGATGCATACTGTCCTCTTCCGAGCGCAGATAGCTGTTGGTGCAATCAAGCGCTGTAACGACCCCTGAGGTGGCCACACCGCGTTCATCAGGCTCAGCGGCTTGCCAGAGTGACTCCCACGAGCCCAGATCGGACCATGCGCTGTCCAATGGCACCGCCATCACGTCCTGCGCCTTTTCCATGATCGCATAGTCAAACGAGATCGCTTTGGCGTTGTCATAGGCAGACCCAAGGCGGAAGAACCCAAGGTCCTCCTCCCCCTGCCCCACAGCGTCACGGCATGGGCTCATCAGCTCAGGCGCATGCGTCTCGAACGCGGCCAGAATGTCGGACACGCGGAACAGGAAGATCCCAGCATTCCAAAGGTAATTCCCGGCCTCCAGCATGGATTGGGCCGTCTCTGCATCCGGTTTCTCGCGAAAGCTGTTCAGGCGCTGCGCATCCCCATCCTTGGGGGCCTCAGGTAGCTCCAGATAGCCGTATCCCGTCTCTGCACGGTCAGGGGTGACCCCGAACGTGACCAAAGCGCCCTGCCGGGCCGCTTTTTCGCCCTGTGCAACCGCATCCAGAAAACTTGGCAAGTCCCCGATCACATGATCCGAGGGCGCCACCAGCATCAGCGCATCCGGCGTGTCCTTGAGCAACAAGGCCGCAGACAGGATCGCAGGAGCAGTGTCGCGCGCGGTTGGCTCAATCACCACCCATGCATCCGACAGGCCGATATCAGCGCTTTGTTCAGTGGCCATGAAGCGGAAGTCATCACTGGTCATCACCAAAGGGGCGGCAAAGCCGGGGCCGGAAAACCGCTGCAGTGTCATCTGAAACAGACTCTGATCCCCTACAAGACGGGCAAATTGCTTTGGGTAAGCCTTGCGTGACGTGGGCCAAAGTCGCGTGCCGGAGCCGCCGCAAAGGATGACAGGATGGATCATAAGAAGGCCTTGGGTGCTAAAGTGAAGATCACAGTGTGCCGGATGAATATGGTCAAATTGCGCAAAGCATTTGCGGATGCAAAGACAGTCACGATTTCTGCGCTTTGTAAGCTTCAAGCATGTCACGCAACAGATCGTTCAGCCGCCGCCCTTCCGTGTCGCGCAGGGCGTTCAGGTCGTCACGCAGTTCGGGCGCGATATAGATCCGCCAATAGGTCATGGCCTCGTTCAGGGGCGGACGCCCCCGGCGCGGAGTCTCGGGTGTACGTTCGGGTGTCGTTGAGCGGGTAAAGCCGTGCGCCTGCCCCGCGCGCGCGACAGCAGCCTTGTCAGTGGGCGGGCGGGGTGCCTTGGCCTTCTTTTTCTTCAGGCCGCCACCAATAACGGCATTGTTTTGCGGTTTAGGGTCTGTTTCCGGATCATCCAGGTTTAGGAATTTACTCATTCTTGTGCCTCCAGAATATCAGCCAGTTCCTGTCCCAACCGTGCCGTGTTCGAAATCGCGCTGATGACAGATTTGTTCGAAGTCAGCTCAAACAGGGTTTTCCCTTCTGCCATGACACGTTCAAACGGCGCGCGGCGCATCAACTCCGTTTGCAACCGCTCGACCCCTGCCCCGTCGAGTTCTGCCAGCAGTTCTTTGTGAGACGTGGTCACGATGGCCGCATCGGTTTGCGTGATCAGAATTCGTGCCGGCACAGAACGGCGCGCTGCACGGCCCGCATCCCGGATCATCTTGAGTGCTGAGCCAGCTGCATCGCCATCCAACGCACTCGGGCGCATCGGGATGACACACAGATCCGAAGCGGACGCGGCATAAGAGGCCATGAGCCCTGCAACACCTTCGAGATCTACAAAGGTCAGATCGTGTGCCGCGGATGCGGCTTCAAGCGTGTCGAGGATGCTGTCATCGGAAGGGTCGGACAACACAGTGAACGGCGGATCGCCCAGATCGTCTTCATTGCGCTTGTTCAGCCAGACGCGCGCAATGCTTTGGCGCGGGTCTGCATCGACAATTGCGACGGACAGGTCGGGGTTGTTGGCAAAGACAGAGGCCAGTGTCAGGGCGGACGTGGATTTTCCGCAGCCGCCTTTGGGGGAGAGAATACTTACAATCATGTGCTCGGCTCTTTTTGAATTTAATATGCCATGCAGTTTAAAATGTCACGTTATAATTTATAACGGGTATTTTATATGGTATAAAAAATGGCACGGTATATAAAATGTAGTGTAATACTCTTTGCCGGATCAGGTCAGTGGCCGCGCGCCTGCAGGAATGTTATCCCGTCTGCATTCAGCCAAGCCGCTGATAATACACCAGAATGCCAGGCGCCGGTGTCGACGGAAATGCGCCCGTGTGCAGCAGTTGGTTCGGGGACAATGACATGACCGCAAACCACCCAATGCGCGTCCCGACGCGGCTTGCGCCCAAAATCGGGGTGGCCCCACAGCAGGGCATGTTCTGTTTGTTGATCGGCTGTCAGGCGTGGGTCCGCCCCTGCGTGCACCGCGATGACGTGATCTGAGGTCCAAATCATGGGCAAATGGCTGATCCATCTCTGTATAGCCTCTGGAATGGCCTCTGAGAGCCCCTCAGACAGCCGCTCAGGGGCATCTGACGGATTCAGGCCGTAGGAGGCCACTGTCTTGTCCCCGCCGTTCCTGAGCCATCCCACGTGGATGTCTGGCGATGTGATGAAATCCAGCATCATCCGTTCGTGGTTGCCCATCAGACAGGTGACTTGTGTCGGATGCTGTGTCTGCAGGGCATGGAGCGTTTTCAGCACGCCCGCGCTGTCAGGTCCGCGATCGATCATATCGCCCAAAACGACAATGCGCGCAGAGGCCCCATCGGGTTGTTCTGTAATTTGGGTCAGCATGTGTTTCAACAGATCTGCACGGCCATGAATATCCCCAATCAAACAGATGGGGCGTGCAGGGCGTGGTACATCTGCTGTGGGGCTGCTCGGTGACAGGCGGCGGATCAAAGAGCGCATGAACGGGAAATGGCAATCGGTTGGGGTTTCATAACCCCATCTCTATCCTATGGCCGCTCCAGGCAGACAAGCCAGAACTGTGTGTTGTGAAAAGAGGGTTAGGCTGCGGGCCGCAACTCCGGGATTTTGGATGTATCCGCATTGTGTTCGGGGTCTTGGTCTTCTTGCAAAACAACTGCAATAGAGACGCTTACGAGCGTCCCGGCCATGCTTCCGGCCAGATAGCTTGCCATGATCGAAAGGGTGCCGAACCCGAGGTACAGGGCCGCAGATGCCCCAAGCAGACCGCACAGAAAGCTGAAACCAAGTAGCTTTAACATTCTTTCTGGACGCCCTTTCTTACGTGTACTGCGTGAAGATCGCATAAATAATATTGAGACTTTCTTAATATGCCCAATGGATTGGGCACGAGTCCAAGCCTCAATAATTACCATTTTAAATTGAATTGCCCTTCTGACAAGCAAGGCCGAACCGGTCCTGCTTTTCGGCTGAAAGTCGCTGATCAAGGGGCGTTGGGTCAGGTTGGGAACCGCGCATATGCCCTGTGCAAAAGGGCAGCGGCGAGCCCGCCTGCGATATATCCGCCCAAGTGTGTTTGCCATGCCAACAGCCCGTCTTCGATAATGAAGGTCACAACGTTTAAGGCAACCAAAGCCGCGGTCAGGCTCACCGCCACCGTAACTCTACCGGCGTGGACATAGTTCAGCATGATATGTGCGCCCATGAGGCCAAAGATGCTGCCTGATGCACCCACCATGGGGCGCACCCCATTGCTCATCAGGGCAAAGGCAATGGCCCCCCCTAAGGCGGATATCGCCCAGATCGCAAAGAATTTTGTGGTACCCAGCCGGTCCATTATCATCGGCCCAAGCCAGAACAGCACCATCATATTCCCAAAAAGATGCAGAGGACCGGAATGCAGAAAGCTATAGGTCAGGAACATCGACCAGGGCTGTGCGCCGTAGTTGGATTGCCAATCCTGCAGCAGGCCGGGCCAGAACGCGCCGTATTGCAAGAACAGAATGCGCCAGCGCTGGTTGCCGGTCCACCCCATGTCCGACACCCACTGTATCATCTCTGGCAGGCAAGTTAGGATCATGAGAACCCCAAGGGCGGTGCCAGGCCGGTACGCCAAAAGTCGGGCAGCAAGGGAAGGGGAGGGCGGTGTCATACCCTATCAGGCGTCAAGCGGGTCGGGGGCTGCAAGCAAATTACGCATATGTGCTTTTGGGTGGGGGTCAGCGGCGTACCGAAAAGTCACGGCGTAGATTGACGGACAAGCGGTTGTCGCGCGCCTTTGTGCCAACGCTGTCTTCGGAGATGCGATGTTGTAGCCCGACATTCATGCTCCAGTCTTGTGACAGAACGTGCCGCAGGCCCAAATCGATTGTGCTCAGACTACTGTCATTGTTGAGGCCTGTGTCACTGCGATCTGTATAGGAGATATTGACGTTAAAGGTCGTGATCTCGCTCAGGCGTGTGGAGTAGCCAGCGGCAGCCGTGATGATCTCTTGTTGCTCGTCATCACTGCCAGAGGTGACGGTGCGGCCAAGATTGGCTGTCAAAGCGCCGTTGGGCAGCGTGTGAGAGACATCCAGCGCGCCGGTGGCAAAGGTCTGCCCATTGACGCCCCGCGTGACCCCCAGCGATCCGGTAACGCTCCAGGTCGGCAGCTCAATTGTGCGTGCACCGCTCAAGGAGTAGCGGGTGCCATCTTCGGTATCTGTTGCGCGGAGGCTGACCGAGGCACTGCCATTGCGCATATCCTGTCGCAACCGGCCATCAATGGAAAACGTATCGCGCCGTCCTTCTGCTGTTCCTTCGTCTTCAAAGGTGCTGAAACCTGTATCAAGAGTGGCCTGTAAGGATGGGTTCAGATCAAAGCGAAACAGCGCACCGACGCGGTATCGGTCCTGATCTGTCAGGCTGGCCGACGTCGTGTCAGAATAGCGCAGGCCCGTATAACCCGCTGACAGTGTCACGCCGAATGGGGATCTGCGACGCAGCTCAAGCGATGTGTCAAAACCAAAGCGCAGCAGAGTGCCGTCATCTGTAAGCAGCTCGAAATTGGCGCTGTCAGGAATGCTTTGTAAAAATGTGGAGGATGCGTCGCGCTGTGCACCAAACAGGTCAAACGAAAAACGCGCATCTCGGGATTGGCGCGCGTAACTCAGCCGTAGGTTTGGATCGTATATGCCTTGGTCCAGGCTGTCTCCATCCGCACCCGAAGCGGTGCGCAAGCCAACATTCCCCGTGATCTCCAGCTCCTGAATAGGGGTGGCAAAGCGTAGGGCAAAATCAAGGTTCGTGGTCAGCTCGGTTGTACTGCCTGCGCGCGGGCTATCAAGCCCGCGATTGGAATGGGTGACAAAGCCTGTCGACAGGCCAAAGCGGAAATTCGGTCCAGCGTCTTCTTGCGCCTGTGTTGCGTAAGGCAGACACAGGGCTGCGCACAGACCACCCAAGAGTCCGCGTGTCAGATGTCTTGTGTGTATGCCCCCCAGCATAACTCCAGGCTACTCAAACAGCCGTCGCGTTGGCACCAGAATGACATCACCGTCCTGCAACTCGAGGGTGGCGTTTTCAGTGCGCCCCTGACTGATGGCATCGTAGTTCAGGGTAAAGACTTCCTCGACACCGGTTTTGTGATCTGTGCGGCGCAGTTGCACGCGTTTTGTCGCTGCAAAATTGGAAAAGCCGCCCATTTGGGCAAAGGCTTGCAGCAAGGTTGCACCCGGTTCCATATCCACTTTGCCGGGGCGTTCCACTTCACCCAGCATGAAGATCGAGATGACCTTGGGTTCGGCCGGGACAACGGGGTCTTTGGGGGCAAGTTGCTGGAGCGCAACGTAAACAGTTGGTGGGGCCGCAAAATTGCTGGCCAAGCGGTTGGTCAGGGTTGTCTGGATCGCTTCGACTGTACGGCCGCGTGCGCGAATGGAACCCGCCAAGGGGAACGAGATGCGTCCATCTGGTGCCACCAGAACCGCGCGATTGAGGGCTTCGTCTTCGACCACCTCGATGCGCAGGATGTCACCCGACTTGATCCGATAGCCTTGTGCGGCCGCCGCCAGCGGAATGCACATCAACAAAGCCATCAGCCCGGAAAGAAGATGCCTGCGATACGCCATGTGTTTGCCTTTACTGCTTTTTCTTGGAGGCGGCTCTGTGAAAGGGCCATGCCTAGCGGTTCCATACCACAATCTGTGCCAAAACGGCAAAGACGGGCAAAGTATCGTGGCTATTTCTTAGCAGGTTGCACCATGCATGCAACGCTTCAGGGGCATGGCAGGGGTGCAGAGCAGATCGCCCCGGGCCACACCCTGCTTCAGGTATCAATTCTCGGCAGGGGTCTCGGACAATGTGTCGAGCGTGTCCCGCGCAACCTGCATCTGGGGCAGGGTGGTGTCAGGGCCTGCCAGCTCCAGCGCCTTCTCCAGTTGTGCACGGGCTTCTTCGGTGCGCTCCAGGGCGACGTAGGTCATACCCAGATGAAACTGGACCAGTGGGTCATTCGGCAGACCTTCGGCAGCGGGCTCCAGATAGGTCACCGCTTCCTCGTAATCGCCCTGCTTGTAGGTGATCCAGCCATACGTGTCCTGGAAGGGCGGGAAGTCGGTGCCCCGCAGGCGGCGGGCCACGGCTGCAGCGCGGGCCTGGGTTTCGGGATCATCGCGGAAAGCACTCAGCAGGCTGGCGAGGTTGTTTGCAATGGTCACGTTGGAACTGTTGCGTGCGTAAAGAGCCTCGTAGATGGCAATGGCGCCATCGATGTCACCCTCTTGCTCCAGCTCTCCGGCTTCAAACACCATCAGGCGGCCCGCATTAGGATTGTTTTCCAGGGCGGCGTTCAGCACGGCGCGGGCGTCGTCCCGGCGCCCTGTGCGGCGCAGCTGGATATAGAGCTGGCTGTAGGCGGCCTGTGATGTCGGATCATCGGCGATGATCTTGCGCAAGGCTGCCTCGGATGCATCGCTGTTGCCCTCGGCCATAAAGAGGGCCGCGTTGATCATACCCAGATTTGCATCGTCCGGGCTGGCCTCGAGCAGGCTGTCCAGATAGGCGCGGGCCTCATCCAGTTTGCCCGCCTGAAGCTGGGTGCGCACCACTGCGTAGACGGCATTGGCGTCTTCACCCGCATCACCCGCACGGTCTTGCAGCAGGGCAAGGCCTTCGTCCACACGGTCCTGACGCAGCAGCAAGCCCGTGCGCAGGGATTCCAGAAGGGCAGGGGCCCCTTGCTGGTCCTGCAGCTTTTCCACATCTGCAATGATGCCACGGACGGTGCCAATGGCGTTGTCCTCAAGGGCAAGGCGGGCGGACTGGGCCAGGATATCAAGGTTGTTGGGGTTGGCGTTGCGCGCATCCGACAGAACGGAGCGGGCAGCGCTGCGCCGGTCATTGCGCACAAGGTAGTCGGCATAAAGCAGGGACTCGCGGGGCGCAGAGTTTGACACGTCAACAGCTGTGGCAAGGCGTTCGCCCTGCAATTCGGGGCTGCCGTTGCGTTCATGGGCGGCGGCCAGCAACAGGATGATCGAGGTGTCGCGGGGGGTTTGGTCCAGCGCATTGCGCAGATCGACAATGGCATCTCCGGCCTGATCCCCATCAATCAGCATCTGACCACGCAGCTTCAGGGCTGTGACGTTTGTGGCGTCTTCCAGCAGGATTTCCTCGACCACGGCGCGGGCCCCGACCTGATTGCCGGTGCGCAGCAGCATCGTGGCAAGGCCACCCTTGATGCGGCGGGTCTGGTCGCCAGGCTCCGCGGTGCTGACGATATCTTGCAGGGTGGCAATGGCCGCGTCACGCTCGCCATCGTCAAAGGCATATTCAGCCAGCAGGGTGCGATAGAAATCGGTGTTCGCGGCATTGTCCGAATTGGCCTCGATCAGGCGCTGGATCTCGGCCTTGGCCGCATCGCGCCCCTGTGCACGTTGCAGCAACTGAATCACGGGCACAAAGTTGGCCGGGGGGCTTGTGTCGTCTCCGGCCAGTTCACGCAGGAACGCCTCTGCACCATCAAAGTTCTGACGCTGCAGGTAGAAAGTGATCAGAGACTGCTGAACCCCTTCGTTTTCGGGGAACTTTTGGTTCATCTCGCGCAGCAAGATTTCGACTTCATCAGCATCTTGGAGGCTGTTGAGGGCCTGTAGCTTGAGAACGTAATACGTCAGATCGTCAGGGTATTGGGCAATGGCGACATCAAGATCTTTCAGAGCATCTGAAGGGCGCGTCTGCTCCATCGCATTCGCAATGACCACGCGGCGGCTCATGATGTCTTCGGGATCGGCGTCAAGCAAGGCGCGGGCATCCTGCGCAAGGGCTGCCGTTGCTGCGCTGTCTTTGTCAATTGCCGCAAGGCGGTAGTCGAGAGACACACGGATCGCCTGAGACAAGGGCGAATCCGGATCAAGTTCGATGGCTTTGCGGCCATGGCGCTCGGCTTCTTCCCAGCTTTGCTGGGAAATCGCGATGCTGGCCATGGATTGGCGGATGTCTGCAAGGTCAGGGTTCTGTTCCACCAGACGGCGATACTGCGCATAGGCACCAGCCAAATTGCCCTGATCTTCCAGGATACGCGCCAGCTGCCGCCGGGCGTCTTCGTGGTTTTCATCGTATTGGAACACGTTGCGGAACTCGACCGCAGCACGGGCGGGATCGCCCTCGGCAAGCAGGGAAAGGCCTGATTGATAAAAGGCCTCGGCTTTTTCTGCAGAGCTTTCGCAAGCTGCGAGAAACAGGGTCGCCGCAAAGGCGAACGCGATCAGGACACGGTTCATCATGATAATTTTTTACAGCGCAAAAGGCCCGGAAAAAAGGCGAAATGAAGGAAAAGGCTAAAACGTGACCCCGTGGGGCTGCTCAGCAGCCGGTGCCACGCAGCACAACACGGAAGGTTGCCAAAAGGATGTTCGCATCCTTCTTGAGCGACAGAGTCTTGTTGTAGCGGGCGTCATAAAAGGCACGCTCTGCAAAAGATGTGTCGTTGCGGTCCGAGATCTGCCAGGGGCCCGTGATCCCGGGGCGCACTTCGAAATAGTCGCGGCCAGGATACAGGTCCTGCTGGTCCACCATCATCGGGCGGGGGCCAACCAGAGACATGTCGCCACGCAGGACGTTGAACAGCTGTGGCAGTTCATCCAGCGATGTTTTGCGCAAGAAAGCCCCCAGACGTGTGACCCGTGGGTCCTTGAGCAGCTTTTGCTTCGTGTTCCATTCCCGGCGCATCTCTGGGTTCTCGGCGAGATACCCTTCGAGGACGGAATCTGCGTCACATACCATCGAGCGCAATTTCCACATCTGGAAAATGTGGCCACCTTTGCCAACGCGTGCATGTGTATAAAAAGGTGTCCCGCCATTCAGCGCCACCAGCAGGGCCAGTGTCAGGATAACAGGCAGAACAATAGGCAGGCTCAGCACGATCAGGGTGACATCAAGGGCGCGCTTGGCGCCATCGCGGTAAAATCCGGTCAGCGGCTCGGAAGCACTTGATGGCTCTTTGCGCAGAACGTTCGCGGATTTCACAAGATCGGTGAGTTGGACGTCATGGGCTGTCATAAAAATGTCCGTTCGGTTCAACTTGTAGTCCCACGGCCGTCCAACGGAGCGAACACCTTTTGTGTGGGCTAGCTTGGGCGTTTCCGCCAATGATTTTAATCTGTCAGGCACTCGTCAGATCACAATTTAAGATGTGCGCAAAATGCGCGTTATGCGTATGAAAATCGAAAATAGCAGCTGGTCCATTGTGTAGCAGGGTTCTGTTAACAGTTCTACGAAAGTTTACGGTAATTTAATGAAGTATCTGAGATTTTTGAGTTCTTGGTAAAATCTTCTCGCGTGGGTTGCGGTTGGCGCTTGGGATTGTTTGTAAAATGCGGCCAATCAGCCGAATCTGCCTTAAATTGTGGCCGATGAGGAACGGAAGAGGATGTTTTTTAAGGCTCCCGCCACTTTGGATGATTCTGCGGTAAGGTTGCTGATGTACCGGCTGATGGCTATATCGGCGGCAGTTTGATGAGTATTTAGGTGTGCTGTTCCAAGCCAGCGCCACAAAATTGCCCTGCAATTTACTTAGAGCGACGTAGGGTCAGAGTGACAGGCAACATGAACACGCTTGAGATATATACCAACCACTTCAACATGCGTGAGCGTCCCTTCACGCTTGTGCCGGATCCGGATTTTCTGTTCTGGAGCCCGGCCCATAAACGTGCCTTTGCCATTCTGGAGTACGGGATTGTCACCCGGGCGCCGATCACGCTGATCTCGGGTGATGTCGGAGCGGGCAAGACAACTTTGCTGCACCATCTGCTCCATTCCATGGAAGACAATGTGACCATCGGCATGGTGTCCAATGCGCAGGGCGACCGGGGCGAGCTGTTGCGGTGGGTGATGTCGGCCTTTGACCAGCCCTCTGATCAGACCACGAGCTATGTCGATATGTTTGCGCAGTTTCAGGCGTTTCTGATCGAGCAATATGCCGCTGGCAAGCGCACGATCATCGTTATCGACGAAGCGCAGAACATGAGCCGGGAAAACCTCGAAGAACTGCGCATGTTCACAAACATCAACTCCAACAAGGACGAGCTGTTTCAGATCGTGCTGGTGGGCCAGCCGGAGCTGCGTGACATGGTCATGCGCCCGGACCTGTCCCAATTTGCGCAGCGCGTGTCTGCCCACTTTCATCTCACCGCGATGGATGCAGAGACGACCAGCCAATATATCCACCATCGGCTGATCAAAGCCGGCGGCAAAGGTGACATTTTTGATGACGCGGCCTGTGCTCTCGTACACGAACATTCCGGAGGCGTGCCGCGGGTCGTGAACCAGTTGTGCGATTTGTCTATGGTTTATGCATTCGCAAACGGGGATATGCAGGTCACGCCGGATACCATACGACAAGTGTTGGATGATGGTGTGTTTTTTGCAGGCAGCATAAAATCGGATGCCCTGCGGTTGGTTGACCCCGTCTCAGGAAAATCTTGATGCTCGATCTGCGGTTTTATCTCGCGCTCTTTATTCGCCGCTTGCCATATTTCATGATTTTGACCGTGGCGGGGGCGGCGATTGGCGTGGCCTTGGCGATGACCTTGCCCCCCAGCTATCAGGCGCAGGCGCGTCTTGTGGTGGAATCCGAACAGATCCCGGACGAACTGGCCGCCTCGACCGTGCGGACCGAGGCGCGCGAGCAGTTGCAGATCATCGAACAGCGGATCCTGACACGGGACATCCTGCTGGAGATGGCCAATCGTCTGAACATCTATGCAGACCGCAACGCGCGCTCGGGCGAGCGTCTGCGCCCGGACCAGATCGTAACCGACCTCAGGACCCGTATCAGGATCCGTACCACCGGTGGTGGGCGCGGTGGATCTGCGACACTTGTAACCGTGAGCTTCAGTGCATCCTCGCCGCGGCTGGCATCGACTGTCACCAACGAGGTCGTGACGCTGATGCTTGAGGAAAACGTCCGCATGCGGACGGGCGTGTCAGGCCAGACGCTGGAGTTCTTTGAACAGGAAGTGGCGCGGCTTGACGAGGAATTGGCCCGCCGTGGTGCAGAGATCATCCAGTTTCAGGAAGAGAACAACGGCGCTTTGCCCGACAGCCTGGCCTTCCGTCGGGATCAACTGACGGCCGCGCAGCAGCGCCTGTTGCAGTTGTCCCGCGAAGAGGCATCATTGAATGACCGCCGTACCAATCTTGTGCGGCTGTTTGAGGCCACAGGCAGCACGGGCAATTTGACCGCCGCGTCGGCTCAGGTTCAGTTGTCGCCAGCCGAACGCAGATTGCGTGAGCTCGAAGAACGCCTGACCGCCACGGGGGCCGTTCTGGCCTTTGACAATCCACGCATCCGTGTGCTGCGTGCCCAGATTGACGCGCTCAAGGAGCAGATCGCCGCCGAAAAAAACATCGTAACCGATGAAGAGGCTGAGGTTGCTCAAGACGCACAGGAAACCGAAACGCAAAAGATGTCCGTCTATGACATTCAGCTTGCAGACATTGACAGCCAGCTGGCCTTCATTGCCACGCAGCGTGCCGAAATCGAGACAGAGATGGCGGACTTGCGTGAGGCGATCGAGGCCACTCCCAACAACGCGATCTTTCTTGATACGCTGGAACGCGACTTTGCCGCCACGCGTTCCCAATACGATCAGGCTGTGACCAACCGCGCCCGGGCCGAAACGGGTGACATCATCGAAGCCCTGTCCAAGGGCGAACGGATTTCGGTCATTGAACAGGCCGTGCCACCGGCTGAGCCCACAAGCCCGGATCGTCCCAAACTGGTGGCGGCCGGCGTCGGCGGAGGCATGATGCTGGCGCTCGGCTTTATTGCTCTGCTGGAGTTTCTGAACGCCTCTATTCGCCGTCCGCAAGACATCATCAAACAGCTCGAAATCACACCTCTTGGTACGTTGCCCTATATTCGCACGCGCCGTGATCTGTTCCGCCGTCGCCTGCTTTTGTTGCTGATCCTGACGACAGTGTCCGGGGTCATTGTTGGCGCGGCTTGGGGGATCAACGAATATGTCATGCCGCTCGATCTGGTGCTGGACAAGGTTATGCGACAGCTGCCCAGCATTGATTTCATCTTACCGGGCCAATAGGCTTAGGTAACGGGAAGGCCTTGTAAATTATGGAAAAAATTCAATCCGCGATTGCCAAAGCACGGGCCGAACGCAAAGACGTTGCCCCGCCTGCGGCCACGCAATTTCGCCACCGGTCCTACACTGATGCTGCTGCCGAGGTGTCAAATAACGACGCGTGGGAAAACCTTGAGATGCTGGAACCCTCCATGCGGCGCATCCGGGCGCAACGGATTGTCACGCTGGACCGCGGCAAGGAGGCGGCCCATTTCGACAAGCTGCGCACGCGCATGTTGCAGCAGATGCAGGCCAATGACTGGCGGCGCGTTGCGATCACTTCGCCAGGGGCCTCCAGCGGCAAAAGCACCATTGCCCTGAACTTGGCCTTCAGCGTATCACGGCAGGCCCGCAGCCGCGTGATCCTGTCCGAGATGGACCTGCGCAAACCCTCCTTTGGCAAGATGTTGCGCCTCAAGACAGAGCGTGACTTTGCAGAGGTGATCAATGGGAATGCCCCGTTCGGGGACCATGCTGTGCGTCTGCGCCCCAACCTTGCGCTTGGTTTCCTGAAGGGGCCAATGCGTGCGCCTGCCGAGTTGCTGCAGGATGCAGGGCTTGCCGCCACTCTGGACGAGATCGAAGAGCAATATGACCCAACCGTCATGATGTTCGACATGCCGCCCTGTCAGGTCAGCGATGATGTGATGGCCTTTGCCGACAAGGTGGATTGCGTGATGATCGTGGCGGCCGCTGAGAAGACCAAGATTTCCGAACTGGACGCCTGCGAACGCGAGATCGCAAACGTGACGAATGTGCTGGGCGTTGTGCTCAACAAATGTCGTTACGAGGCCCCGGACAACGCCTACGAGTATTACGGCTAAGCCCGGCGCCGCTGTTCCGGGCTAGTCTGGAATGTAGCGGTGCAGGACGGTGTTCATTTCCATGAAGACGGATTTGAGACGCTCTTCAGCCTGTTTTTCGGTCTCATTTGGCGCAATTGTCGTCAACAGGCGCACCATGGCGCCATCGGTCCGCCCCTTTGTGACCCCGTTCCAGAGCAGCCAGAACTTGGCACCCATATCCCAGGCAATGTGGCGACCCTGCTGTTCGAACCAGTAGTACCCAACCATGCGCGTCTGACCTTTCTGGATCACGGCGCGGTTCAGGTTGAACTCTTCCGACAGGCCCAATTCCGGAGCGATATCAACGCGTTCGAGCCAGGCGATTTCCCAGCCCGCCCCCGGCAGGCAAACTTCGGGCGAGTGTGTCCCACCGTCGGCTTGGTCATTGTACCAAGCCATGAACAGGCCGACAGGGGCGGCTGCATTCGGATTGGTCAGTTGGACCGAATGATAGTCATCGGCTCCCAGCACGATCTCGACGCTTTCACCCAGAGGCATGTTTTCGGACGAGCGCCAGTCCCCCAAGGTGCGCGGGAAAATGGCAAAGGGGTCGCGGGCCACATCCACCTGAGCCACGTCAGGTTTGGCGTGCCATGCCGCAACGCTGCCCACGGTGACCAGCGTGCAAATGATCAAGGCGCGCGAGGGCTGGACCAGTGTCAGGCGCATCGCCTGCGTGCCAAGGCCCGAGGTTTCCAGATCCAGCGCATCTGCCAGGGACATTTTCTCGGGATTGAACCGCAGCATGATCCACGCCAGCATGAACAGCAGCACGATACAGATCATGAAGATCACCCAGCCTTCAAAGAAGTGGGTGAAACCTTCGAGATGTTCGACACCCCAGTGCTGCGCAATCCAGCCCGCAACGGCAATCCGGACCGAGTTCATCATGACGGTGATGGGCGCTGCGGCCAGCAGCAGCACGGCCTTGTGCCACATCGGCCCTTTGTAGAGCACGGCAAAGATGTAGGAGAAGGACAGGATCGGGAACAGGTAGTTCAGACCCGAACAGGCCTCGGCCACGTGCAGCTTGAGCGCCCCGAGATCGATGATGTTGCCCTCAAGGTAAACCGGCACATTGATCTGTTGCAGGATCCATACCCCGAATTCCGAGGATACCTTCTGCAGCCATGTCGACATCTTGTAGTAAAACACATCCGGTAGCGGCAGCATGTAGACAAGGTGCAGCACGGGGGGCCAGAAATGCTTGCCCACGCGCCAGCCAAACGAGATCAGCAGCACAGCCCCGACCCACAGGATCAGGGCATAGGCGACGATATCGTCGATCTTGCTGAACTTGCCGATCAGGGCAAAAGCCAGGGAAAGACCCAAGAGCCACAGGCCAGGGGTCCGGTCCGGCACATCTCCATAATTGGCGGGGACCTCTTTCAGTTGGCGCAGGAACAGCAGGGCTGACAGCACCGGGATAAGGGGGCCGTGACTGTATTCAGGCAGTTGCCATGCCTTGAGCAGGGCCTCGATGCCTTCCCAATAGAAGATAACGGCTGAGATTGTGGCGATGAGCAGCCAGAACAGTCCGGGATTGAGAAAGGACGAAAGCGAACGGTTTTCAGGATTTAAATACGTCATGGGTCGGAACGGCCCTTACAAAATATATGGTTGTTGGCCGCAATTGGGCAGCAATCGAACTGTTGGTGCTATTATACCAATAAACATGGCAAATACAGGAAAACCGTGTGTGGTCGGCATGACATTTTCGAGGGGTTCTCGCGGGGCGGGAAACGTCGATACGTCCCTGCCAGATCCTTCATTGATCCGGTATGTCCGGTTGCGACCGTTGGGCGGCTGTGAACAATGCCTGACCTATATGGCGATACGCAGCAGGGTTTAGGCTGCGTCTTCCATGTCCTCTTCGGGATCGTCCGTGGGATCGGTCTCGGAATATTCACCCTGTCCTTCTGTCAGCGCCGCCCAGACGGTGGCCGCCTCTGGCTCCTGCACATCGGGGGCATCATCCGCGCTGCCGCTGATCGTTTCGATCTGCGTTTGCCCGGTGCCATCCCCGATGGCTGTGACGCTGAACGTGACAGTGTCGGTGCTGTAGTCAAAGGTGATGGTTGCATCCTGAGTGTCATCAAGGCCAAGCAGTTCGATTTCGTCAAAGGCACCTGTGATCTCGTCCGCCACAATCAGCGTGTCGTCAAAGGCGATCCCGCCAAGGGCGGTAATATCAATGCCGAGAATCCCGCCATTCACCGCCACCTGTGAGGTGACATCGCTGCCATCCTGATCGTAGTGACCCGAACGGAACTCCGTGATTGCGCTGAAGCCATCGGCGTCCGCGACAAAATCAAGCCGGGCCCCGGTCTCGACTTGCAGCGTTGCCTCTTCTCCAGTCTCGCCATCAAAGCCGACTTTCGCGTTGCTGCCGGTCACTGTGACGCTGCTGCCATCAGACAGGGTCACATCTGCGCCTGCTTCGGCCAGAATGGCCTGTGCGTTGTCCGTGATATCCAGATCAAACAGCCCATCCAATGCGCCTGTATTGGCAAAGCGCCCACCGTCCACATCGATATCCAGCACGTCGCTTCCGGAATAGCCGTCGATCCAAAGCTGACCGGCATTGTCGATGGACAACTGGCCCCCGTCCGCACCAACGGAAAAGACATTGTCGACCTGCAGATAGCCATGGGTAAGTGTCAACGACCCGCCAGAGCCGAGGTCAAGGTTCTCCAGCGTCGTGGTGCCGCCATAGATGACCCAGTTGCCACCCAGATCGACGCTGTCACCGTCGACTGTGCCGGGCAGGTCCTCGCTGTCCCAGTTCAACCGGTTGTCCCAGCGGATGCCGTCGCCCAGATCATTGGGCACAAAGCGCAAGGTTGTGCTGTCGTCACGGACTGCGTCATCATCGGATGTGATGCCAAACCCGTCCTGGAAATACTTGATGATGACATCGGCATCGACCAGATCGGGCAGGCCATCTGCGTACTGAGCCCGCAGGAAATCTGCCAAGTCCGCCAGTTCGGCATCCGGCAGCCCCAAGAGGTCAGCCGTGAAGTTCTCGATGGTGGTCTGGTCCAGCAGGGTTGGATCAAGGCCATCGACGTTGGCATCTTCGGCGTTGTCCCGGCTGTCTGGAAGGGTCCAGCTATAAACGATCGTGTCGTTGAAATAGAAATCAGCGGCTTCTGTCGAGACAAAGGCCTGTGTGCCTTGCGTGTCGACATAACCGTCGGGAAAGTCCGGGGTGGTGCCGGGTTCCAGAAGGTGCGCGGTGATATTGTTGAGCAACGTGGATTGCAGCCCGACATTGTGCACCGCCCACGTGGTGGCACCTTCGAATTCAGATACGGCGTGGAAGCCACCGGAGGTCACGACGTTATCGGTATAAAGCGTAAAGAAGCCTGTCCGCGCGTCCTCACCGTCTACCGCGTCACCGCCCAGAAAGTTCACCCCGATGTTGTTGCCAGCAAAGATGTTGTCCTCGATGAAACCACCGGGACGGATTTGCGCACCAAAGGAGGCGCCGCGCAAAACGATATTGTCGCGGAAGGTGATGTCACCCGCATCTCGGTTCACATAGACGTTGTGGTTCAGAAAACTGGGTGGCTGACCTGAATCGGCGCTGCCATTATAGTCGTAATCCAGCTCAAAACCGTTCAGGTCAAAGAAGTTGTTTTCCAGCAGAACGCCTTGGGAATAGTTGATGAAAATTCCCTGGACCCGGTCTGCCCACGCATCCCAAGTGTCACCGCCAAGCGTAGGTTCTTCTGTATGGCTGTCGGTGATTTCAGAATCTCTGAGTGTAACAGCACCGTCGTGCTGAAACGCGATTTCGTTGCCGTTATTGTCAATCCCATCAAAGATATAGTTGCCACCTTCGAGGGTCTGGAAGGTATCTCCCAAGGCGATGTCGCGGATGACTATATTGGCGCTGTCAGCTTGGTATATGCGCAACTGGCCGCTCAGGACCGGCGGTGTGCCGTCGCCATACGATCCGATATAAAGGGGGTGCAGCTCGCTTTCGCCCTCGGCCCCTTCGTTGATGAGGCGACCGACGTCGTATTCGTATCCTTTCTCAAACAACAACCAATGCGATCCGGGTTCTGTGTCAAACCCCGTCAGTTCGCTCCAAAGCACTTGTCCTGCTTCATCGTCAAGGGCGGTGTCTGGTGACTTTCCGTAGATACTGTCGGCGAGCCATGCGCCGGTGATCTGGGATTCTTCCAACCCTTCCAAATCGGCGATCTCGGCACGTGACAGGGCGAGATCGCCCCCGGTGACATGGACAACCTGGTGATTGTCACCATGTTCGATGACAAGCTCTCCGTCGTCGTCGGTTTCCAGCATGTAAAAATCACCGGACCCCCAGCCTGCCTGCTGCGTCGAGGCGGCGACATTGGCCGTTGCGGAAATGGTTTCCGTGGATCCATCCGCAAAGGTAACTTCGTAGGTGAATTCCAACGCCCCGGCGAAATCGTTTGCCTCCGGGTTGCTCAGAACAAGCGCGAGTGTGTTGTCGGGGTTCACCGTTACATTCCCGACATCCGGCCCTTCGATGATCCTGACAGATGCAATATCGCCATCATCTGATGCGGTCAGCGTGCTGACACGTCCTCCGTCCACATCCACCGTGACGGTGCCGTCCACTGTAATAGGTGTATCTGGCACGTCAGGCGTATCGGGTGTGTCAGGTGTGTCGGGAACATCCGGCGTATCTGGCACGTCAGGTGTATCGGGAACATCAGGCGTGTCGGGCTCATCGGGAGGATCCAAGACGTCAGGCTCTGCCGGCGTGCTTGTGCCGCTGTCCTTTGATCCACCTGATCCACCAGCAAAACCAGCCGTTGCAAAAACACCCAGCAACATGAATAGGTAATTCATCCTGTATCCCTTTACGGGTCCTTGCCGACTTAAGGCTTGGCGCTGAGGCGCCGTGACCGATCCGGCCCACAAGAACTGTCTGCTACGATTTTTTTTATCTTTAGGTTGAACCGTGTCCTGCCGACGAATGAAGGCGTGGCCGTGAAAAATAAATGTTAAATTTGAGACGCATTGGATCTGGCGCGTTGTCGGCGGCGATAGGCACAAGAAACAGAGCGTAACCGGCGGAAATCCGCCCGTGACGGCCTTTAAGCCACAGATTCTGACGTGCTGAAGATCTTGCCCGATGTGCTTTGTATGGACCCTCAAATGCCGTGTGATCTGCTGAGATCGCTAAAGACCGGGCGCAGAATAGGTCAAAGCTGGGCAAAGACGGTCCCACCCGTTACGGATGCGGGCAGGGTGACAAACGCGACGTGTTTGACCGCTCAGAACGGCATGATTTTTGAAGGCAGACATTTATCTACTATGACTGAGACCGCCGCTCCCCCGTCACGATCTGTTTCCAAGGCCTGGCCAGACTTTTTCATTGTTGGGGCCCCCAAATGTGCCACCTCAAGTCTGCACGCTTTGCTGATCCAGCATCCGGATATCTTTATGTGCAGCCCCAAAGAGCCGCATTTCTTTTCCACGGACTTGCCGGGGTTGGCCGAGGTGGATGACATCGCGGGCTATGAGGCCCTTTTTGCCGCTGCCCCTGACGGCGCATGTCTGGGTGAGGCGTCAGCCTTTTATCTGATGAGTGAGGATGCCCCCGCGCGCATTCATGCCGCCAACCCCGAGGCCCGGATCATCCTGTCATTGCGCAATCCGGCAGATGCGACGCGGTCGTGGTATCATCAGTTGCGCGATGGCTTTCGTGAGGACCAGACCGCGTTTCAAGCATCCTGGGATTTGCAGGAGGCTCGCGCCAAGGGAGAGCGGTTGCCGCCCTATTGCCCCGAGCCGAGACAGCTACAGTACCGCGAGATCTACAGCTACGCAGATCAGGTTGCGCGGTATCTGGATGTGTTTGGGCCTGAACAGGTGCTGATCCTGCGTTTCGAAGAGATCAAGCAAGACTCTGATGCCGTCATTACCCGTATTCTCGATTTCCTCCGGTTAGAGCCGTTTTCAGAGTCTATTGCCCTGCCCAAGACCAATACCCGACGCCAGGCGCGGTTTCCTTGGCTGATACAATTGATCAGTGCGCCTCCGCCTGTGCTGCGTCCGCTGGTTGGCCCGGCCAAGCGAGTTTTGAACGCTGTCGGGATCAAACCAAGCGTCGTTATGATGAAACACCTGTCCCGCCCCGCAGAGGCTGCGCCACAAACACAAGCAGACCCCGATTTCCGCAAGACGCTTCTGACGGCTTTTGCAGCAGATATAGATCGGCTGGAGGAACTGATTGAAGCGGATCTTTCGGAGTGGCGGACATGAGAGGAGCCTATTGATGCCGCGCCTTGTTGATATAGGCCGAGATCTGGAAAAGGGCGCTATGAGCGGCCCATGGCGGGCAAAGCAACACCATGTCTAAACCCTCTGTCCTCTTGATTGCCGAAGCGGCCAACCCCGAATGGGTGAGTGTGCCCTTGATCGGTTGGTCCGTCGCTGCCGCGTTGCGACAGGTGGCGGATGTGCATCTGGTCACGCAAGTGCGCAACCGCGAAGCCATTCAGCGGCAGGGCTGGGTGGAAGGGCAGGACTTTACGGCCATCGACACCGAAGCTGTGACCAAGCCGATCTGGCAGGCGAGCCAGGTGCTGCGCATGGGCAAGGGCAAGGGCTGGACGTTGAACACCGCGATCAACAGCCTGCTTTATCCCTATTTCGAAAACCAAGTCTGGAAGACATTCGGCCCGGCCCTGAAGGCGGGTAAATATGATCTGGTGCACCGGGTCACACCGCTGACACCTACGGCCGTGTCCCCGATTGCCAAGCGGTGCGCGCGGGCCGGGGTGCCCTTTGTGCTGGGTCCGCTCAATGGCGGTGTGCCCTGGCCGGCTGGTTTTGATGCGGAACGGCGACGTGAACGGGAATGGCTGTCTTATGTGCGCAGGCTCTACAAGTTGAAGCCGGGGCGGGGGGCCATGTTTCGGGCAACGTCTGCGATCATGGCAGGTTCGCGCCACACCGCCAGCGAAATCCCGGCCCCGTTTCAGGACAAGGTGCTGTGGCTGCCCGAGAATGCCATCGACCTTGAGCGGTTCAATCAGCGCAGCGCGCAGGACATCTCGGGGCCTCTGCGGGGGTGCTTCATTGGGCGGATGGTGCCTTATAAAGGTCCGGATATGTTGCTGGAGGCTGCTGCACCGCATCTGGCTTCGGGGCGGATGGTGCTGGACATGGTGGGGGATGGCCCGATGCGGCCCAGCCTTGAGGCCAAGGCGCGCGAGCTGGGTGTGGCCGGGGCCGTGACCTTTCATGGTCAGGTGCCCCATGACGCAGTGCAGGATATTGCGGTACGCGCCAACCTTCTGACATTCCCCTCGATCCGCGAGTTTGGCGGCGGGGTTGTGCTGGAGGCGATGGCCCTTGGTGTTGTGCCGCTGATTGTCGATTATGCTGGCCCGGGAGAGCTTGTGACCCCGGACACCGCCCTGACAGTGCCGATTGGGCGGCGCGACCAGATCATTGCAGATCTTGGAGCTACGTTTGATCGGATCGTGGCAGACCCGTCTGGGCTGCCAGAGATGGGGGCAAGGGCCTATGAACGGGCGCAGGCCCACTTCACTTGGCCCGCCAAGGCACAGCAGATTTTACGGGCTTACGAGTGGGCTTTGGCTCCCGTTGGGAATCCTCCGGAACTGATTTGATATCAGTGCCTTAAGGCGCTTCGAACTCTGGCAGGCTGAGATCGATCAACAGGCCGCGGTGGTTGGAGTTCAGATGCTCTCCGAATGGGGAAAGTGCGGCAAGGCGCGTGCCGTTATGCACCAGGGCCAGATCAATCGGCACACCCCAGTTTCCGGCAGCAGCTGGCCATGTCCCGAGTGGACGCCGAGAAGCCTTCATGCCTGTTTCCCGCAGCAATGTGGTGATCTGTCTGGACCATGGCGCCGCATTGAAGTCGCCCACGGCAAGTACGGGGAGGTTCAACCAGTCATACTGGCCTCGCAGCCGCCGGATCTCGGTGCCGGCGATGCCGCTGAACCATGGCTTCACCAAGTGTGAGGCGGCAATAAAGAAGGGTTGCCCATTGCGTGCTTCAAGTTCGGTCACGACATAGCGCCCTGGCCATACCGGGTTCAGGGACAGTCGCCAGTGACGGCGCACGGGCAGGCGGGTTGCCACCACGATCTCACAATCATCCAGTGTGCACGAGCTCAGAATATCGTAATGACGTGCCAAGCGGGGCAGGGCGCTTCGGATGCCCGCTGCTTCGGTGAATACAAGCACGTCGGCCTCTGCTTCCAGAACGGCCGTGGCAATCCGATCCGCATAGGCGGCGTTGACGCGCAGGACATTAAAGAAAACCACGCGTGCCGCGACATCGTTCTGCGGGACCAAGGGCAGGCTGTGCGCATGGTGCAAGCGCACGAGATCGCCCGCCCCCAGAAGCGCCCCGAATGTCAGGGCATATGCGATCCTGCGCGCCCCAAGACCCCAGATCGCAATGGCACCAATACAGACGATGACCAGTAGCCACGGCGCAAGGCTGTCAACGATCCGCCCCAGCGGGCCGATAGGTGTCTCCGAAGGGATATAGCGTGCCCCAAGCGCACAAAGGAGTGCCAGAGCAAGCCATCCCGTCAGGAGCCCGATCAGGACACCGGACCAGTGCTGATCCCGTTGTTCACCCTGTGCTTTATGTTTGGTCACGGTACACCGGCATATGTTTGAAATAACTGTAAAATATCTTGGTTTCTGGGCAGTGGTAGCAGGGGTGTCATATCCAAAGTATCTGACGTCTCAAGATGTTCACCTGACAGAGTTTGGATCAACGGTCCATGCTTGGCCAAGAGCCACGCCAACAGAACGAAATGGTGCGCAATGGGATGGCGGGGGTGAGGCCAGGAAGACTGCGCAGGAGCGGCGCATTTCGGTAAAGCACTGAAATGCTTGTCTGATGGGCGGATGTATAGGCGATTGAGTGCCTACCACAGGTAGAATTCAGCGGGTTTTCGCACAGCTGACTTGGGGTGCAACAAAGCATTTCGAACTGAGGGATATATCGGCTAGCGCCCGAGTGATTCGGTTTGCGGACGCTGGAATGTTTCCCGTGCCGCTACAATCCCACCCATTTTGCCTAAAAATACAGACGCGAATTCTCGCTATGCGTGAGTTTCATAGAATAACGCCGTTGTATGGCTAAAATATGGTTATCAAATGTTTAACACGAGGCAGGATTACTGTATTTACACAACAAGAGTTAGTCTCAGTATGCCAAAGGGTTTTATAGACATGACAAAGACATTTTTACTTGCAGGAGCAGCGATCGTCGCTCTCTCCACAGCGGCTTCAGCTGCGACATTCACACTTAGTGGCGGTGTTGCCGGGGATATTCCCGGAAGCGGTGGCGCCAGCAACCAAGTGCTCATGAACACATTCGGGTTTGCACCCGGCGCCAGCCTGTCCGGCGGTTTCTTCGGTTCGCAAATTACGCTTGATACAGATGCAACCGTGACGGCGTCTTTCTTCGGCCTCGAGGCCGGCTTCACCAACAGCTTTGTCGGTGGCGGTTCGACACTGTTCAGCGCGACGGGTAATTTCTCTGCTCCGGACGGCAACACGCCTCTCGCGACGGGTACATTTGCCGGTAACAGCATTGGTTTCCTGGACTTCGCCTTTGAATCGACCAACGGTTCCAACACCATCTCGGCGGTCAACGGCTCGAACCCAGGCGTAAGCGCGGACCAACCGAACTTCTACGCATGGATCGACGACAATGGTTCGACATCTGGCGACACCATCTGGCTGTTCTATGATGACGGCGGCGCGGGCCCCGATGACAACCACGATGACTTTGTCGTCAGCCTGTCCGTTGCACCTCCCGGTGGTGGCGGTACCCCTCCATCGCCCGTTCCACTGCCTGCCGGTGGCATGCTGTTGATCGGTGGTCTGGGTGCACTGGCTGTTGCACGGCGCCGCAAAGACAAATCCTGATTTCAGATCTGAGATCGTATTGAAGCAGGGGCGCATCAGCGCCCCTGTTTTTTTGTGCGCTATACGCGGAATGATCATGTGCCGCAGCCATTCCGGCATGTGATCCAAACGTGTTGGATATCCTAAAGGCAGGTGACATGTTCCTGCCCACCGCATAAAGAAACGCCCATGATATTTCCCCGCTGTTATCTCGTCATTTCGCCGTGCCGCAACGAGGTGCAATATATGCAGCGCACCCTCGACAGCGTGGTTGCCCAAAGCGTGCCACCGACCCTTTGGGTGATTGTCGATGATGGTTCGACCGACGGGACATCAGAGATGCTGGCAGACTATGCGGCGCGTCACGACTGGATTCGAGTGGTGCCCAAACCGGACCGTGGCCATCGCGCTGTGGGGCCGGGTGTGATTGAGGCATTCTATGCAGGTCTCGAGACAGTCACGCTCAGCGATTATCCCTATCTGTGCAAGCTGGACCTCGATCTGGATCTGCCGCCCCGCTATTTCGAAATCCTGATGGAAAAGATGGAGGCCGACCCGCGCATCGGGACCTGTTCCGGCAAACCTTACATGCGGCGGGGTGGGGAACTGGTCTCGGAGCGACGGGGTGACGAGATGTCGGCTGGCATGACCAAGTTCTACCGTCGCGACTGTTTCGAGGACATTGGCGGGCTGGTGCGCGAAGTGATGTGGGATGCCATCGATTGCCATAAGGCGCGCGCCAAAGGCTGGCGGGCTGTCAGTTGGGATGAACCGGATCTGCGGTTTGAACATCTGCGCCCTATGGGTTCAAGCCAGGTGTCGATCTATGAGGGCCGCCGCCGCCACGGACGGGGTCAGTATTTCATGGGATCTGACCCGCTTTATTATCTGGCGACTTGTGTCTTTCGCATGGCCGAACCGCCGCTTGTTCTAGGTGGGTTGGCTATGTTGCAGGGCTATCTCGGAGCTTGGCTGCGCAGGGCACGTCAACTGGATGATCCGGATCTGATTGCTTTTATCCGGGCCTATCAACGGCGTGCCTTGCGGGTGGGCAAGGCCAAGGCCGTGGCTGAGATTGACGCACGAATGGCGGCTCAGAACTCAGCGTCTTGAGGTCGAAGAATGTCTGCGTGGATCCGTTTCCAGCCAGCCGCAGAGCCATTTATGGACGCTCCTGACATCCAGTCTAGACAAGATCGGGTGCAAGATGCGCCAGATCACTGTCTTGTACCCGGCGTATAAGAGCGCTCATATTGTCGACCGTATGCAGGCCGTCCTTGCCACCGGTGCGCTTGAACTGTGCAGTAACGGGCCCGGATGTGACCCCGAGATGATTACAGATGCGGTTAATGGTCGGCTGATGGACATCGGATGTGCTTAGGTCAGTATTATAGTGAACGTGTATGTGTGGCACATGGGCCATGACCTTGTGTTCGTAGGCCAGCATTTTCTCGTTCCAACGCAACAGGCCGAGAAACCTGTCAGGATCGATTGAAAACGCCTGTCGACTTGAATCTGTACTGCTGAAGTAGACGGCGGTTGCCTGCGCTTTGGCCAATGACAGGGTCTGTTCCCATGTATCGCGGGTCAGGTGCAGGACCGCATAGTCCAATGCCGCAATCTTATCGAAAAAGGCCAGTGGGCGATGGATGCGCTGCACTTCCATCAGATGATAAGAAATCACCTTGATGCCGTAGGCCCTGAGATCAGGGCCTGCGCGTCGTGGCAATCTGCGCAGGAACCCGATCGGGTCGATCAGAAAGTAATGCAGCAATTCCCCATCACAGCGGATCTGCGGTACCTGATCCAACAGACGCACCAGTAATGTAGTACCGGACCGGGGGCGGCCGTAGATCAGGAAAGGTTTCGGTTGGTCGTTGCGTGTCCATGACTTGGCCAACACTCTGGCTTCCATCGGGAGATTGCGAAGGTTGAGCCGATCGGGATGGATCTTCAGGCGACCATAGATGTCTTCGCGTGGTTCAGAGGCAATAACGGGGTCTTTGGCCAACTCGCGATCAATTTCGGCGCGCCGTTTCTTATCTGTCTCCCCGTCGCTCACGTATCAGCATACCCATCCGGATGCGCCTGATGCCAGGCCCACGCGGTGGCGATGGTGTCTTTGATGTCGCCGTATTCCGGTTCCCAACCCAACTGGGTCTTCAGCTTGGACGGCTCGGCCACCAGACGGGGCGGGTCGCCGGGGCGGCGGGCGACGATGGTGCGGGCGATCGGTTTGCCGGTCACAGCCTCGCAGGCCTTGATGATCTCCATCACCGATTGCCCGTTGCCTGTTCCGATGTTGAACACCTCATCGGTGCCTTCCTTGGTGGCCTCAATCGCCAGCAAATGGGCGGCGGCCAGATCGCGGGTGTGCACGTAGTCACGGATGCAGGTCCCATCGGGCGTTGGATAGTCATCGCCAAAGATCTTGATCTCGTCCCGTTTGCCCAAGGCAACTTCAAGCACCAGCGGGATCAGGTGGTTTTCAGGGCGGTGATCTTCGCCGTGCCGCCCATCGGCGTCACCACCGGAGGCATTGAAATAGCGCAGCAGGGTGAACCCCATCCCGTAGGCATGGGCAAAGTCCCGGATCATCCATTCCACCGCCAGCTTGGTGCGGGCGTAGGGGGAAAACGGATCCTGCGGCGTGGCTTCGGACATGGTGTCGGATTGCGTCATGCCATAGGTCGCGCAGGTCGAGGAAAACAGCAGGCGTGTCACGCCCGCGCCGCGCATCGCGTTGAGCAGGCTCAGCGTGCCCCCGATATTGTTGCGGTAGTGATATTCGGGATCCTCGACGCTTTCCCCCACATACGTCGCGGCGGCAAAGTGCATGACCGCATCAGCCCCGAAATCCTTGAGGGTCTGTGTCAGCAAATCCGTGTCGGCAATGTCACCCACCACCAGCGGATGTCCATCCACGGCATCCGCATGACCCATGACCAGATTGTCATAGGCCATCACCTCGTGACCCTGTTCGGCCACATAGCGCAAACAGGCGCTGCCGACGTAGCCAGCTCCTCCGGTGATCAGGATTTTCATTGCATGTCCTCGTTCAAGATAATCGTTACAGCGCCTGTCAGATCAGACACATCATGATCCAATGCGGCTCTATCATGGCTGTACTTTGCGCCATAGCCCGTGCGTACCAAAATCGTGCCACACCTCGCGTTCCGGCCTGCCAGCATGTCCGATACCGTGTCTCCGACCATCCACGACGCGGCCAGATCAAGATCCATTTCATCCGCCGCTTGGCGCAGCATTCCGGGGCCCGGCTTGCGCATCTCGTCCTCGATGACGGTGGGGTCCTTGATGGTCGGGGCCAGTGGGCAGAAATAGATACCGTCCACATCGGCCCCATGCTCAGCCAGTTGGCGACGCATTTCGGCATGAACGTCATCCAATCCGGCCTCGGTCAGTTTGCCCCGCCCAATGACGGACTGGTTGGTGATGATGACCACAGGCCAGCCTGCGGCGCGCAACTTGGCAATAGCCTTGCCCGCGCCGGGGATCAGGCGGACATCAGCCGGGTCATTCAGATGGTGCACCAATTCGATGATGGTGCCGTCGCGGTCCAGAAAGGCAGCCGGTCTCACGTAAACAGCCCCGCAACATCCGCTTCGGCCTGTGCCAGGCTTTCATGGGTGCCGATATCGCGGTGATAGCCGGTGTGGGTATAGCCCCGCATCCGTCCCACAAAGGCGGGGATCACATCAAAGCCAAAGTCAAAGGCCCCCATATCCGCAATTTCGCGCCAGGCCTCCGCATCCAGCACATAGATACCCGCATTGGCGAGGTCACTTTTGGGCTGTTCGGGCTTTTCCACGAATTCGGTGATCAGGTTCTCATCATCCAGCGCCGCAATCCCACATTTTGAAGGGTAAGGCGTGTGGAACAGGGCCATCGTCATCGGGTCCGAATGTGCACGGTGAAAATCAACCAGAGCCCCAAGGTCCATATCTGACAGGTTGTCAGCATAGATGACCACGATCTGATTGACCCCGTCACCAAAGGCGCGATTGGCTGTAACAGTACCGGCAGACCCAAGCAATTCGGGCTCAAATGCCTCGGTTAGGGTCACATTCCGGGTTTTATTGACGCTGTCCATATAGGTCCGCACGGGCCCCGGAATATGGTGTGTGTTGATCAGCGCCTCAGAGATATCCGCCTGTTCCAGCGCGTCGACCCAATAGTCCAGCATTGGCCGGCCACCCACCGGAACCAGACATTTGGGCACCGTTTCGGTGATGGGACGCAACCGCGTGCCAAGCCCCCCCGCAAGCAACAGCGCCCGGGTGCTCATGTCGTGACCTCGCGCACGACACCAAGGGCCGCCATCATCTTGTCTGACTGTTCGAGGATATCCGCCGCCGGGGCCGCCGTTTCCATCCAGTTGCGATAGGCGGTGACAGAGTCGTGTGTGCTGCGCTGTGGCTTCCAGCCCAGGGCCTTCAGCTTGGAGACGTCCGACAGAATATGGCGGGTGTCGCCAAAGCGATACTTGCCGCTGGCTTTGGGCTGATAGTTGGTTGCGTCGAACACATCGCCCACAACGCCTGCAAATTCGCCAACAGTGACAGCCTCGCCGCCGCCCACGTTGAACATCTCGTAATTGGCGCGGTCGTCTTCCAGCACGGTCAGGTTGGCATCGACCACATCCAGATAATTCACGAAATCCCGCACCTGATTGCCGTCTTCATAGATCACCGGATCACGGCCCACATGAAAGGACAGCGAAAAGATCCGGCAGGCCCCTGAATAGGCGTTGTAGAGACTTTGGCGCGGCCCCTGCACAATGGAATAGCGCATGGCGACCGATGGAATATCGTACATTTTCCCGAGGTTCAGAGCCGCATTTTCCTGCGCGATCTTGGACGTGCCATAGCAGTTTTGCGGATTGGCCACGGTTTCGTCCGTGGCCTGATAGGTCAGGGGCCCGGTCTGTCCCAGACCTGGCTGGATGTCCCAAATCCCCTTGCGCAGTTGCGCATCCGGGCGCAGGCCGGGCAGGGCGCGGCGGCCTTCGGCGTCCAGATACAATCCTTCTCCCAAAGCAGCCTGGGACGAGGCGACAATGACCTTCTGAATGGGCAGCTTTTCCCGCAGGATCAGCTCATAGATCAGGGCGGTTGAGGTGACGTTGGTGGAAAAGAAGCGGCTGAATTCTGGCAGGTAATCCTGAAAGGCCGCCAGATGATAGACGGCATCGACACCGCGCAAGGCCGCGAGCAGAGCAGCCTCATTGCGCACGTCGCCAATCATGAACTCGATTTCAGGGTCGAGATATGCCGGTTTTGCGCCGCCACGATGCACAGGTTGCTGCAGGATATCGAGCACGCGCACCTGATGGCCACGCGCCAGCAGCGCGTCAGCCGTGTGACTTCCGATAAATCCGGCACCGCCTGTGATCAGAACTTTCATAAGCCCCTCTTAGAACGTGTACCGGTCCGAGATAAAGATCACCCGGCTGCCACGGCGGTCAATGCGGAAGGGCAGCTCGCGCGGGTGGCCACAGGCCGTGCGGATCGCCTCGTGTTTCTCTGGGGGTGCCATCACAAGCAAGAAGCCACCGCCACCGGCGCCAAGCAGCTTGCCACCCATCGCCCCATTGGCGCGGGCGACATTGTACCACTCATCCACACCGGGGTTGGTGATCCCAAAGCCAAGCGAGCGTTTGAGCAACCAGCCTTCGTGCAGGATACGGCCAAAGTCCTCAAGATTGCCCTGTCCGCCCATGGTTGTGCGCAATTCGCCCGCCAGATCACGCATCGCCCGCAAGACTGTCATCTTGTCAGCAGAGCCTTCGGATTGCTTTTTCAGGATGACGTCGGCGTCTCGCTGCTGGTCTGTGTAAAGCAGCAGGATGTGTTTTTCGAGCTGATCAAGGAAGGCCGGGTCGCACGGGACCGGTTCCACATCAACTGTGTGATCAGGGTTGAAGCGGATGTAATTCACCCCGCCATAGGCGGCTGCATACTGGTCCTGCCGCCCGATCGGTTTGCCCAGAATGTCGATTTCGATCTCGCAGGCCTGTTCGGCCAGTTGCCCAGGCGAGGTGACCTGACCCTTATAGGCATAAAGTGCGTTGAGCATACCGACAGCAAGGCTGGAAGACGAGCCCATGCCCGTGCCCGCAGGCACGTCGCCCACGGTCGTGATCTCAAGGTATTTGCCCAGGTCCGTCATGCGCAAAGCCTCGCGCGCAATCGTGTGATCCAGCTGATCGATCCCGTCGGCAATTTCCACGCGGGTATAGGCCATCCGCGTGGTCTTTTCGAAGCGGGGCGAGACGGTCACATACATGTGGTGGGCCACACCCATGGACAGGACGGCACCATATTCGTGCTCGTAAAAGGCAGGGAGGTCAGTGCCACCACCGGCAAAGCTGACGCGGTAAGGGGTTTGGGTAATAATCACGACTTATCCAATCTGGTTCGATATTGGGCAATAAGGGGTTCCAGACAGTTCTGCAGGTCAAACCTGTCGATAAGATGGCGACGACCCTGTTCTGCAAGCGTTTGAGCCAATTTTTCATCACCTGCGAGCCGCATCAGCGCATCCGCGAGGGGGACATGCTCTTTAGGTGCAATCAATAGGCCGGTTTCACCGTCTTTCACCAGATCCGGGATGCCCACCAAGTCGGTCGAGACCGCGGGCAGACCACAGGCCATCGCCTCCATCAGCATCTGGGGCAAACCGTCCACATCGTTGTCTGCTGCCCACAGGCAGGGCAGGGTGTAGATGTCGCCACTGTACATGAAGGTGGGGATATCTTCCTGTTTGAGGGCTTCACCTGTCAGGGTGATGATGTCCCCAAGGTCCGCTGCCGCGATCTGTGCGCGCAGTTCTGCCTCGTCCGGGCCGCTGCCCGCGATGGTGCAGCGAAAATCAAGACCCCGTTCGCGCAGCAGACCACAGGCCCTGATCAGCACCGGAAAGCCCTTTTTGGCCACAAGGCGGCCTGATGACAGAAAGTGCACAGGCTCATCTTTGGGCCGTGTGCGCCTGTTGGGGGTGAAGTGGGACGTGTCGATGCCGCAATAGGCGATGTGCAGCTTGTCCGGGTCCGCCCCGAGTTTGAGATAGAACTGGCGGTGAAATTCCGAGATGCAGATGATGAATTCGGCCCGGGCGATCTTGGACAACAGGGCCGAGCGATTGCGGAACAGATCTGCGGCATGGCCCGTGAAGCTGAAGGAACGGCCGAGCAGCCACGCCCCGTACATGGCCACAGTTCCACCGGAATGGATCCATTGGGAGTGGATGTGCGTGACGTCATCGCGCGTAAGCTGCGCAGCCCAGTGACAGGCCACCGCAAAGTGCCACAGCCCCACCAGGCGGTTGCGCAGGCTTTCACGGGGCCCGAAACAGGCATCCTTCAGCGCCGCCCAAAAGACCCCTTTGAAGCGGCTTGGGCCGGCCAGAACAGCGCGCAGGGCCGCCCCCTTGGACAGGGGGTAAATCACGCCCGTCTCTTCTGCCATGGCCGCGATGTCGGGCGATGAAAAATAGGTCTTTTCCGGCCGCATCAGCGCATGCAGCCGCACAGGGATCCCGGCCTTTTTGACAATGCGCAATTCGTTGCCCACCCAGGCGTCACCGACGCCTTGCGTTGTCATGTAATGGATCATGGGTAAGACGGGTCTATACTGGCTGGGGCATTTGCGACAGACCGTATAAGGGCACCCGCCCAGTGGCAAGCGACCCAAGGTGCGAAGGTTAAGCGGCGGGATGCAATGTATTGCATCTGCGCCACGGGACCGCGCGGATTTTGCCACCGCCAATATTTTAACATGCTGTCACCATTTTGACGGCATAAGCGACACGACAAACACTACATCGAACCAAAGGACATCTCATGCCGACCGAAAGCCTAGAGACATATGTCGCCGATTATTACCAACGCTTTGCTGAGGCACTGGCTGCATTTGACAAAGCGCCCATTCAGGACGTCCTGAATATCTTTGATCAGGTTTCGGCGGCAGGTGGCACACTCTATCTGGCAGGCAACGGGGGCAGCGCAGGCATTGCCGATCATTCGGTCTGTGACATTTCCAAAGGGACATTTGTCGAAGGTCAGGCACCTTTGCGGACCGTATCGCTCGCGGCCAATGGGCCCATCCTGACTGCCTTGGGCAATGACGTTTCCTATGACGACGTGTTTTCAGAGCAGTTGAAGTATTTCCTCACCGACAAGGACGCGCTTTTGGTGGTCAGTTCGTCGGGGAATTCGCCCAATGTGGTCAACGCGGTGGAATACGCCAACGCCAAAGGCGTGCCAACCATTGCCTTTGTCGGGTTCAAGGGTGGCAAGCTCAAGGAGGTTGCACAGCATGTCGTGCATATCGCCGCGGACAATTACGGCATTGTCGAAGACATCCACATGAGCCTCATCCACTGCCTGACCCAGTACATGAAAATGCGCGCGACCGCGTGACGGGGTAGTACACTTGCCTGGAACGACCACTGGACTGCAACTGCCGGCGGATCTGAAAAGCCTGACGGCTTTTCGGTTCTTTGCCGCGTTCTGGGTCTTCTTGTTCCATCTGCGCTCGCGCATCGATCATGACGACACATGGTTCTGGGCGGTCATCGACAACGGCGCACGCGGTGTTGATTTCTTCTTTATCCTGTCGGGCTTTGTGATTTTTCACGTCTACGAGCCGCAGATCGTGGCGGGCCGCTTTTCCTTTTGGCGGTATATGATCAAACGGTTTGCACGGATCTATCCGTTGCACCTGGCTGTGCTGTGTATTTTCCTTTTGCTGGCTGTTGCAGGCGGAAATGAGGTGCACAACCTGATCCCTTCGATTTTCCTGCTGCATGCATGGGGAATCACGGAAGGCCTGGTTCTGAACCGGCCCAGTTGGACCCTGTCGGCGGAGATGTTTGCCTATCTCGTGTTTGGCGTCCTCGTCATGCGGCGCCCTGCAACCTGGATGCTGGCGGTTGCGTGTATTGTCACCGCGGTTGCGGTGCATTTCGTGGCTCTCAAGGCCGGCAAGACCGCGTTCCTGCACATGACATGGGACTACGGCAGTTTGCGCATCATACCGCTGTTCATCTTGGGTATGTTGTTACGGCGTCTATGCCCTGCAGTGCCCAAGCCCATAGCCGCCGGCATGGGGGTACTCGGACTGGTTGGTCTGTTGTGGACAGCTGGGGCAGGTATGATGGGATACGAAATCCTAGTCCCGTTCATGATGCTGATTGTGGCCGGGGCCAGACTTTCGGACCAGTCGGGATTGCCGACCAATACCAAACCCATGGTGTATCTCGGCGAGATTTCCTACTCAATCTATCTGATCCATATTCTGGTGATACAGATCTTTCTGGATTACCTGCCCGCATTGGGGGTTCCGGTCACACCGTGGCCTGTGATTGGTCTGGCGCTGATCGCCGGGTCTGCCCTGACTTATCATCTGATCGAAGTGCCAGCGCGCCGTTGGATCAACCAAAAGGCGGCAGGAGTGTAGGGGCATGAGACGAAATCTGATCAGCGGTTTCAGACCATTGCGACAAGACAAACGAGTAACCGCGTGAAAATCACATTCATCATGTTCGCCAACGTTCTGAATGGCGGCAATCGAGTCATCGGAATTGTGGCTGCCGAGTTGGCGGCACGCGGCCATGACGTGCAAATCATCACACAGCCCCATCCCAAGCCGTCCGTCAGACGGATACTAAGCAGTGTCGTGCAGCACGGACGGCTGCCCCCAAAACCAGTAGATGGGCCGTTTTTGGATGCAATCATAAAATCCGATGGGCTTACCACCCTGCGGACACCGCGCCCTGTCAGGGATTCAGATGTTGCCGATGGGGATATCGTCATTGCGTCCTGGTGGGAGACAGCCCCTTGGGTCAATGCACTGTCCGCGCGCAAAGGGGCCAAGGTCTATTTCATGCAGGATTACGGGGCTGTCGGTCAGGAGATCGAAAAATTGATCCCCACCTGGCAGATGCCTTTCACCTTTGTCACGCTCAACAGCCAGCTGCAGGCCATGATCAAAGCACAGAACCCCTCGGCCCCTGTGGCGATCATGCGCAATGCGGTAGACCACAGCGTGTTCAAGGCGGCCCCGCGCGCCCGCAACATACGTCCGACCATTGGCCTGATACATCGCAATCAGCCGACAAAGGGCATGGATATCGCTGCACAGGCCCTGACAGAGATCCGCAAGGGGATCCCCGATCTGCGCGCGATCGCTGTCGGCGCCAGTACATCCACGCTGCCTGATTGGGTTGAACTGGTGCACCGTCCTGATGATCAGGCATTGGCTCAGGTCTATCGCAGCTGCGATCTGTGGCTCTTTCCAAGCCGTATGGAAGGTTTCGGGTTGCCCATCATCGAAGCCATGGCCAGCCACACCCCTGTCATCTCCACCCGTGTCGGGGGCGCTGAGGATGTCATAACGGATGGCGCAAGCGGCTATCTGGTCGAGATCGACGACTGGAGGAGCATGAGCCAGCGCGCGACAGCCCTTCTGACAGGCCCCGAGACCCATTGGAGCGACATGTCCAAGGCCGCGCATGATGCAGTGGCATCGCATACATGGTCCGATGCTGTCGACATTTTTGAAGCGGCTCTGGTTGAGGCTCATGCCGCGCATTGTGCAACATGACATGCGCAAACCGCCGTTCCCAGCAGAAGGTTTCTGACCTTGCTACTGTTATTTCTGTGCGTCTTTATGACGTTACTTTTCCATAGGTGTGATTGTTCAAATGTCTTTCTTCCCGCTTGAGGCCAGTCATCAGGATGCCAATGCCATCGGGGTTTCCATTGTGCAGGCCAGTACCTTGGAACATGCATGACCTACCGAGCAGACATTGATGGGCTTCGGACAGTCGCCGTCCTGCTGGTTCTGGTGTTCCACTTCGATCTGTTTGCCTTGGGCAAGGCGGGGTTCATCGGGGTTGATGTCTTTTTTGTCATTTCCGGGTTTCTGATCACCGCAATCATCCGGGCTGATCTGGAAGCCGGGCGTTTTCACTTTGGCAGCTTCCTCTATCGGCGGGTCCGGCGGCTTTATCCGGCGCTTCTGGCGACATTGGTGCTGACACTGATTGCAGGATGGTTTCTGTTCCTGCCCCATCGCTATGCAGAACTGGCAACACAGACCCTGATGTCCCTGCTTTATGTGGTGAACTTCTATTTCTGGCAGAACGTCAATTACTTCGGTCTGCGGGCCGATACTGTGCCCTTGCTGCATATGTGGTCTCTGGCCGTTGAGGAGCAATTCTACTTTTTCTTTCCGCTGGTCTGCTGGGGTATCTGGCGATGGGTCCCACGACTGTTGCTGCCTGCCGTGGTGCTTGCGACGTTGGCATCCTTTGGACTCGGGCTACTCTTCACGCCCACCAAGCCTGAGTTGGCGTTCTACCTTTTGCCGACCCGGGCATGGGAATTGATGATAGGATCGGTGCTGGCCCTGAGCGTGCATGGTCGTGCTGTAAGAGGAATATGGCTTTACGCTATGGGGCCGCTTGGGCTGTGCCTTATTGCAGCATCCATCGTCCTTTATGGGCCCCTGACGCAAGTGCCGGGCTGGTTCGCATTGCTGCCTACGATGGGGGCTGTGGCCATGATCCTGGGCGGGTTTTCGTCCAAGGCTCCGGTGACCCGGATCATGGCATCCTCGCCAATGGTATGGGTCGGGAAAATCTCGTATCCGCTTTATCTCGTGCATTGGCCAATTCGGATTTTTCTGCAGGAACATCTTCTGGAGTTCACTTTCGGGTGGCGACTTTTTGGGTTTGGGTTGTCCTTCGTCGTGGCTGCCGCAATCTACTATCTGATTGAAACACCCGTAAGACGGGGGACATTTCTGGCCCGCCCCAAGCACTATGTCGGGCTGGTGATCGGCCTGTCTGTGGCAATGGTTTCTGTCTCGGCCATGATCCGTAACAACAACGGCGTTCCCACCCGTTTCGCTCCGGAAGTCGCCGAAATTCTCGCCTTTCGTGAGGATACAGCTGACCGGTTTAGGCACTGCAACAGCCTTGCTGCGCAAAAAGACCAGACATGCGCGCTTGGGGACAAAACCGCTAAACAAGACGTGCTTTTGCTCGGGGACAGTCATGCCCTTGCACTCTCTGGTGCGGTCGATTTGTGGTTGGCACAGGAAGGGCGGGGCGGGGCGTTGTTGTTCAACCATGGATGCATGCCGGTGTTGGGGGCGGGGCGGGATCGTTGTCGCGCAGCCATTGCTGCCGCTTTGGAATTTATTGAACGCTCCGCAACGATTAACGAGGTTGTGCTTGTTTCAATCTGGAGACAGGGGACCCCCGAGGGCGGCAAACCCTTTGATGGACGTTGGGTACCCGAGAGTGAAGTGGCCGGCATATTTGGCAAGCGGCTGGCGCAGACAGTGACAAGACTGCGGGCCGCGGACAAGCGTGTCACAATAGTGGACCCCTTGTTTGCCGCTGCAGGATCCGTACCAGAGACGCTTGCCGGAAACATTGCTTTCAAACGCGCTTGGCCAGTGGACATGCCAGTGGCAGAGCACCAGGCAACTTTTGCCACTGTTTATTCCGCATTCGACAGTGTGCTTGAGCCCGGCGTGGCGCGCATATCGGTGATAGATCCGTTTTGTGATGCCGTCTCCTGCCGGGCGGTTGTGGACGAACGGCCCTTGTTCTCGGATGCCAACCACCTTGCATTTGGGCAATCCGCACGGATCGCAGAACAACTCAGAATACAGACCCAAAGTGATTGATTTCTACGTCATGCAAGGCACGCGTTTTCAGGCAATGCCAAAAACCTCCGCCTCTGTCTGACAGATCTCTATGCAGGCTCAAACGCCCCACGGGACGCATCTGCCGGCCGGCTCGACCCAACGGCATCTTCCGGCACAACAGGCAAGACTGCGTCCTGATAGGCACTTGCTGCTGCCAATGGTCGCAAATTGCCATCATACGCATCTGGTGCATCTGACAGAACCAATACCGCCACGTCGACCGTCCCCATGACTGCCTGATCTACGATATAGGCATTGTTGCGATAGATGATGGGCGTCCCTCTCAAATCAGGGTCGGGCCCCGAAACGGTGCTGGCAGGTGAGGTGTTCAGTTTCGCAATCATCGTGCAGAATTCCACAATGGGCGAGACTGCGTTGATGTCTGGATCAGGGCTGTATGCAGTTTCGGGGTGCGCCAGCCACTGTATGTCCTTTTGCGGCCACGCCCCGAACCCTGCGGGTCGATCAAGGATGCTGTTGCGCAAGGCATAGTTCGTATAGATGCTGATAAAATTGGTCTGCGTGGTGCTGTGATTGCCCCGCAGATGCATCGCTTCGACCCGGATCACATTCGGCGTGTAGGGTATGCTTCCTCCCCCCGCCAGGCTGAATGTAATTTGCGTACCACCACCAGAAACACCGCCACCGTAAAACTGGGCTGTTATTTCCTTCTCTGCACTCGGACCGCCTGTCGCCATACGATATGCTGGTTGGTGCCCCCCTCCGTGCCCCCCATAGGTATGGGAAAAACAGTAGTGGTTTGAATATTCGTCAATAAAGGCAAAACGCCGACATGCGTGGCTGATGTCATTGGTGGCAAGGCTGGCCGCATCCATCATGGCATTGAAGTAGTTGCGGTTGCCCGACACCGTCGCGCCGCCGAAATCACGCGGCGTTCCCTCGTATGAAAGCGGCTGTACCGTGACGTTGCCTGCTTCGGAGGTGGACGTGCGATCCCCTCCTGTCTGCTGCATGCCGTAATTCCAGAAGTTCTTGATAAGCGTATCAGAGACGTGAGCACCGACACCCATGCCGGAAATTCCGGTTTCCGCGCCAATAATCTCTACACCCTGAACCAGCAGACCCTTCGCACTGGCAAGGTTTATTCCTTTGCCGGGAATCTTGCGCGTCCGATCCTGTCGGGAACCAGCAGCGACAAAGGTCATGGTTTCGCCGGTTGATTGTCCTGTGAGCGTATCACCGTCATTGAAAAAAGCTTGTTCTGCGGCAGCATCATCCACATTCGCCGTGTCGACCACCTGCCGACAGATCAGCGTGCCCACCCCATCGTCACTGATGACCTGCGTGTAGACACCATTGCCATTGGTCAGGGTCTCACCGTTGTAACCGCCGGCAGACAGATTGCCTTGAATGTTTTGCGCAAGGGGCCCCGTCTTGCCTGTGTAGTTGATGATGTTCCACCACTCCCGCCATGTCACATCCGAGGTATCATAATCCGAAACATGCAATTTCAGATCGACAAAGCGCGCGCCGGAAAACTGAAAGAAGTTGGAGCCAATGAGATTCACTGACGCCTTGGGATCAAAGCTTTGAAGTTTCTCAGCAGACAGGGTGGCTTTGGCAGTTCCACCCGTACCGTTGTGATACCACGTCGCCAGAGTGCCATTTACACCGATATATGTGGGGTTGAGCATGGTTGTCGGTTTGAACACTTGGCCTGCCTTGAACAGAACGCGTGTTGAGGTGTTTTCATCACCCCATGGCAACCCGATTTTGGTTCGCAGGTCGGCGCTTGAAAACTCACCGTTTGCATATGTGATGTGGAAGATACCGCCTTTGAGTGGTGTAGAGGACCTTGCGGCAGGCGCGTCTGTGAAATCACCATCCGTCGAGACATATACTGTCCCGTATCGCTGTGGCTCCAGCCCGCCGGTAAAGATGATCTTTGCTCGGTCTTCATAATAGACGTCTGGATGCACCAAACGGACAATGAAGGTGAGGGTATTTGTGGCCAAACCATCCGTCACCGTCACCGTCACCGTCTGATCCAGCGTGCCAAGTGGCGCACCATTCCCCGGATCATAGGTTGCCGTCAGAACCTGGTTGCCTGACATATCCGTGCCGCGCATTGCGTGCCCCGACAGGATACCAGGGTAATATCCCGCCTGAGTGCCCGCCAGGCGCCGCAGCACATTTGGTGCTGGCAGATCTGCATGGTCGGTGTGTTGAAAGTCATATCGCTCGCCATAGTCCACATCGACCCAGATATTGCGCGGATCATCGTCTGCCCAATCGACAAAACCGTCGACCCACACACGTACCCGCCCCGGGGCGACAGTTTCGATGACATCACCGTTCGAGACTTCCATCCACGTTTCGTCCACAATGCTTGTACGCACCCGAAAAGTGCCTGCATCAGAGACGATTTGTGATGCTTTCCATGCTGAGACGGTGACAGGCCCACGCGTCAAACCAGCTTGCTGGGCGCTCATCGTGACTGTGGCATAAGGTTGAAAGCCCGCAAACTTGATCCGTGTCATTGTCTTACTCCACGACCACCGCAACTCCAGCGTAGTTGCCTGAGCCGTCGATTGTAAATGTGACTGTGTTGGGGCCCACAGCGGCATCCTGAACGATACCAGCGGCAGACCCATGATTGTTGGCATCCAACTTATACAGACGCGACGGGATGACAGATGTGTAGCTTATCCCTGCGCCGCTGAACCGGGCGCTTTCGCCGTGAATGAAGTGATAGATCGTGTTCTTTGCTTTTGTCGTCGTCATCGGCAGTGACGTTGTGGTTCCTGCATGCGTTGCAAAATCGGTGATCGTGCCTTCTGACGTTATGATGAAGTCAAAAGCGGTACGTCCCCCGGCAAAGGAAACAGTGACCGCTACAGACACAGGGATAAGGCCTGCATCAATGTCGGCCTGCTGCAATACGTAACTGTACAGACCACCACGGGCTGCCGACCCCCAATTCCAAGTTGTCACCACAGTTGCGGCATTGCCATTTACTGTCGGATCACTTGTCGTTGTGACACTGCCAACGGCGAAAATCAGCAAATCTCCAGCAGTCCGGCCGGATACGTCAATCTGGGTTGCTGGTGACAAGGTCGCGACTGTTGGTCGGTCCTGCTCATCCATATGCCTTGCCACGGCATTGGCCATGGCCACCGTTACAACCGTAACAGCTGATGTATAAACCGGCCCCTGTAACCCATCGCGGACACAGCGCCTGTATTCACCGACAGGTTGGTTTGTTGTGTCGAATGTGACGCCAGTTGCCCCGCTGACATCCACACCATTCAATTGCCATTGATAGCTGGCGTGGGCTGACGCATTTGATCCAGTGACGGTCAGTGTTTCACCCTGTGTCGGGCTGGTCTGCGCAATGCTGCCTGCTGTCAGGATTGGCGCGGAAATCGCGGCTCTTGTCCCGTTGGACGCAGCTGATATTTCCTCGATCGACACCTGCTGGCCGGCGTCCGCCGCTTGCACAATGTAGCTCGTTCCGGTTTCACCCGGGATTGGCGCACCGTTGCGTAGCCAGCGATAGCTGGTCGTCGGCATTGTGGCGTCTCCATCGTAGATCCACAGACCGGGTGTGGTAACGACAGATGCTCCTGCGGTCAGGTTGTCACCACCGCTGATCTGCGGTGGCACCAGATTCACCGGCCCTGCGTCCTTGTCGGCACTGTCCACCACAAAGACACCGGAGCCGTTGCCCGCATCATAAGCGCCATAAATACTGGGGGCGGCAATCGTGATGGTGATGGTTCCATTGATACCATCAACTTCGATCTC
>CANMVD010000015.1 GCA_947501275.1 uncultured Tateyamaria sp.
TCAGTGGCTACGATGAGCAACAAACACTCTCTTAGCAAATCACCCTAAATGGACCCATAGGCGCCGACGTCAGACACTTCGGGACGCTCAGATACACACGCACTCTCAAACGCCGTCAGTTTCACAAGCAATCGTGCACAAGTATCGGAGAGAACAGGCTTGACGATTACGTTGCTTCTATCTGGCAACACAAGGCTCAGTTGAAACCTGTCGAAGCTGCGCAAAAATACATCTTCGCAAAGATCCAACGCAGTGCCGAATACAATAAAAGAGGAATACCGGTCAGCCTCCATACAATCCAACGCACGCTGTTTGCAAAGTGGCAGAAACCGCTTGTCAAAGTCCGGCCACAGTTGGGAAAGAGACTTGCTGTTATTACTCTCAAACACTTAGCCGTTCTCCCACGATCGTATCGTCATTGCGCCACGTACCCTGACCACTGCTCCATCAAAGCCCGTCTTTTATCCAACAAATCAGACCGTGCGTACGCGCGCTCTACGTTCGACCCAACCTGATGCGCCAAGCTCATCTCGGCCACCTCACGCGGCGCTCCCGCCGCCTCGGACGCCCAATCACGGAAGGTCGAGCGGAAGCCGTGCACCGTGACGCCTTCGACCTGCATCCGTCGCAGCAGCATCAGCATCGACATGTTCGACAGCGGTTTGTGGCGTTTCTGCCCCTCAAATACGTAGTCCGACTGCATTGCGCGCAGCGGTGTGACGATCGACAGCATTTCATCCGTCAAAGGCACGCGGTGATCTTCGCCTGTTTTCATGCGGAGCGCGGGACAGGTCCACAGCCGCGCATCCAAGTCGATCTCGTCCCACCGCAAGCCCAAAACCTCGCCCGTCCTTGATCCCGTCAGGCAGGTGAACATCAGGGCCTTTGCCGCCATCGCGTTGCGGGCCCGCAGGTCGGCATAAAATGCGGGCACGTCCCGCCAATGCATCGCTTTGTGATGTTTGACCTTGGCCTTTACCTTGGGCAATGCGCCTGAATCCTTGATCACCGTGACCGGATTTTCGCCATCACGGAACCCTTTGGAGCGCGCCACATCCAGCACCGTTTTGATCCGTTGCGCCAGCCGTTTCGCCGTCTCATGCTTGTCCGTCCAGATCGGGGCGAGGCACATCATGACTTCGGGCTGGTCGATGCTGTCCAGCGGCATGCGCCCGATTTTGGGGAAGGCATACTCACGCAGCGTATTGATCCACTGCTGACCGTGTTTTTCGCTTTTCCACGTCGGTATGCGGTCGATGTGAACCTGCTGGGCAAACTCTTCGAAGGTCGGGATGTCGCGTTTGGCGTTGAAGCGCGGGTTCAGGCCCTGCTTGGCCATGCGGCGGTATTCAAGCGCCCGCTCGCGGGCTTGGTTGATGGTGACAATGTCGGCACCACCAAGGCCAAAGTCCGTACGCAAAGGCGCGCCCTTCTTATTCTTCTGACCTTTGACAACAACACGCACAATCCAACGCCGCGCGCCGGACGGATCAACGACAAGATACAGACCATTGCCATCCCCATGACGCCCAGCGCCAAGGTTCTCGACAAGCTTCTTTGTCAATTTGCCTGAGAGGGCCATCTCAAAATACCACATTCTATACCACTCAAAGTACAAACATAGGCACTATCGAAAGAAACTCAAGACAACTGGTGAAACAAGTTAAACACAACGATGCAAAGAGAAAAGGCCGCCCAAGGCGACCATATCAAATCGTGAGAAATGTGGTAGTGGCGGACCGAGGAGGATTCGAACCCCCGACCCCCTGATTCGTAGTCAGGTACTCTATCCAGCTGAGCTATCGGTCCACTGGCGGGCGGTTTAGTCCTGTGACCCGTGCTTTGCAAGGCCCAATTCGCCCAAATCCGCAGCAGCCCTCAAATACCGTCACCTTTGGGCAGACGAATGGAAAACACCGTTCCCCCGGGCCCTGTCCGGTCCAGCTCCAGCGCGCCGCCATGTGCACGGATCAATTCAGCCGCGATCGCCAAGCCCAAGCCCGTGCCACCCTTGGCCACGCCACCCTGAAAGGCAGTAAACAGGTGGTCCTGCGCCTTTTGTGGCAACCCGGGCCCTGTGTCTGCGACTTCGATCCACCAGTTTTCCGCGTCTTCATAGGCAGACACGGTGATCTCGCCCGGCTTATTTGTTGCGACCAGTGCTTGCCGGGCATTGCGCACAAGGTTGGAGATCACACGGAACAGTTGCTCTGGGTCAGCGCGCAAGGTGAACATCGGCGGAATATTGTCGCTGAGCCTTACAACGTCCTCACTGACGGCCAGACGCTCACTGTCCAACACATCCGCGACCACATCATCCAGCGTCAGCATCATCAGGGTCGGGCTGGGTTCCTCGGCTTTTCCGAAGGCCAGCGTGCTTTCGCACAAGTGCACAGCCCGCGTGATGGAGCCCACAAGTTTCGGGGCGAGGCGCGCGACCAGCGGATCTTCGGATGTTTCGATGCGGTCCGTGAACAATTGCGCCGAAGTCAGGATATTGCGCAAGTCGTGACTGATCTTGGACACCGTCAAACCAAGCTGCGCGAGCCTGTCTTTTTGGCGCAAGGCAGCTATCAATTCCGTCTGCATGCTGCGCAAGGCCTCTTCGGCTTCGCGCAGTTCGGTGACGCCCGCATTTGGCGTGATAATGCGGCGCGCGTCTTCAGGTGCCGCCGCGTAGCGTTGCATATGCCCAACGACGCCGCGGATGGGTTTGACCAAGATGGCCTGAACCGCAACAAACAGCAGCATGGCGGTAAACACGGAAATCACGGCGGACAGCACCAGAATACGAATACCATAATCCAGCATTGCAGCCCGCAGCGGGCCCGTTTCCATAGTGACTTCGATCAACAGCCCCGCCTCGCGGGTGGGGGCGCCAATGACCCGGATCACCTTGTTGTCGGGCTCCAGCAAACGCATCATCGCATCGCGGATCAGTACAGGCGCCGTCCCTTCCCGCAAGTCAAAGGTTGCATCGATTGGCTGGGGCATCGACGACGACAGCATCAACTGGCGTACTTCGTCCCGGCGCAGCACAACGTTGAAGACACCTGCGTTTTCAAGCAACTCCTCTTCCAGTGCGCTTTCGATCATGTCGTCGGCCAACAGGGCCAGTGACGCGATTTGCGCGCGCTCCAGACGGTTTTGCAAATAGTCTTCGCGGAACCGCGCAATGGACGGCACAAAGATCAGAATTTCGGCCAACATCACAAATATGGTCGTGAGGATCAGGAAGCGGCCGGACAGTGAATTCAACATGAGCGTATGTGGTCAGGGAATGAAGCGTTGCACAAGACCCACAACCCGCTTGACCAGATCACTTTCGAACAATCGTGGGCTGAAATAGGCGCCTGCCGCGCGTTTGTTGACTTCACCGATGGTCGGATAGGGTGACACCATTCCGGCGACCTGACTCATTTTGAGGTTGTTGGCGATCACAAGGGACCACAAATTGATCAACTCGCCCGCCTGATGACCTGCAATGGATGCACCAACAGGCCGCCCCTTGACCACCATCACCTTGATCAAACCATCTGTCTTGCGTTCAGCGATGGCCCGGTCGTTGTGATTGAAATGAAACCGCACGACTTCCAATTTGTCTCCATGTTGCGCACGCGCCTGCGCTTCGCTCAGGCCGACCTGTGCCAGTTCTGGATCCGTGTAGGTGGCCCACGGTACGTGGTTCCTCTTGGCCTTTGACGGCAGTGCAAACAACAGCGAACGAATGATAACCCCGGCATGATATCCGGCAACATGGGTGAACTGCAGCCCACCGGCCGCATCACCGATGGCATAGACGCGGCGATTGGTCGTGCGCAGGCTGTCATCCACCTTGACGCCCGTGCCCGTAGTCTCGACCCCGGCCACCTCAAGGTTCAGCGAGTCGACATTGGTTTTTCGCCCCACGGCCAGCAACAGATGCGAGCCGCTAAAGCTGCGCCCATCTTCGCTGTGTACTGTGACCGATCCATCGCTGCCCTCGATCCGCTCGGCCTTTGTGTCCTCGACAATTTCGATCCCTTCGGCGCGTAGATTGTCCAGCACAATAGCCGCCATTTCAGGATCGTCCTTGCCCAGCGCCTTGGCGCCTTCGATGACCGTGACTTTGCTCCCAAGGCGGACATGGGCCTGGGCCATTTCCATTCCGATCGGCCCACCCCCGATGATCAACAGGTGCTCGGGGCGTTCCCGCAATTCCCAAAGGGTTTCGTTGGTCAGGTAGGGCGTGCTGTCCAGACCCGGGATAGGGGGCACAAGCGGGCTGGATCCTGTTGCAATAACGATCCGACGTGCGCTGATAACGGTGTCGCCAGCCTGCACTTCGGTGTCCGAGATAAAGTGCCCGAATTCCCGGATCACATGTACCCCCAGACCTTCAAACCTCTCTTGGCTGTCGACGGGTTCGATCTGGGCAATAACGCCCTGCACGTGATCCTTTGCTGCCGCGTAGTCAACTTGAGCAGAGGTGTTGGCCACGCCGTAGGGGGCGGAATGTTCCTGTGCATAAGCCAGCTTGCCGCTCGCAATCAGCGCCTTGGAGGGCACGCATCCGTAGTTCAGGCAGTCTCCGCCCATCTTGTGGCCTTCCAGCAGAACCACGCGAGCGCCCATCTGAACGGCTCCGGCAGCGACAGACAAACCACCGGATCCGGCGCCGATGACCAGAACATCAGTCTTCAAGCGTTGCATTTGAATTACAGACCTTTCTTGCCTGCCAGAGCTTTGACAACGACCGGGGCCAGCGACAAAGCAGCCAATCCAAGGATAGGCAACAAAATATGGGGTTCAAAGATAATGCCGAGATTGGGCGTTTCACCCCGAGCAAACACTTCGCCCAAACCTGCCCCCACCGACGTATAGACGACGGATCCCGGAATGATGCCGATAAACGTCGAAATCACGTAGCGATGCAGCGGGACTTGCATCAACGCAGGCACAAGATTGGCTACAAAGAACGGGACAGCGGGAACAAGACGGATGAAAAACAGCATTGACCACTGGTTCTCGTCAATCCCGTCCTTGATCTTCTTGATCGTCCCTTTGGACGCTTCCATCTTTTGCCCAAGTGTCTCACCAAAGCCGTGGCGCGCGGCAAGAAAAATGAGCGTTGCACCCGTCGTGGCACCAAGGACACTGAATGACGAGCCAATCAACGTGCCGAACAGGAACCCGCCCGTCAGAGTAGCGATGCTCGCGCCCGGCAAGGAAAACCCGACGATCAACACGTACACAGCGATAAAGATAAGCGCGGTAAGCAGATAATTGGCATCGCGAAACGCGATCAGCGCCTCGCGGTTATCTGCCAGCGTCTGAAAGCTGAGGTAGTCCCGCAGCGTGAAGGCTCCGATCGCCGCCACAATCAAGATAGCAATCAGGGGAAGATTGCGTGTGAGTTTCGGCATCCGGGGCTCGCTTGCGTCAGACATCATCGTATCCTTTGATCTCACTGGCCTAAAGCCAAGTGGTGAAGACGGTATTGATGAAAAAATGCGACCAAGGCACGCCCGAAAACAGGGGGATCACGCCCCCTTGATCTGTGGGGCCTGTTTTTGTGATCATCTGAGGGTCCAGATGCCATTGTTGAAACATATGCAGCGTTTTGTCCGCGATTTGTTGCAATCGGCTCGTTTTTCACGGCTCAACCGTTTGACTTGGTCACAGGGCGCCTTTAAAGGACGGGCTTCCAACACGGCCCTGATCCGAATCCGCGGAGAACACGAGGGCCCAATGATCCGGAGCGACTGCGATGAAACGCACTTTTCAACCTTCGAACCTCGTGCGCAAGCGCCGTCACGGCTTCCGTGCACGTATGGCAACCAAAGCTGGCCGCAAAATCCTCAACGCACGCCGCGCCCGTGGGCGCAAGTCGCTGAGCGCGTAACACCTGACCCACAGGTTTGCATGATGACCCTGCCACAGGCACCCGTCCCCAGCTTAACCGCTGGTAAGCAGGTGCCTGATGCGGGGTTTCTGCCGTTAGAGACCTTGCGCGTGCGCAGCGACTTTCTCAAGGCGGCACGTGCCCGGCATACCGCCCTGCCCGGCTTTGTTCTGCAATGGCGCGATCGCGATGACAGCGATGGACCAATTCGCGTCGGGTTTACCTGCTCCAAGAAAGTCGGCAATGCCGTTGCCCGGAACCGTGCCAAACGCCGCTTGCGTGAAGTCGCCCGGTTGATTTTGCCCCAACATGGCCGCGCGGGCACCGACTATGTGCTCATCGGGCGCGCAGGTCACACCGCAACACGACCGTTTCCGCTTTTGTTAAACGATTTGCGCGCAGCCCTGGAACGCATCCAATGACACCTCTGGCGCGCGTTCTGGCCCTGCCCGTGCGCGCCTACAGGCTGGTGCTGTCTCCTTGGGTGGGTTTTAACTGCCGCTATCAACCAACGTGCAGCGCCTATGCTCTTGAGGCCCTCGAAGAACACGGCGCGTTCAAGGGAGCATGGATGGCAGCCCGTCGGATCGGGCGTTGCCACCCATGGGGTAAGGACGGCTACGACCCGGTCCCAAAAAAGGACACAGACAGCAGCCCCTGAGTGGGGTCAGGTCCACAATTCCTGATCTGCCCCAGCCCCGCCACCGCGGCGGGTGGTCATGGACCCTGCACTCTTGCCCCTCAGAGTCTGCGCCAGATCCTTGTAAAAACCGTCATTGTCGAACCACCAGGTATGGGAATATCGGGCGCTCTTGTCTGATGGGTACACATCGCGTCGATATTGCGCTTCTGCATCAACGTCATAGTGTCCCTTCTCGACCAGCTGCGGCATTCCGATGCGCCCAAGTCTGGACCGCCCTCCATTGATGAATTTGCCCGACAACCGCAACACCCGGTCCCTGTCACTGTAATAGTTGGTCATCCGACGGCTGCGTTTTGCCAACACAAGCGCTGTGCCCGACCCTCTGGCCATTTCCTGTGCTTCGACATCGGCCGCCACACAGCAAATCTGTTCAACGCCCCAGTTGCCGCCTCCGGGTCCCGCTGTGTCACCGAATTGCTGAAATCCACGACCCGTTACCAAAGAGCCCATGGAATGCGCCAGAACATGGATCTTGGGCCGGGGCGACAACCCCATCAATGGCACGACCCCATCGCGCACCAGTGACGCAGCAACATATTTTGCGTCATCCCTGTCGTTGTTGTAGTTGAGCAGCCTTCCATCGCTTGGCCAGTCAAAAGCCACGACAGCGCCTTTAAAGCCATTCCGCCTCAGGCCCATTTCGATCTTTTGCATACGTTCCAGCATTTCCGCCTGCTCCGTATTGAACCCATGCACAAAGATCACAATGCCGTCGCGCATGCCTTCTTTCTTCACCAAGCCCAGCCACTTCTTTTGCGTCACGACACTGCCCGCCCATCCCTTTTGACCGGGTGTTTTGTCTTTGACGGACACATAGCGAACGTCTTTGGACGGACCGTTGGTGAATTTGTCTGTCTTTGAATTGTACAGACGCCGTGAGAAAAAGAGGGGCATGGAAAATGGCTCCGGGCTGAAACATGTAAAACGCGGGCCACGGTAGCGCAAAAGGCGAAACCCACCAAATCTGGCCCTTTCGAAGCCCGCAACCCCGCGCTATGACAAGCCAGCAACCCGGAGCCCGCTATGCTTGATGCCAGCCATGCTTGATGACAGCGACGACATTCATCCGCTCTTTGCGGGCGCGCCTTCGACGACCGAGTTCAAGAAGCTCCGCAAGCGTATTGTGCGCAACACGCGCGAGGCCATTGATCACTATGGCATGATCGCCAAGGGGTCACAGGATCCGGACGCCCCTCGCCCGCGTTGGCTGGTGTGTCTGTCGGGCGGCAAGGACAGCTACACATTGCTTGCCGTTTTGTACGAGCTCAAATGGCGGGGGCTGTTACCGGTAGATCTGTTGGCCTGCAACCTCGATCAGGGTCAACCCGGTTTTCCGGCGACAGTATTGCCGGAGTTTCTGGAACGTATGGGGGTGCCCCACCGGATCGAGTATCAGGACACCTATTCGATCGTGGTGGATAAAGTGCCGCAGGGGCGCACGTTCTGTGCGCTCTGTTCACGGCTGCGTCGGGGAAATCTCTACCGCGTGGCGCGTGAAGAGGGCTGCTCGGCGGTGGTTCTGGGACATCACCGGGATGATATTCTTGAAACCTTCTTTATGAACCTGTTTCACGGCGGGCGACTTGCAACAATGCCTCCGAAACTGGTCAACGAAGAGGGCGACTTGTTTGTATATCGCCCGCTCGCTCATGTGGCCGAAGCCGATTGCGAAAAATTTGTCAACGCGATGGGGTATCCCATTATCCCGTGCGATTTGTGCGGCAGCCAGGACGGCCTGCAGCGCCAGCAGGTCAAGCAAATCCTTGATGGCTGGGAAAACAACAGCCCCGGACGCCGGCAGGTGATGTTCCGCGCATTGATGAATGCTCGTCCGTCTCACCTCCTTGACCCTAAGCTGTTTGACTTTGCAGGTCTTTCCATTGACGCGCCAGCAATTGATGAAAATTTGCAGGAAGTTCCAAAGCTGCGTTAACAGCCAAGTCACCAACCCTGTTTAATCAGGTTCGTACTGGCGTCGGATTGGCCAGAGACGAGCGTGAAAGGGACGGGTATGGTCACTAAATCGGCGACGCAATTCAAGGGCCACTTAAACCGCCTGAAAGATCTGTTTGTCGGCCCGCACGTGCTTGCGTTCTTGCCTGCGCTCACGCTTGGCGCGTTTTGGTTTGGTGGCGAACTTGCATTGATCATCACAGCCATCACTGTGCCTGTGGTGTGGCTTGTGTTCGGCGGTAACCTGTCAAGTCTCTTGCCAGCACGCAGCATGCTTGCCAAAGGCCCCATGTCTCCCGATCAGTTCCTGCCGACTGTCGAAAATGTCCGCCAGGACACAGAGGCGCGCGGCCAAGCCAGCGCGGTTTTTAGCATCGAGCTGGACGAGTTTGCAGTCTTAAAAGATCGTTTTGAACCCGCAACAGCCGACCGCGTTCTGAAGCTGATTGCAGACCGTATTCTCGCGACGCTGCGCGATCGCGACACTGTTGCCCGCATTGGCGATTGTCGTTTTGGGGTGTGTCTGGGCTCGGTTGTTCATCTTGATCTTGAAAGCTGTATCCAGTTGTCGGGCCGTTTGCAGGAAACTATTGAAGAACCCATATCTGTGGATGGAACAACAATTTACGTTACCGCCAGCGTGGGCTTCTGCCTGCTTGGCCGCGCACCGGGCACGTCCGGACAAGATTGGACAAATGCAGCCGCCGCCGCACTGCAAGAGGCGCAAAAACGCGGCAACGGCTCGGTTCGCGCATATTCGTCCGAATTGCAATCACGCCTCAAGAAACGCGCCAATCTGCGTGATGAGGTGACCGCCGCCTTGGAACAGGGATACATTCAGCCATGGTTCCAACCTCAAATTTCCACTGACACCGGAAAAGTTACAGGATTTGAGGCGCTTGCGCGTTGGATCCATCCGGATCGCGGCACGGTCTCGCCTGCCGAATTTCTACCGGCAATAGAAGAAGCAGGACAGCTGGAACGTCTGGCGGAGGTGATGATTTATCATACCCTGACAGCGATCAAGGCGTGGGATTCCGCGGGAACGCACGTGCCTCAGGTCGGCGTCAACTTCAGCGGAAGTGAGCTGGGCAATCCCCGTTTGGTGGACAAACTGCGGTGGGAACTGGACCGATTTGATGTCACCCCCAATCGCCTGACGATCGAAATCCTTGAAACGGTTGTCACCGACCTGTCCGACGACACAGTTGCACGCAATATCAAGGCACTGGCTGATCTGGGGTGCCACATCGATATGGACGACTTTGGAACCGGGCACGCGTCTATCGCTTCTCTGCGCCGCTTTGGTGTGAATCGCATCAAGATTGACCGTTCATTTGTCATGAAGGCGGACCGCGATCCCGAACAACAACGCATGATCGGTGCCATTCTGACCATGGCCGAGCGTTTGGGGGTCGAGACACTGGCTGAAGGGGTCGAGACTGTTGGCGAGCATGCCTTGCTGGCACAGCTGGGATGCGATCACGTGCAGGGATTTGGCATTGCCCGCCCAATGCCATTTGAAAAGACGCTGGATTGGGTCAAAGGGCACAACGCCAAACTTCAAAACACACCAGCCATTCCCGGACGGCGCACGAACTGACGACAGAAACGGCGTGCCAACCAGCAAGTGTTGTGTTCAATTTTGCTGTGGAACCACACCCAAGGGCCAAAACCGCCACACCACTTGTATTGTAGATACTGAAGCCCGATCTCACTCTGGTGGCCAAAACAGGCGAATCCGCTTGACCTTTGGGTCCGCACTCTGTTGAACCCCAGCAAAGTTTCAGACAGCAGGTGGCAGTCCCAAATGGACGATCAAAACAAGAACCTCATTCTTGCAACCGCACTCAGTTTTGTGGTGATCCTCGTTTGGTTTGTGCTTTTCCCACCGCCAGAACAAAACACACCACTGACCGGTGAAACTGCAGATTTGCAAGCGCCAAGCGGACCTGCGGAAGCCACCGTGCCACAAGGCGCGGATGTTCCTGTCGCCACGACAAACGACGCGTCGGCATCGCAAACAGCCGACACTGTCGCAGACGCCCCACGCGTGGCAATCGAGACGCCCCGACTGACAGGCTCCATTTCACTTTTGGGTGGTCGCCTCGATGATCTTTCCCTGAAGGATTACAAGGTATCGCTGGAGGAAGGTGCCGACATCGTCACCATGCTCTCCCCTGTCGGTCAGGCAGGCGCATATTATGCGCTCTATGGCTGGGCGGCAGGCTCAGGTTTGACCCCCGAACAGGTGCCCGGCCCAAACACGGTATGGTCTCTGGCGTCCGGCGAAACGCTGACTCCCAGCACACCCATATCGTTGAGCTGGACCAACGATGCAGGTCTGACATTCAACCGCGAAATGGCCGTCGATGCCGACTATATGTTCACTGTGACGCAAACCGTCACGAACACCGGCGATACATCCGTCAGCCTCGCGCCCTACAGCGTCTTGGCGCGCCACGGTGAACCGATAGATCAGACCGGTATTTGGGTTGTACATGAAGGCGCGGTTCAATTTGCCGGCGGCGAGTACAAGGAAACCAACTGGAACAAGTTCCCGACCTTCGCCGAAGTCGACAAGAGCGAAGGCGAAAACGCCCGCTGGGCTGGATTTACGGACCACTACTGGCAGACCGTATTGATTGCACCGGAAGGTGCCGACACGCGGGTCGAGACCTTCCACGATGCCGCGTTGGATATCTATCAGACAACCTCGAAAAAGGCGACGACAAGCCTCGCGCCCGGCGCATCAGAAACTGTCACGAGTCAGGTTTTCGCGGGTGCCAAGGAGTGGGAAGCCATCCGCGGATATCAAACCGCAGGCGTCGAAAAATTCATCGACAGCATTGATTGGGGTTGGTTCTTTTTCCTGACCAAGCCCATTTTCTGGCTGCTGCATGAGCTGAACAAAATCATCGGCAACATGGGCTGGGCCATTATTGGGCTGACGCTGATCATCAAGGCTGTGCTGTTTCCGCTGGCTTACAAATCCTATGTCTCCATGGCCAAGATGAAAGAACTGCAGCCACAGATGGAGAAGTTGAAGGAAGCCGCTGGCGATGACCGGCAAAAGATGCAGCAAGGCATGATGGAACTCTACAAGAAGGAAAAGGTAAACCCGGCCGCAGGCTGTTTGCCGATCCTCATGCAGATTCCTATCTTCTTCTCACTCTACAAGGTGATCTTTGTCACGATCGAACTGCGCCATGCCCCTTGGTTTGGCCCGTTCCAGGATCTCAGCGGGCCGGATCCGACCACGATCCTGAACCTCTGGGGATTGCTGCCAATTGCAGGGCCCGAACCGGGCTCGATCATGGCACTGCTTTTCATCGGCATTCTGCCGCTGTTGCTGGGCATTTCGATGTGGCTGCAACAAAAGCTCAACCCGGCACCCACAGACCCGACACAACAGATGATCTTTGCGTGGATGCCTTGGGTCTTCATGTTCATGCTGGGCAGCTTTGCCAGTGGCCTCGTTGTTTACTGGATCGCCAACAACATCATCACGTTTACACAGCAATATCTGATCATGCGCAGCCAAGGGTACAAACCTGACCTTCTGGGCAACATCAAATCCAGCTTCAAAAAACGCGCACAACCGGAGGCGGCGAACGCATCCAAGGCTCCGACAAAGGCAGCAAGCAAAAAGGGCGGCAAGTAGACATGCGGGTCACCGCAATCTACCGGCACCCCGTCAAAAGCCACGGGCGGGAGCAAATCGCGCAGATCGCGCTGGTGGCCGGACAGTCCATGCCGTGGGACCGTGTGTGGGCCATCGCACACGAAGCCGCAAAAGCGACACCCGGCCAATGGGCGGCCTGCCACAGCTTCAGCCGCGTCTCCAAAGCACCCGGTCTGATGGCGATTACGGCCCGGCTGAACGAAACGAACCAGACCGTGGCGCTATCGCATCCGGATCGCCCGGATCTGACTGTAAACCCTGACACAGACCCCGATGCGCTGGTGCAATGGACACTGCCCTTGGTGTCGACCGACCGCGCACTGCCCAGCCACGTTATGCGGTTGGATGGCCGTGGGTACACGGACAGCGACTTTGCCTCGGTTACATTGTGCAATCTCGCGTCGCATCAGGCCGTGGAAAGCCGAATGGAGCAGGCGTTGTCGATTCACCGCTGGCGGGGCAACATCTGGTTTGACAGTCAGGCGCCGTGGGTTGAATTCGACTGGATCGGACAAGACATTCAAATCGGCGAAGCCATCCTGCGGCCCAAAGAACGAACTGACCGTTGTCTTGCCACTTCCGCAAACCCAGACACAGGCAAGCGCGACGCAGACACGTTGAAGGCGCTGCAATCCTTTGGACATCAGGACTTCTCCGTCAGAGCGGAGGTCATCAAGGGTGGCCTCGTGCGCCAAGACGACGTGGTCATGCCACTATGAGCCAGCTTCCGTTTCCGCTTGCAGAAGTTCCAGATGCCCAAACCGAAGAGCGCGGTCGGCTGTTGTTTGCCGGTGAAACCGACTTTGTCAAAGGTGTGGTCGCCATGTCCGGCCTTCCGCCTGCGGACCGGATAGAGGTCTGTTTTGCTGGTCGGTCCAATGTCGGAAAATCCAGCCTGATCAACGCCGTTACCGGGCGCAAAGGTCTCGCGCGCGCCTCAAACACACCCGGGCGCACACAAGAGATCAATTTCTTTACGGCAGGTGAAGAGCACTACCTCGTTGACCTGCCGGGGTATGGCTATGCAAATGCGCCGCTGCCAGTTGTTGAAAAATGGCAAAAGCTGCTCAAACAGTATCTAGGTGGACGTCAGACCCTCAGACGCGCCTTTGTTCTGATCGATGCGCGGCACGGTGTGAAAAAAGTCGACGAAGGAATCATGACTCTGCTCGACAGTGCTGCGGTGACGTTCCAGTGCGTGCTGACCAAAGCAGACAAGGTCAAGGCAAAGGACCGCGACGCCGTCCTTGCTCAAACCCGAGACGCCTTGTCCAAACACCCCGCCGCGTTCCCGGAAATCGTGCTGACATCCAGCGAAAAGGGTGATGGGATTCCAACTTTGCGCGCCATCATCGCGACACTGGTGTAACAAACAACTGTGCAACGCGGTCCCCTCCCCCAAGGGGAGGGCCAGGGTGGGGGTCATGGTTTGTCTTGCGCGCCAGCGCGCAATTCTGGATAAGCCATCAGACCAAAGGCCCATTTACAAAGGCCAAACCTGATGAAGACCCAAGACATGAACCGCGACTGGATTGCCACTGCCCGGACCCTCAACCAAGCCCTGCCATATATGCAGCGTTATGCGGGGGCGACTGTTGTCATCAAACTCGGCGGCCATGCCATGGGCTCAGACGCCGCGATGGACAGTTTTGCTGCGGACGTCGTGCTGATGCGTCAGGTCGGCGTAAACCCGGTGATCGTTCATGGTGGCGGCCCCATGATCAACCAGATGCTTGAGCGTCTGAATATTCAGTCGGAATTTGTAAACGGCAAACGCGTCACTGACACTGCGACAATGGAAGTTGTCGAAATGGTCCTGTCTGGCCTTGTGAACAAGCGCATTGTCCAGGCCATCAACCGCGCCGGCGGCAAGGCTGTTGGTTTGTCAGGTAAAGACGCCAACCTGATCGTTTGCTCTCAAACGGACCCGGACTTGGGCCTTGTCGGCACCCCGGCCCAGATGGATCCCGCAATCCTGCACACCTTGTTTGATCGGGCCATGATACCTGTGATCGCGCCTTTGGGCGCAGGGACGCATGGCGAGACCTACAACATCAACGGCGATACGGCCGCAGGAGCTATTGCGGGCGCCCTCAAGGCAGATCGCCTGCTCTTGCTGACGGATGTGTCCGGCGTCAAGGACGCGAGCGGGGAGGTCGTAACCGACATCACCGCAGATCAGATACGCACCATGACGGCGGATGGAGTCATCGCGGGCGGCATGATCCCGAAAACAGAGACGGCTCTTGATGCGATTGCCAGCGGCGTGCGTGCGGTGGTCATTCTGGACGGGCGCGCGCCCAATGCCTGCCTGCTCGAATTGTTTACCGACCATGGTGCGGGCTCGATTATTCGCCCGCGCTGACGGCGACCCCTGCCGCTGACGTAAACGTGTCTGTCGGTCGCATTGCATGGCTCACATTGCGCGATAGGTTCAGCACATGGAAAACGAAGCCGCCATCCGCCTAGCCGTCTTTCTGGGCCTCTTCACGCTCTTTGCAGCAACCGAAGCCCTGATCCCGCGTCGGGCGCGGACCCAAACCCGATCAAAACGTTGGGTGACCAATTGGGGTATCACCGTCGCCAACACACTGTTCTTGCGTGGAATGGCGTTTGTCTTGCCCGTTCTGGCAGTTGGCGCGGCAGTCGATGCCCAAGCTCAAGGGTGGGGACTGCTTAACGCGCTCACTCTGCCCGGCTGGATCGAAGTTGTCGCCGCCATTCTGATCCTTGATTTCGTGATCTGGGCGCAGCATCTCATCACGCACAAAGTTCCACTGCTATGGCGCCTGCACCGCGTGCACCACGCCGATGTCGACATGGACGTCACCACAGCCATCCGATTTCACCCCATTGAAATCGGGCTGTCGATGCTGATCAAGATCGGCGTTGTTTATCTGCTCGGACCTGCCGCACTTGCCGTGATCCTGTTTGAGATCATTTTGAACGGCACTGCGATGTTCAACCATGCCAACATCCGCCTGCCTCTTTGGGTGGATGCGATTGTGCGGCGTGTTTTGGTGACGCCGGACATGCACCGCGTGCACCACTCTATCCACCGCCACGAGCATGACAGCAATTATGGATTTGCACTCTCAATCTGGGATCGCATGTTCGGCACCTACATTGCGCAACCTGCAGCCGGACATGACGACATGGAGGTCGGCCTGGAATGGCAGGACGATCGGCCCGCGAAACTGGGGTGGTCCCTCGCCCTGCCCTTTGCTCGCAAATGAGCCTCGCGGCCATTCAAAAGACGGCCCAGGTTCATCATCTGTTTGTCATGGGCACAGATGGCGCGCGCGCGCTGCTCGGCACGGACAGCAGCTGGTGGGCGCATTTTACCCAGACCGATGAATACTTGGATGGCGACAAAGACCCGGTCGATCGCTGGTCCAAACGGGTCATCACCGCGATGGCAGCTCAATTTGATGCCCGTGCCCTCTTTCCCTCAGATGGACCGCCCTATGCCCCCTTCATCGCGTGGGCCCTTGCCACAAAAAGGTTTTGGCAAAGCCCCACCGGAATGATGGTGCACGACCGTGCCGGGCTGATGATCTCTATTCGCGGGGCGTTGGAGTGCCGCGACCCGTTCCCTGCCGCAAAAGAACACGCCAGCCCGTGCGACACCTGCATAGGACAGCCATGTGTTCCGGCCTGTCCCGTCGATGCGCTCAGCAACACGCACAACTACGACGTGCCGGCTTGCAAGCAATATTTGGAACGCCCCGAAGGCTCTGAATGCATGACGCGAGGTTGTCGGGTGCGCCGCGCCTGCCCGATCAGTCAGGACTTCGCGCGACCAGACGCGCAATCGGCCTTTCATATGCAGGCCTTTTTGGGATGACGCGCACCCTCATCCTGATGCGCCACGCCAAGTCGAGTTGGGATGATCTGAGCCTTGCAGATCACCAACGGCCCCTGAATGCCCGCGGGCGCGCTTCTGCGACGGCGATGGGGCATTGGCTGAAGACACTTGGTTTTGTGCCGCAGGAGGCGCTGATTTCTGACAGCCAAAGAACGCAGGAGACCTGCGAGCGTCTGGGCTGCGACGCAAACGTCATCCTGTCCAAATCACTGTATCTGGGGGGCGCGGACATCATGATGAATGTTCTGCGCACCTCGGCGACGGGCGACGTGGTACTGATGCTGGGCCACAATCCGGGCATTGCCGAGTTTGCTGCGCGCCTTGTCAGCCAAGCACCCCGACATAAACGATTTGCAGACTATCCCACCGGGGCCACAACCATCATGCGCTTTGATGCGCTGACATGGGCAGATGTCACTTGGTCGTCGGGTGTGGTGGTGGATTTCGCAATTCCTCGCGAAATAATGGTGTAAGGCGGACCAGCGGCCCGCCTCAGCTGAAATCAGTGGCCGAGGATCTGGCTCAGGAACAACTGCGTCCGTGGGGACTGCGGGTTGTTGAAGAACTCTTCAGGTTCGTTTTGCTCAACAATCTGGCCTTCGTCCATGAAGATCACGCGGTTGGCCACCTGACGAGCAAAGCCCATCTCGTGTGTCACACACAGCATTGTCATGCCTTCTTCGGCCAGCTCAACCATCGTATCGAGCACTTCCTTGATCATCTCAGGGTCAAGCGCCGATGTCGGCTCGTCAAACAGCATGATGCGCGGGCGCATGCAGAGCGAGCGGGCGATCGCCACACGCTGTTGCTGACCACCAGACAACTGGCCAGGATACTTGTCAGCCTGATCCGGGATCTTCACCTTCTCAAGGAAGTGCATCGCGATCTCTTCGGCTTCCTTCTTGGGCGTTTTGCGCACCCAGATCGGAGCCAGCGTGCAGTTCTCGAGGATCGACAGATGCGGGAACAGGTTGAAGTGTTGGAAACACATGCCAACCTCAGACCGGATCTTGTCGATGTTCTTGAGATCCGAGGACAGCAATGTGCCATCCACAGTGATCGACCCTTGCTGGTGCTCTTCCAGCGCGTTGATACAGCGGATCAGCGTGGATTTGCCAGAGCCCGAAGGCCCCGCGATCACGATCCGCTCGCCCTGATAGACAGTCAGATCAATGTCGCGCAGCACGTGGAAGGTGCCATACCACTTGTTCATCTTGTCGATGGAAATCGCGACCTCGGTGGACACGTTCATTGCAGCTTGTTCAGTCATATCATCCACTCCTTAGCGGTGATCGGTCGCGAGCTGGCGTTCCAGCCACTGCGAGTATTGAGAAATGCCGTAGCAGACGACGAAGAAGAGCAAGGCCGCAAAGCCGAGCAGTTCCCAGTAGACCCCGTTCCATTCGGTCGAGGCGAGGATCGGACCCCGGATCATCCCCAACAGGTCAAACATCGAGATGACCGACACAAGGGTCGTATCCTTGAACAGACCCACCGCGATATTCACGATGCCCGGGATCGAGATCTTGAGCGCCTGAGGCAGGATGATCAGCCGCATTGCTTGCGGGTAATCAAGTCCAAGGCTGTCCGCCGCTTCATACTGTCCACGTGGCAGAGCAGCGAGGCCGCCCCGGATCACTTCGGCAATATAGGCTGCAGAGAACATCGTGATCATGATCACAACCCGCAGGAAAAGGTCAGTCGATGTACCGGGCGGGAAGAAGTAGGCGAGCATGACGTTGGCCACGAACAGCAACGTGATCAGTGGCACGCCCCGGATGAATTCAATGAAGATCACACAGATCCACTTGATCAACGGCATGTTCGACTGACGCCCAAGCGCCAGTGCAATCCCCAGTGGGATAGACAGCGACACACAGACCACGCCCAGCATCATGTTGAGCATGAAGCCACCCAGATCGCGGCTGGGCACCGCTTGCAACATGGCCGTTTCATTGGCGTTCTCCGGGATCAGCATGCCGCCGATGATCCAGACCACAAAGGCCGCCGCCACACCGCCAAAGAAACCAGCCGCAAAGCTACCTGCAACAAGGCGTCGATAGACGAAGTAACCCACAACCACGCCAAGAAGTGCGAGGATCGGCGTAAAGATCGTGCCACCCCAAATCAGATAGTACGCTACAAACGGAAACAGTGCGGTGATGATCAGCAACTTGCGGGGCAGTTTGAAGAACAGCACAGGTGCTGCCGCCGCAAACATGATCAAGAAGGCCAGTGCAGGACGCCAATAGAGTTCAGACGGATATGTGAACCCAAAGATCAGCTGGTTCCAACGCTCGGAGAGGACCGAAAAGCACCCCCCCGAAACGCCATCCAGCACTTCGCGACACTCGGCCAGGCTGGTTGTCCCCCAGACCCCGTTGGCAAGCCAAGGCAGGATGCCAGCAAGGATCAGGTAGATGAAATAGGCCGCGACAATTGTGAGCACCGAATAGAACGGCGTGGAAAACAGATTGTCCTTGGCCCATTTGACCGGACCGGATGTCTGGAACGGCGGCGGCGAGGGTGGCACCTGTTCGGTGCGCACGAAGGCGACGGAGTTAGCAGATGTATCTGACATGGCTCAGCGCTCCTTCAACTTAACAGAGTTGTTGTAGACGTTCATGATCGCCGAGATGCTGAGGGAGATCGTGAGATAGAACAGCATCAGCAGCAGGATGCATTCGATCGCCCGGCCCGTCTGGTTCAGGGTAATCCCGCCCAGCGTCGCGGTCACATCCGCATATCCCACAGCAATCGCCAGTGATGAGTTTTTGGTGATGTTGAGATATTGCGAGATGAGCGGCGGGATAATGACCCGAAGCGCCTGCGGCAGAACCACGAGGTTCATGATCCGCCCCTGGCGCAGGCCCAAAGCCCCCGCAGCTTCGGTTTGACCTTTGGAGATCGCCTGAATCCCGGCCCGCACATTTTCTGCAATGAACGCGCCAGTGTAGATCGACAAAGCGAACCACAGCGCAATCAGGGGCCCGCCGACTTTGATGCCACCGGCAAAGTTGAAGCCCTTGAGTTCCGGGACATCCAGCCCGATGGGCCGCCCCATGATCAAAAACATAAGCAGTGTCGGCACAATCAGAATGGCAAGGCTTGGCCACCCCATCGGCAGCAGCTTGCCCGTATCATAGAGCAATTTGGTGGCGTAGCGACGGTAGCCAATCACGCCGACGATCGAGAGAATGAACGTCGCAACGACAACCATCGATCCGGGGCCCCATATAGGTGCCGGGATGTAAACGCCTCGGTTGGTAAAGGCGACTGCATTCAGGATCATGCTGGCCGACGGCTCATCGCCGCGGAACGCCCTTGGACCGGGCATAACGGCGATCATGATGGTGAAGATGATGATGATCCAGATCAGGACAGGGATATTGCGGAAGATTTCCACATAAAAGGACATCAATTTGGACACGAGCCAGTTGTTGGACAGGCGCAGAACCCCTGCAATCACGCCAAAGATCGTCGCCGTCACACAGGCCAGAAAGGCCACAAGCAGTGTGTTCAGAATGCCCACGAATGCGGCGCGCGCGTTGGTCGATTGGCTGGAGTAGTCGATCAGCGTCTGGTTGATGTCATATCCCGCTGGCGTGCCAAGGAACTGATAGGAAATGTTCAATCCGGCCGCAGTGAGGTTGGAAATCAGGTTTGATCCAAGAAATGCAAAAGCTGCGATCAGCAAAATCAGAGCAATGAATTGGAAAGTATAGGATCGATACCGCGTATCATTCAGCAGCATCGACAGACGGAACGCACCCTGCGGAGGGTCAGTGATCGTGGACATGCAGATGTTCCCCGTGGTTCCGGCCTTGTTGGTTGCGTCTTGTGCGCAGGGCCGGGTTTCTAGTTTGGCTGTCAGTTGGTCATCTTGCCGCTGTATTCAGCGATCTCGTACCATGGAAGTGCGAGGGGCGCAGGGATTAACCTGCGCCCCTCGGCTTGATATCTTAGCGGAATGGAGGCGAGTACAGCAGGCCGCCATCTGTCCACTGAGCGTTCAGGCCACGGGCCAGACCGATCGGTGTGCTTTCGCCGATGTTACCTTCAAAGATCTCACCGTAGTTACCGCCAGCTGCGATGGCTTTCATCGCCCAGTCAGCTTCCAGACCCAGCATCTCGCCCAATGTACCTTCGGTGCCGAGGATACGGTTGATTTCTGGGTTGTTGGAGCCAGCCGCCATCTCAGCGATGTTTGCGGATGTGATGCCCAGCTCTTCTGCGGAGATCAGAGCGTTCAGAGTCCAGCGGACCACGTCACCCCATTCGTTGTCGCCGTGGCGAACAAGCGGGCCGAGTGGCTCTTTGGAGACGATTTCCGGCAGAACAACGTGATCGCCTGGGTTCTCAAAGGTCGCGCGTGTCGCGGCCAGACCGGAGGCGTCTGTCGTGAAGACGTCACAGGCACCGGCAAGGTACTGCTGCTGCGCCTCGGCGTTGGTTTCGATTGGCACAGGCTCGTAGCTGATGTTGTTGGAGCGGAAGAAATCCGCCAGGTTCAGCTCGGTGGTTGTACCGGTCTGGATGCAGACAGTCGCGCCGTCCAGATCCTTGGCCGAGGACACGCCCAGCTCTTTTGGCGCCATGAAGCCCTGGCCATCATAGTAGTTCACGCCTACGAAAGTGAACTTCAGGTCCACGTCGCGCGAGAATGTCCATGTGGTGTTACGGGCCAACATGTCGATTTCGCCGGATGCCAGCGCAGTAAAGCGTGTTTTGCCTGTTGTGGGGACGAATTCGACGGCTGTCGCGTCACCCAGAACGGCGGCTGCAACAGCGCGGCATACCGCGACGTCAAAGCCATTCCATTCGCCGTTGGCATCTGGAGCCGCAAAGCCCACCAGACCAGTTGTCACGCCGCAGTTCAGCTTGCCACGTGCTTTCACGTCATCAAGCGTGCCAGCAGCCGCAACGCCGGCAGCCATGCCAGCGACGGTGAGCGCGCCAAAGAATACGGATTTGTTCATTAGTTACCTCTTCCTGATGTTCCGCCATGTTTTGACGGTTAACCGACGATGACCGAGTGAGGCCCCGCCGAAGGTGATCCCAAAGGGGCTCCCCCCCTCAGTGGGCGATAGTGTGCTCGGATTCATCAAAGAAGGTCAAGTGTGACCTCACCAAAAACGATGCTTTATTGCGCACATCCGAATGGCTTCGAGCCGTTGTGTGCACAACTTTACGTAGCGGCATCAAAGAACGCTTTCGCATGGAAAAAAGCTGTTTTCTTTAGCTTTTCCAGCTCTTGCGCTTCTTCATCTTCGCCCCATTGCTCGATCTGCCAGTGTTCGTCCAATCGGGATGCCGCCCAAATGTTGGGCGCGCTGTCCATGTCCTTGGCAGCGGCGAAACCCAAGACCAGCGAACCGCTGAGGCTGACAAGGTCGTGGAAGGCGGCCAATTCGAAGGCCGAGTGCTGATGTGTCAATTCCGACAGTCGTGCCAATGCCGCTTCATCTTGTGATTCGTGCATCAACCCGACACGTGGTTTCAGACGTGCACCCAACACCTCCTTGGCCCATTCCAAATAAGGATCCCAGATGGCGGCCTGTCGCTCTACCAACTCGTCTGGCCCATCGGCCCGGTAGCATAACAGGTCCGCATCACCATAAGCTGCCAGCATGTCGGCCACTTCTGCGTGCTGCACGGCCACCTTGTCGATGGCCGCATTGGCACTGCGCGTAAACGGCATGGCAGTCGGGTCCACAACGTCTTCCTGCGCGTCCCACTCAGCGGCAATGGCCTTTGCCAAGCTTGGCGTCGGTACAACCAGCCCGGCTTTGGCAGGTGTCTTCACCGCCCGCCCATCCAGATGCACCGTCCAACCGCCTTGCACCTCAACGGCACGCGCCTCACCCCAGAATCGTTTCTGTTTCCACTCGCTCATGTCAGCTCCAAATTGCAGCGCAGGCTGCATCGAGTTGTGAAAAATCATCCAGAACAACGCGGGCATCACTGAGACGTTCTGCCGCGTGATAGCCCCAAGACACACCCAGAAACGGTATTCCGGCAGCTGAGGCCATCTCCATGTCGTAGATCGTGTCGCCGACCATCACGGCGCTGTCCGCTTCAACCCCGGCATCTGCCATTGCCTGATGGATCATGGATGGATGCGGCTTGGACGGGTGAAAATCGGCCACCTGCCGGGTCACGAACATGCCCTGTAGCCCGTGCGCCTCGATCAGCCCATCAAGGCCGCGCTTGGACTTGCCGGTTGCGACCCCCAAAAGCATTTCGGGCACCGCCTGCAGACGTTCAAGTGCCTCCCGAGCACCGGGATAGAGTGGAGAAGACGTCGCCCCCTTTTCCACACGCAACCGCGCATAGCTGTCTTTGTAGGTCTGAACGAGTGCCGCATTGTCGGCCTCCGGTGCCAGACGCTGCATGGCCTGCGGCAAGGACAACCCAACGATATCCAGCACATCCTCGCGCGTCGGCGCGGCCAGCCCTGCGGCGTCGAATGCGGCCTCCATACTGGCAAGGATGTCACCCTGACTGTCAACCAGCGTGCCATCCACATCAAATATCACCAACCGCAGCGGTTTGCTCATCCCAGCACCTCGAACGGATCCTCCGCCGCGAGATCCTCGGTCCAGCCGAACGTGTCCCAACTGTGGGCCATATGATCCGGCAGCGGGGCTGTAACAGTGACGTCCTTGCGCGTTGTTGGGTGTTCAAACCGCATCATGCGGGCGTGAAGGTGCAGCTTTTTGGAAATCTCGCCCCCGATTTGCGCGCCCCAACCGTCGCCCATGTTTTCCTGACCCGAGCCGCCATACTTGCCATCCCCCGCGATGGGGTGCCCGATCTCGGCCATGTGGGCGCGCAACTGGTGGGTGCGCCCGGTGATAGGCTCCATCGCGACCCATGCCGCACGGCCCGCGACCCGGAATAGCGTGGCATACAGCGTATGCGCCCGTTTGGCACCTTCGGTGGCATCCATATCACGTGGATGCACGGCATACATCTTTTCGCCTTCCCCGCCGCGCCCGCGCCCCGGTGCCTTGACCAGACCGTATTTGATTTCGCCGAGGTAGGGCGTGGGCACACCAGCCACGAGGGCCCAGTAAATCTTGCGCGTTTCGCGGTGACGCATGGACGCCGTCAGTGCTTTGGCAGCAAGTCGATTGCGCGCCAAGAGCAATACGCCCGAGGTGTCCTTGTCGAGGCGGTGCACAAGGCGTGGTTTTTCGTCCATGCCAAAGGTCAGCGCCTCTGCCAATCCATCGACATGTTTTGTCTGCCCTGACCCGCCTTGGGTCGGCAGGCCCGAGGGTTTGTTGATGGCAATCACATCATCATCGCGGTGGATGACACAAGACTGGATCATCTCCGCATCCTTGTCCGACACACGGCTGCGCGTGATCGCAGGCGCGGGGCGATCCGGCAATGGCGGGATGCGCACCTTTTGGCCCGTCTCGACGCGGGTCGAGGATTTCACCCGGCCTCCATCCACACGGCACTCACCCTTGCGGCACATCTTTTCGATCATGCCTTGGCTGACTTGGGGAAAGCGGCGCTTCATCCAGCGGTCCAGACGCTGATCGCCTTCGCCCTCTTCAACCATCACTGTCTGCACACCGCTCATGCGAAAATCCCCCGCGCCAGTAAAAGCCCAAGCGCCAATGCTCCCACGGACAGACCCACGGATAACAGAATATACAAGCTGGCCGAGGCGATCTGCCCCCGCTCGATCAATGTCATTGTCTCAAGCGAAAAGGCCGAGAACGTTGTGAAGCCGCCCAAAAGCCCCGTCATCACAAACGGACTGACATGGGTCAGGCCGCGATGCGCCGCAGCCACCACAAAAACCCCCATCAGGAACGAGCCGATCACGTTGACGCTGATGATCGCCAGCGGGAAATCGGACGGTCCGGTCAAGCGCAGGATGGCCACACCGCTCAGCCAGCGCAAGGACGCGCCGATGGCCCCGCCGAGGGCAACAAGGGAAAGGGTTGATAACATGCGCGGTCTATTTGCCGAACGCGGGCAAGAGTCAACTCTGCCGCTTGGTCCTGAGCTTGGCAAAGTACTCGACACGCTTCTTCAGATCCCTCTCAAACCCGCGTTCGACGGGCTGATAAAGATCCTGCCGCCCCATGCCTTCGGGAAAGTAATCCTGCCCTGAAAAGCCATCTTCGGCGTCATGATCATAGGCATAGCCTGCCCCATATCCTTGATCCTTCATCATTGAGGTTGGCGCGTTCAGGATATGTTTGGGCGGTGGGTGCGAGCCGGTTTCCTTGGCAGCCTTGCGCGCACCCTTATAGGCCACGTAGGTCGCATTGGATTTGGGGGCCAGCGCAAGATAGACCAGCGCCTGCGCAAGGGCGAGTTCCCCTTCCGGAGAGCCAAGCCGTTCGTAGGTTTCCCAGCCTTGCAGACAAATCGATTGCGCCTGAGGGTCCGCGAGGCCGATGTCCTCAACCGCCATGCGGGTAATGCGCCGGGCGAGAAAGCGAGGGTCTTCGCCCCCCTCCAGCATCCGCGCAAACCAATAAAGCGCGGCATCAGGGTCTGATCCGCGTACGGATTTGTGCAACGCGGAAATGAGGTTGTAATGCCCATCGCCGGACTTGTCGTATTGTGCTGCACGGCGCATCAGGCGTTTGGACAACTGCTCGGGTGCAAGCGGGTCCGTGACATCCCACGCCATGACCTGTTCGATCAGGTTGAGCAAAGCGCGCCCGTCCCCATCGGCCATCTCAAGCAGAGCCGCACGGGCTGCTGCGTCAAGCGGCAGAGACCGCGCCAACTCCTGTTCAGCACGCTGTGCCAGCCGCTCAAGATCCTTCAGATCAAGCCGTTCCAACACCAGCACCTGCGCCCGGCTCATGACAGCGGCGTTCAACTCGAAACTGGGATTTTCGGTTGTGGCACCTACCAGCAGAATGGTGCCGTCTTCCATGTGGGGCAGAAATCCGTCTTGCTGGGCTTTGTTGAACCGGTGGATCTCATCCACGAACAGCAATGTTCCCTGCCCGTTTTGACGTCGGATTCTGGCCGCCTCAAACACTTTTTTGAGGTCGGGCACCCCTGTGAAAATCGCGCTGATCTGTACGAAATGCAGGTCTGTCTCGTGCGCGAGGAGACGCGCGATAGTCGTCTTGCCCACGCCGGGCGGTCCCCAAAATATCAGCGACCCAAGGGCCCCTGCCCCCAGCATAACCGTCAGGGGCGCTTCGGCCCCCAAGACCTGTTCTTGTCCAATGACCTCAGAGAGTTTTTGCGGGCGCAGCCGGTCGGCCAAGGGGCGCGGACCGGTGTCGGCAACGGGTGTGTCAGTGGCAAACAGATCCGCCATCTAGAAGCGCAACACAATGCGGCTATTGCCACGCAATGCCCGTACGGTTGTGCCGCGCCCGGCGCTGGCAAGGGCGTTGGCGGCGTCCTGTGGTGATTCAATCTTGGTGCGACCAATGGCTTGCAGCACATCGCCGCGGCGCAGTCCCACCCGTTGGCCGACGGGGCCCGCATCCATGACGACAACCCCCTCGGAGGCGATGGGCAGGTTCAATTCCGCCAGAACAGCCGGGTTGATCCGCGCGACGCTCAGGCCGGGCAGGCTGGTGCCTTCGGACAGCGTGACGGCCGCGCGTGGCGGATCATCGGGCGGTGGGATCAGTTTGACGGTCAGGTCCGTGCGCTCTCCATCACGAAGCCGGGCCATTTGCGCCGTGTCACTGGCGGATGCAACGCTCATGCGGAACAGCATCGCACCCGGCGAATTGACAGACGCCCCGTCGACCGACAGCACAACATCGCCAACTTCAAAACCGGCAGCAGCCAAAGGGCTGGCGGGATGCAAGCCAGCCAGGATGATGCCGCCAGGGCGATCAAGGTCCAGCATCTCGGCCAGATCGGAATCTACGGCCTGCCCTGTTGCGCCAGCCCACGGACGCACAAAGCGGTCGTTACCGTCACGCGCTTGCCGCAGCACCGCGGCCACAAGATCAGCCGGGATGGCAAAGCCGATGCCGTTGGACCCACCGGAGCGGCTGAGAATGCGCGTGTTGATGCCCAGCAGTCTGCCCGTCATATCAACCAATGCGCCGCCAGAATTGCCCGGATTGATGGGCGCATCCGTCTGGATGAAATAGCCGCCTCCGCGCCCGTTGGACCCGCCCGAGCGGGCGAGGCCTGACACAATGCCGGAGGACACGGTTTGGCCAACGCCAAAGGGGTTACCGATGGCGAGAACCAATTCACCCACCTCAACCGTGTCGCTGTCTCGCAGGGGCAGGAACGGCAGATCTTCAACCCCTTCGACCTGCAGGATTGCAAGGTCGCTTTCGCGGTCTCCCAACAGCACCCGGGCCTCATATTCACGCCCATCGTTCAAGACCACGCGGATATCTGTCGCCTGCCCAACCACATGATAATTCGACACAACAATGCCGTCGTCCGACAGGATCACGCCCGAGCCCAGCGAGTTCTGAACACGCGGTTGTTGCTGGCCAAAGCCTTCAAAGAACCGTTCAAAAAACGGGTCATCCATAAAGGGCGTGCGCCGTCGCGTCTGAGTGACAACCTTGGCGTAGATGTTGACGACTGCCGGGGCTGTTTCACGCACAAGGGGCGCAAAGCTGAGGGTGATCTCGCCCTGCGACGTCGGCACGCGGGTTTCGGCCACAAGTGCTGCGGGGATCAACAAAAAGAGGAAGACAATCAGGCGCTTCATAGCCCGCAAAATATGCGGATGCGGTCGCCTGAATGCAAGGGAGCCTTGCACCAAAATAAAACCCCCGCCGGTTGGGGCGAGGGTTTCATCAAATCACCATGGCGGTGTCTGAACTTATTCTGCGGCTTCTTCTGCAGCGACGCGGGCCTTGTCCGCAGCACCTTTGGCGTCGCGGTCACGGTCAACAAACTCGATGATCGCCATGGGCGCCATGTCACCATAGCGGAAGCCCGCTTTGAGGACGCGCACGTAACCGCCCTGACGCTCGGCATAACGAGGGCCAAGCACGTCAAACAGCTTGGAAACGTACTGGTCTTCTTTGAGCTTGGAGGCGGCCTGACGACGGGCGTGCAGGTCGCCGCGTTTGGCCAGCGTGATCAGCTTCTCGATGATCGGGCGCAGCTCTTTTGCCTTGGGCAAAGTTGTCTTGATTTGCTCATGTTCGATGAGCGAGCCGGCCATGTTGCTGAACAACGCCTTGCGGTGTTCGTGTGTCCGGTTCAGGCGGCGGTAACCACGTGCGTGACGCATATTTCTATCTCCGTTTTGTGCCCTCTACAGGCGATTTTACTTTGTCTGGCCCGCGATGCGTGTCTTGGGCTCTCCTTGGGGTGTCGTCACCCGGTCGTGATGTAGGGTGGGCAATACTGCCCACCTTACGGATCAAAAGTTGTCTTCGAACTTCTTGGCCAGATCTTCGATATTGTCTGGCGGCCAGTCTTCGACATCCATGCCAAGGTGCAGACCCATGCCCGACAGCACTTCCTTGATCTCGTTCAAGGATTTGCGGCCGAAGTTTGGTGTGCGCAGCATTTCGGCTTCGGTCTTCTGGATCAGATCGCCAATATACACGATATTGTCGTTCTTGAGGCAGTTGGCCGAACGCACTGACAATTCCAGCTCGTCCACTTTCTTGAGCAGAAGCGGGTTGAACTCGAGACCGTCGTCATCGTCCTGACGCGAGGCGGATTCTGGTTCGTCGAAGTTGACGAAGATGCCCAGCTGGTCCTGCAGGATGCGCGCGGCGAACGCCACGGCGTCGTCCGGCGTGATGGAGCCGTCTGTCTCGACCTTCATCGTCAGCTTGTCATAATCCAGCACCTGGCCCTCACGGGTGGGTTGGACATCATAGCTGACTTTCTTGACGGGCGAATAGATCGCATCGATCGGGATCAAGCCGATAGGCGCATCTTCCGGCTTGTTCTTGTCCGCCGACACATAGCCCTTACCGGTATTCACGGTCAGTTCCATGTACACATCAGCGCCATCATCAAGGTGACAGATGACGTGATCGCGGTTCAGAACCTCGATGCCTGCGGATTCAGAAATGTCGCCCGCTGTGACAACGCCGGGACCCTTGGCCGAAATCGACAGGCGCTTGGGCCCTTCGACTTCCATGCGCAGGGACACGCCTTTGAGGTTCAGGATGATGTCGGTGACGTCTTCGCGCACACCGGCAACGGATGAGAATTCGTGCAACACGTTGTCGATTTGCACAGATGTGATGGCAGCGCCTTGCAGCGAAGACATCAGCACGCGGCGCAGCGCGTTGCCCATGGTCAGACCAAAGCCGCGTTCCAGCGGTTCGGCGATCACTGTCGCCTGACGCGCAGGTTCGTTGCCCGGTTTCACGTCAAGCTGTTGTGGCTTGATCAGTTCGGCCCAGTTCTTGTGGATCATGCGTCCCTCCATTCCTGTTCGCGTGCCATGTCCCAACATGCGAACGCCCGAGGTTTCAAAATGCGGATCGGGGCCGTGCGTTCACACGCGGCCCCAAAGGTAATCAAATGTCGCTTAGACGCGGCGGCGCTTGGGCGGACGGCAACCATTGTGGGCCATCGGCGTCACGTCACGGATCGACGTGATGTTAAAGCCCACTGCAGCCAATGCGCGCAGAGCCGATTCACGACCCGAACCGGGGCCCTGTACTTCGACTTCCAGCGTTTTCACACCGTGGTCCTGTGCCTTCTTGCCCGCATCCTCGGCAGCCATCTGGGCCGCGTAAGGAGTGGATTTCCGCGAGCCTTTGAAGCCCATGGTGCCAGCAGACGACCATGCAATGGCGTTGCCTTGCACGTCCGAAATCAGGATCTTGGTGTTGTTGAAGGATGAGTTCACATGCGCCACACCAGCGGCGATGTTCTTGGAGACCTTTTTCTTGCCCCCGCGACGGGTATCACGTGCCATCGGTGCGTCTCCTTATTTCTTCTTGCCGGCAATGGCCTTTGCGGGGCCTTTGCGGGTGCGAGCGTTGGTGTGTGTGCGCTGACCGCGGACGGGCAGGTTACGACGGTGACGCAGGCCACGGTAGCAGCCAAGGTCCATCAGACGCTTGATGTTCATCTGCGTCTCACGACGCAGGTCACCTTCGACGGTAAAGTTCTCGTCGATGTGCTCGCGGATTTTCAGAACTTCGGCGTCGCTCAGTTCGTTGACGCGACGGTGCGCCTCGATACCAACGGCTTCGCAGATTTTCTGGGCGGAGGTGTTGCCGATACCCGTGATGTAGGTCAGGGCGATCGGAACGCGCTTGGCGGTGGGGATGTTTACCCCTGCAATACGTGCCACGTGGCAGTGTCCTTTTCGTTGCGAGCCCGTAGTCCCGGGCCCTTTTTTCACAACATAAAGCCCAAGGATTTTTGCCCCCGGGCTTGCAGCTGATCAGGTGATCCGACGGGACGCGTTCCCGTCATTGATTCTCGTTAGAGATGGGGTGGAATAGGAGCGTTTTAAGGGAGCGTCAAGCCTTTACGCACAGATCGGGTCCGGCCATGTTTTTGCTCAATCGCAAGACGCCTTTCGGGCATCCACGTCGTCTATGTAGAAATCGGATTTCGGGCTGCTGCAAAACTTACTATGAGTGTTCTGGCCACCCACAACCAGCCCAATCATTCCACCCACTATCAAACCGACGACCGCGCCTACAGTAATTCCAAACCCGAAACCAACAAAGCGCAAAGCTTAGGTGTCCAGCACACCTGCGATCGCGGCCTTCACGTCCACGATCTCGCCCAGACCGTTCACTTTCGTCAGCTGGCCTTTGGCGTAGTAGTAGCCGATCAGGGGTGACGTTTTCTTGTAATATTCCATCAGACGGGTCTTGAGGCTTTCCTCGTTGTCGTCCGCGCGGCGTTTGAATTCGTTTTCCTTGCCGCAGTTGGTGCATTTGCCATCTGCAGGGATCGGTTTGGTGTTGTCGTTATAGACCTCACCGCAACCGCCGCAGGTCGAGCGGGCAACGATGCGGGCCACAAGGGCCTCGTCGTCGACTTCCATCTCGATCACGGCATCAAGGGTTTGCCCTTTTTCGGTCAGCAGATCGCTCAGGGCATCCGCCTGTGCAAGGGTGCGTGGGAATCCGTCAAAGATGAAACCGTTGCTTTGCACCGTTTCCAGCTGTTCGCGGATCAGGCCAATGACGATCTCGTCCGTCACCAGTGCTCCACGGGCCATGACGTCAGCCACGATTTGCCCCATCTCGGTGCCGCTGTCCTTGGCGGCACGCAACATGTCACCGGTGCTCAATTGAACCATGCCACGTTCTTCAACGAGAAAGCGGGCTTGTGTTCCCTTACCCGCACCGGGCGGGCCCAAAAGTATGATATTCATGAAGGCCTTTATCTCCGGATCGGGCTGCGCTTGCGACGACCCTTAGCACCTTTGCCGCGCAATTGCGATTTCTCGATCAGGCCTTCGTACTGGTGGGCCAACAGGTGGCTTTGGACCTGCTGGATCGTGTCCATGGTCACCGACACCACAATCAACACGGATGTTCCGCCAAAATAGAACGGAATGGCGAATTCACCCCGCAGGATTTCAGGCAACAGACAGACCGCCGCCAGATAGGCCGCACCGAGTACTAGGATGCGGTTGACCACATATTCCAGATACTCTTCGGTCTTTTTGCCGGGACGGATACCGGGGACAAAGCCGTTCTGGTTCTTGAGATTCTCGGCCACGTCTTCGACTTTGAAAGACACGTTGAACGTATAGAAGTAGGCGAAGAAGACGATCATCGCTGCGAAAAACAACAGATAAAGTGGCTGCCCGGGGCCGAAGTTGGCCAGCAGCCAGCTCATGATCGGGTTGGTCGAGTTGCCCGAGAAAGTCGAGATCGTAACCGGCAACAGCAGCAGCGACGACGCAAAGATCGCAGGGATAACGCCTGCTGGGTTCACCTTGATCGGCAGGTTGGAGTTGCCACCGTCATAGACTTTCATGCCCACCTGACGGCGGGGATACTGGATGTGGATCTTGCGCAGGGCACGCTCCATGAACACCACAAACGTGATTGTGGCCACAACCATGACCAGCACGCCGATGATCACGGCAGGGCTGATGGCCCCCGAGCGACCCGAGATAAAGAACTGACCGATGGCGGCAGGAACTTCGGCAATGATGCCGACAAAGATGATCAATGAGATACCGTTGCCGATGCCGCGTGCGGTGATCTGCTCACCCAGCCACATCAGGAACATGGTGCCCCCGACAAGCGTGATGAGGCAGGACACGCGGAAGAAAAGGCCCGGATCGGTGACGATATCGCCGGCCTCAAGGCTGACGGCAAGGCCATAGGCCTGCAAGGTCGCCAATGCCACGGTCCCGAACCGCGTATACTGATTGATTTTCTTGCGGCCCTGTTCGCCCTCTTTCTTCAACTGTTCCAGCTTTGGCACCATCGAAGTGAGCAGCTGCACAATGATCGAGGCCGAAATGTAGGGCATGATCCCGAGGGCAAAGATACCCATTCGGCCCAAGGCCCCGCCGGTGAACATTGACACCATGCCGCCGATGCCCTGCCCCGCCTGTTCCATGAATTCACGCAAGGCGGCACCATCGATGCCCGGCACCGGGATGAATGTGCCAAGGCGGTAAACGATCAGCAGGCCAAGCGTGAACAGGATGCGATTGCGCAGGTCGGTGGCCTTGCCCAGAGCGCTCCAGCTCGTGTTGGCGGCCATATTCTCGACGGCAGATACCATTGGGCGGTGTCCTTTGGTAAAAACGCCACCCATGGATTAGGGAGTTGGGCCATAGTCCGGCAGGCGGGCGCTTGGGAAAACTCTAGACAATGTAAGCCGCCCATAGGCGGCTCACAAGATGTCAATCAGGCTTCTGCGGGCGCCGCAGCAGCAATAGCCAGTGTACCACCGGCTTTTTCGACCGCTTCGACAGCGGATTTCGACGCACCAGTCACCTGCAGATCAACTTTGCTTGTGATCTCGCCTTTGGCCAGAACGCGGATGCCGTCCAGCTTGCGACGCACGAGGCCGGAGGCGATCAGTGCGTCTTCGGTGATGGCGGATTTGGCGTCGAGTTTGCCAAGGTCGATGAATTTCTGGATCAGACCAAGGTTGATAACGGCAAAGGATTTGCGGTTCGGCTTGTTAAAGCCACGCTTGGGCAGACGTTGGTACAAAGGCATTTGGCCGCCTTCGTAACCATTGATGGCCACACCTGAACGGGATTTCTGACCTTTGATACCACGACCACCCATTTTACCGGTGCCGGAACCGGGACCACGGCCAACGCGCTTGCGTGGTTTGGTGGCGCCTGGATTGTCGCGCAGTTCATTCAGTTTCATATCGCTTCTCCTTTGCCGGAAGCGCCCCCGAAGCGTACTTGGGCGAACACGGCGTTTCTTGGTTTGTTAACGGCTCTCACGCAGTGTGGTTAGACCGTTGATTCTTGCGGCGCGGAGCGCCACCGGGCGCGTATAGACCTACGGGCCAGCGCAATCAAGCATATAGGACACCGATTGCGGTGCCGACAGTTGACGGGGCCAGGGGCGGGCTTTTTCCCCATGAAGGTGCGGCATTGTCCAGCTAACTCTTGAGCAGTGCCGAATTCGGGAGAACACACATGCGGGCCAACAAGACACCGATCATATGCGTCGCACTTGCTGCTTTGGCTGTCATCACTGTCGGGGCGAATGCGCTGACCAAGCCGCCCACCCCGCACCCCGCAACGCAAGCCGCAACTTTGACGGAGCCATCCGAAATCGTGCAGACCCGTTTGGCGGACTAGGTTGGCATCCAAAATAGCCACCAGACCGCGCGGTCATCGACCCATCGGGCGCTTTCGCCCCGGATTTCACTCCGCATCCCTGCCCCACGCCGCCGCGCTCGTTAAAACAGCGTGAATTTTTGCGCTGGAGTACGGAATTCCAGACTCCGCGCTGGCCACAGTTTGCTGCTACACCCATAGTGTAATCATTACTCCGCCGGTCATATTTCGGCACTTTTGTAGAACGATTGACATATTTTAAGATCCCGTCTCAAGCGGGTTTCAATTTCGGAGAAGCCCTTTGCTTGAAAGCATTTTTCAAGACGGTAAGGTATTGCAGATGCTCGGGATTGCCTCGGCGGTTTTGAGCATCTGCGCCTTTGTCCCCTACATCCGCGATATCCTGAAAGGACGCACGCAACCCCAACGGGCCTCATGGCTGATCTGGTCTGTTCTGGGTTCGATTGCGCTGGCGTCACAGATCTACGAAGGCGCCACACAATCGCTATGGTTTGCGGCCATTCAGGTTGGCGGAACAATTGCTGTCTTGCTGCTGGCAATCACCTTTGGCGCAGGCCGCTTTTTGCTGCGTGGCGACATCTACGTGTTGATGGCTGCGGCACTTGGGCTGGTGCTTTGGATGTTGACGGACACGGCTGTGTACGCGTTGTCGATCACAATCACGATTTCCCTTCTTGGGGGCGTGATGACCTGCAAGAAAGCCTACCGCGACCCCAATTCTGAAACACTGTCAAAATGGGTTTGGGCATTTTTTGCCTCTGTCTGCGCGATTGGAGCGGTGGGGCAATTTGATCCGGTGCTGATGGCCTATCCCGCCTATGTATTCATTCTCAACGGTGCAATCGTCAGTTCGATTCACTTGGGCCGCGCACGCCAGATGCGCGTCGGCGTAATCGCAGCAGAATAACGCAAGTGACGGTGAATTTCGAAGGGCACCCCTGTCAGGCATCCACGTCCGGATTGCGCCATGTGCTGGGCCTGAAAGGGTGCGAAATCGCGTATTCCAGCATTTCGAGGCGATCTTGGCCATAAAACACCTCGTCCCGCAGAACATATGTGGGCGAGCCCATGACCGGAGCCGCCAGAGCAGCTTGGGCATTGGCGCTGTATTGAGCTGTGACTTGATCGCTTTGAGCCGTTCGTAGCAATGCATCAGGGTCGTGACCCAATCGAGCGGCAACCGTTCGCAACGTCGCGACATCTGACAAATCCGCATCATCGCGCCAATGCGCTTCCAGCAATGCGTGCGCCATCGCGTCCACCTGCTCTCCACGATCGCCAAGAGCAAGGATCATGCCACTGGCCAGCGTATAGTCCGCATCGTGATAAGTGGGGCGAAAAGGCACAACAGGCACGTTGCGCCACTCGGCCCACCGCTCAATTTCACGGCCAAAGAAATAGTCTACGTGCCCCTGTGTGCGAGCACGAAACGGCAGGCTGCCTTGCGCCTCAACCACAGGGGACAAAGGAATGGGCCGGTGCACAAGCGTCAGCCCATGGTCCTTGCAGATCTGCATAAGGCGTGTCGAGCCCAGATAGGCGTAGGCGGAATGAGCGGAATAGTAATAGGTCAGTTCGGTCATTGGAGCAGGCTACGCGCGCCATGGATGATCCGCAAAGCGTTTTGCTTGCCCCTTGCGCACTACCCTGTGGCAGTGTCACGGTGACGTACATGAATTCCGGTTTCCGCTCAGGTCCGATGGCCGCGCTGTTGGTTGCATTGGCGACACCTTTGACACCCGGCTTTGGGGCAGTTGGGTGCGCCACAGATGCAATGCTTGTCTTTGACGGATCTGCATCCATGTCCGAATTGGGCTTTGATCCTCAGGCCAAGACGCGGATCATCGAAGCCCGTGAAGCATTGCGGGAAGCGATGCCCGACATCACGCCTTTTCGCCGTGTGGGCTTGTTGACCTACGGCCCCGGCGCAAAAGATGCCTGCGCCAACATTGATCTGCGGTTTGGCCCACAAGCAGACGCTGGCCAGGCGATCGTCAGCCAGATCGATCAAATCCAACCCAAGGGCCTCACCCCATTGGCCGCATCCGTTCTGGCTGCAAGCGAGGTTCTGGATTACCGCTCCAAACCCGGAATCGTGGTGCTTGTGACAGACGGCAACGAAACATGTGGGGGGCGGCCCTGTGCCTTGGGCACCTCGCTGGCAGCAGAAGGGGTGGACCTGACGGTCCACGTGATCGGCTTCAAAGTGGTTGTAGACTTCTTTAGTTGGGACAACCCGGAGCAAGAGGATGTAGGTGCTGGCAATACGGTGTCCAAATGCCTGTCAGACCGCACGGGTGGGCTGTATGTCTCGACCGAGACCGTGGACGAATTGGCGGATGCTTTGCGCGTCACATTGGGCTGCGCATTGATTGGACAACATATGCCAAGCGCGAAGCCAAAACCAAAAAACGCCCCGCCATTAGGCGGAGCGTTCCATGGCTCATTCATACGGGGGTGAGCCCGTAATAAATTCCGCTTCTCAGGAAACCTTGCGACGGCGGCGCAGGCCAAGACCACACATCAATGCAAAGCCACCCACCAGCATTGGCAGTGCTGCGGGCAGCGGCACGGCAGGTGTAGATGACACGTCGAGGTCAAAGCTGTTGACCTGCTGCAAGGAGCGCGCGCCCCCTGTGGATGCGGTGAAGCCAAAATAAGCCTGGTCGCCAACGACATTGAAAAGGCTACCGGTCGTGGTCAGCAAGGATGTTCCCGGTTTGACATTCGTCAAGCTGACGAAGACGTCCAAAACGAACCCGTCATAGTCGACCCATGCGAAAAGGCTGCTTTGATCTTGAATGGTGAACCCGGGATCAGCCTGAAGCGTAGCATCGATATTGCCGTTGACCGCAATGCCAACATGGTTGTCGCTGTTATCGTCGACGCTGCCGTTGTTCCACGTGTCAAATTCCACGGCAAGGCTGGGTGTGATTCCTTGGTAGCCGATGCCGCCGCCCAACACGCCGGTCTGGTCTGCGCCATCGGGGCCGTTGTGGATCAGGAACGAAATACCGTCCGCGCCGCCGCTACCGTTCTGGGAAAACCCAAGTTCGAATGCGGCAGAGAATGTTGTGGCGGGATCGATCGCAAAGGGTGTGTCGATGAACGCCGTGCCGTTTTGGCCGTTCAAAGATGGCGTCAGGATCAGGCTGGATCCCGAGATCGACGCGTTCCCGTTGAGGTTCATGTCGGCCAGATTTACTGGAGCGGCATAGGCGGCCGTGGACATCACAACGGCTGCAAATGCGCTGGCAACAAACGTTTTCATCTTACTCTTCCTCATTAAAACAATTCGGCGAAACATTGCTTGTTAACACTTTGAAGTCAAGGAAATCAGCAAAAAACCCTTGAAAACAAGGTGTTTTCGCCCCCCTTGTTTCCCGAACTTCAACTGTGACGTTAACTTTCGTGGGAATGTGCATAGCGTACGAAAAACGCCCCGCCGAGGCGGAGCGTTTTGAAAATCGGCGTGGCGGGAAAGTACCCGCCTTCAAACGATCTGAAAGCCTTAGCCCTTTTCTTCGATGATCTCGACCATGTGTGGGATCGAGTTGATCATGCCGCGTACGGAGGGTGTGTCTTCCAGCTCGCGGGTTTTGTGCATTTTGTTCAGACCCAGGCCAATCAGTGTTGCGCGCTGCTTTGCGGGGCGACGGATGGGCGAGCCGATTTGTTTGACGACAATTGTTTTTGCCATGGGTCTCAGGCCTCCTCGGTGGCCGCTTCAGCAGCGGGGGCTTCGTCACGCTTGGGCAGAATGTCGGCGACTTTCTTGCCGCGACGCTGGGCAACGGCACGTGGCGATTGCTCTTTCTTCAGCCCGTCCATAGTGGCGCGGATCATGTTGTAGGGGTTTTGCGAACCGATGGACTTGGACACAACGTCCTTGATGCCCAGCATTTCGAAAACAGCACGCATTGGACCACCGGCGATGATCCCGGTCCCTTCTGGCGCTGTACGCATAACGACTTTACCGGCGCCGTGGCGGCCTTCCATGTCGTGGTGCAGTGTGCGGCCTTCGCGCAGTTGCACGCGGATCATTTGGCGCTTGGCTTGCTCGGTAGCTTTGCGGATGGCCTCGGGGACCTCCTTCGCTTTGCCTTTGCCGAAACCGACGCGGCCTTTTTGGTCACCTACGACAACCAAAGCAGCGAAGCCAAAGCGCTTACCACCCTTAACGGTCTTGGACACACGGTTGATCGCGACCAAACGATCTGCAAATTCGGGGGCCTCGTCGCGGTCACGGCGGTTACCCCGGCGGTTATTGTCACGTTCTGCCATGAGAACATCCTTCTAAAGGTGGCGCGCTTGCGCCGCTAAACTCAACCCAGGTGAGCCTTAAGCCCCCGGATCATCGGAAGGGCGCGAACGCCATTCACAGCGAAGATGGGCAGATTGCCCATCCTACGTAGGATGGGCAATCTGCCCACCTTGGCCTTAGATCTTGAGACCACCTTCACGCGCAGCGTCGGCCAGAGCCTTCACCTTGCCGTGAAAGAGGAAACCACCGCGGTCGAAATATGCTTCTTCCACGCCAGCTTTCTTTGCGCGTTCGGCGATCAATGCGCCCACTTTCGTGGCCGCTTCGATGTTGTTCTTGCCGACTGTCCCCAGATCTTTTTCCAGGGTTGAGGCCGCGGCCAGTGTCACGCCGTTCACATCGTCGATCAGCTGAACGCTGATGTTCTTGTTGGAACGGTGCACGCTGAGACGCGCGCGGCCGGCATTGACCTTGCGCAGTTTGTTCCGGACGCGCAGGCGGCGCTTGAGGAACAGGGTCCGTTTGCTGTTTGCCATCTGTCTGGTCCTTACTTCTTCTTGCCTTCCTTACGGAAGATAAACTCGCCTTTGTAGCGGATGCCTTTGCCTTTGTAGGGCTCGGGCTTGCGCCACTCGCGGATTTTCGCGGCCACTTCGCCGACCTGTTGCTGGTCGATGCCTTCAACCACAATCTCAGTCTGCTTGGGCGCAGTTACAGTCACACCTTCAGGTGCCACAAAGTCCACGTCGTGGGACAAGCCAAGGTTCAGTTTCAGGGTGTTGCCCTGCATCTGAGCCCGGTAACCAACGCCCTGGATCTCAAGCTCTTTCTTGAAACCCTCGGTGACGCCGGTGACGCAGTTCTGCACCTGCGTGCGGGACATGCCCCACTGCTGGCGCGCGCGCTTAGACTTGCCACGCGGTGTGATGCTGACCACGTTGTCTTCGACTGACAGGGTCACGTCGTCCGTTGCTTTGAACGAACGCGTGCCTTTTGGGCCTTTGACTTCGATCGTCTGACCAGAGACGGATGCAGTCACACCCGAGGGCAGATCGACCGGTTTTTTACCAATACGAGACATCTGCTTCTCCTTAGAAGATCGTGCAGAGCACTTCGCCGCCAACATTGGCCGCACGTGCGTTTGCATCCGACATCACACCTTTGGAGGTGGAGACAATCGACACGCCCAGGCCCTGACGGACCGATGGGATGTCACCGACGCCCATGTACACGCGACGCCCGGGCTTGGAGACCCGCTTGAGCTCGCGAATAACAGGTTCGCCTTCATAATACTTCAGGCTGATTTCGATGGCCGGGTGGCCGTCCTCGCCTGTGGTCTCTTCGAAACCGCGAATATAGCCTTCGTCGGCCAGCACTTCGAGCACGCGGATGCGCAACTTGGAGGCAGGCGTAGACACGACGGACTTGCCGCGCATCTGGCTGTTACGGATACGGGTGAGCATATCTGCGATAGGATCGTTCATATCTTATGTCTCCCTTACCAGCTTGATTTCACAAGGCCGGGGATCTGGCCCTGGCTGCCGAGGTCGCGCAGGGCGATCCGGCTGATTTTCAGCTTGCGGTAATAGGCGTGTGGACGCCCGGTCAGCTGGCAACGGTTGTGAAGACGCACGGCCGAGCTGTTGCGGGGCAGTTTTGCCAGCTTCAGCGAAGCGCGAAAACGCTCTTCCATTGGTTTGGTTTCATCGCTGATGATTGCTTTGAGCTCGGCACGCTTGGCGGCGTACTTTTTCACCAGCTTCTCGCGCTTCACTTCGCGCGCGATCATGGATTTCTTAGCCATATCTTTTCTCTCCCGCGCTTACGAATTGAAGGGCATGTTGAAATGCTTCAGCAAGGCTTTTGCTTCGGCATCGTTGTCGGCTGTGGTCGTGATCACGATGTCCATGCCCCAGGTTTCATCGACTTTGTCAAAATCGATCTCGGGGAAGACGATGTGTTCCTTCATGCCCATGGCGTAGTTGCCACGGCCGTCAAAGGATTTGCCCGACACGCCGCGGAAGTCACGAACGCGGGGCAGAGCAATGGTGATCAGCCGGTCGAGGAATTCATACATGCGATCGCCGCGCAGGGTGACTTTGGCCCCCAGTGGCATCTCTTCACGTACCCGGAAACCCGCAATGGATTTCTTGGCCTTCGTGGTCAGTGCTTTTTGACCGGCGATGGCTGTCAGGTCTTCCTGAGCGGATTTGGCTTTCTTGCTGTCACGGACAGCTTCGGCACCGCAGCCAATGTTCAGGACAATTTTGTCCAGACGCGGGATCTGCATGTCGTTTTTGTAGCCGAATTCCTCTTTCATGGCTGCACGGATAGTGTCCGCATAAACAGCCTTGAGGCGTGGTGTGTAGTCGTTTGCGTCGAGCATCAGATCACATCCCCTGTTGTTTTGGCAAAACGGACTTTCTTGTCACCGTCCATTTTAAAACCGACGCGGGTGGCTTTGCCATTTGCGTCCAGCAGCGCCAGATTGCTCAGGTCGATCGGCATCGCTTTGGGGATGCGGCCGCCCTGGCTTTCTTGGCTTTGACGTGTGGCGCGGATCGCGATGTTCAGACCGTCAACAACGGCTTTGTTCGCTTTGGGGCTGATGGAAGAAATGATGCCTTCCTTGCCCTTGTCCTTACCGGCGAGCACGACGACCTTGTCGCCTTTTTTCAGTTTGGCAGCCATATCACAGCACCTCCGGAGCGAGAGAGATGATTTTCATGAAGTTCTTGGCGCGCAGCTCGCGAACAACTGGCCCGAAGATACGGGTGCCGACCGGCTCGTTGTTGTTGTTGAGGATCACGGCAGCGTTGCGGTCAAAGCGGATCGCTGTGCCATCTTCGCGGCGGACTTCCTTGGCGGTGCGTACGACGACGGCCTTGCGGACATCACCCTTCTTAACGCGACCACGTGGGATGGCTTCCTTGACCGAGACGACAATGACGTCGCCGACGGATGCGTATTTACGCTTGGAACCACCCAGAACCTTGATGCACTGAACACGGCGCGCGCCGCTGTTGTCAGCAACATCCAGGTTTGTTTGCATCTGGATCATTTGGTTTCTCCCGACCTTTGGGGGGCGATGCGTGCCTGATCCCCAGGGTTTCGATTATACTGTTGGTGTGGGGGTCTTAGGCCTCCAGCACCTCCCAGCGTTTTGTCTTCGATTTCGGCGCGCATTCGATGATGCGGACTGTGTCGCCGACCTTGAAGGCATTCTTTTCATCGTGGGCCCGATATTTCTTGGACTTACGAATGGTCTTTTTCAGAACCGGGTGCGTGAAACGGCGTTCCACGGATACGGTGACTGTTTGGGCGTTGGCATCGGATGTCACGGTGCCGGACAGAATACGTTTGGGCATTTCGTTAGATCCTTATTCCGCAGCAGCTTGGGCTTTTTCGCCCAGGATGGTGTTCACACGGGCCACGTCACGACGGACCTGACGCATGCGCGCGGGGTTTTCCAGCGCGCCTGTTGCCTGCTGGAAACGCAGGTTAAAGGCTTCTTTCTTCAGATTGGCCAGTTCATCACGAAGCTGGTCCGGGGTCTTATCCCGAAGTTCTTGGGCGTTCATGCGCCTTTTCCTTTCAACATCACGGGCAGGCCACCAGATTGGTGTCACCCTGATTCCCGTGGAGTGGATGATAGAGGGGCCGTATATGAGGGGTGCGGTGCTATGACAACCCCAAAGTTGCCGCACCGGTATGGGTGTGGCCGGTCAGGTCCACCAGCGCCGTTCGCCCATGTGCCGCTCAAACCACGCACCCAGCGAAAAGTGGTCGCGATTGCGCAGCAGAACAAGCGCAATAAATGCCGCGAGCACGGCCAGATCAATGACCTGATTGCGGTGGATCGGAAAGTTCCCCTTGGCATTCAGCGCAAAGGGGTCAAGGAAACCCTCCCAGCGACGCGCAACAGTAAAGGCGTGCATCATCAGCAGCGCGCCGTAGCTGTATAGCCGAACGATCCCCACCGCCGCCAAGGCGCAAATTGCGATCTGTATCACGGCCAGCCCATAGACCTGCACCACGGACGGATCGACCCCGTCAAAGTTGCGCGCAAGGGCTCGGTATTGGTTGGGCAGGATGATCTTGTGTGCCGCCCATAGAAAGATGAACCAGACGAGGCCAAGGCGCAGCACCAGAAGCGCAATGGCATCCTGTCGGTCTTGGGGCGTCATGGGTCTCTCTCCGGATTGGCCGCCAAAGGGGTGGGCCAAAATCTCGCCCAAGACAAGATGGATGCGCACTGGCTCACGCGGACGTGCTGATGTAAGCAACCCACATGCCCCATGTGACTTCGCTTTTTGCCACCCGCCTGTACCACGCCGCCTTGTCCGAGCATGACCCCAAGATCGATGCGGGCGAGCTGGAACAGAACTGCTATGCCATCGCCGAGGATGATGAGGCCGGTCATGACTGGTGCGAGGCACAGGGCTATCCCGGATACACGTCTTATGCGTCCTTGGATGACCTGCCGTGGCGCTTTCCGATCTTTGCCGATCTGGTCAAGGCGCTGGATGCCCATGTGGCAGCCTTTGCGCGTGATCTGGCCTTTGACCTTGGGGACAAGGTGCTGAAACTGGATTCGATCTGGATCAACATCCTGCCTGAAGGCGGCATTCACACCGGTCATATCCATCCCCATTCCGTGATTTCCGGCACGGCTTATGTGGCGATGCCGGAAGGGACGTCGGCGTTAAAACTGGAAGACCCGCGCTTGGCCATGATGATGGCTGCCCCCGGCAGGACCAAGGACGCGCCCGAAGACCTTGCGACCTTCCACTATGCCCGTCCAGCAGTGGGTGACGTATTGTTGTGGGAAAGCTGGTTGCGCCACGAAGTGCCCATGAACATGGCCGAAGACGAGCGCGTGACCGTGTCGTTCAATTACGGCTGGGAATAGGTCTCCGCCGAAACGGCACTTACTTTTTCGGTTCGATTTTGTGCGCTTCTTCAAGGGCTTTCTTGGCGGCTTTTTCCTCTTTGGTCAGCGTGTTGCCCCACTGGTTGTTGGATAGGCCAAGCCCATCAGGCATCGGCTTGGTCTTGCCCTTCTTCACCTCCCCGCCCTTGTCGAGAAACGCTTGGATCAGGTCTGCGTCAGTGGTGGGCTTGGGGACTTGTTTCATGGGCTGGCCTCTTGGGTTGGAGCGCGTGAGGCGAGTGTAGAGGTTTGGGAAGGATTGGCCAGTGTTGGGTTGTGACACGGTATGGCCGGGCGGCGGTGGCCTGCGGCTTTGATTGCGCGCGGATCTTGTTGCGATCACGACAACCAGCAACACCTAATTACCTCAAAACTACCCGATTGACATTTTCCCGCACGACAGATAGCCTTTGGCTATCTGTCGTGAAATCCAACTGATACTCTAAAATACTGTTTTTAGTGTATTTTTTTTCTGTTTCGAATCCGAAATAATGAGTTTTGGGTACTTGCAACAGTTCAAAAATCACTCATGTTTGACTGTATGAACAGTATTTTTTCCAAAATATCACAACGCAGAGCGGCAATTGCAGAGCAAATTGCCAGCTTAGAAGAAGAAGACAAGCTTTGGGAGCAGACCTACCGCGGCTTGTACTTCAAACGCCAATTGTCATTGGATCAAGAAAGGGTCGAAGCGAGGACAGCAAAGAAGTTGGCCGTGCTAGCGATGGTGAGCGACGAAATAGAACTAAAGCTGCAGAACAAGCAAAGCGGTGCGACCTTGAAACAAATTCGAGCGCGAGTTGAAGCGTTTATGCCAGACCTGCCAGAGAACACCTTGCGATCCTACTTGTCCAGATTTCGAGCGGAAGGGCATTTAGAACACAACGAAAAGAACTCCCGCTGGATGTTGCCCAACCCTAAGGAAGGAGCCCCTGAATGAGTTCCCTCGAAGTTATTGTGGCTTTGTCAGCTACGCTGGCATCAGTGACATACGTGGCAAAAACCGTGATTGAAGAACTCAAGAAGCGCAAAAAGTAACCCCCGGCGCTTTCGCACCGGGGGTTCTTTTCTCTCTACCGTGGCCGGAACGGGCATTTGCTTGGCAAATACCCTGCCTCCGGCTGGACCGAAAACGCTTGCGCGTTTTCGTCCCTACCAGTCTTCCCGAATGACAACGCGTGTCTTGATCGGCAGCTTCATCGCAGCAAGGCGCAGGGCCTCACGGGCGATGTCGTCGTTGACGCCGTCGATTTCGAACATCACGCGGCCCGGCTTGACCTTGGCCGCCCAACGGTCGACCGAGCCCTTACCTTTACCCATACGCACTTCGATGGGTTTGGCCGTCACTGGCACATCGGGGAAGATCCGGATCCAGACCCGGCCCTGACGTTTCATGTGACGGGTCATCGCACGACGCGCCGCTTCGATTTGACGGGCTGTAACCCGCTCGGGCTCCAGAGCCTTCAGGCCGTAGGTGCCAAAGTTCAGGTCAGACCCGCCCTTTGCCTTACCCTTGATCGAGCCCTTAAACTGCTTACGGAATTTGGTACGCTTTGGTTGAAGCATCTGTCATGCCCTCCCTTAGCGACGACCGCCAGCACCGCGAGGTGCTGGGCCGTCTTGGAGTTCCTGTGCCTTACGGTCACGCGCAGCGGGGTCATGCTCCATGATTTCACCTTTGAAGATCCATGTCTTGATCCCGATGATACCATAAGCTGTTTTCGCTTCGACGTGGGCGTAATCGATGTCGGCGCGCAGCGTGTGCAAGGGCACACGACCCTCACGATACCATTCAGTCCGCGCGATTTCGGCGCCGCCAAGGCGGCCCGCGACGTTCACACGGATGCCGAGGGCACCCATACGCATGGCGTTTTGCACCGCACGTTTCATGGCGCGGCGGAAAGACACCCGGCGCTCCAGCTGTTGTGCGATGGACTCACCAACAAGTGCCGCGTCCAGTTCAGGCTTGCGCACTTCAACGATGTTGAGGTGCAGCTCGCTGTCTGTCAGGTTCGCCAGCTTCTTGCGCAGACCTTCGATGTCCGCACCTTTCTTGCCGATGATGACACCGGGGCGGGCTGTGTGGATCGTGACGCGGCACTTTTTGTGCGGACGTTCGATGATCACACGGGCCACACCGGCCTGATGACACTCTTTCTTGATGAATTTGCGGATCTTGAGATCTTCGAGAAGAAGATCGCCGTAATCCTTGGTGTCGGCATACCAGCGGCTGTCCCACGTGCGGTTCACCTGCAGGCGCATGCCAATTGGATTGACTTTATTCCCCATCAGGCTTGCTCCCCTGAGACTTCTTCAACTTGACGCACCTTGATCGTGATTTCCGCGAACGGCTTCATGATCTTGCCGAAACGGCCACGCGCCCGGGGACGCCCGCGTTTCATGGTCAGGTTCTTGCCAACCCAGGCTTCTGCGACGATCAGCTCGTCGACATCCAGGTTGTGGTTGTTTTCAGCATTCGCGATGGCCGATTGCAGGCACTTCTTGACGTCCTGCGCGATCCGCTTTTTGCTGAAAGTGAGGTCCGTCAGGGCCTTGTCCACTTTCTTGCCACGGATCATCTGAGCCACAAGGTTCAGCTTTTGTGGGGAGGTACGCAGCATACGGGTTTTCGCCATAGCTTCGTTGTCCGCCACGCGGCGTGGGTTCTTATCCTTGCTCATTTGCGTTTCGCCTTCTTGTCAGCGGCGTGACCGTAATAGGTCCGCGTGGGCGAATATTCACCGAACTTCTGGCCGATCATTTCTTCGGACACGTTCACAGGAATATGCTTCTGGCCGTTGTACACACCAAAAGTCAGACCCACGAACTGGGGCAGAATGGTGGAGCGACGCGACCAGATCTTGATCACTTCATTGCGCCCGCTTTCACGCGACGCTTCCGCTTTCTTCAGCACATAGCTGTCGACAAACGGACCTTTCCAAACAGAGCGAGACATATCTTAGCGCCCTTTCTTCTTGGCGTGACGCGAGCGGATGATCAGCTTTTGCGACGCTTTGTTCTTGTTGCGGGTGCGGGCGCCCTTGGTTGGCTTGCCCCATGGCGACACAGGGTGGCGACCACCCGATGTGCGCCCCTCACCACCACCGTGCGGGTGGTCGATCGGGTTCATGACGACACCACGCACAGAGGGGCGGATGCCCTTGTGACGCATGCGGCCCGCTTTACCGTAGTTCTGGTTGGAGTTGTCGGGGTTGGATACGGCCCCCACAGTCGCCAGACATTCCTGACGCACCAGACGCAGTTCGCCCGAAGACAGGCGGATCTGGGCATAGCCACCATCGCGGCCCACAAACTGGGCATATGTGCCTGCGGCACGCGCGATCTGACCACCCTTGCCGGGCTTCAGTTCGATGTTGTGGATGATCGTCCCGATGGGCATGCCAGAAAAGGGCATACAGTTGCCGGGCTTGATGTCCGCCTTGGCAGACGAGATGATGCTGTCCCCTACGGCCAGACGCTGCGGTGCAAGCACATAGGCCTGCTCGCCGTCGGCGTATTTGACCAGCGCGATAAACGCCGTCCGGTTGGGGTCATATTCGATGCGTTCGACCGTGGCCGCCACATCCATTTTATTCCGCTTGAAATCGACGATCCGATAGAGACGCTTTGCGCCCCCGCCTTTGCGGCGCATCGTGATCCGTCCGGTGTTGTTCCGTCCGCCATTCTTGGTCAACCCTTCGGTGAGGGATTTGACCGGGCGGCCTTTCCAAAGCTCCGAACGGTCGATCAGTACCAGCCCACGCTGGCCCGGCGTCGTCGGCTTATACGACTTGAGTGCCATGATTGCTGTCTTCCGTTTTGCTGTGTGCCGAGTTGCCCCGGCTGTGGTTATAGGCCCCCGTAGGTGCCCGAGATGGTGTGACGCGCGGTGGGCAAATTGCCCACCCTACGAGCAAAGACAAAGCCCCGGACGAATCCGGGGCATTGCCGATGGCTGCGTGTATTCAGAGAGCGCGGTGGGGTCAACCCCGTAGGGTGGGCAATTTGCTTGGCCTGCGCCAACAAAAGATGCGCAAGCCCAACCCGGACTCGCGCCTGACCACGGGCTGGCGCAGCAACGGCTGAACGGCGCAGTTCATGGCAGCCAAACACATCCCCAGATTTGAGCGAGCAACGCGCGGATGGCAAAACGCCAGACCGCCGGGACGGCCCCCTCTCGGCACATTGCTTCGCAATCACCTGCCGGGTCAGTGCAGGCGCTCGCCCGGCGCCTTCGGCTTGATTCCGGGCGGCTGCATTGACTCTGTCGTGTCGGCTCAGCGGACGGAGCGGTCGTTGGTCAAACACTGTCGGATGAAACGCAGTCCCCCATTGGGCTTACGCTCCGAAGCGTTCGATTTCTGTTGGACATTGCACGGCCCTCTGCCAACTCAAAACCCGGGCCTGTGACTACGATCCGATAGCGACACCCTTCAACTAGTCCTTGGAAAAGATCCTCCCGAGATGGTCCAAACAAGTGAATCCAAGTCGTCTCGGGCAGTTCGAAGCTCCCATGATCTGACATGATCAGACCGCAGTATCCAAAACTACTTTGCGGTCTGCTGGAGCGGTATTTCGGCCATATTTTATAGACTCTTCGACTCCGACATTCTTGCGCCGCATCCACACTTGTTATCGTCACGATCTCGGTCTGTCGGATGAGTATCGAAGGGACGACTTGGAAACTGGTCAAAAAAATGCAGAAGACACCAACTCCTATCAGGTAGCGGTGAAGCTTCTTAATCGCTTCTTCTTGCGGAGTTGTAAGAGTCTTCATAAGCCTTTCCAAACTGGCAAAAAGTCAAACCGCTCGTTTTTGACCCGGCTAACTATCTTATCGACTCAAACTTTGGCAGAAATATGCACCATTCCTACTTTGCGGCATCGGTACACTATGGGCTCAAAGCGGCAATTCAATACCCTACCTTTAGCTGGCCGAAAACGAGAAACCCCGACCACTCTCGCAGCCGGGGCTCTCAATTCTTTCCGTAGGCCGGGCTTCAGCCTGGCACACCGATCAAAGACCGGTGCTCACGTCGATCGTGTTACCTTCTTCAAGCGTTACATACGCCTTCTTGACATCTTTCCGCTTGCCCAACTGACCACGGAAGCGCTTGACTTTGCCCTTCGTGATCGTCGTGTTCACAGCCTTCACCTTCACACCAAACAGCGCCTCAACGGCCTCTTTGATCATGGGCTTGTTGCTGTCGATGGACACTTCGAAAACAACCGCGTTGGCTTCAGAGGCCATGGTCGCTTTTTCCGTGATGATCGGCTTGCGGATCACGTCGTAATGTTCTGCCTTGGCACTCATTTCAAGCGAGCCTCCAGTGCTTCGACACCCGCCTTCGTGATCACCAGAGTGTCACGCTTCAGGATGTCATATACGTTTGCGCCCATCGTTGGCAGGATATCCAGACCTTCGATGTTGCGCGATGCGGCGAGGAAGTCTTCGTTCACGGACGCCCCGTCGATGACCAGCGCGCGTTTCCAGCCTAGATCCTTGACCTGCTTGGCCAGAGCGGCGGTTTTACCCGATGCGGTAGCATCCTCAATGATCACCAGCTCGCCCGCTGCCATTTTGGCAGACAGCGCGTGGCGCAGACCGAGTTTGCGGAACTTCTTGGGCAGGTCGTGGCCGTGCGAGCGGACCACTGGGCCTTTGTAAACACCACCACCGCGGAAGATCGGAGCAGACCGCGCGCCGTGGCGTGCGCCGCCGGTGCCTTTCTGGCGATAGATCTTCTTGGTCGAGTATTTCACTTCGGACCGTGTCTTGACCTTGTGGGTTCCGGCCTGGGCGTTGTTACGCTGCCAGCGGACTACGCGGTGCAGGATGTCGGCGCGGGGTTCGAGCCCAAACAGGGCCTCGTCCAGCTCGACAGAACCGGCCTTGCCGCCGTCCAGTTTGATCACATCAAGTTTCATGCTTCACCACCTTCCGCGGGGGCTTCCTCTGCAGGAGCCTCAGCCGGAGCTGCTGCCGATTTCAGAGCGGCCGGGAATGGCACGCCATCGGGCAGTTTCTTTTTCACAGCGTCTTTGACAGTGACCCAGCCGCCTTTGGAGCCTGGAACCGCACCCTTGATCATGATCAGGCCGCGATCTGCGTCCGTCTTCACAACTTCAAGGTTCTGCGTGGTCACTTTGGCAGCGCCCATGTGGCCAGCCATTTTCTTGCCTTTGAAAACCTTGCCGGGATCCTGACATTGACCAGTAGAGCCGTGCGAACGGTGCGAAATCGAAACACCGTGCGAGGCACGCAGACCGCCAAAGTTGTGGCGTTTCATGGCACCGGCAAAGCCTTTACCAATCGACGTGCCTGACACATCCACCTTTTGACCAGCCAGGAAGTGTTCGGCCGAGATTTCCTCGCCCACACCAATCAGGTTGTCTTCGGTGACGCGGAATTCGACCAGCTTGCGCTTGGGCTCAACCTTCTGAGCGGCGAAGTGACCGCGCATGGCTTTGCTCACGCGCTTCACCTTTGGCGAACCAGCACCAAGGGTGACGGCGGTGTATCCGTCTTTGTCAGATGTACGGTTGCCGACAACCTGCAAGGCGTCGAGCTGAAGAACGGTCACAGGGATCTGCTTGCCGTCTTCCATGAAAAGCCGGGTCATGCCGACTTTCTTTGCGAGAATTCCAGAGCGCATGTTCAATACCCTCCTTTAAGACTGCAGCTTGATCTCGACATCCACACCAGCGGCGAGGTCGAGCTTCATCAGCGCGTCCACGGTCTGGGGGGTCGGATCAACGATGTCGAGCAGACGCTTGTGCGTGCGGATCTCGAACTGGTCGCGGGATTTCTTGTCAACGTGGGGGCCGCGCAGAACAGTGAACTTTTCGATCTTGTTCGGCAGCGGGATCGGCCCGCGGACAGAGGCACCGGTCCGCTTGGCTGTGTTGACGATCTCTTGTGTGGAGGCATCCAGCACACGATAGTCAAACGCCTTCAGACGAATGCGAATGTTTTGGCTTTGCATTGCCATGTGTGTCGTTCCCTTATTCGGGTCTCTGAGAGCGGAGAGGAGGAGCGTCGCTCATCGGCACCCCTCATCGCGTCTGTTTTGTGGTGAGGCGGACCGGTTGGACCGCCTTACACTGAAAGTCTTGGGTATGACCCCAGCTTACTCTGTGATTTTGGAGACGACGCCGGCGCCGACGGTGCGGCCGCCTTCGCGGATCGCGAAGCGCAGGCCGTTT
>CANMVD010000016.1 GCA_947501275.1 uncultured Tateyamaria sp.
CGACGAACAGGCGTTATTCCCTTCTCCCTGCAAAAACCGCGAAAGGCATCATTCGCCGACGCGAAGCCAAGGGCGGTTGCCAGGTCCTCGGACGATACGAGTTAATGGATTGTGCACTAAACTCCATAATCGGCTCCAATCACTCAGTCGGCCCGTTTTGAGTTCGCTGCATCCAACGTGAGCAGCTTTTCAACGTGATCGGCACTGAGCATCATTGCCCGCCCTAGCGCATAGAACTGTCCATGCTCTCTCGCCTTCGTCCGAAGTGCCCTTTCGGAAATGACAGCTCCGGACTTTTGCAGCTTTTTGCACCATTCGCGTGGTGTCAGCATGTCGTCGAATTGTTCCATTTCTGCGGCCTCCTTGAAGCGACTTGCTGCAAGCTTCTTCAGGTTTGTTCACGTTTCCACCCTTAAAATCTGGCGCGGCGCTACCAATTAGATTATGAGTACAAATGTTCCCAATTTTGGAGTCATGCGGATATGTCCAAAACCTACAGCTTCAAAAAAGGAGACCCACAAAACAAACGCAAGTCACGTCAGACCCGCGCGTTAACCAGTCAAACGAAGGACTTGAAGGCTTCGCTTGATCGGATCGCAAGTGATAAAAGAACTCGGGAACTCAAGACCACCAGAGAGGTTCCTTCGATTGCAGAAGGCTTGACCAACTACCGAAAGAAAACAGGTCTCCCGCGAACGAAATTCGCCAAAGAGTTCGGCGTAACACGCCGCGCATTATTCAACTATGAAAAAGGCAACCGGACTGTCCCTGGAGATTTGCTAGAACGCATCGTTGCACGCGGGGACGTCGAATTGTCAGACATTCTTGGGCTGCCCCCAGAGCCACCGACCCAAACACTTCGTATCGCAGACGCGAAGCTGGCAATCGACGTGTTTGAGGCTTTTCGGGCCAAGTACCCCGAAGTTGTAGACGAAGATGTGAAATTCTTTATTGCTTTCGAAGTCGCTAGGTGGCCGATGACCTTCAAAAGAACACCGAAGGCAATGGAGCGCGTCGCGACGAGGATCATGCACACAATTGACGAGCACTACCGGCAAACCGGGGCCTATCTGGAACATGAGCACTCTCGCGATACCGATCCGACCTAAATATAGTAGCGCTGTCCCATCACATACTACTGTCTTGCGCTTCCAGCCATGCCATCATTTCAGCGACCCACTCGGGGGCTCTGCTTCTCAGCATAACAGCGGATAGCAGCAGAACGTTCGGCTGCATTTGTGCATCGGTGGGTCCGTTAGCCATCACAAATTCTAATTCTCCAGCGGCGGTTGCGACCAGTACAGAGGCGTCGGCTGGAAGGATGGTTTCGACTTTTTCAGGTTCATCGGTCATTGGTTTACTTTCGCCAAATCCGGGGCCAGTCGTTTGGATCTGTCCAGCGTTTGCCATCCTTTGGTGCGCTCCAGGGGTTGCCGAAGGCTTTCTCGGCAGGTGGCTCTTCTTTGGTCAGATCTACTGCGTTCAGGGCACGCCGCTCTCGCTTGTGCTCAGCCTTTTTGAAGCGCTTGTCACTCTCGGCTGTCGTCATGCCTGTAATTGGTGTCTTGCGGTACGATCTGGACATCTCAAAGCTCCGCGTTGTGTTCGACATCTTGCCAGTGCTTGTTCTCTGGCAAGGTCTTCGCGCGCTGTGCGATGTCGCGGATCGTGACCGGCACATAGCCCCAGACGTCGACCCCTACGTTCACCGCGTTCCTGCTTCCCATCCACTGGTCATGCACGTGGCCAAACAGGTGTAGCGCGCCTTTGCGCGCCCGGTGCCATGTGATCATTGGGTAATGGTTTAGGACGGCAAGTGGGCCTTTACCGTCGGCGACCTCAGCCATTTGGGACACGCTGGTCCACGGGAGCTTTTGCGTGGCCTCGCCATCATGATTGCCGACAACAAGGTGCTTCTCTTTGCCGGGCAAACGCGCGAACAGATTGGAGAGCCATTTGCGGTCTTTCGCTTTGGGGCCGAACGCGAAGTCACCGACGATCCAGAGCGTATCCTGTGACCCGACTTTTGCGCTCAGGTTGGCGAGCAGCATAGCATCCATGTGGCTGGCGGATTCAAACGGCCGACCACAGTGCTTGATGATGTTATGATGGCCGAAATGCGTGTCGGCTGTGTACCAGATGGTCATTGTCTTGCTCAACTCGTGATGTGCCTGTTGAGGTGGGAAGGTTGGGTTTGGACTTGTCGATCAAGTTTGGCTCGTATAGGCAGTCTCGCGCGTCAGCAGGTGATCTATTTGCTGCCGCAACGCGCTGGAGCGCTCTTTATAGCTTTTAGACCAGACCGTCAGTCCGGCATAGACACAGGCGATAAGTGTCACCGCGTAAAGCTGGAAACCGGTTCCTGTGAACGCATGGTCGCCAAGTCCAATACTCTCCAGAAGAGCGGACCATACGAACAGACCGGGTAGGGCGAGCAGAAGGCTCAGGCCAAAGGTGCTGACCAGGGTCGCGCCGAGAGATGTGCTGACATTCAACTCATCTCCATCATGGACGACCCCGGTGGTGAAGTTGGCGAAGGCCACCGGCTTGCCAGATGGTGCCCTGGTGACGACAGCCACCTCATGCCCTGGCTGCGCAGCGCTGAACATGTCGCCCCGATATCGGTGCTCTTTGCCATCTAGATCGCGCAGCCAAAGCTCCGGCGTCGCATTGATCCTGCCGTAGCCGGTTTTTCGGTCAACGCGGACAGAATGCAGCTGTTCTTTGGTGGTTGTCACGACACCGCGCACCATGGTGAGCAATGTCCACCATTGCCAGTCATGTCTGTAGCAGTTCAGCGAGTTTGTGCAGAGGAAGGAGCTTACGGCGTGGCACGGGCGTGCGTCGGCGCAGCTCAAAGCCGTCCAGAGCAAGGTAGATTTCATCCAGGAGCAGGTCGATTTCAGATCTGACCTTGATGAAGCCTTTGATTGGTGCGCGGGCTGGATCTCCAAGGGGGTAGTGCGCGTAATCGCAAGTGAGTGCGATGTACATGCTGAGAAGATGGCCCCCGTCCGAGATGTCAGCCAGCAAAGGTGAGGAAGGCAGGCCATGCATTAACAGGCGTCCGGCCGTGAATGCAGCAGAAACAGCATCATGTTCTGCTTCGTCGCAGGCGTCTCCGCACCTCAGCCCGTAGACTGGTGTTCCACACAGATCCACTTCATCCAGCGCTTCGGAAACCCTGTGTGCTGTCAGGAGGTCTGTGAAAGGCGCGATGATCAGGTCGCTGCGTGCAGCAGAGTTCAGCGCCAAATCATCAAGTCGTCCGCCGGTGTCGATCAGAATGGTTGTGAAGTTGGGAAACCGCTGTTCGCCTTCTTTGTCAATGATGTCGGTCAGTCCCTCGTCGCTCGCCGCTGAACGGACCGTGAGCTTGCCCGGAGGAACGCCACATTGGAGCATCTGTCGCCGCCACCGGCCCAACGTTGTGTTCGTTGCTCGTTCGCGCCGCGCTTCTGGCGTGGCATCAATCACCAGTGGCGGGGATTCCTTTCGCTCAATAAGGACGGACGCCAGAGCCATGACCGCTGTGGTGCGACCGGCTCCGCCTTTGGGGGCTAGGAATGTGATAATCTGTGGTTTCATAGTATGAATGTATCCTAAAACAGGTAGAGTTAAAACCAACAATCGGCACCCTGCCGTTTGTGAAAAGAACGCCAAAAAGTGAACTGAGAGATGTGCTTGCGCGAAACCTACGTCTGTTCCGTGCTGAGAAAGGGTGGTCACAGGAACGACTTGCCCATGAGGCTGGCCTAAACCGGACCTATCTAAGTGCCGTCGAACGGTCCGAGCAGAACATCTCGATTGATAATATTGCGCGCCTAGCGAAAGCCTTGGATGTTGCGGGCTGGACGTTGTTGAAAGAATTTGCTGCAAAATAGAGCCTGGGAACCCTATTAACTCTGGATAGCATGGTCGAGTTGACTTGCTGAACAACGTTTATGCGTGCTGCTCGACCGACAATCAGGACCTGGCAGCGCCGAAATTGGCGCTCGTCCATCTGGGCGTTGCCGAAGACCGCATCTACACCGACCGTGGCTTGACCGGCACGAACCGCGCCCGCTTGGGGTTGAAACAGGCCATCGCCGCGTTGCGCGATGGAGACAAATTCATCGTGCCAAGTTGGACCGGCTTGCACGATTGGTCCAAGACGCCCGTGCTATTGCGGATCAGGTCGCAGCCGAAGGTGTGAGGCTGGCACTTGGCGCGTCGGTCAATGAACTGAGCGATCCGATGGGCAAGATGTTCTTCAATAACCGATTGATCTTAGACTGGCGGGGGGATGCGGACGAAATCGACTGTTTTTGCTGCATTGTCCAAGGCTTTTGAGCGAACCCATCGCTTAACAATAAATCCTAAATTAACTGTACATTCTTTAGCAATGCTCTGTAGAATTTTGGTTAGTAAGCTTGGAGTTCTAATGGATCTGGAAATTAGCGAGTTGCGTAGTTGGCGTCGTCGCAAGCAAGCAACACTCTGGCTGACAGAGAAGTGCGATCTAGATTGTGCTAAGGCGCTATTGTCGCTGAGCTGGAGTCAGATTTGGTCCGCGTTGCCACTTGACGCTTTGAAAACTATACAGACAAGACACAAGATATTGCACTCTCGCGCAGAAGTACCACCAGATGGGTTTTCTCATGGTTTCGAGTTTATCTACAATATTTCAAGGGCTTCTGTTGGCCCAGAATCTGCGATTATTCGAGAAAGACGCGCGGCCGAGCTCGAAAACCTTTTAGAGGGTTGGCTGGGCGGAATTGTAGTCGCGGGTTCTATGGATGGATCCGGCTTTGAAGTGTTGGAGGCATTAGCACCAAAAGCAGATTTTTTTAGACTTAGCTGTGAAGAGACTGAGCGCTCCAAGGTACAAATCGAAAGCCTTGTCGAAAGTCTATTAGTTGGCGAGGAGACAGATCGAGACGAAGATAGGCTTTCGTTGAAAGATGCTCCTAACGTCTCTTTTGAGAATAGTCTGATGGCTCCCCTCGATGATGCATGGGAGCTGATCACTAGGCGTCTGTTACGTCAGAATGAGAAAGTGACACAGGCGGAATTCGATGGCTTCCTATCAGGTGCAAGAAGTTGGAAATGCTTAGCAAATGGAGCAGCCCATCCTAGAGGACCTATCCTCGACGCTGAGGGGTCTGAAAAGAAGGACTTGATAGCCGAACTGTTGAAAATAGTCCGAAGGACCGACACAGAAGTCACTGATCCAAACGAAGCAATTACGAGGCTTCGACTATTCGCTGAAACTGGTAGTGGGTGCACAACCCTATTGAAGCAGGCGGCGTTAGAAGTCGCGTCTGCGGGTTATCCGGTTCTTATCAGCCGTCCATTTCCCAGAAGACTTCGTGCTCAAGATCTCATTCGGCTAATTATCAATGTTCAAGAATCTTGGGCTGAACAACGCTCAGGGAAAGGTAGTGGGACCGGGAATATTCCGTTTTGCCTGATACTTGATTCCGATGCTGAATTACCTTCCCACGCAGAGAGCATAATGCGCTCACTTTCAACGGATTTGAATAGGAAGTTGGTTGTTCTGACAGCGCACAGACGGTCTCGTGTAGAAATCGAAAAGTCCGATGGAACGCTTAAACTTTATGCCGAGTCGTCCGAGGAAGAGATGCTTTCACTCGGCCAGACTTTACGCACTTTTTGCGAGCGGTGGGGGCTGGAGCGCATTCCAACTGAGCCGGAGTGGAAAATATTCTACAATAATTTCGGAGTCCTTAGGACGCACTCCCCCCTAGCGACTGGCGGTATAGTCGATACGCCGGCACTTTTCTTAGTGGGGCTTTTTCCCTTCGCTCGAGAGAGAGTTAGAGATCAAAGAGGCCTGGCTCGCTACCTCTTTACTAAGTGGAAAGAAATCTCTGATGAAGGCCTCAGGAAGACCGTCGAAGCACTCGCCGCCGCGTCAGTTTATGGTTCTGCGATCCCACTCGAGTGTGCAATCCGAGATCCATTGATGAACGAGGCTCTGACAACAGTTTCCACAAAAGATGATAGCCGCCTAGCAGACTTCTTTATGGAGTGGGCCCAGTACGGCAGACACACTTATAATTGGGCGCTACATATGCGTCATCCGGCGATGGGATCATTGTTGCTGCGGCTTCTAACGCCTGAGGAGTCTCTTGCACCGTACTCAGCTCTGACAGCGCTGTTGAAGAATATGACTGGCTCTAGTTCCGATGTTTGGTTTGCAGAGCAACTCGCCTACAAAATCGGTAGATATTTTCACAGTTCTTCGGACAGATTTTCTTTGCAGGCAGACACTCCTGTACAAGCAGCCGCTCGCGCTGTTTTCGATGCAATACCTGAAATTGTGGCAAGCCAAAGTCGCGTCATTAAGCATCATCACGCTCGATATAATATCCACCTACTTCATGCGTGTCTCGACGTGCTGAAAATGCCGGAATCTTCCAGTGTGCCACCAGCAGTGTGCTTGGCGTCAGCAAGAGCCGCATACTCCAGAGCAGCGGAGCTAATCGATGAGGCACGAAGCATTCCATCGGAGAGGGAAGGCCTATCCTACTTACAGAACTCACTTGCAGCAGCGGCAACTAAGCTGGCTGTAGGAATGCCAGAGGCAGACAAAGAATCTTCACTGGATTACTTCAGTCAAGCCATCTCTCTTGCTTCGAACGCGATCAATGAGGACGTTGCGAATGGTCATGCCATAGTTACGTACCTAAACGGCGTTCAACGCTTCTTTGATGCCGTCGATTTGACCGAAATAAGTGTACAAGATGCATTGGCTTTATTTGTCACATCCGAAGATCGACTGCATACCCTACTTGACCTTAAGGCCTCTAAGCAATGGCGCAATGTAGAAGATAGTGGTGCTGAGCTCACGCTATACAATCTAATCGAAGGGCATAATCGCCTTGCCAATCGATTGAATACAGCTCCCATAGCAAAGGAGCTGATTGCCAGCACTCCCGGAGCCCAGGCTGCCATTGAACTCCGAAAAATATTGAAGGGTGACAGTATCAAAGATGCCTTCACTTCCCCAAAGAAGGCGGCCCAACTGAGAGATTTGCGCAAAAAGCTAGTAAATGACGACTTCTTCGATGAGTTGCTTGATTTGAGGTATCGTCTATATGTGTCAGATCCTATCGACCGCTTCAACTTTGAAGCTCGCCTTCATATCCTGAATGAAATGGCAAAAAGGTTGCCTGAGGAATACGTCAATTTTTTGCATGATCATGCTACTTTGGCATTTCAGCTCGAACATTTTGAAATCAGTGAACGCCTTTTTCAAGATCTGCGAGCGAGACGAGCGAGCAATCCAAAACAGTGGTTTTGGCATAACGAGCGAATATTCGTGTCACGAGGCCTCAAAGGGGTTTCTGCACAGAAAGTCACTGTCAGAGTAACAAATTCAGACGAGGGATGGGCCAGTTATGACGGTAGGGCAAATGTCAAAATTCAACCTCGGCAGTGGGGCGAAATTGAAGTTGGCAGCTACTTGAATGTCTTCATCCGCTTCAGGATTGTTGGACTTCAAGGCATAGATAAGAGGCTTGCTGACTATGACTTACAGGCTATCGGAGTACTTCCTCAAGGTAAGAAAAATTGACGATGAAACCTTTGGAAGCAGGGCGCAAATTCTATCTACTATTAGCCCATGAAATCGACGTATATCTACCTCGACGCGGTGCGATTGAACTTGCTGTGGGTGGACCGGGTGACTTCCCGGAAGAAGATATTATTCTGCTTGCCGAGGCCCTAATTGTTAACGGCTCGACGCAAGCCGGGTTACTAACGACGACGCAAGAAAGCCTCAAATCTTTAACGCACAAAGTAAGCGGCGGCGGGCAAATTATTGATCTGCGGGAGGACGACGACATACCGGAGATTGATGATACTACAATGTCGACAAATGGTACCATCTTCTTGCGGCGCACGAGCCAATCAAGAATGAAGTGCAATACTATCTTTTTTGACCGCGCTGATGGCAAAACTTTTGAAGCAATTACAATGGCCTTTGTCAACCTTATCAAGGATCTGGAGTATAATAGCCAAGCTATTGAACTACCACTAAGATTTACTCTGCACGGTTTCAATGCAGTGCTAAGGGAGTTTTCACTCATCGGTTCGGAGGAAGGCGCAAACATAAGTCTGGAACGTTTTGCAGCAGCAGTTTCCGCTGATTGGACCTACATCGGAGCACAAGTTTCATCGGACAAAGTGCTGAACTGGATCAATCAGTTTCCAGCGCATGGTCGCGACGGAGCGCTTGATGTCCTAAAGTATCTCAACGCTGAGGGGTACTATAGCACTCGGGAGATTGCTGATACTTTGCTAAAACTATTGAAACGACAATCTTCTACCGCTCAACTAGTCGCGATCCAAAGGCCAGGGAAAAGCGAGGGGATGTTGATCTATGAGATGAGGATGGCTGACAGGGTCGTTGACTTCGACACCGCTCTCAAGGGCGTTTCTGGGCAGCTCATTAGCGTCGATGACGTGATCGGCAGCGGCGACACTATGCTAGACTGCATTTTCCGACCGGGTCCGGTGGTAGACAAATGGCTGGAGGAGGATGGAAACTCAATACTTGTGATAGCTGCCTTTGCAAGCTCGGACGGCATCGCCAAAATAGAAAGCGACCCCCGATGCAAGGGCAAGGTGAAAGTCTTGGCTGGTACAGTAATGGAACTAGGGGAAGGTATTTTCGCTGACGGAGCGGACATCTTTAGAAATGAGGGTGTTAAGGACCAGTTCAAATCCGTTTGCTTGTCGGTAGGTGATCATATTTTTGGCGGAGCACCCCTTGGTTGGGGGGATTGTGGATGGGCTGTAGTCACAGGTTACAATGTGCCCGACTGTACTTTGCCGATAATTTGGGGCGACTGTGAACAACCAACCTGGAAATCACTATTTGCACGTCGATAGTCAACATTGCAGTGATTTGGTGCCTCTTTGCGGCGGAGCGATGCGGGGAAATTCGGCCTCGATGACGCGGGCTCTTCTAACTTTCATCAAGAGGCTCCCTATGTGTGGCCAGATCCTCTTTAGAGCGAGCAGCGAGGAAATTCGGAAACACGCCGACGAGTCAAGTATTCCATGGCTCGACGACGCGTTTATAGATGGCGTTGTCTACGACCGCCCGCAAGACCTGTCCGAAATGACCGACCTCGTTCGATCAAGGACTGCCCGCCTATCAGAAGCTGCCCGAGATCCGGCTTCCGCGGGCGTTATCACATATGGAATGACATTGTTTGTCTCCTTGTCAGAGAACAGGCTAACCAAAATGCCGGACATTTCATAGGAGCAGGTCACTTTGCCACAGCCTTGACCGTCTCGCCCTCAATCGACGTCTCCGCAACGATCCGGGCCTTCAACTCCGTTGGCCAATCCCTCTTACCATCCGCCCGGCGCGGAACCCTGGCCAGAAATTCGCTTGTAGCTCCCACCGAGAAACTTCCTACAAACCAAAGAAGCCTCTGAATCGCAGATCAGACGTCAACTCGAAAGTGTGGGGGCGGCGCACCGCTTACAATTCACACAGCTAAACTCGCCATTATTGTTCGACTGGCAGATAGCGAGAACTTGAACACACAACGACTCTCTTTGCCCCACGTGTCAGCGCCACATATAGGTTTTTTGCATCTAGTTTCTCAGCATCAACTATAATGGCTTGATCCGCCTCCAATCCTTTCACCAGCAATGTACTCCCGACCGAACGCTTGCCTAGTGCCCGACTGTGGAAACGGCGTTCT
>CANMVD010000017.1 GCA_947501275.1 uncultured Tateyamaria sp.
ACAGCTTTCATGAATCTGTCTTTTATGACGACGGGGTCCATTGTGATGACGGGGAGTTTGATGTTGCCGCTGTCGCATTTGACCACGATGATTGTCATCTTTCTGCTGTCGATTGCCGCCTGCAGCACCTTGCCGGTGTCCACGTCCTGGCATGTCACCACGTTCTCGCACCCGCAGGCCGCTGCCACCTTTTCCAGCGCGGTCTTCTTGCCTGCATAGGTCGGCTGATCCCCCGTCGAGCCGTACGAGCCGTTGTCGATGATCATCAGGATGTAGTTGTCGGCCACGTTGTTGGCGATGGTCGGCAGCGTCCCGAGATTGGTCAGAACAGACCCGTCCCCGTCAATCGAGATCACCGTCTTGTCCTGGGCCAGCGCCAGCCCCAGGCCGATGGAAGACGACAGCCCCATCGTCCCCAGCATGTAAAAATTGGTGGGCTGGTCGTCGATCATGTGCAGCTCCTGGCTGGGCAGACCGATGTTGCACACAACCAGTTGGTCACGAAGAATGGGCGCGATCTCGCGCAGGATTTCAGAACGGATCATTGGTCGCCGTAGCCTCCCCAAAAGTTGGCATCCGTCAGGATTGCCACGGGTTTGTTGCACATGAAGGTGTATTTCAGGATCATATCCAGCTCGTCCACATCGGACTGCTTGTGGAAGTGATAGGTGGGGATGTTCATCTGCGCCAGAAGCGCCTTGGTGTGCACCGCCATCTCGACCTGACAGGCCACAGGCTCGCGCAGCTCGCCGCGATAGCTGATCAGCATGGGCAGCGGCATCCGGTAATACTGGATCAGGGTCGCCAGCGTGTTGATGGTCACGCCAATGGCGGTGTTCTGCATGATGATGGCCGGGCGTTTGCCCCCCATCCAGGCACCGGCACACAGGCCCATGCCCTCGTCTTCCTTGTTGGAGGGAATGTGGAAGATATCCTCATGCGCCTCAATCTCGTCAATCACACCTGCAAGCTGCTTGCAGGGCACCGTCGTCACAAACTCAATGCCGTTGGACACCAAGTCGGACGTGATCTTCTTGTCTATGTTCATGTGTTGGGGGAACCTTTCCTGATGGGGACTAAGCGCGGCGTTGTCAGGACGCGCGATGTACGTGGACAGCACAACCGGCATGCCGCACGACACGGGACGCGGTTGAGCCAAGAAAGTAGTCGCTGAGGCCGGGTTTGTGGGAACCAATGACGATGCAATCGGCATCATTGGCATTGGCATAATCAATGATCGAGCGGGCCGAATGCCCCTTGATGATCACCGGTGTGACCTGGGGATGGTGCGCCAGTTTGGCGGACAGATCTGCACGGGCTTTTTCAAAACCTGCGGCCACCACCTCCTCGTCCAAATAGGCACTGACCGACCCTTGCGGTGCTTCGTGGACGTGCAGGGCAATCACCGCACCGTCCGGCGCAAGCAACGCATTGGCAATCTCGAGGGTATGGGTCGACACGCCATGATCCAATGCCATCGGAACGAGGATTTTAGTATACATCACGTCTCTCCAACCGGTTGTTTTCGGGGATCATGCCCAAGGGTCCAGAATGATCTTGGGGGCCGCGACACGGCCACTGCGCAGCGCTGCAAAGGCGTGCGCGCCATCCGCAAGGCTGTGCTGCTCGGTCCAGTCGAGGGCGCCAAGCGCGCCGGAATAAATCGCATCGCAAGTGTCGCGGAAGTCCTGCGGCGTGTAGGTGTACGTCCCGATAAAGGTGATCTCCTGCAGCGTCATGCGGCGGATATCGAGCCCTCCAAGATCCTCGCCCAGACCGATATGCACGATCACACCGCCCGGGCCGCACCGTTCGGATGCAATCGACCGGGTGGCGGCATACCCCACTGCGTCGATGACAATGGCATAACACCCCTCTGCGGTTGCCACAGTCTGCTGGTCACAGGTCTCTGCCAGAAAGGCGCGGCGTGCGTCGTTGGGTTCCGCTATGGTGACGTCTGCAAGGCCCTGGGCCTTGAGCGCCAGTGCTGCGGCCAATCCGATTGCGCCACCGCCGATCACCAGCGCATTGGTCCCGAGGCTTCGATCCAACCCGGCCAGACCCAGGCGGACAGAGTGCCAGCTGACGGCCAGCGGTTCGGCCAGGGCCGCCTTTTCCAGCGGGACGTTGTCCGGAACGGTGATCAGATTATCGTCCTGCATCGCGACATATTGGGCAAAGGCCCCTTCGCGTGGCGGCATGGAGATGATCATGCGGTCCGGGCACAGATTGTCCCGCCCGGCCCAGCACGCAGTGCACGTGCCACAACTGACCAACGGATTGATGGTCACCCGCTCCCCGTCTCGTGCACCGCCTTCAATCACACCCGCAGCCTCGTGGCCAAGGATCAGTGGTGCAGGTCTGCGCGCATCATGCCCCAGATAGGCATGCATGTCAGAGCCACAGATACCCGACGCCGCAATCCGCACCAGCGATTGATTTTCACCCGCCTCCGGTTTGGCCACGTCGCGCACGCACAGCGTTTCGACCCCTTCATACACCAGCGCTTTCATTTGGCGGTAAACCCTCCGTCAACCATCAGCGTCTGACCGGTCACATAACCCGAAGCATCCGAACACAGAAACAGCATCGGCCCGTCCATGTCCTCAAGCCGACCGTTGCGCTGCATACAGGTCTGGGCGGCATTGCGTTCGGCGCGCTCCGGATCGCAGAACACGGCCTCCGTCAACTCGGTCGGGAAAAAGCCCGGACCGATGGCGTTGGCCGTGATGCCGTGGGCCGACCACGCTTCGGCCATCGCGCGGGTCAGTTGCGCGATCCCGGCCTTGGTCGCGCCATACGCGATGCCACCGGGAAAGGCGCGTGTGGTCTGCAACGACGCGAAGTTCACAATGCGTCCCCACCCTTTGGCCTTCATCGCAGGCACCAGGGCCTGCGTGAGGAAAAACGGCGCGGACAGGTTCAAGGCCATGGTCCGATCCCACCCTTCGGGCGTGACATCATCAGCGGTTTGCCGGGTGTTGATCCCTGCTGCGTGCACAATGATGTCCGGGCTGCCAAAAGGTGCCGCAATTGCATCCGCCAGTGCCGGGACGCCGTCGCGTATGGCAACGTCCGCCACAACCGTTGCAGCACGATCGCCGATGTCCTGCGCCAGACTGTCCAGCGCCTCGGGACGCCGCGCAACCCCGACAATGCGGGCGCCCGCCCCCGCCAGTGCCATGGCCGCGCGCCGTCCAAGGCCGGAACTGGCCCCGGTCACACAGGCCACACGCCCCGTCAGGTCAAATAGCGCGCGCGGATCAACCATTTGCAGTCAGGTCGAACTCTTCGTCCGGGAAGTATTTGGCAAGGCGCACATCGGCGGCGCGCGCATGCCCCTCCATCCCTTCGAGCCGCGAGATCCGCGCCGTGGCTTCTGCAACGGGCTTGGAGCCGTCACGGGTGGCGCGCTGCCATGTCACGATCTTCATGTACTTGTGGACAGACAAGCCGCCTGTGTAATTGGCAGCCCCCGATGTGGGCAAGACGTGGTTGGTGCCAGAGGCCTTGTCACCATACGACACCGTCGTCTCTTCCCCCAGGAACAACGAGCCGTAGCAGGTCAGACGCGACAGCCACCAATCCAGATCTTCCGCCTGAACGGTCAGGTGTTCGGGCGCGTAGTCGTCAGACGTTGCCGCCATCTCCTCGCGGTCGGCACACAGGATCACCTCGGCGTAATCACGCCATGCGGCAAAGGCGTTGTCGCGGTTCACCTCGGGCAGATCGTCGATCAGACCGGGCACGAGGCCCATCACCTTTTCCGCGAGGGCACGGTCATCCGTCACCAGCCAGACGGGCGAGTTGTAGCCATGCTCGGCCTGGCTCACGAGGTCCGTGGCGACGATGTGCGCATCTGCAGATTTGTCAGCCAGGATCAGGCTGTCGGTGGGCCCTGCGATCATGTCGATGCCAACGCGGCCAAACAGGATGCGCTTGGCCTCGGCCACAAACTGGTTGCCGGGGCCGACCAGAATATTGGCCTTGGGCAGACCGAACAGCCCAAAGGTCATGGCCGCAACACCCTGCACGCCACCCATCGCCATGATCTTGTCCGCGCCGCACAAATGCGCGGCATAAACAATCGCTGGCGCAACGCCAACGCCGGGGCGCGGTGGGGAACAGGCCGTGATGTGGCCGCACCCGGCGACTTTGGCAGTTGTCACCGTCATGATGGCCGACGCGATGTGACTGTAACGCCCACCGGGCACATAACAGCCCGCTGCATCCACCGGGATCGCCTTCTGGCCCGCCGTCAGGCCCGGTACAACCTCGTATTCAACATCCGCCACAGTCGCCTTCTGCGCCTCGGCAAACCGGCGCACGTTGTCATGCGCAAACCGAATATCCGCCTTCAACTTCTCCGGAACAAGATCCGCAGCAGCCGAAATCTCCTCAGACGTCAGAATCACATTGCCATCATAAC
>CANMVD010000018.1 GCA_947501275.1 uncultured Tateyamaria sp.
CAGTGGCTACGATGAGCAACAAACACTCTCTTAGCAAATCACCCTAAATGGACCCATAGGCGCCGACGTCAGACACTGCAGCGATTACTTTTGCAGGGTCACAGCCGATGGCCAACGCTATTTGGACGAGTTCGACCACCTCCACCCTTCGTTCGGCGTTCTCATACTTCGCAACGAACGACTGCGGGCGACCTAACTTGACGGCAAGTTCCGTTTGAGTAAGCCCCGCAGCTTTCCTTGCAGATCTTAAGGCTTCGATGAGCGCAAGATGTCCCGCACTTCTGAGTGTTCTTCCCATTCTCGAACTCCGGAATAATCCGGAATTCGAATAATCTCAGTTGAGAAATATCCCATTTTAGGTTAACTTGAGTAGCGGTTCAGGAGGTGTTCCGAAGTTCGGTAGCATACCAACAGGAATAATCGATGCAGCGTCGACCCAATTCGACGAATTGCGCGCTGGTGCCCAAGTGCGCCTGGCAGAAATCCTCCAATATCCATCCAATAGTCTTGGTGCAAAACTCAGACGCCAAGTTGCTCTTTCAAAACTCAACGCACTTCTTTCATTCCATGGTTGGGCCATAAAACGCGACGGGACTATGTTCGAAGTCCGGGTTCGTAACCTGCCGGTAGACCTTAACCTGCCTGAACATAACAACTTGCGATACGGTAGCTTGGAAGACGTGAACGAGTGGGCCCGTCGATACTACGCGGCAACTGGCGTTCTGAAAGACCCACGAGATGGCAAGCAACTCCCGGAATCTGAGCGTCATCGATTTGGCATATCCTAAAGACTCTCAACTTGAGCTGAACGAAAAATGACAATCTGGTACACAGCCGACCTCCACTTCGGCCATGAAAACGTAATCGAGTTCTGCAATCGCCCGTTCAAAACGGTCGAGGAAATGGACACCACTCTTCTGGCGAATATGCGCAAGCGTGTGAAGAAGGGTGACGAGATTTGGATCTTGGGAGATTTTGCCTTTGGCCCGAGGGCGAAAGACCGTTTTTACCTGTCGTACCTCTTTGGCAAAATTCCCTGCAACAAGCGGCACCTCGTGATTGGCAATCACGACGCACAACCAACCCTAGACTTGCCTTGGACATCAGTTCATCATCTGGCTGAAGCCCAAGACGGCTCGCTAAAGCAGAACAACACGCTGTGTCATTACCCGATGGTCACTTGGAACCATTCTCGGCGGGGGTCACTTCAACTTTTTGGCCATGTCCACGGCAACTGGATGGGCACCCGAAACTCCGTAAATGTTGGCGTCGATGTTTGGGACTACGCTCCAGTAACAATGGATGAAATTGAGGCGCGTGCACGAGATTTGCCGGTCAATCGAAATTGGGCCGAAGCTGAAGCCATGGCCTGACTGAGCGTTGCTTATCCTAACATCGCCGTATCGATGGCAGGGGAGGGATATGCAAAGCGGCTAGCTGATCGCTTCGCCAGATTTCAGCCGGGGATTCAACTCCAACAAGCGTTCGCCCAACGCTGCATCGAGTTTCTCAATATGATCGCCCAGCCATGCAATCATTTCAGGCCAACTGTCTCGATTGAAGCCGTCGAAGACTGCGGCATGTTGTATCCGGCTGGATTTTCTGTCTTCCATTCGCCGCCAATCAAGCGGCTCTCCGAAGATCGCATCAATCTCCTCGCGATCTTTGGCGAGTTGGTCAAAAACCCATTTGTTCTCGTCCTTTGAGCTTCGTTGCAAAACCAGCTCCACGCGGGCTTCGCCCTTGCCGAAAATTAAGCTGTAAGCGCAACCAGAGACACCAGTACCACAGCTCAGCCAGTGGTCCTTCGTCGGATTGATATTCTGATATCGCGGCAAGCCGCGTTCTCGCAAAGCCTCAAGGGTCTGCTCCCAGAATTCCAGTCGCAGCTTGTGGCTGCGTCGTTGAGCACCCTGAGCGGTCTTTTCCTCAGTTTCTTTGGTCGCCATCCCAATCATGAAGTCGGCGGCCTCTGGCGTCGGGATGATCTGTTGCAGATCAACGAACAGTTCCTCACCGAATGTATACGGCACCACTCGGAAGCACTGAGCGTTCACGCCATGACCAAGCAACCACATCACGGTCGAAGTTACCTCCTTTCGAAAATTGGCGGCGATGAACATGACGCGTTGCTGGTTGCCGGGGTTCAGGACCACAGAATCGAGTTCTTCCTCATCCAGGAAGTCGCAAATCAGCGCAGTGGCATTCCCACCACCGCAGTATCGATCCAGATACTGTTGAAAGATATCGATGATCTCGGCCTTCTTCAGGCTCGAACAATAGGCTGCGTACTTAATGGCCTGCCAAACGACATCTCTCCCAGAGTCATCCAACTTGTTTTCGATCACGACCAGTTGCCCATCTTTATCGAGCGCTAGCAGATCGAGGCGCTCACGGGTGTCTGCGAAGCCGTCAAATTCCTTCTGGATGATGAGCAGTTCTTCCCCCAATGCTTCCGGCATATCTGCCAACCATTCCTGAAGGTGTTCACGTTCTCTAAGTTGAAGGTCTGTGAAACGACGTTCTTCAAGGCGGCGGAGCTTGTTCTTAGGGCGATCAACTTGGAACATAACGACTTCTCAAAAATGGCATTCAAGCCATCGATACGCGAAGTCTTCGCTCCAAGCTATAGCGCTCCCTCAGAGCCCAGGTGCTGACGAATGGTCCTTGATTGATTTGGGCTTTGGTTTTTCACCCCAGTCGAAGGGTTCGCCATCAGGGGACGCTGCCGCCCACTTTTTGTCAAAGACGCTTCGCACCGTCGCCATCAACTGTCTAGGCAGTACCGTCTTCAGCACTTCGAGGAGCAGTCGAGCAATCCCGCCTTGGCGCTTAGCATCAGCGCTGAGCCTTTCATTCTCGCGCTTCATTGCGGTGAATTCGTAAGCCTCTGAGGACAAATAGGTTACTGTCATCGCAGCAGCGTCTGCCTTCGCTTTTTCCATGGCCCGCGCCAAGAACGTCTCGGCATCCTTCTTTACAGCGTCACGGGCGAAATCACGCGCCTCTGACAGGGCCTGCTCGCTTGCCTTCTCGATAATCTTCGCTGCCACCCTCTGATGACAATCCTCTGGATCGACTTTAGGCCCTTCAGCTTGAAGCTGGCGTTCAACTTCGGCCAGCAACTTTTTCTGCTCCTGTTCAGCTGCATAGTCTTCTGGCGACAACCGATCTGGGTCTCGGCCCTTCTTCTCTTTGCCGCGTTCTACTTGATACTTGTCACCCACATTCGCTTTCAGGTGCTCGAACCACGCGTCTTGAAGGGCCCGCCCCTGAAACTCAGCCGCATCGTTCCAAACCATCACCGGCTTTCCATCGCGATCCAAGACCGGTTCAAATTTGTTCGTCTTCTTGTTCTTTACTTCCTTCCGCCGCTGGCCATAGCGGGCGCGGGCGTTTTCTTTCGAAAACTTGGACAGCGAAATCCACTGTTCTGTACCTTTGGAGGCCGTGTGCTTCTCGTACCTGGGCGCGAAGAAGACATCGACGCCATGCTGCCCTTTCTCATCGCGGTCGATCCGTGCATGGAAGACGGCGTTGCCACCATACGTTTGGTTGACGAGATCAACCGCGATGGCGAGCATCATGCGTTGGTTGTGATCCGTTACTTTGAAGTCCGTTGGGAACTGCATGAAGCCATGCAGGAATTCTTTTTTGGCTCCGGCGTTCTTCCTTGCATCCGCCACATGGGCAGCGCAGGCGTCTATGATCGTGAACTTCCGATCTTTCGGCTTTTCCTCGATGAGCGACCGGATTTGATCGATACGAACGCCCATATCAGTCGACCGTTCCTTGGCCGTCTCAACAGATGGATCAGGCGCATTGGGCCCCGCATGCGGCGAGTAGACGTATGGGCGAGCGTCTCGTATGCTACGGCGCATCCCGGCTCGGTCGTTGCGTTCTTCGTGTTCCTGCATAGCCGCGCCGTAGGCTGCGTCATGAGCTTTGACCCGAGCAGCTGTCCGTCGTCAGGGGTTTTGGGACCAATGGCGGCCTGAACTAAGCAAGAGTTTGGCTCATCTTGTTGGATTGATT
>CANMVD010000019.1 GCA_947501275.1 uncultured Tateyamaria sp.
GGTTCTGGTAGGTTGTTTGCGCGTGAGCAGGCTGTGGCTGTGTTGGCCAGCAGGCAGGCGATGGTCATGGGGCCGACGCCGCCCGGGACGGGGGTGATTGCGCCTGCGACTTCGGCGCAGCTGGCATAGTGGCAATCCCCCACGAGGCGGGTTTTGCCTGCGCCTTTTTCCGGGGCGTCGATCCGGTTGATGCCCACATCAATGACCGTCGCCCCCGGCTTGATCCAATCGCCTGTCACCATTTCGGGGCGCCCGACGGCCGCAACGACGATGTCGGCAGCGCGGGTCACATCCTGGATGTTCTTGGTGCGCGAATGGGCGATCGTGACGGTGCAGCTGTCCCCCAGCAGCAATTGCGCCATCGGCTTGCCCACGATGTTGGAGCGGCCCACCACAACAGCATTCAACCCCGACAGCGATCCATGATGGTCGCGCAGCATCATCAGGCAGCCAAGCGGCGTGCACGGCACCATCGACTTCTGCCCGGTCCCGAGCAGCCCCACATTCGAGATATGGAACCCGTCCACGTCCTTGGCCGGGTCGATGGCATTGATGACGAGGTCTTCGTTCAGGTGACCGGGCAAGGGCAGCTGCACCAGAATGCCATGGATCGCGGGATCGGTGTTCAACTGGTCGATCAGGGCCAACAGATCCGCCTCGGAGGTATCAACCGCCAGCTTGTGCTCGATGCTGTTCATGCCGACTTCGACCGTCATCTTGCCTTTGGAGCGCACATAGACCTGAGACGCCGGATCCTCACCCACAAGGACAACGGCCAGGCCCGGTGTCAGCCCGAGCGTGTCTTTCAAGTGGGCCACATGCGTGGCGACCTTCGCGCGCACATTGGCCGCAAAGGCCTTGCCATCAATGATCGTTGCACTCATGGGGCGGATACTCCTGTTCAGTCGCGATAAAAGTTCACCTGGTGCGCCCATGTTTCGCCATCGCTGATCACCAGCGTGTCAAACTCCATGAGTTGCACAAGGTCATAAAAGGTAGCCACGTGCTCGAGGCCCTGACCGCGGAAAAAGTCGTTGCTGCGCATGTTCGAGGTCATCTGGGCCAGAACCGCCCGCGCCCGGTAAAGCGTCGAGAAGATATCATCGTCCAGAGCGATGATATTGAGGTGTTTGGCGTCCCCACCCTTGGCAAAAAACACAAAACGCGGGCTTTCGGGGGCTGCGAGCTGCGCGGCTGTGAGGTTGGTCACAAATTCGACGCGCACCCCCTTGCTGGGCGTCGGGCCTTCGCGAATGACACGCGTAAATTCCTCTTGCGAGGACACATCGGGGTAATAATACCCCTCATAACGGTCCTGAGCCGATGCTGCGGACGTGGTCACGATCATGGCGATGAGAATGGCGATAAGTCTGGTCATGGTCTTTCCTCCAAGTGCTGCTGTGAACGCTGGACGCAGTGGCCTTGGTTGGTCAATCGCAATTCGCGGATGTCGTTGGATCGTGAGTGGATCGTGATAGGTCCGGGCGGGAATGATCCCGCCCAAACAAGGCGCAGGCGCCCCTAGAACAGGCCTTCGATCTGGCCGTCTGCATTGAGGTGGATGCTCTCGGCCGACGGAACACGCGGCAGGCCCGGCATGGTCATGATCTCGCCGCACACGGCCACGATGAACCCAGCACCCGCCGACAGGCGCACCTCGCGCACAGGCACCGTGAACCCTGTGGGCGCGCCACGCTGGGTCGGGTCCGTCGAGAAGGAATACTGCGTTTTGGCCATACAGACCGGCAGGTGGCCGTAGCCCTGATCTTCCCACAACTTGAGCTGATCGAGGATCTTCTGATCCATCACCGCCCCGTCCGCACGGTAGATCTTTTGCGTGATGGTCTGGATCTTGTCGGCCAGTGGCATCTCGTCGGGGTAGATCGGCGCAAAATCCGCTGTCCCCGCATCGGCCAGTTCGGCCACTTTGGTTGCCAGATCCGCCGAGCCTTCCGAGCCCAGTTCCCAGTGCCGTGACAGGATCGCCTCGGCGCCCTGTGCGGCCACAAAATCCTTGACCGCCTGCACTTCGGCGTCCGTATCCGTAACAAAGTGGTTGATCGCCACAACCACAGGCACGCCAAAGCTCTTGAGATTTTCGATGTGACGGCCCAGGTTCGGGCAGCCCGCCTTGACCGCATCGACATTTTCCGCGCCAAGGTCCGCCTTGGCCACACCGCCGTTCATCTTCATCGCCCGCACCGTGGCCACGCAGACCACCACGGCAGGTGACAGACCGGCCTTGCGGCACTTGATGTTCATGAACTTTTCAGCGCCCAGATCGGCACCAAATCCGGCTTCGGTCACCACGTAATCCGCCAGTTTCAGCGCCGTGGTTGTGGCAATCACCGAGTTGCAGCCATGCGCGATATTGGCAAACGGACCGCCATGCACAAAGGCGGGATTGTTTTCCAGCGTCTGCACGATGTTGGGCTGCATCGCATCCTTGAGCAGGACGGTCATCGCGCCGTCGGCCTTGATGTCACGCGCAAAGACCGGGCTGCGGTCGCGCCGATAGGCCACGATCATGTCGCCCAGACGTTTCTGCAGATCCTGCAGATCCTTGGCCAGGCACAGGATCGCCATGACCTCGGAGGCCACGGTGATGTCAAAGCCCGCCTCGCGCGGGAAGCCATTGGCCACACCGCCCAAAGACGCGGTGATCTGGCGCAGGGCGCGGTCGTTCATGTCCACCACACGCCGCCACACCACGCGGCGGGTGTCGATCTCAAGCGCATTGCCCCAGTAGATGTGGTTGTCGATCATCGCACTCAGCAGCGAATGCGCCGAGGTGATTGCGTGGAAGTCCCCGGTAAAGTGCAGGTTCATCTCTTCCATCGGCACAATCTGCGCATAGCCCCCCCCGGCAGCACCGCCCTTCATGCCAAAGTTCGGCCCAAGGGACGCCTCGCGGATACACACACAGGCGTTCTTGCCAATCCGGTTCAGACCATCGCCAAGACCCACGGTCGTGGTCGTCTTGCCCTCGCCCGCAGGTGTCGGGTTGATCGCGGTCACAAGGATCAGCTTGCCATTGTCGCGATCCTGCACCGAATTGATAAAGCTCTGGCTGACCTTCGCCTTGTCGTGGCCATAGGGCAGAAGATCATCGCTCGAAATCCCCAGCTTGGCCCCAATCTCCTGGATCGGCTTCTTATCCGCGTCGCGCGCAATCTCAATATCGCTCTTATAAGCCATGATGCTTC
>CANMVD010000020.1 GCA_947501275.1 uncultured Tateyamaria sp.
TGTCTGACGTCGGCGCCTATGGGTCCATTTAGGGTGATTTGCTAAGAGAGTGTTTGTTGCTCATCGTAGCCACTGAGGAGTGGACGATGAGAAAGACAACGAAGAGCCCCGGCGAGAAGATCGTCAAAGACATCAAGCGTGCCACGCGCAAGCAGTATTCCAGCGAAGAGAAGATCCGGATCGTGCTGGATGGGCTGCGGGGCGAGGACAGTATAGCGGAGCTGTGCCGCCGCGAGGGCATCTCCCAGGGTCTGTATTACAAATGGTCCAAGGACTTCATGGAAGCCGGGAAGAAGCGTCTGGCCGGGGACACAGCGCGTGCTGCGAACAGTGATGAGGTCAAAGAACTGCGCCGTGAAGCAAAGGACCTCAAGGAAGTGGTCGCTGAACAGACGCTTGAGCTGCGTCTTCTCAAAAAAAGCATGCTCGGGGATGGGGGCGGCGACGAATGAGGTATGTCGCATCTGAGAAGCTGGAGATCATTCGCCTGGTCGAGGAAAGCCATCTGTCAGCGCGTCGAACACTGGCTAAGCTGGGTATCCCACGGACGACATTCTACCGTTGGTATGATCGGTATCTACAACGCGGAGAGGCTGGGTTGCAGGATCGCTCTCCCAAGCCAAAGCACGTCTGGAACCGGGTGCCCACCGAAGTGAAGCGCAAGGTTGTCGACCTTGCGCTGCAGGAAACAGAGTTGTCGCCACGCGAGTTGGCGGTGAAGTTCACGGACCAAGAACGCTACTTTGTGTCGGAATCTACTGTATATCGGACACTCAAGGCCCATGATCTGATTACCAGCCCGGCCTTCATCGTTCTGAAAGCAGCCGATGAGTTCCAGCACAAGACAACGGCCATCAACCAGCTTTGGCAGACCGACTTCACCTATCTCAAGGTGATCGGCTGGGGGTGGTTCTATCTCAGCACGGTCCTCGACGATTACAGCCGCTACATCATCGCCTGGAAGCTTTGCACAAATATGCGGGCGGAAGATGTGACGGACACGCTGGAATTGGCGTTACAGGCATCAGGCTGCGATCAGGTGCATGTCGTTCACAAGCCACGCCTGCTCAGCGACAACGGCTCAAGTTATGTCTCGGGGGATCTGGCTGAATGGCTGCATGGCAAAGGTATGAAGCACTCACGTGGTGCGCCATACCATCCGCAGACCCAGGGCAAGATCGAGCGTTGGCATCAGACCCTCAAGAACCGCATCCTGCTCGAAAACTACTTCCTGCCAGGCGATCTCGAGGCGCAGATCACGGACTTTGTCGATCACTACAATCACCAGCGCTTACACGAGAGCATCAACAACGTCACACCCGCCGACGCCTACTTCGGCCGGGACAAAATCATTCTGAAACAACGCGAAAGGATCAAACGAAAAACACTCGAAGCACGGCGCTTGCATCACCGCAAACACGCCGCATAATCAATCCAACAAGATGAGCCAAACTCTTGCTTAGTTCAGGCCGCCATTGGTCCCAAAACCCCTGACG
>CANMVD010000021.1 GCA_947501275.1 uncultured Tateyamaria sp.
CTTACTCTGTGATTTTGGAGACGACGCCGGCGCCGACGGTGCGGCCGCCTTCGCGGATCGCGAAGCGCAGGCCGTTTTCCATCGCGATTGGCGCGATCAGCTCAACACCGAACGACACGTTGTCGCCTGGCATGACCATCTCGGTGCCCTCGGCCAGCTGAACCGTGCCTGTCACGTCCGTCGTACGGAAGTAGAACTGCGGACGGTAGTTGGCGAAGAACGGCGTGTGACGGCCACCCTCTTCCTTGGTCAGGATGTAGGCTTCGGCTTCGAACTTGGTGTGCGGCGTCACGCTCGACGGCTTGCACAGAACCTGGCCACGCTCAACCGCTTCACGGTCGATACCGCGCAGCAGGGCGCCGATGTTGTCGCCCGCTTCACCACGATCCAGCAGCTTGCGGAACATTTCCACGCCTGTGCAGGTCGTTTTCTGCGTGTCCTTGATGCCGACGATTTCAATCTCGTCGCCCACGTTGATCACGCCACGCTCCACACGGCCGGTCACAACGGTGCCGCGACCGGAGATCGAGAACACGTCTTCGACGGGCATCAGGAAGGGCTGGTCGATCGCACGCTCAGGTGTCGGGATCCACTCGTCCACAGCCGCCATCAGCTTGCGGATTGCGTCTTCGCCGATCGCGTTGTCACGGCCTTCCATCGCGGCCAGAGCCGAACCGGGAATGACAGGGATGTCGTCGCCGGGGTACTCGTAGCTGTCCAGCAGCTCGCGGATTTCCATCTCAACCAGCTCAAGCAGCTCTTCGTCGTCGACCTGGTCCACTTTGTTCATGAAGACAACCATCGTCGGGATGCCAACCTGACGGCCGAGAAGGATATGTTCACGAGTCTGTGGCATAGGGCCGTCAGCCGCGTTCACAACCAGGATCGCGCCGTCCATCTGCGCCGCACCGGTGATCATGTTCTTGACGTAGTCGGCGTGGCCGGGGCAGTCGACGTGCGCGTAGTGACGCGCTTCGGTCTCGTATTCCACGTGCGCGGTCGAGATCGTGATCCCACGCGCTTTCTCTTCGGGCGCGCCGTCAATCTGGTCATAGGCCTGGAAGTCGCCAAAGTACTTCGTAATCGCCGCCGTCAGCGTCGTCTTGCCGTGGTCAACATGCCCAATCGTGCCAATGTTAACGTGCGGCTTGTTACGCTCAAACTTTTCCTTTGCCAT
>CANMVD010000022.1 GCA_947501275.1 uncultured Tateyamaria sp.
ACGATCGATACACGATCGCTTTATATATCTTGTGGAAAGGACGAAACACCGCACTCTCCAGGCTCTTGTTTGTTTTAGAGCTAGAAATAGCAAGTTAAAATAAGGCTAGTCCGTTATCAACTTGAAAAAGTGGCACCGAGTCGGTGCTTTTTTAAGCTTGGCGTAACTAGATCTTGAGACAAATGGCAGTATTCATCCACAATTTTAAAAGAAAAGGGGGGATTGGGGGGTACAGTGCAGGGGAAAGAATAGTAGA